>NZ_JOFT01000027.1 GCF_000725805.1 Streptomyces xanthophaeus | reverse complement strand
GGGTCCGCTGGCCGGTGACGGCGAGGGCGACGACAACGCCCGGGTGCTGCGGTACATGGCCAAGCTGACGATCAACCCGGCGATCGCGCACGGCCTGGCCCATGAGATCGGCTCGATCGAGGTCGGCAAGCTCGCCGACATCGTGCTGTGGCGCCCGCAGTTCTTCGGCGCCAAGCCGCAGCTCATCCTCAAGTCCGGTTTCCCCGCGTACGGAGTCACCGGCGACCCCAACGCCGCCACCGACACCTGCGAACCACTCGTCCTCGGGCCGCAGTTCGGCGCGTACGGAGCCACCGCGGCCGACATCTCGGTGGCCTTCGTCTCCGCCGCCGCCGCGGCCCTCGGCAGCGACGAGATGCCCACCCGCAGGCGCCGGGTCGCCGTCCGCGGCACCCGCGGCATCGGCCCCCGCGACCTGCTCCTCAACTCCCGGGTGGGCGCGGTCGACGTGGACGCGCACAGCGGCCTCGTCTCCCTCGACGGGGAACCGCTGCGCTCCGAAGCCGCCGAATCGGTCTCCCTCAACCGCCTGTACTTCCTCTAAGTCAGCACAGCCCGTAAGGACCTCCCTGCCATGACCGCAAAGCCCGTGCACAACGGATTCCGGATGCCCGCCGAGTGGATGCCCCACGAGCGCACCTGGATGGCCTGGCCCAGCCCCAACCCGACCTTCACCAACGAGCAGGAGCTCGCCGAGGCCCGCGAGGCCTGGGGCGCCGTCGCCCGCGCGGTGCGCGCGTACGAGCCCGTGACCCTCGTGGTCTCGCCCGGTGACGCCGAGAACGCCCGGGCGATCGTCGGCGAGGACGTGCAGCTGGTCGAGCAGGAGCTCGACGACGCCTGGATGCGCGACATCGGCCCGACCTTCGTGACCGACGACGCGGGCGAGCTCGCCGCCGTCGACTGGACCTTCAACGGCTGGGGAGCCCAGGAGTGGGCCCGATGGGACCACGACGCGAAGATCGCCCGGCACGTCTCCGACGTCGTCGGCACCCGTACCTACAGCACTCCGCTGGTCAACGAGGGCGGCGCCATCCACGTCGACGGCGAGGGCACCGTGCTCCTCACCGACACCGTGCAGCTCGGCGAGGGCCGCAACCCCGGCTGGACCCGCCAGCAGGTCGAGGCCGAGATCCACGCGCACCTCGGCACCACCAAGGCGATCTGGCTGCCGTACGGCCTGGCCGGCGACTACGGCACCTACGGCACCCAGGGCCACGTGGACATCGTCGCGGCCTTCGCCCGCCCGGGTGTGGTGATGGTGCACACCCAGCCCGACCCGGCCCACCCGGACCACGAGCGGTGCAAGACCATCGCCGCCATCCTGCGGGCGTCCACCGACGCCCGCGGCCGGCAGCTGGAGGTCGTGGAGATCCCGGCGCCGACCGTGCTGGAGGAGGACGGGGAGTGGGTGGACTACTCGTACATCAACCACTACCTGTGCAACGGCGGCGTCGTCCTGTGCTCGTTCGACGACCCGCGCGACGAGGAAGCGGCCGAGATCTTCCGCGGACTGTTCCCGGAGCGGACCGTGACCCTCGTTGACGCACGTACGATTTTCGCCGGGGGTGGCGGTATCCACTGCATCACCCAGCAGCAGCCGAAGGTCTGAGCACGGGGACCGGCGGCCGACCGACGAGGAGTGGGCACATGGCGGCGGGCGGAGTACCGGTACGGGCGGCGCGCAAGAACGCGCCCCCGCGCGAGGACGTACTCGTCGCCGCCATGGCCACGATCGCCGAACGCGGTCTCGAAGGGCTGACCATGGCCGGGCTGGGCCGCGAGGTCGGCATGAGCAGCGGCCACCTCCTCTACTACTTCCGCAGCAAGGACGAGCTCCTGCTGCAGACCCTGGAGTGGAGCGAGGCGGCCCTGGGCACCGAGCGGCGGGCGCTGCTCGCCCGCCGCGGCCCGGTCGTCGAGCGCCTGCAGGCGTACGTGGACCTGTACGTGCCCACCCGGGCCCGCGATCCGCACTGGACGCTCTGGCTGGAGGTCTGGAACCGGTCCCAGAACGCCGGCGCGCGGGAACGCGAGCGGCAGGCGGCCATCGAGGGCGCCTGGCACCGCGACCTGGTCGCCCTGCTCGCCGAGGGCATCTCGCGCGGCGAGTTCCGCCCGGTGGACGCCGACCGGGTCGCGGCCCGCATCCGGGCCCTCCTGGACGGATTCAGCATCCAGCTGGCGGTGGGCCTGCCGACGCTGGACCGCGGCGCCATCCTGGAGCACGTCCGCGAGTTCCTCACGGACACCCTCGCCCCGCGCGGCTGAGGGCCCGTCCCGCCCGTGCGACGCGCGGGTGCCCGCATGGTGAGATCCGTGTCCGCGCCCCGCAGCCGTTGTGGCACACTGCGGACGTGCCTGCTCAGCTCATGATTATCGCCAGCAGCGCGCCGGTCCTCAGTGGCCGCTGAACCGTGGAAGACCTTCGCGGAAAGCGGCTACGTGCCCCAGACCCGCGCGCAAACCTCTCGCACCCGCGAGAGGTTTTTTCGTTTCCCGGCACCATCCCTGCCGGGACGTGAACGCACGCGATGATGGGGGCAGTGGATCCCGGGTCTCCGGAACCACTCATCCGACAGGAGTCAGATCAGCATGACGACGACACCAGAGGCGGCCACTGTGCTGTCCGGGGGCCTGGACGACAGCTTCCACGTCTTCGACACCACCCTGCGCGACGGCGCCCAGCGCGAGGGCATCAACCTCACCGTCGCGGACAAGCTGACGATCGCCCGGCACCTGGACGACTTCGGAGTGGGCTTCATCGAGGGCGGCTGGCCCGGTGCCAACCCCCGCGACACCGAGTTCTTCGCGCGGGCCCGCGCCGAGATCGACTTCAAGAACGCCCAGCTGGTCGCCTTCGGCGCGACCCGCCGGGCCGGCGGCTCGGCCGCCGAGGACCCGCAGGTGCGGGCCCTGCTGGAGTCGGGCGCCCCCGTGATCACCCTCGTCGCCAAGTCCCACGACCGCCACGTCGAGCTGGCGCTGCGCACCACGCTCGACGAGAACCTGGAGATGGTCCGCGACACCGTCTCCCACCTGGTCGAGCGCGGCCGCCGCGTCTTCGTGGACTGCGAGCACTTCTTCGACGGCTACCGGGCCAACCCGGAGTACGCCAAGGCCGTCGTCCGCACGGCCCACGAGGCCGGGGCCGACGTCGTCATCCTCTGCGACACCAACGGCGGCATGCTGCCCGCGCAGGTGACGGCCACCGTCGCGACCGTCCTCGCCGACACCGGCGCCCGCCTGGGCATCCACGCCCAGGACGACACCGGCTGCGCCGTCGCCAACACCCTGGCCGCCGTCGACGCGGGCGCCACCCACGTCCAGTGCACCGCCAACGGCTACGGCGAGCGCGTGGGCAACGCCAACCTCTTCCCGGTCGTCGCCGCCCTGGAGATCAAGTACGGCCGCAAGGTCCTCCCCGACGGCGCGCTCGCCGAGATGACCCGGATCTCGCACGCCATCGCGGAGGTCGTCAACCTCACCCCCTCCACCCACCAGCCCTACGTCGGCGTCTCCGCCTTCGCGCACAAGGCGGGCCTGCACGCCTCGGCCATCAAGGTGGACCCGGACCTCTACCAGCACATCGACCCCGAGCGGGTCGGCAACACCATGCGGATGCTGGTCTCCGACATGGCGGGCCGCGCCTCCATCGAGCTCAAGGGCAAGGAGCTCGGCGTCGACCTGGGCGGGGACCGCGCACTGATCTCCCGGGTCGTGGAGCGGGTCAAGGAGCGCGAGCTCCAGGGCTACACCTACGAGGCGGCCGACGCCTCCTTCGAGCTGCTGCTCCGCGCCGAGGCCGAGGGGCGGGCCCGCAAGTACTTCCGCATCGAGTCCTGGCGGGCGATCGTCGAGGACCGCCCGGACGGCACCCACGCCAACGAGGCCACGGTCAAGCTGTGGGCCAAGGGCGAGCGCATCGTCGCGACCGCCGAGGGCAACGGCCCGGTCAACGCACTGGACCGGGCCCTGCGGGTCGCCCTGGAGCGCTTCTACCCGCAGCTGGCCAAGTTCGAGCTGGTCGACTACAAGGTCCGCATCCTGGAGGGCACGCACGGTACGGAGTCCACGACCCGCGTCCTGGTCTCCACCTCGGACGGGGTCCGCGACTGGTCCACGGTCGGCGTGGCCCCCAACGTGATCGCGGCCTCCTGGCAGGCCCTGGAAGACGCCTTCACCTACGGTCTCCTGCGCGCCGGAGTGGAACCCGCCGAGTAGCAATGCCCTTATGTCCTGTTCACACAGGAAAGTTCCGGTTCGGGTAGCGTCATGGTTATGAGGACCAGGCTGATATCCGTACTTTCCGGTCTGCTGTTCGCCCTGTCGGCGACCGCCGTCGCGGTCGCCCCGCAGGCGTCGGCCGCCACCGGACCGGCCGCCGTGGCGGAGGCCCTCAAGGAGGGCCCCGTCTACGTCGACCCGGGCGCCGCGGCGCAGCTGTCGCAGGCGGACGCGGACGCGCTGGCACAGAAGATCAAGGACGCCGGGAAGCCCGTGTTCGTCGCGGTGCTGCCCGCCACGGCCGAGTACCCGGCCGAGGGGCTGCTGTCCGCGGTGCGCGCCCAGACGGGCATCACCGGGCTCTACGCGGTCCGGCTCGGCGACGGGTTCAGCGCGGGCGCCGACCCGGCCGTCATGCCGTCCAACGCCGTACGCAACCTCACGGCCTCGGTGAAGGCCGGCGGGCCGGTGGACGCGAGCACCCAGCTGAACACCTTCGTGGACCAGGCCCTCAGCCAGGCCAAGGGCAGCGCACCCGCCTCCTGGGGGACGGCCGCGGCGGACGACGGCGCCCCGGTCGGCGCCCTGATCGCCCTCGGCGCGGTGGCCGTGGTCGGCGGCGCGGGCGCGTACACGCTGGTCCGGCGCAATCAGAAGAAGAAGGAAGAGACCCGGCGCGAGGCGGTGGCCCGGCTGTCCGTGGTCGTGGACGAGGACATCACGGCCTTCGGCGAGGAGCTGGAACGCCTCGACTTCCATCCCGCCGAGCCCGGGGCGGACGACGCCATGCGCAAGGACTACGAGCAGGGCCTCGACTCCTACGAGAAGGCCAAGCAGATCATGGCCCGGGTGCAGCGCCCCGAGGAGGTCACGGGGGTGACCCAGGCCCTGGAGGACGGCCGGTACGCCCTCGCCAGCCTCGACGCGCGCCGCCAGGGCAAGCCGCTGCCGGAGCGCCGGATGCCCTGCTTCTTCGACCCGCGCCACGGGCCGAGCACCGAGGACGCCACCTGGGCCCCGGCGGGCGGTGCCTCCCGTACGGTGCCCGTCTGCGCGGCGGACGCCGTGCGGCTGCGCGACGGCCTGGACCCGGCGGTGCGCACGGTCGACACCGAGCGCGGGCCGCGCCCCTACTACGACGCCGGCCCGGCGTACGGTCCCTGGGCCGGCGGCTACTTCGGCGGCGGCATCCTGCCCGGCCTGCTCATGGGCACGATGCTCGGTTCGATGATGTCCAGCCCCGCCTACGCCTCCGACTTCGGCGGCGGCGCGGGCTTCGAGGGCGGGGACGTCTCCGGGGCCGACTTCAACCCCTCCGACTTCGGCGGCAGTGGTGACTTCGGCGGCGGAGGGGGCTTCGACGGAGGCGGCGGGTTCGACGGCGGTGGCGGCTTCTAGGCCTCAGGCCTGCTTGACGGCCGAGATGTCGAAGGTGAGCTTCACCTTGTCGCTCACCATCACGCCGCCGGCCTCCAGCGCGGCGTTCCAGGTCAGGCCCCAGTCGGACCGCAGGATCTCGGCGCTGCCCTCGAAGCCGACGCGCTCGGCGCCGTAGACGTCGGTGGCGGAGCCGTTGAACTCCAGGTCCACGGAGAGCGGGCGGGTGACGTCCTTGATGGTCAGCTCACCGGTGATGCGGTACGCGTCCCCGCCGAGCTGGCGCGCCTCGCTGGAGCGGAAGGTCATCAGGGGGAAGACCTCGGCGTCGAAGAAGTCGCTGCCGCGCAGGTGCCCGTCGCGGTCGGCGATGCCGGTGTCCACGGAGGCGATCTTGACGTCGATGGAGGCCGTGGAGCGGGCCGGGTCGCTGCCGTCCAGGTGCAGGGTGCCCTCGTGCTCGGTGAAGGAGCCGCGGACGTTGGTGACCATCGCGTGGCGGACGGTGAAGCCGATGCTGCTGTGGGCCGCGTCGATGACGTAGTCCCCGGTGAGCGCGGCGAGCGCCGGGTCCACGTCGAGCGTGGCGACGGCGGTGGCGCCGTCCTTGATCTGAGACTCCTGGTTGCGGCGGGTGAAGAGACCCATGGCTTGCTCCTCGGTAGTGTGCTGCCCGGATGTTCGTTGAATGTTCAACGAGAATGACGCTAGACCCATTCCGTTCAAATTTCAACTTCTCTGCCGCGCGTCGGCAGGTTTTGTGGCGACCCCACAAAGGTCGAAGGTCCCGGCTGGTGGAGTCGATGCATCGTTCGGCGGTTCTGTCCGGGCCGGACAGCGGAACACGGCCGAGACTGTGTGGAACCAACGGAGGTTTTTCAGGTACGGCTTCGTAAGGTCGGTACATGACCGTTGTGGACCAGACTCCGAGCGAGCCGACCGACGCCCGAGGGCGCGTCGCCGAGCTGCACTCCCTGCGCGAGCAGGCGCGTCGCGGCCCCAGTGACCGGGCGACCGAAACCCAGCACGCCAAGGGCAAGCTGACGGCGCGTGAGCGCATCGCTCTCCTCCTCGACGAAGGTTCCTTCAAGGAGGTCGAGCAGCTGCGCCGGCACCGGGCCACCGGGTTCGGCCTGGAGTCCAAGAAGCCCTACACCGACGGTGTGATCACGGGCTGGGGCACGGTCGAGGGCCGGACGGTCTTCGTCTACGCGCACGACTTCCGGATCTTCGGCGGGGCGCTGGGCGAGGCCCATGCCACGAAGATCCACAAGATCATGGACATGGCCATCGCGGCGGGTGCCCCGCTGGTCTCGCTGAACGACGGCGCGGGCGCCCGTATCCAGGAGGGCGTCTCGGCGCTCGCCGGGTACGAACGGGCTCGGCGGCGCGGACGTGCACGCCGAGACCTCGGGCGTCGCGCACTTCGCGTACGACGACGAGGAGACCTGCATCGCCGAGGTCCGGTTCCTCATCTCGATGCTGCCTTCCAACAACCGGGAGAACCCCCCGGTCCACGAGACGACCGACCCGGCCGACCGCCGCTCGGAGGTCCTGCTGGACCTGGTGCCCGCCGACGGCAACCGTCCCTACGACATGCTCAAGGTCATCGAGGAGCTCGTCGACGAGGGCGACGTCCTGGAGATCCACGAGCGCTGGGCCCGCAACATCATCTGCGCCCTGGGCCGGATGGACGGCCAGGTCGTCGGCATCGTCGCCAACCAGCCCGGCCACCTGGCCGGCGTGCTGGACATCCACGCGTCCGAGAAGGCCGCGCGCTTCGTGCAGCTCTGCGACGCCTTCAACATCCCGATCATCACCCTGCTGGACGTCCCCGGCTTCCTGCCGGGCGTCGACCAGGAGCACGGCGGCATCATCCGCCACGGCGCCAAGCTGCTCTACGCCTACTGCAACGCCACGGTCCCGCGGATCTCGCTGATCCTGCGCAAGGCCTACGGCGGCGCGTACATCGTCATGGACTCCCAGTCCATCGGCGCCGACATCACCTACGCCTGGCCCACCAACGAGATCGCCGTCATGGGCGCCGAAGGCGCGGCCAACGTCATCTTCCGCAAGCAGATCGCGGACGCCGAGGACCCCGAGGCCATGCGCGTCCGCATGGTCAAGGAGTACAAGGCCGAACTGATGCACCCGTACTACGCGGCCGAGCGCGGCCTCGTCGACGACGTCATCGACCCCGCAGAGACCCGCGAGGTGCTCATCAGCGCCCTCGCGATGCTCCGCAACAAGCACGCCGATCTGCCGTCCCGCAAGCACGGCAACCCGCCGCAGTAACCGCGAAGGAGACCTGCCACCCCATGAGCAACGCCACGGACACCCTGCTGCGCGTCGAGAAGGGCAACGCCGAGCCCGAGGAGCTGGCCGCGATCACCGCGATCCTGCTCGCCCGTGCCGCCGCCACCCCCGAGACCTCGGTCCGCATCCCCCGCTCCCAGGCCGGCTGGCGCCGCCTGGAGCGCACCCCGGGCTTCCGCGCCCCGCACAGCTGGCAGGGCTGACAGCCCTAGCACGCACCGAAGGCCCCGCACCCCTCCAGGGGGTGCGGGGCCTTCGGCATGCGCGGCGGGCAAAGGCGCGACGCGCACATCGGCCGCAGAACGGCCGCAGAACGGCCGCAGAACGGCCGCAGAACGGCCGCAGAACGGCCGCAGAACGGCCGCAGAACGGCGAAGGCCCCCGCGTCGGCTGACGCGGGGGCCTTCCCACAGGCGGTGGGCGCGACCTACCGCAGGCGTGCCATCAGGGCGTGCTCGACGAGCGTGATGAGCGCGCTCTTGGCGTCCGCGCGGTGGCGGGCGTCGGTCGTGATGATCGGGGCGTCCGGGCCGATCTGCAGGGCCTCGCGGACTTCCTCCGGGGTGTACGGCTGGTGCCCGTCGAAGCCGTTGAGGGCGATGACGAACGGCAGGCCGCTGTTCTCGAAGTAGTCGACGGCGGGGAAGCAGTCGGCGAGACGGCGGGTGTCCACGAGGACGACGGCGCCGATGGCGCCGCGGACGAGGTCGTCCCACATGAACCAGAAGCGGTCCTGACCGGGGGTACCGAAGAGGTACAGGATCAGGTCCTGGTCCAGGGTGATGCGGCCGAAGTCCATGGCGACCGTGGTGGTCGTCTTGTCACCGGTGTGGGTGAGGTCGTCGATCCCGGCGGAGGCGCTGGTCATGACGGCTTCGGTGCGCAGCGGGTTGATCTCGGAGACCGCGCCGACGAACGTGGTCTTGCCCACGCCGAAGCCGCCCGCCACCACGATCTTCGCGGAGGTGGTGGAGCGCGGTGCCCCTCCGGCAGAACCTCCGTTAGAGCTTGCGAAGTCCACTGAGCACCCTTTCGAGCAGTGTCACATCTGGCTGGCCGCCGGCAGACTCGTCGCCGCCGGGCTGGTGAATGGCGACAAGGCCCGCCTCCGCCAGGTCGGCGACGAGGATGCGGGCGACACCAAGAGGAATGGAGAGAAGTGCCGAGATCTCCGCGACGGATTTGATCTCCTGGCACAGGTGGCAGATGCGCTGGTGCTCGGGCAACTGCCCTTGCAGCCGCGCGGGGTCTGCCGTGGTACTGACCAGCGCCTCGATGGCGAGCTGGTAGCGCGGCCGAGTACGGCCGCCGGTCATCGCGTACGGACGCACCAGCGGGTTGTGAGCCTTCGGAGCGGGCTGCCGCGCAGCACGCGGAGGCTGCTGCGCAGGCATCTGGGGCTGCTGCTGGGGCTGACCGTACGGCTGCTGCTGGTAGGGGTTGTGCTCCGGCACGGGCCGGCTGGGGGAGGAGGGGAAGTTGAAGCGGTTCTGGTCGTGCCCACCCTGCGGCTGCTGCTGCGCGCCGCCATAAGGATGTCGAGCTCTGCGCGCAGGTCCGGGGTCAGGACGCTGCCCGCTCGGTCCACCAGGAGGGCCATCTCGTAGCCCACCAGGCCGATGTCGCACTCGGGGTGCGCGAGCACCGCGAGCGAGGATCCGTCCGAGACGGACATGAGGAACAGGAATCCCCGGTCCATCTCGACCACGGTCTGGTTGACGGCGCCGCCTTCGAAGATCCGGGAGGCCCCGGCGGTCAACGAGGTCAGACCGGAGGCCACGGCCGCGTCCGTCGGCGGAGACCACCACGGTGTGGGACACCCCTGGGGTGTTGTCCACGAAGTTGGTGATCAACCAGTTCAGGTTCTGTGCCGCCTGGCTCATCGGGCTCACACTAACGCTCCTGGTCATAGCTGTTACTTGACTGCTCGGAACCCGCGTTGCGTCCCTGCTGGACACCCCGCCGCAGGTTGCTCAACCTGCCACGGACGTCCTCCGGGGCGCGGGAGACCTGAGGGCCGCCCTGAGGGGTCGACTCCGCGGTGCCCTCGACCAGGTTGGCCTTGGGTACCCGCCGAGGGAGACCGGACGGGGTGACCCCGCCCGCCTTCGGCTCACGGAGCTTTCCGGCCTGCTGCCAGCGCTCGTCGTTGCGTGAGCGCCAGGCCGCCGTGCCTTCCGTCTCCTCCGGGGCCTGCTCCGGGGCGGCGGGCTGCTGCTGACGCTGCGGCCGCTGCTCGAAGAGGGATCCGGTGGACTCCGCTTCCTGCTGTGCCGGCTGCCACTGCTGCTGGCTGCCGCGACGCGGCAGGCCCGCTCCGGTCATCTGGTGGCCGGTGTCGGCAGCGGCGCCCGGACGGTCGAAGCCTACGCGTTCCGGGGCCTGTTCGGGACCGACCTGGGATTCCGATTCGGTCCCGTAATTCTGCTGGTAGCCCGCCGGGTAGCCGTTCTGCTCGGGCCACTCGGCCTGCTCCGACTGGGACTCGTAGCCGTCGTCGTAGCTCGCGGCGCCCTGCTGCTGGTCCTGGTAGTCGGCTTCCGGATAGCCATATCCCTGCTGGGGGTAGGCCTCGTAGCCCGGCTGGGCCGCGAACTCGTCGGGAGCCTCGTACGGAGCGTCGTAACCCTGCCCGGGCTGCTGCTCGTAGCCCTGGTACGGCTGGTAGCCGTGCTCAGGCTGGGGTTCCGGATAGCCCTGGGCGGACGGGTCGGTGCCCGTGCCGTACTGCTGGTCCTGCGGGAAGGAGACCTGGGCCTTCAGCGCGGCCCGTCGCTCCTCGGCGCCCAGGGACCGGCCCACGGGGTCCAGCTCGTGGCCCTCGGCGCCCTGCTGGTCGTAGCGGGAGTCGTCGAACCCGAGCTCGGCGGCGGTGCGCAGCGGGGCGGACTGCTGGCTCTGCTGCTCCGGAATGATCGAGGAGACCGTGAAGTCGTCGTCCGGAATGCCCTCGCCACCGCCACCGTGGGTGATGGCGTCGGGGAGCATGACCAGCGAGGTGGTGCCGGCCGCCTCGCCCGAGGGGCGCAGCTGGACGCGGATGCTGTGGCGGTCCGCCAGCCGGCCGACCACGAACAGGCCCATGCGCTGGGAGATCGCGGCGTCCACGGTCGGCGGGTTGGCCAGCTTGTGGTTGATGTCCGCGAAGTCCTCGGCGGTGAGGCCGATGCCCTTGTCGTGGATCTCGACCATCACGCGGCCGTCGGGCAGACGCGTGGCGTTCACCCGGACCTTGGTCTGCGGGGAGGAGAACGTGGTGGCGTTCTCCAGGAGCTCGGCCAGCAGGTGCACGAGGTCGGTCACGGCCTGGCCGTGGATCTCGGCCTCGGAGACGCCCGAGAGCTCGATGCGCTCGTACTGCTCCACCTCGGAGGAGGCGGCGCGCAGGACGTCGACGAGGGGGACCGGCTGGTCCCAGCGGCGGCCCGGTTCCTCACCCGCGAGGATGAGGAGGTTCTCGCCGTTGCGGCGCATACGGGTGGCCAGGTGGTCCAGGCGGAAGAGGTTCTCCAGCTGGTCCGGGTCCGCCTCGTTGTTCTCCAGGTCGGTGATGAGGGTCAGCTGGCCCTCGATCAGCGACTGGTTGCGCATGGAGAGGTTCGTGAAGATCGCGTTGACGTTCCCTCGCAGGAGGGCCTGCTCGGCGGCGAGCCGTACCGCTTCCTGGTGGACCTGGTCGAAGGCCCGGGCGACCTCGCCGATCTCGTCCTGGGAGTTGATCGGGATCGGTATGACCCGGGTGTCGACCTTGCCGGGATCGGTGCGCGAGAGCTGGTCGACGAGGGCCGGGAGACGCTGCTCGGCGACCTCGAAGGCGGCGGTGCGCAGGTGCGACATCGCGCGGCTCATCTGGCGGGCCATCATGCCGGCCAGGATGAAGGCCGCGAGCAGGGCGATCACGACGATGGCGCCGTTGATGATGGCGTCGTTGCGGGCGTCGTCGGAGATCGCGATGGTGTCCGTGACGGCCTTGTCGAGGAGTTCCTTCTCGATCTCGGCGTAGCCGTCGAACTTGGCGGTGGCGGCGTACTGCCAGGCCGTCGGCGTGGTGCCTTCGTCCGTCAGCTTCTTCTTGTTGTCGCCGCGGGCGATCGCCTCGGTCATGCCGGTGAGCGGGGAGTTGTTGACCACGGGCGGCGGCACGAAGCGGACACCGGCCTGCTCGGCGGCCGTCTTGGCCTCGGCGAGCTTGACGGCGCCTTCCTGCGACTTCTTGCCCATGACCTCCTTGAGGCGGTTCACGTCCTCCTCGGTGCCCGCCGCGACGTACTCGCCGATGGCGATCTCTTCGAGGTAGGCGTAGGAGGAGAAGGCGACCAGCTGGGCCTTGCGGATGTTCTCGTCCGTGCTCGGGCGCACCAGCAGGTGCGTGCCGACCGAGCGCTGGAGCGAGTTCGCGGCCTTGGCCAGCTGGATCGCGTAGACCATGCGGCCGTAGGAGGTCACGTTGCCGGTGCCGAGGCCCAGCTCGTTGGCGAACTGCATGAGGTAGTGCTGGACCAGCACGTAGCCCTCTTCGGTCGGGATGGGGCCCGCCGAGTTGGGGAGGTTCTTCTTGGCGCTCTCGATCTGGGCCTGGTACGCGGTCTTGCGCACCTGCTCCAGCTTGGGCTCCTCCGCGCGGAAGAGCTCCAGACGGCGCTCCAGGCCCTGCTGCTTGGGCATGTCCTGGACGGCCTTGTCGAACTTCGCCTTGGCCGTGTTGGTCGCCGCGTACGCCGTGGTGACGACCTCGCTCTTGGCGTTGCCGCTCAGCAGCGGCTCCGCGCTGAGGTCACGCTCGTTGAGCAGTGCCTGGCTGTACTCGGAAGAGGCCTGGACGACCCTGGCTATCTTCTCGGCGTCCTTGGCCTCGTTCCAGGTGTCGATGGAGCCCTTCACCTGGAAGCCGCCCATGACCAGTCCGACGAGGACGGGGACGAGCAGGATCGCGTTCAGACGGGTCGGCACACGCCAGTTGCGGGGCGAGAACCTGCTGGTGCTGCCGCTGCGCGCGGGTGGTTCCACGGGCACGTCGACGGGCGACGCGGCCGCTCGCGGCGGCGGGGTGAAGTTGCCGCGCGCGGGTTCATCCGCGGGGCTCGTGATGCTTCGCCTCACTCGACCAACAACCTCTCGGCGGTGCTACTAGCTAGTTCGTTGAATTCCAGCACGGTTAACGGCCGTGTTCCAAACAGTTGAAATCGGCCATTCCTAGAGCCTTATGCCCCGCATAAATCGGACATAAAGAGCTTCCTGCGGCAAAAATCGGCGGAGTTGTGAACGTAGGGGCACCAACCGAACGCACCCTGTGTCCACCTGGCTTCAATTCTCTGTCGAAACGTTATGAAGCAGAAGGGCGGGCCGTGTCGCAAGACACAGCCCGCCCCTCACGCGCGGCAGTTGAAAACGTGTTACTTGAGCCGTGCCATCAGGGCGTGCTCGACGAGCGTGATGAGCGCGCTCTTGGCGTCCGCGCGGTGGCGGGCGTCGGTCGTGATGATCGGGGCGCCGGGGCCGATCTGCAGGGCCTCGCGGACTTCCTCCGGGGTGTACGGCTGGTGCCCCTCGAAGCCGTTGAGCGCCACGACGAACGGCAGGCCGCTGTTCTCGAAGTAGTCGACGGCGGGGAAGCAGTCGGCGAGACGGCGGGTGTCCACGAGCACGATCGCACCGATGGCGCCGCGGACGAGGTCGTCCCACATGAACCAGAAGCGGTCCTGACCCGGCGTACCGAAGAGGTACAGGATCAGGTCCTGGTCCAGGGTGATGCGGCCGAAGTCCATGGCGACCGTGGTGGTCGTCTTGTCACCGGTGTGCGTGAGGTCGTCGATCCCCGCGCTGGCGCTGGTCATGACGGCTTCGGTGCGCAGCGGGTTGATCTCGGAGACGGCGCCGACGAACGTGGTCTTGCCCACGCCGAAGCCGCCCGCCACCACGATCTTCGCGGAGGTGGTGGAGCGAGCCGCTCCACCGCTAGATGTTCCGAAGGCCACTGAGCACCCTTTCGAGCAGCGTTACATCCGGCGTGCCGCCGGCCTCTCCATTGCCCGGCTGGTGGATGGCCACCATTCCGGCCTCCGCCAGGTCGGCGACGAGGATCCGGGCGACACCGAGCGGCATCGACAGCAGTGCGGAGACCTCCGCGACCGACTTGACCTCGCGGCACAGGGTGCAGATGCGCTGGTGCTCCGGGAGCAGGCCGGACAGGTGCATCGGATCGGCCGTGGTGCTGACCAGTGCCTCGATGGCGAGCTGGTAGCGGGGCCGGGTCCGGCCGCCGGTCATCGCGTACGGACGCACCAGCGGCTGGTCGCCTTCCGAGTACGAATCTCCGTACGCATCGGGATAGGCGGGGGGCGGGGTCATTGATCCTCCGGGAGCTCTGCGCGCAGGTCCGGGGTCAGGACGCTGCCCGCTCGGTCCACCAGGAGGGCCATCTCGTAGCCCACCAGGCCGATGTCGCACTCGGGGTGCGCCAGTACGGCCAGCGAGGATCCGTCCGAGACGGACATGAGGAAGAGGAATCCCCGGTCCATCTCGACCACGGTCTGGTTGACGGCGCCGCCCTCGAAGATCCGGGAGGCCCCGGCGGTCAACGAGGTCAGACCGGAGGCCACGGCCGTCCGTCGGCGGAGACCACCACGGTGTGGGACACCCCTGGGGTGTTGTCCACGAAGTTGGTGATCAACCAGTTCAGGTTCTGTGCCGCCTGGCTCATCGAACTCAACTATCGCTCCTGCTGGTAAGTGGGGTCGATGTGGTAACTGCCGGTCGCCGGTCCGCTGTTGCCGGCCTGACGACCCTGCTGGATACCGCGTCGGAGGTTGGTCAGACGGCCGCGTACGTCGTCGGGCGCACGCGAGACCTGAGGACCGGCCTGGGCCTCGGCCTGCTGCTGCGCGGTGCCGGCCACGAGGTTCGCCCGTGGGACCCGGCGGGGCAGCCCCGAGGTGGTGATGCCGCCGGCGGCGGGCTGGCGCACGCGCTCGGCCTGCCGCATCAGCTCGTCGTTGGGCGAGGAGCGCCAGCTGACGGTCGGCATGGCGCCGGTCGTCGCCGAGGCGGGGTCCGCCGCGAGCTCCTGGCCGCGCTGCGGCTGCTGCGGAGCAGGGGCCGACGGAGCGGACTGCTGCGGCTGCTGGGGTGCGGGCTGTCCCTGCGCGGGGGGCTGCTGCCCCTCCTCGCGGAACCAGTTCGACTCCAGCGTGTCGAAGATCGGGCTGCGGGCGTCGCCGGAGCTCTGCGCCGGGGGCAGGGCCTCCGGCCGGTGCGCCTGCGGGAGCCGCGGGGCCTCGGGCCGGGCCTGCGGTACGGGGGCGTACTCGCCGCCGGACTGCGGGGCCTGGTGCTGCGGCTGCTGCGGGGCCTGGGGCTGGCGGGCGAAGCCGCCGACACCGGGGCCGCCGGGCCGGGGGGCCTGGGTGCCCGGCCGGGCGAACTGCCCGGTCGTGGACTGGTCCGCGGGGCCGCGCAGCTCAGGGCGCTCGAACTGTCCGGTGGCGGACGGGCTCAGGGGGCCCCGTACGTCAGGACGCTCGAACTGCCCGGTGGTGCTGTTGCCGCCGTCCACCGGGGGCAGCGGCGCGCTGTAATCGGGGCGGGCGAACTCGGCCGTCGAACCGGGGCCCGACAGCTCGTCGTGGCCGCGGGCCTGGTCCGCGCCCCAGCTGGTGGTCTGCGGACCGGGCAGCTCGGGACGGGGTGCGCCACCGCGCGGCGGCAGCTGCGGCCGGGGGCCGCGCTGGGCCGGAGCGGCGGGCTGCTGCGGAGCCTGAGCCTGCTGAGCCTGCTGGGGCTGCGGCTGCTGCGGCCGCTCGAAGCCGTTGCCCTGGGGGAACGCGGCCGGAGCGGACGCCGGACGGGCCTGCGGACCGCCGGCCGGGCCACGGCCCGGCAGCGGCGCACCGGCACCGAAGGCACCCTGGCCCTGACCGGCCGTGGTCGGACCCGCCTGCGGGCGGGATCCGGGAGCACCGGGACCGCCCTGCTGCTGGGGCCGGCCGCCCTGGAGACCCTGCTGGTTCTGCTGGCTCTGCGGACGCTGCTGACCGGCGGAGCCGTCACGTCCGGGCAGGGCGGCACGCTGGCCGCCACCGGCGACCTGGCCGCGCTGCGGGGCCGCGCCCACGGTCGGACGCGCGCCCGCACCGGGCACGGAGGGCTGGCCGCCGGGGCCGCCCTGTCCACCGGGACCGCCCTGGCCCGGCATCGGACCCGGCTTCTTGCCGCCCTGGGCGACGTCCACCGGGAGCATGACGAGGGCCGTCGTACCGCCCGAGTCGGAGGGGCGCAGCTGGATGCGGATGCCGTGTCGCAGGGACAGGCGGCCGACCACGAACAGACCCATGCGGCGCGAGACGGAGACGTCCACGGTCGGCGGCGAGGCGAGCCGCTCGTTGATCGCGGCCAGGTCCTCGGGGGACAGGCCGATACCGGTGTCGTGGATCTCGACGAGCACACGGCCGTCGGGGAGCGCGTGACCGGTGACCTTGACCTTGGTCTGCGGGGAGGAGAACGAGGTCGCGTTCTCGAGCAGCTCGGCGAGGAGGTGCACGAGGTCGTTGACCACGCGGCCGGCGACGTCGGTGCCGGGCACCGAGGACAGCTCGATGCGCTCGTACTGCTCCACCTCGGACGCCGCGGCACGGAGCACGTCGACGAGCGGGACGGGGCGGGTCCACCGGCGGCCCGGCTCCTCGCCCGCGAGGACGAGGAGGTTTTCGCCGTTACGGCGCATGCGGGTCGCGAGGTGGTCGAGCTTGAAGAGCGAGGACAGCTGGTCCGGGTCGGCCTCGCGCGACTCCAGCTCGGAGATGAGCGAGAGCTGGCGCTGGATGAGGCCCTGCGAACGGCGCGAGAGGTTGGTGAACATCGCGTTGACGTTGCCTCGCAGGAGGGCCTGCTCGGCGGCGAGGCGGACGGCCTCGCGGTGCACGTCGTCGAAGGCCGCGGCCACCTGGCCGATCTCGTCGCGGGTGTGCACACCGACCGACTCCACGGACGTGTCGACGTCCTGCGGGTCGGACTCGGACAGCTGCTTGACGAGCTCGGGCAGACGGTCCTGGGCCACGCGCGTCGCGGTGTCCTGCAGGCGGCGCAGCGAGCGGATCATCGAGCGGGCCATGACGAAGGCGCCGACGAGGGAGACACCGAGGACGAGCAGGATCAGGGCACCGTTGATGATGGCGTCCTGCTGCGACTCGTTCTTGAGCTCGCGGGCCTTCTGCTCCATGTCCTCGAGCAGGGTCAGCTCGATGACCTTCATCGCCTGGAGCTTGGTGTCGTCGGCGTCGTACCAGTCCATCCAGGACCGGTTCTTCTCCTTGACGAACTGACCCTCGGTGCTCAGGACGCGGCGGGCGTAGTGGTCGGCGCTGCCGATCTCCGTGTTGCCGTCGCCGAGCGCGGCGAGGAGCTCCTCGGGCTTGCCCTGGTAGACGAGTTCGAAGGTCTTCTTCGACTGGCTCTCGCCGCGGAGCGCGGAGAGGGCGAACAGACGGTCGTTCTCGAGCAGCTTGCCCTGGCGCTCGCTGCTGTCCGGGAGGGACGCGGCGATGATCGCGCGCTGGATGGAGGCGTACTCCTTGGCGGAGGAGAAGGCCGCCAGGGCGCGCGTGCGCTTGATCATCTCCGGGCTGGAGGTGGCCTGCGCCATGTCCTGGGAGAGCGAGAGGAGCGAGACGATCAGCGAGTTGTACTCGGTGACGGTCTGCTGGGCACCGTTGAGGTACGCCTTGCGGCGGATGTCCTCGATGCCGGTGAGCTGACGGCCGATCTGCAGGATGTTGTTGCGGATCGACTTGAGGGTCTCGTCCTTGTCCTGCGCGCTGTCGACCTTGTCGGTCGCGGCGGCGAAGGCCGTGGCGGCGGAGTCGGTCGTGTCGCGGACGCCCTCGACGATGCTGTTCGCCTTGCCCGGGGCCACCGACAGGGGGCCCGCGGACTTGTCCCGCTCCTCCTGGAGCGCGGCGGCCAGGTTGGTGGCCTGGCGGGTCATCGTCGTCAGCAGCTGCATGTGCTCCAGCTGTGCGATGTCGTTGAGCGAGTCGTTGATGCGGAAGCCACCGAGCGTGGTGGCCGCGACGACCGGCAGGGTCAGCAGCGACACGAGTCGCGTGCTGATGCGCCAGTTCTGCATGGCGAGGCGGGAGCCGGGCCCACTGGGGGCCTTCGGTATCGCCACGTCCTGCTCGACCGCACCGGCCTTGGGCTTGTCCTTGGCGGACTTCCCGCGGCCCTTCGCCTTCACCGTGGCGGAGGCGTCGGGGCGTGCTCCTTCGACAGCCGGCCCGCGGTTCTGGGCGTGCTGGGGCGAGGAGCCACGGTCGGTCCCGCCGCGCGGCTCCTGCTCCGCCGCAGCTTCCCCACGGCCCTGGCGGGCCTGGGGAGACCCCTTGCCATCCCTCTTAGATCGTCCCTGCACTAGCGTCGCAACCTCTGGACCAGGCGTCCTACCGGGCGACCGGTGGGACGGTGTCGAGTCGTGGGGCACTGACGGCCCCATGGTGGTCGTCGGTGACCGGCGCGTCTCCCTCTCCTTGCCGCCGCGCTCGGCGCTGAGTCGCGCCACCTGCGCGCCGGCTGATTCCCGCGGCGGTCCCGCGAATTCCAGCACAGTGGAGGATCTCCAACAAGGTGCGGGTGTCGGCCCGGAGAGTCGGTGACGGCTTGTGACAGAGGCGCTACTCGATGTGGTGCGCCTTTCAGGATGAATCGGACTTACGTCATCCAAACAGTGCGGCTGGCAAGGTGTCCCAGTCCTGATGATCAGGAGCGGAATGACGCATTCAGTGGCGCAATGTCCGTTTCGTGGTGCGGAATTGACTGTCCGTTATGACCTGAATGCCTGGTCACTGGTGAGCAAACTCACACAGCCGTGGCCATTACTTCCTGGTTCGGCGGGGGATTCAGATGTTTAGCCTTGCCCCTTCAAGGGTTGACGCACGCGACACACGCGACAACCGACACCCCACGACAGACCGAGGGTCCAGAACTCCGATGAAGACGACGCGACCGATGTTCCGCAACATAGCCAACCCCCGCCGCACCACCCTCGCGCACCTCAAGGACGCGGAGGAGCTGCAGGCGCCCCTGGCCCCGGAGCACGCCGTCGAGCTGCCGACCCAGACCGCGAACCCGCGCCGCACGATCCTGATGGACGCCCCGGTCGCCGCCGCCGCGCAGTAGGCGCGGCGCAAAGGAACGCGAAGCGTCCCTGCCCGCCGCGTTAGCCTGGGGTCCGCAGACTCCAGCCAGCGGAAATACAGAGGGGCAGACGCAACACGTGCGCATCGCCAGGTTCTCGATCGACGGCAATGTCGCCTTCGGCGCCGTAGAGGGCTCCGCCCCCGACGAGCTCGTCCTCGACATCATCAAGGGCATTCCGTTCGCGGACTTCGAGCTCTCCGGTACGAAGGTTCCGCTCAGCAAGGTCCGGCTGCTGCCGCCCGTGCTCCCCAACAAGGTCGTGGCCGTCGGCCGCAACTATGCGGAGCACGCGGCGGAGCTGGGCAACGAGGTGCCCGACGCGCCGATCACCTTCTTCAAGCCCTCCACCTCGGTGGTCGGCTCCGGCGACCCGATCGCGTACCCCTCGTTCTCCCAGGACGTCCACCACGAGGCGGAGCTCGCCGTCGTCATCGGCCGCATGTGCCGCGAAGTGCCCCGGGAGCGCGTCAAGGACGTCATCCTCGGCTACACCTGCGCCAACGACGTCACCGCGCGCGACGTCCAGCAGCGGGAGAAGCAGTGGGCCCGCGCCAAGGGCTTCGACAGCGCCTGCCCCCTCGGCCCCTGGATCGAGACCGACCTGGACCCGAGCGACCTCACGATCCAGTGCACGGTCAACGGCGAACAGCGCCAGCTCGGCCGCACCAGCCAGATGGTCCGCTCGGTCGAGGACCTGGTCGTGCACATCTCCGAGGCCATGACGCTCCTCCCGGGCGACGTCATCCTCACGGGGACCCCGGCCGGAGTCGGCCCCCTGAACGTCGGCGACGAGGTCGCCGTCACCATCGAAGGCATCGGCACTCTCACCAACAAGGTGATCAAGCGTGGTTAACGGACCCTCCCCCAAGCTCTCGGCTCCGCTGGAGCAGGGGGTACCCCCTCGCGTACGTTTCTGTCCCTCCCCGACCGGCAACCCCCACGTGGGCCTGGTCCGGACCGCCCTCTTCAACTGGGCGTTCGCCCGCCACCACGGCGGTACGTTCGTCTTCCGCATCGAGGACACCGACGCGGCCCGTGACTCCGAGGAGTCCTACGAGCAGCTCCTCGACTCGATGCGCTGGCTCGGCTTCACCTGGGACGAGGGCCCCGAGGTCGGCGGCCCGCACGCGCCGTACCGCCAGTCCGAGCGCATGGCCATCTACCAGGACGTCGCGCAGAAGCTGCTCGACGGCGGCCACGCGTACTACTGCTACTGCACCACCGAGGAGCTCGACGCGCGCCGTGCGGCCGCCCGCGCGGCCGGCAAGCCCTCCGGCTACGACGGCCACTGCCGCGAGCTGACCCAGGTGCAGGTGGAGGCGTACCAGGGCGAGCACCGCGCCTCGATCGTCCGCTTCCGGATGCCCGACGAGACCATCACCTTCACCGACCTGGTCCGCGGCGAGCTGTCCTTCACCCCCGAGAACGTGCCGGACTTCGGCATCGTCCGGGCGAACGGCGCCCCGCTGTACACCCTGGTCAACCCGGTCGACGACGCGCTGATGGAGATCACGCACGTGCTGCGCGGCGAGGACCTGCTGTCCTCCACCCCGCGCCAGATCGCCCTGTACAAGGCACTGATCGAGCTGGGCGTCGCCAAGACCACCCCCGCCTTCGGCCACCTGCCGTACGTGATGGGCGAGGGCAACAAGAAGCTCTCCAAGCGCGACCCCGAGGCCTCGCTCAACCTCTACCGCGAGCGCGGCTTCCTCCCCGAGGGCCTGCTGAACTACCTCTCGCTCCTCGGCTGGTCCTTCTCCAAGGACCAGGACGTCTTCTCGATCGAGGAGATGGTCTCGAAGTTCGACATCGACGGGGTGAACGCCAACCCGGCGCGCTTCGACCTGAAGAAGGCCGAGTCGATCAACGGCGACCACATCCGCCTGCTCGACCCGAAGGCCTTCGCGGACGCCTGCACCCCGTGGCTGACCGCCCCGCACGCCAACTGGGAGCCCGAGGACTTCGACGCCGAGGCCTGGGCGGCCATCGCGCCGTACGCCCAGACCCGGGTGACCGTCCTGTCGGACATCACCGCCAACGTGGACTTCCTGTTCCGCAAGGAGCCGGTCGAGGACCAGCCCTCCTGGGACAAGGCCATGAAGGGCGACCCGGCCGCCCTCCTGACGACCGCGCGCGAGCACCTCGCCGCCGCCGACTGGAACGACCCGGAGTCCCTCAAGCAGGCCGTCCTGACGGCCGGCGAGGCCCACGGGCTCAAGCTCGGCAAGGCCCAGGCGCCCGTCCGCGTCGCCGTCACCGGCCGCACGGTCGGCCTGCCGCTCTTCGAGTCCCTGCAGATCCTGGGCCGGGACAGGTCCCTCTCCCGCATCGACGCGGCCCTGGCCAAGCTCGCCGCGTAACGCTGCGCACTCCCCGCAGGGGGCGGCGGCCGGATTCCCGGCCGCCGCCCCCTGCGGCGTTGTCACAGGCGCGCCCTAGGGTTCCCCAAGAACGATCACTGCCCTCTCCCGGACCCCGGAGGCCCAGCGTGCCGATGACCCCGCCCGACTACTCCTGGCACTTCACCCGGGGCGCTGCCTTCGCCTACGAGGACGGGATGACGGGGACCCTCGCCCCGGTCGTCATAGGCGACGTGACCCTGCCCACGGGCCGGATCGTCGCCTGCGACCCCTTCGTGTACCTCGGCACGGGCGACATGGAGCCCTTCAGCGTGACGGTGGACCCGGGCCGCTACCGGGCCGAGGCCGCCGTCGCCACGCTGGTGCGCCCCGGTGACCCGCAGGACGCCCGGCCCCACACCCGGGTCGCCGCCGCGCGTCTCGTCATCCGGGACGCGCCGGCCACGAGCTGGGAGATGGCCGTGGACGAGGGCCAGGACCCCGCCGTCCTCGACGAGGACGAGTTCTACGGCTATGGGGTGGACGCCGGCACCGGCTGCTTCTACGACGCCTGCGCCGACGGCTCCTTCCCCGGCACCGAGGACGAGCAGGGACCGGTGTGGGCCGCCATGGAGTCGGCGGAGGACGGGCCGGGCGTCTTCCTGGCCGAGGCCGAGGACGGTCACACCCTCGCGGGCTTCTCCTCCGGATGGGGCGACGGCTGCTACCCGACCTGGGTCGGGCGCGACGCCGAGGGCCGGGTCACCTGCTTCGTGACGGACTTCCTCGTCGTGCCCACGGCGCAGGTGCCCCCGGCGTAGGCTCGGCCGCATGCCGATCCGTGCCGTGCTGTGGGACATCGACGACACCCTCTTCGACTACACGGGGGCCGACGCCGCAGGCCTCGCGCGCCAGCTGGACGCGGAGCGCCTCGGGGAGCGGTACGGCACCCCCGAGCAGGCCCTCGCCGTGTGGCGGGAGATCACCGACCGGCACTGGGGGCGCTTCGCGGCCGGGGAGGTCACCTTCCAGGGGCAGCGCCTGGACCGGGTCCGCGACTTCCTGGAGGCGCCGGGGATGACCGACGCCGAGAGCCTGATCTGGTTCGACCGGTACGTGGAGCACTACCAGGCCGCCTGGGCCCTCTTCCCCGACGTGGTGCCCGTACTGGACGCCCTCGCGGCCACGCACCGGCACGGGGTGCTCTCCAACTCCAGCCTGGCCAATCAGGACCCCAAGCTGCGCCGCCTCGGCCTTCGGGAGCGCTTCGAGGTGCTGGTGTGCGCCGCCGAGCTGGGCGTCAGCAAGCCGGACGCGGCGGCCTTCCTCGCCGCCTGCGAGGCGCTCGGGCTGCCGCCCGGGGACGTGGCGTACGTGGGGGACCAGCCGGAGATCGACGCGCGGGGGGCCCGCGACGCGGGGCTCGTCGCGGTCTGGCTCGACCGCACCGCGGGCAGCCGGGGGCCGGGGCCCGACGGCGTGCACCGGATCACCGGGCTCGAACGGCTGCCGGAGCTGCTGGCCGGGGATACCCGTTTTGGAGCACGGTCAGGCATCCGGTAATGTTCTTTCTGCGCCGCCGGAGCGGGCCGAAAGGCCGGACGGAGGCGCCACCAAAAAAAGGAAAGCCCCCACAGGGGGTTGACTTTTGGTGGGGTATAGTGTAATTGGCAACACGAGGGTTTCTGGTTCCCTTATTCTAGGTTCGAGTCCTGGTACCCCAGCGCAGTGCAGTAGTGACGCAGTGCTTGCCCCCGTTGTGTAGCGGCCTAGCACGCCGCCCTCTCAAGGCGGTAGCGCCGGTTCGAATCCGGTCGGGGGTACAGATCCTTCCCGCGAGATCTCCAGGGTCGCACCCGGACGTCTTGATGCAGGATCGCTAGGGCCCCCGTTGTGTAGCGGCCTAGCACGCCGCCCTCTCAAGGCGGTAGCGCCGGTTCGAATCCGGTCGGGGGTACTGTTGGTCTGGTCTAGACCACTTTGGGCTATAGTGTAATTGGCAACACGAGGGTTTCTGGTTCCCTTATTCTAGGTTCGAGTCCTGGTAGCCCAGCGCAGTAACAGCAGCACCAGCTAGCCCCCGTTGTGTAGCGGCCTAGCACGCCGCCCTCTCAAGGCGGTAGCGCCGGTTCGAATCCGGTCGGGGGTACGCATCGAAGAGGCCCTCCGCGTTCATCGCGGAGGGCCTCTTCGCCGTTTCCGGCCGTGCCCGCCCGTGAGCCGGCTCCGGGTGCAAGTACGGGCCCGGCGGCGCGTGTTCGGACGTGTGCGGCGTCGTACGCGCCCCCGGGCCCGGGGGTGGAAGAGGAAGAGGAAGAGGGGGAAGGGGTCTACGGACCGGCGGGCGCTCAGCCGGAGCGGCGCAGCGCCTCCGTGAGCCGGGCGGCCGCGTCGATGACGGCCTGGGCGTGCATCCGGCCCGGGTGGCGCGTCAGGCGCTCGATCGGCCCGGAGACCGATACGGAAGCCACCACGCGGTTCGAGGGCCCGCGCACCGGCGCCGAGACGGAGGCCACGCCGGGCTCCCGCTCGCCGATCGACTGAGCCCAGCCGCGGCGCCGCACGCCCGACAGGGCGGTCGCGGTGAAGCGCGCGCCCTGCAGGCCCCGGTGGAGCCGCTCGGGCTCCTCCCAGGCCATCAGGATCTGCGCGGCCGAGCCGGCCTTCATCGGGAGCGTGGAGCCCACCGGGACGGTGTCCCGCAGGCCCGACAGCCGCTCGGCGGCCGCCACGCAGATGCGCATGTCTCCCTGACGGCGGTAGAGCTGTGCGCTCTCGCCCGTCACGTCCCGGAGATGGGTGAGTACCGGTCCCGCCGTGGCCAGCAGGCGGTCCTCGCCGGCCGCGGCGGCGAGCTCCGCCAGCCGCGGGCCGAGGATGAACCGGCCCTGCATGTCCCTCGCCACCATCCGGTGGTGTTCCAAAGCCACGGCAAGGCGATGTGCCGTGGGTCGTGCGAGCCCTGTCGCCGCGACCAGCCCGGCGAGGGTGGCCGGACCGGACTCCAGTGCGCTCAGTACCAGAGCTGCCTTGTCGAGAACGCCGACGCCGCTAGAGTTGTCCATGAAACGATATTCACGTCTCACACTGTGAAACGCAAGTTCAATTTTTCCAAGAACCAGCGAGTCTGTATGTGCGGGTCCACGAACCACTGGGTCCGAGCCGTCGTCCGGGACGTGGGGTACGGGCGATCAGGCGCACCAGGTCTCTATGAAGCGCCGGCACAACCGGCCGGCCGGAGGGAAAGCGATGGGTAGGACACTCGCGGAGAAGGTCTGGGACGACCATGTCGTCCGGCGCGCTGAAGGCGAGCCCGACCTCCTCTTCATCGATCTGCACCTGCTGCACGAGGTGACCAGCCCGCAGGCCTTCGAGGGTCTGCGCCAGGCCGGCCGCAAGGTCCGACGCCTCGACCTCACCATCGCGACCGAGGACCACAACACCCCCACCATCGACATCGACAAGCCGATCGCGGACCCGGTCTCCCGGGCCCAGCTGGAGACGCTGCGCAAGAACTGCGCCGAGTTCGGTGTGCGCCTGCATTCGCTGGGTGACGTCGAACAGGGCGTCGTCCACGTCGTGGGACCGCAGCTGGGTCTGACCCAGCCGGGAACCACCGTGGTCTGCGGCGACTCGCACACCTCCACGCACGGCGCCTTCGGCGCGCTGGCCTTCGGCATCGGCACCAGCCAGGTCGAGCACGTGCTGGCCACCCAGACGCTGCCGCTGGCCCGTCCGAAGACCATGGCGATCACCGTCACCGGCGCGCTGGCCGAGGGCGTCACCGCCAAGGACCTGATCCTGGCCATCATCGCCAGGATCGGCACCGGCGGCGGCCAGGGCTACGTCCTGGAGTACCGCGGCGAGGCCATCGAGAAGCTGTCGATGGAAGCCCGCATGACCATCTGCAACATGTCGATCGAGGCCGGCGCCCGGGCGGGCATGATCGCCCCCGACCAGACCACCTTCGACTACCTCCAGGGCCGCGACCACGCCCCCGAGGGCGCGGACTGGGACGCGGCGGTCGCCTACTGGCAGACCCTGCGCACCGACGACGACGCGGTCTTCGACGCCGAGGTCGTCATCGACGGCACCACGCTGTCCCCGTTCGTCACCTGGGGCACCAACCCGGGCCAGGGCGCGCCCCTGTCGGCCAGCGTCCCCGACCCGGCTTCGTACGAAGACGCTTCGGAGCGCCACGCCGCCGAAAAGGCCCTGGAGTACATGGGGTTGACCGCCGGGCAGCCGCTGCGTGACATCAAGGTCGACACCGTCTTCGTAGGTTCGTGCACCAACGGCCGCATCGAGGACCTGCGCGCCGTCGCCGGGATCATCGAGGGCCGCAAAGTCGCCGACGGCGTACGGATGCTGGTCGTCCCCGGCTCGGTCCGGGTGGCCCTGCAGGCCGTGGAAGAGGGCCTGGACAAGGTCTTCAAGGAGGCCGGCGCCGAATGGCGGCACGCGGGCTGCTCGATGTGTCTGGGCATGAACCCCGACCAACTGGCGCCCGGTGAGCGTTCCGCGTCCACCTCCAACCGCAACTTCGAGGGCCGGCAGGGCAAGGGCGGGCGGACCCACCTGGTCTCCCCGCAGGTGGCCGCCGCCACCGCGGTGCTGGGCCATCTGGCCTCGCCCGCCGACCTGTCCGAAGCCCCCGCGACCGCCGGAGTCTGAACACCATGGAAGCCTTCACCACCCACACCGGCCGGGCCGTTCCGCTGCGCCGCAGCAACGTCGACACCGACCAGATCATCCCGGCCCACTGGCTGAAGAAGATCACCCGCGACGGGTTCGAGGACGGGCTGTTCGAGGCCTGGCGCAAGGACCCGGAGTTCATCACGAACCGCCCGGAGCGCGCGGGCGCCACCGTGCTGGTGGCCGGCCCCGACTTCGGTACCGGTTCCTCGCGCGAGCACGCCGTCTGGGCCCTGCAGAACTTCGGCTTCAAGACGGTCATCTCCTCCCGCTTCGCCGACATCTTCCGCGGGAACTCGCTGAAGAACGGCCTGCTGACCGTCGTCCTGCCGCAGGAGACCGTCGACCGGCTGTGGGCGCTGACCGAGGCCGACCCGACCGCCGAGGTCACCGTCGACCTGGTCGACCGCCAGGTGCGAGCCGAGGGCATCGAGGCGGAGTTCGAACTCGACGACAACGCCCGCTGGAGGCTGCTGGAGGGGCTGGACGACATCTCGCTCACCCTTCAGAACGAAGCGGACATCGCGACCTACGAAAGCGGTCGCCCGGCCTACAAGCCGCGCACGATTAGGGCCTGATTCCGGCCTGATCAGCGCTTATTCGCCTTCGGGTGATCACATAGGCAACACTGTGCCCCTCGCCTTACGGCGGGGGGCACAGGCGTTTGTTGAGGCCCCGTGAGGCGACAACTCGCCCCAGATGGCACAATCTGTGCATGGAACGCGACAGTCAACTCGAGCTCTACGAGCTCGTCGCGGACCGGTTGAAAGAAGCACACACACGGGTGCGCTCACTGCAAGTCCCGGAGGGCGTAAGGATGGCGCTGTCCCGGAAGCTGTTGGTCGTCACAGCCGCGGCGAAGCACGATCTCGCCGATGCGGCAAGGCGCCTGGACAGGTTGATGAAGGACCTCGACGAGGGTCGATTCCCTGAAGGCGACTGATGCGAAGGAACTCCGTAACGGCCTACAGCGTTGCGGCACTAGGGTGATTAGCCCGTTTCGTGTTTGATTTGCGGTATATATCCGCCTAACGTGCGAAATAAGCTTGAACACATTCGTTCTGGCGAAGTCTCCGAAGGGGAAGACGTTGAACAAGGCGCAGCTCGTAGAAGCGATTGCCGACAAGCTGGGCGGCCGCCAGCAGGCCGCGGACGCTGTCGACGCGGTACTGGACGCGATCGTCCGCGCTACCGTCGCGGGCGACCGGGTCTCGGTCACGGGCTTCGGCTCGTTCGAGAAGGTCGACCGTCCGGCCCGTTACGCCCGCAACCCGCAGACGGGTGAGCGCGTCCGGGTCAAGAAGACCTCCGTCCCCCGTTTCCGTGCGGGCCAGGGCTTCAAGGACCTGGTCAGCGGCACCAAGAAGCTGCCCAAGGGCGGCGAGGTGTCGGTGAAGAAGGCGCCCAAGGGCAGCCTCACCGGTGGTGCTTCCGCGACGGTCAAGAAGGCCGCGGCCAAGAAGGCCACCACCGCCAAGAAGGCGGCGGCGAAGACCACGGTCGCGAAGAAGGTCACGGCCAAGAAGGCCACCGCCACCGCCAAGAAGGCCGCGGTCAAGAGCACGGCGACCGCGAAGAAGGCGACGGCCACGGCGAAGAAGGCCACGGCCACCGCCAAGAAGGCGACCCCCGCGGCGAAGAAGACCACCGCCACCGCGAAGAAGACCGCCCCGGCGGCCAAGAAGGCCACCGCTGCGACGAAGGCGCCCGCCAAGAAGACGGCGACGCGCAAGGCCACCGCGAAGAAGACCACCGCCCGCAAGAAGTAGGGGCACGAGTCACACACGCCGGGCCGGCTTCCCTCCTGGGGGGAAGCCGGCCCGCGGTGCTGTCCTCGCGGGCCGGGGCGGCGTACGACGGCCCGGCGGCTCAGAAGGTCTGGAGCGTGACCAGGGTGATCCGAAGGTCCGTGCCCGCGCCGTCCGTCTCGATCCGCACCCGCTGTCCCGGGCGCAGCAGCCGCAGGCCGCCCGCGTCGAAGGCCGGGGCCTCGAAGGGCACCGGGGTGCCGTCGTCCAGCAGCACACTGCCGCTGCGGGTCTGGGAGTCGTACGTGTACGCGGTCGCCTGCATACCGGAACTGTATCGGGCGGTGTGAAGGCCCACACCGAGGACGAGCGCCGTCCTCAGGTCCGCCGCCGTGTCCACGTCCCGGCGCACGCTGTCGACGCCGGACAGGGAGATTTCCACCGCGCCCGAGGCCGAATGCCGGGCCCGGGACGGGCCGCCGAACGAGGGTGTCAATTCGACGTCCGGGGCTGCGGAAAGCAAGGTCGTGCCGATTCCGGCCGCATCCGCCAGAAATGCCCGGGGAAATTCCGAGGCGTTTTCGAGCACGCGTAGCAATTCGGATGGCCGCAGCGCGGGCAGATCCGCGTTCATCGCGGCCACCGCCGCGGCGGGCCGGGCCCTGCGCACCGCCCGCGCCCCGTGGGCCAGCGCCGCGTTGAGCCCCGCCCCGGGGGCGTCCGGGACGATCCGCGCCCCCAGCCGGGCCAGTTCCGTCCCGGCCGCGGGGTCGTCCGTGACGACCACCACATCCGCGACCGCGGCGCAGGCCAGCGCCCCTGCCACGGTGTCCTGGGCGAAGGCCAGCGCCAGCCCCGGACGGGAGGCCCCCACGGCCGCCGCGAGACGGCTCTTCGCAAGCGCCAGCGGCTTCAGCGGGACCACCAGGCTCCAGACGGCGTTCGTGGCCGCTCCCCTTCCCTCCGGCGCTCTCCGGCACGGTCCCGGCCCATGGTCAGGTCATGGCCGGGTCATGTGTCGGCCCATTGTCGCCTCCAGCCGGGCCGCAGAGGAGTCCGGTGCCCTGAGCGGGGCGTACGGTGTTCTCGACAGAGACCGGGCCTGGAGCGACACTTGTCCGGCCGACGAGGTGCCCCAAGCCGCGCACCGGTCCTAGAGGAAGGTGTCCGAGTGTCCCGCCGCAGAATCGGCTTCTGGTACCGCCTGGCAGCGGTCATCGCGAAACCGCCGCTGGTAGTGCTCTTCAAGCGGGACTGGCGGGGAATGGAGCACATTCCGGCCGAGGGCGGCTTTATCACCGCCGTCAATCACAACTCGTATCTGGACCCGCTCTCCTACGCGCACTTCCAGTACAACACCGGCCGGGTGCCCCGATTGCTCGCGAAGGCCGCCCTCTTCAAGGTCCCGATTGTCGGATCGATCCTGCGCGGCAGCGGGCAGATCCCGGTCTACCGGGAGAGCACCAACGCCCTCGACGCATTCCGGGCGGCGGTGGAGGCGATCGAGAGCGGCGAATGCGTGGCCTTTTACCCGGAAGGCACCCTCACCCGCGACCCCGACATGTGGCCGATGGCCGGCAAGACCGGCGCCGCCCGGGTCGCACTGATCACGAGGGCCCCCGTCATTCCGGTGGCCCAGTGGGGCGCCAACCTCGCGATGCCGCCCTACGCCGAGGAGAACAAGGTCCGGCTCTTCCCGCGCAAGACCCTCCAGGTGCTCGCCGGACCGCCCGTGGACCTCTCGGCCTTCTACGACCGGGAACCGACCCCGGACGTGCTCAAGGAGGCGACCGAGGTCATCATGGCGGCCGTCACCGGGCTGCTGGAGGAAGTGCGGGGCGAACGCGCGCCCGCGCAGCCGTACGACCATCGCAAGGCCAGGGAGCAGCAGCGGCACAAGGCCGCGGGGGAGGGCAAGAAGTGACGAACGCCGTGAAGGCCACCGTCTTCGGAACCGGCTCGTGGGGCACGGCCTTCGCCATCGTCCTCGCCGACGCGGGGTGCGAGGTGACCCTGTGGGGCCGCCGCCAGGAGCTGGTCGAAGCCATCAACACCGGCCGGACCAACCCGGACTACTTCCCCGACGTCGAACTCCCCGCAGGGATCCGGGCCACCACCGACCCGGCCGAGGCCGCGGCCGGCGCCGACTTCACCGTCCTCGCCGTCCCCTCCCAGACCCTGCGCGGCAACCTCGCCGCATGGGCACCCCTGCTGGCGCCCGACACCGTGCTCGTCTCCCTGATGAAGGGCGTCGAACTCGGCACGACCAAGCGGATGAGCGAGGTCATCGAGGAGGTGGCCAAGGTCCCCGCCGAGCGGGTCGCCGTGGTCACCGGCCCCAACCTGGCCCGTGAGATCGCCGCCCGCCAGCCCGCCGCCTCGGTGGTCGCCTGTGTGGACGAGGACGTGGCCCGGCGCCTCCAGGCCGCCTGCCACACCCCGTACTTCCGCCCGTACACGAGCACCGACGTCATCGGCTGCGAGCTCGGCGGCGCGGTCAAGAACGTCATCGGCCTGGCCGTCGGCATCGCCGACGGCATGGGACTGGGCGACAACACCAAGGGCTCCCTCATCACCCGGGGCCTGGCCGAAGCCACCCGGCTGGGCCTGGCGATGGGCGCCGACCCGCTCACCTTCTCCGGTCTCGCGGGCCTCGGCGACCTGGTCGCCACCTGCTCCTCGCCGCTCTCCCGGAACCACACCTTCGGCATCAACCTCGGCCGGGGCATGACCCTGGAGGAGACCATCGCGGTCACCAAGCAGACCGCCGAAGGCGTCAAGTCCTGCCAGTCGGTGGCGGATCTGGCCAGGCGCCACGGGGTCGACATGCCGATCACCGACACCGTGGTCGACATCGTCCACCACGGCAAGCCCCCGCTGGTCGCGCTCAAGGAACTGATGGGACGCAGCGCCAAAGCGGAACGGCGCTGACTCCAATCCGGACGTCTGAGCGGGTACTCTCGTGGCGATATGAGCAGCGAGAACCTCCCCCAGACCCCTGAGCAGCAGGGCCGCAAGCCCCGCGTGGCCGTCGTGTTCGGCGGCCGCAGCTCGGAACACGCCATCTCGGTCGTCACCGCGGGCGCCGTGTTGCGCTCCATCGACCGTTCCAAGTACGAGGTGCTGCCCATCGGCATCACCACGGACGGCCGGTGGGCGCTGACCGCCGACGCGCCCGAGCGGATGGCCATCGCCGACGGCCGGCTCCCGGACGCCGGCCGGCTCGCGGAGTCCGAGGGCTCCGTCGTGCTCTCCGTCGACCCGGCCAGCCGCGAGGTCGTCTACACCGAGCCGGGCGCCGTCCCCAAGGCCCTGGGCGAGGTCGACGTCGTCTTCCCCGTGCTCCACGGCCCCTACGGCGAGGACGGCACCCTCCAGGGGCTCCTGGAGCTCTCCGGCATCCCGTACGTCGGCTCGGGCGTCCTCGCCTCGGCCGTCGGCCAGGACAAGGACTACATGAAGCGGGTGTTCACCTCCTTCGGGCTGCGCGTCGGCCCGTACGTGACCATCCGCCCCCGCGAGTGGGAAGCCGACCGAGACGCCGCCCGCGGCAAGATCCTGGACTTCGCCGCCGAGCACGGCTGGCCGCTGTTCATCAAGCCCGCCCGGGCCGGCTCCTCCATCGGCATCACCAAGGTCGACGAGCCCTCCGGCCTGGACGCCGCCCTCCAGGAGGCCCGCCGCCACGACCCGAAGATCATCGTGGAGGCGCTGCTGCGCGGCCGCGAGATCGAGTGCGGGGTCCTGGAGTTCGAGGACGGGCCGCGCGCCAGCGCCCCCGCCGAGATCCCGCCGGTCTCCAGCCACGACTTCTACGACTTCGAGGCGAAGTACATCGACTCCGCCTCCGGGATCGTGCCCGCCCCGCTCACCCCGGAGCAGACCGCCGAGGTGCAGAAGCTCGCGATCGAGGCCTTCGAGGCCGCGTCCTGCGAGGGCCTGGTGCGCGCCGACTTCTTCCTCACGGAGGACGGCACCTTCGTGATCAACGAGATCAACACCATGCCGGGCTTCACCCCGATCTCCATGTACCCGCGCATGTGGCAGGAGACGGGCGTCGAGTACCAGGAACTGGTGGACCTCCTGATCCAGGCGGCCCTGCGCCGCTCCACCGGGCTGCGCTAGAACGCCCGCCGCACAGCAGCGACCGCCCGCCGGGAATCCCGGCGGGCGGTCGCTGTGAGTGCGAGGTGTTCAGTAGGAGGAGACGCCCTCGGGCACGGTCTCGGCGATCGCGGTGGACAGGCCGACCAGCATCCCCGCATCCGTGGCATGCTCCTTGTCGACCACGACCTCCGTGTACGCCTCCCGCATCCCGGTGGTGAACCGGAAGCCCCCGTCGTCGAGCTTCTCCAGCAGCCAGGCCACGTCGTTGACGTGGATGCCCTCCTGCTCCGGATCAGCCATCTTCTGGGGCCTGGGGATACCGCACCGCAGTACGATCGCCGAGCCGCCCCATGCGGCGGTCAGCGCTGACTCCGGCTCGATACGGGTCCGCGCCAGGCCGGCCACCGTCTCCGGGAGCTCCTCGTGCAGCGCTGCACAGAGCCCCGCGACGTCGGCGGGCGGCGTGGGCGGCGGATCCACCCGGGTCGGGGAACCGCCCGGGGCACAGCCCGCGAGGACCGCTACGGCCACCGCGGTGGGCAGGGCCAGGACACGAAGGGGCCGGTGGTGGAGGGACATCACCGGCCAAGAGTAGACGGGGGCTACAGATGGACCACCGGGCAGGTCAAGGTGCGGGTGATCCCCTCCACCTGCTGGACCTTGGCGACGACCATGCGGCCGAGCTCGTCCACGGTGTCGGCCTGGGCGCGCACGATCACGTCGTACGGGCCCGTCACGTCCTCGGCCTGGATCACCCCCGGGATCTGCCCGATGGACTCGGCGACGAACGACGCCTTGCCCACCTCGGTCTGGATAAGGATGTACGCCTGTACCACGGAACCTCCAGGGCGGCCACGAGGATCATTTCCCCTAACCTTCGGGTGGGCCCCGCACAATCAACAGGGCCGGGGGAAGAAGGGACGCCACGGTACCGCGTCACCGCGTGCCACGGGGAGACCCTTCCCCTACGTGCCGTGGGGACACCCCATGGGTCCGGCGCCACGCACCGCGGGGCGTACGGAGAGCAGAAGTTGACGTATCTGTTGACGGTACCCAGAGCTGTGACGGCTCGCGACCGCAAGCGGACTGGGCAAGAAGGGGCACAGCGATGAAGGGCACTGTGGGCGAGCTGGGGGAGTTCGGGCTCATTCGTGAACTCACCTCACGGCTCACCACCACCCCGGCCGTCCGGCTCGGGCCGGGCGACGACGCCGCGGTGGTGTCGGCCCCCGACCGGCGGGTCGTGGCGAGCACGGACATCCTGCTGGAGGGAAGGCACTTCCGGCGCGACTGGTCCACGGCCTACGACGTCGGCCGCAAGGCCGCCGCGCAGAACCTCGCCGACATCGCCGCCATGGGCGCGGTGCCGACCGCGCTCCTGCTCGGCCTGGTGGTCCCGGCCGAGCTGCCGGTCACCTGGCCCACCGAGCTGATGGACGGCATCCGCGACGAGTGCCAGGTGGCCGGTGCGGCCGTGGTCGGCGGGGACGTGGTCCGCGGCGACACCATCACCGTCGCGATCACCGCCCTCGGCGACCTGCGCAACCACGAACCCGTCCTGCGTTCCGGCGCCCAGCCCGGCGACGTCGTCGCCGTCACCGGCTGGCTCGGCTGGTCCGCCGCGGGCTTCGCCGTGCTCTCGCGCGGCTTCCGCTCCCCGCGGGCCTTCGTCGAGGCGCACCGCCGCCCGGAGCCCCCGTACCACGCGGGCCCCGCGGCCGCCGGCCTCGGCGCCACCGCCATGACCGACGTCAGTGACGGCCTGATCGCGGACCTCGGCCACATCGCCGAGGCCAGCAAGGTGCGGATCGACCTGCGCACGGCGGCCGTCGATATCCCGACGCAGATGCACGACATCGGCCAGGCCGTCGGCGTGGACCCCCTGCAGTGGGTGCTGACCGGGGGAGAGGACCACGCGATCGTGGCCACCTTCCCGCCCGACGTGAAGCTGCCGGCCCGCTGGAAGGTCATCGGCGAGGTGCTCAACCGCTCAGCCCTGCCCCAGGTGACCGTCGACGGCGCGCCCTGGGCCAGCGCCGGCGGCTGGGACCACTTCGGAGCCGACCCGGTCCCCGAGGAGAACCCGCGATGAGCGGCGCCCCGCCGCTGTGCCTGACCGTCGCCGGATCCGACTCCGGCGGCGGCGCGGGCATCCAGGCCGACCTGAAGACCATGCTCGCGCTCGGCGTGCACGGCATGAGCGTGGTCACCGCCGTGACCGCCCAGAACTCGCTCGGGGTACGGGGAGTCTGGGAACTGCCCGCCGAGGCCGTCACGGCCCAGTACCGGGCCGTCGTGGACGACATCGGCGTACGGGCCGTGAAGACCGGCATGCTCTCCTCCGCCGTTCTGGTGGAGACGGTGGCCGCACTCCTGGCCACCACCGACGCCCCGGCCGTCGTCGACCCCGTGGGCGTCTCCAAGCACGGGGACGCCCTGCTCGCCGCCTCGGCCCTGGAGGCCGTACGCAAGGAGCTGCTCCCGAGGGCCACGGTGGCCACGCCGAACCTGGACGAGGTGGCGCAGCTCACGGGCGTGAGCGTGCACGACGAGGACGGCATGCGCCGGGCCGCCGACGCCGTCCTCGGATACGGGCCGCAGTGGGCGCTCATCAAGGGCGGGCACCTCGCGGCGCACGGCGGCGAGGCCGTGGACCTGCTGACCGACGGGACCGAGGAGCGGTGGCTCCGGGCGCCGCGCTACGACAACCGGCACACCCACGGCACCGGCTGCACCCTCGCCAGCGCGATCGCCGCGGGCCTCGCGCAGGGACTGACCGTCCCGGAGTCCGTCACCGCGGCCAAGGAGTACGTCACGGGCGCCATCGCCGCGGGCTTCGCGCTCGGCGGGGGCATCGGCCCCGTGGACCACGCCTGGCGCCGGCGCTGAGGAAAGGCAAAAGGCCGGTTCACCAGAGGTGAACCGGCCTTCTTGGCAACCGGAAAGGGCTGCGCTACGACGGGAGGCGTCAGCGCGAGACCTTGCCGGCCTTGATGCACGAGGTGCAGGCGTTGAGGCGCTTCGGCGTCCCATTGACCACGGCACGGACGCGCTGGATGTTCGGGTTCCAGCGACGCGAGGTGCGGCGGTGCGAGTGGGAGATGTTGTTGCCGAAGCTCGGCCCCTTGGCGCAAACGTCGCAGTTGGCAGCCACAGGTCACTCCAAAGACTTCAGATGCAATTACAGTGAAACCGGCGCACCGGAATCAGAGAGTCTGAAGTGGTTTGCCGGGGGAATGGCCCGACTCTCGCCGGGCAACCGGAGCAGCATACAACGACTGCGTCCGTCCAAGAAAACTACCATGACCGCCGCTGCCCCCGCCCCGCAGTCCCGACGCCCGGGCAGTCCTTCGTTACCCTGCGGTGAACCCTGGCCCGCACAAGGAGGAACGCCCGGTGCCGCACGAGTCGCAGCCGCAGGCCCCTGACGAGCTCGACGCCCGAGCGGTGCGCACCTGGAGCTCGCTGGCCCTGGCAGCACTGGGCCGTGCCCGCGAGGACATCGACGCGATCAACGTCTACCCGGTCGCCGACGCGGACACCGGCACCAACCTCTACCTGACCGCCGAAGCGGCCGACCGCGCCCTGACCGAGGCCTTCGACGACTCCGGCCGCGTGGCCGACGCCACAGCGCGGACCTCCCTCGCCCGCGCCGTACGGGCCTACGCGCACGGAGCGCTGCTCGGGGCCCGCGGCAACTCCGGGACGATCCTGGCCCAGCTGCTGCGCGGGGTGGCCGACGTACTGGGCGACGCGCCGACGGGGCACGGGCCCGGCCGGCTGCTGGCCGGAGCGCTGACCCGGGCCGCGGAATCGGCGTACGAGGCCGTCGCGCACCCGGTGGAGGGCACCATGCTCACCGTCGCCACCGCCGCCGCGCGGGCCGGCGAGGCCGCCGGGGAAGCCGCCGGGAGCGCCGCGGAGGTGGCCCGGGCCGCCTACGACGGGGCCCGCGCGGCCCTGGCCGAGACACCGGGGCAGCTGGCCGTGCTGGGCCGGGCCGGAGTGGTCGACGCCGGGGGCTGCGGGCTGGTCGCCGTCCTCGGGGCCCTGTGGCAGGCCCTGTCCGGCGAGGTGCCCGCCGCGGAACCGGTGCGCGGCCGGGCCGTGCCCGTACCGCAGACGCCGGAGCCCTGCGCGCAGGAGCAGGACGGGCCGGCGTACGAGGTGATCTACCTGCTGGAGGCCTCCGACGCGGCCGTCGGGGAACTGCGCGCACGGCTCGACGGGCTCGGCGACTCGCTCGTCGTCGTCGGCGGTGACGGGCTGTGGAACGTCCACGTCCACGTCGACGACCCGGGGGCGGCCGTGGAGGCCGGAGTGGTCGCCGGACGGCCCTACCGGATACGCATCACCCATTTCGGCGACGAGCGGCGCCGGGCCCGCGGCGAACGCAGCCAGCGGGCCGTGGTGGTCCTCGTCCCGGGCGAGGGGCTGGCGGGGCTCTGCGCCGAGGCGGGCGCCACCACCGTGCTCGTACCCCCCGGGGAGGTCCCGGCCGTCGCCGAACTGCTCGACGCCGTGCGGCGGGCACACGCCCGCGAGGTGGTGCTCCTGCCCGGCGGCGCCGAACTGCGCGCGGTGGCCGCCGCGGCGGCCGAGCGGGCCCGGGCCGACGGGGTACGGGTGGCCGTCGTCCCGACGCGGTCGGCGGTGCAGGGCCTGGCCGCCCTCGCCGTGCACGACCCGGAGGCCACCTTCGACGAGGACGTGGTCGCCATGACCGCGGCGGCCGGCGCCACCCGGTACGCGGAGCTGGCCGTCGCCGAACGGCAGTCCTTCACCTCCGCGGGCATCTGCCAGGCCGGCGACGTGCTCGGGCTCATCGACGGGGACGTCGCCGTCATCGGCTCAGGCCTGACCGAGACCGCCGAGGCCGTCCTGGAGCGGATGCTCGGCTCGGGCGGCGAACTGGTCACGCTGGTGCTGGGCCCCGAGGTGCCCGAGGCCCTGGCCGAGCGCCTGGAGGCGTACGTACAGCACGGACACCTCGCCGTGGACACCGTCACCTACCACGGCGGACGACACTCGGCGCCGCTCCTGATCGGGGTCGAGTAGGGGTCGCACGGGGGGCTTGTCGGCGCCATGGTGTGCAATGGAACACGTGCCCGCGCTCGACGAAGACCTCAAGAAGACCCTCGGCCCCGCCACCGCCAAGGTGCTGGCCGAGCAGCTCGGCCTGCACACGGCCCTGGACCTCATCCACCACTACCCGCGGCGGTACGCGGAGCGCGGTGAGCTGACCCCGCTGGCCGAGCTGGCCGACCAGCTCGACGAACACGTCACCGTCGTCGCCCAGGTGGCCGACGCCCGGGTCCTGACCTTCAACGGGGGCCGGGGCAGACGCCTGGAGGTGACCATCACCGACGGGAGCGGCCGCCTCCAGCTCGTCTTCTTCGGCGCGGGCGTCCACAAGCCGCACAAGGACCTGCTGCCGGGCACCCGGGCGATGTTCGCGGGCAAGGTGGGCATGTTCAACCGCAAGCTCCAGCTCTCCCACCCGGCCTACGAACTGCTCGGAGCCGACGCCTCGGACCAGGACGCGGCCGCCGCCTTCGCGAACCAGCTGATCCCGATCTACCCGGCCTGCGCCAAGCTGGAGTCCTGGAAGGTCGCCAAGTGCGTGGACGCCGTGCTGCCCCGCGTCCAGGACGTCGTGGACCCGCTGCCGCCCGCCCTGCGCGACGGCCGCGGCCTGGTCCCGCTCACCGAGGCCCTGCTGAAGATCCACCGGCCGGGCACCAAGGCCGACATCGAGGAGGCCCGGCAGCGCCTGAAGTGGGACGAGGCCTTCGTCCTCCAGGTCGCGCTGGCCCGCCGCAGGCACGCCGACTCCCAGCTGCCGGCCGTGCCCCGGCGCCCCGTCCCCGGCGGACTGCTCGACTCCTTCGACGCCAAGCTGCCCTTCACCCTCACCGAGGGCCAGCAGACCGTCTCGAAGGAGATCTTCGACGACCTGGCCACCAGCCACCCCATGCACCGCCTCCTCCAGGGCGAGGTCGGCAGCGGCAAGACGATGGTGGCCCTGCGGGCGATGCTCGCCGTCGTCGACTCCGGCGGGCAGGCCGCCATGCTCGCGCCCACCGAGGTGCTCGCCCAGCAGCACCACCGTTCCATCACCGAGATGATGGGCGAGCTGGCCGAGGGGGGCATGCTCGGCGGCTCCGACCGGGGCACCAAGGTGGTGCTGCTCACCGGCTCGATGGGGATGCCCGCGCGCCGCCAGGCCCTGCTCGACCTGGTCACCGGCGAGGCCGGGATCGTGATCGGCACGCACGCCCTGATCGAGGACAAGGTGCAGTTCCACGACCTCGGCCTGGTCGTCGTCGACGAACAGCACCGCTTCGGCGTGGAACAGCGCGACGCCCTGCGGGCCAAGGGGCACTCCCAGGGGGAAAAGCGGACGCCCCACCTGCTCGTCATGACCGCGACCCCCATCCCGCGGACGGTCGCCATGACCGTCTTCGGCGACCTGGAGACCTCCGTCCTCGACCAGCTGCCCGCCGGCCGCTCGCCGATCGCCACCCACGTGGTGCCCGCCAAGGACAAGCCGCACTTCCTGACCCGGGCCTGGGAACGGGTCCGCGAGGAGGTGGAGAACGGCCACCAGGCGTACGTGGTCTGCCCGCGGATCGGCGACGGCGAGGACGAGCCCAAGAAGAAGAAGGCCGCGCAGGAGGACGGGGACCGGCGGCCCCCGCTCGCGGTCCTGGAGATCGCCGAGCAGCTCACCCTCGGCCCGCTCGCGGGCCTGCCGGTCCAGGTGCTGCACGGGCGGATGGACCCGTCCGACAAGGACGACGTCATGCGCCGCTTCGCCGCGGGCGAGGTCAAGGTGCTGGTCGCGACCACCGTCATCGAGGTCGGGGTGAACGTCCCGAACTCCACCGTCATGGTGATCATGGACGCGGACCGGTTCGGCGTCTCCCAGCTCCACCAGCTGCGCGGCCGCGTCGGCCGGGGCTCCGCCCCGGGCCTGTGCCTGCTGGTCAGCGAGATGCACGAGGCGAGCCCCGCCCGGGCCCGGCTCGCCGCCGTCGCCGCCACCCTCGACGGTTTCGAGCTCTCCCGGATCGACCTGGAACAGCGCCGCGAGGGCGACGTCCTGGGCCAGGCCCAGTCGGGCGTGCGCTCCTCGCTGCGCATGCTCGCGGTCATCGAGGACGAGGAGGTCATCGCCCAGGCCCGGGAGGAGGCCGCCCGCGTCGTCGCCGAGGACCCCGAGCTGGAGCGGCTGCCCGGCCTGCGGACCGCACTGGAGGCCCTGCTGGACACCGACCGGGAGCAGTACCTGGAGAAGGGCTGACAATAGGGGGGCCCGTTGTTCCGAAGACCGAAGGACCCCAGATGACCCGCGTGATCGCCGGCAGCGCCGGCGGGCGACGGCTGGCCGTGCCCCCCGGCACCGGCACCCGGCCGACCTCGGACCGGATGCGCGAAGGCCTCTTCTCCACCTGGGAGTCGCTGCACGGTGTGGAGGGCTCGCGGGTGCTCGACCTCTACGCGGGCTCGGGCGCCGTCGGCCTGGAGGCCCTCTCCCGCGGCGCGGACCACGCCCTGCTGGTCGAGACCGACCCCAAGGCTGCCAAGTCCATCCGGGACAACATCAAGGCGGTGGGCCTGCCCGGCGCCGAATTCCGGCCCGGCAAGGCCGAGCAGATCGTCGCGGCGCGAGCCGGCGGGGACCCGTACGACATCGTCTTCCTGGACCCGCCGTACGCCGTCACCCACGACGATCTTGGCGAGATCCTCCTCACACTCACGTCCAATGGCTGGCTCACGGGCGATGCGCTCGTCACCGTGGAGCGCAGCACCAGGAGCGGTGCCTTCCCCTGGCCGGAAGGATTCGAGCCGCTCCGGTCGCGGAAGTACGGCGAGGGCACCCTTTGGTACGGTCGCGCCGCCTTCACCAGCGAAGATTCATGATGCCCGCACCGGAGAGCGAGGGACTTCAGTTGCGCCGCGCCGTCTGTCCTGGGTCGTTCGACCCCATCACCAACGGACACCTCGACATCATCGGCCGGGCCTCCCGGCTCTACGACGTGGTCCACGTCGCCGTGATGATCAACCAGTCCAAGCAGGGACTGTTCACCGTCGAGGAGCGGATCGAGCTGATCCGCGAGGCGACGGCCGACTACGGGAACATCGAGGTGGAGTCCTTCCACGGACTGCTCGTCGACTTCTGCAAGCAGCGGGACATCCCGGCCATCGTCAAGGGCTTGCGCGCCGTCAGCGACTTCGACTACGAACTCCAGATGGCCCAGATGAACATGGGACTGTCGGGCGTCGAGACGCTGTTCGTGCCGACCAACCCCACCTACAGCTTCCTGTCCTCCTCGCTGGTCAAGGAGGTCGCGGCCTGGGGCGGCGACGTGGCCCACCTGCTGCCCGCGCACGTGCACGCGGCGCTGCTGGAACGGTTGCGCAACCGCTGACCGGCTGACGGGCCGTCAGTCAGTGTCGGGGGTCCGTCCGCTGGCCTTACAGTCGTCCCGTCCGTCTCAGGAACCGCCTGAGGCCGAGAGAGTGCGAGCCCCCATGGACGTGCAGAAGAAGCTCGACGAGATCGTCGCGGCCGTCGGCGGCGCCCGCTCCATGCCCATGTCGGCCTCCTGCGTGATCAACCGCGCCGAGCTGCTCGCCCAGCTCGAAGAGGTCCGCCAGGCGCTCCCCGGCTCCCTCGCCCAGGCCCAGGAGCTCATCGGCGGCCGCGAGCAGATGGTCGAGGAGGCCCGCCGGGAGGCGGACCGGATCATCGAGTCCGCGCACAGCCAGCGGGGCTCGCTGATCTCCGACACCGAGGTCGCGCGCCGCTCCCAGGCCGAGGCGGACCGCATCCTGGCGGACGCACGGCGGGAGGCCGAGGAGATCCGGGCCGAGGCCGACGACTACGTCGACAGCAAGCTCGCGAACTTCGAGGTCGTCCTGACCAAGACCATCGGCTCCGTGGACCGCGGCCGGGAGAAGCTGCTCGGGCGCGGGCCCGGCCCGGACGGCCTCGGCCACCCCGGCTACGGGAACGCGGACGAGGACGCGGACGCACCCGAGCGCAGCGCGGACCCGCGGACCCAGCGCGAGCAGGCGGACGCGTACGTGGACACCAAGCTGGCGACCTTCGAGGCAGTGCTCTCCAAGACCCTGGAGGCCGTCGGGCGGGGCCGCCAGAAGCTGCTCGGCCGGGTGCCCACCGACGACCTCGGCGCGCACATGGCCGCCCAGGACGCCGCAGGGGACCGGCAGTCCCGCTCGTCGAGCGACGCGGACTTCCTGGCGGGCCTGGCGGAGCCCGCACCGGCCCAGGTGCAGCTCCCGGCGCAGCCCGGGCCCGGATACGACACGTACGGCGCGGGCGTGGGCGACGGCTCCGCGGGGGCCTACGCCGCGCACTACGACGCCCAGCCCCAGCAGCAGGACGCGTACGCCTACCAGGACCCCTACGGCGGCTACCAGCAGCAGCCCGACCCGTACGCCGGTGCGGGCGCCGGCTCCGCGGGAGGGGGCTACGCCGGGCACTACGACGCCCAGCAGCCGGACCCCTACGCCGCGTACCAGCAGCCCCAGGCGCCGCAGCCCTCGCTCGACGAGACCAGCTTCTTCGACACGAGCATGATCAACCTGGACCAGCTGCGCCAGTACGAACAGGGTCGCTGACACCGGATTGGGCTCAGGGCGAAGCGCCGGGTATCCTGGCTCTTCGGTCGCGCGTATGCACCGCGATCCATGCTGCCCACATGTGGCGGAAACTTTGATCTTCAGCGATCTGTGAAAGCAGGAACGGCCCTGAATACCCGCCTCGACCACCGCAACCCCCTCGTGTTCGACACGCACGAGCTGGGTCGGCGTCCTGGTGCCATGCAGCGGCTGTCCCGTGAGATCGCGGCGCCGGCGGACCTCGGTCTCGCCGGAGTCATCGGGGTACCGGAAGGCGCCCCGCTGAAGCTCAAGCTCCGCCTCGAAGCGGTCATGGAAGGGGTGCTCGTCACAGGCACCGCCCGTGCATCGGCCGTAGGGGAGTGCGTAAGGTGTCTGGAGTCCGTCGAGCGTGAGCTCAAGGCGGACTTCCAGGAGATGTTCTCGTACCCTGACGCCGACGACCGGAGCCGCTCCAAGGCGGAACCGGCCGACGACGCCGAGGACGACGAGGACACGCTCTTCCTCGAGGACGGCTTGTTCGACCTCGAACCCGTGCTGCGCGACGTGGTGGTGCTCGCACTGCCGCTGCAGCCGGTGTGCCGGGAGGACTGTCTCGGACTGTGCCCCGATTGCGGGCTCAGCCTGAACGACGACCCGGACCACCACCATGACGCCGTCGACATCCGATGGGCGGCATTGCAAGGACTCGTCACCGATCAGGGCGATGAGAAGGACAACATGAGCGGCACTGCCTCTGACGGAGTTCAGGGCGCCGCCGAGAAGCAGGAGAAGTAGCCGTGGCTGTTCCGAAGCGGAAGATGTCGCGCAGCAACACGCGCCACCGCCGGTCGCAGTGGAAGGCTGCGGTCCCCACCCTGGTTTCGTGCGAGCGTTGCCAGGAGCCGAAGCTCCAGCACATTGCGTGCCCGAGCTGCGGCACCTACAACAAGCGCCAGGTCCTCGAGGTCTGAGCGGCTGGTGAGAGGCGCAATGTCTGAGCTGTCCAACGCTGAGAAGCAGGCAGACAGTAACAACGCGGCCTCGTCCCACACGCTTCTGGAAGGGCGGCTCGGGTATCGACTCGAGTCCGCCCTTCTGGTGCGTGCACTGACCCACCGCTCGTACGCGTACGAGAACGGCGGTCTGCCCACCAACGAACGGCTGGAGTTCCTCGGGGACTCCGTGCTGGGCCTGGTGGTCACGGACACGCTGTACACGACCCACCCCGATCTGCCGGAAGGCCAGCTGGCCAAACTGCGGGCCGCGGTGGTCAACTCGCGTGCACTGGCGGAGGTCGGGCGCGGCCTCGAACTCGGCTCCTTCATCCGGCTCGGCCGGGGCGAAGAGGGCACGGGTGGCCGGGACAAGGCCTCCATCCTCGCCGACACCCTTGAAGCGGTGATCGGCGCGGTCTACCTCGACCAGGGCCTCGACGCGGCCTCGGAGCTGGTTCACCGGCTCTTCGACCCGCTCATCGAGAAGTCCTCGAACCTCGGGGCCGGCCTGGACTGGAAGACCAGTCTCCAGGAGCTCACGGCGGCCGAAGGTCTTGGCGTACCGGAATATCTGGTCACCGAGACCGGTCCGGACCACGAGAAGACCTTCACAGCTGCCGCCCGCGTCGGTGGTGTCTCGTACGGCACCGGCACCGGCCGCAGCAAGAAGGAAGCGGAACAGCAGGCCGCGGAATCCGCCTGGCGCGGGATCCGCACCGCGGCGGACGAACGGATCGCGGCAGCAGCCGCGGCCGCCGCCGCTCCGGCCGAGGCGGTGGCTCCGGCCGCAGCCGAAGCCGGGACCGAGGCCGTGGACGGCGGGGCGCCGACGCCCGTCGACGCGGCACCGGACGCCTGACCCTTCCTTCGGGATTTCCCCGCCCGCCCCTGTTCCGACAGGGGCGGGCGGTCCCGTTTCCGGGCTCCGGTACGCTCGCCGGAGCGTGCCGCCCGCATCCTTACCGGAGGAACCCCGTGCCCGAGCTGCCCGAAGTCGAAGTCGTGCGGCGGGGGCTGGAGCGGTGGGTCGCCGGGCGGACCGTCGAGGCCGTCGAGGTGCTGCACCCGCGGGCCGTGCGCCGTCACCCGGCGGGCGCCGCGGACTTCGCGGCCCGGCTCGGCGGGCAGACCATCGGCGTACCGAGGCGGCGCGGCAAGTACCTGTGGCTGCCCCTGGAGGGCCGGGACCTGTCCGTGCTCGGGCACCTGGGGATGAGCGGGCAGCTGCTCGTGCAGCCCGAGGGCGCCCCGGACGAGAAGCACCTGCGGATCAGGGTCCGCTTCGACGACGCCGCGGGGACCGAGCTGCGCTTCGTCGACCAGCGCACCTTCGGCGGGCTCTCGCTGCACGAGACCGTCGCCGAGAGCACCGAGGGCCTGCCCGACGTCATCGCGCACATCGCGCGGGACCCCCTGGACCCGCTGTTCGACGAGGTGGCCTACCACCTCGCCCTGCGCGCGAAGCGGACCACCGTGAAGCGGGCGCTGCTGGACCAGTCCCTGATCAGCGGGGTCGGCAACATCTATGCGGACGAGGCGCTGTGGCGTGCGCGGCTGCACTACGAGCGCCCGACCGCCGCCCTGACCCGCCCGAGGAGCACCGAACTCCTCGGCCACGTCCGGGACGTGATGAACGCGGCCCTGGCCGTCGGCGGGACCAGTTTCGACAGCCTGTACGTCAACGTGAACGGGGAGTCTGGCTACTTCGACCGTTCGCTCGACGCCTACGGACGCGAGGACGAGCCCTGCCGGCGCTGCGGTACGCCGATGCGCCGCCGGCCCTGGATGAACAGGTCGAGCTACTTCTGCCCGCGCTGTCAGAGGCCGCCGCGCGCGGTGTCGTAGGACTGCCGGGCACTCAGCACCTGCGGCATGCTTCCCTCCAGGCAGTGGATGAGCGAGAGCAGCCGGTCCGCCACCTCGACGCCGAGCGGGGTGAGTTCGTAGTCGACGCGCGGCGGGTTCGTGGGCTGCGCCTCGCGGTGGACGATGCCGTCCCGCTCCAGGGCGTGCAGCGTCTGGGAGAGCATCTTCTCGCTGACCCCCTCCACCCGTCGCCGCAGCTCGTTGAAGCGGCACGGGCCTTCGCGCAGCGCGCCCACGACGAGGCTGCCCCACCGTCCGGTGACGTGCTCCAGGGTCTCCCGGGACGGGCAGGCGCGCGCGAAGACGTCGAACGGCGGGAGCGCTGCGTCGGCTTCGGTACAGGCAGGGGTCTCCATACGAACAAGCGTACTCCTGTGCAGCGCTAACTCGTAGGTTGCGCTTTCGAAAAGTTAGTGCTTTTCTTTCTCTTGTCGCACCGCGACGCCGCAGGAACGTCTTGAGGGAGAACCACCATGTCCGCAGCCGCTCACACCCCCGTCGTCTCGATCGCCTACCACTCCGGGTACGGGCACACCGCCGTCATCGCCGAGGCCGTCCGGGCGGGCGCCGCGGACGCCGGGGCCACCGTGCACCTGATCAAGGTGGACGAGATCGACGACGCCCAGTGGGAGCTGCTCGACGCGTCCGACGCGATCGTCTTCGGCTCCCCGACCTACATGGGTACGGCCTCGGGCGCCTTCCACGTCTTCGCCGAGGCCACCTCGAAGCGCTGGTTCGGGGACGTGTGGCAGGACAAGGTGGCGGCCGGCTTCACCAACTCCGGCTCCAAGAGCGGCGACAAGCTGCACACCCTGCAGTACTTCCAGATCCTGGCCGCGCAGCACGGCATGAGCTGGGTCAACCTCGGTCTGAAGCCGGGCTGGAATTCGAGCACCGGGTCCGAGAACGACCTCAACCGCCTGGGCTTCTTCTCCGGCGCCGCGGCCCAGTCCAACTCCGACGAGGGTGCGGACGCCGTGCACAAGGCCGACATCGCGACCGCCGAGCACCTCGGGCGCCGGGTGGCCGAGCAGACCCGGATCGTCGTGGCGGGCCGCGCGGCCCTGGCGGCCGTCGCCGTCTGAGCGGGCGGCGGCCTGCCCCGGCCGGACTAGAAGCCGAACTCCTGGGTCCACCAGGGGCCGCCGGCGGCGACGTGGACGCCGACGCCCAGGGTGCGGAACTCGCAGTTGAGGATGTTCGCCTTGTGGCCCGGGCTGTCCATCCAGGCCGTCATCACGGACGCGGCGTCGCCCTGGCCGCGGGCGATGTTCTCGGCGGCGAGGCCCGAGAGCCCGGCCTTGGCGGCGCGGTCCCAGGGGCTGTTCCCGTCCGGGTCGGTGTGGTCGAAGAAGCCGCGGGTGGCCATGTCCTTGCTGAAGGCCCCGGCCAGCGCCGCCAGCGGCGGGTTCGCCCGTACCGGACCGCACCCGGCCTGGGCGCGGGCCTGGTTCACCAGGGTGACCACCGCGGCCTCCTCGGCCGAGTGGCCGTCGTCGGGCGTCGGCGCCGGCGTCGGTGTGGGCTTGGGTGCGGGGGTGGTCGGCGCGGGGATGACCGGCGCCGGGACGGACGGCGCGGGGACGGCCGGCTTCGAAGGGGCCGGGACCACGGGCTTGTGCGGAGGCTTCGCGGAAGGGGACGCCGGAGCCGCGGGCGCGGTGCTCGGCGCGGCCGGGGCGGACGGGCTCGGCGAGGCGGGGGCCGGAGCGGAGGCCGAGGCCGACGGGGACGCGGACGGAGAGGGCTTGGCCGAGGGACGGCCGGAGGCGGCGGGGGCCGGCGCCTCGGGGGTACGCCCGGACAGGTTGGCGAGGCCGCCCTGCGGTGAGGTGCTGCCCGGAGTCGGCGAGGCCTTGGCCTTGGCCGCCGTCCCGGCGACGGTGTCCGTACCGCTCACGCCGACATAGGGGAAGGACCCGCCGACCGGCACCATGCCGGTGGTCACGGCCGCCGCCCCAAGGGCCACGGCCACCGAGACGCCCAGCAGGCCGGAGCGCACGGCGGTGCCGCGTTTGCCGCCGCGGCGCGGGGCGGCGTGGAGTCGGTGGCGTCCCATCGCTGTCGTGCCTTCCTTGCAAGATCATCCGTTACTCACCCAAATGGGTGAGTTCATTGCTGCGCGACTGTACGCCATGGCATCGGGGGGCGATGTGTGCCGAAAGTGTTTGCCCGGTTAGCGTTCACGCATGGATGAAGAGGTCCGGCTGACCGCCTGGGTGCGCGGCCGTGTACAGGGAGTGGGCTTCCGTTGGTTCACCAGGGCCAACGCCCTGGAGATCGGAGAGGTCGTCGGCTTCGCCCTCAACCTCGACGACGGGCGAGTACAGGTGGTGGCCGAAGGTCAACGTGAGAATTGCCACCGGCTGCTCGACTGGCTGAGGTCCGCCGACACGCCCGGGAGGGTGGACGGGGTGACAGAGATCTGGGGCACACCGCGCGGTGGCTACGACGGGTTCGCGATCAGGTGAAGGATCGACTGATCATGTACTGATCACATCTCGCGGCGGTCGGCACCCGGCCGGAACTGCGCATTCTCCGCCGACGCGTTGCCGCGGCGGTCGATCCGTGGAAGGCTCGGAAACGAGGATGATCTCCGCGCGCCTCGAGCGCGCCCGGACGCCCGCCGATACGGGGCGTGATCGTGTTGACCGTCAAACTTTTTGGTGAGACGCTGGAAGCCCCGCGCACCTGAGCTGTTTGGCAGTGTTGGCAGTAGTAAGCGCAGTGACTGTCCGTCGCTGCCGGACATCCGCGGGTGCGATTCCCTCACGACCCACACCGCTTCGGTCGGTCACTCAGTGTGGAGGACCATCCATCATGGCAAAGGCGCTTCTCGGTTACGTCGGCGGTTCCGATCCGCGACTCCTCGCCGAGATGCGACGGCTTCAGCAGCGCGTCCAGGACCTCGAGTCCGAGCTCGTACGGATTCAGTCCGAAAATGACGCGCTGAACGCGGCCGCCGCTCAGCACGGAGACTCGCTGCTGGACAGCATCGACATCGACGTACCCCAGGCGGAGCCTGCGCTCACCTGACCCGTTCATTCGACGCAATCCAGCACCGCATGATCTGCAAGGGACGCTTCGGCGTCCCTTCTTTCTTGGACCACGGGTCCTGTCCGCGGACCCGCGCCACCGCCTGCCCGGAGGATGGGCCGGTCGGGGGTCTCCTCCTTTTGACGTGAGTCGTGCCCTGCACCTTCATGGGTGAAACCGAACGCGAAAGGTAGAGTCCGGCGGCGTGCACCTCAAGTCCCTGACCCTGCGCGGATTCAAATCCTTTGCTTCCGCGACCACCCTGCGCTTCGAGCCCGGCATCACCTGTGTCGTGGGACCGAACGGCTCCGGCAAGTCCAACGTGGTGGACGCCCTGTCGTGGGTCATGGGCGAACAGGGCGCCAAATCCCTGCGCGGCGGCAAGATGGAGGACGTCATCTTCGCCGGGACCACCGGGCGCCCGCCGCTCGGCCGCGCCGAGGTCTCGCTGACGATCGACAACTCCGACGGCGCGCTGCCCATCGACTACGCCGAAGTCACCATCACCCGGATCATGTTCCGCGGCGGCAGCAGCGAGTACCAGATCAACGGGGACACCTGCCGCCTGCTCGACATCCAGGAACTGCTCTCCGACTCCGGCATCGGCCGCGAGATGCACGTCATCGTCGGGCAGGGTCAGCTGGACTCCGTACTGCACGCCGATCCCATGGGGCGCCGCGCCTTCATCGAGGAGGCGGCCGGAGTGCTCAAGCACCGCAAGCGCAAGGAGAAGGCGCTGCGCAAGCTGGACGCGATGCAGGCCAACCTCGCCCGCGTGCAGGACCTCGGCGACGAGCTGCGGCGCCAGCTCAAACCCCTCGGACGGCAGGCGGCCGTGGCCCGGCGGGCCGCCGTGATCCAGGCGGACCTGCGCGACGCCCGGCTGCGGCTGCTCGCCGACGACCTGGTGGCCCTGCGCGGCGCCCTCGACGCCGAGATCGCGGACGAGGCGGCGCTCAAGGAACGCAAGGAGGCCGCCGAGGCGCAGCTCGCGGGCGCCCAGCGGCGCGAGGCGGAGCTGGAGGAGGCCGTACGGGAGCTCGCCCCGCGGCTGCGGCAGGCCCAGCAGACCTGGTACGAGCTGTCCCAGCTCGCCGAACGGGTCCGCGGGACGGCCAGCCTGGCGGACGCGCGGGTCAAGAGCGCCTCGGCTCCCGTGGAGGAGGAGCGGCGGGGCCGCGACCCCGAGGAGATGGAGAAGGAGGCCGCCCGGATCCGCGAGCAGGAGGCGGAGCTGACGGCGGCGCTGGAAGCGGCCTCGTACGCGCTGGAGGACACCTCGGCCCACCGGGCCGAACTGGAACGGGAGCTCGCCGAGGAGGAGCGCCGGCTGAGGGACGCCGCGCGGGCCGTCGCCGACCGGCGCGAGGCGCTGGCCCGGCTGAAGGGCCGCCTCGGCGCCGCCCGGTCCCGGGCGGCCGCGGCCCAGGCCGAGATCGACCGGCTGGTCTTGGCGCGGGACGGGGCGCAGGACCGGGCGGCCGCGGCGCAGGAGGAGTACGAGGCCCTCGCGGCCGAGGTCGGGGAGCTGGACGGGGACGCGGCGGCGACCGGGGAACACGAGGCGGCGCGCGCCGAACTGGCGGCGGCGGAGGCCGCGCTGACCGCCGCCCGGCAGGCGGCCGAGGCCGCGGAGCGCTCGCGCGCCGCCGTGTCCGCGCGGCGCGAGGCGCTGGCGCTGGGGCTGCGCCGCAAGGACGGAACCGGGGCGCTGCTCGCGGCCCGGGACCAGCTGGCCGGGCTGCTGGGCCCGGCGGCGGAGCGGCTCTCGGTGACCGCGGGGTACGAGGTCGCCGTGGCGGCGGCGCTCGGTTCGGCGGCGGACGCGCTGGCGGTGGCCTCACCGGGGGCCGCGGCCGGGGCCATCCGCCACCTGAGGGACACGGACGGCGGCCGTGCCGCCTTCCTGATCACGGCCGCGGCGGTGCCCGGCCAGGGTGCGGGCCCTCTCCGGACCGGGCCTGCGGGCGGCGCCGCGGACGGCGCGGGCGCTGCGGGCCGGCGCGAGGAGCCGGACGGCTGCGTGCCCGGGCAGGCGGGGGAGGGCGGCGGCACTGCCGTGGGCGCCCAGGCGCCGGGCTCCGTGGGCGCCCCGGCCCCTGCCCCGGTCGGCGCCCCGGCCTCCGCCCCGGTCGGCGCTCCGGCCCCTGCCCCCGTCGACGTCGCCGCGCAGGCGGCGGCCGTACCGGCCGCCGGGCTGGTGCACGGTGACGCGGCCCTGGTGCGGGCCGTGGAATGGGTGCTGCGGGACCACGTCGTCGTCGGGACCCTGGAGGAGGCCGAGGCACTGGTGGCCCGGCGCCCCGAGGCCGTGGCCGTCACCGCCCAGGGCGACGTGCTCGGGGCTCGCCTGGCCCAGGGCGGCTCCGCCGGTGTGCCCAGCCTGATCGAGGTGCAGGCCGCCGTGGACGAGGCCTCGGCGGAACTGGCCCGGCTGGACGGGCAGTGCGCGGAGCTGGCCGGGGCCCTGGAGGCCGCGCAGGAGCACAAGCAGCACCTGGCGGCCCGGGTCGAGGAGCTCGCCGAGCAGCGGCGCGCCGGGGAACGGGCCCGCGCGGGGGCCGCGCAGCAGCTCGGGCGGTTCGCCGGCCAGGCCAAGGGCGCCGCGGGCGAGGCCGAGCGCAGCGTGGCCGCGGCGGCGAAGGCCCAGGACGCGCTGGAGCAGGCGCTGGCCGACGTGGAGGAGGCCGCGGAGCAGCTGGCGACGGCAGAGGAGAGCGACCCGGCCGGGGACGCGGGCGGGCAGGAGCCCGACAGCTCCCGGCGGGACCGGCTCGCCGCGGACGGGGCCAACGCCCGCCAGACCGAGATGGAGGCCCGCCTCCAGCTCAGGACCCACGAGGAGCGGGTCAAGGCGCTGGCTGGGAGGGCGGATTCGCTCGACCGCGGAGCCAGGGCGGAGCGCGAGGCCCGCACCAGGGCCGAGCGCCGCCGGGCCCGGCTGCGCCACGAGGCGCAGGTGGCGGGCGCGGTGGCCGACGGCGCTCGGCAGCTGCTCGCGCACGTGGAGGTCTCGCTGGGCCGGGCCGACGAGGAGCGCACCGCGGCCGAGTACGCCAAGGGCCTGCGCGAGCGGGAGCTCGGCGAGGCCAGGAACCGCGGGCGGGACCTTTTGGGCGAACTCGACAAGCTCACCGACTCCGTGCACCGCGGCGAGGTGCTGGGCGCCGAGAAGCGGCTGCGCATCGAGCAGGTGGAGACCAAGGCGCTGGAGGAGTTCGGCATGGCGGCGGCCGGGCTCGTCGCCGAGTACGGGCCCGATCAGCCGGTGCCGCCGTCCCCGCCGGCCGAGGGCGAGACGCTGCCGGCGGACCCGGAGCATCCGCGCAACCGTCCCGGGCCCTTCGTACGGGCGCAGCAGGAGAAGCGGCTGAAGGCCGCCGAGCGGGCGTACCAGCAGCTCGGCAAGGTGAATCCGCTCGCGCTGGAGGAGTTCGCGGCGCTGGAGGAGCGACACCAGTTCCTCAGCGAACAGTTGGAGGACCTGCGCAAGACACGGGCCGATCTGCTTCAAGTGGTGAAGGAGGTCGACGCCCGGGTCGAGCAGGTGTTCACCGAGGCGTACCGCGACACGGCGCGGGAGTTCGAGGGGGTGTTCTCGCGGCTGTTCCCCGGTGGGGAGGGCCGGCTGATCCTGACCGATCCCGACAACATGCTCGCCACCGGCGTCGACGTCGAGGCGCGCCCTCCCGGCAAGAAGGTCAAGCGGCTGTCGCTGCTGTCCGGCGGTGAGCGCTCGCTGACCGCCGTGGCCCTGCTGGTGTCGATCTTCAAGGCGCGGCCCAGCCCGTTCTACGTGATGGACGAGGTGGAGGCGGCGCTCGACGACACCAACCTCCAGCGGCTGATCCGGATCATGGAGGAGCTCCAGGAGAGCTCACAGCTGATCGTCATCACGCACCAGAAGCGGACGATGGAGGTCGCCGACGCGCTCTATGGCGTCTCCATGCAGGGCGACGGGGTCTCCAAGGTCATCAGCCAGCGGCTCCGCTGAGGCCCTTCAGTTCATGAAGTGAACACAAGAGCCCTGGGTCTTCGCGTTTAACGCGTTCTTCATCCCCTATTGACTTCAGAAAGTGAAGCCATAGGCTCTGCTGTGCCGTGTCGACCTTCAGGTGGTGGTGCGCAGTTTGCTGTGCGCCACTGGAGGAACACGCGCAAGGAACACGAGTACAGACGGCAACCCCCACTCCCGACATCGGCGCCGGGCCCAGGAGCGCACCTTGACCAGCACAGCGAACGCACCCGCCTCAGGCGGTGGCCGGGGCGCAGCACCCGACCACCTCGGGCACGTCATCTTCATCACGGCGGCCGCTGCCATGGGCGGTTTCCTCTTCGGCTACGACAGCTCGGTCATCAACGGGGCCGTCGAGGCCATCCGCGACCGTTTCGACGTCGGCTCCGCCGCCCTCGCCCAGGTGATCGCCGCCGCACTCATCGGCTGCGCCTTCGGTGCGGCCACGGCCGGCCGTATCGCCGACCGGATCGGCCGAATCCGCTGCATGCAGATCGCGGCCGTCCTCTTCACCGCGAGCGCCATCGGTTCGGCCCTGCCGTTCGCCCTCTGGGACCTCGCCATGTGGCGCATCGTCGGCGGCTTCGGCATCGGCATGGCCTCGGTGATCGGCCCCGCCTACATCGCCGAGGTCTCCCCGGCCGCCTACCGGGGCCGGCTCGCCTCCTTCCAGCAGGCCGCCATCGTCATCGGCATCGCCATCTCGCAGCTGGTCAACTGGGGCATCCTCAACCTCGCCGACGGGGACCAGCGCGGAGAGATCGGCGGCCTCGAAGCCTGGCAGTGGATGCTCGGCGTCATGGTCGTCCCGGCCGTGCTCTACGGTCTGCTGTCCTTCGCCATCCCCGAGTCCCCGCGCTTCCTCGTCTCCGTCGGCAAGATGGACAAGGCCAAGACGGTCCTGCGCGAGGTCGAGGGCGAGGGCATCGACGCCGACGCCCGGGTCCGTGAGATCGACAACGCCATCCATTCGGAGCAGAAGTCGACCTTCAAGGACCTGCTCGGCGGCCGCTTCGGCTTCCTGCCGATCGTCTGGGTCGGCATCGGCCTCTCGCTCTTCCAGCAGCTCGTCGGCATCAACGTGATCTTCTACTACAGCTCCTCGCTGTGGCAGTCGGTCGGTGTCGACCCGAGCTCCTCGTTCCTGTACTCCTTCGAGACCTCCGTCGTGAACATCGTCGGTACGGTCATCGCGATGGTGTTCGTCGACCGGATCGGCCGCAAGCCGCTCGCGCTCATCGGCTCCACCGGCATGGCGATCTCCCTCGGACTGGCCGCGTGGGCCTTCTCCTACAAGGACACCAGCGGCGGCGACATCGCCCTGCCGCACACCCAGGGGCTCGTGGCCCTCATCGCGGCCAACTGCTTCGTGCTCTTCTTCGCCCTGTCCTGGGGCGTGGTGGTCTGGGTGCTGCTCGGCGAGATGTTCCCGGGCCGCATCCGGGCCGCGGCCCTCGGCGTGGCGGCCGCCGCCCAGTGGATCGCCAACTGGGTCATCACGGTCAGCTTCCCGTCGCTGTCGGACTGGAACCTGTCCGGCGCCTACGTCATCTACGCGATCTTCGCCGTGCTCTCGATCCCCTTCGTCCTCAAATGGGTGCCGGAGACCAAGGGCAAGGCGCTGGAGGAGATGGGGTAATCCTCCCCGCCAACACCCCATCTCCTCGATACTGCCCCGGCTCAGTCCTTGAGCCGGGGCAGTACCTGTTCGCACAGCAGGTGCAGGCTGCGCCAGCCCTCGTCCACGGGCATTCCGCCGCACAGCGGGTGCAGCACCAGGTTCCCGGCCTCGCCCGCGCCCCGGGCGTACGCGACCGCCTCGTCCGGGGTCAGCACCCGGTAGACGCCCTCCTCGCGCAGTTCCGCCACCGAGCGCGCGGCCGACCGTACGGCGCTGCGGATGTCCTTGGACTGCCAGGACGCGTACATGCCCGCCTCGTGCAGGAAGTGCTCGCCGTACTGCGCCCACACCTGGTCCGGGTCCTGCGCGATGTGCAGCAGCGGGGTCTCGGCCGCGGGCATCATGCAGAAGCCCTCCGTGCCGTACTCCGCCAGCTTCGCCTGGTAGTACGCCTCCAGCTCCGGCAGGTGCGCGCTGGGGAAGAACGGCAGCCCCAGCCGGGCCGCGCGCCGGGCCGCCGCCTCGGAGCTGCCGCCGACCAGGAGCAGCGGGTGCGGCTGGGTGAAGGGCCGCGGGGTGACCCGTACGGTTCGGCCACGGAACTCGAACGGCTCACCGGTCCACGCCTTCAGCAGGGTCTCCAGCAGCTCGTCCTGGAGCCTGCCGCGCCGGCCCCACTCCACACCGTGCTGCTCGTACTCCTCGGGCCGGTAGCCGATGCCCGCGACCGTGACGAGGCGGCCGCCGCTGAGCAGGTCCAGGACGGCGATGTCCTCGGCCACCTTCAGCGGGTCGTACAGCGGGCCGATGATCGCCGAGACGGTGACCGCGATCCGGCGGGTGGCGCCGAAGACCGCGCCCGCGAAGGCGAAGGGGGAGGGCAGCCAGTTGTTGGCGGTGCCGTGGTGCTCCTCGGTCTGGACGGTGTCGATCCCGCGGTCGTCCGCGTAGCGGGCCATCTCCAGCGCCGCCTTGTAGCGGGCGGAGAGGGACTCGGGGGTGCCGTTCGGGTCGACGAGATTGAACCGGGCCACGGTGATGGGCATGGAGAAGTCCCCCTTCGCCGGATGTGGTGGGCGGGCGAGGGGGGACGTTAGCTGACGTGGCGTCAGTTGGACAGGGTCTCCGCGAGCTCGCGCTCCCCGGCCGGAGCGTGCGCGGCCGGAGCCTGCGTGCGCGGCAGTACGGCGTACAGCAGGCCCGAGGTCACGATGCCGGCCACCCAGCCGAGGCCGTTCTGCCCGATCCAGGTGGAGGAGAGCGGCCCGCTGAACCAGTCCACCGAGGTGAAGAGCAGGCCCACCACCAGGGCGAGCGCCCACGCGGTCATCGCCTGCCAGGCGTAGCCGCCCCGGTACCAGTAGGCGCTGGTGCGCGTGGTGTCCAGCAGTGCGGCGCCGTCGTACGCCGGGCGGCGCAGCATGTCCACGCCGAAGACCCCGATCCAGGCGGAGAAGGCCACGGCCAGCAGGGTCAGGAAGGAGATGAAGGAGCCGAAGAAGCTGGTGGCGACCACCATCAGCAGGAAGCCGAAGACCAGGCTGATGACGGCGTTGACGCTGACCGCCCAGGCCCGCGGGACCTTGATGCCGAGGGTCTGCGCGGTGAAGCCGGCCGAGTACATGGACATCGAGTTGATCAGCAGCATGCCGACGAGCGCGATGAGCAGGTACGGGACCGCGATCCAGGTCGGGAGCAGCTCGCCGATGAAGGAGACCGGGTCCTGCGCGGTCGCCAGGTCCGGCGTGCCGACGGCCATGACGGCGCCCATCAGCACCATCGGCAGGACGACGACGCCGGCGCCGCCGATCGTCGCCCCGACCATGCCCTTGGAGGAGGCGGTGCGCGGCAGGTAGCGGGTGAAGTCGGGGCCCGAGGGCACCCAGCTGATGCCGCCGGCCGCGATCGTGCCGATGCCCGCGACCATCATCGCGGTGGAGCCGGCCGGCTTGGCGAAGACCGCGGACCAGTCCGTGGTGAAGACCAGGTAGCCGAGGACGAGCACGCTGAAGGCGCCGAAGAGGTAGGTGGACCACTTCGAGCAGACGCGCAGGGCGTTGATGCCCAGACCCGAGACCACGAAGGTGCAGCCCACGAAGAACAGCAGGGTGACGACGATGAGGGTGGTGTTGCTCTTGATGCCGAAGAGCAGGTCGAGGACGGTCAGGACGGCATAGGCCCCGCTGACCGCGTTGATGGTCTCCCAGCCCCAGCGGGCCACCCAGATCAGGGCGCCCGGGAAGAGGTTGCCGCGCTGGCCGAACACCGCCCGCGAGAGGGCCATGCCGGGCGCTCCGCCGCGCTTGCCCGCGATCGAGATCAGGCCGACGATCCCGTACGAGACGACCGGCGCGGCGACCGCCACGACGAGCACCTGCCAGATGTTGAGCTTGTTGAAGATCACCAGACCGGCGCCCATGGTCAGCAGCAGCACGCTGATGTTGGCGGCCACCCAGGTGGGCACGAGCTCGCGGACCCGGCCGCTGCGCTCGCTGTCGGGGACCGGCTCGAGGCCGCGGGTCTCGACCGTGCTCTCGGCGGGGGCTATCGCGCCGTCGGCAGGCTCGGCAGGCATGCGCTACTCCGTGGGGGTGGGGGAGGGGAGTCGCTCATCATCGTAGATGTGCCGTTAAAACCACAAATAGAGGCTTCAGTCCTGGTGGGAACCTGCGAGGTCCCGGCTTCGGAGCCTTCGTGGCCGATACTGGGTTGGTTATGGACATCCTCATCCTTGCTGTAGTCATCGCCCTGGTCGCGGTCGGCGCGATCAGCGGGCTCGTGGTCAGCAGCCGCAAGAAGAAGCAGCTGCCCCCGGCACCGCCGAGCACGCCGACCATCACTGCCCCGCCCGCCGAACCCCAGGTGGGGGAGGACGCCGCACCGACGGCCGAAGAGCCGCGCCGCACCATCGAGGAGGTGGCCCTCCCCGACGCGGAGGCCGCCCTCGCGACGCCTGCCGCCGTCGAGGACCCGGTCGTGGAGGCTCCGCCGGTACCCGAGATCGAGGTGCCCGAGCCCACCGCCGGCCGCCTGGTCCGGCTGCGGGCCCGTCTCGCCCGGTCGCAGAACTCCCTCGGCAAGGGGCTGCTCACGCTGCTCTCCCGGGAGCACCTCGACGAGGACACCTGGGAGGAGATCGAGGAGACCCTCCTCATCGCCGACGTCGGTGTCGCGCCGACCCAGGAACTGGTCGACCGGCTCCGCGAGCGGGTCAAGGTCCTCGGCACCCGCTCCCCGGAGGAACTGCGCACCCTGCTGAAGGAGGAGCTGCTGACCCTGGTCGGCACCGACTTCGACCGCGCCGTGAAGACCGAGAGCGGTCTGGACACCCCCGCCGTGGTGATGGTCGTCGGCGTGAACGGCACCGGCAAGACCACCACCACCGGCAAGCTGGCCCGGGTGCTCGTCGCCGACGGCCGCAGCGTGGTCCTCGGCGCGGCCGACACCTTCCGCGCCGCCGCCGCGGACCAGCTCCAGACCTGGGGCGAGCGCGTCGGCGCCCGCACCGTGCGCGGTCCCGAGGGCGGTGACCCGGCCTCGATCGCCTACGACGCGGTCAAGGAGGGCATCGCCGAGGGTGCCGACGTGGTGCTCATCGACACCGCGGGCCGCCTGCACACCAAGACCGGTCTGATGGACGAGCTCGGCAAGGTCAAGCGCGTCGTGGAGAAGCACGGCCCGCTGGACGAGATCCTGCTGGTCCTGGACGCCACCACCGGGCAGAACGGTCTGACCCAGGCCCGCGTCTTCGCCGAGGTCGTGGACATCACCGGCATCGTGCTCACCAAGCTCGACGGCACCGCCAAGGGCGGCATCGTCGTCGCCGTCCAGCGCGAGCTGGGCGTCCCGGTCAAGCTCGTCGGGCTCGGCGAGGGCCCCGACGACCTGGCCCCCTTCGAGCCGGAGGCGTTCGTGGACGCCCTGATCGGCGACTGAGCGAGGCCCCTGCCCCGGACGTGCCGGTGCCCCCGCGATCCGTACGGACGGATCACGGGGGCACCGGCACGTCCGGGGCCGCCGATGTCACAGCATCAGCGGCGGAAGCGGTGGCACAGGTAGGCGAGGGTGCCCAGCAGCAGCCGGGCCTGGGGCGGGCTCCCGGCGCAGTCCAGCGCGGGCGGCCGCAGCCAGCAGACCGGGCCGAGCCCCGCCCGGTCGGAGGGCGGGGCGGTGACGTACGCCCCGTGGCCCAGGGCCCGCAGGTCGAGGTCGGCGTCGTCCCAGCCCATCCGGTACAGCAGCTGGGGCAGCTCGGCCGCGGCGCCCGGGGCCACGAAGAACTGCGCCCGGCCGTCCGGGGTCCCGATGACGGGACCCAGGGGCAGGCCCATCCGCTCCAGCCGGACCAGGGCGCGCCGGCCGGCCTCCTCGGAGACCTCGATGACGTCGAAGGAACGGCCCGCCGGCAGCAGGACCGCCGCGCCCGGGTACCCGCCCCAGGCCTCGGTGACCTCGTCCAGGGTGGCTCCGGCCTTGACCGTCGGGGCGAAGGCCAGGGGGTGCGCCCCGGGCGCGGTGCACCCGGCGTCCCCGCAGGAGCAGTCGCGGGCGGGCGCCGCGGCGCGGGCACCGGGTACCGCGTCCCAGCCCCACAGTCCGGTGTACTCCGCCACCGCCGTGCATTCCGAGGTCCGTCCGCGGCGCCGGACGCCGGAACGGAACTCCCTGGTGCCGCGGCTGCCGCCGATCGTGAAGCCCATGCCCATGCCCCCTCCAACGGGTCGGACGCGCCGGTGGTTACGACGTCGGCGGGACCGGCTGCCGAAGCTCCCCCGAGGGACGGCTTCCGGAGCCGCACGGCGCACTCCTCGCCGCGCACGCCCCGGGCGCACTCCAGTCCAACCGATCCGTTTTCGCCTCGTGTCAAGTGAATCGCGCCTGGCCGGTGGCGAGTTCATTCGAAGGGGTGGCGAATGGTGGCGTTTGTGGAATCGACCTCGCCGTGGGGGTGATCGTAGGATTACTTTCGGTACACGAACCCCGAAGGCGGGCCCGTCCGTGGGTATGCCGGAGGCAATGAGTGAAGGACTTGTGAAGGTCCGTGGCGGCGCTTGCCGTCCCAGCCAGGGTTCCGTGTGTAGAGGCTGAGCGGATGGGGGCGTTCCAGTGAGCGGCAGCGGCGCAAGCGGAACGAGCGAGGAATCGGTTGACCGGAACGATCAGCTGACTTCGTGGTTCGTCCGCAGCGGTTGGTCCAAGGGCGAGCTCGCCCGCCAGGTCAACCGCCGGGCCCGCCAGATGGGCGCCCACCACATCAGCACGGACACCTCCCGGGTACGGCGCTGGCTCGACGGCGAGCAGCCCCGCGAACCCGTCCCGCGCATCCTCTCCGAGCTGTTCTCCGAGCGCTTCGGCTCCGTCGTCGCCATCGAGCAGCTCGGCCTGCGCACCGCCCACCAGACCCCGTCCGTCTCGGGCGTCGACCTGCCCTGGGCCGGTCCGCAGACCGTCGAACTGCTCGGCGAGTTCTCCCGCAGCGACCTGATGCTGGCCCGCCGCGGCTTCCTCGGGACCTCGCTCGCCCTCTCCGCCGGCCCCGCCCTCATCGAGCCCATGCAGCGCTGGCTCGTCCCGGTCCCGGTCGCCGACCCGGGACCGCGCGAGGCGGGGCCGGCGGCCGCACCCGGCGGCTACCGGCCGCCCAGGCTCTCCGAACCGGAACTCGACCTCCTCGACGCCACCACCGTCATGTTCCGCCAGTGGGACGCCCAGTGCGGCGGGGGACTGCGCCGCAAGGCCGTCGTGGGCCAGCTCCACGAGGTCACCGACCTGCTCCAGGAGAACCACCCGGCGCCCGTCATGAAGCGGCTCTTCAAGGTCGCCGCGGAGCTCGCCGAACTGGCCGGCTGGATGAGCTACGACATCGGACTGCACCCCACCGCGCAGAAGTACTTCGTCCTCGCGCTGCACGCCGCGAAGGAGGCCGGGGACAAGCCGCTGGGCTCGTACATCCTCTCGGGCATGAGCCGCCAGATGATCCACCTGGGCCGCCCCGAGGACGCCCTGGAACTCATCCACCTCGCGCAGTACGGCAGCCGCGACTGCGCCGGCCCGCGCACCCAGGCCATGCTGTATGCGATGGAGGCCCGGGCCTACGCCAACATGGGCCAGCCCAGCCGCTGCAAGCGGGCCGTGCGGATGGCCGAGGACACCTACGGCGACGTCGGCTTCGGCGGCGAGCCCGAACCCGACTGGATCCGGTTCTTCTCCGAGGCCGAACTGAACGGCGAGAACTCCCACTCCTACCGCGACCTGGCCTACGTCGCCGGACGCAGCCCCACGTACGCCTCGCTGGCCGAACCCGTGATGGAGCGGGCCGTCCAGCTCTTCGAGAAGGACGAGGAGCACCAGCGCTCCTACGCCCTCAACCTCATCGGCATGGCCACCGTGCACCTGCTCCAGCGCGAGCCCGAGCAGGCCGCCGTCCTCGTCGACCGGGCCCTGGACGTGGCGGGAAAGGTGCGGTCCGAACGGGTGAACACGCGGCTGCGCAAGACCGTGGACTCCGCCGCCCGTGAGTACGGCGACGTCGCCGAGGTCGTCCGGCTCACCGACCACCTCGCCTCCCGGCTCCCGGAAGCCGCGGAGGCCGTCTGACGGCCCTCGCGGCCGCCCCCAAGGCCCCGGCCGCGGCAGTCACCCCGTGAAGCCCGATCAGGCTCCCCCAGCCAGGACATCCGGGTACTGCCGCGGCCGGCACCCCCTCCGGCGACCCCTCCCGCACAGGGGGCCGCCCGCCGTCGAGACCGTCCGGCCGACGGCCGCGGTGTTCATCACCCCGTAACAGCCCGGACGCCTTCGTCATCGGCACGAAACACCCAGCGGCGCCGCCGGAAACCGGCCTGCGCGAATCTCGGGGTCAATAACCGGCCAGCTCCCCAGGCCCGGCCGGACACCCCTTAACGCCGCTCAGGTTTTCACGATCGCCCGCACGCGAACGTACCGACGACGAGGAGACGCCGATGGCATCAGCCATCACGACCCTCGCTGCAGACGCCCCGACGCTGTCTGCTGCGAACACCGGGTTCATGCTCATCTGCTCCGCCCTGGTCATGCTGATGACCCCGGGACTCGCCTTCTTCTACGGAGGCATGGTCCGCGTCAAGAGCAGCCTCAACATGCTGATGATGAGCTTCATCAGCCTCGGGATCGTCACGATCCTGTGGGTCCTCTACGGCTTCAGCCTCGCCTTCGGCACCGACTCCGGCTCCCTCATCGGCTGGAACTCCGACTACGTCGGCCTCAGCGGCATCGGCATCACCGAACTGTGGGACGGCTACACCATCCCGGTGTACGTCTTCGCCGTCTTCCAGCTGATGTTCGCCGTCATCACCCCCGCCCTGATCAGCGGTGCGCTGGCCGACCGCGTGAAGTTCGGCGCGTGGGCCCTGTTCACCGCCCTGTGGGTCACCGTCGTCTACTTCCCCGTCGCCCACTGGGTCTGGGGCGCGGGCGGCTGGCTCTTCGAGCTCGGCGTCATCGACTTCGCGGGCGGCACGGCCGTCCACATCAACGCCGGCGCCGCCGCCCTCGGCGTGATCCTGGTCATCGGCAAGCGCGTCGGCTTCAAGAAGGACCCGATGCGCCCGCACAGCCTCCCCCTGGTGATGCTCGGCGCCGGTCTGCTCTGGTTCGGCTGGTTCGGCTTCAACGCGGGCTCCTGGCTCGGCAACGACGACGGCGTCGGCGCGGTCATGTTCGTCAACACCCAGGTCGCCACCGCAGCCGCCATGCTCGCCTGGCTCGCCTACGAGAAGCTGCGCCACGGCTCCTTCACCACCCTCGGCGCCGCCTCGGGCGCGGTCGCGGGCCTCGTCGCCATCACCCCGGCCGGAGGCGCCGTCTCCCCGCTCGGCGCGATCGCGGTCGGCGCCATCGCCGGTGTGCTGTGCGCCATGGCCGTCGGCCTCAAGTACAAGTTCGGCTTCGACGACTCCCTCGACGTGGTCGGCGTCCACCTCGTCGGCGGTGTCGCCGGATCCCTGCTCGTGGGCCTCTTCGCGACCGGCGGCGTCCAGTCCGACGTGGCCGGCCTCTTCTACGGCGGCGGCCTGGAGCAGCTCGGCAAGCAGGCCATCGGCGTCTTCGCCGTCCTCGCCTACTCTCTCGTGGTGTCCGCGGTCCTCGCCCTCCTCCTCGACAAGACGATCGGGATGCGGGTCACCGAGGACGTCGAGGTCGCCGGCATCGACCAGGCCGAACACGCCGAGACCGCATACGACTTCAGCGGAGCCGGCGGCGGAGCCGCCTCGCGGAACACCGCCGCACCCGCCCCCTCCGCCGCTGCGAGCAAGAAGGTAGACGCATGAAGCTGATCACCGCGATCGTCAAGCCGCACAAGCTGGACGAGATCAAGGAAGCCCTCCAGGCCTTCGGGGTCCAGGGCCTGACGGTCTCCGAGGCCAGCGGCTACGGCCGCCAGCGCGGCCACACGGAGGTCTACCGCGGTGCCGAGTACCAGGTGGACCTCGTGCCGAAGATCCGCGTCGAGGTGCTCGTCGACGACAGCGACGCCGAAGAGCTGATCGAGCTCATCGTGCGCGTCGCCAGCACCGGCAAGATCGGTGACGGCAAGGTGTGGAGCGTCCCCGTGGACTCGGTCGTCCGGGTCCGCACCGGCGAGCGCGGCGCTGACGCGCTCTAGGTGACGGGAGCTCCTGGGTGACGAGCGTCGAAGAGACCACGGACCACACGGCCGACTCGGGACCCAGCGGATACGCCGCGGCCCGGCTGCGACTCCTCCAGGAGGAGTCGCGGTCCGGGCCTTCGCGCCGTTCCGCCCTGTCCGGGCTGACCGACGACTGGCTGAACGCCCTGTTCCGGACCGCCGCACGCGAGACCGGCGTACGGGGCGCCGCCCTGGTGGCCGTCGGCGGCTACGGCCGGGGCGAACTCTCCCCGCGCAGCGACCTCGACCTGGTCCTGCTGCACGACGGCAAGGCCGAACCCGGGGCCCTGAGTGCCCTGGCCGACCGGCTCTGGTACCCCGTCTGGGACCTCGGCCTGGCCCTGGACCACTCGGTGCGCACCCCCGCCGAGGCCCGCAGGACCGCCGCCGAGGACCTCAAGGTGCACCTCGGCCTGCTGGACGCGCGGGCCGTCGCCGGGGACGCCGGCCTGCTCGCCGGACTGCGCACCTCCGTCCTGGCCGACTGGCGCAACCAGGCCGTCAAACGGCTCCCGCAGCTGCACGCCCTGTGCCGGGAGCGGGCCGAGCGGTCCGGGGAGCTGCGCTTCCTGCTGGAACCCGACCTCAAGGAGGCCCGCGGCGGGCTCCGGGACGCCACCGCGCTGCGGGCCGTCGCCGCGTCCTGGCTCGCCGACGCCCCGCGCGAGGGGCTGGCCGAGGCCCGGCGGCGGCTGCTGGACGCGCGGGACGCCCTGCACCTGGTGACCGGCCGGGCCACCGACCGGCTCGCCCTCCAGGAACAGGCCCAGGTCGCGGAGCAGCTCGGGCTGCTCGACGCGGACGCCCTGCTGCGCGAGGTGTACGAGGCCGCGCGGGTGGTCGCGTACGCCGGGGACGTGACCTGGCGGGAGGTCGGCCGGGTGGTGCGGGCGCGCGCGGCCCGGCCGAGGCTGCGCGGACTGCTCGGCACCCGGGGCGCTCCGGCGGTGGAGCGGGCGCCGCTGGCCGAAGGCGTGGTGGAGTCCGACGGCGAGGCCGTCCTGGCGCTCGCCGCCCGGCCGGAACGCGACCCCGTCCTGGCGCTGCGGCTCGGCGCCGCCGCCGCGCAGGCGGGCCTGCCCGTGTCGCTGCACGCCCTGCGCAGGCTCGCGGCCCAGGCCAGGCCGCTGCCCGTGCCCTGGCCGGCCGAGGCCCGCGAACAGCTGCTGACGCTGCTGGGCGCGGGGGAGCCGACGGTCGCCGTGTGGGAGGCCCTGGAGGCCGAGGGCCTGATCACACGGCTGCTGCCCGACTGGGAACGCGTACGGTGCCGCCCCCAGCGCAACCCCGTCCACACCTGGACCGTGGACCGCCACCTCATCGAGACGGCGGTGCGGGCCTCGGCCCTCACCCGCCGGGTCGGCCGCCCCGACCTGCTGCTGATGTCCGCGCTCCTGCACGACATCGGCAAGGGCTGGCCGGGGGACCACTCGGTGGCCGGCGAGACCATCGCGCGCGACATGGCCGCCCGGGTCGGCTTCGACGCACAGGACGTCGCCGTCCTGGGGACCCTCGTACGCCACCACCTGCTGCTGATCGACACCGCGACCCGCCGCGACCTGGACGACCCCGCGACGGTCCGCGCGGTCGCCGGGGCCGTGGGGTCCGTCGGCACGCTGGAGATACTGCACGCGCTGACGGAGGCGGACGCCCTGGCCACCGGCCCCGCGGCGTGGAGCGCCTGGCGGGCCTCCCTGGTCAAGGACCTCGTCGCACGCGTCGCCGCCGTCCTGCGGGGCGCGGCCCCCGAGCCCACCGAACCGGAGATCCCCTCGACCGAGGAGGAACGCCTGGCGGTGGAGGCCCTGCGCACGGGCGAGCCGGTGCTCGCCCTGCACGCCCGCCAGGAGGACGAGGACGCGGTCGGGGTGGAACTCGTCGTGGCCGTCCCGGACCAGCCGGGGGTCCTCCCGGCGGTGTCGGGGGTGCTGGCCCTGCACCGGCTCACCGTCCGGGCGGCGGAACTGCGCTCCCTGGAGCTCCCGGACCGGCTCGGAGAGGTCCTGGTGCTCCGCTGGCGGGTGGCCGCGGAATACGGCTCGCTGCCCGAGGCGGCGCGGCTGCGCACCGATCTGGTGCGCGCCCTGGACGGCTCGCTGGACGTCCCGGCCAAGCTGGCGGACCGCGAGGCCGCCTATCCGCGCCGTCGCGGGGTGGTCCCGCCGCCGCCCCGGGTCACGGTGGTCCCGGCGGTGTCCTCCCTCGCCACGGTCCTGGAGGTGCGCGCCCCGGACGCGGTCGGGCTGCTGCACCGCATCGGGCGGGCCCTGGAGGCCGGGGGAGTCCGGGTCCGCAGCGCGCACGTCTCGACGCTCGGGGCCAATGCCGTGGACTCGCTGTACGTGGTCGACGCGGACGGCAAGCCGCTGACCGGACCTGGCGCGGCCGCCCTGGCCGCCGCGGTGGAGGCGGCCCTGGTGTGACGGGCCCCTCACCTCCCCGGCCCCTCCGCCCCGTCGCCGGGTTCCGCACCGGCGACGGGGCGGGTGCGGGACGCAATGCCGCCCGCAGGGCCAGGCCGGCGGCGCGGCCCGATACCCTGGGGGACGACCATCACGCCCCCGACCCGAGGAATCGCGACCACCGTGTTCGATACGCTCTCCGACCGCTTGGCGAATACCTTCAAGGGCCTGCGCGGCAAAGGCCGGCTGTCCGAGGCTGACATCGACGCAGCGGCCCGGGAAATCCGTATCGCCCTCCTCGAGGCCGACGTCGCCCTGCCGGTAGTCCGCTCCTTCATCGCGAACGTCAAGGAACGCGCGCGCGGCGAAGAGGTCAGCAAGGCCCTGAACCCGGGCCAGCAGGTCCTCAAGATCGTCAATGACGAGCTCGTCACGATCCTCGGCGGCGAGACCCGCCGGCTGCGCTTCGCCAAGACCGCGCCCACCGTGATCATGCTGGCCGGCCTCCAGGGTGCCGGTAAGACCACCCTCGCCGGAAAGCTCGGCCTCTGGCTGAAGGGGCAGGGCCACGCCCCGCTCCTCGTCGCGTGCGACCTCCAGCGCCCCAACGCGGTCAACCAGCTCTCCGTCGTCGCCGAGCGCGCGGGCGTCGCGGTCTACGCGCCCCAGCCCGGCAACGGCGTCGGTGACCCGGTCCAGGTCGCCAAGGACTCGATCGAGTACGCGCGCACCAAGCAGTACGACATCGTGATCGTCGACACCGCCGGCCGCCTCGGTATCGACCAGGAGCTGATGCAGCAGGCCGCGGACATCCGCGACGCCGTCAGCCCCGACGAGATCCTCTTCGTCGTCGACGCCATGATCGGCCAGGACGCGGTCAACACCGCCGAGGCCTTCCGCGACGGCGTCGGCTTCGACGGCGTCGTGCTCTCCAAGCTCGACGGCGACGCCCGCGGTGGTGCCGCGCTCTCGATCGCGCACGTCACCGGCAAGCAGATCATGTTCGCCTCGAACGGCGAGAAGCTCGACGAGTTCGACGCCTTCCACCCGGACCGCATGGCGGGCCGGATCCTCGACATGGGTGACATGCTCACCCTCATCGAGCAGGCCGAGAAGACCTTCAGCCAGGCCGAAGCCGAGAAGATGGCGGCCAAGCTGCAGAAGGGCCCGAAGGAGTTCACGCTCGACGACTTCCTGGCCCAGATGGAGCAGGTCCGCAAGATGGGCTCCATCTCCAAGCTCCTCGGCATGCTCCCGGGCATGGGTCAGATCAAGGACCAGATCAACAACATCGACGAGCGCGACGTGGACCGCACCGCCGCGATCATCAAGTCGATGACCCCGGCCGAGCGCCAGGACCCCACGATCATCAACGGCTCGCGCCGTGCCCGTATCGCCAAGGGCTCCGGCACCGAGGTCAGCGCCGTCAAGTCGCTGGTCGAGCGGTTCTTCGACGCCCGCAAGATGATGTCCCGCATGGCCCAGGGCGGCGGCATGCCCGGGATGCCCGGCATCCCCGGGATGGGCGGCGGCCCCGGCCGGCAGAAGAAGCAGGTCAAGCAGGCCAAGGGCAAGCGCAAGAGCGGCAACCCGATGAAGCGCAAGGAAGAAGAGGCGGCAGCCGCCGCGCGCCGGGAGCAGGGCCCCCAGGCGATCGAGCCCGCGCCGGGCAGCAACCCCTTCGGCCTCCCGGCCGGCGGCGGGGCCCAGGGGCAGGACTTCGACCTTCCCGACGAGTTCAAGAAGTTCATGAAGTAAGGCGAGCGACAGGTGCGCGCACCCGCGCGTACGGGGCCCCGGCCGGGGCGGTGACCAGCGACGTCACCCGGCCGGGGCCTTGTCGTGCGTACGGCCCCTGCGGGAGCAATGGGTGGGTTTGTCGCTTATGGTCGGCCGGGAGGACGGCAGAAGGAGGCGCCCCGTGCCCAGTCCCACCCCCGTACCGCCCCGCGACCGGGCCGACACACCCTGGCGCTCGGAGGGGGCGCCGCCCGCCCCCGCCCCGAAGAAGCGGATGCCGGGCGGCTGGCGGGGACTGATCCTCACCGCGCTGATCGTCTACCTGGTGGCCAACGTCGTGCTGTCCTTCTTCAACGAGGGCGACGAGCCGACCATCTCGTACACCGAGTTCAGCAAGCAGGTCGCGAGCGGCAACGTCTCGAAGATCTACTCCAAGGGCGACGCCATCCAGGGCCAGCTGAAGGCGAAGCAGCCGCTGCCCGACGGGGACAAGGGCGACTACACCAAATTCGTCACCCAGCGCCCGGCCTTCGCCGACGACGCGCTGTGGGCCGACCTCACCAAGCAGAACGTGACCGTGACCGCCTCCCCGGTCGTCGAGCAGCGCAGCTTCCTGGCCAACCTCCTGCTCTCCCTCGCCCCGATGCTGCTGCTGATCCTCCTGTGGGTGTTCATCGCCCGCCGGATGGCCGGCGGGATGGGCGGCGGCATGGGCGGACTGGGCCGCAAGGCCCCGCCCAAGCCGGTGGAACTCCAGGAAGGCACCTCGCGCACCACCTTCGAGGACGTGGCGGGCATCGACGAGGTCGAGGGCGAGCTCAACGACGTCGTCGACTTCCTCAGGAACCCCCAGCAGTACCGGCGCATGGGCGCCCGCATGCCCCGGGGCGTCCTGCTGTCCGGACCGCCCGGCACCGGCAAGACCCTGCTCGCCCGGGCGGTCGCGGGCGAGGCCGGGGTGCCCTTCTTCTCCGCCTCCGCCTCCGAGTTCATCGAGATGATCGTCGGCGTCGGCGCCTCCCGGGTGCGCGAACTCTTCACCGAGGCACGCAAGGTGGCCCCCGCGATCATCTTCATCGACGAGATCGACACCATCGGCAGGGCCCGCGGCGCAGGCGCCGGCATGGGCGGCCACGACGAGCGCGAACAGACCCTCAACCAGATCCTCACCGAGATGGACGGCTTCACCGGCTCGGAGGGCGTGGTCGTCCTCGCCGCCACCAACCGGGCCGACGTCCTCGACCCGGCCCTGACCCGCCCCGGCCGTTTCGACCGGACCGTGGTCGTCTCCCCGCCCGACCGCAGGGGCCGCGAGGCGATCCTGCGCATCCACACCCGCGAGATCCCCCTGGCCGAGGACGTGGACCTGGCCCAGGTGGCCCGCAGCACCCCCGGCATGACCGGCGCCGAACTGGCCAACCTGGCCAACGAGGGCGCGCTGCTCGCCGTCAAGCGCGGGCAGCAGGCGGTCACCCGGGCCGACCTGTCCGACGCTCTGGAGAAGGTCCAGCTCGGCGCGGAGAGGTCACTGGTCATGCCGGAGGAGGAGCGCCGCCGCACGGCCTACCACGAGAGCGGACACGCCCTGCTGGGCATGCTCCAGCCGGGCGCCGACCCGGTCCGCAAGATCACGATCGTGCCCCGCGGCCGGGCCCTCGGCGTCACCCTCTCGACCCCCGACGCGGACCGGTACGCCTACACCGAGGAGTACCTGCGCGGGCGCATCATCGGAGCCCTCGGCGGCATGGCCGCCGAGCACGTGGTCTACGACGTCATCACCACCGGCTCGGAGAGCGACCTCGAACAGGTCACCGGCCTCGCCCGCGGCATGGTCGGCCGCTGGGGCATGAGCGCCCGCGTCGGCCGCCTCACGGCCATCCCGTCCGACGGACAGAGCCCGTACGGCCTGTCCGCCGCCCCCGCCACCCTCGACGCCGTGGACCACGAGATGCGCCGGGTGGTGGACGAGTGCTACGAGGACGCCTGCCGCCTCCTGCGCGAGCACCGGCCGCAGCTCGACGCCCTGGCCGAGGCCCTCCTCGCCGCCGAGACCCTCGACGAGGCGGCCGCCTACGCCGCCGCCGGGATCCCGCGCCTGACGAAGGGCCACGGAGCGGACTGACCGGGCCGCCGCCCGGCGCTCACGGCACCCGGGCGATCACGTACCGGAAGATGTTCGGCAGCCACACGGCGCCGTCGGACCGCTCGTACGGGTGAAGTGCCTCCGCGAGTTCCTTCTCCGCCAGCGCCGGATCGGACATCCCGAAGGGCGCCGCCCCGGAGGCCGCGGCGGAGCCGGCGCCCGCACCCGTACCCGCCCCCGGGTAGAGCCCCGTCGACAGCAGCCCGCGCACCGCGCTGTCCACGTCCGCGTACCCGAACGGGCAGAAGACCCGGCCCGAGCCGTCCGGCCGCAGACCCGCCCGCTCCACGGCCGCGTCCAGGTCCTCGGGCACCGGCCCGCCGCCCAGGACCGCCGGGACGGTGCAGCGCTCCGCGGGGCCCCAGCCCGCCAGCACCACGGCCCCGCCGCGCCGGACCGCGGGCAGGGCCGCGTCCAGGGCCGCGGCGGGCGGGGCGAAGGCGAACAGGGCGTCGTGGCCGCCGGGCGCGGACGGCGGGGCCGCCCGTACCTCCAGCAGCCGCTCGCGGGCCAGCGCCCGCCTGGCCGGATCCGCCTCCACGCCCGTGGCCACGGCTCCCCGCCCGGCCGCCAGCAGCAGGGCCAGGCCGGCCCCGCAGCCGAGGCCGAGAAGCCGGTCACCCGGCCCGACCTCCAGCCGGTCGTAGACCGCTTCGTAGAGCGGTACCAGCATCCGTTCCTGGATCTCAGCCCAGTCCCGGGCGACGAGCGTCGCCGTCGGCGTCGGTGTCATCGAAAGAGCGCTCCTGATTCCGTGTCGCCCCCTTGCCCCCGTTGCCAGAGAACTCCCCATTCGCCCCCGCGTCCAGAGGAGCGCGCCACCCGATTCACGCTCGATGCGCCCGGCGCCGTACCATTCGCGCCATGGCAAAGGCTCCCGTTCTCACCCCCCAGGCGGAGGATTTCCCCCGCTGGTACCAGGATCTGATCAACAAGGCCGAGCTGGCCGACAACGGCCCCGTGCGCGGCACCATGGTCATCCGGCCGTACGGATACGGCCTGTGGGAGCGGATGCAGCAGGAGATGGACGCACGCATCAAGGACGCGGGCGCCCAGAACGCGTACTTCCCGCTGTTCATCCCGCAGTCGTACCTGACGAAGGAAGCTGAGCACGTCGAGGGCTTCGCCCCCGAGCTCGCGGTCGTCACGCACGGCGGCGGCAAGGAGCTGGAGGAGCCGGTCGTCGTCCGGCCCACCTCCGAGACGATCATCAACGACTACTTCTCCAAGTGGGTCCAGAGCTACCGCGACCTGCCCCTGCTCATCAACCAGTGGGCCAACGTGGTCCGCTGGGAGATGCGTCCGCGCGTGTTCCTCCGTACGAGCGAGTTCCTGTGGCAGGAGGGCCACACGGCCCACGCCACGTACGAGGAGGCCCGCGAGTACGCCGCGCGCATCCACCGCGACGTCTACGGCGACTTCATGACGAACGTGCTCGGCATCGACGTCGTGCTCGGCCGCAAGACCGCCAAGGAGCGCTTCGCGGGCGCCATCAACACCCTCACCCTCGAGGGCATGATGGGCGACGGCAAGGCCCTCCAGCTGGGCACGAGCCACGAGCTCGGCACCAACTTCGCCAAGGCCTTCAACACGCAGTACCTGTCGAAGGAAGGCAAGCAGGAGCTCGTCTGGCAGACCTCGTGGGGCGTCTCGACCCGCATGGTCGGCGGCCTGATCATGTCGCACGGCGACGACAACGGCCTGCGCGTCCCGCCGCGCCTCGCGCACGTCCAGGTCGTCGTCATGGCGATCAAGGGCGACGAGGCCGTCGCCAAGGTCCGCGAGCTGGGCGCCCAGCTCAAGGCCGCCGGCCTGCGCGTCCAGGTCGACGACCGCGTCGACACCCCGTTCGGCCGCCGCGCCGTGGACTGGGAGCTCAAGGGCGTACCGGTCCGCATCGAGATCGGCCCCCGCGACCTGGAGGCCGGCACCGCGATGCTGGCCCGCCGGATCCCGGGCGGGAAGACGCCGGTGCAGATCGACGCCCTCGCCGACCTGCTGCCCAAGGTGCTCGACGAGGACCAGGCGCAGCTGCTGCGCGAGTCCCGCGAGCGCCGCGAGGCCCGCACCTCCGACGTGTCGACCATCGAGGAGGCGGCCGAGGCCGCCGTCGCCGGTGGCTGGGCCCGGATCCCGTGGGCGGACCTCGGTCCGGCGGGCGAGGCGAAGCTGGCCGAACAGGCCGTCTCCGTACGCTGCCTGATCGCCGAGGACGGGTCGGTTCCGGAGGCGGACGACGCCCCCGGTACGCTCGCGATCGTCGCGCGCTCCTACTGAGCGGTACCCGAGCAGTACCCACGCCCCGGCGCGCGGCCCGTTCCGCACGCCGGGGCTGATGCGTCCCGGTCGACGTTACGTACCGACTCCTCCTGAGTTCGGCGCACCCGTCCTCGTCCGGACGCATGAGACTGAACTGACTGGTACGTGCAAAAAATTTGGAATGGCCCGGAATCGGAACACCGGGGCACCTCGGCTCGTTGTCACGACGTGAGCACGACACCACCTGTTCTCGCCGCAGAGCTGGCGCAGGCGTGGGCCGATATTCAGCGGTACCACCCCGAGCTGCCTGACCTTGCCGCGCCCGAGTCCCTGATCGGAGAGTCCTCGTCCGCCTGCGGCGCCGAGCTCTCCTTCGAGCGACTGCTGCACGAGGCAGTCCACGGCATCGCCGCCGCACGCGGGGTCCGAGACACCTCGCGCGCCGGCCGCTACCACAACCGCAGATTCCTCGCGATCGCCGAGGAGATGGGGCTGGACCACTCGGAGGAACCGCACGCGAGCAGCGGCTTCTCCCTGGTCACGCTCAATCCCGAGGCGAAGAAGCGCTACCGCCCGACGATGGAGCGGCTCCAGCGCGCCCTGAAGGCGCACACCGCCGCCACCGCGGCCGACACCAAGCGCAGCTTCCGAGGACCGGCCGCACGGCACGGCTCCTCCGGTGGCGGCGTCCGCGTCAAGGCGGTCTGCGACTGCGGGCGCAACGTGCGGGTGGTCCCGTCCGTACTCGCCCAGGCGCCGATCGTGTGCGGGGGCTGCATGAAGCCCTTCCGCATCCCCGAGGTGGCCATCGCGGCGGCCTCCTGACCCCGGCCCCGGACCCCCCTCCCGGACGGCCGCTGCGGCCGAGGGGCGGGGCGCCGGGGCGGTGCACCGCGGGCCGACCCGCCCGGCTGGGTCCGGCGCGGGCGTATGGCACAATGGACAGCTGTACTCGACAGTCGCATAGGACCCCTCTCTCCTCCGGCTGACGCGTCCATCGGGCACCCGAGTACCGCAACCCCACGTGGCATCTCATGTGCCCAACCACGTCAAGTTCAGGAGACACCACTCCAGTGGCAGTCAAGATCAAGCTCAAGCGCCTCGGCAAGATTCGCCAGCCGCACTACCGCATCGTCGTCGCCGACGCCCGCACCCGCCGGGACGGTCGCGCGATCGAAGAGATCGGTATCTACCACCCGACGTACAACCCGTCGCGCATCGAGGTCAACGCCGAGCGTGCGCAGTACTGGCTGTCCGTCGGCGCCCAGCCCACCGAGGCTGTGCTCGCCATCCTGAAGCTGACCGGTGACTGGCAGGCCCACAAGGGCCTCCCCGCCCCCGCGCCGCTCCTGCAGCCGGAGACGAAGGAGAGCAAGCGTCGCTCCTTCGACGAGTTCGCCAAGGCCCTCGAGGGTGGCGACGCCAAGGGCGAGGCCATCACGCAGAAGGCGAAGAAGGCCGACAAGAAGGCGGACGAGGCTGAGGCCGCCGCCGAGTCGACCGAGGCCTGAGCATGCTCGAGGAGGCTCTTGAGCACCTCGTGAAGGGCATTGTGGACAACCCCGACGATGTGCAGGTCGCCTCGCGCAACCTGCGCCGCGGGCAGGTGCTCGAGGTCCGGGTCCACCCCGACGACCTCGGCAAGGTGATCGGCCGCAACGGCCGCACCGCACGTGCTCTGCGTACCGTCGTGGGCGCCATCGGCGGCCGCGGGATCCGCGTCGACCTCGTCGACGTGGACCAGGTCCGCTGAGAAGTTGAAACACCGGCACGGGCCGGGGAGGGCGTTCGTCGCCCGCCCCGGCCCGAGTCGTTTCCGCCCCCGGGCGGGAGCGACCATTGATCTGAGCAACCACGCCGCAGTAAGGGAAGAGCACAGTGGAGTTGGTAGTCGCGCGGATCGGCCGCGCCCACGGCATCAAGGGTGAGGTCACCGTCGAGGTGCGCACGGACGAGCCCGAGCTGCGGCTCAGTCCCGGCGCCGTGCTCAAGACGGAGCCCGCGACGGTGGGGCCGCTGACGATCGAGACCGGCCGCGTGCACAGCGGGAAGCTCATGCTCCGCTTCGCCGGCGTCAAGGACCGCACCGGCGCCGAGGCGCTGCGCAACACCCTCCTGATCGCCGAGGTGGACCCCTCCGAGCTGCCGGAGGAGGAGGACGAGTACTACGACCACCAGCTGATGGACCTCGACGTGGTCCTCGCCGACGGCACCGAGATCGGCCGGATCACCGAGATCTCCCACCTGCCCTCGCAGGACCTCTTCATCGTCGAGCGGCCCGACGGCTCCGAGGTGATGATCCCCTTCGTGGAGGAGATCGTCGCCGAGATCGACCTCGAGGAGCAGCGCTGCGTCATCACCCCGCCGCCCGGGCTGATCGACGAGCGCGACGCGGTCATCGACTCGACCCGTGACGAGGCAGCCGGGGACGACGCCTGATGCGTCTCGACGTCGTCACGATCTTCCCCGAGTACCTGGAACCGCTGAACGTCTCCCTCGTCGGCAAGGCCCGCGCCCGCGGCCAGCTCGACGTGCACGTCCACGACCTGCGGGAATGGACGTACGACCGGCACAACACGGTCGACGACACCCCCTACGGCGGCGGTCCCGGCATGGTCATGAAGACCGAGCCGTGGGGCGAGGCCCTGGACTCCGCGCTCGCCGACGGATACGAAGCGGGCGCGCGCGGTCCCGTCATGGTCGTGCCCACGCCCAGCGGCCGCCCGTTCACGCAGGAGCTGGCCGTCGAGCTCTCCGAGCGCCCGTGGCTGATCTTCACCCCGGCCCGGTACGAGGGCATCGACCGCCGCGTCATGGACGAGTACGCCACACGGATGCCGGTCTACGAGGTCTCCATCGGCGACTACGTCCTGGCGGGCGGCGAGGCGGCCGTCCTGGTCGTGACCGAGGCCGTGGCCCGGCTGCTGCCCGGGGTGCTGGGGAACGCCGAGTCGCACCGCGACGACTCCTTCGCCCCCGGCGAGATGGCGAACCTGCTGGAGGGCCCGGTCTACACGAAGCCCCCGCTCTGGCGCGGCCGGGACATCCCGGAGGTGCTGCTCAGCGGGCACCACGGGAAGATCGCCCGCTGGCGCCGCGACGAGGCCTTCCGGCGGACCGCGCGCAACCGCCCGGACCTGATCGAGCGCTGCGAGGCCGCGGCCTTCGACAAGAAGGACCGCGAGATCCTCTCCATCCTGGGCTGGAAGCCGTCCGAGGACGGCCGATTTTGGCGCAGGCCGCAGGCCGTGGAAGAATAGGCGGCTGCTGTGTGCTCGCGGGCGCCCCTGCCACAGGGGGACCGTCGTCCGCCGGGTCCCACAGCTCCCGAATTCTCTACGGAAACCCGCACCGGCGACCTGTGGCGTCGTGCGAAGAAAGCAGACGAAGAACATGTCTCACCTGCTCGATGGCGTCAACGCCGCCGCGCTCCGCTCGGACGTCCCGGCCTTCCGCCCGGGTGACACCGTCAACGTCCACGTCCGCGTGATCGAGGGCAACCGCTCCCGTATCCAGCAGTTCAAGGGCGTCGTCATCCGTCGCCAGGGCGCCGGTGTCTCCGAGACCTTCACGGTCCGCAAGGTCTCCTTCAGCGTCGGCGTGGAGCGTACCTTCCCGGTCCACTCCCCGATCTTCGAGAAGATCGAGCTCGTCACCCGTGGTGACGTGCGCCGCGCCAAGCTGTACTACCTCCGTGAGCTCCGCGGCAAGGCCGCGAAGATCAAGGAGAAGCGCGACAACTGAGGTCCCCTTCGGGGTCCGGGGGTGGCCGGATAGGCTCGCCCCCGATGGACACCGAAGCACCTCACACGCAGCGCGGTCACTCCTCTCCCGAAAAGGGGGAGGAGCGGCCGCGTTCTGCGTTCTCCCGGCGCCGCGCGGACCGGCGGCCGCTGACCCTGCGGCGGGCCGGCGTGATCGGTCTGCTCTGCACCGTCTTCCTGCTGCTGCTCAGCAATTTCGTGGTGCAGCCCTTCCTGATCCCCAGCCGCTCGATGGAGCCGACGCTCCAGGTCGGGGACCGGGTCCTGGTCAACAAGCTGGCGTACCGTTTCGGCGACCGGCCGGCCCGCGGTGACCTGGTGGTCTTCGACGGCACCGGTTCCTTCGTACGGGAGCGCGCGGGCGGCAGCGCGGTCGGCGACGCCCTGCACGGGGCGGCCTCGGCGCTGGGACTCGCGGAGCCCTCGGACACCGACTTCGTGAAGCGGGTCGTGGGCGTGGGCGGCGACGACGTGGTGTGCTGCGACGCGCGGGGCCGCATCGAGGTCAACGGTGTCCCGCTGGACGAGCCGTACCTGTATCCCGGGGATGCGCCCTCGAAGGTGCCCTTCCGTGTCGTCGTACCCCTTGGGACCCTTTGGGTCATGGGTGATCATCGTTCCCAGTCCCGGGACTCCCGGGACCACCTGGGAGAGCCGGGCGGGGGGATGGTGCCGGTGGAGAAGGTGATCGGACGGGCCGACTGGATCGGCTGGCCCGTCTCGCGCTGGGGTTCGGCCGGCGGCGGACATGGGTAGCCGGGGCAGGCCGAGGGGCGCACGCGAGCCGGAGCCGGAACCCGAGCCGGAGCCGGAGCGGGCCCCCGTGGCGGAGGGCGGCCGGGCCGAGCGGCGCCGGACCGCCCGCCGGGTACGACGGCGCCGCCGCACCCGGCGGGCGGGCGAGATCCCGCTGCTGGTGGTCGTGGCGCTGTGCATCGCCCTGGTCCTGAAGACCTTCCTCGTCCAGGCCTTCTTCATCCCGTCGGGCTCGATGGAGCAGACGATCCGCATCGGCGACCGCGTCCTGGTCGACAAACTGACCCCGTGGTTCGGCTCCCCGATCGAGCGCGGGGACGTCGTCGTGTTCAAGGACCCCGGCGGCTGGCTCAAGGGCGAGGAGGCCCGGCCCGCCCCGGACCCCGTCGGGGTCAAGCAGGTCAAGCAGACGCTGACCTTCATCGGCCTGCTGCCCTCGGCGGACGAGCAGGACCTGATCAAGCGCGTCATCGGGGTCGGCGGGGACACGGTCAAGTGCTGCGACGCCAAGGGCCGGGTCACCGTCAACGGCGCGCCGCTCGATGAGCCGTACGTGAACCCGGGCAACGCGCCCTCGGAGATCCGCTTCGAGGTGACGGTGCCCGCCGGGCGGCTCTTCGTGATGGGCGACCACCGGGCGAACTCGGCGGACTCCCGTTACCACCTCGACGAGGCCTTCGAGGGCACGATCGACGAGGACGGGGTCGTGGGCGAGGCCGTGGTGATCGCCTGGCCCTTCGGGCACTGGCGCCGGCTGGAGACCCCCGAGACCTTCCGCATGGTCCCCGACCAGGCACGGCGCGAGGCGCGGCGCGCCGCAGGACCCGAGGCGCGCGGGCGGCGTCGGCGCGGTCGGGGCTCGCCGTTCGCATAGTGTGTCCTGGGTCTCCCGCGCCTTAGGGAACTCCCGCTCGTTAAGGGAGGGGAGGGCCCGTGTCCGAATCGGCGCGGGCAGCGATCTCGATTGAGGAGTGGATGTGGGGGATGTGGCGGTAGGCGCTCGATCCGGACGCGACGAGGGCGAGGAGCGGCCGGACGACGACGCCGTTGAGCGCGAGGCCGAGGAGGACGGCGGTGCCAAGGCACATGCGCACCGGTCCTTCTGGAAGGAGCTGCCGCTCCTCATCGGCATCGCCCTGCTGCTGGCCCTGCTGATCAAGACCTTCCTGGTGCAGGCGTTCTCGATCCCGTCCGACTCGATGCAGAACACCCTGCAGCGGGGCGACCGGGTGCTGGTGGACAAGCTGACCCCGTGGTTCGGCTCCGAGCCCGAGCGGGGCGAGGTCGTCGTCTTCCACGACCCGGCCAACTGGCTGTCCGGGGAGCCCACCCCCGAGCCGAACTTCATGCAGCAGATCCTCAGCAAGATCGGCCTGATGCCGTCCGCGGACGAGAAGGACCTGATCAAGCGGACCATCGCGATCGGCGGGGACACGGTCGAGTGCAAGAAGGGGGGACCGGTCGTCGTCAACGGCAAGGAGCTGGACGAGCCGTACATCTTCCCCGGCAACACCCCGTGCGACGACGCCCCCTTCGGTCCGATCAAGGTGCCCGAGGGCAAGATCTGGGTCATGGGCGACCACCGGCAGAACTCCCAGGACTCCCGCTACCACATGCAGGACTCCACCCAGGGCTTCGTACCGGTCGACAAGGTCGTCGGCCGCGCCGTCGTCGTCGCGTGGCCGGTCACCCGCTGGTCCACCCTGCCCATCCCGGACACCTTCGACCAGCCGGGCATCGGCAAGCAGGCCGAGGCCGCCGCGCTCGGCCTCGGGGCCTCCGGACTGGCGCCGGTCGGGCTCGGCCCGGCCGCGCTGGGGCTCACCGGCGCGGTTCCGCTCGTGATGTGGCGGCGGCGGAGGCTGACCCGGGGGCGTACCGCCGGGTAGGGTGCCGCCCAGGTCGACGATCTCCGAGGTGTGGGGGCGCTGGAATGGGCGGGACACAAGCAATACGCAGTGGCAGGGACGGCCACGGCGGTCTCGGCAACGTGCTGTCGGGAATCGCCGTGGCCATTGGTTTTGCCCTCTTCCTCGGCGGCTTCCTCTGGGGGGCGCTGCTCTACCAGCCCTACACGGTGCCGACCGACTCGATGATGCCCTCCGTGCGTCCCGGCGACCGGGTGCTGGCGCAGCGCATCGACGGCGACGAGGTGCGCCGCGGGGACGTGGTCATCTTTACTGATTCCATGTGGAGCGATTCGCCCATGGTCAAGCGGGTCGTCGGCATCGGCGGCGACACCGTGAAGAGCACCGGCGCGGGCGGCGCGCTGACCGTGAACGGCGTCCCGCTCGACGAGCCCTTCATCGACGCCACCCAGCCGGAATCGGGTCTGGCCGTCCCGGCCGGGGAGCCCCCGGCGCCCGGGACGCCCTTCGAGGTGACCGTGCCCGAGGGGAACCTCTTCCTGCTGGGCGACCGGCGCGGCGCCTCGCTGGACTCCCGTGCCCACCTCCAGGAGGCCGGGCAGGGGACCGTGGCCCGGTCGGCCGTCAGCGCCCGCGTCGACGCCTTGGCGTGGCCGTCCATGCGGATGCTGGAGCGGCCGCAGACCTACGCGGCACTGCCCGGCGGGATCTCGCAGCCGGGGCCGCTGCGGCTCCAGGTCGTGATGGTGGCGGCCGGAGCGGTCCTCGTGGTGCTCGGGGCCGCGTACGGGCCGCTCGTACGGGTTCTGGGGCGCGGCAGGCGCAGGGAGCGGTCCGGTGCCCGCTGACGGGCCCGCAGGTACGGCGTCGGCCGGGCCCGGACCCGGACCCGTGGGTGGGGCCGGGGCACGGAAGGTGTCACGGGTGATCCTGCTGGACCCCGCGGACCGGATCCTGCTGCTGCACGGCTTCGAACCGGCGGACCCGGCGGAGGACTGGTGGTTCACCCCGGGCGGAGGCCTGGAGGGCGCCGAGAGCCGGGAGCAGGCCGCGCTGCGGGAGCTCGCCGAGGAGACGGGGATCACAGACGTCGCGCTGGGTCCGGTGCTCTGGCACCGCTACTGCTCGTTCCCGTTCGACGGGCGGCGCTGGGAGCAGGACGAGTGGTACTTCCTCGCCCGTACCGCCCAGACCGCGACCGAGATGAGCGGCCTCACCGAGCTGGAGCGGCGCAGCGTCACCGGAGCAAGGTGGTGGACCTCCGAGGAACTTCTCGCGGCCCATGAGACGGTGTACCCGACCAGACTCGCCGAGCTGCTGCGGACGCTGCTCGACGACGGCCCTCCGTGTACGCCGGTGGTCCTGGCCCCGGAAATCGTTTAGGGGCGAAGGGGCCTGGCGCACAATAGGGGGACGCACGGCTGAAGGGGAACATGCCATGAGTGCCGAGGACCTCGAAAAGTACGAGACCGAGATGGAGCTGAAGCTCTATCGGGAGTACCGCGACGTCGTCGGGCTGTTCAAGTACGTGATCGAGACCGAACGTCGTTTCTACCTCACCAACGACTACGAGATGCAGGTGCACTCGGTCCAGGGGGAGGTCTTCTTCGAGGTCTCGATGGCCGACGCCTGGGTCTGGGACATGTACCGGCCGGCCCGGTTCGTCAAGCAGGTCCGCGTGCTGACCTTCAAGGACGTGAACATCGAGGAGCTCAACAAGAGCGATCTCGAACTGCCCGGCAGCTGAGGTCCGACCCCGTGAGGGTGACGGGGTTGTCCACAACGCAGGGGTTGTCCACCAAGATCCACAGGGTGGGCGGGGGTGCGCGACCGTCGGTGCCGGAGGTGGTGCCGGATGAACGCGAAGGGCGTGGCACAGCAGGCATTGGGGCGGTACGGCGAAGAGCTGGCGGTCCGACGGCTGACCGAGGCCGGGATGACCGTGATCGCCAGGAACTGGCGGTGCCGCAGCGGCGAGATCGACATCGTCGCGCGGGACGGTGACGCCCTCGTCGTGTGCGAGGTCAAGACCCGGCGGGAGGGCCCCTTCGAGCACCCCATGGCCGCCGTGCGGCCCGGCAAGGCCGAGCGCTTGCGCAGGCTGGCCGGGCGCTGGCTCGCCGACCACGGCGGACCGCCGACGGGCGGGGTGCGCATCGACCTCGTCGGCGTCCTGCTGCCCCGGCGCGGTGCGCCCGTGGTGGAACACGCCAGGGGCGTGGCCTGATGGGGTTCGCGCGCGCCTGCTCGGTGGCCCTGGTGGGCGTCGAGGGGGTGGTCGTGGAGGTCCAGGCCGATCTCGAACCGGGGGTCGCGGCCTTCACCCTGGTGGGACTGCCGGACAAGACCCTGGTCGAGAGCCGGGACCGGGTGCGGGCCGCGGTGGTGAACTCGGGCGCGGCGTGGCCGCAGAAGAAGCTCACGGTCGGCCTCAGCCCCGCCTCGGTGCCCAAGGGGGGCTCGGGATTCGACCTGGCCGTCGCGGCGGCCGTGCTGGGCGCCGCCGAGGTGGTCGACCCGGCGGCGATCGCCGACCTCGTGCTCATCGGGGAACTGGGGCTCGACGGGCGGGTACGTCCCGTGCGGGGGATCCTCCCGGCGGTGCTCGCCGCGGCGGAGGCCGGGTACCGGCAGGTGGTGGTGCCGCAGCAGTGCGCGGCGGAGGCCGTGCTCGTGCCGGAGGTCTCCGTGCTCGGCGTGCGCAGCCTGCGCCAGCTGATCGCGGTCCTGACGGACGCAGTCGTCCCCGAGGACCTCCCGCCGGACCCACCCGGCCGCCCGGACCCGATACTGGCCGGTCTCCTCCTCCCGGGCACGGGTCTGAGCGCGGGGCTGGCGGGCGGGCGCTCCGGCCAGGGTGACGGTGCGGACGGCCCCGACCTTGCCGACGTGGCCGGGCAGCACTGCGCCCGCCGGGCGCTGGAGGTGGCGGCAGCAGGCGGACACCACCTCTTCCTGAGCGGCCCGCCCGGGGCCGGCAAGACGATGCTGGCCGAGCGGTTGCCGGGCCTGCTGCCCGATCTCACCCGCCGGGATTCCGTGGAGGTCACCGCCGTCCATTCGGTCGCGGGAATCCTCCCGCCCGGCCAGCCGCTGATCACGAGGCCGCCCTACTGCGCGCCGCACCATTCGGCGACCCTGCAGTCCCTGGTGGGCGGAGGCAACGGGATCCCGAGGCCGGGGGCCGTCTCCCTGGCCCACCGCGGCGTGCTGTTCCTCGACGAGGCCGCCGAGTTCCACAGCCGGACGCTGGACGCGCTGCGGCAGCCGCTCGAATCGGGGCACGTGGTCATCGCCCGAGCCGCAGGGGTGGTCCGGCTGCCGGCCCGGTTCCTGATGGTCCTCGCGGCGAACCCGTGCCCGTGCGGGCGGCACACGCTGCTCGGGGCCGGGTGCGAGTGCCCGCCCTCGGTGATCCGCCGCTATCAGGCGAGAGTGTCCGGCCCGCTGCTCGACCGGGTGGACCTGAGGGTGGAGGTGGAGCCCGTGACCCGGTCCGATCTGCTGGGGCAGGGCGGCCGGGGCGAATCCACGGCGGTGGTCGCCGACCGGGTCCGCGAGGCCAGGGAGCGGGCCGAGGCGCGGCTCGCCACCACTCCCTGGCGGCTCAACTCGGAGGTGCCGGGACAGGAACTGCGCACCCGCTGGCATGCGGCCGCGGGGGCGATGGCGCAGGCCGAGCGGGATCTGGAGCGCGGGCTGCTCACCGCCCGTGGGCTGGACCGGGTGCTACGTGTGGCGTGGACCGTGGCGGACCTGCGGGGGAGGGACCGCCCCGAGGCGATGGACATGGCCGTGGCCCTGGAGCTGCGCACGGGGATCGCCCGCGGGGCGACGGTGTCCGAGCAGGCCCGGTCATGACCGGGGCCGAGCAGCCGGAACCGCGGCTGCTGCCAGTGCCGCTGACGGAGCCTCGGCCCGGTCCTTCGGCGCAGGCGGCCGAGGGCCGGGAGGCCGGCAGCGGGTGCCGGGCCGAGGAGCAAGCCCTGCTGGCGCGGGTGGCGTTGACGCGGGTCGTCGAGCCTGGGGACGCGTGCGGGGGGCGGTGGCTGCGGGAGTTCGGGGCCGTGGAGTTGATGCGGCTGCTGAGCGGGCCCGAGGCGGAGGCGGGGCTGCTGTCCGGGGTGGGGCCGGAGCGGCTCGCCGGGTACCGCGGACGGGCTGCGCGGGCCGACCCCGGGCGGGACCTGGCGGCGGCCGCCGAGGCGGGCGTGCGGTTCGTCGTGCCCGGCTCGCCGGAGTGGCCCACCCAGCTCGACGACCTCGGCGACGCCCGTCCGGTCGGGCTGTGGGTGCGGGGCATGCCGGACCTGCGCGCCTGGGCGCTGCGTTCGGTGGCGCTCGTAGGGGCCCGGGCCTGCACCCCGTACGGCGCGCACATGGCCCAGGGCCTGGCCGCCGGGCTGGCCGAGCGGGGCTGGGTCGTCGTCTCGGGCGCGGCGTACGGGATCGACGGCGCCGCCCACCGGGGAGCCCTGGCCTCGGGCGGGGCCACGGTCGCGGTGCTGGCCTGCGGGGTGGACGTCGCCTACCCGCGGGGACACGCCGGGATGCTCGGCCGGATCGCGGGGCAGGGGCTGGTCCTCGGTGAACTGCCGCCCGGGAGCCATCCCACCCGGAGCCGGTTCCTCCTGCGCAACCGGGTCATCGCCGCCCTGACCCGGGGCACGGTCGTGGTGGAGGCGGCCCTGCGCAGCGGGGCCCTGGTCACCGCCCGGCGGGCCCAGGACCTCGGGCGGTTCACCATGGGCGTCCCCGGCCCCGCGACCAGCGCGCTCTCCGCCGGGGTGCACGAACTGCTGCGGGGCGAGGCCGTCCTGGTCACCGATGCGGCCGAGGTGGTCGAACTGGTCGGCGGCATGGGCGAGCTGGCCCCCGAGCGGCGCGGGCCGGTACTCGCCCGGGACCTGCTCCGGCCGGCGGCCGCCCGTGTGCTCGAAGCGCTGCCTGCCGGGCGGCCCGCGCAGCCCGAGCAGTTGGCACTTGCCGCGGGCATCGGCACCGATGAAGTCATCGGCAGACTGTACGAACTTCACTCTCTGGGGTTCGTCGAACGGCAGGGCGACGGCTGGGAGTTGAGCAGGGGAACGGCTGCCGAGGGCACGCAAACCGGAGCTCCCCGGCGAGGCGGTGGTTGACCTGGGGCGTTCCGGTGAAAGAGTGAAACCGATGAGAGACGCGGTCTTCCCGGTGGCAGTCGACGGGACCGAGCGCCAGGCGCCGGTCCCGGGTCGCCCGCGCGAGCCGGGACGCGCCTGGGCCCCCGCGCGATCCCGTACTCTTCGCGCACCGCGACAGTTCCGTCACGCTACGCTCCCAACGAATCCGGCTCCGGCAAAGGCGAAGCATGCCCCAGCACACCTCAGGGTCTGACCGCGCTGCGGTGCCCCCCGCTGCCCGTGGCAGCGTGCGGTCGACCGCACCCTCGTCCCTGGAGGTGCTGTGGCGCTCGTACAAGGACTCGGGTGACGAGCGGCTGCGGGAGCAGCTGATCCTGCACTACTCGCCGCTGGTGAAGTACGTGGCCGGCCGGGTCAGTGTGGGCCTGCCGCCCAATGTGGAGCAGGCCGACTTCGTCTCCTCCGGGGTGTTCGGGCTGATCGACGCCATCGAGAAGTTCGACATCGAGCGGTCGATCAAGTTCGAGACGTACGCCATCACCCGGATCCGCGGCGCGATGATCGACGAGCTGCGGGCGCTGGACTGGATCCCGCGCTCGGTCCGGCAGAAGGCGCGGGCCGTGGAGCGGGCCTACGCCACGCTGGAGGCGCAACTGCGGCGCACCCCGACGGAGGGCGAGGTCGCCGGTGAGATGGGGATCGGCGTGGACGATCTCCACGCCGTTTTCAGCCAGTTGTCGCTCGCCAACGTGGTCGCCCTCGAAGAGCTGCTGCACGTCGGAGGCGAGGGCGGCGACCGTCTCTCGCTGATGGACACCCTGGAGGACACCGCCGCCGACAACCCCGTCGAGGTGGCGGAGGACCGGGAGCTGAGGCGCCTGCTGGCACGGGCGATCAACACGCTGCCCGAGCGGGAGAAGACGGTGGTGACCCTCTACTACTACGAGGGGCTCACGCTCGCCGAGATCGGCAACGTGCTCGGCGTCACCGAGAGCCGGGTCAGCCAGATCCACACCAAGTCGGTGCTCCAACTGCGGGCCAAGCTGGCGGATGTCGGGCGGTGAGCTTGCGGTACCTCCGTAGAGTGGAGATGTGCCCAGGATTCGAGCGGCCTCCGTGGCCGAGCACCGGTCGATGCAGCGCGGCGCCCTCTTGGACGCTGCGCGTTCCCTGCTGTCCGAAGGCGGGACGGAGGCGCTGACCTTCCCCGCTCTGGCGGAGCGGACCGGGCTGGCCCGGTCCTCCGTCTACGAGTACTTCCGTTCCCGCGCGGCCGTGGTCGAAGAGCTGTGCGCGGTGGACTTCCCCGTGTGGGCCGCCGAGATCGAGGCGGCCATGGAAGAGGCCCCGTCGCCCGAGGCCAAGATCGAGGCCTATGTGCGGAGCCAGCTGGGCCTGGTCGGGGACCGGCGCCACCGGGCGGTGGTGGCGATCTCGGCCAGCGAGCTCGATGCCGGGGCGCGGGAGAAGATCCGCGCGGCCCACGGCGGCCTGGTGGCGATGATCGTCGAGGCGCTGGGCGCGCTGGGGCAGGCGGAGCCGAAGCTGGCCGCGATGCTGCTCCAGGGGGTCGTCGACGCGGCCGTCCGGCGGATCGAGCTCGGCGCGGCCGAGGACCCGTCCGTGGTGACCGAGGCCGCCGTGGCGATGGCCCTGCGCGGCGTACGGGGCTGAGCCCCGGCCGCACACGGCTCAGCCTCCTCCCGTACCGGCCCGGGCCGGTACGGGCAGCAGGCGCGGAGCCGGGGGTGGCAGGAGCCCGAGCGGGTTGAGGTAGGCCTCGCCCGCCAGCAGGCCCCAGTGGAGGCACGGGGCCGGGCAGTGGCCACCCTCGGCGAGGACCGCCACCACCTGCCCGGCCGTGACCTCCTCGCCCTCCGCGACCAGCGGGCGGACCGGCTCGTAGGTCGTGCGCAGGCCGCCGGGATGCGCCAGGGAGAGGACCCCGCGCCCGGCGACGGGGCCCGCGTGGTGGACCCGTCCGGCCGCCACGGCACGTACCTCGGTGCCCACCGGCGCGGACAGGTCCACCCCGCGGTGCCCGGCCGCGTACGGCGTCGGGGGCGGGTCCCACCAGCGGGCCACGGTCAGGGGCGCGGGCAGCGGGCGGACCCCCGGCAGGGCCGCCTGGGCCAGCACCATCAGCAGGCTGATCAGCAGTGTCGTCATGCTCCACAGCGTGGTCCGCGCGCGGGACGCGGCGTGCGGGCCTGTGGACGGCCCGCCGGGTGTGGACAAGTGCGTCACCCGGCATACCACCGGGTCCCGTACACTTCTTGTGGCGATCCGGGTCACCGGGTCGACTTCGCACGCCCCAGCACCAGCCCGAAAGAGCCAGGTGACAGCGTCTCTCGGTCCCCTTCATGGGGGCAGGGCGCGGCGGGGCGTCAGGAACCAAACCGAGAAACAAGGAGATGGCCATGGCCGTCGTCACGATGCGGGAGCTGCTGGAAAGCGGCGTCCACTTCGGTCACCAGACCCGCCGTTGGAACCCGAAGATGAAGCGCTTCATCTTCACGGAGCGCAACGGCATCTACATCATCGACCTGCTGCAGTCGCTGTCGTACATCGACCGCGCCTACGAGTTCGTGAAGGAGACCGTCGCGCACGGTGGCTCCATCATGTTCGTCGGTACCAAGAAGCAGGCCCAGGAGGCCATCGCCGAGCAGGCGACGCGCGTTGGTATGCCGTACGTCAACCAGCGGTGGCTGGGTGGCATGCTCACCAACTTCTCCACCGTCTACAAGCGCCTTCAGCGTCTGAAGGAGCTTGAGGCGATCGACTTCGAGGACGTCGCCGCCTCGGGTCTCACCAAGAAGGAGCTCCTGGTCCTCTCCCGCGAGAAGACCAAGCTGGAGAAGACCCTCGGTGGTATCCGCGAGATGTCGAAGGTCCCCAGCGCCGTCTGGATCGTCGACACCAAGAAGGAGCACATCGCCGTCGGTGAGGCGCGCAAGCTCCACATCCCGGTCGTCGCGATCCTCGACACCAACTGCGACCCCGACGAGGTCGACTACAAGATCCCGGGCAACGACGACGCGATCCGCTCCGTCACCCTGCTCACCCGCGTGATCGCCGACGCCGTCGCCGAGGGCCTCATCGCCCGCTCCGGCGCTGCGACCGGCGACTCGAAGCCGGGCGAGAAGGCCGCCGCCGAGCCGCTCGCCGAGTGGGAGCGCGACCTGCTCGAGGGCGACAAGAAGGCCGACGACGCCGCTGAGGCCGCTCCGGCCGAGGCTGCCGCCGAGACCGTCGAGGCCCCGGCCGCCGACGCCACCGAGGCCCCGGCCGCCGACGCCACCGAGGCCCCGGCCGCCGAGGCTGTCGAGGCCCCGGCCGCCGACGCCGAGCAGGCCTGACCCTCTGAGGGGGCCCGGCGTTCACCCGCCGGGCACTCGCAGTACGGACGATGACGGCGGGGGAGCCGCGCCACGAGCGCGGCACCTCCGCCGTTCACCCGTAGATCTACGACTTCGAGAGAGAATCACAGACTCATGGCGAACTACACCGCCGCTGACGTCAAGAAGCTCCGCGAGCTCACCGGCGCCGGCATGCTGGACTGCAAGAACGCGCTCGTGGACGCCGACGGTGACGTCGACAAGGCCCAGGAAGCGCTCCGCATCAAGGGCCAGAAGGGCGTCGCCAAGCGCGAGGGCCGTTCTGCCGAGAACGGTGCGGTCGTCTCCCTCATCGCCGACGACAACACCTCCGGTGTCCTCGTCGAGCTGAAGTGCGAGACCGACTTCGTCGCCAAGGGCGAGAAGTTCCTGGCCGTCGCCAACCAGCTGGCCGCCCACGTGGCCGCCACCTCCCCGGCCGACATCGAGGCGCTCCTCGCGTCCGAGATCGAGCCCGGCAAGACCGTCACCGCTTTCGTCGACGAGGCCAACGCCAACCTCGGCGAGAAGATCGTCCTGGACCGCTTCGCGCAGTTCACCGGCGGTTACGTGACTTCGTACATGCACCGCACGATGCCCGACCTGCCGTTCCAGATCGGCGTCCTGGTCGAGCTCGACAAGGAGAACGCGGAGGTCGCCCGCGGCGTCGCGCAGCACATCGCCGCGTTCGCCCCGCAGTGGCTGTCCGCCGAGGACGTCCCGGCCGAGAAGGTCGAGTCCGAGCGTCGCATCGCCGAAGAGGTCACCCGCGCGGAGGGCAAGCCCGAGGCTGCCATCGCGAAGATCGTCGAGGGTCGCGTCAACGGCTTCTTCAAGGACGCCACGCTGCTCGGCCAGGCCTACGCGCTGGACAACAAGAAGTCGGTCCAGAAGGTTCTGGACGAGGCCGGTGTCACCCTGGTGCGCTTCTCGCGCATCAAGGTCGGCATCTGAGTCCGTCCGTACGCGACGGACACCGGACCCCGGTAGGGTCTGAAGCAGTCGTCCGCGCTTGCGCGAGGCGACCGCAGATCTGACGAGGAGGCCATTGCCGTAGAGGGAACCGCAAGGACCCACCGGCAATGGCCTTCTTCGTATGTGCACGAGGAGATCTCCATGAATCAGGGCGTGGACCCCCACACCGCTTCCGACGACAAGAGCGACCAGCACAAGAAGGGCCGCCGCTTCATGCTGAAGCTGTCGGGCGAGGCCTTCTCCGGTGGCGGAGGGCTCGGCGTCGATCCCGACGTCGTCCACGCCATCGCGCGCGAGATCGCCGCGGTGGTCCGCGACGGCGCGGAGATCGCCGTCGTGATCGGCGGCGGCAACTTCTTCCGCGGCGCCGAGCTCCAGCAGCGCGGCATGGACCGGGCCCGGTCCGACTACATGGGCATGCTCGGCACCGTGATGAACTGCCTCGCCCTCCAGGACTTCCTGGAGAAGGAGGGCATCGACTCCCGCGTGCAGACCGCCATCACCATGGGCCAGGTCGCGGAGCCGTACATCCCACTGCGTGCCGTACGGCACCTGGAGAAGGGCCGCGTCGTCATCTTCGGCGCCGGCATGGGCATGCCCTACTTCTCCACCGACACCACGGCCGCCCAGCGCGCCCTGGAGATCGACGCCGAGGCCCTGCTCATGGGCAAGAACGGGGTCGACGGGGTCTACGACTCCGACCCGAAGAAGAACCCCGACGCGGTGAAGTTCGACGCGCTGGAGTACGGCGAGGTCCTCTCGCGCGACCTCAAGGTCGCCGACGCCACCGCCATCACCCTGTGCCGCGACAACAAGCTGCCGATCCTGGTCTTCGAGCTGCTCGCCGAGGGCAATATCGCCCGCGCCGTCAAGGGTGAGAAGATCGGCACGCTCGTCAGCGATCAGGGAACCCGGGCCTGAGCAGTCCGCTGCCGGGCCGAGCCCTGCCCGGCTCGGCCCGTCCCGTCCGCCCGAACCATCCATTCAAGACATGCAGGAGCACGTGGTGACCGAAGAGATCCTCCTCGAGGCCGAGGAGAAGATGGAAAAGGCCGTCGTCGTCGCCAAGGAAGACTTCGCCGCGATTCGCACCGGCCGTGCGCACCCGGCGATGTTCAACAAGATCGTGGCGGACTACTACGGCGCCATCACGCCCATCAACCAGCTCGCCTCCTTCTCGGTTCCCGAGCCGCGCATGGCGATCGTGACCCCGTTCGACAAGAGCGCCCTGCGCAACATCGAGCAGGCCATCCGCGACTCCGACCTCGGTGTCAACCCGAGCAACGACGGCAGCATCATCCGGGTGACCTTCCCCGAGCTGACGCAGGACCGCCGCAAGGAGTACATCAAGGTCGCGCGCACCAAGGCCGAGGACTCCAAGGTCTCGATCCGCGCCGTCCGCCGCAAGGCCAAGGACGCCCTCGACAAGCTCGTCAAGGACAAGGAAGCCGGCGAGGACGAGGTGCGCCGCGCCGAGAAGGAGCTCGACGACACCACCGCGAAGTACGTCGCGCAGGTGGACGAGCTGCTCAAGCACAAGGAAGCCGAGCTCCTCGAAGTCTGATGAACGACTCTTCCTGGCAGCCGGAGCCGGTTCCGGCGGGTCCCGCATACGATGCGCAGGTGGGCCCGCACACTCGGCCCATGCCCATCGTGCCCGATGCCGCCGGCCGTGACTTCGACGACCGGGAAGCACGCGATCGGGGGGCCGCCGCAGACCGCGGCCCCCTCTTCCGCGCCGAGACGCCGCCGCAGGAGCCCATGCCCAGCCCCCCGCCTCCGCATGCCCCGCAGCCGCAGGACGCCTCGCCCCCGCCGCCGAAGAAGCGCGCCGGGCGGGACCTGCGTGCCGCCATAGGGGTGGGTGTCGGCCTCGGCGCGGTGATCTTCGCCTCGCTGTTCATCGTCAAGGCCGTCTTCGTCGGCGTCGTCGTCGTCGCGGTCGTCGTGGGCCTGTGGGAGCTCACCTCCCGGCTCCACGAGCAGAAGGGCATCAAGGCCCCGCTCGTGCCGCTCGCGGTCGGCGGCGCGGCCATGGTCATCGCCGGATACGTCCGCGGGGCCGAGGGCGCCTGGGTGGCCATGGCCCTGACCGCGCTGGCGGTCCTGGTCTGGCGGATGACCGAACCGCCCGAGGACTACCTCAAGGACGTCACCGCCGGCGTGTTCGCGGCGTTCTACGTGCCCTTCCTGGCGACCTTCGTGGCGATGCTGCTCACCGCCGACGACGGGCCGCAGCGCGTGGTCACCTTCCTGGTCCTGACCGTGGTCAGCGACACCGGGGCCTACGCGGTGGGCTGGCGCTTCGGCAAGCACAAGCTCGCGCCGCGGATCAGCCCCGGGAAGACCCGCGAGGGCCTGCTCGGCGCGGTGGGCTTCGCGATGGCCGCCGGCGCGCTGTGCATGGAGTTCCTCATCGAGGGCGGTGCCTGGTGGCAGGGCCTCCTGCTGGGGCTCGCGGTCGCGGTCAGCGCCACTCTGGGCGACCTCGGCGAGTCGATGATCAAGCGGGACCTGGGCATCAAGGACATGGGCACCCTGCTGCCCGGTCACGGCGGCATCATGGACCGGCTGGACTCCCTGCTGCCGACCGCTCCGGTGGTGTGGCTGCTGCTGGCCGCGTTCGTCGGTACCGGCTGACCCGTTGACCTGCGAGAAGGCGGCGTGATACGCCGGGCGGTTACTCTTGGAGGGCGCGCTGCTTCTGCGGCGCGCCTTTCGTCTTACGAGGAGTACCTGCCATGGCCCGCCCTGTTCCGGGAGAGCTCACCTTCGTCGCCCCCCGCGGAGCCAAGAAGCCTCCCCGGCACCTCGCCGACCTCACTCCGGAGGAGCGCCGCGAGGCGGTCGCAGCGATCGGCGAGAAGCCGTTCCGGGCCAAGCAGCTCTCCCAGCACTACTTCGCCCGCTACGCGCACGACCCGGCGCAGTGGACGGACATCCCCGCCGGGTCCCGCGAGAAGCTCCAGCAGGAGCTCCTGCCGGACCTGATGAACGTCATCCGGCACATCAGCTGCGACGACGACACCACCCGCAAGACCCTGTGGAAGCTGCACGACGGCACGCTCGTCGAGTCCGTGCTGATGCGCTATCCCGACCGCGTCACCATGTGCATCTCCTCGCAGGCCGGCTGCGGCATGAACTGCCCGTTCTGCGCGACCGGCCAGGCGGGCCTGGACCGGAACCTGTCCACCGCCGAGATCGTCCACCAGATCGTCGACGGCATGCGCGCCCTGCGCGACGGCGAGGTGCCCGGCGGCCCGGCCCGGCTGTCGAACATCGTCTTCATGGGCATGGGCGAGCCGCTGGCCAACTACAAGCGCGTCGTCGGCGCCATCCGCCGCCTCACCGACCCGGAGCCCGACGGCCTGGGGCTGTCGCAGCGCGGCATCACCGTGTCCACCGTCGGCCTGGTCCCGGCCATGCTGCGCTTCGCCGACGAGGGCTTCAAGTGCCGCCTCGCGGTCTCGCTGCACGCGCCCGATGACGAGCTGCGCGACACCCTCGTCCCCGTGAACACGCGGTGGAACGTCCGCGAGGTGCTGGACGCGGCGTGGGAGTACGCGGAGAAGTCCGGCCGCCGGATCTCCATCGAGTACGCGCTGATCCGCGACATCAACGACCAGGCCTGGCGCGGTGACCTGCTCGGCAAGCTGCTCAAGGGCAAGCGCGTGCACGTCAACCTGATTCCGCTGAACCCGACGCCGGGCTCGAAGTGGACCGCGTCGCGGCCCGAGGACGAGAAGGCCTTCGTGGAGGCGATCGCCCGGCACGGCGTGCCCGTGACCGTACGGGACACCCGCGGCCAGGAGATCGACGGCGCATGCGGTCAGCTGGCCGCTTCGGAGCGCTAACTTCCGCTTTTGGCCGAACAGATTCGGCCGCGGGGTACCCTGTGGCCGAACCAATTTCATATTCCGACAGGGGAGCGCCACAGCGCTGAGAGTGCGGGACCGTCATCCGCAGACCCTCTGAACCTCGCCCCGGTCATTCGGGGTAGGAAGTTCGGTCATCACTCAAGCTGTTGCGCCCTGCCCGGCGTCCGCTCCTCACAGAGCGCCGGGCAGGGCCGCGTCTTCTCCTGGTCATCCCAGGAGGAATTCACCAGTGAGCACCACCAAGAAGATCGCGGGCGCCGCGCTCGCGGCGGCGCTGGGCGTCACCACGCTCGCCGCCTGCGGCGGCGACGCCGAGGACAAGTCCGCGGGCGCGAGCGACGCCCCCAAGTCCAAGAACGTCACGCTCGTCTCCCACGACTCCTTCAACGTGACCGACACGGTCCTCAAGGAGTTCGAGCAGCAGAGCGGCTACACCGTCAAGGTGCTCAAGTCCGGGGACGCGGGAGCGGCCCTGAACCAGGAGATCCTCACCAAGGGCTCCCCGCGCGGCGACGTCTTCTTCGGCGTCGACAACACGCTCCTCTCGCGCGCCCTCGACAACGGCATCTTCACGCCGTACGAGGCCAAGGGCCTGGGCGAGGTGAAGCCGGAGTTCCATCTCGACAAGGAGCACCGGGTCACCCCCATCGACTCCGGTGACATCTGCGTCAACTACGACAAGCAGTACTTCGCGGACAAGAAGCTCGCCCCGCCGCAGACGCTGGACGACCTGATCAAGCCCGAGTACAAGAACCTGCTGGTCACCGAGAACGCCGCGACCTCCTCGCCCGGCCTCGGCTTCCTGCTCGCCTCCGTCGGCAAGTACGGCGAGGAGGGCTGGAAGGACTACTGGAGCAAGCTCAAGGCCAACGGCGTCGAGGTCGTCGACGGCTGGGAGCAGGCCTACAACGAGCGCTTCTCCGGCTCCGCGGGCGGCAAGAAGGCCAAGGGCGACCGCCCGCTGGTCGTCTCCTACGCCTCCAGCCCGCCGGTCGAGGTCCTGTACGCCGACCCGCAGCCGGCCGATGCCCCGACGGGCGTCTCCACCGGCACCTGCTTCCGCCAGACCGAGTTCGCCGGTCTGCTCAAGGGAGCGAAGAACGAGGAGGGCGGCAAGGCGCTCCTGGACTTCCTGATCAGCAAGAAGTTCCAGGAGGACATGCCGCTCCAGATGTTCGTGAACCCGGTGACCAAGGACGCTGCCCTGCCGGAGCTGTTCACGAAGCACGGTGTGGTGATCGAGAAGCCGGAGGCCGTCACCCCGGACGCCATCGCCAAGAACCGTGAGCAGTGGGTCAAGGCATGGACCTCGACCGTCGTGAAGTAGGCGGCACGAAGGAGTCGGGCACGGCGCGGGGGGCGCCGTGCCGGGCCCCGGACCCCGCCCCCGCGGGGGCGGGCGGGCGACAGCGGTGCGCCTCGCCCTGATGGCCCTGCCCATGGTCTTCTTCGGGCTGTTCTTCGCCTACCCGGTCGCCGCGATCGTCGGCCGCGGACTCAAGACCGACGACGGCTGGCAGTTCGGCCGCATCGGCGAGGTGCTGGCCCGGCCCGACATCGCCGACGTGCTGTGGTTCACCACCTGGCAGGCCTTCGCCTCCACGGCGCTCACCCTGCTGGTCGCACTCCCCGGCGCCTACGTCTTCGCGCGCTTCGAGTTCCGCGGCAAGCAGCTGCTGCGCGCCGTGGTGACCGTTCCCTTCGTGCTGCCGACCGTGGTCGTCGGTACGGCCTTCCTCGCGCTCGTCGGCCGCGGCGGACTGCTGGACGAACTGTGGGGCGTGCGCCTGGACACCACCGTCTGGGCGATTCTGCTCGCGCACGTCTTCTTCAACTACGCCGTCGTCGTACGGACCGTCGGCGGGCTCTGGGCGCAGCTGGACCCGCGCCAGGAGGAGGCCGCCCGGGTGCTGGGCGCGGGCCGCTTCGCCGCCTGGCGGCGGGTGACGCTGCCCGCGCTGGGCCCGGCGGTGGCTGCCGCCTCGCTGATGGTGTTCCTCTTCACCTTCACCTCTTTCGGCGTCGTGCAGATCCTGGGCGGACCCTCGTACTCCACCCTGGAGGTGGAGGTCTACCGGCAGACGGCGCAGCTCCTGGACCTGCCCACCGCCGCCGTGCTCACGATGGTGCAGTTCGCGGCCGTCGGGGGGATCCTCGCCGTGCACGCCTGGACCGTGCGCAAGCGGGAGACGGCGCTGCGGCTGGTGGACCCGGGCCGCACCGCGCACCGGCCGTCCGGCTGGGCCCAGCGCGCCCTGCTGGGCGGGGTGCTGCTGACGGTGCTCCTGCTGATCGTGGCGCCGCTGGCCGTCCTCGTGGAGCGGTCCTTCGACGCCCCGGGCGGGTACGGCCTCGGCTTCTACCGGGCGCTGCAGGACGTCGCCGCAGGGGGCGGGACCTTCCTGGTGCCGCCGCTGGAGGCCATCTGGAACTCCTTGCGGTACGCGCTCGCCGCGACCGCCATCGCCCTGCTCATCGGCGGGCTCGCCGCCGCGGCCCTGACCCGGCGCGGCGGCAGCTTCGTACGCGGCTTCGACGCGCTGCTGATGCTGCCGCTCGGGGTGTCCGCCGTGACGGTGGGCTTCGGGTTCCTGATCACCCTGGACGAGCCGCCCCTGGACCTGCGGACCTCGTGGATCCTGGTGCCGCTGGCGCAGGCGCTGGTGGGCGTGCCGTTCGTCGTACGGACCATGCTGCCTGTCCTGCGCGCCGTGGACGGGCGGCTGCGGGAGGCGGCCGCCGTGCTCGGCGCGTCCCCGCTGAGGGCCTGGCGGGAGGTGGACCTGCCGCTGGTGCGGCGGGCCCTGCTGATCGCCGCGGGCTTCGCCTTCGCGGTCTCGCTCGGCGAGTTCGGTGCGACCGTCTTCATCGCCCGGCCGGACCAGCCGACGCTGCCGGTGGCGGTGGCCCGGCTGCTGGGACGGGCCGGCGAGCTGAACTACGGGCAGGCGATGGCCCTGAGCACGATCCTGATGCTGGTGTGCGCGGTGTCCTTGCTGGCGCTGGAGCGGCTGCGTCCCGACAAGACCTCCGGAGAGTTCTGATGACCCTGCTTCAGCTGGAAGGGGTGTCGGTCCGCTTCGGTGAGCGTGCGGTCGTGGACTGCGTCGACCTGGCGGTCGCCGAGCACGAGACCGTCTGCGTACTGGGGCCGAGCGGGAGCGGGAAGTCCACCCTGCTGAGGGTCGTCGCCGGGCTCCAGCCGGTGTCCGGCGGCCGGGTTCTGCTGGGCGGCGCCGACCAGGCCGGGGTCCCCGTGCACCGGCGGGGCCTCGGCCTGATGTTCCAGGACCACCAGCTGTTCCCGCACCGGGACGTCGGGGCGAACGTCTCCTTCGGGCTGCGGATGCGGGGCGCGGGCCGGGCCTCCTACGAGGCCCGGGTCGCGGAGCTGCTCGAACTGGTCGGGCTGCCGGGGGCGCAGGGCCGGGCGGTGGCCTCCCTGTCGGGCGGCGAACAGCAGCGGGTCGCACTGGCCCGGGCCCTGGCGCCCTCGCCGCGGCTGCTGATGCTGGACGAGCCGCTGGGCCAGCTGGACCGGGGGCTGCGGGAGAGGCTCGTGGTGGAGTTGCGGGGGCTGTTCTCCCGGCTCGGCACGACGGTGCTGGCCGTCACCCACGACCAGGGGGAGGCCTTCGCGCTGGCCGACCGGGTGGTGGTGATGCGGGACGGCCGGATCGCGCAGGCCGGGACCCCGCTGGAGGTGTGGCAGCAGCCGGCTTCGGAGTTCGTGGCCCGGTTCCTGGGCTTCGAGAACGTGGTCCCGGCGACGGTGTCGGGCGGCGCCGCCGACACCCCGTGGGGCAAGGTGGCGGTGCCCCAGGGGGCCGCGGAGGGCGAACGCAAGCTGCTGGTCAGGCCCGCCGGGGTGCTCCTCGCGCAGGACGGGCTGCGGTGCGTCGTCCAGTCGCGCACCTTCCGGGGCACGCACGTGGCGCTGCTGCTGCGGCCCGAGGCGGGACCGCTGCTGGAGGCGGAGTGCGGGCTCGCCGGGGCGCCGTCCCCGGGAGACCGGGTCGCGGTGACCTTCGCCCCGGCCGAGGTGGTCGTACTGCCCGCGGAGACCGGCGACCCGGCTTAGGCCGGCCGGTGCGGGCGCCGCTCAGGAGCGGATGCCGGTGCAGGAGACCTGCAGGTGGCGGGGGCCGCGCAGGACCGCGTTCTGGCGGTACTGCGGCGGGTCCTCCAGCAGCTGCGGGTTCTCCAGCCGCCGGGCCAGCTCGCTCAGCGCCAGCTGGGCCTCCTGGCGGGCCAGCGGGGCACCGAAGCAGCTGTGGATGCCGCTGCCGAGGCCGAGGTGCTGGATGTCCCCCCGGTCCGGGTCGAAGCGGTCCGCGTTCTCGAAGCGCTTCGGGTCCCGGTTCCCCGACGCCAGCATCAGCCACAGCGAGGCGCCCTTGGGGATGGTGACACCGGCCACCTCGATGTCGGAGAGGGTGCTGCGCTGGGGCAGCAGCTGCACGGGCGGCTCGTAGCGCAGCAGTTCCTCGACGATCTGCACGGACAGCTGCGGGTCCTCGCGCAGCCGCGCCAGGACGTCCGGGTGGCGCAGCAGCGTCAGCATGCCGTTGGTGATCAGGTTGACGGTGGTCTCGTGGCCGGCGATCAGCAGCAGCGCCGAGGTGCTCAGCACCTCCATGGTGGTCATCGACCCGTCCGGGCCGTCCGCCGTCGCCAGCTGGGACAGCATGTCGTCGCCGGGGTTCTTGCGGCGCTCCTCGATCAGTCCGGCGAGGTACATGCCCAGTTCCATCCGGGCGTCCATGGCGCCCTTGCCGTGCTGGGCCGGGTCCGCGTCCGGGTCGGGGTCCAGGCTGGCGGCGAGGGTCTCGGCCCAGACGTGGAAGCGCGGTTCGTCCTCGCGCGGCACCCCGAGCAGCCGGCAGATGACCGTGACCGGGAAGGGGTAGGCGAACTGGTCCACCAGGTCGATCCGGTCGAGGTTCCCGGTGTCGACGATGGCGTCGATCAGCTCGGAGACGAGGCCGCCGAGCTCCTCGCGCATGTCGTGCACCCGGTGCGGGGCGGTCGGCGGCCCGAACGGCCGGTTCGTCATCCGCCGCAGGCGGTCGTGGTCCGGCGGGTCGAGCTTGAGGAAGGACGGGGGCAGGGTCGTCCCCTCGTCCTCGGCCTGGCCCAGCGGGTCGTCACCGGTCGACTTCAGGTTCCGGGCGTCGGAGCTGATCCGGGGGTCGTGCAGGAGGCTCTGGATCTCGTAGTACGTGCTGATGACGTACGGGCCGTCCCCGTCCTGGGAGACCGGCGTCTTGCGGAGCTCCTCGTACAGCGGGTACGGGTCGGCGCGGTTCGCGTAGTCGATGATCTCCCGCAGGAGGGCTTGTGTCATGGCGGGTCCTCGTGATCCTCGTGATCCTCAGGGGAGGGCGCGGTGCGGTCGTCAGTGGTGCGCCGGAGTGAAGGTCATCTTCCGGTCGGCCGGGGAGTAGCCGCTGAGGGTGATGGTCGGTCCGTGGGTCGGCACCGACGGGTCGGGGAAGTCCGCCGGCATCGGCTTGTTCCCCTCCGGCCTGCGGTCCACCGTCGAGAAGGGCGGCGGGAAGGGCGCGGTCGTCTCGATCTGCTGCTCGTAGAACTGGAGCCACCGGCACTGGTCGAAGGTCACGGCGGCGATCACGCGTCCCTGGTAGCCGTACACGGCCGCGAACCGGCGCTCGGCGCGCGAACCCTGCGTGATGAGGATCTCCGTCCCCATCGGCGGCACTCCGACCGACTTGATGTTCACGCCGAACTGGGAGGACCAGAACGCCGGGACCCACAGGTGCGGGCGGCGGTCCGCGCTCTCGCTGAGCATGTTGTGCGCCGCCGTGTCGGCCTGGGCGACGGCGTTGCCCCAGTGCTCCAGCGAAAGGAACTGGTAGCCGAACAGGGCGTGCGGCGAACGTGCCACGTCACCCGCCACATAGATGTCGTCGGTGACGATGCCCCGGATGTCGAAGGCCCGGCAGCCCGCGTCACATGCGATGCCCCGGGGACCCGAACCGAGCCCGGAACCGGCGAGCCATTCGGTGTTGCGCTGCGCGCCCAGCGAGACCACCACCACATCGGCCTCGACGGTGGACCCGTCGGAGAGGTGGGCGGCGCGGACCCGGCCCGCGGGGTCGCCCTCCAGGGCGGTCACCATGACCCCGGTACGCAGATCCACCCCGTGCTCGCGGTGCATCTCGGCCGCGACCTCGCCGATCACCCCGCCGAGCGCGCCGACCAGCGGGGCCGCGCCCCGTTCGGCGACGGTCACGGGCAGATCGCGTTCCCGGCAGGCGGAGGCGATCTCGGACCCGGTGAACCCGGCTCCGATGACGAGGACCCGGCGCGGGCCGGCTGCCAGGGCCCGTTGCAGCCCCTCGGCGTCGTCCCGGGTGCGCAGGACGAAGACCCCGTCGAGCGCGCCCTCGTCCTCGTTGGGCCACGGCCGTGCCCGTACACCGGTCGCGATCAGCAGCCGGTCGTACTCGACCTCGTCGCCGTTGCCGAGCCGGACCCGGCGCGCGGCCATGTCCAGGCCGGTGGCGGGGACCCCGAGGCGCCAGTCGGCGTCGATCGCCCGGCGGCGGGGGAGCGCGGTGTGGTCCGCGACGGCATGGCCCAGCAGGACCTGCTTGGACAGCGGAGGCCGGTCGTACGGCTCGTACGGTTCGTCGCCGATCATCGTCAGCGAACCGGCGAAGCCCTTCTCGCGCATGGTCTCGGCGGCCCGCAGACCGGCGAGCGAAGCGCCGACGACGACGATGCGGCCGTCCTGCTTGAGCCGCTCCAGGGCTCCGTCGTGTGCTCCTTGACCGCTCACCGCGCGCCTCCGGAGGGGGCACCCGCCCCGGCAGCGGACTCCTGGGTGACCGATGCCATGTCCTCGTCGGTGAGTTCGAGGAGGATCGCACCGACCGGACAGGCGGCCACGGCGCGCAGCACGTCCTCGCGGTGCTCGGCAGCGGCCTCCGGGTTGTACAGCAGCGACTCGTCGCCGTGCATGGCGAACACGTCGGGAGCGAGGAACGCGCACTGGGCGTATCCCTGGCAGCGGTTGAGGTCGACGACAAGCCTCATGACGGATCTGCCTTTCGCTGGCCTGGTCATCCCCGTCACCCCCCGGGACCCCCGTCCCCTTCCTTTCCACCAGCATGCGCGCGGGACCGGGGGAGCGCCTGCTGGAGCGGATACGGCCAGTTCAGGAAGGGGCGGACGGGGCCGGGCCCGGTCCGGCCGGTTCCGCATCGGGGCTGCCGCGCCGGACCCGCAGGATGTACACGCTGACGATCAGGGCCCAGGCCGGGAACACCAGCTCGGACCAGGGCATGCCGGACCCCACCACGATCAGCACCAGGCCGACCACGGTGCCCAGCAGGGCCAGCGGCCGGGGGAAGACACCGAGCCGCCGTCCGATGGTCGAGGTCGCGAGGACGAAGACGGCCGCCATGCGCAGAGCGTAGGTCGCCAGCAGGGTGTAGGCGTAGCTCCGGCCGAAGTCGGAGGGCGTGTCCTCGTTCAGCACGGTGCCCGCAGCGGCGGCGGCGCCGAACAGGGTGGCCGCGAAGACGAAGCCGCTGCCGAGGAACACGGTGGCGACGAACCGGTCCTCGGCCTCACCGGTGTGGGCGCGCAGGGCGCCCATGAACCACAGGAAGAAGATGCCGGCGAAGGGCACGATCTCCAGGGCCACCCGGATCGCCCAGCGCCGGTCGGGGTCGATGGGGCCGGTGGCGGCGTCCCCGGACGGGACGGCGAGCCGCATCAGGACGATCGCCGCCGCCAGGAGCAGGGCGAAGGCGATTCCGGCCATCCCGGCGGCCCGCGGCGTCTTCATCCGGTCGGTCGTGGGCTCCATGGGCCCCTCGCTCTCTCCCCCGGGTCCAGCAAGCGGCAGCCGCCGCCGCGCCACCACCGGGGACGGCCGACCGGGTGACCTGCCCGGCCGGCCGCGAGGTCAGCCGACCGGAGCCGGGACCGGGGCCTCGGTCTCCTCCTCGGCGCCCTCGTGGTTGCCGAACCAGGCCACGGCGACCGCACCGGCCACCGCCAGCACGAAGCCGAGCACCGCGAGCCAGGCCAGGCCCGGGCGGGAGGCGTCGCCCAGCCACAGGACGCCGATCGCCCCCGGGAGCACGGTCTCGCCGACGACGAGGGCCGCGGTGGCCCCGTTCACCGAGCCGATCTGGAGGGCGACCGTGTGCAGGTACATCCCGCCGAAGCCCGCGATCAAGATGGCGTACAGGGCCGGGTCGGAGAGGAAGGAGCCCAGGTCGAACGGGTCGACGCCGTTCAGGATCCGGACCCCGACGCCCAGCGCGCCGAAGGCCAGGCCCGACAGCAGACCCGCCAGGATCGCGGCCCGGCCGCCGAGGAAGCGTACGGCGACGGTGCCGCCCACGATGATCAGCAGGGTCACGGCGAGCAGCCACCAGTGGGTGGACATCGGCGCGTGGTGGCCGCCCTCGTGGCCCGCGGCGGTCGCCAGCAGCACCAGCGCGGTGCAGACGACGCCGATCGAGGCCCATTCCTTGCGGGTGAGGCGGATGCCGAGCATCTTCACGCTCAGCACGGCCGTGATCACCAGGTTGGCGCTGATCACGGTCTGGGAGAGGAACAGCGGGAGCATCCGGGCGGCGAGCGCACCCAGCCCGAAGCCCACGAAGTCCAGGATCGTCCCGACGATGAATTCCCAGGTCATCGCGGCCTTGGCGGTGGACGACAGGTTGGGGCCGCCGTGCGCGGTCACCCCGGCGGCCGTCGGGGACATCCGGGCGGCGCGGCGCGATCCGACGGCTTGCAGGACGGATCCCGTTCCGTAACAGATGGACGCCGCGACAGCGGTCAGCAGGCCTATGAGCACCAAGGGCTCCGTTCACGTCTGGCAGGTTTTGCGGTACCTCTGCCAGACGTGGGATCGGGCCCCGAAGTTGCCTCGCCGGGTCAACGCATTCCGGCGAGTACCTCCGGGACCTCGTCAACCGAGTCGACGAGCGCGATCCGGGACTCCATCGCCCGGCCGCGGGCCAAGGCCTGGAGCAGCGGCCACACCGGGAGGTGCTCGGTCCAGTGGGCCCGGTCGACCAGGACCATCGGCGTCGCCGGACCGCGGGACTCGTAGTAATTGGGCGTGGCGTTGTCGAAGACCTCCTGGACCGTGCCCGCCGCGCCCGGCAGGAAGACCACGCCGGCGGTGGAACGGGCCAGCAGCCCGTCCTCACGGGTGGCGTTCGCGAAGTACTTCGCGATGTGGGCCGCGAAGGCGTTCGGCGGCTCGTGCCCGTAGAACCAGGTCGGGATGCCCACCGAGTCGCCCCCGGAGGGCCAGCGCTCCCGTACGGCGAAGGCCGCGCGGGCCCAGTCGGACACCGACGGGGTGAAGGAGGGGGCCTTGGCGAGCATCTCCAGAGCCTCCGGGAGGGCCTCGTCCGGGGCGGGGGCCAGGTACGCGCCGAGGTTCGCCGCCTCCATGGCGCCAGGGCCGCCGCCGGTGGCGACCGTCAGCCCGGACCGGGTCAGGGCCCGGCCCAGCTCGGCCGCGCCGCGGTACTCCGTGCCGCCGCGGGACATGGCGTGGCCGCCCATCACGCCCACGACCCGGGCACCGGCCAGGTGCTCGTCGAGGGCGTCGGAGACGGCGTCGTCGTGCACGGAGCGCAGCATCGAGGAGAAGACGTCCCCGTCGGACTTGGTCTCCTGGAACCAGGCGTACGCCAGGGCGTCCGGGGTGGCCTCGTACCCGTTCGGCAGCCCCGAGAAGAGCTCCTCGGGGCTGTAGAGCAGCCCCCGGTACGGGTTGAAGGGCAGGTCCGGCACCGGCGGGAAGACCAGGGCGCCGTCCGCGCGCACCTTCACCGAGGCGTCGGGCTCCATCGGGCAGCCCAGGAACACGGCTGCCGAGGTGTCGGCGGAGAGCAGCGCGAAGGTCCGCTCCAGCAGGTTGACCGACTGGATCCGGTAGCCGCTGAGGGAGCCCAGCGCCGCGACCCGGTCGAATTCCGCGAGCGTCTCGATCTCGGTGTCGATGTGTCCGTTGACCATTCGGCCCACCCTAAGGGCTGCCCGGGTCAGCGGGTCAGGGCCATGGACGTCAGCTGCGCCACACCCCAGCTGACCGGTGCGCACACGACGATCAGCGCCGAGGCCCGCAAACTCGCTGCCGAGCGCAGGACCTTGGCCGGGGCGCCGAGATCCAACAGGGCGCCCTGCGCGGCGGCGCGGGACTGGTGGGCCTCCGCCGCGGATGTGAGAAGGGTCGCGGCGGCGCACAGGGCGACCAGCACGGCGGCCGGTCCGGACAGCGGACCCAGCGGCAGGAGCAGCCCGCCCCGGTCACGCAGGGCCAGGGCGCTGAGCGCTCCGGCGCCGATCGCACAGAGCACCCCCAGCGGCGGGCCCAGCCGGGACGCCTCCTGCTGGAGGGCCCGCCCGGCGAGCAGCCGCAGCGCGCCGGGGCGCACGGCCTGCACCAGCGTCCCGCAGGCGTAGGCGAGACCCGGTCCGGCGAGGGCGAGTCCGACCGCGGTCAGGGACCAGCCGGTCAGCATCCCCGCCCCGCCGCGTCCCGCGTACGCCTCGACGGCCAGCCCGCACGCGGTGAGGGCGATGCCCCAGGGCAGGGCGGTCTGCGGGGCGAGCGGGCGGCGGGTGCCCGGGCGCAGGGCGAGGCCCGCGGCGGCCGAGGCGCTCAGCGGGACCAGGGCCAGGAGGGTGAGGGCGGCGGCCACGGGCAGCGGCCGGTCGGCGTGCAGCAGCGCGGCCCCCGCTCCGTCGAAGGGCAGCCCGGCCAGGTCCCCGCGCAGGTGCAGGAAGGCGGCCAGGGCCAGGGCGCTGCCCAGGGTGCAGGCCACGGCGGTGGAGATCGCCGCGACCAGGGTGAGGCGTACGGGGCCCAGCCCGACGGCGTCCAGGCCCTCCCGGGGCCGGGTCGAGGGGTCCGTCCGGGCCACGGCGACCGCGAACTGGACGGTGGCGGCCAGCGGGACCAGGGCCCACAGCAGCCGAGGGAACGATCCGGCGGGCCGGTCCAGGGCTCCTGCGAGCACGTAGAGCAGGAGGAATCCGGTGCCGGCCGAGGCCACGGCGACCAGCAGCCTGCGCAGCTGGACCAGCGGCCGGGAGCCGCGGGCTAGGCGGAGAGCGAGCACGCGTCCTGGTCCTCCGTGGTCTCGGGGGTGGTGGGCCCCGGGTACGCGGCGGCCGCTGAGGCGGGCCGGCCGTCGAGCAGGGCCAGGCGGCGGTCGGCCGCGGCGGCGCTCTCCTCGTCATGGGTGGCCAGCACCACGGTGATGGAGTGGGAGCGGGCCGCGGTGGTCAGCGTGCGGAGCAGCTGGGCGCGCTCGGCCCGGTGCAGCGGGGCCGTGGGCTCGTCCGCGAAGATCACCGCGGGCACGTTGACCAGAGCCCGGGCCAGGGCCACGCGCTGGGATTCGGCCCGGTTCAGGGCGGTGGGCCGCTTGCGGGCGAAGGCGCCGATGTCGAGGCGCTCCAGCCATTCGCAGGCGGCGTGCTTGGCGGCGCGGTGGGAGGCGCCGGAGATCAGCAGCGGGAGCGCGGCGTTCTCCCAGACCTTCAGCTCGGGCAGCAGCTGGGGCTCGGGGCCGATCCAGCCGAACCGGTCGCGGCGCAGCCGTTCGCGGGCGAGGGCGCCCATGGTGTGGACGGGGACGCTGTTGAACCAGACCTCGCCCTGCTCGGGGCGGAGCTGTCCGGACAGGCAGCGCAGCAGGGTGGTCTTCCCGCTGCCGCGCGGGCCGGTCAGGGCCAGGATCTCGCCCTGGCGGACTCCGACCGAGACCCCGATGAGGCCGGGGGAACCGCTGTGGGAGTAGTGAAGGGACCGGGCCCACAGCACATCGTTGTCGGGCGGGGCACTGTCAGGGGGAGCCACCATGGCGTACACCTCCGTCCGGGGGAACGAAGCGGAACCGGTTCGGTCACTGGCGCCGCACTGCGATGTAAAGAGATGAACCGCTTGGATGGTGACAGCACACGGCCCGGACCCCCGCGTTCTCACTCGAACGGAGGATCCGGGCCGTGTGGTCGGACGATTTGAAGCCTGGTCCGGAGGCTTTTAGAGCTTGGTCCACGCCTCGGTGAGCACGCTCCGCAGGATGCCCTCGATCTCGTCGAAGGTGCCCTGGTCGGCGATCAGCGGCGGCGCGAGCTGGATGACCGGGTCGCCACGGTCGTCGGCGCGGCAGTACAGGCCGTTCTCGAAGAGCGCCTTGGAGAGGAAGCCGTAGAGCACGCGCTCCGTCTCCTCGTCCGTGAAGGACTCCTTGGTGACCTTGTCCTTGACGAGCTCGATGCCGTAGAAGAAGCCGTTGCCGCGGACGTCGCCGACGATCGGGAGGTCGTGCAGCTTCTTCAGGGTGTTGAAGAAGTTGCCCTCCTGGTCCAGCACGTGCTGGTTCAGGCCTTCCTTGTCGAAGATGTCGAGGTTGGCCAGCGCCACCGCGGAGGACACCGGGTGACCGCCGAAGGTGTAGCCGTGCAGGAAGGTGTTGTCGCCCTTGTAGAAGGGCTCCGCGAGGCGGTCCGAGATGATGCAGGCGCCGATCGGGGAGTAGCCCGAGGTCATGCCCTTGGCGCAGGTGATCATGTCCGGCACGTAGTCGAACTTGTCACAGGCGAACATCGTGCCGAGGCGGCCGAAGGCGCAGATCGTCTCGTCGGAGACGAGCAGCACGTCGTACTCGTCGCAGATCTCGCGGACCCGCTGGAAGTACCCGGGCGGCGGCGGGAAGCAGCCGCCGGCGTTCTGCACCGGCTCCAGGAAGACGGCCGCGACGGTGTCGGCGCCCTCGAAGAGGATCTCCTGCTCGATCTGGTCGGCGCACCAGCGGCCGTAGGCCTCGGGGTCGTCGCCGAAGATCGGGGCGCGGTAGATGTTGGTGTTCGGCACCTTGTGCGCGCCGGGGACCAGCGGCTCGAAGGGGGCCTTCAGGGCCGGCAGGCCGGTGATGGACAGGGCGCCCTGCGGGGTGCCGTGGTAGGCGACCGCACGCGAGATGACCTTGTACTTGGTGTGCTTGCCCTGGAGCTTGAAGTACTGCTTCGCGAGCTTCCAGGCGGTCTCGACGGCCTCGCCGCCACCGGTGGTGAAGAAGACCTTGTTCAGGTCGCCCGGGGCGTAGTGGGCGAGGCGCTCGGCGAGCTCCACGGCCTTGGGGTGCGCGTACGACCAGATGGGGAAGAACGCGAGTTCCTGGGCCTGCTTGTAGGCGACCTCGGCCAGTTCCTTGCGGCCGTGACCGGCGTTGACCACGAACAGTCCGGCGAGACCGTCCAGGTAGCGCTTGCCCTTGTCGTCCCAGATGTAGGTGCCCTCGCCCCGGACGATCGTGGGGACGGGGGAGTTCTCGTAGGACGACATGCGGGTGAAGTGCATCCACAGGTGGTCGTACGCGGTTTTGGAGAGGTCCTGGCTCACGGTTATCGGGTTCCCCACATGTAGGTCTGCTTCTTCAGCTTCAGGTAAACGAAGCTTTCGGTTGATCGCACGCCGGGGAGCGTGCGGATCTTCTTGTTGATCGTCTCGAGCAGGTGGTCGTCGTCCTCGCAGACGATCTCCACCATCAGGTCGAACGATCCGGCGGTCATCACCACGTACTCGCACTCGGCCATTGCGGTGAGTGCGTCGGCCACCGGGTCGAGGTCTCCCTCGACGTTGATCCCGACCATGGCCTGGCGTCGCAGGCCCACGGTGAGCGGGTCGGTGACGGCGACGATCTGCATGACGCCCTGGTCGAGGAGCTTCTGTACGCGCTGGCGCACCGCCGCTTCCGACAGACCGACTGCCTTGCCGATCGCTGCGTAGGGACGGCGACCGTCCTCCTGCAGTTGCTCGATGATCGCCAGGGACACAGCATCGACCGAAGGGGACGGTTGTCTGTTCCTGGAATCTGCGCTTCGACTGACCACGACCTCACTGTGCACGAGGAGTCGTCTGTTCCGCAAGACGGAATCGATGAAATCCGTTGTTTGGGAGCTTGAATCTCACTGATTTCGTAGTTCGTGGCGTCCGGCCCTGTCGAAAGCGTCGGCATAGGGGCTAGGCTTGGGAGTTGTCTCAACCGTTGGACATGTGATCAGGAGTGTGGCTGGAGTGACCACCGAACTGCGTCGTCTGCGCAACTACATCGGCGGGGAGTTCAAGGACGCCGCCGACGGGCGGACCACCGAGGTGGTCAACCCCGCCACCGGCGAGGCGTACGCCACTGCCCCGCTCTCGGGCCAGGCCGATGTCGACGCCGCCATGGCCGCCGCCGCGGCCGCCTTCCCGGGCTGGCGCGACACCACGCCCTCGGACCGCCAGAAGGCCCTGCTGAAGATCGCGGACGCCTTCGAGGCGCGCGCGGACGAGCTGGTCGCCGCCGAGTCGGAGAACACCGGCAAGCCGCTGGGCCTCACGGCCAGCGAGGAGCTGCCGCCGATGGTGGACCAGATCCGCTTCTTCGCGGGCGCCGCCCGTCTGCTGGAGGGCCGCTCGGCCGGCGAGTACATGGAGGGGATGACCTCGATCATCCGCCGTGAGCCGGTCGGCGTCTGTGCCCAGGTCGCGCCGTGGAACTACCCGATGATGATGGCCGTGTGGAAGTTCGCCCCGGCCATCGCCGCGGGCAACACCGTGGTGCTCAAGCCCTCGGACACCACCCCGGCCTCCACCGTCCTGATGGCGGAGATCATCGACTCGGTGCTGCCCAAGGGCGTCTTCAACGTCATCTGCGGTGACCGCGAGACCGGCAAGGCCATGGTGGAGCACTCCACCCCGGCGATGGCCTCCATCACCGGCTCGGTGCGCGCGGGCATGCAGGTCGCCGAGAGCGCCTCGAAGGACGTCAAGCGCGTCCACCTGGAGCTCGGCGGCAAGGCCCCGGTCGTGGTCTTCCAGGACGCCGACATCGCCAAGGCCGTCGAGGACATCGCGGTCGCGGGCTACTTCAACGCGGGCCAGGACTGTACGGCCGCCACCCGTGTGCTGGTGCACGAGTCGATCCACGACGAGTTCGTCTCCGCGCTGGCCAAGGCCGCCGCCGACACGAAGACCGGCCAGCCGGACGACGAGGACGTGCTCTACGGTCCGCTGAACAACCCGAACCAGCTCAAGCAGGTCGCGGGCTTCATCGAGCGCCTCCCCGCCCACGCCAAGGTCGAGGCGGGCGGCCACCAGGTCGGCGAGAAGGGCTACTTCTACGCCCCGACCGTGGTCTCCGGCCTCAAGCAGGACGACGAGATCATCCAGAACGAGGTCTTCGGCCCCGTCATCACCGTCCAGTCCTTCGCGGACGAGGCCCAGGCGCTGGAGTACGCGAACGGCGTCGAGTTCGCCCTCGCCTCCTCCGTGTGGACCAAGGATCACGGCCGCGCGATGCGGATGTCCAAGAACCTCGACTTCGGCTGCGTGTGGATCAACACCCACATCCCGCTCGTCGCCGAGATGCCGCACGGCGGCTTCAAGAAGTCCGGCTACGGCAAGGACCTCTCCGCCTACGGCTTCGAGGACTACACGCGCATCAAGCACGTGATGACCTCGCTCGACGGCTGACCGACCGCACCGACCACAGCACGGTGTCGCAGGGGCGGGCAGTAGACAACATGTCTATTGCCCGCCCCTTCGCGTTCCCCGAGGCTGTGGCCATGCCTGAACTCGCCTTCTCCCGCCGCGCCGCGCTGCGCGGCCTCGGTGCCACGGGCCTGCTGGCCGCCCTGACCGGCTGCGGGGTGCCCGCCGCCTACGTCCCCGAGGGCCGGCGGGAAGGACTCGACAGGTCCGAGCGGGACCGCACCGTCTCCTTCTCCAACTGGCCGCTGTACATCGACACCGACGAGGAGGACGAGGAGCGGCGTCCGACCCTGGAGGCCTTCTCGGAGCAGACCGGCATCGAGGTCCGCTACACCGAGGAGATCAACGACAACGACGAGTTCTTCGGCAAGGTCAGCCCGGCCCTGATGAACCGCCAGGAGACGGGGCACGACCTGGTCGTGGTCAGCGACTGGATGGCCGCGCGCTTCGTCCACCTCGGCTGGGCGCAGAAGATGGACCGCTCGGCCCAGTCCAACGTGACCCGCTACCTGGACCCGCAGCTCCGTTCCCCCGCCTTCGACGAAGGCCGGCTGCACACCGTCCCCTGGCAGTCGGGGATCACCGGCATCGCGTACAACCGCAAGGCCCTCGGCCGGGAGATCAAGTCGGTCCAGGACCTGTGGCGGCCCGAACTCGCCGGCAAGATCACCCTCTTCTCCGGGCTCGACGAGTCCTTCGCCCTGCTGATGCAGGGCAACGGCGTGGACGTCACCCGCTGGACGGAGTCCGACTTCCACCGGATGTGCGACCACGTCGAGAGCATGGTGAAGAAGAAGCACATCCGCCGCTTCACCGGCAACGACTACACCTCCGACCTCAGCAAGGGCGACGTGCTGGCCTGTCAGGCCTACTCGGGCGACGCCATCCAGTTGCAGGCGGACAACCCCGACATCGAGTTCGTGGTCCCCGAGGAAGGGGCCGAACTCTGGGCGGAGAGCCTGCTCGTGCCCAACCTCGCCCGGCACAAGGCCAATGCCGAGGCCCTGATCGACCACTACTACGACCCGGAGGTGGCGGCCGAGCTCGCGGCCTCCGTCAACTACGTCTGCCCGGTCCCGGCCGCCCGCGAGGTCCTGGCCGGATCCGAGGACAGGGAGACGGCCGAACTGGCCGAGAACCCGCTCATCTTCCCCGACGAGGACATGCGCCGACGGCTCGTCGTGGCCCGGGACATCTCCTCCGCCGAACGCCGCTCCCTCGCCCTCCGCTGGAACGCCATCGTCGGACTCTGACCGCACCCCAGACGCCACCCGCCAGAGTTGAACTCCTTCAGGAATTTGGCTGAACGTGTTCAGAAATGGGCGTACGCTGCTGCCATGAGCGAGAGAAGCGCCCTTCAGCGGCGGATCCGTGCCTGGCTGGTCCTGTTCCTCGTCTGCCTGGTGATCAGCGGACTCACCGCCTTCCCCCTGGTCAGCGAAGTCCGCTGGGGCAACGCCCTGGTGGACAACGAGTGGCTGCGCCGGGTCGGCGACGGGCTGGACCAGGCCGACGCCGAATACCCCTTCCTCCTCTACGGCACCGACTGGCTCGCCTTCGCCCACCTCTGCATCGCCGTCTTCTTCTACGGGGTCCACCGCGACCCCGTCCGCAACATCTGGGTCGTCGAAGCCGGCATGATCGCCTGTGCGGGCATCATCCCGCTGGCCCTGATCTGCGGCCCCATCCGCGGGATCCCCTTCGCCTGGAGCCTCATCGACATGGCGTTCGGCGTCTTCGGAGTGATCCCGCTGCTGATCCTGCGCCGCATGATCAAGCGCCTGGAGGCCATGCCCGAGCCGGAGGCCGAGGCCGAGGCCGGGACCGGGCCCCGGTCCGCGGTCGCCGCCTGACCGCTACTTGGCGAACGCCGCCCCGAAGACCGCGAGGGCCACCGGATTCATGTCCTTGCCCTTGGCATCGGTGGAGTTCACCGAATAGACCAGCGTCCGCGACCCGTCGAGCGTCCCGCCTATCGCCGTGTTGTAGCCGTGCCGTCCGCCCGTCTTGCCCCAGGCCTCCGTGCCGTCCGGCAGGACCACCCGGGAGAAGCCGGCGGAGAGCTGGGCGGGCTTGCCGCTCTCGAAGTCGGCCACCGCCGGAAGCGCGAACATCGTCTCCTTGAGCAGGGCCTTCGGCACGATCCGCCCGGCGAACAGAGCCACGGTGAAACGCTCCAGGTCGGCCGTCGTCGAGATCAGATCGCCCGCCGCCCAGCGGTCCGAAGAGTTCCACACGCTCACGTCGCGCAGCTCCCGCGACCCGTCGGGCCGGGTGAGCGCCTGGTAGCCGTGGTTGTGAGGACCCGGTATCCGCGTCTGGAAACGGCCCGGGAGCGAGGTGTCCCGCAGGCCCAGCGGCCGCAGGATGCGCTCCGAGACCGCCCGCTCGTACGTCGTGCCCGTCAGCTTCTCGATCAGCACGCCCAGGATCGTGTAGTTGATGTTCAGGTAGTGCTGGGCCGTGCCGGCGGTGGACTCCGGCCCCTTGGCCAGGGCACCCGCGATCTGCTCACGCGGATCGGTGACATCGAAGCGCTGCTCCCACTCCTCCTCGAAGGAATCCGGCCCGTCCGCCGGCCGGATGCCGCTCGTGTAGTTCAGCAACTGGCGCACCGTGACGGGCTTTTCGAAGCTGTCGGGGAACAGGCCCGGCAGGTAGTCCTCCACCGGGCGGTCCAGCTCCACCCGCCCCTCGGCCACCAGTTGCAGGACGACCGCGGAGGTGAAGGTCTTGGTCACCGAACCCGCCCGGAAGTGGCCCTCCGCGATCGCCTCGCGCCCCGTGCGGATGTCCGCGACACCCGAACTCCCCCTCCAGCTCCCGCTCGTACCGCCCACCCGGACCAGGGCGGCGGTCGCGTCCGGGTGCTGCGCACCCAGCCCGGCGATCGCCTTCTCCAGGGCCTTCGCATTCGGCGGCGTCGCTACCGAGGGCGCCGTCGGCGCCGGGGCCGCCGGGGCCGGTCCCGTGCGCGCGGCCGGCGCCGCGTGGGCCACGGCCGGACCGGCGGCGATGCCCAGGACCAGAGCGGCGGCGATCAGCGTGCGGGTCTTCGCGTTCATGGTGTCTTCCCCCTGTGAAGTCCCGGGGCCGTGCTGCCCCGATGACCTCAATGCTGCTGGTCACAGGGGTATGCGCGGATCACCCGTGAGAGCCGTCTTCACCGGTACGACAAGTCCCCCGCGCGAGGGAGCCGGCACGCCGTCACCTCACTCCCCAGCGGGAGTACCCGCCGCGATCAGGCCCGTCTCGTACGCGCAGATCACCGCCTGGATCCGGTCCCGCAGCCCCAGCTTCGCCAGCACGTTCCCCACGTGCGACTTCACCGTGTGCTCGCTCACCACCAGCGCCGCCGCGATCTCCGCGTTCGACAGCCCCCGCCCCAGGTGCAGCAGCGTCTGCCGCTCCCGCGCCGTCAGCACCTCCAGCCGGTCCGCCGCCAGGGCGGGCCGCGCCGACGCCGTGGCCGCCGTGTACTCCTCGATCAGCCGCCGCGCCACCGAAGGCGCCAGCAGGGACTCGCCCGCCGCCACCACCCGTACCGCGTGCACCAGGTCGTCCCGCCGCACGTCCTTGAGCAGGAACCCGCTCGCCCCCGCGTGCAGGGCCTCGTACACGTACTCGTCCGAGTCGAAGGTCGTCAGCATCACCGTCCGGCAGGCGCCGCGCCCCGAGATCGTCCGGCAGGCCTCGATCCCGTCCAGCACCGGCATCCGGATGTCGAGCAGGGCCACGTCCGGGGACAGCCGGTCCACCGCCTCCACGGCCGCCGCGCCGTCGCCGACCTCCGCCACGACCTCGATGTCCTCCTGGACGTCGAGGATCATCGCGAAACCGCTGCGCACCAGCTCCTGGTCGTCGGCCACCACCACGCGGATCGTCAACTCCCCACCTCCTGGCGCGAGGTTACAAGCACGGCGCTGAGGCGGAACCCGCGGCCGTCCGGTCCCGGACCCGCCGTGGCCGTCCCGCCGTGCGCGGCCGCCCGCTCCCGGATGCCGATCAGCCCGTGCCCGCCACTCCCGTGCCCGCCGGCCGCGTCCCCGCCGGCCGTACCCCCACCGCCCCTGGCCCGCGCGGGGCCCCGGCCGTCGTCCGCCACCGTGACCGTCAGGTCCCTGGCCGTGTGGTGGAGCCGTACCGACACCCGGTCCGCCGCCGCGTGCTTGACCACGTTCGTCAGGGCCTCCTGCACGATCCGGTACACGGCCGTGTCCACCGCCGGGGCCAGCGCCCGGACCTCGCCCGTCTCCTCGTACGCGATCTGCGGCCCGCCCTGGCGCACCCGGTCCAGCAGCCGCGGCAGCGCGGCCACCCCCGGCTGCGGCTCGCGGGGCGCGGGACCGTCCTCCCTGAGCAGCCCGAGCATCGCGCGCAGCTGCACCATCGCGTCCCGGCCCGTCTCCGAGATGGCCTCGAAAGCCGCCTCGGCCCGCTCCGGCGCCCGCCGCACCGCCACCGGCCCGGCCTCCGCCTGCACGATCATGATGCTGACGGCGTGCGAGAGGATGTCGTGCATCTCCCGCGCGATCCTGGCCCGTTCGCGCGCCACGGCCTGCTCCGACTCGATCCGGTTGGCCCGCTCCAGCTGCGCCGCGCGGTCCTCCACGGCCGCGGTGTAGGCCTGCCGCGTGTGCTGGAGCCGGCCGAGCACGTACGCGGCGCCCGCGCAGAACAGGGTGAAGGACAGCTCCCTGGCCGTCCCCGTCCGCAGCCCCGCGGACACGGCCACCGTCAGCACCGCGAGCCCCCCGACGGCGGCCCGAACCCGCGCGGGACACAGCAGGGCGACCGTGTAGAAGGCGATCAGCCCGGCGTACGGCAGCGGCTGCCCCGGCCCTTCGAACGCCACCCGGTAGACCCCGCCGGCCAGCAGGTTCAGCACCAGCACGGTCACCGGCCACCGGCGCCGCCACACCAGCGGCACCACGGCCAGGGTGGTCATCGCGTACGAGGTCCAGGTCGCGGGCGGCAGCGGGGCCTCCCGCGGCAGCACGAACGGCATCGAGACGGCCAGCTGCACCAGCACGGCCAGGCCCAGGTCCACGAGCCACGGCCGGGCCCGGCGCAGCAGCGCGGCGGGGTTCGGTATCACCGTCCGAGCTCGGCCCGTACGGCGGTCAGTGCGTCCAGGCGGTTCGTGGTGACCGAGTCCACCCCGGCCCGCACCAGCCCCCGCATGGTGCGCCGGGTGTCGGCCGTCCAGGCGGACACCAGCAGCCCGTCCCGGTGCAGGGCGTCCGTCAGCTCCCGGTCGACCAGCCCGAAGCGGTAGTTGAGCCAGCGCGGCGCCACGGCGTCGATCAGCACCCGGCGCGGCGGCGACAGCGTGGTCCAGGTCAGCGCGATCTCCGCCGCCGGATCGGCTGCGCGCACCGCCAGCATCGTGCGCGGGCCGGCGCAGTAGTACGTCCGCTCGCGCGCCCCGCACTCGCGGACCAGGCCGACCACGGTCCGTGCCGTCCCGGGCGAGGCGCCGGGCAGGTCGAGCATCAGCCGGCCGGCGCCCGCCTCCATCAGGGCGTCGCGCAGGGTCGGGACCCCGCCCTGCGTCATCTCCTTGAGCTGCGCGGCCGACACCTCGTCGAGCCGGACGTCGTGGCCCCACAGCCGCTGGAGCGAATCGTCATGGAGCAGGACCGGTACCCCGTCACGGGTCAGCCGTACGTCGATCTCGACCGCGTCCGCCCCGCGCGCGAACGCGGAGCGGATCGAGGACAGGGTGTTCTCACGGACACGGTAGGGATCGCCGCGGTGGCCGACGGCAGTCAGGGTGCGCATGGCCCCATTCTCAGGGGGACTTCAGCGCGCGAGCCATTGCGCCGTGTACGTGTCGATCTCCGCGCTGAGCTTCGCCTTGCCCGTCTCGTCCAGGAAGGAGGCCTCGACGGCGTTCTTGGCGAGCCGGGCGAGACCGAGTTCGTCCAGGCCGAGGAGCCGGGCGGCCACCGCGTACTCGTTGTTGAGGTCGGAGCCGAACATCGGCGGGTCGTCGCTGTTGATGGTGACGAGCACGCCCGCCTCGACCATCTCCCTGACCGGGTGCTGGTCGAGGTCGGCCACCGCGCGCGTGGCGATGTTGGAGGTCGGGCAGACCTCCAGCGCGATGCGGTGCTCGGCGAGGTAGGCGAGCAGTTCCGGGTCCTGGGTGGAGCTGGTGCCGTGGCCGATGCGCTCGGCGCCCAGCTCGCGGATGGAATCCCAGACGGTCTCCGGGCCGGTGGTCTCGCCGGCGTGCGGCACGCTGTGCAGTCCGGCGGCGCGGGCCCGGTCGAAGTACGGCTTGAACTGCGGGCGGGGGACGCCGATCTCGGGGCCGCCGAGGCCGAAGGAGACCAGGCCCTCGGGGCGCAGCTCGACGGCGAGCCGGCAGGTCTCCTCGGCGGCTGCCAGGCCGGCCTCGCCGGGGATGTCGAAGCACCAGCGCAGGATGACGCCGAATTCGCTCTCCGCGGCCTTGCGGGCGTCCTCGATGGCCTCCATGAAGGCGTTCTCGTCGATGCCGCGGCGGGTGGAGGAGTACGGGGTGACGGTCAGTTCCGCGTAGCGGATGTTCTGCCGGGCCATGTCACGGGCGACCTCGAAGGTCAGGTCGCGGACGTCCTCGGGGGTACGGACCAGGTCCACGACCGAGAGGTAGAGCTCGATGAAGTGGGCGAAGTCGGTGAAGGTGAAGTAGTCGGCGAGGGCCTCGGGGTCGGTGGGCACCTTCGAGTCGGGGTGCCGGGAGGCGAGTTCGGCGACGATGCGGGGGGAGGCGGAGCCGACGTGGTGGACGTGCAGTTCGGCCTTGGGCAGCCCCGCGATGAAGGGGTGCAGGTCGGTCATGGGGGATGCCTCCGGGATGGCGCAGGTGCGGGTGTTCCGGCTTCATCGTAGGCAGGCCCGGGAGTGTCGGCGCCAGCGCTTAGCATGGCTGGACGAGAGGGGGCCGCATGACCGAGAACAGTCCTGGGCAGCGAGACCCGTGGGCACCGCCCGAGCGTCCCGCTACGGACCTGGGCAAGCCGCAGGGCACGCCGGGCGTGTCGGGGCCGCCGTCCGTGCACGACCAGCCGACGCTCGCCGGTGGGGAAGACCTGGCCGGGCCGCCTCCGGCCGCCCCGCAGCAGATACCCGGGCCGGCCTCGGCCGCGTACGGTTACCCGGCCCAGCCGGACCCCGGCGGTTACGGCTACCCCGGACCGCCCCCCGCCCAGACGGGGTACGGCTTCCCGGGCGACGCGGGCTACCCGGGCCCGCCCGGGTACCCGGGGCAGCAGGCCTACGGGGGGTACCCGTACGGCGGCCGGCAGCTGAGCAACGGCTTCGGCATCACCGCCCTGGTCCTCGGCATCCTCGCCGTGGTCGCGGCCTTCGGCTGCATCACCGCGTTCCTGGCGGTCCCGATCGGCATCGGGGCCGTCGTCTACGGAGTGCTCGGCAGGGGCAAGGCCGCCCGCGGTGAGGCGGACAACGGGGGCATGGCGCTGGCCGGCCTGATCACGGGGTCGGTGGGCATCGGCCTGGGCGCCCTGATCACCACACTCATGTTCTCCGGGTTCTGGCTGGACAGCTGGGACGACGACCCGGAGTTCGACGACCGGAGCCCGTACTCGAACTCCCAGGTCCGCGAGAAGGCCTGACGGCTCGCACCCGCACCCCGCACCCGATGGCAACGGGTGCGGGGTGCGGGGCGTAGGGCCCGCGGCCTACGCGGCCCAGGGCCAGTCGGCGTCCTGGCCGCCCTCGATCAGGGACACCATGCGGAAGGCCGCATCGGTGAGCCCGCCGAAGGTGTGCCGGTTCGCCGAACCGGAAGGCGCGTGGCCCACCCGGTAGCCCGCCAGGTTCCAGGTGTAGACCGGGACGGTGTCCGGGACCAGCTCCGTCGGGTCGCCGCCGTAGTAGCGGTGGTCGCCCTGCTCGTCGGTGACGATCAGGACCCGGTCGTGCCCCTTGTAGTGCTGCCGGACGGCCTCGGAGGTGTTCGTGCCGCCGAGGTCCCCGAACCGCTCCAGCACCTTCAGCACGGACTCGCCCCGCCGGTACGCGACCGCGTGGCTCTTCGTACCGAACTGCACGAGGTCCGCGCGCTCGGCCCGCTGGGCCAGCGCCGCACCGAAGACCGCCGCCGCGTCCGCCCGGTTGAGCTGGGAGCGGTCCGAGAGCGGGCTCCACATGGACCCCGACCGGTCGACGAGGATCAGCGTCCGCCCGGCCAGCGCCGGGACGTTGCCCAGCGAGTGGCCGAGCGCCTGCTCCAGCGGGTACGCCCAGCGCAGCGAGGGCGCGTGCTGGTAGGCGGCCAGGTAGCGGAAGGGGAACTGCCGGGACCGGGCCACGACCTCCGGGTCGCAGACCTTCGCCGCCACCTCGGCCGCGACCTCGTCCGAGACCCCGGCCTGGTCGAAGTTGCGCAGGTTCCGCAGCAGCGCCATCGGGCCCATGGACGGGATGACCGCCTCCCAGGCGGCCGCGTCCATCGGGCCCTGCAGCCATCCGGCCAGCGCCTCCCAGGTCATGCCCGCCGCGGCGAACCGCTCCGCGCCCTCGGGGGAGACGACCACGGCCCGGCGTTCCTCCACCGGCAGGTCCATCAGCGCCCGGTGGGCGACCAGGGTGCGGTTGCCCTCCGGGACCCGCGCGGCCTCCGGGTGGTGCCGCCGGTCGAGGGCGTACCGGAACAGCTCGCCCTGCCAGGCCTTGGCCGGGTCGGGGGAGGCGTGCACGAGGTTGAGGACGTCACCGAAGCGGTACGCCTGCCGGCCCGAGGGGGAGTCGTACTTCAGCAGCGAGGCCCCGTTGTAGAGCCTGCGCACGGCGTCGGCGATGCCGCGCTTGACGGGCTTGGGCACGTTGCGCCCGTACGCGGCCGTCCAGTAGGCGAGCAGTTCACCGGGCTCGTCCGCGCGCCGCAGCACCGAGTCCACGACCTGGCGGTTCGAGGGCCCGTCGGTGGCACCCGCGTCGAGGCGCGCCTTGACGTACTCGGCGGCTCCGACCAGCGAGGCGGTGCGCATGTTGCCCTCCCCGCGCAGCCAGCCCAGCAGGCCGGCGGTCCACTGCGGGTCCTCGACGGCGAGGGTGCGCACGAGCGCCGCGAAGCGGCCGTCGCGGGCCTCGCCGCTCTCGTAGGCGGTCCGCTGCGTCACGAAGTTGGCGACGGCGAGCAGGAACAGCTCGGAGCGCGGATCGCGCAGGTGTCCCCGGCTGCCGTGGTGGTTGGCCGCACGGGCGCCGGTGGAGCGGACGGGCGAGGTCGGCGAAGTGGGCGATGCGGGCGCCGCCTTGGAGCGGAGCAGGTTGAAACGAGCCATGTGAATCCCCCCGAATTCAAAGGAAGCAGGGGGAGGCGTGACGTGCGGGAGGCCCGAGATCGAAGTCGGCGACGGACTTGTGTCAGCTGCTCTACGCGTCTGAGCTACCGGCCGGAGCCGGGCGGGACTCGAACCCGCCACCTGCTGATCCCGAGAAGTAACCGTTGCCTGCGCACCGGGCCTCCCGCACGTGCGCCTCCCGAGATCAAGGTGGCGGCGGCATGGTTTCGTGGAAGAAGTAGCCGCAGCCCGCGCACCGGGAGGTGCGTGATGCAGTGTCCAGAGATCGAGTGCGGCGAAACCACGTGGTGCTCTACCGACTGAGCTACACCGGCCCGAAGCCGGTGACGGGACTCGAACCCGCGGCCGCCCCATTAACAGTGGAAGTAGGTCTCACCTGCGCACCTGGACAAGGATCACGTTAGGCCGGGGGCACCGGCCGCCGCCACGCATTTACCGTCAGGCGCCGTCTGCGCTCAGCTCCCCGCGGAGCTCTGCGCGCAGCCGCCCGCGCGCCTCCATCAGGGCGAAGCCCAGCAGGTTCAGCCCGCGCCAGCGCGCCGGGTCCAGGGCGCGCTCGTCGTCGGCCGCGAGCCCGATGCCCCAGATCCGGTCCATCGGACTGGCCTCGACGAGCACCCGGTCCCCGGTGGCCAGCAGGTACGAGCTCAGGGCCGGGTCGGAGCCGAACTTGTGCACGCTGCCCTCCACGACCAGGGCGAAGCGCTCCCGCTGCCACACCGCGTCGTCGAAGCCGCGCACGAGGCGCCCGGCGTTCTTGGCCTCCGCCGGAGTCTTCGCCTCCAGGGCGGCGCGTACGGCCTGCTCGTCCCCGAACAGCCGGGCCTTCCCGGCCATCATCCAGTGCTCCGCCGTGGCGTAGCGGACGTCACCCACAGTGAATTCCGACGGCCACCACTGGCTGAGGCAGCTCGGTCCGAGCGTCCCGTCGGGCCGGGGGCGGTGGCCCCAGAACGGCAGGAACTTCACCCGCCCACCACTGCTGACCTGCTTGATCAGTTCGTCGATCTTCTCCATGCACGCGAGTGTGGCAGTAGCCACGGACACTTCGTACGGGATTTCGGGCGCGCCTCGACACATGGTCGACCGATTCCGTCGCGTAATCAAAAGGCAACAACGGAATCACTTGGCCGAGGGCACCGCCTCTGCCAGGATCGGCACTCAATTCGAGCTGTAGCTCGAACTGTAGCTACGGAGAGCGTGAGAGCGTGATGGGCAATCGCTTCCAGGTCAAGGACCGCTTCGCGGACGGCGCGCAGTACATCGACGGACGGCTGAGGTCCGGCACCTCCGGGCAGTCACACACCGTGGTCGACCCGGCCACGGGTGACGAGGTCCTCACCTACGAACTCGCGAGCACCGCGGACGTCGACGAGGCCGTGGCCGCCGCGGTCCGGGCCTTCCCCGGATGGTCCGGCGCCACCCCCGGCGAGCGCTCCGACGCCCTGCACCGGCTGGCCGCCGTGCTGAGCGAGCAGGCGGCGGACTTCGCGTACGCCGAGTCCCTCCAGTGCGGGAAGCCGGTCAAGCTGTCCACGGAGTTCGACGTACCGGGGACCATCGACAACACCGCCTTCTTCGCGGGGGCGGCACGCCACCTCCAGGGGCAGGCGGCCGCCGAGTACTCCGGGGACCACACCTCCTACGTGCGCCGCGAGGCCATCGGGGTCGTCGGCTCCATCGCACCCTGGAACTACCCCCTCCAGATGGCGGCGTGGAAGATCCTCCCGGCGATCGCCGCGGGCAACACCGTCGTCCTCAAGCCCGCCGAGCTGACCCCGCTGACCTCCCTGATGTTCGCGCAGGCGGCCAAGGACGCGGGCCTGCCCGACGGAGTGATCAACATCGTCACCGGCGCGGGCCGGGAGGCCGGCGAGCACCTGGTCGGCCACCCCGACGTGGTCATGACCTCCTTCACCGGCTCCACCGCCGTCGGCAAGCGCGTCGCCGAGATCGCCACCGCCACCGTCAAGCGGCTGCACCTGGAACTCGGCGGCAAGGCCCCCTTCCTCGTCTTCGACGACGCGGACCTGGAGGCCGCCGCGCACGGCGCCGTCGCCGCCTCCCTCATCAACACCGGCCAGGACTGCACCGCCGCCACCCGCGCCTACGTCCAGCGCCCGCTGCACGACGCCTTCGTCGCCCGCGTCGCCGAGCTGATGGAGACCGTCCGCCTGGGCGACCCCTTCGCCGCGACCACGGACCTGGGCCCGCTGGTCTCCCACGCCCAGCGCGACCGGGTCGCCGGCTTCGTCGAGCGCGCCCGCGCCTACGCGACCGTGGTGACCGGCGGCGAGATCCCGGGGGGCGAACTCGCCGGGGGCGCCTACTACCGGCCGACCCTCATCGCGGGCGCCGCGCAGGACAGCGAGGTGGTCCAGTCCGAGATCTTCGGCCCGGTCCTCGTGGTCCTGCCGTTCGACACCGACGACGAGGGCATCGCGCTGGCCAACGACACCCCGTACGGACTCGCCGCCTCCGCCTGGAGCCGCGACCTCTACCGGGCGAACCGGGCCACCCGCGAGATCAAGGCGGGCTGCGTCTGGGTCAACGACCACATTCCGATCATCAGCGAGATGCCCCACGGCGGCTACAAGGCGAGCGGCTTCGGAAAGGACATGAGCTCCTACTCCTTCGAGGAGTACACGCAGGTCAAGCACGTGATGTACGACAACACCGCGGTCGCCGCGAAGGACTGGCACCGCACCGTCTTCGGGGACAGATAGCCACCTGCCGCCGGACCAGCGGCCACGCACCCATCCCGAAAGGGCAACGCGCATGGAGCAGTTCGAGCCCGACCGCCTCTCGGCGGCGCAACTCGCCGCGATGCGGCGCAGCCTCACCAGCGGGCGCGGCGCCCTCACCCGCCGCTCGCTGCTGCGCGCCTCCGGAGTCGGAGCGCTCACCGTCGCAGGCCTGTCCTCCCTCACCGCCTGCGGGATCCCGCCCGCCAAGCGCGAGGGGGAGGCCGTGGCCTCCGACGACCACTCGGAACAGGAGAAGGAGATCAACTTCTCCAACTGGACCGAGTACATGGACACCAGCGAGGACGAGAAGTCCCGGCCCACGCTGGAGGAGTTCACGCAGCGGACCGGCATCAAGGTCAAGTACACCGAGGACATCAACGACAACGTCGAGTTCTTCGGCAAGATCCGCCCGCAGCTCGCGGCCGGCCAGGACACCGGCCGCGACCTGATCGTCGTCACCGACTGGCTCGCCGCCCGCATCATCCGCCTCGGCTGGGCGCAGAAACTGGACCCCTCCCACCTGCCGCACGCCTACGCCAACCTGATCCCGCAGTTCCGCACCCCCGACTGGGACCCGGGCCGCTCCTACAGCTACCCCTGGACGGGCATCGACACCGTCATCGCCTACAACACCAAGGCCACCGGCGGGAAGAAGGTCGACTCCGTCACGCAGATGCTCGACGACCCCACCCTCAAGGGCCGGGTCGGTTTCCTCACCGAGATGCGCGACAGCGTCGGCATGACCCTGCTGGACCAGGGCAAGGACCCGGGGAACTTCACCACCGCCGACTTCGACGGGGCGATAGGGCGGCTCCAGAAGGGCGTGGACACCAAGCAGATCCGCCGCTTCACCGGCAACGACTACACGGCGGACCTGGACAAGGGCGACCTCGCCGCGTGCCTCGCCTGGGCGGGCGACGTCATCCAGCTCCAGGCCGGCAACCCGGACATCCAGTACGCGATCCCGGCGCCCGGCTACATCACCTCCAGCGACAACCTGCTGGTGCCGGTCAAGGCCCGGCACAAGGCCAACGCGGAGAAGCTCATCGACTACTACTACGAGCCCCCGGTCGCCGCCCAGCTGGCCGCCTTCATCAGCTACGTGTGCCCGGTCGAAGGCGTCAAGGAAGAGCTGGCCAAGATCGACCCCGCCCTCGCGGACAACCCGCTGATCGTCCCGGACAAGGCGATGTCCGCCAAGGCCCGCGCCTTCCGCTCGCTGAGCAGCGAGGAAGAGACGGCGTACGAAGAGAAGTTCGCCAAGCTCATCGGCGCCTAGCAGCGCCCAGGGCCCGGCGTCGGCATCCGGCGCCAGTGCCCCGCGCTCCTCGACCCTTCCCCAACCCAAACCCCGGGACCCACCCATGACTGACAAGACCGCGGGCGGCGATGTCCGCCTCACCGGGATCAGCAAGCACTACGGCACCTTCACCGCCGTGCACCCGCTGGACCTGACCATTCCCCAGGGCTCCTTCTTCGCCCTGCTCGGCGCCTCGGGCTGCGGGAAGACCACCACCCTGCGCATGATCGCCGGCCTGGAGGAGCCCTCCACCGGCACGGTGCACCTCGGCGACCGCGAGGTCACCGACCTGCCGCCGTACAAGCGCCCGGTCAACACCGTCTTCCAGAGCTACGCGCTCTTCCCGCACCTGAACATCTACGAGAACGTCGCCTTCGGGCTGCGCCGCCGCGGCATCAAGTCCGTCAAGAAGCAGGTCGACGACATGCTGGAGCTGGTCCAGCTCGGCCAGTTCGCCCAGCGCAAGCCGCACCAGCTCTCCGGTGGCCAGCAGCAGCGCGTCGCCGTCGCCCGCGCCCTGATCAACCACCCCCAGGTGCTCCTCCTCGACGAGCCCCTCGGCGCCCTCGACCTCAAGCTGCGCCGTCAGATGCAGCTGGAGCTCAAGCGCATCCAGACCGAGGTCGGCATCACCTTCGTGCACGTCACGCACGACCAGGAGGAGGCCATGACCATGGCCGACACCGTCGCCGTGATGAACGGCGGCCGCGTCGAACAACTGGGCGCCCCCGCCGAGCTGTACGAGAACCCGGGCACCACCTTCGTCGCCAACTTCCTCGGCACCTCGAACCTCATCGAGGCCGCCGTGGAGTCCGCCGGCTCCGAGGTCGTCGTCTCCGCCTCCGGCACGAAGCTGCGGCTGCCCGCGGCCCGGTGCGCGACCACCCCCTCCACCGGCGGAAAGCTGCTGGTCGGAGTGCGCCCGGAGAAGATCTCCCTGGTCCACGCCGACGAGGAGCACATGGTCGCGGCGGGCCGCAACAAGGTCCCGGGACGCATCGCCGCCTCCTCCTTCATCGGCGTCTCCACCCAGTACGTCATAGACAGCCCGGTCTGCCCCGAGCTGGAGGTGTACGCGCAGAACATCGAGCGGGACGCCCGCCTCGTCCCGGGCGCCGAGGTGATCCTGCACTGGAACCCGGAGCACACCTTCGGCCTGGACGCCTCCCAGGACATCGACGCCGGTGTCGAGACGGTCGAGGAGAGCGCGTGAGCGGGCCCGCCGTACAGACAGCGCCGCTGAAGGCGCCCGCCCCCGCCGACCCCCCGGTGCACCGGCCGGCCCTGCGCAAGCGGCTGGTCCCGTACTGGCTGCTGCTGCCCGGCATCCTGTGGCTGCTGGTCTTCTTCGTCCTGCCCATGGTCTACCAGGCCTCCACCTCGGTGCAGACCGGCTCCCTGGAAGAGGGCTTCCAGGTCACCTGGCACTTCCAGACCTACTGGGACGCCTTCACCGAGTACTACCCGCAGTTCCTGCGCTCCCTGCTCTACGCGGGCACCGCCACGGCCCTGTGCCTGCTCCTGGGGTACCCGCTGGCCTACCTGATCGCCTTCAAGGCCGGCCGCTGGCGCAACCTGCTGCTGGTGCTGGTCATCGCCCCCTTCTTCACCAGCTTCCTGATCCGCACGCTCGCCTGGAAGACGATCCTGGCGGACGGCGGCCCGGTGGTCGCGGTGCTCAACAGCATCGGCTTCCTCGACGTCACCAGCTGGCTCGGCATGACCCAGGGGGACCGGGTGCTGGCCACGCCGCTCGCGGTCGTCTGCGGTCTGACGTACAACTTCCTGCCGTTCATGATCCTGCCGCTGTACTCCTCGCTGGAGCGCATCGACACCCGTCTCCACGAGGCGGCCGGAGACCTGTACGCCCGTCCCGCCACGGTCTTCCGGAAGGTCACCTTCCCGCTGTCCATGCCGGGCGTGGTCTCCGGGACCCTGCTCACCTTCATCCCGGCGAGCGGCGACTACGTCAACGCCGAACTGCTCGGCTCCACGGACACCCGGATGATCGGAAACGTCATCCAGTCGCAGTACCTGCGGATCCTCGACTACCCGACGGCGGCCGCGCTGTCCTTCATCCTCATGGCCATCGTGCTGATCATGGTCACCATCTACATCCGCCGAGCGGGGACGGAGGACCTGGTCTGATGCGCACACCCATCACGTGGCTCCGGCGCAATCTGGTCGTCATCGCGGGCCTCGGCACGCTCGCGTACATGATCCTGCCGAACGTCGTCGTCACCGTCTTCTCCTTCAACAACCCCACCGGGCGGTTCAACTACGCCTGGCAGGAGTTCTCGCTCGACGCCTGGAAGGACCCCTGCGGGGTCGCCGACCTGTGCGGCTCGCTCTCCCTCTCGCTCCAGATCGCCCTGTGGTCCACGCTCGCCGCCACCGCCCTGGGCACCGCCATAGCCTTCGCGCTCGTGCGCTACCGGTTCCGGGCGCGCGGCCCGGTCAACTCGCTGATCTTCCTGCCCATGGCGATGCCCGAGATCGTGATGGCCGCCTCGCTGCTGGCGCTCTTCCTCAACATGGGCATCCAGCTGGGCTTCTGGACGATCCTGATCGCCCACATCATGTTCTGCCTCAGCTTCGTCGTCGCCGCCGTCAAGGCGCGTGTCCTGTCCATGGACCCGCGGCTGGAGGAGGCCGCCCGCGATCTCTACGCGGGGCCCGTGCAGACCTTCCTGCGCGTCACCCTGCCGATCGCGGCGCCCGGTATCGCGGCGGGAGCGCTGCTCTCCTTCGCGCTCTCCTTCGACGACTTCATCATCACCAACTTCAACTCGGGCAACACCGTCACCTTCCCCATGTTCGTGTGGGGATCGGCCCAGCGCGGTACGCCCGTGCAGATCAACGTCATCGGCACGGCGATGTTCGTCATCGCGGTGCTGGTGGTCCTCGCCGGCCAGATGGTCGGCAACCGCCGCAAGAAGGCGCAGCCCAAGTAGCCCGAGGGCGCGCCGACAGTTCCGTAGGGAGTTGGAAGACATGGCCCCAGACGCCATGCGCACCGCTGCACGATCCCTTTCCGAAGCACTGCCGGTCTCGTACTGGCTGGACGACCCCGGCAAGCCCGCACCGCAGCCCGCCCTCACCCAGGACGAGCACTGCGACCTGCTGGTGATCGGCGGCGGCTACAGCGGCCTGTGGACCGCGCTGCTCGCCAAGGAGCGCGACCCCGCCCGGGACGTCGTACTGATCGAGGGCCACGAGGTGGGCTGGGCCGCCTCGGGCCGCAACGGCGGCTTCTGCGCCGCCTCCCTCACCCACGGCCTGGGCAACGGCCTGGCCCGCTGGCCGGACGAACTGGCGCAGCTGGAGGAGCTGGGCGCGCGCAACCTCGACGCCATCGAGGCTGCCGTGGCCCGGTACGGCATCGACTGCGACTTCGAGCGCAGCGGCGAGATCGACGTGGCCACCGAGCCGCACCAGGTCGAGGAGCTGCGCGAACTCCACCAGGAGGCGGAGCGCCTGGGCCTGGCCGGCGGGTCCCAGTGGCTGGACCGCGACGCGCTGCGCGCAGAGGTCGACTCCCCGACCTTCCTCGGCGGGGTCTGGGACCGCGACGGCGTGGCGATGCTCAACCCGGCGAAGCTGGCCTGGGGCCTCAAGCAGGCCTGCCTCGGCCTCGGGGTGCGGATCTACGAGAACACCCGCGGCCTCGACCTGGTCTCCTCCGGGGCGGGCACGGCCGTACGCACCCCGTACGGCCGTGTCTTCGCCCGGCGCGTGGCGCTGGGCACGAACGTCTTCCCCTCGCTGGTCAAGCGGATCCGCCCGCTCACCGTGCCGGTCTACGACTACGCCCTGATGACGGAACCGCTCACCGAGGCCCAGCTGGACTCGGTCGGCTGGCACAACCGGCAGGGGCTCGGGGACAGCGCCAACCAGTTCCACTACTTCCGGATCACCCCCGAGCGCCGGATCCTGTGGGGCGGCTACGACGCGATCTACCCCTACGGCGGCAAGCTCGACCCCGCCCACGACCACCGGCCCGAGACCTACCTCAAGCTCGCGGAGCAGTTCTTCACCTGCTTCCCGCAGCTGGCGGGGGTGCGCTTCAGCCACGCCTGGGGCGGGGCGATCGACACCTGCTCGCGCTTCTCGGCCTTCTTCGGCACCGCGCACTCCGGGAAGGTCGCCTACGCGGCGGGCTTCACCGGCCTCGGCGTCGGAGCCACCCGGTTCGGCGCCGACGTGATGCTGGACCTGCTGGCGGGGGAGCGCACCGAGCGCACCGAGTTGGAGATGGTCCGCACGAAGCCGCTGCCCTTCCCGCCCGAGCCGTTCGCCTGGACCGGGATCACCCTCACCAAGTGGTCGCTGGCCCGCGCCGACACCCACGGCGGGCACCGCAACCTGTGGCTCAAGACGATGGACCGCCTCGGCCTCGGCTTCGACAGCTGACCGGCCGCAGACCGACAGCCGAAAGGCAGCCGATCGGTTCATCTGCTGATCGAGGGCCGCACGCCCGGCGCACCCCGCCTCTCTCCGTGTGACCCGGTTCACTACTACGGAGTAACGGAACCCGCGTCATAGTCGCCCCCGGCCCCGCTCTCTCCCGGTGAGACCCTCACCGCGCACGAGACGAACGGAGGCCGGGCGATGACCGACCCGGAGGCCAAGACGGCAGTGGAATGGCTCGTATCGGCGGCGCCGGACCCCGAAGCCTGCCGGTGGGAGTGGGAGCGCAACCCCCTCGGGGTCGCCCTGCTGCCCGCCGGCCGGCGCTGGGACGTGCTGGTCCTGCCGGGGGAGCTGGGGCAGGCCACCCTCGACGTGCTGTACCTGCTCCTCGACCGGCCCGGCCCGGTGCTCGCCGACTTCGGCGACTCCCGGCTGGGCTTCTTCGTGCCCGCGGGCACGGCGTCCCGCTGGGTCGGGACGGGGGTGCGGGGCGCGGGGCGCGGCGCCTGGGTCGTGGTCCCGTACCCGGGCCGGGCGACCGGCGGGGTGCGCTGGGTGGTGCTCCCCGACGGGTCGGGGACGCTCACCGACCCGGCCGTACTGGAGCTCGCGATGCACGAGGCGGCCGCGCGCGTACTGGCGCAGGAGGGCCCGAAGTCTTGACCAGAGGTCTTGACAAGGGCATTGGTCTGGACCATGTTGGGCGCCTCTCCCAGTCACCGCTGGGAGGCGCTCCTGACGCCCTCCATCCCCCCATGCCCCGGAGGCAGTTGTGCGCAGAACCTGGTCCGTCCTCACCGCCGCCGCCCTGGCCGCGGCCGGTTTCCTCGCCGCGGGACCACCCGCCGCCGCAGCCGACGCCGACCTCGTACGCAACGGAGGCTTCGAGGCCGGCCTCGACGGCTGGAGCTGCTCGGCGGGCAGCGGAGCCACCGTCACCACACCGGTCCACGGCGGCAGTTCCGCCCTCAAGGCCACCCCGGCCGGCCAGGACAACGCCCGCTGCTCCCAGGCCGTCACGGTCAAGCCCGACTCCACCTACACCCTCGGCGCCTGGGTCCAGGGCGCCTACGTCTACCTCGGCGCGACCGGGACCGGCACCACCGACGTGTCCACCTGGACGCAGACCCCCGGCGCCTGGAAGCAGCTGACCACCAGCTTCCGCACCGGCCCGGCCACCACCTCCGTGACCGTCTACACCCACGGCTGGTACGGCCAGCCCGCCCACCTCACCGACGACCTGACCCTCGTCGGCCCCGACCCCGGCGGCCCCGGCCAGCCCCAGCCCCCGGCCGCCCCCACCGGCCTGACCGCCTCCGGCGCCACACCGAGCAGCCTGAACCTGTCCTGGACGGCGGTCCCGGGTGCCACCTCGTACAAGGTCCACCGCGACGGCGCCGCGCCCCTGGCCGTCACCGGCACCTCGGCCACCGTGACCGGCCTCGCCGCCGCCACCACGTACGCCTTCCAGGTCAGCGCCGTGAACGCGGCGGGCGAGTCCCCGCGGAGCGCGACCGTCTCCGCCGCCACGACGAGCGGCCCGGTCGACCCCGGCGACCCCGGCAGCGGCCTCCCGGCCCACGCCCTGGTCGGCTACCTGCACGCCAGCTTCGCCAACGGCTCGGGTTACGTCCGGATGGCCGACGTACCCGCCTCCTGGGACGTCATCAACCTCGCCTTCGGCGAACCGACTTCCGTGACCTCCGGCGACATCCGCTTCCAGCTCTGCCCGGTCGCCGAATGCCCGAACGTCGAGTCGCCCGCAGAGTTCAAGGCGGCCGTCAAGGCCAAGCAGGCCGCCGGCAAGAAGGTGCTGATCTCGATCGGCGGCCAGAACGGCCAGGTCCAGCTCGGCACCACGGCGGCCCGCGACACCTTCGTCTCCTCCGTCAGCAAGATCATCGACGAGTACGGGCTCGACGGCCTCGACATCGACTTCGAGGGCCACTCCCTGTCCCTGGCCACCGGCGACACCGACTTCCGCGCCCCCACCACGCCGGTGATCGTCAACCTGATCTCGGCCGTGAAGACCCTGAAGGCCAAGTACGGCCCGGACTTCGTCCTGACCATGGCCCCGGAGACCTTCTTCGTCCAGCTCGGCTACCAGTACTACGGCTCCGGCCCCTGGGGCGGCCAGGACCCGCGCGCGGGCGCCTACCTCCCGGTCATCCACGCCCTGCGCGACGACCTCACCCTGCTCCACGTCCAGGACTACAACTCGGGCCCGATCATGGGCCTCGACAACCAGTACCACTCCATGGGCGGCGCCGACTTCCACATCGCCATGACCGACATGCTGCTCACCGGCTTCCCCGTCGCGGGCAACACCTCCCGGGTCTTCCCGCCGCTGCGCCCCGGACAGGTCGCCATCGGCCTCCCCGCCACCACCGGCGCGGGCAACGGCCACACCTCGCCCGCCGAGGTCAACAAGGCCCTGGACTGCCTCACCAAGAAGACCGGCTGCGGCAGCTACCAGACCCACGGGACCTGGCCCGCCCTGCGCGGGCTGATGACATGGTCGATCAACTGGGACCGCTTCGGCGGCTGGGAGTTCAGCCGGAACTTCGACGGCTACTTCGGCGGCTGACCCACCGCACCGCCAGCAGCAGCGGCACGCACAGGAAGCAGCTGGCCAGGACGTCCAGCGGCCAGTGGAAGCCGCGCAGCACCAGCCCGACGGCCGTCGCCCCCGCCAGCAGGAGGGCGACGGCCATCGGCCAGTTCCGGCGGGTGTACGGGGAGAGGAGCAGGGCGGCGCCGACGTAGGCGACGGCCGAGGTGGCCGTGTGGCCCGAGGGGTAGTAGCCGGCCGCCCAGGGCTCCAGCGGGCCCGGCCGCGCGGTCCACTCCTTGAGCGGCACCACCAGCGCCGGGACCAGGGCCATGGCCACACCCGCAGCGACGGCCCCGCGCCGGTTGCCGCGCCAGGCCGCGTACGCCATGGCCACGGCGAGCACGGGCACGGCGACCGGGATGTTGCCGAGGTCCGCGAGGCGTTCGGTGACGGCGTCGGGCACGGCGCGCAGCAGGGCGCGGCTCAGGCGCTCGTCGGGGACCAGCAGGGGGCCCGTCACCAGGACCTGCCAGGTGATCAGGGAGAGTGCCAGCAGGCAGGCCGCCGCGAGGAGGGCGGATCCGGGGAGAGTGGCCGGCCGTCCCGGAACAGGGGGGATGGTTCCGGGACGGCCGCCCGGACCGGGTTGCCGTCCGCCCCGGGGGGTTTGGGGCGTACGACTGTCCGATCGGTGAGGAGTGTGCGCGAACGCATGCCCAGTGCGGCGCTGGGGAAGCCCGGTACTGGAATCGCCCCCGGTGTCCCGGGAGCGGGGTGTCTCACTCATCTGCAGAAACCGTACGGCAGCAAAAGGGGGACCGACAGCAGGATCGCGCTCCCGCCATCGGCCCCCCACACCTTCTTCACAGAAGCCCGACGGTTACCGGCGGTACCGGCCGGGCGCTGCGATCGGGCGTTCTAGCCGTTCGATCAGATGGCCGCGAACGCGGCCTCGATGACGTCCAGGCCCTCGTTCAGCAGGTCCTCGCCGATGACGATCGGCGGCAGGAAGCGCAGCACGTTGCCGTAGGTGCCGCAGGTGAGGACGAGGACGCCCTCGGCGTGGCAGGCCTTGGCGAGCGCGCCGGCCGCCTCCGGGAAGGGGGTCTTGGAGACCGGGTCCTTGACCAGCTCGATCGCGATCATGGCGCCGCGGCCGCGGATGTCGCCGATGATGTCGTACTTCTCCTGCATGGCCGTCAGGCGGGCCTTCATGAGGGACTCGATCTTCTTCGCCGCGGCGTTGAGGTCGAGCTCCTTCATGGTCTCGATGGAACCGAGCGCACCGGCGCACGCCACCGGGTTGCCGCCGTAGGTGCCGCCCAGACCGCCCGCGTGGGCGGAGTCCATGATCTCGGCGCGGCCGGTCACGGCGGCGAGCGGCAGACCGCCCGCGATGCCCTTGGCCGTGGTGATCAGGTCGGGGACGATGCCCTCGTCCTCGCACGCGAACCACTGGCCGGTGCGGCAGAAGCCGGACTGGATCTCGTCGGCCACGAAGACGATGCCGTTGTCGTTGGCGAACTTCACGATGGCCGGCAGGAAGCCCTTGGCCGGCTCGATGAAGCCGCCCTCACCGAGGACCGGCTCGATGATGATCGCGGCGACGTTGTCGGCGCCGATCTGCTTGGTGATCTGGTCGATGGCCTGCGCGGCGGCCTCGGGGCCGCAGTTCTCGGCGCCGGTGGGCCAGCGGTAGCCGTACGCGACCGGGACGCGGTAGACCTCGGGGGCGAACGGACCGAAGCCCTGCTTGTACGGCATGTTCTTCGAGGTCAGCGCCATCGTCAGGTTCGTACGGCCGTGGTAGCCGTGGTCGAAGACGACGACCGCCTGGCGCTTGGTGTACGAACGGGCGATCTTGACGGCGTTCTCGACGGCCTCGGCGCCCGAGTTGAACAGCGCGGACTTCTTGGCGTGGTCACCCGGGGTCAGCTCGGCGAGGGCCTCGCAGACCTCGACGTAGCCCTCGTACGGGGTGACCATGAAACAGGTGTGGGTGAAGTCCGCGAGCTGCGCGGAGGCACGGCGCACGACGGCCTCGGCGGAGGCGCCGACCGAGGTCACGGCGATGCCGGAGCCGAAGTCGATCAGGCGGTTGCCGTCGACGTCCTCGATGATGCCGCCGCCCGCGCGGGCCGTGAACACGGGGAGCACGGAGCCCACGCCGCCGGCCACCACGCCGAGGCGGCGGGCCTGCAGCTCCTGCGACTTGGGGCCGGGGATCGCGGTGACGATGCGGCGCTCCTGCGGGACAGCGGTCATAGGGGGCTCCTGGGGGGGGGTGTTTTCGGACGCACTTGTGTCTTTGTCCGCAGGCTAGGCCCGGGGGAGGGGGTACTGCATGCTCCGTTCGGGAGTGGTGTCCGCGTGTCCTTGTCCGTGACGGCCATAGGAAGGACCGGGCGCGTGTCTTGTGGAGAGTGCCGTGGTACGGGCCCCGTCCCCGGTGGCGGGCACTAGATTGAGCGCCGCAGCGCACGGCACGGTCAGGGGGCAGGGGTTTTCATGGACACCGAGGGCACGCACGACGGCCAGGCGACCCGCGCGGGCCACGTCCCGAGACCGGCCGGCCCCCCACCCACCCCACAGACCCCCCCGAGGCCGCTCCACGCCCCGGCCACGGGACCCACGCTCGCGGACTGGCTGCGCACCCCGCGGCCTGCGGCCGAGCCCGGTGTCTGGAGGTTCGGACACGAGCCGCGGGAGGGGGAGGAACCCGCGAAGGCCCCTGACCGGGCGCTCGCCAGCGGCGCCGTCATCTCCTTCCTGGCCTGCGTGCTGGTCTGGTCGCTGATGCGCAATACCTACATCCCGTTCTGGGACGCCCCCCTGGACCTGTTCACGCCCGACAGCTGGTACGCCGCGAACGGCGAGCCCATCAACGGGACGGGCGGGATGAAGGCCAAGCCGATTTACGAACTGATCTTCGTATCGGCGCTCCTCTACGGATTCGGCCGACTCGGGAGCTGGCGGACCGCTTGGAACCGCCTGGTCGTCGCGCGCGGCCCCTGGGTCCGGGCGCTCGCGGTCCTCCCCCTCGTCTACGTCACTCTCCTGCTCGTCGACAACTACCAGCTGCCGTTGCGCCAACTGGTCTTCTCCTTCCTGCCGTACACCAGCGACAAGGCAGCCAACCTCGTGCTCGACGACACGGCGAAGACCGTGGTCGACGTGACCGTCGTGCTGGCCTTCGCCTGGCTCGGTGGCGCGGTGGCCTTGCTGCGTCGTTTCCGGCCGGCCGCTCCGGACCGCACGGGGACGTCCGCCGCCGCGGAACCGGCCCAGGACCCAGTCGGTTGGCCTCAGGTGCGGGACGCCGGGCTGGTCGAGGCTGCCGAGAGGCTCGGGGGGGAGATCGCCGCCGGGCGGATGAACGACGTGGACTACGCGCGCATCCGCCGCGCCTGGGACTCCGTGCGCGTCGACCCCTCACGGCTGCGCGCCTTCGCCGACGCCGTACGCGACAAGGGCGCCGCGGCCTGCGCCCACCCCTCCGGCGCACGGGACCTGCCCGCGCGCTCCGCCCGGCACGACCTGCTGGCCCGCCAGGTGCTCCTGGGCACCGTCGAGGACGGGGTGCAGAACCCCTACGCCCGCCGCGGCACCGCCCTCGCCCTCGACCCCGAGGTCCTCGGCACCTCCCTGCTGGCCGTCGGTCCCTCCGGCGCGGGCAAGACCGCCCGGCTGGTGCGGCCCGTCGTGGAGTCCCTGGCCCTGCAGGCCCTCGCGGGCCAGGCCGCCGTCGTCGCCGTCGGCGCGGCCGGGGCCCGGCTCGGCCCGGACACCGCCTACGACGTCGTCGTCCGCGTCGGCGACCCGGCCTCCGTCTACGACCTCGACCTCTACGGCGGCACCACCGACCCCGACGAGGCCGCCACCCTCCTAGCGGAGGCCTTCGTCGGCGACATCCCCGGCGTCGACGTGCGCCGGGCCGCGACGGCCCTCGCCCAGCTGCTCGGGCCGTTCCGGACCGCGTACGGCCGCTTCCCGGCCGTGCCCGAGCTGCGCGAGCTGCTCGACCAGGTCCGCCCCGCCCTCGACGGGCTGCGACGCACGCTGGAGGCGGCCGGGCAGCAGCCCATGCTCCGCGAGCTCGACGCCCGGGAACGTCAGCACGGCACCCCCGCGGACCCCGGCCCCGCCCTCGCCGACCGGGTGGCCCTGCTCGACCGGCCCGCCTTCGCCTCCTTCTTCAACGTCGGCGACTTCGAGACCACCGGCCAGGGCCGCCCGTTCTCCCTGCGCGCCCTGGAACACCCCATCCGGGTCCGCGTCGACCTGCCCGAGCGCGGCCACGCCGACGCCTCCCGGATGCTGGCCCGGCTGCTGCTCGCCCAGTTCAACGCCGCCGCCACCGCCCGCACCGACCGCTCCCTCTTCGCCTTCCTCGCCGTCGACGACGCCTCGCACACCCTGACCCCCGAGACCGTCCGCGGCGTACAGCGGCTGCGCTCGGCGAATGCGGGAGTCCTGCTCACGCTGCGCACGCTGGACGACGTACCGGAGCCGCTGCGCACCCCGCTGCTCGGGGCCGTCGGCTGCCGGATGGCGTTCTCGGGCGTCACGACCTGGGACGGCAAGCGGTTCGCCGAGTCCTGGGGCACCGAGTGGGTGGAGACGCGGGATGTCACCCACCGGACCGTCTTCGCCGACCAGCCCCTGACCCGGGCGATCCACGCCTTCCGCAAGCTCGTCACCGGCAAGGCGGTCACCACGGACGCGGTGACCGTGCGGCAGGTGGAACGGGAACGGTGGTCCGCCTCGGACCTGGCGCACGCCGTGCCGCCCGGGCACGCCGTACTGTCGCTGACCTCCGTCCGCGGGGAACGGGCGGCTCCGCTGCTGGTCCGGCTGACCGGAACGGCCTGAGCGGCGCGGACCCCGCACCCGGACGGCCCCGACCCGTACGGCCCCGACCCGTACGGCCCCGACCCGGACGGCCCCGACCCGTACGGCCCCGACCCATACGGCCCCGACCCGTACGGCCCCGACCCGTACGGGGTGGCAGAATCAAGGAGAGCCGTTCGACGACACGGCGAAATACGGCCCGGCCCAGCTCCTCGCCGCCGTCCCTCCACACCCCGCCGTATGTCACGCCGCCGCGCCCGCCGCCCCCTCCCGCTAAGGCCCCTGGTAACCGATGCCGCTCACCCTCGCCTCGCTCGTCCAGCACTCGGCGCTCAAGCTCAGCGTCCGGGCCGGGGAGAGCCGCCTCGACACCCCCGTGCGCTGGGCCCACGTCAGCGAGCTCGCCGACCCCGTCCCCTACATGGAGGGCGGGGAACTGCTCCTGATCACCGCCATGAAGCTGGACGCCGAGGACCCCGAGGAGATGCGCCGCTACGTACGCCGCCTCGCCGCGGCGGGGGTCGTCGGCATCGGCTTCGCGATCGGCGTCAACTACGAGGCGATCCCCGAGGCCCTGGTCGAGGCCGCGCGGACCGAGGACCTGCCCCTGCTGGAGGTGCCGCGCCGCACCCCCTTCCTCGCGATCAGCAAGGCCGTCTCCGCCGCGCTCGCCGCGGACCAGTACCGGGCCGTCACCGCCGGCTTCGAGGCGCAGCGCGAGCTGACCCGCGCCGCGCTGTCCGCCGACGGGCCCGCCGAGCTGCTGACGAAGCTGGCGGCCCACGTGCACGGCTGGGCCGCGCTCTACGACACCTCCGGCGCGGTCGTCGCCGCCGCCCCCGACTGGGCCGCGCGCCGGGCCGCCCGGCTCACCCCGGACGTGGAACGGCTGCGGGAGCGGCCCGCGCCCGCCAGCGCCGTGGTGGGCGGCTCGGACGACCGGGTCGAACTCCAGTCGCTGGGCACCGGGCGCCGCGCGCGCGGCGCGCTCGCCGTGGGCACCGGGGCCCCGCTCGGCACGGCCGAGCGGTACGCGGTCCACTCCGCGGTGGCGCTGCTCACCCTCACCACCGAACGCTCGCGGTCCCTGCACGACGCCGAGTCCCGGCTGGGGGCGGCGGTGCTGCGCATGCTCCTGGCAGGGGAGGCCGAGCACGCCCGGGCCGTGGCCGGGGACCTGTACGGGGCCCTGCTGGAGGCACCCTTCCGGCTGATCGTGGCCGAACCGGCCCTGCCGGGGACGGCACAGCCCGAGGGGCTGGCGCTGCTGGCCGATGCGGTGGAATCGGCGGCGGCCCGTACCGGCGAGACGCTGCTGGTGGTGCCGGAGCCGAGCAGGCTCGTGGTCCTGGCCGCCGACGGGGGCGCGGCCGTGCACGCCTGCGCGGACCACGCGGAGGCCCTGGAGTCGCGGCGCGGCCGCGAGGCCACCGGGCCGGAGCCGGACGAACTGGTCGTCGGCCTGTCCGCTCCCGCGGGGCCGGCCGGGGTGGCGGTGGCGATGAAGCAGGCCGACCAGGCCCTGGCCGTGGCCCGGCGGCGCGGCCGGCCGCTCGTCGAGCACGAGGACATGGCGGCGGGTTCGGTCCTGCCGCTGCTGGCGGACGAGGCGGTACGCGCCTTCGCGGACGGCACCCTGCGGGCGCTGCGCGAGCACGACGCGGTGGGGCGGGGCGACCTGGTCGCCTCGTTGCAGGCGTGGCTCTCCCGGCACGGCCAGTGGGACGCGGCCGCGGCCGACCTGGGCGTGCACCGGCACACCCTGCGCTACCGGATGAAGCGGGTCGAGGAGATCCTGGGCCGCTCCCTCGACGACCCGGACGTCCGCATGGAACTCTGGCTGGCCCTGAAGGCGACATCGGCGCCGTCCTGACGCCGTCCCGCCTGCGGCGCCGTTGCTACGGGGCTCCGCGGTTTCCCCTGCGGGGCTCAGCCGTGTGGCGGTGTCCCGCCTGCGGCGCCGTTGCTACGGGGCTCCGCCGTGTCCCGTGCGGGGCTTGGCCGTGGGGTGGTGCCCCGCCTGCGGCGCCGTTGCTACGGGGCTCCGCCCCGGACCCCGCTCCTCAAACGCCGGCGGGGCTGGATTTTCCCCGCAGGACGAGCGCGCAACCTGGGCCGCCACATCTTGACCGGGCTCAGTGCGCGAGCCGAGGAGATACCCCGGAGGGGCACCGCTCCCCGACCCCCACCGAACAGGCCCCGCCAGGGACCGCACCCGCAATGCCACGGGAGCCAAAAATCAGCCCCTCCGGCGATTGAGGAGCGGGGTCTGGGGCGGAGCCCCAGGAGGCTCGGCGCAGCCCGGGCCCGGCCACACCGCACGAGCCCCGCCAGGGATCCGCCCCGCGACACTGACAAAGCGGCGCGACGCGAACCGCGGGTACTACACCCCGGACAAACGCCGAATCCCCGGCGGAGTCCTACGGTGGAGGGGACAAGGACCCACCGCACACATCGAAGGGCCGGGATTCGCATGACTTCCACCCACGCCTTCTGGCTCGCCGGCCGCCAGGCCACCGGCGAGGACAGCTTCGACGTCCACTCCCCGTGGGACGGCCGGCTGGTCGGCACCGTCAGCGTGCCCACCGACGCGCAGGTCGAAGAGGCCGTGGCCGCGGCGTACGCCGTGACGGCGGAGTTCTCCGCGACCCCCGCCCACGTACGGGCCGCCGCCCTGGACCACGTGTCCAAGCGGCTCACCGAGCGCACCGAGGAGATCGCCCAGCTGATCTCCGCCGAGAACGGCAAGCCCGTCAAGTGGGCGCGCGGTGAGGTCGGCCGTGCGGTCTCCGTGTTCCGGTTCGCCGCCGAGGAAGCCCGCCGCTTCAACGGCGGAGAGGCCCAGCGCCTCGACACCGACGCCGGTGGCGTCGGCCGTCTCGCCCTCACGCGCCGCTTCGTCAAGGGTCCGGTCCTCGGCATCGCGCCGTTCAACTTCCCGCTGAACCTGTGCGCCCACAAGGTGGCCCCCGCCATCGCCGTCGGCGCGCCGATCATCCTCAAGCCCGCCCCGGCGACGCCCCTGTCCGGGCTGATCCTGGGTGAGCTGCTCGCCGAGACCGACCTCCCGGCCGGCTCCTGGTCGGTCCTGCCGGTCGCGAACGACAAGATGCCCGCCCTGGTCAAGGACGAGCGCCTCCCCGTGATCTCCTTCACCGGCTCCGACACCGTCGGCTACGCCATCCAGCAGTCGGTGCCCCACAAGCACTGCACCCTGGAGCTCGGCGGCAACGCCGCGGCCGTGGTCCTGGACGACTGGGCCTCCGAGGCGGACCTCGACTGGGCCGCGACCCGGATCGCGACCTTCTCGAACTACCAGGCCGGTCAGTCCTGCATCTCCGTGCAGCGCGTGATCGCCGAGGCCTCGGTCTACGACCGCCTCGTCGAGAAGGTCGTCGCCAAGGTCCAGGCGCAGGTCACCGGTGACCCCTCCGACTCGGCCACCGACGTCGGCCCGCTCGTCTCCGAGGCCGCTGCCCAGCGCGTGGAGTCCTGGGTGGACGAGGCGGTCTCCGCCGGCGCCAAGCTGCTCACGGGCGGCAAGCGCGAGGGTGCCTCGTACGAGCCCACCGTGCTCGCGGAGGTGCCGGACGGCGTCAAGCTGGCCACCGAGGAGGTCTTCGGACCGGTCCTGACCCTGAAGAAGGTCGAGAACACCGACGAGGCCTTCGCCGCCGTCAACGACTCGAAGTTCGGTCTCCAGACCGGCGTCTTCACCCGGGACATCCAGACCGCGTTCCGCGCCCACCGCGAGCTCGAGGTCGGCGGTGTGATCATCGGCGACGCACCGTCCTACCGCGCCGACCAGATGCCGTACGGCGGCGTCAAGCAGTCCGGCGTGGGCCGCGAGGGCGTCCGCTACGCGATGGACGACTACACGTACGAGCGGGTCCTGGTCCTGACCGGCCTCGACATCTGATCTCGTACGGCCATAGAGCCGACGGCCGGAGCCTACTGTGCGGGGGCTCCGGCCGTCCCCCTTTTCCGGGCGGTGGACACACGCGGCCGGCGGCATCCCGGAGGATGCCGCCGGCCGCCCCCGTTCCCCGGCTCCCGGCCGCCGATTCCCCCGACCGGACCGCCCCGGCTTTTCCGGCGGAGCCGGACGGGGTACGACTCACAAGTAGCACCGGCAGGTAATCCGGTGAACCGACTCCGGCGGCGAGGTGAGTCCCCGCATGTCCGCAACACAGCCCGCACAGCCCAAGGTGACCGAGCGAGAGGCACGGCAGGTCGCGGAAGCGGCCCGGGAACAGGACTGGCGCAAGCCCAGCTTCGCTAAGGAACTCTTCCTGGGACGGTTCCGGCTCGACCTCATCCATCCCCACCCGCTCCCCGCCGCCGAGGACGTCCGGCGCGGCGAGGCCTTCCTGGCCAGGCTGCGGGCGTTCTGCGAGACCTCGATCGACGGCGCCCGCATCGAACGCGAGGCCAAGATCCCCGACGAGACCGTGCGGGGGCTCAAGGAGCTCGGCGCGCTCGGCATGAAGATCGACCCCAAGTACGGGGGCCTCGGTCTCACCCAGGTCTACTACAACAAGGCGCTCGCCCTCGTCGGCTCCGTCAGCCCCGCGATCGGCGCCCTGCTCTCCGCCCACCAGTCGATCGGCGTGCCCCAGCCGCTGAAGATGTTCGGCACCCAGGAGCAGAAGGACGCCTACCTGCCCCGCTGCGCCACCACCGCCATCAGCGCCTTCCTGCTCACCGAACCGGACGTGGGATCCGACCCGGCGCGCCTGGCCACCACGGCCGTCCCCGACGGGGACGACGCGTACGTCCTCGACGGCGTGAAGCTGTGGACCACCAACGGGGTCGTCGCCGACCTCCTTGTCGTCATGGCCCGGGTGCCCAAGGGCGAGAACCACCGGGGCGGGATCACCGCCTTCGTGGTGGAGGCCGACTCGCCGGGGATCACCGTCGAGCACCGCAACGCCTTCATGGGCCTGCGCGGCCTGGAGAACGGCGTCACCCGCTTCCACCAGGTCAGGGTGCCCGCCGCCCAGCGGATCGGCGCGGAGGGCGCCGGGCTGAAGATCGCCCTGACCACCCTCAACACCGGCCGGCTGTCGCTGCCCGCCATGTGCGTGGGTGCCGGGAAGTGGTGCCTGAAGATCGCCCGCGAGTGGTCCGGGGTCCGGGAGCAGTGGGGGCGCCCGGTGGCCCGCCACGAGGCCGTCGGATCCAAGATCGCCTTCATCGCCGCCACCACCTTCGCCCTGGAGGCCGTGGTCGACCTGGCCTCCCAGATGGCCGACGAGGACCGCAACGACATCCGCATCGAGGCGGCCCTCGCCAAGCTGTACGGGTCCGAGATGGCCTGTCTGATGGCCGACGAACTCGTCCAGATCCGCGGCGGCCGCGGCTTCGAGACCGCCGATTCCCTCGCCGCCCGCGGCGAGCGGGCCGTCCCCGCCGAACAGATGCTCCGCGACCTGCGGATCAACCGGATCTTCGAGGGCTCGACGGAGATCATGCACCTGCTGATCGCCCGCGAGGCCGTCGACGCCCACCTGTCGGTGGCGGGCGACCTCATCGACCCCGAGAAGGCGCTGGGGGACAAGGCCAAGGCCGGTGCCCGCGCCGCCGGGTTCTACGCCCGCTGGCTGCCCAAGCTGGCCACCGGTGCCGGGCAGGTCCCCGGTACCTACCGCGCCTTCCACCCGAGCGGCCACCCCGACCTGTCCACCCACCTGCGCTACGTCGAACGCAGCGCCCGCAAACTTGCGCGCTCCACCTTCTACGCGATGTCCCGCTGGCAGGGCCGCATGGAGACCAAACAGGGCTTCCTCGGCCGGATCGTCGACATCGGCGCCGAACTCTTCGCGATGAGCGCGGCCTGCGTGCGCGCCGAGCACCTGCGGGCCGCCGGCGACCACGGCCGCGAGGCCTACCAGCTCGCCGACGCCTTCTGCGGGCAGTCCAGGATCCGCGTCGAGGAGCTCTTCGGGCGGCTCTGGTCCAACACCGACGACGTGGACGGCACCCTGGTCCGGGGCGTCCTGTCCGGTACCTACACCTGGCTGGAGGAAGGGGTGCTCGACCCCTCGGGCGACGGCCCGTGGATCGCCGACGCCACCCCCGGCCCCTCCACCCGGGAAAACGTCCACCGTCCCCTTCGCTGACCGCCCGCTGACCTGCGATCATCGCCCCACGCCGGAGAGGCGTACGGGAGCGGCGACGGGGAATCGGATGCATGTGGACGCAGACCGGGAGAGCAGAAGGCTGGCCTGGTGCGTGGCGCTGCTGCTGCGCCACGCACCGGACGCGGTCGCGGCCGAACTCCTCGGCCGCCTCGACGCCCCCACCCGCCGCTACCTGTGCCGCGACGAATACCTCCCGGCGCCGGTCGTCACCCTGCTGCTGCGCGACGGCAGCGACGAGGACCGGCGCACCATCGCCCGCAACCCGCAGGTGCTCGGCCGCCCGCTGCCCGGCCTCCCCGGCCCCGCGCGGTACGCGGCCCGGCCCGGCCCCGCGCCGGAGCTGCTCGCCACCCTGCGGGCCGAGCTGGGCCGGGAGCCGGGGGCGCCGCCGCTGACGGGCGAGGAGCTGATCGGCCTGCTGCGCCGGCACGGCCGTCACCGGCCGCGCATCCCGCTCGACGTGCTCACCCTGCCGTACGCGCTCGACCCCGGACTCCTGCTCCGCGAGCACGCCCGCGAACCGCTGCCGCCCGGCTCGGTCGAGGCGCTGCTGCTGGTGGCCGGACTGGACCGGCGGTCCTGCCTGGCGCTGCTCGACACCCGTGCGCAGGCCGCGTACGGCCCCCGGTGGCACCGCCCCGCCGTACGCGCCGTACGGACCGGCAGGCTGACCTTCGAAGAGCTCGTGGCGGCCGTGGCCCCCGCCCACCGGACCCTGCTGCTCGGCCAGGCGCACGCCATCGGCCGCTTCGCCTGGAACCTCGCCGAGTGGGCCGGGATGCGCTCGGCGCTGCAGCGGGTGCTGCGTCCGGCGCTGGGCGACGACCCGCGCCTGTGGGCGGAGCTGCAACGGCACGCCCCCGGCTTCGCCGGCACCCTGCCCGAGCTGGTGGCGGCGGTGGCGGCCGGGACCGTACCCGAAGGGCGGTCCGGGCCCGCCGCGGGCCCGGAGCTCGTAGCGGCCGTGGAGGCGCTGGCGCCCGGTTCCCCGGAGCCCGACGGGGGCGTCCAGCGGGAGCTGGCCCTGGCCAGCCTCGCGGTGCCCAACGCCATGGGTGACCTGCGCGAGGACGTCCGGTGGGTGCGCGCCTGCCTCGACAGCGGTCTGCTCACGGGCACCGACGTGATCGCGCACAAGGCGCCCGCCGCCTGGGCGCTGGACGAGGACCACTGGCTGGGCGACGTCGACTACCCCGACCGGCACGACCGGCCGCAGGCCGTCCTCGACGCCCGGGCGGAGGCGGACCGGCTGTTCGCGGGCGCCCTCGGCACGGACGCCGACGCCTGGTGGACGGCCGCCCGTTCGCTGCCGGAGTTCGCCGGAACGCTCCCCGAACTGCTCGCCGGCGCCGTTCACGGGGACTCCGTGTCCAACCGTTCCTGAGTTGCGGCAACAATGGGGGGCATGAGCGACCGCCCAGCCCCCCTCGCCGATCCGCACCTCCTCTTCGACGCCGCGGCCGGCCCCCGGGACGTCGTCGTCCTCGGCTCCACCGGGTCCATCGGAACCCAGGCCATCGACCTCGCCCTGCGCAACCCCGACCGGTTCCGGGTGACCGCGCTGTCCGCAGCGGGCGGCCGGGTCGAGCTGCTGGCCGAGCAGGCCCGGCGGCTGCGGGTGGACACCGTGGCCGTGGCCCGCGAGGACGCCGTACCGGCCCTGAAGGAGGCGCTGAGCGCCCAGTACGGGGCGTCCGGGACGCTGCCCGAGATCCTGGCCGGGCCCGACGCGGCGACCGAACTGGCCGCCTCCCCGTGCCACACCGTCCTCAACGGCATCACCGGTTCCATCGGCCTCGCGCCCACCCTCGCCGCCCTGCGCGCGGGCCGCACCCTGGCCCTCGCGAACAAGGAGTCGCTGATCGTCGGCGGCCCCCTGGTCAAGGAACTCGCGAAGCCCGGCCAGATCATCCCGGTGGACTCCGAGCACGCGGCCCTCTTCCAGGCGCTGGCCGCCGGGAACCGGGCCGACGTGCGCAAGCTCGTGGTCACCGCCTCCGGCGGGCCCTTCCGCGGCCGCACCCGCGCCGAGCTGGCGACGGTCACCGTCCAGGACGCGCTCGCCCACCCCACCTGGTCCATGGGCCCGGTCATCACCGTCAACTCGGCGACCCTGGTCAACAAGGGCCTGGAGGTCATCGAGGCCCATTTGCTCTACGACATCCCGTTCGAGCAGATCGAGGTCGTGGTCCACCCGCAGTCGTACGTGCACTCCATGGTGGAGTTCACCGACGGTTCCACCCTCGCCCAGGCCACCCCGCCCGACATGCGCGGCCCCATCGCGATCGGTCTGGGCTGGCCCGCCCGGGTCCCGGACGCGGCCCCCGCCTTCGACTGGACCAAGGCCTCGACCTGGGAGTTCTTCCCGTTGGACACCGAGGCGTTCCCCTCGGTGGGCCTGGCCCGGCACGTGGGTACCCTCGGCGGTACGGCCCCGGCCGTGTTCAATGCGGCGAACGAGGAGTGCGTCGAGGCGTTCCTGGCCGGTCGGCTGCCGTTCACAGCAATCATGGATACGGTCTCTGCCGTGGTCGATGAGCACGGGACGCCGGACGCGGGAACTTCCCTGACCGTCCAGGACGTCCTCGAAGCGGAGACCTGGGCCAGGGCCCGGGCACAGGAGATGGCGGCTCGCACCGCCGTGGAGGCGGGCGCATGACGATACTGCTGACGGCGATCGGCATCGTCGTTTTCGTGATCGGGCTGCTCTTCTCCATCGCCTGGCACGAGCTCGGCCACCTCTCGACGGCCAAGCTGTTCGGCATCCGCGTGCCGCAGTACATGGTCGGCTTCGGCCGGACGATCTGGTCGCGCAAGCGGGGCGACACCGAGTACGGGATCAAGGCCATCCCCATGGGCGGCTACATCCGCATGATCGGGATGTTCCCGCCCGGTGAGGACGGCAAGGTCACCGCCCGCTCGACCTCGCCGTTCCGCTCGATGATCGAGGACGCGCGCTCGGCGGCGTACGAGGAGCTCCAGCCCGGCGACGAGACGCGGCTCTTCTACACGCGCAAGCCGTGGAAGCGCGTGATCGTGATGTTCGCCGGCCCCTTCATGAACCTGGTGCTCGCGCTGGCGATCTTCTTCGGCGTGTGGATGACCTTCGGGGTCAACCAGACGACCACCCAGGTCCTGACCGTCTCGCCGTGCGTGATCAAGCAGAGCCAGAACCGCGAGGTCTGCAAGGACGGCGACCCGGCGGCCCCGGCCAAGCAGGCCGGCCTCCAGAAGGACGACCGGATCGTCGCCTTCAACGGCCGCAAGGTGGCGGACTGGACGGCCCTGCAGGCGAAGATCCGCGACACCGTCGGCCCCGCCACCGTCACCGTCGTGCGCGACGGACAGCAGCTGACGCTGCCGGTGACCTTGATCCCCAACCAGGTCGCCAAGACGGACGGCCACGGCGGGTACGTCAAGGGCGAGTACGTGACGGCCGGCTGGCTCGGGTTCACCCCGCGCAGCGAGATCGCGGCCCTGTCCTTCGGGCAGTCCGTCGATCACATGGGCGAGATCGTGGAGAACAGCGTGCAGGGGCTGCTCCAGCTCCCGGCGAAGGTCCCGGCCCTGTGGGACGCGGCGTTCAACGGCGCGGAGCGGGAGCCGGACTCCCCGATGGGCATCGTCGGTGCGGCCCGGATCAACGGGGAGATCGCCACCCTGGACATCCCGTCCGAGCAGCGCATCTCGCTCATGCTCAACGTGCTGGGCATGTTCAACCTCTCGCTGTTCCTGTTCAACATGCTGCCGCTGCTCCCGCTGGACGGCGGGCACATCGCGGGCGCCCTGTGGGAGTCGGTCCGGCGCAATTTCGCCCGGCTCTTCCGGCGCGCCGACCCGGGCCCCTTCGACGTGGCGAAGCTGATGCCCGCCGCGTACGTGGTGGCCGCCGTCTTCGTCTGCTTCACGCTGCTCGTGCTGGTGGCGGACGTGGTCAACCCGATCAAGATCACCTAGCGGGTCCGGATAGCACGTGGGAACGGGGGCCGGGCACGCATCGTGCCCGGCCCCCTACGTTCGGGTGTCATGGCCCTCCGGATGCGGGGAGGCGGCGGTGCTTGGCGTAATCTCGGAGGCTGGAGCCCGCCGATCTCGGGACCTTGATCCACACCTTGGGGTTGCACAGCAGATGACTGCCATCTCACTCGGAATGCCGGCCGTGCCGACGAAGCTTGCCGACCGCAGGGTCAGCCGCAAGATCCAGGTCGGCTCCGTGGCCGTCGGCGGCGACTCGCAGATCTCGGTGCAGTCGATGACCACCACCCGTACCTCCGACATCGGCGCCACGCTCCAGCAGATCGCCGAGCTGACCGCCTCCGGCTGCGACATCGTCCGGGTGGCCTGCCCGACCCAGGACGACGCGGACGCGCTCGCGGTGATCGCGAAGAAGTCGCAGATCCCGGTGATCGCGGACATCCACTTCCAGCCCAAGTACGTCTTCGCCGCGATCGACGCGGGCTGCGCCGCGGTCCGGGTGAACCCGGGCAACATCAAGCAGTTCGACGACAAGGTCAAGGAGATCGCGCGGGCCGCCAAGGACGCGGGCACCCCGATCCGCATCGGCGTGAACGCGGGCTCGCTCGACGCCCGGCTGCTGAAGAAGTACGGCAAGGCCACCCCCGAGGCGCTGGTCGAGTCCGCGCTGTGGGAGGCCTCCCTCTTCGAGGAGCACGGCTTCAGCGACATCAAGATCTCGGTCAAGCACAACGACCCGGTCGTCATGGTCAACGCCTACCGCCAGCTGGCCGCGGCCTGCGACTACCCGCTGCACCTGGGCGTCACCGAGGCCGGTCCGGCCTTCCAGGGCACCATCAAGTCGGCCGTCGCCTTCGGCGCGCTGCTCTCCGAGGGCATCGGCGACACGATCCGCGTCTCCCTCTCGGCCCCGCCGGTGGAGGAGATCAAGGTCGGCATCCAGATCCTGGAGTCGCTCAACCTCAAGCCGCGCCGCCTGGAGATCGTCTCCTGCCCGTCCTGCGGGCGTGCGCAGGTGGACGTCTACAAGCTGGCCGAGGAGGTCACGGCGGGCCTGGAGGGCATGGAGGTCCCGCTGCGCGTGGCGGTCATGGGCTGCGTCGTGAACGGCCCGGGCGAGGCGCGCGAGGCCGACCTGGGCGTCGCTTCCGGCAACGGCAAGGGCCAGATCTTCGTGAAGGGCGAGGTCATCAAGACCGTCCCGGAGTCGAAGATCGTGGAGACCCTCATCGAAGAGGCGATGAAGATCGCCGAGCAGATGGAGAAGGACGGCGTGATGTCCGGCGAGCCCACCGTCGCCATCGGCGTCTGAGACCCGCTCCGGGACCGGTCCCGGACCGGTCCTGAAGGACACCGCCCCGGTCCCGTTCTCCCAGCTGGGAGGACGGGACCGGGGTTTTTCGTGCCCTGCGGGACGCGGCATCCCCCAGCCATGCCGGGTACAGTGCGGAGATCAGCAGACTTGTACGGTGAGGCCCCAGTGTTGACGCAGACCACCACCCGGGTCCTTGAGCCCAGTGACCTCGAGGCCGCGCTCCAAGTCCTCGGACGCGAGCCGGTCGCGAACGCCTTCGTCACCTCCCGGGTCCAGGTCGCCGGACTCGACCCCTGGCGCCTGGGCGGCGAGATGTGGGGCTGGTACGCCGACGGCGAGCTGCGCTCCCTCTGCTACGCCGGCGCCAACCTGGTCCCCGTCTGCGCCGGACCCGACGCCATCCGCGCCTTCGCCGACCGGGCCCGCCGCACCGGCCGCCGCTGCTCCTCGATCGTCGGTCCCGCCGACGCCACCCGGCTGCTGTGGCAGCTCCTGGAGCCCAGCTGGGGACCGGCCCGGGACATCCGCTCGCACCAGCCCCTCATGATCATCGAGGAGCCGTCCAGCACGGTCCGGGCCGACCCGCTCGTCCGCCGGATCCGCAAGGACGAGATGGACCTGATCATGCCCGCCTGCGTGGCCATGTTCACCGAGGAGGTCGGCGTCTCGCCGATGACCGGGGACGGCGGGCTGCTCTACCAGGCCCGGGTCGCCGAGCTCGTCGGCACCGGCCGCTCCTTCGCCCGCATCGAGGACGGCAAGGTCGTCTTCAAGGCGGAGATCGGCGCCGCCACCGCACGCGCCTGCCAGATCCAGGGCGTCTGGGTCGACCCCGAATTCCGTGGCCGCGGCCACTCCGAGAGCGGGATGGCCGCCGTCGTCGCGTACGCGCTGCGGGACGTGGCGCCCGTGGTCAGCCTCTACGTCAACGACTACAACACCGCCGCGCGGGCGTCCTACCGAAGGGTGGGCTTCCGCGAGGTCGGCGCCTTCATGAGCGTCCTGTTCTGACCGGTCACGCTCCTGCGCCGCCATATCGGAGCGCACCTACCCCGCAGTAAGGTCGCCGCATGCTGCCAATCCCCGGGGGCGACGGCCCCGCCCGCCCCGCCGGCCTCCAGATCGGCCCGCTCGACCTCGCCGGCCGGGTGGACGAGGCCCTGCGCGTGCAGGCGGTCGCCTTCGGCCTCAGCGAGGAGGAGGTCGGTATCCGGCGCTACATCGTGCAGCGTCACATGGCTTGCGGCGGAGCCCGGGCGCTCGGCGCGTTCACCGAGGACGGGACGCTCACCGGATTCGTCTACGGGATGCCGAACGACCGGACGTACTGGTGGTCCACCATCGTCGAGCCCTACCTGCGGGCAGGCGGCCATGAGGGCTGGCTCGAAGGCTCCTTCGTGATCACCGAACTCCACGTCCACCCCGGCTTCCAGGGCCACGGCGTCGGCCGCGCACTGATCACCCGCATCACCGACGGCGCCGCCGAGCCGCGCTCGATCCTCTCCGCCATCGACACCGACAGCCCGGCCCGCCGGCTCTACCGGGCGCTCGGCTACAGCGACCTCGCCCGCCGGGTCCACTTCCCGAGCGCGAGCCTCCCGTACGCCGTCATGGGAGCCCCGCTGCCGCTGCGCAGGCCCTGAATCCGGTTCCGGGATCCCGAACGGCCCCGGTAACCTCCCGGTATGTCAACGCAACACGTGCAGCGCATGTCCCGTCTCATGGCCAAGACCCTCCGCGAGGATCCGGCCGACGCGGAGACCATCAGCCACCGGCTCCTGGTCCGCGCCGGTTACGTCCGGCGCAGCTCGGCCGGAGTGTGGACCTGGCTGCCGCTGGGCAAGCGGGTCCTGGAGAACGTCTCGCGCATCGTCCGCGAGGAGATGGACGGAATCGGCGCCCAGGAGGTGCTGCTCCCGGCGCTGCTGCCCAAGGAGCCGTACGAGGTCAGCGGGCGCTGGTCGGAGTACGGCGACCTGCTGTTCCGGCTCCGCGACCGCAAGGGCGCGGACTACCTGCTCGGCCCGACCCACGAGGAGATCTTCACTCTCCTCGTGAAGGACCAGTGCACGTCGTACAAGGACCTGCCGGTCATGCTGTACCAGATCCAGACCAAGTACCGGGACGAGGCGCGTCCCCGCTCCGGGGTGCTGCGCGGACGCGAGTTCCAGATGAAGGACTCCTACTCCTTCGACGTGTCCGACGAGGGCCTGGAGGAGTCGTACCGCCTCCACCGCGAGGCGTACGTCCGCATCTTCGAGCGGCTCGGGCTGGACCACCGGATCGTGTCGGCGGTCTCGGGAGCGATGGGCGGATCGGCCTCGGAGGAGTTCCTGGCACCCGCCCCGGCGGGCGAGGACACCTTCGCGGACTGCCCCTCCTGCAGCTACGCGGCCAACTCGGAGGCCGTCACCTTCCCGCTGACCCCGGTGGCCGCGGAGCACCCGGCGCTGGAGGAGGTGGACACCCCGGACACCCCGACGATCGAGACCCTGGCGGCGCACCTGGGCGTCCCCGCCTCGGCGACCCTGAAGAACCTGCTGGTGAAGGTCGACGGCGAGATCATGGCCGTCGGCGTGCCGGGCGACCGCGAGGTGGACCTCGGCAAGCTCGGCGAGCACCTGGCCCCGGCCGTCGTGGAACTGGTCACGGCGGAGGACTTCGAGGGCCGCACCGACCTGGTACGCGGCTACGTGGGCCCGCAGGGCCTGGAGAAGGTCCGCTACCTGGCGGACCCGCGGGTCGCGCCCGGCACCGCCTGGGTCACCGGCGCCAACCGTGCGGACACCCACGCCCGCAACGTGGTCTGCGGCCGGGACTTCGAGGTGGACCAGTACCTGGACGTGGTCGTCGTGGAGCCGGGCGACCCCTGCCCCTCCTGCGGCGCCGGCCTGCGGCTCGACCGGGCGATCGAGATCGGGCACATCTTCCAGCTGGGCCGCAAGTACGCCGACGCCTTCGGGCTCGACGTGCTGGGCCGCGAGGGCAAGCCGGTCCGGGTGACCATGGGCTCGTACGGCATCGGCGTCTCGCGCGCCGTGGCCGCGCTGGCCGAGCAGACGGCCGACGAGCGCGGGCTGTGCTGGCCCGCGGCGGTCGCCCCGGCCGACGTCCACGTGGTCGCGGCGGGCAAGGCGGTCCCGCTGGCGCTGGCGGAGGAGGCGGCCACGGCCCTGGCCTCCGCGGGCCTGCGGGTCCTGCTGGACGACCGTCCGGGCCTGTCCCCGGGCGTGAAGCTGACGGACGCGGAGCTGATCGGCGTCCCGTGGATCCTGGTGGCGGGCCGCCGTTCGGCCGAATCGGTGGTCGAGCTGCAGAACCGCGCGACGGGCACCCGCGAGGAGCTCCCGCTGGCCGAGGCCCTCGCCCGCCTGACGTGACCTGCCCGACCCGGCCCGCCTGACGTGGCCCGCCCGATGTGAGGCGGGCCGCGCCGCGGCTACCCGGGCGGCGTCCCGTCCCGGTCGGGGGCGGGCCCGACCGGCTCCGGCGCGGGCCCGTACGGGGTCAGTCCTGCTCCCCGTACCTCGTCGGCCGCGGCCGGCCCGGGGCCCTCGGAGGCCGGGCCGGCCGGGGCCGGGTCCTCGTACGCGACCGCCCCCGGAGGCGGAGCGGCGCGCTCCAGGAAACGCAGCAGCTCCACCGGGAACGGCAGGACCAGCGTGGAGTTCTTCTCCGCGGCCACCGCCACCACCGTCTGGAGCAGCCGCAGCTGGAGCGCCGCGGGCTGGTCCGCCATGACCTCGGCCGCCTCGGCCAGCTTGTGCGAGGCCTGGAGCTCCGCGTCCGCGTTGATCACGCGGGCGCGGCGCTCGCGGTCCGCCTCCGCCTGCCGGGCCATCGACCGCTTCATCGTCTCCGGCAGGGACACGTCCTTGATCTCGACCCGGTCGATCTGCACGCCCCAGCCCACGGCCGGGCTGTCGATCATCAGCTCCAGGCCCTGGTTGAGCATCTCCCGGTTGGAGAGCAGGTCGTCCAGATCCGATTTCCCGATGATCGACCGCAGCGAGGTCTGCGCCATCTGGGAGACGGCGAAGCGGTAGTCCTCCACCGCCACGATCGCGCTCGCCGGGTCGACGACCTTGAAGTACACGACGGCGTCCACCCGCACGGTGACGTTGTCCCTGGTGATGCCCTCCTGGGCCGGCACCGGCAGCGTCACGATCTGCATGTTGACCTTCCGCAGGCGGTCCACACCGGGGACGATCACGGTGAAGCCGGGGCCGCGGATGTCCTCGCGCAGCCGCCCGAGACGGAACACCAGGCCCCGCTCGTACTGCTTCACCACCCGGGCGGCGGCGCCCATGTAGAGGGCGACACCCGCACCGGCGGCGATCACCGCTGTCAGCAGTTCCTCGACCATGACGGCCCCCTGCCGGACATCCGTACGTACTTACGGTATGCCCTACAGCCAGCCCGCGAACTCCAGCAGCATCTCCGCGTCCCGGCGCCGCCCGGCGGCCAGCGCCCGGTTGCCCGACTCCACGGCCCGGAACAGGGTCCAGCCCCGCAGTCGCTCCCGGTCCACCTCCAGGGCGTCGGCCAGTTTGTTGACCCGGCGCCGCGCCCCCGCCGCGCCGGCCGAGGAGGCGACCTGGTCCTCCAGCCGGTCGCGGACCAGCCGGGCCAGGTCGTACGCCCGCTCACCCGTCAGCGGGTCCGGGCCCACCGTCAGCCACGGCGCCCGCTCGCCCGCCAGCACCTTGCCCTGCCGGAAGTTCCCGTGCAGCAGGAGCTGCTCCGGCGCGGCCGCGACCAGCTCGTCCCGGAAGGACAGGGCCACGTCGGCCAGGGGCCGGATCTCCGGCGGCGCCGTCCGCAGCGCCTGCGACTGGCGCTCCGTACGCTGCGCCACCGTCTCCCAGAGCTGCCCCGGCGGCGGCGCCACCCAGAGCCTGCGCAGCGTGCCGCAGGCCTCCAGCAGCGCCTTCGCCTCCGGCAGCGACCTCAGCGAGACCTCCGGGTGCAGCCGCTCCAGCAGCAGCGCCCCGTCCTCCTCGTGGTGGCGGCTGTCCAGGACCCGTACGGAGCCGAAGCCGCCCCAGTGCGCCAGCGCGGCCAGCTCCCGCTCCGGGTGGGCGTGCGGCGGCGCGAGCTTCAGCGCGGCCGGGGTCCCGTCGGCGTAGTGGACGAGGACCACCAGACTGCTGCGGCCGCCCGGGGCCTGCACCCGCTGGGCCCGTACCTCACGCCGTGCCAGCGCGGCCTCGGTGAGACCGGGCAACTGCCCCAGCCAGTCCGGGTCCCGGTCCGATTCCGGCGTCTCGCCGAGCGCCCGTACAAGCCGCTGCGGCGGTTCGAAAGCCATGCGTGCGTGGTCCCTTTCAGCTGTACCGGGGCCCAGGGGGTCGTCCGGTGGATCCGGGCCGTGCCCGGCCCTCCTGGTGCCCCCGCGCCGTGCTCAGCGCTTTTCCGTGAGCCCAGGGAAGGCTACGCCGACACCGCGCCAGCGTGCCGCGCACAGCGCCGAGGCGCTCAGCGCGTCGGCTGCCATGCGGCGCAGCGGACCCTCCGCCGCGCGCACGAGGTCCGAGTACGCGCCCGCCACCCGGTCCTCGATGTCGGCGGCGAGCCGCTCGGCGTCGGCGGGGGTGCGCACCGCGAACGGCATGACGTACGCCGCCTCCGAGGGCCGGGGCGAGCCGCCCAGCTCCCGTACCGTCCGGGCGAGCGCGTCCCGCCGCGCCAGGTGGCCGCTGTACGCCTCGCGGGCCTCGGTGGTGCGGGCGGAGTCGGCCCGGGCGCCGATCACCCCGTAGCCGTACGCGGCCGCGTGCTCGGCGGCGAGTGCGGCCTGCGCGGCCTCCAGGGCCCCGCCGGGGACGGAGGGTTCGGGCTTCACGGCTTGGCTCCGGGGGTCGAGGTGAGCAGGTACGCGTGGACGGCGCCGCAGGCGGCCACCGAGGCCAGCAGGCGGGCCAGCTCCCCGGGCGCCCCGGCGAGGTCGATGGTGCGGGCCTCGGACAGGCTCCGCTCGGCGTCCGCGAGGGCGGTCAGCGCGTCGGCAGGCTGCGCGGGCACCGGCGCGGGCGCCCCCGCCGAGGTCACGGTGGTGGGCGAGGCCGCCCACGAGGGGGCCGCGGTGGGCGAGCCGGTGACGGGGCCGGGGGAGGAGGCCAGGGCCGCCGTGTGGGCGGCGACGGCGGTGCGCAGCGGGGCGAGCCGCGGGGCCAGGGCCGGATGGGCGGCGGTGGTGGCGTCGTAACGTTCCAGCAGGCGCTCGCTGTCACGGACGGCCGCTTCCCGCATCTGCCGTTCGAGTGGAATGGAAGAGTCCGCGGCGGGGGGCTCCCCGCCGGAGCACCCGGTGAGCAGCGCGGCTCCGGCCGCGCCGGCGGCGCCGGTCAGCAGGCTCCGGCGCGAGGGCCTCGGTGGCAGGGTCCAGGGCACGGGGACGTCCTCGGGGGGTGATGGCGGGGCAGGTGTGATCACGGTACCCGGGGGTCCCCCGTGAGGACGGACGGCAACACCCTCCGCGACCGGATACCCTTTGACCTGACACACGACGGAAAACCACAACAGCACACGCGGCCGAGGAGTCACCCGGATGAGCACCACCCAGAGCGACAGGCTGCGCGGACTGCTGGAGCCGCTCGTCGCCGCCAAGGGCCTGGACCTCGAAGAGATCGAGCTCTCCAAGGCGGGCAAGCGCCGGATGCTGCGGATCATCGTGGATTCCGACGAAGGTGTGGAGCTGGACGCGTGTGCCGAGCTGAGCCGTGAGGTCTCCGACAAGCTCGACGAATCCGACGTGATGGGCGAGGACGAGTACGTCCTCGAAGTCAGCTCCCCCGGCGCCGACCGCCCGCTGAGCGAGCACCGTCACTACGTACGGGCGACCGGCCGCCTCGTGAAGTTCCAGCTGACGCCCGACGGGGAACTGATCGCCCGCATCCTCGGTGTGGACGACGAGGGTCTGGATCTGGAAGTACCGGGCGTGAAGGGCCGCAAGGCGACCGCCCGCCGCATCGCGTTCACCGACATCGCCAAGGCGCGTGTCGAGATCGAGTTCAACCGCAAGGACAAGAAGGAAGAGGAGGCGTAGTCGTGGACATCGACATGAGTGCCCTGCGGGGTCTGGTCCGGGAGAAGGAGATCTCCTTCGACCTGCTCGTCGAGGCGATCGAGTCGGCCCTCCTCATCGCGTACCACCGGACCGAGGGGAGCTTCCGCCGCGCCCGCGTCGAGCTGGACCGCACCAACGGTCACGTGGTCGTGTGGGCGACGGAAGACCCGAGGGACCTCGAAGAGGGCCAGGAGCCCAAGGAGTTCGACGACACCCCGTCGGACTTCGGCCGGATCGCCGCGACGACCGCCAAGCAGGTGATCCTCCAGCGTCTGCGCGACGCGGAGGACGACCTGACCTTCGGCGAGTTCGCGGGCCGCGAGGGCGACGTCATCACCGGCGTGGTCCAGCAGGGCAAGGACCCCAAGAACGTCCTGGTCGACATCGGCAAGCTGGAGGCCATCCTGCCGGTGCAGGAGCAGGTCCCCGGTGAGGAGTACACGCACGGTCTGCGCCTGAAGGCGTACGTCGTGCGGGTGGCGAAGGGCGTCCGCGGTCCGTCCGTGACCCTCTCGCGCACCCACCCCAACCTGGTGAAGAAGCTGTTCTCGCTGGAGGTCCCCGAGATCGCCGACGGCAGCGTCGAGATCTCGGCGATCGCCCGCGAGGCCGGCCACCGCACCAAGATCGCCGTCCGGTCCACCCGCTCGGGCCTCAACCCGAAGGGCGCCTGCATCGGCCCCATGGGCAGCCGCGTGCGCAACGTGATGGCCGAGCTGCACGGCGAGAAGATCGACATCGTCGACTGGTCGGACGACCCGGCGGAGATGGTCGCGAACGCGCTGTCACCCGCCCGGGTGAGCGAGGTCGAGGTCGTCGACTGGGACACCCGCTCCGCCCGGGTGACCGTGCCGGACTACCAGCTGTCGCTGGCCATCGGCAAGGAGGGCCAGAACGCCCGCCTCGCCGCGCGGCTCACCGGCTGGCGCATCGACATCCGTCCCGACACCGAGACGGCCCCCGACGGGGACCGCGCCCGGGACGGGGAATAAACCACTACCGGCCGGGCCTTACCAGCCGGTAGACAAGGATCACGGCCACTGCGCCGCCGGGACCGGAAACGGGCCCGGTGGCGGGCCGTGACGTCATAGATCAAGACAACACGACAGCCGTTCGACGTTCTCCCCGCACCTTGCCGGGGGAGAGGTCGGTGCGGGGAGGTAGACTTAGGCGTGTCTGGCCGGACGCAAGCCCGCGCATGCCCCGAACGCACCTGTGTGGGGTGCCGGGAGCGAGCGGCCAAGAGCGATCTGCTGCGCATCGTGGCGATCGGGGACGAATGCGTCCCCGATGCGCGCGGTACGCTGCCCGGCCGGGGTGCCTATGTGCACCCTGCCGTGGTCTGCCTCGACCAGGCGGTCCGCCGACGCGCGTTCCCCCGGGCCCTCCGGTCCGCCGGACCGCTCGACACGGAGGAACTGCGCAAAGCACTGGCCGTAGCGGCCGAGGCGACACCGTAAGAAGTAAGAGAACGGCACGGGTAACCCGTGCGGTCAGGTACCTCGCGAGTTGGAAGTAGGTCGAGATTGCGATGAGCACTCGATGAGTACGCGATGAGTACGCCCATGAAGTAGCGACGGTCCGGCGTAACCCGGACCTAAAAGGAGCGAAGTGGCTAAGGTCCGGGTATACGAACTCGCCAAGGAGTTCGGAGTTGAGAGCAAGGTCGTCATGGCCAAGCTCCAGGAACTCGGTGAGTTCGTCCGTTCGGCGTCCTCGACGATCGAGGCGCCGGTTGTACGCAAGTTGACTGACGCACTGCAGGGGCCCGGCGGCAACGCCGGCAAGTCCGCTGCGAAGCCCGGCGCGCCCCGTAGCGCCGCGCCTGCAAAGCCCGGGGCTCCCGCCCCGGCACGTCCCGCTGCGCCGAAGCCCGGTGCACCGGCCCCCAAGCCGGCCGCTGCCGAGGCTCCGGCCGCCGCGGCGCCCGCTGCCCCGGTGACCCCGGCCGCCTCCGGCCCGCGTCCCGGTCCGAAGGCCCCGGCCGCCCCGAAGCCCGCTCCGGCGGCGCCCGTGGCGACCGAGTTCTCCGCGCCTCCGGCGGCCCCGGCCGCCCCGGCGCGCACCGAGCGTCCCGCCGCGGCTCCCGGCCCCCGTCCGGCGCAGCAGCGTCCGGCCCAGGGTCAGGGCGGCCAGACCGGTGCCCGTCCCGGCGCCCCGCGTCCGGCCGGCGCCACCCCCGGCGCCCAGGCCCCGCGCCCGGCCGGTGCTCAGTCCCCGCGCCCCCAGGGCGCCCGTCCGGCGGGTCCCCGTCCGGGCAACAACCCGTTCACCTCCGGTGGCTCGACCGGCATGGCGCGCCCGCAGGCGCCCCGTCCGGCCGGCGCTCCCCGTCCCGGTGCCCCCGGCGCCGGTGGCGGCCAGGGTGCTCCCCGTCCGCAGGGCGGCCCCGGCGGCGCCCCGCGTCCGCAGGGCCAGGGCGCAGGCCGTCCGACCCCGGGCGGCATGCCCCGTCCGCAGGGCGGCGCTCCGCGTCCCGGTGGTGCTCCCGGTGGTAACCGTCCGAACCCGGGCATGATGCCGCAGCGTCCCGCTGCCGGTGGTCCCGGTCCCCGTCCTGGTGGCGGCCCCGGTGGCCGTGGTCCCGGTGCGGGTGGCGCGCGTCCCGGTGGCGCCGGTCGTCCCGCGGGCGGCGGCTTCGCCGGCCGTCCGGCCGGTCCCGGCTCGCGTCCCGGCGGCGGTGGCGGCTTCGGCGGCCCGCGTCCCGGTGGCGGCGGCTTCGGCGGCGGTCCGGCTGGTGCCGGTGGCGGCGGCCGTCCCGGCTTCGGCGGGCGTCCCGGCGGTCCCGGTGCCCGTGGTGGCACGCAGGGTGCCTTCGGCCGTCCCGGTGGTCCGGCGCGTCGTGGTCGCAAGTCCAAGCGTCAGAGGCGCCAGGAGTACGAGGCCATGCAGGCCCCGTCCGTCGGCGGCGTGATGCTGCCTCGCGGCCAGGGCGAGACCGTTCGCCTGTCGCGCGGTGCCTCCCTCACCGACTTCGCGGAGAAGATCAACGCCAACCCGGCGTCGCTCGTCGCCGTGATGATGAACCTCGGCGAGATGGTCACTGCCACGCAGTCCGTCTCCGACGAGACGCTCGAGATGCTGGCCGGCGAGATGAACTACGTCGTCCAGATCGTCAGCCCGGAGGAAGAGGACCGCGAGCTCCTCGAGGGCTTCGACATCGAGTTCGGCGAGGACGAGGGCGGCGAGGAATACCTCATGCCGCGTCCGCCGGTCGTGACCGTCATGGGTCACGTCGACCACGGTAAGACCCGACTGCTCGACGCCATCCGCAAGACGAACGTCGTTGCGGGCGAGGCCGGCGGCATCACGCAGCACATCGGTGCCTACCAGGTCGGTACCGAGGTCAACGGTGAAGAGCGCAAGATCACCTTCATCGACACCCCGGGTCACGAGGCGTTCACCGCCATGCGTGCCCGTGGTGCCAAGTCGACCGACATCGCGATCCTCGTGGTCGCGGCCAACGACGGCGTCATGCCGCAGACGATCGAGGCGCTCAACCACGCCAAGGCCGCCGGCGTCCCGATCGTCGTCGCGGTCAACAAGATCGACGTCGAAGGCGCCGACCCGGTCAAGGTGCGCGGTCAGCTCACCGAGTTCGGTCTGGTCGCCGAGGAGTACGGCGGCGACACGATGTTCGTCGACATCTCCGCCAAGCAGGGTCTGCACATCGACTCCCTGCTCGAGGCCGTCGTCCTCACCGCCGACGCCTCGCTCGACCTGCGCGCCAACCCGGAGCAGGACGCTCAGGGTATTGCGATCGAGTCCCACCTCGACCGCGGCCGCGGTGCCGTTGCCACCGTCCTCGTCCAGCGCGGTACCCTCCGCGTCGGCGACACGATGGTCGTGGGCGATGCCTACGGCCGCGTGCGCGCCATGCTCGACGACAAGGGCAACAACGTCGAGGAAGCGGGTCCGTCGACCCCCGTCCTGGTCCTGGGTCTCACCAACGTCCCCGGCGCCGGCGACAACTTCCTCGTCGTCGACGAGGACCGTACGGCCCGTCAGATCGCCGAGAAGCGTGCTGCGCGTGAGCGCAACGCCAACTTCGCCAAGCGCGTCCGTCGTGTGTCCCTCGAGGACCTCGACTCCGTGCTCAAGGCCGGTCTGGTCCAGGAACTCAACCTCATCATCAAGGGCGACGCGTCCGGTGCGGTCGAGGCTCTCGAGTCCTCGCTGCTCCAGCTCGACGTCGGTGAAGAGGTCGACATCCGGGTCCTGCACCGCGGTGTGGGTGCGGTCACCGAATCCGACATCTCGCTGGCGATGGGCTCCGACGCCATCGTCATCGGTTACAACGTCCGTGCGGCCGGCCGTGCCGCGCAGATGGCGGACCGCGAGGGCGTCGACGTCCGCTACTACTCGGTGATCTACCAGGCCATCGAGGAGATCGAGGCGGCCCTGAAGGGTCTCCTCAAGCCGGAGTACGAAGAGGTCGAGCTCGGTACGGCGGAGGTCCGCGAGATCTTCCGCTCGTCCAAGCTGGGCAACATCGCCGGTGTCCTCATCCGGTCCGGCGAGGTCAAGCGCAACACCAAGGCGCGGCTCCTGCGCGATGGCAAGGTCATCGCCGAGAACCTCACCATCTCCGGTCTGCGCCGCTTCAAGGACGACGTCACCGAGATCCGCGAAGGCTTCGAGGGCGGTATCAACCTCGGCAGCTACAACGACATCAAGATCGACGACGTCATCGCGACGTACGAGATGCGCGAGAAGCCCCGCGCGTAAGCGCGAGGCGGTTCGCACCGTGTCGTAACTCGTAACACCGGGGCCGGTCGGCGGAATATCCGTCGATCGGCCCCGGCCGTTGCGTGTACGGTTCTGATGACCCGGCCGTACGGCGGACGGGTGATCCTGACGGGCGACGGCCCGGCAGGCCATCGAACCCGCACCGGCGGGACATCCGGAACTGCATGTACGTGGGGACTCTGTCCTTCGATCTGCTCCTCGGCGACGTCCACTCGCTGAAGGAGAAACGCTCCGTCGTCCGGCCCATCGTCGCCGAGCTCCAACGCAAGTTCTCCGTGAGCGCGGCCGAAGTGGGCGACCAGGACCTGCACCGGAGGGCCCGCATAGGGGTCGCTCTGGTGAGTGGGGACGCGGGGTTCCTCTCGGACGTACTGGACCGCTGCGAGCGGCTGGTCGCGGCACGTCCGGAAGTGGAGCTGCTGTCCGTACGACGGCGCTTCCACGGTGATGAAGACTGATTGCTTGTCTGCAAGAAAAGAAGGAGACGGACCAGTGGCCGACAATGCGCGGGCGAAGAAGCTGGCGGACCTCATCCGGGAGGTGGTGGCCGAGAAGCTGCAGCGCGGCGTCAAGGACCCCCGCCTCGGGACGCACGTGACCATCACGGACACCCGGGTCACCGGCGACCTGCGGGAGGCCACGGTCTTCTACACGGTCTACGGGGACGACGAGGACCGGGCCAGTGCGGCTGCGGGCCTGGAGAGCGCCAAGGGCGTTCTGCGTTCCGCGGTCGGCCGGGCGGCGGGCACCAAGTTCACGCCCACCCTGACCTTCGTCGCGGACGCCCTCCCGGAGAACGCCAAGACCATCGAGGACCTCCTCGAGAAGGCGCGTACCTCCGACGCCCAGGTGCGGGAGGTCTCCTCCGGCGCGAAGTACGCCGGCGACGCCGACCCGTACAAGAAGCCCGATGAGGACGACTCGGCCGGGGACGACGACGAGGACGCAACCGCGTAATGAGCACCGACGCAGGGAAGACTCCGGACGGCCTTGTCATCGTCGACAAGCCGTCCGGCTTCACTTCGCACGACGTGGTCGCCAAGATGCGCGGGATCGCCAAGACCCGCCGCGTCGGCCACGCCGGCACCCTCGACCCGATGGCGACGGGCGTGCTGGTCCTGGGCGTGGAGAAGGCGACCAAGCTCCTCGGTCACCTCGCGCTCACGGAGAAGGAGTACCTCGGCACGATCCGGCTGGGCCAGAACACCCTGACGGACGACGCCGAAGGCGAGATCACCTCCTCCACGGATGCCGCCGGGGTCACCCGGGAGGCCGTGGACGAGGGCATCGCCAAGCTGTCCGGCGAGATCATGCAGGTCCCGTCCAAGGTCAGCGCCATCAAGATCAAGGGCGTGCGTTCCTACAAGCGCGCCCGCGACGGCGAGGACTTCGAGATCCCGGCCCGCCCGGTGACCGTCTCCTCGTTCCAGGTGTACGACATGCGCGAGGCGGAGGCCGAGGACGGCACCAAGGTCGTCGACCTGGTCGTCTCCGTCGTCTGCTCCAGCGGTACGTACATCCGCGCCCTGGCCCGTGACCTCGGCGCCGACCTGGGCGTCGGCGGGCACCTCACCGCGCTGCGGCGGACCCGGGTCGGCCCGTACAAGATCGACCGGGCCCGGACCCTGGACCAGCTCCAGGAGGAGCTGACCGTCATGCCGATCGGCGAGGCGGCCGACGCGGCCTTCCCGCGCTGGGACCTGGACGCACGGCGGGCCTCGCTGCTCGCCAACGGCGTGCGGATCGACATGCCCGAGGTGTACGAGGCGGGCAAGGCGGTCGCGGTCTACGGCCCGGAGGGCCAGCTGCTCGGGCTCGTGGAGAGCAAGGGCGGGAAGGCGAAGTCCCTCGCGGTCTTCGCCTGATCCGGTACGGGCCGCCTGCTACCGCGTAGCGGGTGCCGCGTCGATTCGATTCGATGTCGATGTGGACGTCGCTGTCGCTGACGCTGTCGACGTGGAGCGGTGAGCGCACATGTACTGCTGCTCACCGCTCCACGACCCCCCTCGGGTAGGTCTCTATCCACCCGGACCCCGGTATTCACCCGTCCGAGCAGGCGCTCGGAGTGAATGCGGGGAGCGTAGGGGGGCGCGTTCGTCTTGCGTCCTTTTCGTGCTGATCTTCACCTGCCTACCGTCGTGAGGACGGGGAGCGGCGGGGGAGTGGTGCGGCTGTGGCGACGGACGAGGTCGGCGGGACCCAGGGAACGGACGTAACCGGCGGGACCGGTGTACTCGGTAGGGCTGGCGGGACCGGCGGGGCCGGCGGGACCGGTGTGCTCGGCGGGACCGGCTCGGACGTGTACGGAGGCGCCGGTCACGCCGAGGGCGTGGAGCTCGTCATCCTCCGCGATCCGGCCGGGCTGCCGCGTGGCAGCGGATTCCTCGCAGACCTGGCCGGGACGGTGATCACCAGCCACCGGGCCGTCGCGGGACTGACCCAGGTGTTCCTGCACGCACCCGGACCCGGCGGGCGGACCTGGCTGGCCGGACCCGCGGACGTGACGGTGTTGCCGGGGGTGGGGCTGGCGCTGGTGCGGACCGACGGGCTGGGGGTGCGGCCGCTGCCGGTGGCACTGCGCGGACCGGTCGCCCCGGGGGCCTACGTACGGCTGGCCGCGCGGGGATGGCGGCAGGCGCGGGTGCTGGGGGGCGCCGAGGTGACCTGCCGGGCGGTGGGCGAAGCCCACGACGTGCCGGCGGACCTGGCCCTGGAGCTGGCGATCGGCACCGACGGGCGGGACGCGCTGAGGCGGGGCGGAGAGGCCTGCGGGGGCCCGGTTCTCGACGCCACGACCGGTGCGGTGCTCGCGGTGGTGAGCACTGCTCTGCAGGCGGAGCACCGGACCGGTGACTTCGCCGTGGCCCTGCATGCGGCGGCCGCCGCAGACCCGGGCGGCCCCCTGGCCGTACTGCTGGAGCGCAACGCCGCTACCGTGCCCGGCCACGGGGCGGACCTGAACCTCGCCGGAGCACTGGAACTGACCGCGGCCACCCGGGGCCCGGCCCTCCCTCCGGACGGCGCCGGACCTGGAAGCGAACCCGTGGAGCGGCCGGGCATCGCCGCGGAACTGGACGCCTTCACGGCGGGGGACCGTCCGGTCCTCGGCCTGGTGGGGGAACCGGGCACCGGCAGGACCACGGCCCTGGCAGCCCTGGCCGCGCGCCGGGCGCGGCGCGGACACCCCGCCCCCACCCTGTGGCTCCGCGGGTCGGACCTGCGGGGCGGCGACGACTCCCTGGCCGCCGCGGTGTCCCGGGCCCTGTCCACGGCATCCGAGACCCTGTCCACGGCATCCGAGATCCTGGCCAACGGGCCCGGGACCTCAGCCGCTGGGTCCCGGATCTCGGCCGCGGGCTCTCAAACATCGGCCGCGGGTTCTCGGATCTCGGCCGCAGCGGTTCAGTTCACCGGGGCGTCGCCTGGTTCCGCTCAGCCTTCTGACTGTGTCCGTGCCCCCGCGCAGGCCCCCGCGCCGCCGGGTCCCGGCTCCGGCCCGGATCCCACCAGCCCCGGTCACGGCCTCGGGCCCGACTCCGGTCCCGATGTCCGCCCCGGCTCCGGCTCCGGTCCAGGGCCCGGTTCCCGTCTCGGCGTCGGGTCACGCTCCGTTCTCGGGCCCGGCTCCGGCTCCGGCTTCGCGTCCGGACCTGGCTCCCGTCTCGGTGTCGGGTCACGCTCCGTTCTCGGGCCCGGCTCCGGCTCCGGCTCCGGCTTCGCGTCCGGACCTGGCTCCCGTCCGGGCTCTGGCTCCGGCTCCGGTGTCGGGTCCGGCTCCGGTCTCGGTGTCGGGGTCGGCTCTGGCTCAGCCCTGGGCTTCGGTTCCGGTCTCGGCTCCAGCTCCAGCTCCAGCATCGGTCCCGGGCTCGGGTCCGGTTCTCGTCCTGGCCCGGGACTTGGGGTCGGGGCCGGGGGGTGGGCTGTGCTTGATCCGGCCGGGGTGCCTGCGGCGGTGGCCGTGCCGCAGCAGCGTGCCGCGGCCTCGGCGGGCTCCGTAGCACCGGCGCCGCCCCTGCAGGACGGCGTCGCCGAGCGGGTGGCGCGGCTCTGTGAGGATGCCGGGCGGGGCCTGCTGATCGTCCTGGACTCCGCGGAGGAGGCGCCGCCGGAACTGTCGGACCCGCCCGGACCCTGGACCGCGGCCACCGCGGCCTGGCTCCGCGCCACGGGCGCCCGCATGATCGTCGCTGCCCGGCCCGAGCACTGGGAACGGGCCGGGGCCCTCTACCCGCCCGGGGACCTGCACGTCCCGGCCCGGCCCGCCCGGCGGCTGCCGCCCGCGCTGCTCCTCGGCGACCTCACCCCCGCCGAGGCCGGGGCCGCCCTGACCCGGCTGGGCATCCCCGCCGACGCCGTGCACGCGGCCGACGCCCGCCATCCGCTCACCCTGCGCCTGCTCTCCGGGATCCGTGCGGCCGGGGTCACCTCCGGCCGCCCCGGCCGGGACGAGGTCTTCGCCGCCCACCTGGACCTGCTCTGCCTGCGAGCGGCCGTCCGGGTCGCCGCAGACGGGGCCGGGCCCGCCGGGGTGCACGGCCCGGGCGTCCGGCGGCTCGCGGCACGGGTGGCGGGCAGGGTGCACGAGGCCGCCCGCCGGTGCCTGGGGCCCGGCCGGGGACAGCTGGACCGCGCCTCCTTCGAGGAGTTGTTCCCCTGGCGCACCGGCTGGGCCGCGGCCGTGCTCGCCGAAGGGCTGCTGGTACCCGCCGGGTCCGGCTACCGCTTCGGCCACGAGGCGCTGTCCGACTGGGTCCAGGCCTGCCACCTGGACGTTCCGACGGCCCTCGCCACCCTCGTACGCCGTCCTGCGGGACCGGGGCGGCCCGTGCCCCGGCACCGGATCGGGCCCGTCCTGGAAGCCCTGCGCAGGCTGCCCCCGCAGGAACGGCACCGGACGCTGATGGGCCTGGTCCACCGCCTCAACGGCCTCGCCGAGGACCTCCAGGAGACCCCGCCGGCCACCCCGCCCGCCTCCGCAGGCCCCGCCTCCGCAGGCCCCGCCTCCGCAGGCCCCACCGCCGGGGACAGCCTGCGCGACCAGGCCTGGTGGGCGGCCCGGCTGCTGCGCGAGAGCCTGCTCAGGACGCCCGACGCCCTCCCGCACCTGCCCGTCCTGCACGCCCTCGCCGAGCACGTGGCCCGCACCGGGCCCGGCGAGTTCGGCGGGTGGTTCTGGAACCGGCTCCGGCTGCCCGAGCCCGACCGCCTCGACCTCCTGCGCCGCCTGCTGCCCGCCGACCCGGCCGAAGCCGTTCCCGGGGACCGCTACCTCGACGCCGCCGCCCGCCGCCTCGCCCGTGACCCGAAGCTGGCCCAGCCGCTGCTCTGCGCCTGGTTCACCGACGGGCGCCGCCTGCGCGGCCGCCCCGGCGCCACGGTCGCCGCCGCCGCCCAGGCCCTGCTCCACACGCACCGCCGCCGCGCCCCGGACGATCTGACCGAAGCGCTCGTGGCCGCCGCCCACCCGTGCGCCGACGAACTGCTGGCCGTACTCGCCGAGGAGGAGTCCTCCGCCCTGTGCCGGGCCGTGGACCGCTGGGCGCACGACGAACGGCCCGGGCGCCGGGTCGCGGCCGCCGTGTACGGGCAGGCCGCCGCCCCGCACGTGCGCACCCCCGCCGACCGCGACCTGCTGCGCCACGCCGCCCAGGCGCTGCTCGCCCGCCCCGCCGACGCCGCCCTGCACGGCAGCGCCCTGGCCGTACTGCTCCGTGACCCGCAGGTGCGCGGCCGGTACCTGCCGCAGGCCCTCGCCCGCTTCCGTGACCCCGGCACCGCCGACGGACCCGCGTGCGGCGCCCGGCTCCCCGCGGCGACGCTGGTCGCAGCCCTGCCCGTACTGCCCGACCAGGACGCGGTGTTCGCAGCCCTGCGGGAGCGGGCCGACGGAGAGGTGGTGCGGGCCCTGGCCGCGCTGACGACGCCGGGGCTGGCCCGGCGCGCGGGTGACCTCGTACGCGAACACCTGGCGCGCCACCCCGAGGACGCCCCGCACGCCGCCGCCTTCGTGGACCTGCGCCTCGAACAGGGCCCGGTCGCGGCCTCCGTGCTCCGGCCGCTCGTCCTCGACCTGCTCCGGTCCGCCCCGGTGGGCGTGCGGTCCGCGCTGGCCCCGGTCCTGGCCGCGCCGGGCGGCGCGGCCTCGCAGCCGCTGCGCGGCGAGCTGGCCGACGTACTGCTGCGCGAGGAGAGCGACCCGCAGGTACTCGACGTGTTCCTCGGTGCCGTGGCCTCCGGGGCCGGCGTACGGCCGCCCGGCCGGACCCGGGAGCTGCTGAGGCGCACCGGGCGGCAGCTGATGCGGGCTCCGGGCGGGCTCGCGGTGTTCGAGCGGCGGACGGTGGAGCTGGCCCGCAGGGACCCGGCCTTCGGTTCGTTCGTGGTCCGATGGATGGCGGAGGCGGCGACGGAGGCCGCGGCGCTGCTGGGTCCGAGCGCCCGCAGGACGGTGGAGACGCTCATCTCGGCTGCCGCGGCTCAGGATGTGACGTGATGCGGCGTGCTGTGACATGACCTGCGGTGACGGCCGGACCCGGACCGGGGCGGCCGACGGACGGACGCCGATGCTGGCCACCGGTCCCCGGCATGGCAGTCTTAGACCTGCAATCGGCAATCAGTTCAAGGACTACAAGGGTTCGGGCGAGGAGCGGTCACAGTGCAGCGCTGGCGTGGCTTGGAGGACATCCCCCAGGACTGGGGACGCAGCGTCGTCACCATCGGCTCGTACGACGGTGTGCACCGGGGTCACCAGCTGATCATCGGACGGGCCGTGGCCAAGGCCCGCGAGCTGGGCCTGCCCTCCGTCGTCGTCACCTTCGACCCGCACCCGAGCGAGGTCGTCCGTCCCGGAAGCCACCCGCCGATCCTGGCCCCGTACGACCGGCGGGCCGAGCTGATGGGCGCGCTGGGCGTGGACGCCCTGCTGATCCTGCCGTTCACGGCGGACTTCTCGCAGCTGTCCCCGGCCGACTTCATCGTGAAGGTGCTCGTCGACAAGCTGCACGCGCGCGCCGTCATCGAGGGACCGAACTTCCGCTTCGGCCACCGCGCGGCCGGGAACGTCGACTTCCTGCGCGAGCTGGGCTCCACCTACGACTACGAGGTCGAGGTCGTGGACCTGGTCGAGCGCGGCGAGGCGGGCGGCGGGGTGCCGTTCTCCTCGACGCTGGCGCGCAGGCTGGTCGCCGAGGGTGATATGGAGGGCGCCGCCGAGATCCTGGGGCGGCCGCACCGGGTCGAGGGCGTGGTCGTGCGCGGCGCGCAGCGCGGACGCGAGCTCGGCTACCCGACGGCGAACGTCGAGACCCGGCCGCACACCGCGATCCCGGCGGACGGGGTGTACGCGGGCTGGCTGACGGCGGACGGCGAGCGGATGCCCGCGGCCATCTCGGTGGGCACGAACCTGCAGTTCGACGCCACCGAACGGACCGTCGAGGCGTACGCGATCGACCGCATCGGGCTGGACCTGTACGGCATGCACGTCACCGTCGACTTCCTCGCCTACGTGCGCGGGATGGCGAAGTTCGAGTCCCTGGACGGCCTGCTGGAGGCCATCGCGGACGACGTGAAGCGGGCGCGGGTGCTGACGGACGCGTACGACGCGGAGCGCTGACGCTCCTGCGCGAACGGGTGAGGGCCCGTACCTTCCCGGATCGACGATCCGGGCAGGTACGGGCCCTCCTTGCTGCGGTGGCGCGGTGCTGCCGTACGCGCCCGGTCAGCCGACGCGGGGGTCGCGCGGCGGCTGCTGCGGGTACTGCCCCGGCTGCGGGGCCGGAGGCTGCCAGGGCTGGCCGGGCTGCGGGTACGGCTGGCCGTACGGCTGCTGGGGCTGGCCGGGCTGGGGCTGCTGCGGGTACCCCGGCTGGTTGCCCGGCTGGCCCTGGGGCTGCCCGTACGGCTGCTGTGGGGGCTGGGACTGCTGGGACTGCTGGGACTGCTGGGGCTGTTGCGGCGCGCCCCAGTGGTTGTGCTGGCTCTGCTGCTGGGCCCGGACGAAGTCCTCGGCCACGAGGGCGGAGAGGTTGAAGTAGGCCTCGCGGGTCTTGGGCCGCATCATGTCGAGGTCGACCTCGGCCCCGGCCGCGAGGTGTTCGTCGAAGGGCACCACGACGACGCCCCGGCAGCGGGTCTCGAAGTGCTGCACGATGTCTTCGATCTTGATCATCTTGCTGGTCTCGCGCACGCCCGAGATGACGGTGAGGGAGCGGGAGACGAGATCGGCGTAGCCGTGGGCGGAGAGCCAGTCGAGCGTGGTGCTGGCGCTGCTGGCGCCGTCCACGGACGGGGTCGAGATGATGATCAGCTGGTCGGCCAGGTCCAGGACCCCGCGCATGGCGGAGTACAGCAGACCGGTGCCCGAGTCGGTGAGGACGATCGGGTACTGGCGGCCCACGGTCTCGATGACGCGGCGGTAGTCCTCGTCGTTGAAGGTGGTGGAGACCGCCGGGTCCACGTCGTTGGCGATGATCTCCAGCCCGGACGGGGCCTGGGAGGTGAACCGCCGGATGTCCATGTACGAGTTGAGGTACGGGATCGCCTGGACGAGGTCCCGGATCGTGGCGCCGGTCTCGCGGCGGACGCGGCGGCCGAGGGTGCCGGCGTCGGGGTTCGCGTCGATGGCCAGGATCTTGTCCTGGCGCTCGGTGGCGAGGGTGGCGCCGAGGGCGGTGGTGGTCGTGGTCTTGCCGACGCCGCCCTTGAGGCTGATGACGGCGATGCGGTAGCAGGACATCACCGGGGTGCGGATCAGTTCGAGCTTGCGCTGGCGTTCGGCTTCGGCCGCCTTGCCGCCGAAGCGGAACAGGCCGCCGCCACCGCCTCCGGCGCCGCCGCTGTTCTTGGGCTTCTGCTTGTTGCGCAGCAGGCGGTCCGAGGACAGCTCGACCGCGGCCGTGTAGCCGAGCGGAGCCCCACCGGTGGCCGGGCCGGTCGCGTAGCGGGGGTCGTGCGGCTGAGGCGGCTGGTGCGGCTGCTGCTGTGACGGCCCGGCGGACCAGGGCGCGGCCCCGCGCGGGTCGAACTGCGGCTGCGGCTGCTGGGCCTGGGGCTGTGCCGGTGCCGGTGCCTGCGGCTGTGCGGGCGCGGGTGCCTGGCCCTGCGGCGGGAAGCCGTACCCGTCGGGGGCCTGGGGCTGTGCCTGCGGCTGTACGGGGGCTGCGGCCTGGGGCGGGAACCCGTACCCGTCGGGCGCGGTGGGTGCCTGCGGCTGCGCGGGGGCCGGTGCCTGGGCCTGCGGCGGGAAGCCGTAGCCGTCAGGGGCCTGCGGCTGGGGCGGCGCGGGGGTGGCGGCCTGGGGCGGGAAGCCGTAGCCCTCGGGTGCCTGCGGCTGCGCGGGGGCCGGTGCCTGGCTCTGCGGCGGGAAGCCGTAGCCCTCCGGCGCCTGGGTCACCGCGAACGCGGGCGGAGGCGGGGGCAGTTCGCCGCCGGACCCCGCGAAGGGGGTCGGGGCCTGGCCGCCGGGGAAGCCGGGCGTCCCGGCCGTCGCCGGGGTGTCGTGCGGACCGGTGGAACCGGTCACTCCCTCGGGGGCGGCCGCAACCGCTTCGGGTCCCCCGAAAGGGGTCTCCGGAGCGGCAGGGGCGTCTGCGTCGGCCGGGGTCGGCGCGCCGAAGGGCGCGGGCGGAGTTGCGTACGGGGCCGGGACGGCGTCGGCCGGAGCCGGCGCTGCGTACGGCGCGGGCGGTGCCGCCTCGGCCTCGGCCGGAGCCGGAGGCAGGAGGGGCGCCGGAGGTACGGCGTCGGCCGGAGCCGCGAACGGCGCCTCGGCCGGGGCCTGGGGTGTCGCGTCGGCCGGCGCGGTGAACGGTGCGGGCGGAGCCGCGTACGGGTCCGGAGCCGCGGCTGCGTACGGCGCGGGCGGTGCGACCTCGGCCTCGGCCGGAGCCGGGGCCGGGGCCGTGGAGGGCGCGGCAGGTACGGCGTCGGCCGGAGCCCCGTAGGGCGCGGGCGGTGCGGTCACCTCGGCCGGAGCCGGAGCCGGAGCCGGAGCCGGAGCCGTGTACGGCGCCGGCGGTGCTGCCTCGGCCGGAGCCGGAGCCGTGTACGGCGCGGGCGGTGCGGTCGCCTCAGGTGAGGCCGGGGTCCCGTACGGCGCGGCGGGTGCCGCGTCGGAGGAAGCCGGGTACGGCGCAGCAGGTGCTGCCTCACCCGGGGCCGGGTACGGCGCGGCCGGCGCTCCCTCGGCCGGAGCAGGGGCCGAGGGGGCCGCGGCGGGTGCCGCTTCACCCGGGGCCGCGTACGGCGCGGCCGCGGCCTCGGCCGCGATCGGCGTCGGGTCGCCCGAGGCCGAGAACGCCGCGGGCAGGCCCGCGCCGTCCGACGGGGTGCGCGGAGCCGGCGGAGCCATCCGCATGGTCGGGGGCGACGCCACGTCCGAGGGGCGGTGCGGCTCGAACCCGCTGCCCTCCGGGAGCCCCGGCACCGCCGCGGCCGGAGCCGCGTCCTGGGTGTACCAGGCCGGCGGGGTGTAGTCGATGGTGAACTCGCCCGTCAGCTCGGGCTCCGCGTCGGACTGATCGTCCGTCGGGACGTCCCACGTCCCGCCGCGCCTCTCGTTCCGATCGCCGTTCACTGGTCCTCCTGGTCTGTCGAACACCGGTCCGGCGCCCGCCTCGACGCCACGCCCGCACTCAGCCTAATCGCGCCCGCGCCGCACACGCCCGCGCCCCTTCGGCCCGCGCCGTCGGCAGGCCCCGCATCCCGGTCGCCCCGGGTCAGTCGATGCGCCGCGACGGGCCCAGCAGGCCCGTCTCCGCGTCCGTCCCCTGGGTCATCACGAACTGCCGGTCCCGCTGCGTGCACCACAGCGTCACCCCGTCGCCCAGGGTCGGCAGGGAATCCACCGCGGGCCGGGGCAGGTTCATCAGGCCGCCGATCTGCTCCGCCTCGTCGGGCGACACCCGCTGCACGCCGACCAGCGAGGACTGCTGGAGCAGCCGCGGCGCCGTCGGGCTCAGGTACGGCAGCAGGGTCAGCACCGACTGCCACGGCCCCGCGACCACCCGGCCGCGCGGCGGCCGCATCCCGCAGTCGCGGACCACCAGCACCGGGCTGCCCGCGGACGCGCCCTGCGGCGGTACCCGGCCCACCTCGTGCAGGGTGACGCACTGCTGCCCGCCGCCGGCCGCCTGGGCCAGCCCCGACCACGCCTGCCCGCGCCCGGTCTCCACCGCCACGCGGGCCCCGGTGGCCGCCGCGCGCAGCGCCAGCACCTGGGCCGTCCACAGGCCGCCGATGAGCGTCACCTCGTAGGGCGTCGGCCGGTTGATGCCGAGCACCGCCGGCCGGCCCTCGGCGTCCACGCCGATGACGACCCCGTCGTCCCCGACCGGCAGCGCCAGCGAGTCCAGGTCCGCCGCGGGCACCACATGGCGCTCCCGCCGGGGCCCGACCAGTCCGAAACCGCCCCTCATCGCGCGCCTCCCAGCGGCAGCGAAGCCAGCAGCCCCGGTACCTGTTCACGGTCGAGCCGTACCAGCCCGGCCTTCACGCCCCGGGCCGTCCGCTCCAACTCGCGGCGGGCCGAGACCAGTTCCTCGTCGCTGCGCCCGGTGACCCGGACGTGTCCGGTCAGCGTCACGCCCTGCCGCTCCGCCCGGGCCATCGTCAGGCTGAAGTTCGTCGCCAGCGCGGGAAGCGAGGTCAGCAGCGCCACGAACTGCGGCAGCGCCGCCGCCCCGGCGCCGCCGAGCTGCGGCCAGCGGCCTATCCAGTACGTGGTGTGGCGGCGGTCGTCGCAGCGCCAGGTCCGCGGGGTCTCCTCGGTACGCCGGCCCGTGCTGGCCGACCGGCCCGCCTGGGTGATCGCCATCGGGTTCGCGCAGGAGGAGGTCGCCAGGGCGGCCGTCAGCTCCTGCTCCGTCAGCACCGTGGCCTTGAACCCGGCTCCGGCCAGCCGGCTCGCCAACTGGTCGGCGGTGCGCACCACACAGCGCTGCGCACCCTCCAGGCCGCCGCCGCGCGCGGTGACCGCCTCGGGGCACAGCTCCGGGTCGAGCTTGAGCGCGATCCAGGTCAGCCGGACCGCCGGGGTGCCGGTCCGGGCCTGCAGCGGCGCGTAGTTGCGGGTGGCCATCGACTGGGCGGGCAGGTGTGGGGCCGGCGCGGGCTGGGTGTGCTGCACCAACTGCGCGGACTCCAGCCGGATGCCGTCCACCTCCAGGACGTCGCGGACCACGGCGAGGGGCAGCGGCCGGGCGGCCCGGTCGGGCCGCAGCGCGGTGGCGTCCGTGTCGACCTGGACGACCGCGGTCAGGAAGGTCCCGTCGCCGATCATCCCGACGGGCCGCCGGTCGCGGTCGCTGAACGTGAGGGTCCGCAGCGCCGGATCGGCCTCGACCAGCGGTGCCAGCCCCGGCTCGGTGCCCGCGGGAACGCTCAGGGACGCGGCCCGCCGACGGCGCGCGCGCAGGGCGAGCGCGCCGCCGATCCACTCGGGCAGCGAGCGCTGGTGGCGGCGTACGACGGCGAGCAGGAGCAGGACGACCGCGAGCACACCGGCGGGTACGAGCAGCAGCGGTTCGACGACCCAGGCCACCAGCAGGACCGCTGCGGCGACTTGAAGCAGTACCAGTTGTTGCAATCGGAACGGACCGAACCGGCCCGGGCTCGACTTCGGATGCGGCGTCACCCCGCCCCGCGCGGGTGCGGCCGGGCCGGCGGCCGGCTCCGTAGCAGTGGCCATCACGCGCGCCCCTCCCCTTTCCGGGGACAGACCCCGTGCGTCCCGGGGCCGCGCGACACCTGCCGCCCGGCTCCGTCATCTCCCCGATCCGCCCCAACGAGCCCTGACCACCCGGGTCCGGGAGGCGCTGAGCGGCAGCCTCACCCTACCCGGCCCGTGCATACCGTCCGTCAAGAGGCATAGTAGGTGCCCGGTCCGACAATCGAGGCCCGGGGACCGTACTCACCTACCGGGCCGTGCGGGGAGAAACAGACGGTCATGGCATCACGACGTGATGAGCTCAACGCGTACACCTTTGCGAAGCGGCGCACGGTGGCCGCGTTCCTCCAGCCCTCCGCCACGGGGACCGAAGAGGGTGCGCCCCGGCCGCTGCGCGCGGTCCTGCCCGGGGTGATCATCGGCGCGCTCGTGCTCGTCGGCTTCGGGGCCTGGGGCATGTTCAAGCCCACGGCGCCCAAGGGCTGGGCGGAGCCCGGTACCCAGGTGATCGTCGGCAAGCAGTCGACGACCCGCTACGTGGTGCTGACGACCAAGGTGAACGGCAAGGACCAGACCCGGCTGCACCCGGTGCTCAACCTCTCCTCCGCCCGACTGCTGCTGGATCCGAAGAAGTTCAAGGTCGTGCAGGTCGACGACAAGGTGCTGGACGCGGGCAAGCCGCCGCGCGGCCCCATCGTCGGCATCCCCTACGCCCCCGACCGGCTCCCCAGCCAGGCGGACGCCGGCAAGGCCAAGCGCTGGGCGGTCTGCCAGCAGCCCGGCGGCAACGGCCGCGGGGTGCAGACGGCCACCTTCGTCCTCGCCGACCGCGAGGCGGGCCTGCTGGACGACACCCGCAAGGTCACCGACACCCAGTCGCTGTACGTCCAGAGCACCGGTGCGGGCAAGGAGCGTTACCTCGTCGACGGGACCGGTACGAAGTACAAGTTCCCCGAGGGCACTCCCGCCGCCGGGACGATGACCACCGCGCTGGTCGGGACCGGAGCCACCCCCCAGCAGGTCACCGAGCAGTGGCTGGCGACCCTCAACGCCGGCGAGGACCTGGCCTTCCCGCAGCTTCCCGGCAAGGCGGGCGCCGATGCGGGCGTCAGCGGCCTGGGCACCGCGGACAACAAGGTCGGCATGGTGCTCACGGCCCAGACCGGCGCCGGCACCCAGCACTACGTGGTCCTGCCCGGGAAGGTCGCACCGGTCTCCGAGTTCGTCGCCTGGCTGCTGATCTCGGCGCCCGAGACCGACGGCCTCAACATGCACGGCAAGGCACGGGAGATCGACCTCCAGTCGCTCGACCCCGACGCCACGCCCTTCCTCGGCACGGTGCGGTGGCCGCAGCGCAAGGCGGAGCGGATCAACCAGTCCGAGCCCGCCGCCGGTACGGGCTCCGGCGGCTCCGGCGGCCGCGACACCGTCTGCAACGTCCTGCGCTCGGTCGACGGGCAGGGCAACCAGACCCTGAGCACCTGGGCCGGCACCGCCTTCCCCATCGACATCACGGCCAGCGGTACGAGCGCGTACGTCACCCCGGGCTCCGGGCTGCTCTACACCCAGGTCCAGGGCAAGCAGACCACGGCCGGCGGATCCCTCTTCCTGGTCACCGACACCGGTCTGCGGTACGCGGTCCAGGCCAACGGCGACAGCGACGCCGAACAGTCGAAGATCGGCGCACCCGACCAGCAGGACAAGGGCTCCTCGGACGCCCGGCCCGAGGCCAGCCAGGCGCAGATCAGGCTCGGCTACGGCGGCACCGTCCCGGCCATGGTGCCCATCGCCTGGTCGGAGTTCCTCTCCAAGGGCCCGCGCCTGGACACCAACTCGGCCCGCCAGCCCCAGGGTTCGTGACGATGACGAACCAGAACACGCAACCCGCATCCGCGCCCGCATCCGCATCCGCGCCCGCACCCGCGGCCGGACGCGCCCCGGTGCGCCGCGGCGCGCTCCTCACCGCGGCCCTCACCCTCGGCGCGCTCTGCGGCGCGGCCGGCGCCGCTGCGGCCGCGGGCGCCGAAGGCGCCCCGCCGCAGCCCCCGTACGCCCTCGGACTCGCGGGCGCGGGCGAGTGCACCTTCCCCATGAAGAAGCAGATCGAGGACCGGCCCTGGGCCCTCCAGCGGCTCCTCCTCGACGCCTTGTGGGCGCAGACCAAGGGCAAGGACAAGTCCGGCAAGAGCGTGCGCGTCGCGGTCATCGACACCGGCGTGGACCGCGCCAACCCGCAGCTCAGCGGCGCCCTGGACACCGGCGCGGGCAAGGACTTCGTCGACCCCAAGGGCGGCGACGGGACCACCGACACCGTCGGCCACGGCACCAAGGTCGCCGGCCTGATCGCGGCCCGCCCCCAGCAGGGCACGGGCTTCGTGGGCCTGGCCCCCGAGGCCACGATCATCCCCATCCGGCAGAACGACGGGCAGGGCAAGGGCAACGCCCTCACCCTGAGCCAGGCCATCGACCACGCGGTCTCCCAGGGCGCCCAGGTCATCAACATCTCCCAGGACACCGACGCCCCGCTGACCGCGGACTCCGAGCTGGCCAAGTCCGTCCAGAAGGCCCTCGACGCGAAGGCCGTGGTGGTCGCCTCGGCGGGCAACGACGGCCTCAGCGGCGAGAAGCGCAAGACGTACCCGGCGGCCTTCCCCGGAGTACTGGCGGTGGCCGCGGCCGACCGCAACAACGAGCGGGCCGCCTTCTCCCAGCCGGGGGACTTCGTCGGGGTGGCGGCGCCCGGCGTCGACATGGTCTCCACCGTCCCCGGCTTCGGCCAGTGCATCGACAACGGCACCAGCTTCTCCGCCCCGTACGTCGCCGGAGTGGCCGCCCTGCTGCGCGCCGAGCACCCGGACTGGACCCCGCAGCAGATCGTCTGGCAGATCCAGAACACCGCGGAGCGCTCGGTCAACGGCCGTGACGACTACGTCGGATGGGGCGTCGTGGACCCCGTGCGTGCGGTCAGCCAGGACCACGAGGCCCCCAAGGCACCCGTACCGGACCCGGGTCCGCCGCCCGCCGCCGCCCCGCAGGCGGCGGCCCTGCAGCTGACCGAGACGGCGCAGGAACGCGAGGAACGGTTCGGCACGTACGCTCTGGGCACGGGAGCCGTCCTCATCGCCGTCATCGCGGGGACGGCCACGGTCGTCCGGGACGCCCGTAAGCGCGGCCGCCGTTTGCAGTGAACGGTCACAGTTCATCAACGGAAGCACCCATCCGGTGTTGGGCCCGGTCGATGAACTGGCTAGAGTGGCGGCAGACTTCACGAATGTGATCGGGGGATCGCGTGAAGCGGAGGGGGATGCCCGGGGCGCGTGGCCGAAGCCGCGCCGGGGACCGTCCGCTCCGCCACGCAATCCGCCGGTTCTGTGGGCGAATTGAGAAGTGAGGAGCTTCGGATGAGCACAGGAACTTTCGGACTTGCAGACGATCCCGTCGTCCAGGCCAAGAACAAGATTGCCGAAACGGCCAACGCCGTCACCAAGCAGTCCCGTGAACTGGCCGACATCCTCGCCACGGTGAGCGCGGGCTGGACCGGTGTGGGTGCCCAGGCGTTCGGCCGCGCCCAGGAGGTCATCAACACCGACCACGACGAGATCCGCCGCCTGCTCGGTGTCCTGCACAACGCGGTGTCGCAGACCAAGAACCTGAGCAACGCGCAGGACGAAGAGGTGCGTGCGGCGTTCGCACGTGCGGCCGCCGAGGGTGGCCAGACGCCGCCGCCCCCGCCGCCGAACAACTCGGCCCTCAACGGCGTCTGACCGAGCCGTTTTCCCACCAGCCCCGCACGAAGGAGAAGAGCATGGCTGCCGACGACGGCCGCACCAAGGTCCAGTACGAGACTGTCCAGGCGATGGCGAACCGGATCCGCCAGGTCTCCAAGAACATCGTCGATGACCTGGCCGCGATGGACGCGGCACTGACCGTGGTCACGGACACCTGGGACGGTGAGGCCCACGCCGCCTACGTCGACCTCCAGAAGAAGTACAAGGGCAAGGCCGACCACATGAAGGACCGTCTCGAAGAGACCGCCCTCCTCGTCGAGCGCGGCAAGGACGACTACCGCGCCACCGACAAGAAGGCCTCGGCGCTGTTCACCGAGGCCTTCTGAGCCCGGCACCCGCGTGAGCACACGACGAAGGGGCGCGCCCGCACCGGGCGCGCCCCTTCGTCGTACCTCTGCCCTCTGCGCCGCCGTCAGGACTCCGGGCGGTCGAGGTCGAACTCGCCGTCCCTGGCCCCCAGGACGAAGGCCTCCCACTCGGCCGCGGTGTACCGCAGCACGGTGTCCCGGTCCAGTGAGGACCGCATCGCCACCGCACCCTCGGGGAGCCGGGCGATCTCGACCCGCTCCTCGTCCGGGCTGGTCCCGGGCGGGCCCTCCCACTCGACGCCGCTGATGTCGAGCGCGTACAGCTCGTCCTTCTCCTGCTGGGTGCCCATGTGCGGCCTTTCCCTCGGTGGCGCGGTCTTCACCACCGAGTATCGGTGCTGTCGCGGCGCACCGGGCGGGATTCCGCCCGATGCGCCCCCGCAGGTCCGGGGCCCGCCGCGGCCGCCGCCTACTGCTGCGGCATCCGCCCGAGCTGCACCAGCGAGGTACCGCGCCTGCGCGTGGCGAAGTAGGCGCGGCCCGGCGGCATCGGACGCGGCCGCACGTTGCCGACCAGGTCGCCCTCGGACGGGTCACCGGACAGCAGGATGCCCTGCGCGCCCAGCTCCTTGATCCGCTGCATGAACGACTCGTACAGCGAACGCGAAGCACCCGCCGAGTTGCGCGCGATGATGAAGCGGACGCCCGTGTCCCGTGCGAAGGGCAGGAACTCCACCAGCGGCGCCAGCGGATTGCCCTGGCTGGTGGCCACCAGGTCGAAGTCGTCGATGATGATGAACACGTCGGGACCGGTCCACCAGCTGCGGTCGCGCAGCTGCTGCGGGGTGACGTCGGCCGGCGGCTGGCGCCGGGAGAACACCCCGCCCAGCGCCTCCATGTGCATCTGCAGTGAGCTCGCCATCGGCGCGTACTCCAGCAGGTGCTCCTCCGGCAGCGCCCCGAGCAGGCTCCGCCGGTAGTCGCCCACGACCAGACGGGCCTGGTCGGGGGTGTAGCGCTCGGCGATCTGCTGGGCGATGAGCCGCAGCAGGTTCGTCTTGCCGGACTCGCTCTCGCCGAAGACCAGCAGGAAGGGGTCCGCGTCGAAGTCGATGTAGACCGGCTCCAGGGCTGTCTCGTCGATGCCGATGGCGATCCCGCGCTCGGGGTGCTCCCCGCCCCGGGGCAGCTGGTCCGCGTGCAGCAGCCGCGGCAGCAGCCGCACCCCTGGAGCCGAGGCCCCCGTCCAGTGCTGCTTGACCGCCGACACGAACGCGGCGGTGGCCTCGGAGATGTCCTCCGCCTCGTGCGAGCCGTCGATCCGCGGCAGCGCGCTCAGGAAGTGCAGCTTCTCCGGCACCTGACCGCGGCCCGGCATCCCCGGGGGCACGTTGGCCGCGACCTTGCGGTCGAACTCCGAGTCCATCGTGTCGCCCAGCCGCAGTTCCAGCCGGCCGAGCATCTGGTCCTTGAGCGCGGGCCGCACCTCCATGTAGCGGGCCGCGGTGATCACCACGTGGATGCCGTAGCCCAGACCGCGCGACGCGATGTCCGTGACGACCTGGTCCAGACCCTCGTACTCGTTGCGGAAGCCGCCCCAGCCGTCGACGATCAGGAAGACGTCGCCCCACGGCTCGCCCGGGAGCTCGCCGGCGGCCCGGCGGCGCCGGAAGGTGGTGATGGAGTCGATGTTGTTCGAGCGGAAGAACTCCTCGCGGCGGTTGAGGATGCCCCCGACCTCCGCGACCGTACGCCGCACCCGTTCCGGGTCCAGCCGTGAGGCGATCCCGCCCACGTGCGGCAGTTCGGCGAGCGAGGAGAGGCTGCCGCCGCCGAAGTCCAGCCCGTAGAACTGTACCTCGCGCGGGGTGTGCGTGAGCGCGAACGAGGCGATCAGGGTGCGCATGATCGTCGACTTGCCCGACTGCGGACCGCCGACCACCATCATGTGGCCCGCCGCGCCGGAGAAGTCCCGGTAGAGCACCTCGCGACGCTGCTCGAACGGCTTGTCGATGAGGCCGAGCGGTACGACGAGCCCGCCGGGCCGCGTGTACCCCTCCGCATGCAGACCGCGCTCCGCGGACGGCGCCAGTGCGGGCAGCAACTGGTCCAGCGGGGGTGCCTGGTCGAGCGGCGGCAGCCACACCTGGTGCGCCGGCACCCCCTGCCCCTCCAGCCGGCTCACGATCACGTCCAGCACCGTGTCCGCCAGCGCGTCGTCCTCCCGCGTCGGCTGCGCCGCCAGGTACGCCGGGTCCGGGGCCGCGTACACCACCGGCACCGGAGTCGCCGTGAACAGCGCGGGCCGCCGCTCCACCGGGAACAGGCCCACCGACAGGTCGGGTCCGCCCGAGCGGTAGGTGCCCGACACGTAGGCCGCCTTGAAGCGGGTCATCTCGTCCGTGCCGAACTTCAGGTAGCCCGAACCGGGCACCGACGGCAGGTGGTAGGCGTCGGGCACGCCGATCGCCGTCCGCGACTCCGACGCCGAGAAGGTCCGCAGACCGATCCGGTACGACAGGTACGTGTCCAGGCCGCGCAGCTTGCCCTCCTCCAGCCGCTGGGACGCCAGCAGCAGGTGCACGCCCAGCGAACGGCCGATGCGGCCGATCTGGATGAACATGTCGATGAAGTCGGGCTTCGCCGTCAGCAGTTCGCTGAACTCGTCGATCACCAGCACCAGGGAGGCCAGCGGCTCCAGCGGGGCGCCGGCCGCGCGGGCCTTCTCGTAGTCGTGGATGTTCGCGTAGTTGCCCGCCGAGCGCAGCAGCTCCTGACGGCGCTGCAGCTCGCCGCGGATGGAGTCGCCCATCCGGTCCACGAGCGTGAGGTCGTCCGCGAGGTTCGTGATGACGGCGGCGACGTGCGGCATCTGCCCCATGCCGGTGAAGGTCGCACCGCCCTTGAAGTCGGCGAGTACGAAGTTCAGCGTCTCCGAGGTGTGCGTGACCGCCAGGCCCAGCACCAGGGTGCGCAGCAGCTCCGACTTGCCGGAACCGGTCGCGCCCACGCACAGCCCGTGCGGGCCCATGCCCTCCTGCGCCGCCTCCTTCAGGTCCAGCATCACCGGCGAGCCGTCCTCGCCGACACCGATCGGCACGCGGAGCCGCTCACCGGCCGACCGCGGACGCCAGGTCCGGGCCACGTCGACGGAGGCGGCGTCGCCCAGGTTCAGCAGGTCCGTGAAGTCCAGATTGGCCAGCAGCGGTTCGTCGTCGTCCCCGCCGCCGGTGCGCAGCGGCGCCAGCTGCCGGGCCAGCGCCTCCGCCGCGGGCACCGAAAGGGAGTCCGGGGTGCCCTCGTAGACGATCCCCATGCCCGACTCCAGCCGCAGCCGGCCCGGCCGCACCACGACCGACAGCCCGCCGCGCGGCTCGTCCAGCTCGCCCGCGACCACCTCGACGATGGTCACTCCCTGCAGACCCTCGGCCGCGGCGAACGCCGAGTCCGGCGGCACCATGCCGCCGTCCAGTACGACGACCAGGTGCGGCTGGTCCAGCACCGGGGAGGAATCCCGGCTGAACCGCGGACGCCCCTCCAGCCGGGAGCCCAGCAGCGTCTCCAGCTCGCCGAGGTCGTCGCCGAACAGCCGCTTCGTACCGGCCCCGTCGACCTGCCCGGGGACCTGCGCGTGCGGCAGCCACTTCGTCCAGTCCCAGGAGGCGCTCGCGCCCGGCGCGGCCACCACGGCCACCACCAGGTCCTCGGGGGAGTGCAGCGTCGCCAGCTGCGCCACCAGCGCCCGGGCCGTCCCGCGCGCGGAATCCGGCTCCCCGGAGACCGTCACGTGGTAGAACGCCCGCAGCGACAGCGCCACCGGCAGCCCGTCCAGCGAGGAGTGCACCTTCAGGAAGCGCTGCATCGCGCCCGCCGTCAGCGGCTCCAGCTCGTCCACCGGTGCGGTGTCCGGGGCCACCAGGGGAGTTGCCAGCCGCTGCGGACCCAGCCCCAGCCGGGCCTGCCCGAAGTCCCCGTCGCCGACCCGCCGCTCCCACAGGCGCGAACCCTCGGCGACCACCGACCACAACTGCTCGGGAGCCGGGTGCAGGTACAGCTGCGCGTCGCGCTGCGAGCGCGCGGTGCGGCGCACCTGACGGCGCGTCTGGGACAGGTACTTGAGGTAGTCCCGGCGCACGTCGGCCATTTGCCCCTGCGTACCGCGACGGAAGCGCACCAGCTGGGCGATGACCATGCCCACGGTGGACGCCAGCATCAGCACGCCCATGATGCGCATGAACGGGGCCGCACCCGGCATGAAGAAGAACACGACCGAGGAGCCCATGCCGAGCATCGGCAGGAGCTGCATCAGCATGCCCTCCTGCTGCCCCCGCGGGAGTTCCGGCGGAGCCTCCAGCCGCAGCTCCTCCGATGGAACTTCCGGCGGCAGGGACCGTGGCGGGCGTTTGACGACGATCTGGCTCACCGGAGCATCAATCCCTCGAAAACGGACGGGACGTCGTAACCGGCGCCCCCAAGTCCCGGGCACGGAGGGGGTCTCCTCCATGCGACGGTGATCCTACTTGCCGACAGTCGGCCATATGCCCGGTAGGGTGGCGCGCGCAGCATGCGCATCCGCGAATCCGGTGTGGAACTCACCGCACCCGGTGCGCCGATCAGTCGCCAACCAGGGGGTCACACAGGTGAGTACGGCCGCAACGACGGGCTTCTGCAGGGTCACCGTCGTGGCTCCCGACAGCCGGATCGACGTCGCCCTCCCCGAGGACATCGCCGTCGCCGACGTCTACCCGGAACTGCTGCGCCTCACCGGCCAGACCCAGCCCGTGGGCGCACCCACCGGCTTCCACCTGGTCCGCCGCTCCGGCGCCGTCCTCGACGGCGCCCGCACCCTCGCCGCCCAGCAGGTCCTCGACGGCGAGGTGCTCAGCCTGCGCCCCTTCGCCGAGTCCCTGCCGCCCGCCGTCTTCGACGACGTCTCCGACGCGGTCGCCTCCGCCGTCGTGCGCGACCGCCACCGCTGGAGCGACGACATGCTGCGCGGCGCGGGCCTGGCCGGCGCCGCCGTCCTGCTCGTCCTGCTCGGCTTCGTCCTCTGGTACGCCGACCCCGTCCGCCACGACATGCACGGCCTGCCCGGCGTCATCGCCGCGGCCGTCGGAGTCCTGCTCACCGCCGTGGCCGGAGTGCGCGCCCGGGTCTACCGGGACCGGGCCTCCGCCGTGGCGCTCGGCCTCGGTGCCCTCCCGCACCTGCTGATCGCCGGCTCCGGCATCGTGGCGCCCGCCGCGGGCCACGGACCCGGCCGCCTCCAGTTCCTGCTCGGCTGCGTCTGCGTACTGATCGCCTCCGTGGCCCTGGTCGCGCTCACCCCCAGCGGGGACGCCCCCTTCGTCGCGGCCACCTTCCTCGCCGCCACCGGCACCCTGGCCACCTTCCTCGCCATCACCGCGGAGGCCTCCGCCACGTCCACCGCGGCTGTCTGCGCGCCCGTCGCCATCGGCCTGGTCGCGTTCCTGCCCGGCCTCTCCGCCCGCTTCGCCCGCCTGCCCATCGGCTACGCCGCCCCGCAGAGCGCCATCGAGGAGTACGAGACCCCGGAGCGCTACGACACCGAGCCGTACGGTGACCAGTCCGGCTCCGACCAGCACGACCAGGGCGCCCCCCTCGACGCCGAGGCCATCGCCGCCCAGGCCCGCCGCGGCCACGAGATGCTGCTCGGCCTGGTCGGCGGCTGCGCCGCGGTCGCCGTCGGCTCCGCCGCCGTCCTCGGCTTCTCCGACAACACCTGGGGCCGGCTGCTCGCCCTGGCCACCGGCCTCGCCATGCTGCTGCGCGCCCGGCTCTTCCGCTACACCTCGCAGGTGGTGTGCGCGCTGGTCGCCGGTCTCGCCGCCCTCGGCCTGCTGATCCTGGGCCTGTCCCTGAACCCGCCGGCCGAGCTGGTCCGTGCCCTCGTCGTGGACCACGACCGCGGCGGCCTGGACCTGCGGACGATCTGGCTGTCCGCCGCCGTCATCGCCGGCGCGGCCCTCCTCGCCGGAATTGCGCTGGTCATTCCCCGCAAGGGTCTGTCACCCTTCTGGGGGCGGCTGCTCGACCTCACCGAGGCGGCCGTGCTGCTCAGCCTGGTGCCCCTGGCCCTGGCCGTGCTCGACGTCTACTCCAGGGCCCGCGCTCTCACCAGCTGAGACGGGGCCCATCGGCAGCCTGGTACGCTGTGTGACGGCCGTTTGTGTACGCGCCCCCGGATCCTTGCCCAAGGGTCTGTGGACTGCGCTCAGCGGACCCCGCCTCCCGAGTTACGGAAGATCCCCAGAGAATTCGACCTGGGGCACTCGGTGGCACTGAAGACCTAAAACGAGGAGTACGCGTGCCGCTCGACGCCGCTACGAAGAAGCAGATCATCAGCGAGTTCGGTGCCAAGGAGGGCGACACCGGCTCTCCCGAGGTCCAGGTCGCGATGCTGTCCCGCCGCATCTCTGACCTGACCGAGCACCTCAAGACGCACAAGCACGACCACCACTCCCGTCGTGGTCTGCTGATCCTGGTCGGCCAGCGTCGCCGCCTGCTGCAGTACCTGGCCAAGAAGGACATCCAGCGCTTCCGTACGCTGGTCGAGCGCCTCGGCATCCGCCGCGGTGCGGCCGGCGCCAAGTAAAGCTTGTGGAGGGAGCGGTTCCCACATCCGGGGGCCGCTCCCTTTGCTGTACGTGCGGGACGGACCGGACCCTTTGTAGTCTGGAAACTACGCACGTGAGCGTCTGAGAAGACGTGCACAACTGAAGAGGAGGAGCGCCCTCCCTACGCCGCCGGTCCTCGGTAGTGGCACCCGGAAGCCCCCAGCGGGCACCGAACCGGGTGCTTCGATCGAAGACCGGCCCCCAGGCCAGGAGCGCTTCTCCGCAACCGTCCACCGCCACACGGGCGGCGGACGGAGACGACGAAAATGGAGAAAACGCTAGTGGAGAACGAGACCCACTACGCCGAGGCCGTCATTGACAACGGTTCCTTCGGCACCCGCACCATCCGCTTCGAGACGGGCCGTCTGGCCCGCCAGGCCGCCGGCTCCGCCGTTGCCTACCTGGACGACGACACGATGGTGCTCTCCGCGACCACCGCGTCGAAGAAGCCCAAGGACCAGCTCGACTTCTTCCCCCTGACGGTGGACGTCGAGGAGCGGCAGTACGCCGCGGGCAAGATCCCCGGCTCCTTCTTCCGCCGCGAGGGCCGCCCCTCCGAGGACGCGATCCTCACCTGCCGCCTGATCGACCGCCCGCTGCGCCCGTCCTTCAAGAAGGGCCTGCGCAACGAGATCCAGGTCGTCGCCACGATCATGGCGCTCAACCCCGACCACCTGTACGACGTCGTCGCGATCAACGCCGCGTCCGCGTCCACCCAGCTGGCCGGCCTGCCCTTCTCCGGCCCGATCGGCGGCGTCCGCGTCGCGCTGATCCGCGGCCAGTGGGTGGCCTTCCCGACGCACACCGAGCTCGAGGACGCCGTCTTCGACATGGTCGTCGCGGGCCGCGTCCTGGACGACGGCGACGTCGCGATCATGATGGTCGAGGCCGAGGCCACCGAGAAGACCATCGCCCTCGTCAAGGGCGGCGCCGAGGCGCCGACCGAGGAGGTCGTGGCCGCCGGTCTCGACGCCGCGAAGCCGTTCATCAAGGTCCTCTGCAAGGCCCAGGCCGACCTGGCCGCCAAGGCCGCCAAGCCCGAGGGCGAGTTCCCGGTCTTCCTGGACTACCAGGACGACGTGTACGAGGCCCTCGCGGCCGCCGTCAAGGGCGAGCTCTCCCAGGCGCTGACCATCGCGGGCAAGCAGGACCGCGAGGCCGAGCTGGACCGCGTCAAGGAGCTCGCCGCCGAGAAGCTCCTCCCGGCCTTCGAAGGCCGCGAGAAGGAGATCTCCGCCGCCTACCGCAGCCTGACCAAGGCCCTGGTGCGCGAGCGCGTCATCAAGGACAAGGTCCGCATCGACGGCCGTGGCGTCACGGACATCCGTACGCTGGCCGCCGAGGTCGAGGCCATCCCGCGCGTGCACGGCTCGGCGCTGTTCGAGCGTGGCGAGACCCAGATCCTGGGCGTCACCACCCTGAACATGCTCCGCATGGAGCAGCAGCTGGACACCCTCTCCCCGGTGACCCGCAAGCGCTACATGCACAACTACAACTTCCCGCCGTACTCCGTCGGCGAGACCGGCCGCGTGGGCTCGCCCAAGCGCCGCGAGATCGGCCACGGCGCGCTCGCCGAGCGCGCGATCGTGCCGGTCCTCCCGTCCCGCGAGGAGTTCCCCTACGCGATCCGCCAGGTGTCCGAGGCCCTCGGCTCCAACGGTTCGACGTCCATGGGTTCGGTCTGCGCCTCCACCATGTCGCTGCTGAACGCCGGTGTGCCCCTCAAGGCCCCCGTCGCCGGTATCGCCATGGGCCTGATCTCGCAGGAGATCGACGGCAAGACCCACTACGTCGCCCTCACCGACATCCTCGGTGCGGAGGACGCCTTCGGCGACATGGACTTCAAGGTCGCCGGCACCAAGGAGTTCGTCACCGCGCTCCAGCTGGACACCAAGCTCGACGGCATCCCGGCCTCCGTCCTGGCCGCCGCCCTCAAGCAGGCCCGCGACGCCCGCCTCCACATCCTCGACGTGATGATGGAAGCGATCGACACGCCGGACGCCATGTCCCAGTACGCCCCCCGGATCATCACCGTCAAGATCCCGGTGGACAAGATCGGTGAGGTCATCGGGCCCAAGGGCAAGATGATCAACCAGATCCAGGAGGACACCGGCGCCGAGATCACGATCGAGGACGACGGCACCATCTACATCGGTGCCGCCGACGGCCCGGCCGCCGAGGCCGCCCGCGCCACGATCAACAGCATCGCCAACCCGACCATGCCGGAGGTCGGCGAGCGGTACCTGGGTACGGTCGTCAAGACCACCACCTTCGGTGCCTTCGTCTCCCTCATGCCGGGCAAGGACGGCCTGCTGCACATCTCGCAGATCCGCAAGCTCGCCGGTGGCAAGCGCGTGGAGAACGTCGAGGACGTCGTCGCGGTCGGCACCAAGGTGCAGGTCGAGATCGCCGAGATCGACTCCCGCGGCAAGCTCTCCCTGATCCCCGTGATCGACGGCGAGACCGCCGACGCCGAGGCTGACAAGGACGACTCCGACAAGTGACGTCGCGTAGTTCCCGTGTGACGGCCCGCCCCTCTTCGGAGGGGCGGGCCGTCGCCCGTACCCAAACCCTGCTCAAGGGGCAGAACGGCATCGGCACCGTCCGGCGCACGGTCCTGCCCGGCGGACTGCGCATCGTCACCGAGACGCTGCCCTCGGTCCGCTCCGCGACCTTCGGCATCTGGGCGCACGTGGGCTCCCGCGACGAGACGCCCACGCTCAACGGAGCCACGCACTACCTGGAGCACCTCCTCTTCAAGGGCACCGGCAAGCGCAGTGCCCTGGACATCTCCTCCGCGATCGACGCGGTCGGCGGCGAGATGAACGCCTTCACGGCGAAGGAGTACACCTGCTACTACGCGCGCGTGCTCGACACGGACCTGCCGCTGGCCATCGACGTCGTCTGCGACATGCTGACCGGTTCGCTGATCCGTGAGGAGGACGTCGACGCCGAGCGCGGGGTCATCCTCGAAGAGATCGCGATGACCGAGGACGACCCGGGCGACTGCGTGCACGACCTCTTCGCGCAGACCATGTTCGGCGACACCCCCCTGGGCCGTCCCGTCCTCGGCACCGTCGAAACGATCAACGCCCTCGGCGCCGACCGGATCCGCCGCTTCTACAAGAAGCACTACGACCCGACCCACCTGGTCGTGGCCGCAGCCGGGAACGTCGACCACAACAAGGTCGTACGCCAGGTCCGTGCCGCGTTCGAGAAGGCCGGAGCCCTCGGCCGCGCCGATGCCGAGCCGATCGGCCCGCGCACCGGCACCAAGCGCATCCGCACCTCCGGCCGCGTCGACCTGGTGGGCCGCAAGACCGAGCAGGCCCACGTGGTCCTCGGCATGCCCGGCCTCGCCCGCACCGACGAGCGGCGCTGGGCCCTGGGCGTGCTGAACACCGCCCTCGGCGGCGGCATGTCCTCCCGCCTCTTCCAGGAGGTCCGGGAGAAGCGCGGCCTCGCCTACAGCGTGTACTCGTACACCTCGGGCTTCGCCGACACCGGCCTCTTCGGCGTGTACGCGGGCTGCCGGCCCAGCCAGGTCCACGACGTGCTGCGGATCTGCCGCGACGAACTCGACAAGGTCGCCTCCGACGGGATCAGCGACGAGGAGATCAGGCGGGCCATCGGCCAGCTCTCCGGATCGACCGTCCTCGGCCTGGAGGACACCGGCGCGATCATGAACCGCATCGGCAAGAGCGAGCTGTGCTGGGGCGACCAGATGTCGGTCGACGACATGCTGGCCCGGATCGCCTCCGTGACCCCGGACGACGTCCGCTCGGTCGCACAGGATGTACTGGCCCAGCGGCCCTCGCTCGCGGTGATCGGCCCGCTCAAGGAGAAGCAGGCCGCCCGCCTCGACGAGGCCGTCGCATAGTTCCGTACGTAGGTAAGGAAGCAACATGAGCAAGCTGCGCGTGGCAGTCCTCGGAGCCAAGGGCCGTATCGGCGCCGAGGCGGTCAAGGCCGTCGAGGCCGCCGAGGACATGGAGCTGGTGGCCGCCCTCGGCCGCGGCGACAAGCTGGAGACGCTGGCCGAGGCCGGTGCCCAGGTCGCGGTCGAGCTGACGACACCCGCCTCGGTGATGGAGAACCTGGACTTCCTCATCCGCCACGGCATCCACGGCGTCGTCGGTACCACCGGCTGGACCGAGGACCGCCTCGCGCAGCTGAACACCTGGCTGGCCGGATCCCCGCAGACCGGTGTGCTCATCGCCCCGAACTTCTCCATCGGTGCCGTCCTCACCATGAAGTTCGCGGCCCAGGCGGCCCGATACTTCGAGTCCGTCGAGGTCGTCGAGCTGCACCACCCCAACAAGGTGGACGCCCCCTCCGGTACGGCCACCCGCACCGCGCAGCTCATCGCGGCCGCCCGCGCCGAGGCGGGCTGCGCCCCGCAGCCCGACGCCACCGCCACCGCACTCGACGGAGCGCGCGGCGCGGACGTCGACGGCGTCCCGGTGCACGCCATCCGGCTGCGCGGCCTGCTGGCCCACCAGGAGGTCCTCCTCGGAGGCGAGGGCGAGACCCTGACGATCCGTCACGACTCCCTGCACCACAGCAGCTTCATGCCGGGCATCCTGCTCGGCGTGCGCCGCGTCGTGCGGACCCCGGGCCTCACCTTCGGCCTCGAACACTTCCTCGACCTGGGCTGAGCCATGCGCGCGAAGATCACCTACTTCCTCACGGCTGCCGTCCTGGTCGTCTACTTCGTCCTGGCGGGCAGCCGGGGACTGCTGCTGATCCAGCAGGGCACCTGGCTCACCGTCACCTTCGGGGTGACGGTGCTGATCCTGCCCGTCATCGGCGTGTGGTTCCTCTGGAAGAACACCCAGTTCGTCACCAAGGCCAACCGGCTCGCGACCGAGCTGGAGGCGGAGGGCGCACTGCCCGTCGACGAGCTGGAGCGGGACCAGTACGGCCGGATCCTGCGGGACTCCGCCGACGAGGTCTTCGCGCGCCGCAAGGCCGAGACCGAGGACGCGCCGGGGGACTGGCGCAGCTGGTTCCGCCTCGCCGTGGCCTACCACGACGCCCGCGACACCCCGCGGGCGCGCAAGGCCATGCAGCGGGCGATCGCCCTGCACGACGCGGAGCCCGCACGGGGCTGATCCCCGTACGGGCTCCATGTCCTGCGGCGCCGCTCAGGCGGGCAGCGGCCGGTACTCCTCGGCCCACGCCTCGACCGCGTCCGCGGCCCGGTCGAAGGCCTCGGTCCGGGCCAGGAAGTCGGCGTTGTGGTCGGTCAGCAGCACCGGCAGCTCCGTGCCGCCCTGCCCGGCCACCGTCAGCGCCTGGCCCTGCACGGTCCTCGGCAGCCCGAGCCAGCGCACGGGCTGCTGGACCGTACGGACCTCGGTGATCTCGCTCCAGGCGATCGAGCGGGTCCCGAAGAACCCGACCCGGCGCAGCCCCGTGCGGTTCACCCAGACGCCCGCACGCAGCATCTGCACCGCAGCCCCGATGACGGCGAGCGCGGCGGCCAGGCAGCCGAAGGCGCCCGCCCAGGTACCCGCGAAGGCGATGATCATCGTGGCCAGCAGCATGAAGGCGGACAGCAGGAGCAGTACGGCGGCGATGGCGACGCGCCAGGGGCCTGGCCGGTAGGGACGCCGCCAGCGGTCCTGGTCGTCGTGGGCCAGTACCTCGTCGCCGGGGTCATCCGTGTCGAAGACGCCGTCGGCCGTCAGGAAGGGCAGGGGCACGGCTGGACCTCACTCACATGCACGTTCGGTTGGGCTGTGCCCGTGAGGCTACCGCCCCTCGGAGGCCTGCGACTGCTGCGACTTCTCGGGTGCCTTGCTCGGCTGCAGTGCTGGCAGGCCGAAGAGGAGCGAGCCGACGAGCCCCGCCACCACGGTCAGTCCGACCAGACTACGGGCGGCGATCTGGGTCTTGCCCAGACTCTCGCGCGGCGGCGGAGTGACGTTGCTGCGGAAACGGTCGGCCTCGGCGACGAAGGCGAACGGGACGGGTTCGCGCCGGCTGAACATGGGAGTGACTCTCCTCGCGGTCGGGTCCACCTGAGCGGTGGCGGGTGTGGCGGTGGCGGCGGTGGTGTGCGTGTGCCTCTGGTGAGTAGGACGTACGGGTGCCCCAATCGGTGCCTGAATTCGGGACATTAACCAAAATTCATGGCGCTGCGTCAGCTGTGAGGAGGGCAGCGCGGGCGCGGGCGCCCGGTCCCGGACGGCGAGGCACTTGCGCGGGGAGCGCCGGGGGGCGACGTAGAGTGGGCGCGCCCCAGGTAACGCACGTTTGGAAGGACCCCCGGTGAGCGAGACCGCCGCTTCAGATCTGAAACCCAGCTTCCGCAGTGATGTGACGGTGGAGCTGGTGAAGCACTCCGCCGCCGACTCCGACGTGCTGTGGGCCGCCCGCGTGTCCACGGCCGGCGAGCAGTCCCTGGAGGAGCTGCAGAAGGACCCGGAGCGGTCCAAGGGGCTCATCAACTACCTGATGCGGGACCGCCACGGCAGCCCGTTCGAGCACAACTCGATGACCTTCTTCATCAGCGCGCCGATCTTCGTGTTCCGCGAGTTCATGCGTCACCGCGTGGGCTGGTCGTACAACGAGGAATCGGGCCGCTACAGGGAGCTCGAGCCGGTCTTCTACGTCCCCGACGCCGAGCGCAAGCTCGTCCAGGAGGGCCGTCCCGGCAAGTACGTCTTCGTCGAGGGCACCACGGCGCAGCAGGAACTCACGGGCCGCGTCATGGAGGACTCCTACCGCCAGGCCTACGAGGCCTACCAGGAGATGCTCGCGGCGGGCGTGGCCCGCGAGGTTGCCCGTTCGGTCCTGCCGGTCGGACTTTTCTCCTCGATGTACGCGACCTGCAACGCGCGCTCGCTCATGCACTTCCTCGGACTGCGCACGCAGCACGAGCTCGCGGCGGTCCCGTCCTTCCCGCAGCGGGAGATCGAGATGGTCGGCGAGAAGATGGAGCAGCACTGGGCCCGGCTGATGCCGCTCACGTACGCAGCCTTCAACGGCAACGGGCGCGTTGCCCCGTAAGGGCCGGTACACCCGTGGCGTACTGATGTGCTGGGTCAAGTCCTAAGTGTCCGTATTGCGGCGTTTCGTAAAGTTCATCTAGGCTGATCAAACGGACCCGGCACTGCTTGAACCCCCGAGCAGGCAGTGCCGGCGTCCAACACTCTGTAGACGTCCCCCGAGGGGACACCGCGAGCATGGCAGCGAGTAGCGTGTTACCCATGGCTCCGATCTCGACTCCGCAGACCCCCTTCGGGCGGGTCCTCACCGCTATGATCACGCCGTTCACGGCGGACGGCGCACTCGACCTCGACGGCGCGCAGCGGCTCGCCGTCCACCTGGTGGACGCAGGCAACGACGGCCTGATCATCAACGGCACGACCGGTGAGTCGCCGACCACCACCGACGCGGAGAAAGACGATCTCGTACGAGCCGTACTCGAAGCCGTCGGAGACCGCGCCCACGTGGTCGCGGGCATCGGCACCAACGACACGCGTCACACCGTCGAGCTGGCCCGCCAGGCCGAGCGGACCGGGGCGCACGGCCTGCTGGCCGTGACCCCGTACTACAACAAGCCGCCGCAAGAGGGACTCTTCCGGCACTTCACGGCGGTCGCCGACGCCACGGGGCTGCCGGTCATGCTCTACGACATCCCCGGCCGCAGTGGTGTCCCGATCGACACCGAAACACTGGTACGGCTGGCCGAGCACCCCCGTATCGTTGCCAACAAGGACGCGAAGGGCGACCTCGGCCAGGCGAGCCGGGCCATCGCACAGAGCGGCCTGGCCTGGTACTCGGGCGACGACATGCTGAACCTGCCGCTCCTGTCGATCGGCGCGGTCGGCTTCGTCTCCGTGGTCGGCCACGTGGTCACCCCCGAGCTGCGCGCGATGCTGGAGGCCCACCTGGGCGGAGACGTCCAGAAGGCCGCCGAGATCCACCAGAAGCTGCTCCCGGTCTTCACCGGCATGTTCCGCACCCAGGGTGTGATGACCACCAAGGGCGCGCTGAACCTGCAGGGCCTGCCCGCGGGCCCGCTGAGGCTCCCGATGATCGAGCTGACCGCCGAAGAGACGGCGCAGCTCAAGATCGATCTTGCCGCCGGCGGGGTACAGCTCTGATAACAGACTTCACAACTGAATACGCAAGACCGAAACAGACAACAGCAAGTGCACGAATGACATGCGCGCCACGTGCCTTCCGAGGTACGTGGCGTGTGTGGTGAGGAGACACTTTTGAGCCATCCGCATCCTGAACTCGGCCCGCCGCCGAAGCTCCCCAAGGGCGGCCTCCGGGTCACCCCCCTGGGCGGTCTCGGCGAGATCGGCCGCAACATGACCGTCTTCGAGTTCGACGGCCGCCTGCTGATCGTCGACTGCGGCGTGCTCTTCCCCGAGGAGGAGCAGCCGGGCATCGACCTGATCCTGCCGGACTTCACGTCCATCCGGGACCGCCTCGACGACATCGACGGCATCGTCCTCACGCACGGCCACGAGGACCACATCGGCGCCGTCCCGTACCTCCTCCGGGAGAAGCCGGACATCCCGCTGATCGGCTCCAAGCTGACGCTGGCCCTCATCGAGGCGAAGCTCCAGGAGCACCGCATCCGCCCCTACACCCTTGAGGTGAAGGAGGGCGAGCGCGAGAACCTCGGCCCGTTCGACTGCGAGTTCATCGCGGTCAACCACTCCATCCCCGACGCCCTGGCCGTCGCGATCCGGACCCCCGCGGGCCTGGTCGTGGCCACCGGCGACTTCAAGATGGACCAGCTCCCGCTGGACAAGCGGCTCACCGACCTGCACGCCTTCGCGCGCCTGAGCGAAGAGGGCATCGACCTCCTCCTCTCGGACTCGACGAACGCCGAGGTCCCGGGCTTCGTCCCGCCGGAGCGCGAGATCTCCAACGTGCTGCGCACGGTCTTCGCCAACGCCCACAACCGGATCATCGTGGCGAGCTTCGCGAGCCACGTGCACCGCATCCAGCAGATCCTCGACGCAGCCCACGAGTACGGCCGCAGGGTCGCCTTCGTCGGCCGCTCGATGGTCCGCAACATGGGCATCGCCCGTGACCTGGGCTACCTGAAGGTCCCGGCCGGCCTCGTGGTCGACGTGAAGACCCTCGACGACCTGCCGGCCCACGAGGTCGTCCTGGTCTGCACCGGTTCCCAGGGCGAGCCGATGGCGGCCCTGTCCCGCATGGCGAACCGCGACCACCAGATCCGGATCGTCCCCGGCGACACCGTGATCCTGGCGTCGTCGCTGATCCCGGGCAACGAGAACGCGGTCTACCGCGTGATCAACGGCCTGACCCGCTGGGGCGCCAACGTGGTGCACAAGGGCAACGCCAAGGTGCACGTATCCGGCCACGCGTCGGCGGGCGAGCTCCTGTACTTCTACAACATCTGCAAGCCGCGGAACCTGATGCCGGTCCACGGCGAATGGCGCCACCTGCGCGCCAACGCCGAGCTCGGCGCGCAGACGGGCGTCCCGAAGGACCGCATCGTCATCGCCGAGGACGGCGTGGTCGTCGACCTGATCGACGGCAAGGCCCGGATCTCCGGCAAGGTCCAGGCGGGCTACGTGTACGTGGACGGCCTCTCGGTCGGCGACGTCACCGAGGTGCACCTGAAGGACCGCCGGATCCTCGGCGAAGAGGGCATCATCTCGGTCTACGTCGTGGTGGACAGCACCACGGGCAAGGTCGTCAGCGGCCCGAGCATCCAGGCCCGTGGCTCCGGCATCGAGGACTCGGCCTTCGCGTCCGTCCTGCCGAAGATCGAGGAAGCCATCGCCCGCGCCGGCGCGGACGGTGTGGCCGAGCCGCACCAGCTCCAGCAGCTCATCCGCCGCACGATGGGCAAGTGGGTCTCGGACGGCTACCGTCGCCGCCCGATGATCCTCCCGGTCGTCGTCGAGGTCTGACCCTCGCGGTAGCCGCCACACCGGGGCGGGGCAACTGGATTTGCATCCAGGGGCCCCGCTCCAGTACCTTTACGTCTCCACCTCGCACGGACCCGGGCACACACGTGTGCCCGTACGTGTCGTGCGAGCGGGTGGGAATGTCGGACCCAGGGAGACCTGATAAAGTCTGATCCACCCGAAAGGGAAAGGCCCTCCGAAGGCCATCTGAATTCGAATCCAACCGGAAACGGCACGGAAAAGAATCTGATAGAGTCGGAATCGCCGGAAAGGGAAACGCGAAAGCGGAATCCTGGAAAGCGAAACCCGCTTCGACCGGGAATCGGACACGAAAGAGTCTGATAGAGTCGGAAACGAAGAACGAAGCCCGGAGGAAAGCCCGAGAGGGTG
>NZ_JOFT01000026.1 GCF_000725805.1 Streptomyces xanthophaeus | reverse complement strand
GGGTCCGCTGGCCGGTGACGGCGAGGGCGACGACAACGCCCGGGTGCTGCGGTACATGGCCAAGCTGACGATCAACCCGGCGATCGCGCACGGCCTGGCTCATGAGATCGGCTCGATCGAGGTCGGCAAGCTCGCCGACATCGTGCTGTGGCGCCCGCAGTTCTTCGGCGCCAAGCCGCAGCTGGTCCTCAAGTCCGGTTTCCCCGCGTACGGAGTCACCGGCGACCCCAACGCCGCCACGGACTGCTGCGAACCACTCGTGCTGGGCCCGCTGTTCGGTGCCCACGGCGCCGCCCCCGCGGACCTCTCGGTGGCGTTCGTCAGCCGCGCCGCCGCCGAGTCGGGCTCGTTCGGAGCCCCGTACGACGCCCTGGGCACCCGGCGCCGCCGGGTCGCCGTACGGGGGACCCGTGGCATCGGCCCGAAGGACCTGGTGGGCAACACCCGGCTGGGGGAGGTCGACGTGGACCCCCGGACCGGTCTCGTCACCCTCGACGGTGAGCCGCTGCGCTCCGAACCCGCCCAGCAGGTCTCCCTCAACCGCCTCTACTTCCTCTGAGGCGCGACCCCGCTCCTCAGAGAACCCCGCCGGCAATCTGCTCTTGACTGAATTTTCAGTCGGGTGGAAGACTCTGCCAACGAACGAAACGAGACACCTGATGGCTGAATACCGTATGCCCGCCGAGTGGACCGAGCACCAGGGCTGCCTGATGGCCTGGCCCACGCGCGAGGACCTGTGGGGGAGCGTGCTGGCCGACGTGAAGCAGGAGTACGCCGACGTCGCCCGGGCCATCGCGGCCTTCGAGCCGGTGACGATGGTCGCCCCGCCCGGCCACGGCGACGAGGCCCGCGCCCACTGCGCCGAGGGGCCGACCGGCCCCACCGGCGTGACCGTGATCGAGCTGCCGATCGACGACTCCTGGTTCCGCGACTCCGCGCCCCTGTTCGTCCTCGACGGGGACGGCAACCGCGCCGGCGTGGACTTCCGCTTCAACGCATGGGGCGGCAAGCACCACCCGTTCGACGCCGACGACCGGATCAGCGCCCTGCTGCTGGAGCACCTCGGGGTCGACCGGATCGCCTCCGGCATGATCCTCGAAGGCGGAGCGGTCACCGTGGACGGCGAAGGCACGCTGATCACCACGGAGCAGTGCCTGCTGCACCCCAACCGCAACCCCGGCATGAGCCGCGAGGAGATCGAGGCCGAACTGAAGGCCCGGCTCGGCGTCACCAAGGTCATCTGGCTGCCGTACGGGGGCCTGCTCGACACCGAGACCGACGGCCACGTCGACGGCGTCTGCGCCTTCGCGGCACCCCGCACGGTCGTCGTCTCCCTGCCCTCCGACCCCACCCACCCCGACTACGCCCGGATGCGCGCCAACCGCGCGGTGCTCGAGGCCGCCACCGACGCCCAGGGCCGCCGGCTGGAGATCATCGACGTGCCGCAGACGGCCTCCGCCGACGTCGCCGACGGCGAGATCGAGGTCTCCTACCTCAACTACTACGTCGCCAACGGCGGCGTCGTCGTCCCCGTGGCCGGGCTGCACCAGGACGAGGACGCCCTCGCCGTCATCGCCTCGGCCTACCCCGGCCGCAAGGTCGTCGGCGTCCGGGCCCTCGCCATCGCGTTCGGCGGCGGAGGCGTGCACTGCATCACCCAGCAGATCCCCGCGGCGCCCTCCCCCGCGCCCAGCGCCGGCTGACCCGTACCCGTACCCGTACCCGGACCCGGACCCGACCGTACCCAGCGGACCGCCCCGGCCGTCCGCCCGCTCCTCCCCCCGCACCCCTCACGGAAAAGAGAGCGCGACGATGACCACCTCCCCACCCCGGCCGAGCAGACGCCCTCGCCGCCGGACCGGCCGCCGCACCGCGGCCCTCACCACCGCCGTCCTGACCTCCCTCGCCCTGCTCGCGGCCTGCGCGGGCCCGCCCAAGGGCAAGGACGGCGACGTCACCGGCGTCACCCTCTCCGCCTCCACGCCACCGGCCCGCGGCGAGATCGACTCCTTCAGCTGGGCCGTCTACGCCGAACCGCCCACCCTCGACTACACGGTGGCCTTCGACTACCCGCAGAACACCGTCCTGTCCAACGTGTGCGAGAGCCTGATGCGCTGGACCCCGGCCCTCACCACCGAGCCCGGCCTCGCCCAGAAGGCGACCAACCCCGACCCGACCACCTGGGTCTACGACCTGCGCCCCGGCGTGCGCTTCCACGACGGCCGCACGATGACCGCGGACGACGTGGTCTTCAGCCTCGGCCGGCAGACCGACCCCGACAACGCCGCCGCCTGGGCCCAGGTCTTCCAGAACGTCACCTCCGTCACCGCGACCGGCCCCCTCCAGGTCACCGTCAAGCTCAAGAAGCCCGACTCCCAGTTCCCGCAGTACATGGCGACCGCGGCCGGAGTGGTGGCCTCCAAGGCAGCCGTCGAGGCGGCGGGCAAGGACTACGGAACCACCGGCGGGCTCGCCTGCACCGGCCCCTTCGAACTCGGCACGTGGAACAAGGGCCAGTCGATCGAACTCAACCGCTTCGACCAGTACTGGGGCACCAAGGCCAAGTCGAAGAAGGCCGTCTTCCGCATCCTGACCGACCCCTCGGCCCGCACCAACGCCCTGCTCAGCGGGGAGGTCGACGGCGGCTACCTGATCCCCACCGAGAGCTACGCCCGCCTGCGCGACAGCGGCACCGGCACCCTCTACTTCGGCGAGGGCCTGAGCACCGTCAACGTCAACGTCACCGACATGGAGGGCCCCCTCGGCGACGTCCGCGTCCGCCGGGCCCTGTCCCTGGCGCTCGACCGCACCGGCTTCGTCAAGGCCGGACTCGCCGGCGCGGGCACCGCCACCAACTCCCTCACCACCCGCGCCGCCTGGGCCGCAGCGCCCGAGCACACCCTCAAGACCGCCTTCGACGGGCTGCCGCCCACCGGCCAGGACATCGAGCAGGCCAAGGCCCTGATCAAGGAGGCCGGGGCCACCGGCAAGACCCTGACCATGGCCACCAGCTCCATAGGCCAGGACGTCTCCCTCCTCGCCACCGCCGTCCAGGCCGCAGGCACCCGGATCGGCCTGGACATCCGGCTCAAGACCATCGCCCCCAACGCCTTCACCGCGCTGTTCACCGACCCCGAGGCCCGCGAGGGCATCGACATGTTCCCGCTCACCTACTACGACTCGATCACCGACCCGCTCGACCTGCTGTCGAACTTCAAGACCGGCGCCTACATGAACTTCGCCGGATACAGCGACCCCCAGTACGACGAGCTCGTCGACCGGGCCGCCGCCGTCTACCCCGCCGAGGAGCGGATGGAGATCGAGGCGAAGCTCCAGCACCACGCGTCCGAGCAGCTCCTGTGGATCCCCGTGGCCGAATGGCCGACCGCACTGTTCATGGGCAAGCGGATCACCGGGGCGCCCACCACGATCTCGTACATGTACTACCCGTGGGCCGCCGACGTGGGGGCCGGCCAGTGAGTTTCCTGCGCTTCGCCGTACGACGGGTGGCAGAAATGGCCGCCACCCTCTTCGTCGCCTCGTTCGCGGTCTTCGGGGCCGTGTACCTGGCGCCCGGCAGCCCGGCGAGCTTCCTGCTCGCCGGCCGGTCGGCCTCCCCGGAGGCACTCGCCTCGATCAACGCCCAGTACCACCTGGACGACCCCTTCCTCGTCCGCTACCTCCGCTGGCTCGGGGACATGCTGCACGGGGACTTCGGGCGCTCGATCACCTACCGCACCGACGTCTCGCGCCTCCTCGCGGACCGGCTTCCCGTCACCCTGCTGCTGATCACCATGGCCCTCGTCGTGGTCGTGGTGGTCGGCCTGCTGCTGGGCCGGATCGCCGCCGTCCGCGGCGGATCCACCGATGCGGCCGTCCTCGTCACCACCACGTTCGCCGTCGGCACCCCGTCCTTCGTCGCGGCCGTCCTGCTCCAGGGACTGTTCGCCGTCCAGCTCGGCTGGTTCCCCAGCAGCGGCGCCGGCGACGGCCTCGGCGACATGCTCTGGCACCTCGCCCTCCCGGCGGTCGCCCTGGCGCTCTACCTGATCGGCATGCTCGCCCGCGTCACCCGCTCCGCGATGCTCGAAGCCCTCGACAGCGAGCACGTCACCGTCGCCCGCAGCCGCGGTGTCCCCGAACGCCAGGTCATCCGCCGCCACGTCTTCCGCAACTCCCTCGGAACGGTCCTCACCACCGGCGGCCTGATCGTCTCCACCCTCCTGGTGTGCACCGTCCTCGTCGAGACCGCCTTCAGCATCGGCGGAATCGGCCAGCTCCTCGAACTGTCCACCACCACCAAGGACTTCCCGACCGTCCAGGCGATCTCCCTGATCATCGTCGCGCTCTTCATGGCCGTGAACCTGGTCGTCGACCTGCTGTTGCCCCTGGTCGACCCCCGGGTCGCCCTCGGATCCAGGAAGGCCGCCGCATGACCGCCGTCCTGACGCGCCGCCCGGGCCTCTCCCGGATCCGCGCCACCGGTTCCCCGCTCCACCTCGTCTGCCTGGGCCTCGTCGCCCTCGTGGTCCTCGCCGCCCTGCTCGCCCCCTGGCTGGTGCCCCACGACCCCAACGCCGTCGATCTGGGCAACGCCCTCGCCGGACCCTCCGCCGCGCACCCGCTCGGCGTGGACGCCGCCGGCCGCGACACCCTCTCCCGGCTGCTGCTGGGCGCGCGCACCTCCCTGCTCGGCCCGCTGGGCGTCGTCGTCTTCTCCACCGTCGCCGGCATCGCCATCGGCATGGCCGCCGCCTGGCGGGGCGGCTGGCTCGACTCCGTCCTGTCCCGCAGCACGGAGCTCGTCTTCGCCTTCCCCGGCATGCTCCTCGCCATCCTGATCATCTCGGTCTACGGCGAGGGCCTGCTGGCCCCCGTCATCGCCCTCGCCGTCGCCTACCTGCCCTACGTCAGCCGCCTGACCCGCTCGCTGGTCCTGGCCGAACGCGCCCGCCCGTACGTCAGCGCCTACCAGGTCCAGGGGCACTCGGCCCTGCAGATCTGCCTGCGCCACGTCCTGCCCAACATCGCCCCCGTCGTCCTCGCCCAGTCCACCGTCAACTTCGGCTACGCCCTGATGGACCTCGCCGGACTGTCCTTCCTCGGGCTCGGCGTCCCCGCACTCACCCCCGACTGGGGCCGCATGGTCTTCGACGGGCAGACCGCCGTCCAGCACGGCTACCCGCTGTCCGCGGTGCTGCCCTGCGCCTTCATCGTGCTGACCGTGGTCGCCTTCAACGTGGTCGGCGAGCGGTGGGCCGACCGTGTAGCCAGGAGAACCCGATGACATCGACGCGACCCGCGCACACGCTCGACATCCAGGGGCTGCGCGTCACCCTGCCCGGCACCGCCCGGCCCGTCCTCGACGGCGTCGACCTCACCGTCGGCGCGGGCGAGACCGTCGCCCTCGTCGGCGAGTCCGGCTCCGGCAAGACCCTCACCTCCCGCAGCGCGCTGGGCCTGCTGCCGCCCGGCGCCGTCGTCGAAGGCGCGGTACGGGTGGCCGGCGAGGACGTGCTCGCCATGGACACCGGCCGGCTGCGCGACGTACGCGCGGGAACGGTCGCCATGGTCTTCCAGGACCCGCGCGCCGCCGTCAACCCGCTGCGCCGCATCGGTGACTTCCTCACCGAGAGCGTCCTGCTCACCGGGGCGGCGGGCCGGACGCAGGCCACCGCCCGGGCCGTCGAACTCCTGCGGGCCGTCGGCCTGGACGAGTCCGTCCTGCGCAAGTACCCCGGCCAGGTCTCCGGCGGCATGCTCCAGCGCGTCGTGATCGCGGCGGCCCTCATGGGAGACCCCGTGCTCCTGCTGGCCGACGAGCCCACCACCGCACTGGACGTCACCAGCCAGGCCGAGGTGATCGCCCTGCTGGCCGCGCTCCGCGAACGCTTCGGCACCGGCCTGCTGTTCGTCACCCACGACCTCGAACTCGCCGCCGCCATCAGTGACCGCGTCCACGTCATGTACGCCGGGCGGATCGTGGAGACCGGCCCCGCCGAGGCCCTCTTCACGCACCCCCGGCACCCGTACACCGCCGCCCTGCTCGCCTCCACCCCCCGGATGGAGGGACCCCGGGGCAGGCTCGCCGCCATCCAGGGCCAGCCGCCGGACCTGCGGGAAGCCCTGCACGGCTGCGCCTTCGCTGCCCGCTGCCCGCTCGCCACGGAGGTCTGCGACCAGCGGGCCCCGCTGCCGACCGCGGCCCCGGACCGGCCGGAGCACCGCGCCGCCTGTCACCACAGCGACCTGCTCGAAGGGAGCGCCGTCGATGCCTGAGAACGTACTGGAGGTCAAGGGCCTGCGGCGCTCCTTCGGGGCCGTCCGGGCGGTGGACGACGTGTCCTTCGCCCTCCCCGAGGGCGGATCGCTGGGCATCGTGGGGGAGTCGGGATCCGGCAAGACGACCACGGCCCGCATCGTCGTCGGCCTGGAGAGCGCCGACGGCGGAGAGGTCCTGGTCCGCGGCCGGCCCCGGACCGGGGGCGCCCGCGGCCGGGCCGCACGGCTGGCCCGTGCCCGCGAGGTCCAGATGGTCTTCCAGGACCCGTACCTCTCCCTCGACCCGCGCACCAGTGTCGAGGCGGTCCTGCACGAGACCCTGCGCCTGCACTTCCCCGGCCGCGACCACGCCAAGCGCATCCGGGAACTGCTCGACCAGGTGGGTCTGGGCACCCGGGCCGCCGACGCCCTGCCCCGCAGTCTCTCCGGCGGCCAGCGCCAGCGCGTCGCCATCGCCCGGGCCCTCGCCGTCGAACCGGCCGTGCTGATCCTGGACGAGGCGGTGGCCGCGCTCGACGTCTCCGTGCAGGCCCAGATCCTCAACCTGCTGGCCGACATCAGGGAGCAGACCCGGATCGGCTTCCTCTTCATCACGCACGACCTCGGGGTGGTGCGGTGCGTGACCGACGCGATCGTGGTGATGCGGCACGGGGCCGTGGTCGAACAGGGCGGTACGCAGGAGGTGCTGGCCGCGCCCGGGCATCCGTACACCCGGTTGCTGCTGGCGTCCGTACCCCGTCCGGGCTGGGACCCGGAGGCGATCGCCGCGGCCCGGCGGGCGCTGTAGCGGGCGCCGTTCCCCGGGCTCCCGGTCAGCTCGCCGGGCGGGTCCCGGCGGCGAGGGTGTGGATCAGCGTGCGCAGCACCGGCCCCGGATCGGTCTCGGAGCCCAGTGATTCCGCGGCGGCCAGGCCGTCCACTGCGGCGGCTACGGCCTCGCCCAGCAGGCGCGGTTCGACGCCCCCGCCGCGTTCCTCGGCGAGGACCTGGAACAGGGCGACGAAGCAGTCGCGCCAGCGGCGGTACTCCGCCTCCAGGCTCTCCCGGACGCGGGCGTCGTTCAGGGCGTGCCAGTGCAACGCCGAATGGAGGTGGGAGAGTTCGGCGCCCTCGGGCCGGTCGAGCAGTGCGGTCACCCGGTCGGCCCGCTCCGCGAACGTCCCGGGGCCGGCGACCGCCTCCTCCAGGGGGTGGATCCACTCCGGGCGGATGTCCGATATGACGGCCAGGACGAGATCGGTGCGGTCCTGGAAGTGGTAGTGGCACATCCCGTGCGAGACGCCGCACAGGGCCGCCACGTTGCGCGTGGTGAAACGTTCGCTCATGCCGCCCGCCAGCAGGGTCCGCGCGGCGGCGATGAGCCGCGCCCGGGTCTGTTCGCCCTTCGCCGAGACCCGGGGCCGCGTCGTGCGGGCAGGGGCGGCGGACGGGTCCGGGGAGTTCTTCGCGGAAGCGGCCATGGCGTCACTCTAACGAGCCCGGGGGCCGCCACCTGCGGCTTTCCCCGATCCTGCGGAATGACCCCGTCCAAACTATTGACCGAGCGCTTGGCCAATTTTAGCTTTTCGGTCAACCCCGTAGTCAGCGGGGGGAGTTGACGCTCCGAAAGAGAGACCCCTCATGAACGATCACACAGCAGGACCGCCCCGCGAGGGCATGGGCAGACGCAGTTTCCTGGCCGCGGCGGGCATCACCGCCGCGGCCGCCGCGCTCGCCGCGGCAGAAGGGCGGGCGCGGGCGGTGGCCCCGCCCGCCACGGCGGCGGGCACCTTCCGCGTACCGATCGAGGACGTCCGCCACACCCGCACCTGGATGGCCTGGCCGGACAGCACCTCCATCTGGGGCAACACGCTCAGCGGCGTCCAGTCGGACATCGCCCTCATCGCCCGCACCGTCGCCAAGTACGAGCCGGTCTACATGTGCGCCAATTCCGGCAGCGCCGCCAAGGCCCGCTCCATGTGCGGGTCCACCGTCACCGTCGTCACCACCATCCCCGTCGACGACTGCTGGATGCGCGACTCCGGACCGGTCTTCCGCACCGACGGTGCCGGCGGCCTCGACGCCGTCGGCCTGAACTTCAACGGCTGGGGCAGGAAGCAGACCCACGCCCGGGACGCCCTGGTCGCCGGCCGGGTCGCCTCCTACCTCGGCCTCCCCTTCACCGCCGCCGGCCTCGTGGGCGAGGGCGGCGCCGTCGAACAGGACGGCGCGGGCACCCTGATGGCCACCCGCAGCAGCCTGATCAACCGCAACCGCAACCCCAACATGTCGCAGAGCCAGATCGAGGCCGCGCTCCGCACCGCCTACGGCGCCTCCAAGGTGATCTGGTTCGACGGCGTGGTCGGCCAGGACATCACCGACGACCACGTCGACGCGACCTCCCGCTTCCTCGCTCCGGGCAAGGCCCTCGTCCAGATGCCGCTGGCCTCCGACAACGACGTCTACGCCAAGGACGCGCGCCAGCAGTTCCAGATCCTGTCCGCGTCGACGACCGCCGGCGGCGCCCGGATGACCGTCGAGAAGCTCCAGGGCCCCGACTACGACAAGATCCGCTCCGGGAACCGGGACTTCCTCGCCTCCTACGCCAACTACTACGTGTGCAACGGCGCCGTCATCAGCGGCCAGTTCGGCGACACCCAGGCCGACGCCGCGGCGCGCGCCACACTGACCCGCCTGTTCCCCGGCCGCGTCGTCGAACGCCTCAACATCGACCGCCTCGGCGCGGGCGGCGGCGGCATCCACTGCGTCACCCAGCAGCAGCCCGCCCCGTAACTCCGCCCCGGCCGGCTCCTGCCCGCGGACAGGAGCCGGCCCCCGCGCTGTCAGTGGCCGACGCTAGGGTCGGCGCACCGAATAGCTGAGGAGCACGGACCCATGAGACCTCCGGCCGAACTCGACGACGTGCCGTGGCACACCCTGACCCACGCCTACGGCCCCGCCGAGGACGTACCCGAGCAGATCAGGGCGCTCTACGGGGACGACGAGGAGACGGCCGACGAGGCGGTTCACGAGCTCTACGGCAACATCCACCACCAGGGCACCGTCTACCCCGCCTCCGCACCGGCCGTCCCCTTCCTCGCCCACGCCGTCCTCCACGCCCCGGGCAAGCGCGAAACGCTGCTGATGCTGCTCGCCGTCCTCGCCGACCACGAACCGGACGACTCCGGGTCCCCGCACTGGACCGGCAGCTCCGTCGCCGCGATCTGCGCGGAAGTCACCCGGGTCCTCCCCGGCCTGCTGCCCTGCCTGGCGGACCACGAGCGGACGGTGCGCCGTGCGGCGCTGCGCACGGTGGCCTCCGTGGCCGAGCTGCTCGCGCCCGAGGCGTGCGCCGACGTCGTGGAGCGGCTGGAGGACCTGTACGCGAACGATCCGGTCCCGGCGGTACGGGCGGACGCGATGGTCGTGCTGGCCCGGTTCGGCCGGGAGGTGGTGGAAGAGGCGACCGGCAGCCCGCTGTCCGAGGTCCGGCTGGCCGCGGCCGTGCTCACCGCCGAACGGGCCGGTCCGCCGTACGCGCCCGGGCTGGTGGACGTCTTCGCCGCGGACGGCGCCGAACCCGACCCGGGGGACGACGGCTTCCCCTGGCCCGGCGGGAGCTCCCAGGAAGCCCACCTCACCGACCTGCTCGCCCGGGACCCGGACGCCGGCCTCGCCGTGGCAGCCGCCTGGATCGAGGCCGGAGACCTCCACTCCCGCGGGTCCTGGCTCGCCCGGGAGATCCAGGAGACCTGGCGCGACCGCGAGCCCGAGGTCCTGGAACTCCTCGTCTCCGCCCTGCCCCACCTCGACGGCACCCCCGCGCTCGCCCGAACCCTGACCACCGTCGCCGCCTGGATCGGACAACTGCCCGAACCGGGCGCCGGCATCCGGGACGCGCTGCATGCCCGCGCGCGCACCGAGGGGGAGGGCGCCGCACCAGCACTCCTCGCCCTGGTGCGCTCCCGCGACCCCCGCGCCCTGGACCTGGCACTGCACCACCCCGGCACCACGGCGCTGTGCGCGGCAGCCCGGTCCTTCCCGGAGGAAGGCGACCTGCTGGTCCCCGCGATCCGCCGCGAGCTGGCCGCCGGAGCCACCGGGCACGTGGCCGCCGACCTGATCGGGGCGCTGGACCCGCTCGGCGCCGCGGCCCGCCGGGCCCGGCCCGAACTGATCGACTGCCTCCGCACCGGCCGGGCACCCCACGCGGCGGCCCGCAGGCTCGGCCTCGACGGAGCGGCGACGCCCGAGACGACCGCCCTGCTGCTCAAGGCCGTGCACAGCCCCGACGCCGCCCTCAGCAGGGAGGCGGCCGTCGCCCACCACCGCCTGACCGGCGACGCCGAGCCGGCGCTGCGCACCTTCGAAAGGCTGCTCTCCGGCCAGGGCCCGACCCACTGGTACCTGAGCGGCCTCACCTCGCTCGCCGCCGCCGCCGCCCCGCTGCTGCCGTTCGTCGAGCCGCTGTTGACGGCCCGCGACGCCTGGAGCCGGACGGCGGCCGCCGCGGCCCACCACGCGCTCACCGGCTCCCCGGACCGGGCCGTCCCCGTCCTGGCCGAGCTGGTCTCCCCGTCCCCGGTCGGCCTCAGCGCCCTCACCGCGCTCGCCGCCATCGGCGAGGCCCCCGAGCACCTGCGCCCCAGACTCCGCGCCCTGGCGTTCTCCCCGCTCCGCCTGCTCGGAGACCTCCCCTTCAACGAGGACGCCCACCCGGACGAGCAACTCCGCACCCTGGCATGGAAGCTCCTCCTGGCCCCTGCCTGAGGGGTCAGCCGCGGCGCGCCCACTCCTGTGCCAGGAGGCGGTAGGAGCGGACCCGGTCCGCATGGTCGTGGGTGATGGTGGTGATCAGCAGTTCGTCGGCCGCCGTGGCCTCCTGGAGCCGCTCCAGGTGGTCGGCCACCGTCCGCGCCGAGCCGACGAACTGGGTCTCCACCCGGTCCGCGACCAGCTCCCGGTCCGCCTCCGTCCAGGGCAGCGCCCGCGCCTCGGCGGGCGTCGGGAAGGGGATGGCGCCCTCGGCGGTACGGATGCTGCGCACCCAGGGCGCGTACCCGGTGGCCAGCTCGCGTGCGGTGGCGTCGTCCTCGGCCACGACCACGTCGGCAGAGACCGTCAGGTAGGGCCGGTCCAGCTCGGCGGACGGTTTGAAAGCGGCCCGGTAGCCCTCGGCGGCCTCCAGCACCGAGGCCGGGCTGACGTGGTAGTTCGCCGCGAAGCGCAGCCCGTTGCGGCCGGCGGTGTCCGCGCTCTGCCCGCCGCTGCTGCCCAGGATCCACACCTGGACGTCGGCGCCCTCGCCGGGCACCGCGTGCGCCTCCTCCCCGTCCGCGGAGCGGTAGTCGCCCCGCAGCAGGGCGAGGACGTCGTCGACCTGCTCGCCGTAGTCCTGGGGCTCCGCTCCGGGCAGGCTCAGGAGTTTTTGCAGGAGCGCCACCCGGGGGTGCCCGAGGAGGTGCGCGAAGGAGAAGCGCGCCGGGATCCGCAGCCCGTTCGGCGTGTACCCGTCCACGACCGGGGTGACGGGCGGCGCGGGCTCGGCCGGGGTCCGGGGCGGGCGGCCCGCCGAGCGGCCCAGGCCCAGATCGAGACGGCCCGGGTGCAGGGCGTCGATCAGGCCGAACTCCTCCACCGTGGACAGCGCGGTGCGGTGCCCGAGCTGTACGGCGCCGGAGCCGAGGCGGATCGTGCTCGTCGCGGAGGCGGTCAGGGCCAGTACGACGGCCGGGGAGGTCCCGGCGACCCCCGGGTTGAGGTGGTGCTCGGCGAACCAGTAGCGGGCGTAGCCGAAGGCCTCCGCCTGCCGGGCCAGGTCGATGCTGCGGTGCAGGGCCTCGGCGGCGGTGGAGCCGGAGGAGACCGGGACGAGGTCGAGGACACCCAGGGGGATGCCGGACATGGCCGCGCTCCTTACAGGTCGGGTGAAGTGGTGACGGCGGGCTCGGGCAAGGACGGTTCGGGGAAGACGGGGTCCGGGATCGTACGGCGCAACTGCGGCGCCACCTCCGCCTGGAACAGCTCCAGGGAGGCCCGGTGCTGCGCGTCGGTCAGTCCGCCGGGCTCGGCCTGGAGGTGGAGGACCGTGTGGCCGAGCTCCTCGTGGTAGCGGTGCACCTTCTCGATCACCTGCTGGGGACTGCCGATCAGGGCCGAACTGCGCTCCACGAAGTCCTCCAGCGTCGGGAACACCGGCTGCAGGCCCTGCGCCGCGTGGAAGGCGAGGTGGCGGGCGAACGCCGGCCGGTACGCGGCCACCGCCTGCTGCGAGGTGCGCGCCGTGTGGAAGCCCGCCGTACCCGCGCCCACGACCGCGTGCGCCGGGTCGTGCCCGTAGTGCTCCCAGCGTTCGCGGTAGTGGCGCACCAGCGCCGCGTACGGACCGATCGGGTGGGTGACGTTCGCCGAGAACAGGGGATCGCCGTGGCGCGCCGCGAGGTCGACGGACTCCCGGCTCGTGGCACTGCCGTGCCAGACCCGAAGGCTGCGCTGGTACGGCCGGGGCAGCACCTCGGCGCCGGTCAGCTCCGGCCGGAAACGCGGCCGGGCGGTCACCGCGTCCTCCCGCCAGATCCGCCGGAACAGCTCGTACCCCTCGGAGTTGCGCTCCCACTGGTCCTCGGGGCTCACGTCGAACAGCTCGCGCTGCGCCGTGCCGTTCCCCTTGCCGATCATCAGTTCGAGACGGCCGTCGCTGAGGTGGTCGAGGGTCGCGTAGTCCTCGTAGGCCCGTACGGGGTCCAGCAGGCTCAGCGTGGTCACCGCCGTGTACAGCCGGATGCGGCGGGTCAGCGCGGCGATGTGGCCGAGCACGACGGGCGGAGACGAGGACAGGAACGGCCGCTCGTGACGTTCGCCGACCCCGAACCCGTCGAAGCCGAGTTCCTCGGCGAGCAGCGCCGAGGCGACGACCTGGCGGAACCGTTCGCGGGTCGGCGTCGGGGCGCCCGTCACCGGGTCCTGGGTGTCCGTGATCAGGGTGATGGCCAGGAACTTCACGGGGCGACGGCCTCCCGCTGCACGTCCGGCACGGAGATCCCCAGGTGGTCGCGGAGCGTGGGGCCCTCGTACTCGGAGCGGAAGACCCCGCGTTCCTGGAGCAGCGGGACGACGGTGTCGGCGAAGACGTCCAGCCCGCCGGGGGTGATGTGCGGCACCAGGATGAACCCGTCGGCCGCGTCCGCCTGCACCAGGGCGTCGATCGACGCGGCGACCGTGGCGGGGGAGCCGACGAACGTCTGGCGGGAGGTGGTCGCGATGACGAGCTCGCGGATCGACAGGTTCTTCGCCTCGGCCAGCTCGCGCCACTCCCGGGCCGTGGCGAGGGGGTCGCGGAACTGCCGTACGCTCGCCCGGCCCAGCGCGATGGTGTTCTCACCCGTCTCGGGGTCGACGTCGGGGAGCGGGCCGTCCGGGTCGTAGCCCGACAGGTCCCGGTTCCAGACGTGCTCCAGGTACTTGATCGCGGTCTGCCCGCTGACCTGGAGACGGCGTACCTCGTGGGCCTGCTCGTGGGCGTCGGCGTCGGTGTCGCCGAGCACGAAGGTGGCGGCGGGCAGGATCTTCAACTGGTCGTGCGTACGACCGTACTTGGCGAGCCTGCGCTTGACGTCGGCGTAGAAGGACCGGCCCTCCTCCAGCGTGCCGTAGCGGCTGAAGATGGCGTCGGCGCCGGAGGCGGCGAACTCGCGGCCCTCGTCGGAGTCGCCCGCCTGGAAGATCACCGGGCGCCCCTGCGGGCTGCGCGGCACGTTGAAGTGGCCCTCGATGTCGAAGTGCTGCCCCCGGTGGGCGAAGGCCCCGGCTCCCGCGTCCCGCAGGAAGGTGCCCGTCGCGGCGTCCGCGAGGACCTCCGACCCGTTCCAGGAGTCGAACAGCTCGTTGGCCGTCTCCAGGAACTCGCGGGCGCGGGAGTAGCGCTCCTCGCGCGGCAGGAAGCCGCCGCGGCGGAAGTTCTCACCGGTGAAGGCGTCCCAGGAGGTGACGACGTTCCAGGCGGCCCGGCCCTCGGAGAGGTGGTCGAGCGAGGCGAACTGCCGGGCCACCTCGTAGGGCTCGTTGAAGGTCGAGTTGATGGTGCCGGTCAGGCCCAGACGGTCGGTGACGGCGGCCAGCGCGGCGAGCACCGTGAAGGTGTCCGGTCGCCCCACCACGTCCAAGCCGTATATCTCGCCGCCCTGTTCGCGCAGCCGCAATCCCTCCGCGAGGAAGAGGAAATCGAACTTGGCGCGCTCGGCGGTCCGGGCGAAGTGCACGAAGGAGTCGAAGTCGATGTGGCTGCCGGCCGCCGGGTCGCTCCACACGGTGGTGTTGTTGACGCCGGGGAAGTGGGCCGCGAGGTGGATCTGCTTGAGCGGCTTGCTGCTCATGGTGGTCCTTCCGGAGGGTCCGGGTGGGGCGGCGGTCAGGCGGCGGAGCCGGCGGACGGCGGCGCGGCGTAGCGGTTGGCCGGGTGCGGGTCCAGGCCGAGCAGCCCGCGCAGGGTGTCCGCCTCGTAGTCGGTGCGGAAGAGGCCGCGCCGCTGGAGTTCGGGCACCAGTCCCCGGGTGACGGCCGGCAGGTCGTGCGCGTTCACGCCCGGCCGCAGCCGGAAGCCCGACAGGCCCGCCGCACGCCGCTCCTCCAGCAGGTCCGCCAGCTGGGCGGGGGTCCCGGTGAACACCTCGCCCGGGTCCTCGTACGGGTGGCCCGCGAGCGCGTCGAGCCGCTCCCTGCGGGCGGCCGCCGCCGGGCCGTCCTCGTCCAGGAACACGGTGAGCTCCCCGAAGAGGAGCAGCGGCTCCCCGCCGCGCCCGGCCGTCGCCCCGGCCCGCCGGACGGCAGCGACGGCGGCGGCGGACTGCGCGGCGTCGCGGCCGCCCACGTACCCGATGTCGGCGGACCGGGCGAGGAGGCGGTACGAGTCCTCGCCGTCGGCCGGGGAGGCGGCCGCGCTCACCAGGGGCCGGCCCTGCGGCGGGCGCGGGGTGATCGAGGGGCCCCGGACGCTGAAGTGGCGTCCCTCGAAGTCGATGTGGTGGAGCTTGTCCCGGTCCACGAACCGGCCGGTGGCCACGTCGCGGATCTCCGCGTCGTCCTCCCAGCTGTCCCACAGCCGCCGGATCACCTCGACGTGCTCGGCGGCCTCCTCGTACAGCTCTTCACCCGGGAGCGGGGCGGTGCGGCGGCCGAAGTGCCGCTCCTCGTAGGGCAGTCCGGAGACCTGGACGTGCACGCCCGCCCGGCCGCGGCTGACGTGGTCGAGGGTGGCGACGGCCTTGGAGATGTGGAAGGGCTCGGTGTGGGTGGTGGTCACGCTCGGCACCAGTCCGACGTGCCGGGTCAGCGGTGCGACGCGGGCGGCGGTCAGTACGGCGTCCAGCCGGCCCCGGACCCGGTCCGTACGCCCGTCGGGACCGTCCGGCGAGGAACTCTGGAGCGCGAGCCCGTCCTCGAAGGTGACGAAGTCCAGCAGCCCCGCCTCGGCCTCGGCGACGGCGTCGGCCCAGTACCGGGCGGTGAAGAGCGCCTCGGGCCGGGCCCCGGGCTCGCGCCAGGCGGCGGGATGCCGGCCGGCTCCGTCCAGGGCGACGGCGAGGTGCAGGATTCCGGAGGGGACCGGGAAACCGGTGGAGGAAGGGGGTGCAGGAGGTGACGGAAAAGCGGACGGTGACGGAGGAACAGAAGATGACGGGGAAGCGGACACGTCGAAATACGCCTTCCTGATGGGCGTGCGGGAATCAGCCGGTGCGGGGTCGCGAATTCGCCCGTCAGCAATTGCTTCGAGAAACGCTACGCCCGATGGAGGGGTCATACAATGACCGCAGTATTAAGAGAAGTTGGCAGCGGTGTCCTCCGGGCCGCCCGGCGCCCGCAGGGCCATGAAGCGCGGCCTGCGGCGCACGGCGAAGCCGATCGACTCGTAGAGCCGCACCGCATCCGTGTTGCCCGCCGCCGTGTGCAGGAACGGCACGTCCCCCCGGTCCCGGATGCCCGAGGCCACGGCGCGCACCAGGCGCGTGGCCAGGCCCCGGCCCCGGTACCCGGGCCGGGTGCACACGGCGCTGATCTCCGTCCAGCCGGGCGGGCGCAGCCGCTCCCCGGCCATCGCCACCAGCCGGCCCCGGTCCCGGATGCCGAAGTAGGTGCCCAGTTCCACGGTGCGGGCCAGGAAGGGCCCCGGCTTCGTCAGCTCGATCAGGTCCAGGATCTCGGCCACGTCGGCCGGACCGAGCCGTACCGCGTCGGGGGCGGGCTCGGCGCGCAGCGAGACGTCGACCAGCTGGACCCCCTCGACCGCCCCGAGGGTCTCCCAGCCGTCCGGCGGGGTCAGCACCCCGGCGAGCGTGACGACGGCGCCCGCGCCGCTCAGGGAGTGCAGCGCCTCCCAGGAGCGCGGGTCGGCCGGATCGGCGATGGCGGCGAACGGCGCGACGTCCGGGGCGTACCGGGCGGCGAACCCGCCGCCGGCCCGCTCGGCGAAGGCCGCGTGCGGGCCGGCCAGCGAGGCCCAGGCCGGATTGTCGAGGACGTGTGGGGTCACCGAGGTGGGGGTGCCGGGGCTCATGGGGGCGAACCCTCCTTCCGTGGGGCGGCCGGCGGGCCGGGGACGGCCCGCCGGGTCAGGAGTTGGTCGTGGGCAGCCCGGGCGGGTTGACCTCCGAGGTGGTCACGGCCTCGTCGGACAGGTTCCACGCGGTCAGGAGCTGTGCGTACTGGCCGTTCTTGATCAGGTGGTTGACCGCCGCCGCCACCGGCGCGGCCAGCCCGCTGTCCTTCTTCGCCGTCGCGGCGATCAGGCCCTGCAGGCTCTCACCGGCCCCGGAGAACGAACCGGCGTTCCGGGTGGGCGCGTTGCTGCTCGCCGTCTGGGTGACGTGGTAGGCGATCGCGGGGCTCGGGCCGAAGCTCAGGTCGATCTTCTTGCCGCTCAGGGCCAGATAGCTGCTGTTGGGGTCGGGGAAGTACTTGACCGTGAGGTCCTTGCCCTCGGACTGCAGCTTCTTCTGCCATTCCAGGAGGATCTTCTCCTGGTTGGTGCCGGAGCCGACCGCCACCGTCTTGCCCGCGAGGTTGCGGTAGTCGCCGCCGAAGGTCCAGGTGTTCTCCTTCAGTGCCTCGAAGGCCAGGTTGTCCTGCCGGTAGGAGGCGAAGTCGTACTTCTTCTTGCGCTCCTCGGTGACGGTGACGTTGGTGAAGGCCACGTCGACCTTGCCGCTGTCGACCCCGACGAAGAGGTTCTCCCAGGTGGAGTTCTTCACGACGGGCTTCAGCCCCAGGGTCGCGGCGACCAGGCGGCCGAGGTCCGGCTCCGCGCCCGTGAACGTCTTCTGGTCGGTGCCTACGTAGACCAGGGGCGGGGAGCCGGCGGGCAGGGCGCCGATGCCGATGACCAGCTCGCCGCGCTTGCGTACGTCTTCCGGGAGCTGGGCGCGCAGCTCCTCGACGACCGGGGCGGACAGTTCGGCCTGCCGGGCCGCCCCGTTGGAGACCGCGCCGATGGTGACCTTGTCCGTGGTGGTCCCGGTGGCCTCCGCGTCACCGCCGCACGCGGTGAGCCCGGAGGCGAGGGCGAGGGCGGCGGTCGTCGCGCCGAGGCCGCGGACGAGTCTGGTGCGCAGGGTGGACGGGTGATGCATGACGTTCCTTTGCGAGGGTTCGGTGATGCGGGGAAGGAGGAGGCTGAAGCGGCTGAGGAATCAGAGGACCTTGCTGAGGAACTCCCGCGTCCGCGGGTGCACCGGATGGTCCAGCACCTGTGCGGGCGGGCCCTGTTCGACGATGCGGCCCTCGTGGAGGAAGACGACCTCGTCGGCCACCTCGCGGGCGAAGCCGATCTCGTGGGTGACGATCACGAGGGTGGTGCCTCCGGTCGCCAGGTCCTTGATCACGGACAGCACCTCGCCGACCAGCTCCGGGTCGAGCGCGGAGGTGGGCTCGTCGAAGAGGATGACCCCCGGCCGCAGGGCCAGGGCCCGTGCGATGGCCACCCGCTGCTGCTGCCCGCCGGACAGCTGCCTGGGGTAGGCGCCGGCCCGGTCCCCGAGCCCGACGCGCTCCAGCAGCTCGCGCGCCAGAGCCTGCGCCCGCGGCCGGGACAGCCTGCCGGTGGCCACCGGGGCGGCGGCCACGTTGTCCAGCACGGTCAGGTGCGGGAACAGGTTGAAGTTCTGGAAGACGAAGCCGATCCGGCTGCGCTGGGCGAGGATCGCCCGTTCCCTCAGCTCCTTGAGCCGGTCCCCGTGCCGCTGGACGCCGATCAGCTCGCCGCCGACGCTCACGTGTCCGGCCTCGGGCTTCTCCAGGTGGTTCAGGACCCGCAGCAGGGTGGACTTGCCCGAGCCGGAGCGGCCCAGGACCACGGTGACCGTCCCCGGAGCGACGGTCAGGTCCACCCCGTCGAGGACCTGCCGGCCGCCGAACCACTTGTGGACGCCGTGCACCTCGATCCCGGCGGGGCGGGTGGCGGCGGCCTTGGCGGTCGCGGTCATCGGGCCGTCTCCTTCCGGAAGCGGGTCCCCAGGTCGCGCAGGCCCGCACGGGCCCGCTGCAGGGGGGTGGGCGGTACGGTGCGCAGCGCCCCGCGGGCGTAGTACCGCTCGACGTAGAACTGCACGACGGAGACCAGGCTGGTGAGGATCACGTACCAGACGGTCGCCACCAGCAGCAGCGGCACCACGTCGCCGGGATAGGTGCTGGACAGGCTCTGCACCGAGCCGAACAGGTCCAGCAGCGACACGTAGAAGACCAGTGAAGTGGCCTTGAGCAGGCCGATCAGCTGGTTGACGTACGAGGGGACGATCGAGCGCAGGGCCTGCGGGAACACGATCCGGGCGAACTGGTACCGCTTGGGCAGGCCGAGCGCGGCCGCCGCCTCGTGCTGGCCCTGGTCGACCGAGAGCACCCCGGCCCGGACGATCTCGGCCGCGTACGCCGCCTCGCTCAGGCTCAGGCCGACCACCGCGACGACGATGTCGGTGGCGAGCCTCGATTCGTCGAAGGTGAAGAACGCGGGCCCGAACGGCACCCCGACGCTGAGGGTGGGGTAGAGGGCGCTGAGGTTGTAGAGGAACAGCAGGACGACGATCAGCGGCACGGAGCGGAAGAGCCAGATGTACGTCCAGCTCACCGACCGCAGCACCGAGCTGCCCGAGAGCCTGCCGAGGGCGAGCAGGATCCCGCCGGCCAGGCCCAGGACCGCGCTGTACGCGGCCACCTGGAGGGTGATGAGCAGCCCCTCCAGGATGACCGGGCGGAAGAACCAGTAGGCGAAACGGTCCCATTGGTAGAAGGGGTTGGTGACCAGCCCGTGGGCGGCCTGCGAGACCAGCACGAGGACGACGACGACGGCGGCCCACCGCCCGGGCCGGCGGAGCGGGAGGACCCGCTCGGCCGGCCCGGGCGGACCGGAGGGGGTGGCGGGCGCGGAAAGGAGCAGCGGTTCGGTCAAGGAATCTCCAGCGGCTTCGACACAGCGCAGAATGCGAAAAGCAGCCGTCATGCCGGACGGGAGAGGCCGCAGATGTCATTTGTCTGCGGCGTAAGCTAGGCAGCCCGCAGAAGGGGTGTCAACGGCCTCGATATCGGAATGCGGAGAAGCGCGTGCCGATTTCATCCGCCGTACATACAACGCCTCTTGGTGAAATGAACCGCTTGCCGGGTCAGCGCCCGGCCGGGGCGGTCAGCGCGTGCAGACGGACGCGCAGGACGGCCAGCCGCAGGCGCACCCGTTGCAGCGGTGTGGGGGGCAGGCTGCGGGAGGTGCCGCGCGCGTAGTACCGCTCGACGTAGTACTGGCCGGTGCTCAGCACGGTGGTGACGGCGACGTACCAGAGGGTGGCGACCATCAGGAGCGGGATGACCTGGTAGTTCTGGTTGTAGACCAGTTGCACCGAATACAGCAGGTCGTGCACGGCCAGCACGCTGACGATGCTGGTGCCCTTGAGCGTGCCGATCAGCATGTTCCCGGCGGTCGGCACGATCGAGCGCATGGCCTGGGGGACGACGATCCGGCGCAGCGTACGGAGCCTGCTCAGGCCGAGCGCCTGCGCGGCCTCGGTCTGGCCTGAGTCCACGGACAGGATGCCCCCGCGCACCACCTCGGCGGCGTACGCGCTCTCGTGCAGGGTCAGGCCGATGACGGCGGTGACGGTCGGGCCGAGCAGGTTGACCGTCTGCACGGTGAAGAGCTGGGGGCCGTACGGGATGCCGAGGCCGAGCGTCGGGTAGAGGGCGCCGATGTTGAACCAGAACAGCAACTGCACCAGCAGCGGGGTGGACCGGAAGATCCAGATGTAGCCCCAGCTCAGCGTCCGCAGGACGGGGTTGGACGACAGGCGCAGTACCGCCAGCACGGTGCCGAACAGGAAACCGAGGACCATCACCGCCGCGGTCAGCCACAGGGTGAGCAGCAGTCCGTGGAGCACGGCGGAGGTGGTGAAGTACTGCCCCACCACGTCCCACTGGAAGGCGTCGTTGCGGACGACTGAGCCCAGGACCATGGCGAGGACCAGCAGGGCGCCGGCGCCGGCGAACCAGCGGCCGACGCGTCGGCGCGGCACGATCGGGGGCAGTTCGGCCCCCGGGTCGGCCTGCGGCCCGGGGCGGTCCGGGACGGGCCCGGACGCACTGGCGGGGGCGGTGGGAGCGGCGTGGGCGGCGGGGGCGGGATCGGAGACGCCGGAAGGGGTGGCCATGGGGAGGGGCTCCAGGGGGAGGGATCGCGGCTGGGGGGTGACGGCCCGGCGGCACGGCGCGCGAAGGCGCGCCGCGGGCTCCGCACGGAAGCGGAGCTGCCGGGATCCGGAGGTGCTGTCGTCATGCCCGCCGCGTCCCTCAACGCGGCCGGAAGGGCCCCCGCGCACGGCGCAGGCCCCTCTCCCGTCGATCGTAGGCGGGCGCGCCACGCCCGTGTCAACCACGCACCTCCCGCCCGGCCAGGACTGTCCGGCATCCGGGCCCTCGCTTGACGAAGCGCATCACGTACTGCTCAAGTGGTCATATGAATGCCCATCAGCGCTTGGTTTCGCGCGACTACATCGACTTCGGTCGCGTGTGGTCCGCCGCGTGTTGCGTCTGACCCGGCAGCGGGCTGTCTGACCGGCCCTTCCCTCCCTCGGTGACCCCGTCGCGGGCCGAGATGCCCCTGCGCACACCACTGCGCGGGCGGCGACCAGTGCAAGGACGCGCACTGCCGCACGCCCGGACGTGAGAGCGCTGCCTGCCGATACCCCCGTTCCTTCCGGCGCCGCTCCCTGTCGTCATGCGTCGTCGTCATGCCCGCATCTGCGCAACCGCCCCGCACACCGGTCTCCGCAATTCCTGATGCACTCTCACATATTCCGTGGCGTAAGGCTGTTCAGACGTACCCGGATGCGGTTCACCACCCGCCACCGAAAGGCCACCCCATGCCAGTGGAGTTCCTCGGCATAGCCGCCACCAACAACGGCTCCGAAACCACCGCGCGCTCCGGCGCCGCCTTCGACAAGGAGTACACGCTCCGGCTCGCCCGGGCGCACGAGGACCACGGGTGGGACCGGGTGCTGTTCGCCTACGGCTCCGGTACCCCCGACCCGGCTCCGGCGGCCGCGTACATCGCGAGCAGACTGGACCGCCTCCAGATCCTGCTCGCCCACCGTCCCAACGTCTCGTACCCGACCTACGCCGCCAAGACCTTCGCCACCCTCGACCAGATCAGCGAGGGCAGGCTGACCGTGCACTTCATCACGGGCGGCAACGACCACGAGCAGGGCCGCGAGGGAGACACCCTCACCAAGGACGAGCGCTACGCCCGGACCCGCGAGTACATCGGCATCGTCAAGAAGGCCTGGACCACCCGCGAGCCCTTCGACCACGAGGGTGGGCACTACCGCTTCCACGACTTCGTCAGCGACGTCTTCCCCGTCCAACAGCCCCGCCCTGCCGTCTCGTTCGGCGGTTCCTCACCCGCCGCCTACGCCGCTGGAGGGGCGGAGGCGGACGTCTACTGCCTCTGGGGAGAACCCCTGGAGGAGACGGCCCAGCAGATCGAGGCCGTACGGGCCGCCGCACGCGCCGCGGGGCGCAGCGACCTGCCGCGCATCCAGGTCGCCTTCCGCCCGATCATCGCCCCGACCGAGGAACTGGCCTGGGAGAAGGCCCACCGTACGGTGGGCGCCATCCGGCAGCGGCGCCAGGCGGGCCCGGCGCGGCAGCAGCGCAGCGGCGTGCTGGAGGCGCAGGCCCCCCAGAACACCGGATCGCAGCGGCTGATCGCCATCGCGGAGGCGGGGGAGCGCTACGACCGGGCCCTGTGGACCCCGACCGCCGCCGCCACCGCAGGCGCGGGCAACTCCAACGCCCTGGTCGGCACCCCGGAGACGGTGGCCCAGGCGCTCCTGGACTACTACGACCTCGGCGTCGACATCCTCTCGGCCCGCGGCTACGACCTGCTGGACGACGCCGTCGACTTCGGCCGGTACGTGATCCCGCTGGTCCGCGAGGAGGTCGCCAAACGGGACGCGGAACGGGGTGCCGTGCGCGGTGTCGTGCGCGGTGCCGAGCACGCCGCAGGCTCCGCCGAGGAGAAGCCCGCAGCCGTGCGCGGGTGACCTGCCCCCACAGGCCCGCCTGCCCTCACCCCTTCACCCCTCGCCCCTCACCCCTCGCCCCACACCGCAACGGAAAGGCCCCCTCGCCGTGAACCTCCCCGGTAACGGGATCCGCACGCGCCTGCGCACCTCCCTCGTGCTCGCCCTCCTGCCCGTCCTGCCCCTCCTGTCGCTGACCGCCTGCGGCTCCGGCGGCGCGGCCCCGGCTGCGGCGGGTGCCCGGGCCGCATCCGCGCCCGCCGACGACCCGGTCGCCGGCGTACGGACCGCGGAACCGGTTGCCGCCCTGCTGCCCGCCGACGTCCGCAAGGCCGGCACCCTGCGGATCGGCAGCTCCGTGGGATCCCCGCCCGCGGCGTACTACCCGAACGGCCAGGACAAGCCGCCCGCCGGCCAGGACATCGACATCGCCGAAGCGGTGGCCAAGGTCCTCGGGCTGAGACTGGAGCGGCAGGACGCCTCCTTCGAGACGATCCTCCCCGCCCTCGGCAGCGGCAAGTACGACGTCGGCACGGGCAACTTCGGTGTCACCGCCGAACGCCTGAAGACCATCGATTTCGTCACCTACATCAACGACGGCCAGGGCTTCGCGGTCAAGACCGGCAGCACCAAGCTCACCGGAAAGATCACCGACCTCACCCAGCTGTGCGGGCTGACCGTCGGCACCGGGGCGGGCACGACCTTCGAGAAGACCCTCACCGCGCAGAAGGGCGTGTGCGCCGCGGCCGGCAAGAAGCCGTACGAGGTCAAGGTCTTCTCCGAGACGGGGGCCGTCACCACCGCCCTCCAGCAGGGCCGGATCGACGTCGTCATGTCGACCATCAACGGCCTGCGCCACCAGGCCGCACAGCCCGCCGCACAGGCCACCTTCCTCGGCGAGTACCACCGCCTCGACGTCGGCTTCGCCTTCCGGAAGGACTCCCCGCTGACCCCCGCCTTCCAGGCCGCCGTCAACCAGCTGATCGAGGACGGAACCTACGCGCGCATCCTGCAGAAGTGGGGCACCACCGACTCCGCGATCGAACGCTCGCAGATCAACCCGGCCGAGCACACGTGAGCACCGCCCGCCCCCTCACCCGGCCCGTCCCCGGGCCTCCCGACCACCCACGGAGAACCCATGAGCGACGTCATGGTCGACGTCTGCGGCGTCCACAAGAGCTTCGGCCCGCTGGAGGTGCTGCGCGGCGTCGACCTGGTGGTCCGCACGGGCGAGGTCACCGTGATCCTCGGCCCCTCGGGCTCGGGGAAGTCCACGCTCCTGCGCACCATCAACCACCTGGAGAAGGTCGACCGCGGCTGGATCAGCGTCGACGGCGAGCTCATCGGCTACCGCAGGTCCCGCGGCAAGCTCCACGAGCTGAGCGAGGCGGAGGTCCTGAGGCAGCGCACCCACATCGGCTTCGTCTTCCAGAACTTCAACCTCTTCCCGCACCTCACCGTGCTGGAGAACCTCGTCGAGGCCCCGGTCTCCGTACTGCGCCGCCCGCGCCGGCAGGCGCAGGAGTCGGCCCTGGGCCTGCTGGAGCGCGTAGGCCTCGCCGACAAGGCCGCTGCCTACCCGCGGCAGTTGTCCGGCGGGCAGCAGCAGCGCGTGGCGATCGCCCGCGCGCTCGCCCTCGAACCCAAGGTGCTGCTCTTCGACGAACCGACCTCGGCGCTCGACCCGGAACTGGTCGGCGAGGTCCTGGACGTCATCGGCGACCTCGCCCGCGCCGGAACCACCATGATCGTCGTGACCCACGAGACGGGCTTCGCCCGGGAGGTCGCCGACACCGTCGTGTTCATGGACGGCGGAGTCGTCGTGGAGCAGGGCCCGCCCGAGTCCGTCCTGGACGCCCCTCGGCACGCCCGGACCCGCGCCTTCCTCACCCGGACCTTCCTCAGCAAGGCCCTGTGAGGGGCCGGGGGCCCCGGCCGGGCGGCTCCGCGGGCGGCCGTCCAGGGTGCGGGCAGGTGTTTGACCGGCCTGCGCCGCCCCGGCTATGTTGCCCGCCATGTACCGTTCCGCGCTTCTGACGACACGAGGTCACGTCGACCTGAAGCGCGTCTGCTCCGCCGCGTGTCAGCGGTCCTGACCGTACGGCGACCGCGCGGATCCCTCGTCTCCGGCAAGCCCTCAAACGGGCCCGGAGTGCGGACCCCCGCCGCGTTCCCCGCGTTCCGGTGAACAGTGCTCCCTCCGTGGAGCTTCCCGCGCTCGCCCCTGCCCGGAGCCGGCCGCCCCGTCGCGTGCCGGCCCCGAGCCCGGGTGTTCCGCGCCACCGATCAGGACCCTGGAAGGCCCCTCGTGGACAGACCGAAGACCTCAGCCGACCGCCGCCGCCGTGCCCCGTTGCGCCGCTCCGACATCCCCTCATCCGGTACGAACCCGATGCGGAGCGCGTCCGGTACCGGCGCCGTGCTGGGCGCCGTCCTGGACCACGGCCCCGTGGCCCGCAGCACCATCGCCCGGCTCACCGGGCTCTCGCCCGCGTCGGTCAGCGGGCACTGCGCGGCGCTGCTGGACAGGGCGCTGGTCAGGGAGGGTCCGGAGACGGCCGGTCCGCGCGGGCTGGGCCGCCCGTACATCCCGGTGGAGATCGACACGAGCCGTTTCCTGGTCGCCGGGGCGCACATCGCGGTGCCCCACACGACGCTGTCCCTGATGGACCTCACCGGGCGGATCGTCGCGGAGGAGCGCCGGCCGCACGAGGGCACCGAACCGGGCCGGGTGCTCGCCCGGGTGGCCGCAGGACTCCCACGGATGCTGGCCGCGCACGGATCGGGGCGCACCGCCCTCGCCCTGGGCGTCGCCACCGGCCACTGGGTCGACCCCGAGGCCGGAACCGTGGTGCACCACCCCCAACTGGGCTGGCGGGGGGTGCCGGTCCGGGACGAACTCGCCCGGGCGACCGGCGTCCCCGTGCACCTCGACAGCCATTCGCGGGCCCTCGCACGGGCCGAGCAGCTCTTCGGCGAGGCCGCCACCCGCGCCAGCGCCGTCGTCCTGTTCATCGGGAACGTCGTCGACGCGGCGTTCGTCACCGCGGGGGCCGTGCACCAGGGTCCCCGCTTCGGCGCGGGCAACGTGGCGCACCTGCCGGTGGGTACGGCCGCCACCGGTACGCGCTGCACCTGCGGTACGCCCGGATGCCTCCAGTCCGAGGTCTCGGAACCGGCCATGGTGCGCCGCGCAGCCGAACGGGGCCTGCCCGTAACGGCGTTCAGCGCCCTGCTGGACCTGGCCGTCGCAGGCGACCGGGTGGCGGTCGAGCTGTTCCGGCAGCGGGCCCGGCTGACGGGCCGGGCCGCCGCGGTGCTGCTGGACATGTTCGACCCCGAGGTGCTGGTCGTCGTCGAACCCGGAACGGGCCGACTGCCCGCGTGCATGGACGAGTTGCGGGCGGAGGTGCAGGCCCGGTCGCTGGTGTGCGACGACGCCGGCCGGTCCGTCGTACCGAGCAGCTTCACCGGGTCCGTGCTCGCCACCGCGGGCGCGGCCGTCGCGCTGGGGGCGCTGTACGGGGATCCGCTGGGCCCGTGGCCCGCGCTGCCCGCCGTGTCCTGACGCCGTCGGACCGACCTCAGGAAATCGACTTAATTCAGAAAGTTGCATTGTTGACCGGGCCGGACGGGGAAAGGGAGGATGGATTCATGAGCAGCCCGCAGCGGAATCGACGGTACGCGCACCGGATCGCGCGACACTGCCGTCCCTTCCGGCCGGCCCTCACGCGCGCCGCCCGTTCCTGTTGTTGTTGACGGGCGAGCCGAAGGAATTCTCCGCTGCGGGCACGACCCGCCGCCTCCTTCTCCTTTTCCTTGCGTGCGTTTTTCCACGGCATTTCCGAGCGTGACCGGTGCGGCTCCCCGCTGCGCCGTCGCGTGCTCTGCCGTGCCCGTGAGGCATACCCGTACAGCCGTACCGGCGGCCGCAATCCGGCAGCGCACCGCACCACCGACCCTGGGGGAATCATGACCATTTCCTTGTCCTCGCACCCGGCAGCACCCTCGGCGGCGCGCCCGGTCGAGCCGGATCTCTTCAAGCAGATCTTCCGCAGCTATCCGGGCGGAGTCGTGGTCGTCACGGCCGACTCCGGCGCGGGCCCGGCCGGATTCACGGCCACCTCGCTGACCTCGGTGTCCCTCGAACCGCCGCTCGTCTCCTTCGGCATCGCGAAGGGCTCCTCCTCGTGGCCGCACCTGGAGCGGGCCGACTCGGTGGTCGTCAACTTCCTCGGCTCCGCCCAGGAGGACCTGGCCAGGCGCTTCGCGACCAGCGGCATCGACCGTTTCGCCGCGCCGACCCGGTGGCACCGGCTGCCCCAGGGCGAGCCCGTGCTCGACGGGGTCGCGGGCTGGCTGCGGCTCACCGTCGAACAGTTCGTCCCCGCGGGCGACGCGCACATCGTCGTGGCGCGCGTCGCCGAGGCCTGGCAGGCCGAGGACCCCCGGCCCCTCCTCTTCCGCAACGGCGCCTACCTCTCCCTCTGAACCGCGGCGACCGACGAACCCCCGTCATGAGAACAGGAATGTCCATGCCCTCCCGCTCCTCCTCCCCCCGATTGGGCCGCAGAGGATTCCTCGCCCTCGCCGGCGGCGCATTCCTCGCCGCCGCCGGCTGCGCCCCCCAGACCACCCGCGCCGCCCATTCCGCGCCCCTGGGCGAACTGCCCACCGGACCACCGCCCGCCGGTACGTCACTGGCCGTGGCCGTGCGGACCTCCCAGATCCAGCTGGCCGCGTCCGGGCTCGAAAAGGACCTCCCCTTCAAGGTTTCCTCCTGGATCAACCTCAATGCCGGGCCCGACATCATCCAGGGATTCCGGGCGCGCTCGATCGACGTGGCGAGCAATGCCGGAATTCCGCCGATCCAGGCCGAGGCCATCGGCGTGAAGGCCCGGATCGTCGCCGTCCAGGAACGCCGCCACCCCTCCTACGTGTTCGCCACGGCGCCCGGCTCCTCCATCGCGTCCGTCGCGGACTTCAAGGGGAAGAAGGTCGCCTTCTCGCAGGGGCAGGCCCAGGGCGTGGTGGTCCTGCGGGCCCTGAAGAAGGCCGGCCTCGCCAATTCCGACGTCGAACTCGTGGCGCTGCCGAGCACGCAGTTCCTCACGGCCCTGCAGTCCAAGCAGGTCGACGTCGCGCCGCTGGGCGAGCCGACCCTGACCAAGTACCTGACCCAGTACGGCAAGGACGGTGCCCGCGGCATCAAGACCGACGTCATCGACCTCCTCACCGTCCTGTGGGCACCCCTGGAGGTCGTGCAGGACCCGGCGAAGGCGGCCGCGGTGCGCAGCTACGTCACCCTCTGGGCGCAGGGCGTGGTCTGGGCCGCGGAGAACGCCGACCAGTGGATCGACGCGTACTACGTCAAGGACCAGGGCGTCAGCGCCGCCGACGGCAGGCGCATCGTCGACTCCCTCGCCAAACCCCGCTTCCCGGCGAACTGGGACAAGGCCATCGCCTGGGAGCAGGAGACCGCCGACCTGATGGCCGAGGGCGGCTTCGTGCCCAAGGTCGACGTCACGGCCCTGTTCGACCGGCGCTTCGAAGGCCTCGCGGCAGCCGCCGTGCCGGCCGGATACCGGGAGGACTCATGACCGAGGCACTGACGGGCCTGCGCGTGCAGGCCCCGGAAACCGAGGCCGCGGCCGCGTCCGCCCGGCCCGGCGCCGCGACGACGACGCCCGGCCCCGCCGCAGACCGGCCCGCCGACCGTACCGTCGCCGGGGCGCGGCCCACCGCCCCCGCCACCGGACGACGCCCGGCAGCCCGCAAGTCCCGGCGGCTGGGACCCGGCCGTGGTGTCCCCTTCGGGCGGCTCCTGGGGCCCGCGCTGCTCATCGCCGTCTGGTGGACGGCGTCCGCCGCGGGCTTCCTCGACCCGCGGATCCTCTCCGGTCCCGACACCGTGATCGCCACCGCCGGTGACCTGGTCGCGGACGGGCGCCTTCAGGGAAACATCCTCATCTCCCTCCAACGAGCCGGTCTGGGCCTGCTGTTCGGCGTACTGACCGGAGTTGCGGCCGCCGTCCTCGCCGGACTCAGCCGCACCGGCGAGTACCTCGTCGACGGGCCGCTCCAGATCAAGCGCGCCATTCCGTCGCTGGCCATGCTGCCCCTGCTCATCCTCTGGCTCGGCATCGGCGAGGAGATGAAGGTCACCGTCATCGCCCTCGGCGTCGCCGTGAACATGTACATCAACACCTACGCCTCGCTCACCAGCATCGACAGCCGGCACGTGGAACTCGCCGAGGTGCTCGGACTCAGCCGGTGGCGCTTCCTGCGCAAGGTGGTCCTCCCCGGCTCCCTGCCCGGATTCTTCGTCGGCCTGCGGCTGGGCGTGACCTCGGCCTGGCTCGGCCTGATCGTCGTCGAGCAGATCAACGCCACCAGCGGCATCGGCTACATGATGTTCCAGGCCCAGCAGTACGCACAGTCCGACGTGATCATCGTCGGCCTGGTGGCCTACGGGATCTTCGGCTTCGCCTCCGACGCACTGGTGCGCGCGATCGAACGGAGGGCCCTGTCATGGCGACGTACGCTGGCGGGCTGACCACCGACCACCCCGCCACCCCGGTACGGGAGCCCGCCCCGCCCGCGGTGCGCACCCGTGGCCTGGTCCGCCGCTTCGGCGACCGGACCGTCCTGGAGGCACTCGACCTGACCCTCGGCGCGGGCGAGTTCACCGCACTCCTCGGCCGCAGCGGCTCCGGCAAGTCCACCCTGCTGCGGGCCGTGGCCGGCCTCGACCACGACGTGGACGGATCGGGCGAACTCACCGTCCCCGAGCGCGTCTCCCTCTCCTTCCAGGACTCCCGGCTGCTTCCCTGGCTGCGCATCCTGGACAACGTCACCCTCGGACTGCGCGGACCCGGCGTCCGCGAACGCGGAGCACGGGCCCTCGCCGAAGTCGGACTCGCCGGCCGCGAACGCGCCTGGTCCCACGAGCTGTCCGGCGGCGAACAGCAGCGCGCCGCCCTGGCCCGCGCCCTGGTCAGCGACCCCGAACTGCTTCTGGCCGACGAGCCGTTCGGAGCCCTGGACGCCCTGACCCGCATCCGCATGCACGGCCTGCTGCGCGAGCTCTACGAGCGGCACCGTCCCGCCGTCCTCCTCGTCACCCACGACGTGGACGAGGCGGTGGAGCTGGCCGACCGCGTACTCGTCCTGGACGAGGGCCGCATCTCGGTCGACCTCGCCGTCGACCTGCCCACCCCCCGGAGCCGGCGCGACCCGCGCTTCCAGGAGTACCGGGACACCCTGCTCGCCGCGCTCGGCGTGGCCGAGCACCCCGCCCCCGAAGACCACCACCCGAAGGACGAACCCGATGCCGCGCACGCCTGAGCGCAAGCCGCTCCACCTCAACGCCTTCCTGATGTCGGTCGGCCACCACGAGGCCTCCTGGCGGCTGCCCGAGAGCCCCGCCGACGGCGGCACCGGCATCGCGCACTACCAGAACCTCGCCCGCATCGCCGAACGGGGCCTGCTCGACTCGGTGTTCCTCGCCGACAGCCCCGTCCTGCAGGGCGACCCCGGCCGCAGGCCCTCCAGCAAGCTGGAGCCGACCGTCCTGCTGACCGCACTGGCCGCGGTCACCAGCCGGATCGGCCTCATCGCCACCGCCTCCACCAGCTACAACGAACCCTTCAACCTGGCGCGGCGGTTCGCGTCCCTCGACCACGTCTCGAACGGCCGGGCCGGATGGAACATCGTCACCACGGCCGGTGCGGAGGCCGCACGGAACTTCGGTCTCGACGACACCCCGCTGCACCGCGACCGCTACCGCCGCGCCGCCGAATTCGTCGACGTCGCGACGAAGCTCTGGGACAGCTGGGACGACGACGCCGTCGTCGCCGACAAGGAAGCAGGGGTCCACACCCTCGCCGACCGGGTCCGCCCCATCGACCACCGCGGCGAGTTCTTCCGCGTCGACGGCCCCCTCAACGTCGAACGTTCCCCCCAGGGCCACCCGCTCCTCGTGCAGGCCGGCTCCAGCGAGGACGGCAAGGACTTCGCCGCCCGCTACGCCGAGGCGGTGTTCACCGCGCAGCAGACCCTCGCCGAAGGAGTCGCCTTCTACAAGGACGTCAAGCAGCGCGCCCTCGCCCTCGGCCGGGACCCGGACGGCATCAAGATCCTGCCCGGCATCGTCCCCGTCATCGGCGACACCGAGGCCGAGGCCCGCGAACTCGACGCCGAACTCGACCGGCTCATCGTTCCCGAGTACGCCAAGCGCCAGCTCGCCCTGCGGCTCGGCATCGCCCCCGAGGCCCTGGACCTCGACTCGGAACTTCCCGACGACATCCCCACCGAGGACGAGATCGAAGGGGCGAAGAGCCGCTACACCCTCGTCGTGGAGCTGGCCCGGCGCGAGAGGCTGACCGTACGCCAGCTCATCGGAAGGCTCGGCGGCGGCCGCGGACACCGCACCTTCGCCGGTACCCCGCAGCAGGTCGCCGACACGATCGAGCACTGGTACGACAGCGGAGCCGCCGACGGCTTCAACATCATGCCCGCGGTCCTGCCCTCCGGGCTGGAGGTCTTCGTCGACCGCGTGGTCCCGATCCTCCAGGAACGCGGCCTGTTCCGCACCGAGTACACCGGCACCACCCTGCGCGAGCACTACGGCCTCCCGCGCCCCGCGGGCCGCCCGGCGCAGCATGTCGACCAGCCCGGCACCGGTCTGGTGGAGGCCCGGTGACGGTCTGTCCCACCGCCACGACGGAACCGGCCGCCGCGCACGACGCGGCGGCCGGCCCCGCCGGCGCACCACCGGCCCGGAGCTGGGCCCGGCGGATCGTCGGCTATACCCTGCGCCACCGCACCGACCTGGTCCTGGCCTTCGGCGGCGCCGCGGTGGCGGCCGTCGCCACCGCGATCCTGCCGCTCGTCCTGCGCCACGTCGTGGACGACGTCGCCGACCGGGACGCCGGCGCCCTCCTCCCCTGGATCGCGGTCCTGGCCGGCGCCGGGGCGGTCCGCTTCGCAGCGTCCTACGTCCGCCGCTACCGCTCGGGACGCCTCTCCCTCGGCGTCCAGTACGACCTGCGCAACGACACCTTCTCCGCCCTGCTGCGCTTCGGCGGAGCCCAGCAGGACGGCCTGCGCACCGGGGAGGTCGTCAGCAGGTCCATCTCGGACATCACCCTCATCCAGACCCTGCTCCAGTTCCTGCCCAACATGACGGGCAACGCGCTGATGTTCGGCGTCTCCCTCGTCTTCATGGCGTGGCTCTCGCCGCTCCTCACCGTCGTCGCCCTCGTCGTCGGGCCCGCCCTGTGGCTGATCGCCCTGCGCAGCCGCCGCACCCTCTTCCCCGCCAACTGGCACGCCCAGCAGGAGGCGGCCGAGGTGGCCTCCGCCGTCGAGGCCACCGTCGCCGGGGTACGCGTCGTCAAGGGCTTCGGCCAGGAGCGCCGCGAACTGCGCGGCCTGGAGGAGCGCGTCCGCGCACTGTTCGCCTCCCGGCTGCGCGTGGTGGCCTTCACCAGCCGCTACCACCCCTCGCTCCAGGCCGTACCGGCCCTCGGGCAGGTCGCCGTACTCGCCCTCGGCGGCTGGCTCGCGATGGACGGCCGCCTGTCGCTGGGCACGTTCCTCGCCTTCACCGCCTACCTCGGCGGCCTCGTCACACCGGTGCGCCAGGTGGCCACCCTCCTCACCGTCTGGCAGCAGGCCCGGGCCGGCGCCGAACGCGTCCTGGAGGTCATCGACGAAGCGCCGGTGATCGCGGACGCACCCGGCGCGCACCGGCTCGGCGCCGGCGCCCCGGCCCTGGCCTGGAACGACGTGACCTTCGGCTACGGCGAGGGCGCTCCGCTGCTGTCCGGTTTCACCCTGGAGGTACGGCCGGGGGAGACGCTCGCCCTCGTCGGCCCCGCGGGCTGCGGCAAGTCGACGGTCGCCGCGCTCCTCCCGCGGTTCTACGACACCGGGTCCGGCAGCGTCTGCGTCGGCGGCCACGACGTCCGCAGCCTCACCCTGGCGTCCCTGCGGTCCCGGATCGGTTTCGTCTTCGAGGAGAGCCTGCTCCTGGCCGACTCCATCCGCGCCAACATCGCGTACGGGAAGCCGGAGGCGACCGACGCCCAGGTCCACGAGGCGGCCCGGCTCGCCCGCGCGGACGAGTTCATCGACCGGCTCCCCGACGGCTACGACACGGTCGTCGGCGAACAGGGACTCACCCTCTCCGGCGGCCAGCGCCAGCGGGTGGCGGTCGCCCGCGCCCTGCTCACCGACCCCTCCGTGCTCGTCCTGGACGACGCCACCTCGGCCCTGGACGCCCGCGTCGAGGCGGAGATCCACGCCGCCCTGGCGCAGGCCGGGCGCCGCCGCACCACCATCGTCGTGGCCCACCGCGAATCGACCCTGGAGCTCGCGGACCGCGTCGCGCTGATGGACGGCGGCAGGATCGCCGACATCGGCACCCCGGACGAGCTGCGCGCCCGCTCGGCCCTGTTCCGCTCGCTCCTGTCGACCTCGGGCGACCCCGGCGACCCGGTCCACTCCGGCCCGGCCCACGAGGCCCCGGACGCCGACGCCCCGGGACACGACGCCCGGGTGCAGGGCGTCCCGGCGTACGACCTCCCGGCCGGCGGCGTCACCGAGGCCCTGTGGCGACGCCCGGACGGGGACGAAGGCCCCGCACACCAGGCGGCCACCGCCGCCCGCGCCGCGAACGCCCTGGCCCAGGCCGCCGCCTCCGGACCCGGCCGCGGCGGCCCCGGCAGCGGCGTCCTCGGCTCCGCCCCGCCCGACCCCGAACTCCTTGCCGCGCTCGCCCGGATCCCGATGCCCGCGGCCGAGCCCGCGGTCCCCCTCGCCCAGGCCGTGGCGGGCGATCCCGCCTTCCGCCTCGGCTCCCTGCTGCGCCCCTTCCGGATCCCGCTGCTCGGCGGGCTCCTGCTGGTGGCCGTGGACGCGCTCGCGCAGATCGCCGTACCCGTACTCGTCCGGCACGGCGTCGACAGCGGGGTCACGGGCCAGGCCCGAGGGGTCCTGCTGGCGGCCGCCGCCGCGGCGGCCGCGGTCGTCGCCGTCAACTGGCTCGTCGGCATCGCCCAGGTCCGGACCACCGGACGCACCGGCGAGCGCCTCCTGTACACCCTGCGGATCAAGACGTACGCCCAGCTGCAGCGACTCGGCCTCGACTACTACGAACGGGAACGCGCGGGCCGGATCATGACCCGGATGACCACCGACGTGGACGCCGTGTCGAACTTCCTCCAGACCGGCCTCATCACGGCGGTCGTGAGCCTGCTGACGGTCTTCGGGGTCCTGGTGTCCCTCCTGGTCATCGACGCACAGCTGGCGCTGGTCCTGCTGGCCGCACTGCCGCCGCTGATCGCGGCCACCGCCCTCTTCCGGCACCACTCGGTCCCCGCCTACCTGGAGGCCCGCGAGCTGATCAGCGCGGTCAACGCCGGCCTCCAGGAGAACGTCGGAGCCGTGCGCGTCACCCAGGCCTTCCGCCGGGAACGGCGCAACGCCGAGGACTTCGCCGCCCTCGCCCGGTCGTTCGCCGACTCCAGGCTGCGGGCCCAGCGGTACATGGGCATCTTCTTCCCCTTCGTCGAGTTCCTCGGCACGCTGTCCACGGCCGCCGTCCTCGCCGTCGGAGCCGGACAGGTGGCCTCCGGTGAACTCACGGCGGGCACCCTGATCGCCTTCCTGCTCTGCGTCGAACTGTTCTTCGCCCCGATCCAGCAGCTCTCCCCGGTCTTCGACGGGTACCAGCAGGCGGTCGTCGGCATGAACCGCCTGCGCACCCTGATGCGCACCCCCGTCGGCACCCCGCCCGCTCCGGCGCCGCGGCCCGTCGAGGCCCTGCGCGGGGAGATCGAGTTCGACGACGTGTCCTTCCGCTACGCGGGCGGGTCCGACCGGGAGGTGCTGCACGGCATCCGGCTGCGCATCGCCCCCGGCGAGACCGTCGCCCTCGTCGGGACCACCGGCGCGGGCAAGTCCACCGTGGTCAAACTGCTCGCGCGCTTCTACGACCCGGCCTCCGGGACCGTCCGCGTCGACGGCCAGGACCTGCGCGACCTCGACCTGACCGGCTACCGGCGCCGGCTGGGCATCGTCCCGCAGGAGCCGCACCTGTTCGGCGGCAGCGTCCGCGACGCCATCGCCTACGGACGGCCGGACGCCACCGATGCGGAGGTGGAAGCCGCCGCCCGGGCCGTGGGGGCCCACGAGATGGTGGCCGGACTCGCACACGGGTACCTCACCCGGGTCGGGGAACGCGGCCGGGGCCTCTCCGCGGGCCAGCGCCAGCTGCTGGCCCTCGCCCGGGCCGAACTCGTCGACCCCGACATCCTGCTGCTCGACGAGGCGACCGCCTCGCTCGACCTCGCCACGGAACGGCGGGTCACCGCCGCCGTCGAGGCCCTCACCCGGCGCCGCACCACCGTCGTGGTCGCCCACCGCCTCACCACGGCCGCCCGCGCGGACCGGGTGGTGGTCCTCGAAGCCGGGACCGTCGTCGAGACCGGCACCCATGCCCAACTGCTGGCCGCGCAGGGGCCGTACCGGCGCCTGTGGGACACCTACCGGACGGGCGCCGTCGGCGCCCACCCGGAGGCGGCCGGCACCCTTACCGATCAACTCGTCAACGGGAGTGCACGATGACCGAATACCGCCTGCTCGGACGCACCGGAGTCAAGGTGAGCCCGCTCTGTCTGGGCACCATGATGTTCGGGGCGCGCGGCAACACCGACCATGCCGACAGCGTCCGGATCATCCACCGGGCCCTCGACTCCGGCATCAACTTCGTCGACACCGCCGACGTGTACTCGGCGGGGGAGTCCGAGACCATCGTCGGCAAGGCGCTCGCCGGAGGCCGCCGGGACACGGTGGTGCTGGCCACCAAGTTCCACGGCAGCCTCGGCAGCGACCCCAACGAGCAGGGCAACAGCCGCCGTTGGATCATCCGCGAGGTGGAGAACAGCCTGAAGAGGCTCGGCACCGACTGGATCGACCTCTACCAGGTGCACCGGCCCGAGCCCGAGACGGACTTCGACGAGACGCTGGGCGCGCTCAGCGACCTCGTCCACCAGGGCAAGATCCGCTACATCGGCACCTCCACCTTCGAGCCGTCCGCGATCGTCGAGGGCCAGTGGCTCGCCGAACGCCGCGGCCGGGAACGCGTGGTGGCCGAGCAGCCCCCGTACTCGCTGCTCGCGCGCGGCATCGAGCGCGAGGTCCTGCCCGTGGCCCAGAGGTACGGGCTCGGCGTGCTCAGCTGGAGCCCGCTGGCCGGCGGCTGGCTGTCCGGCCGTTACCGCAAGGGCGGCGAACAGCCCTCGTCCAGCCGGATCGACCGGCAGGCCGCGCGCTTCGACATCGCGGACCCCGAGAACGCGGCCAAGCTGGACGCCGCCGAGGCACTGGCCCAGCTCGCGCAGGAGGCGGGACTGACCCTGGTGCAGCTGGCCCTGGCCTTCGTCCTGGAACACCCCGCCGTGACCTCGGCCATCATCGGGCCGCGCACCTTCGAGCAGCTGGAGAGCCAGCTGGGCGCGGACCGGGTGCGCCTGAGCACCGACGTGCTCGACCGGATCGACAAGATCGTGCCGCCGGGCACGAACCTGTCGTCCCGCGACGCCGGATACGTACCGCCCGCACTCGCCGCCCCGGACCTCCGCCGCCGCCCCCGCGGCTGACGGCCGCAGGCGCCCCGGCCGACCCGGCCGCATGAAGCACCGGTGCCCCGACGGGAACTCCCGCCGGGGCACCGGTGCGCGCATGTGCGGATCGCACACCCCGTCGGTGACAGTCGTGACTGTCGCGGCCCCTGCTCCGGCTGACAACGTTGGGCACGCCACCGACCGAGGGAGCAGGTGTGAACAAGGGGTACGCGGCCTTCTGCGACGCCGACCGCTGGTTCTACGACGCGCCGTACCGGCGCACCGAGGAGCTCTACCCCCTGGCCCTCGCCCCCGTACCGGAGGGATGGCGTTCGCACCGCAGCGGGGACTGGCTGGCCCTGCGGCCGGACGACGCCGAACTGCCCGCGCAGGGCTGGAAGATCCACATATCGGCGTGCCTCGACAACGCCGAGTCCGTCCTGCGCAGGGTCCACGCCTACTGCCTGGAACGGCGGATCGCCTTCAAGTTCGTGCCCGGCCGCCACCTGCTGCACCTGCGCAACGCCAAGTACGCGGACCGAGCGGCGAGCGGCAAGTTCCTCACCCTCTACCCGGCGGACGAGGCGCGGTGCGGGCAGATGGCCGAGGAGCTGGACGCCCTGCTGGCCGGCGAGCCCGGCCCCTACATCCTCAGCGACCTGCGCTGGAACGACGGCCCGGTCCACCTGCGCTACGGCAGCTTCACCCTGCGGCACTGCTATGACGAGCAGGGCGACCTGGTCCCGGCCGTCGAGACCCCGGCCGGACGGCTGGTACCGGATCCGCGCGGCCCCGTGTTCCAGCCGCCCGAGTGGATCGGACTGCCGGACTTCCTGCGGCCGCACCTGGAGCGGCGTGCAGCGGTCACCCTCGAAGGCATCCCCTACGCCGTCGAGCGCGCCCTGCACTTCTCCAACGGCGGCGGGGTGTACGCGGCCCGGGACACCCGCACCGGTGAGCCGGTGATCCTCAAGGAGGCCCGCCCCTTCGCCGGGCTCGCCGCCGACGGGGCGGACGCCGTCACCCGTCTGCACCGTGAACGCGAAGCACTGGAGCAGCTCGCCGGACTGGACTGCGTCCCCTCGGTGCACGGCACCTTCACCGTCGGGGACCACCACTTCCTCGCCATGCAGTACCTGGAGGGCAAGCCCCTCAACACCTACTTCGCCCGGCGCCACCCGCTCATCGAGGCCGACCCCGACCCGGCGGAGCTCGCCTCCTACACCGAGTGGGCGCTGAAGGTCCACGGGCGGGTGACCGAAGCCGTCGAGAAGGTGCACGCACGAGGCGTCGTCTTCAACGACCTGCACCTCTTCAACATCATGGTCGCCGAGGACGAGGAGAGCGGGGAACCCGCCGTCGCGCTCCTCGACTTCGAGGCCGCCACGCGCATCGGCGACGGGCAGCGGCAGACGGTCGCCAACCCGGCGTTCGTCGCGCCGCCCGACCGGCGCGGCGCCTCCGTCGACCGCTACGCGCTGGCCTGTCTGCGCCTGGCCCTGTTCCTGCCCCTGACGAGCCTGCTGGTCATGGACCGGGCGAAGGCGGTACACCTCGCGGACATCGCCGCCGAGCAGTTCCCCGTACCCCGGGCGTTCCTCGACGCAGCGGTCGAGGAGATCCTCGCCGGGCTCCCGGCACAGGCACAGGCTCCCGGCGGCCGGACCAAGGCCCCGGACGGTCCCTACCTGCCGGTGCAGCCGGGCGACTGGGAAGCGGCCCGAGCCTCGATGACGGCCGCCCTGCGGGCCACCATCACCCCCGACCGCGACGACCGGCTCTTCCCCGGCGACATCGCGCAGTTCGCCACCGCCGGAGGAGGAACCGGCTTCGGGTACGGAGCCGCCGGCGTCCTGTACGCCCTCGCCGAAACCGGGGCCGAGCCCTGGCCGGAAGCCGAGGAATGGCTGCTGGCCCGTACGAAGCAGCCCGCCTCCGGAACCCCTCTCGGCTTCTACGACGGGCTGGCCGGCATCGCCTGGACCCTGGAACGGCTCGGCCACCGCGACCGCGCCCTGGCCCTCGCCGAACAACTGCTGGACCAGCCCTGGGAGTCGGCCGGCCCCGACCTGCACAGCGGGCTCGCCGGCCTGGGCCTGGCCCTGGACTCCCTGGGCACGGCCACCGGTGAGAGCGCCCTGCACACCGCAGCGCTGCGCTGCGCCGACCTGATGGCCCGCGTGACCCCCGGCCTCAAACGGACCGGCCTGCTCCACGGCCACAGCGGACCCGCCCTGCTCTACCTGCGGCTGTACGGGCGCACCGGTGATCCGGAGCTGCTGACCCGTGCGGGCCTGGCCCTGCACCGTGACCTCGACCGCTGCGTGACCAGCGCCTACGGCACCCTCCAGGTCGACGAGGGCTGGCGCACCATGCCCTACCTCGGGGCCGGCAGCGTCGGAATCGGCATGGTCCTGGACGACTGGCTGGAGCACGCCCAGGACCACCGCTTCGCGACGGCGCGGACGCAGATCGTACGTGCCGCCCAGGCGACCTTCTACGCGCAGCCCGGCCTGTTCCGCGGCGCCGCGGGCATGATCCTCTACCTGGCGCGGACCACCACCCCCGGCCCCGGCACCCGGGCCGGGGACATCGCCCGCCAGATCGACGCCCTGGCCCGGCACGCGATCTCGTACCGGGGCCATCTGGCCTTCCCCGGCGAACAGTTGATGCGCCTGTCCATGGACCTGTCCACGGGTACGGCCGGCGCCCTGCTCGCCCTCGGCAGCGCCGCGCCCGGCGGGCGCGCGCACCTGCCCTTCCTCCCGCCGCTGCGGACCACCGCGGCAGCCCCAGAGCCGGTCCCCCCACGGGGGCCGTGACCCATCGGAACACCACACCAGTGAAGAGGATTCAGTCATGACGCTTCTTGACCTGCAGTCGATGGACACCGTCAAGGAAGAGACCACCGAGGCCGCCCACCTCACGGGCGGCGGCAGCCGCGCCAGCCTGCTCCTGTGCGGTGACAGCAGCCTGAGCATCACGACCTGTAACTGATCAGGTCCCTTCCGGGCCCGGGCGGTTCACCGCCCGGGCCCGTTGCCCACCCCTGGGGAGCCGCCGCACATGACCCCGCCCGACGCCGCGGCCGACGAGGCCCCGGCCGCACGTACCGCCGACCGGGCGCTGAAGGCCGCAGCCCGCCACAGCTCCGGCCGCACCGCGGCCGTGTTCGCGTGCTCGCTGGCCGCCGCGGCCGCGGCGCTCGCCGAGCCCGCCGTCCTCGGCCACACCCTCGACCTGCTGCTGCGCGGCGACCCCGCCGGGAGCGCCTGGACCCTGGGCTGCGCCCTGGTGATCGCCGCCGAAGTGCTCCTGGACGCCGCCGCCGCACGCCTCACCGGCAGCGTCGACGCCCGGTCCACCGCCTGGCTGCGCAGCCTCGGGCTCGCCAGGCTGCTGCGTACGGCGCCGCACCACGCCTCCCGCCACGCACCCGGCGAGCTCGCGGCCCGACTGACCGCACACGCCACCGAGGCGGGCAGGGTCCCGGGCGCCGTCGCGAACGCGGCCGCCGCCCTGCTGCTGCCGTTCGGCGGGATCGTCGCCCTCCTCGTCATCGACGTGTGGACCGCCGTGGCCTTCCTCGCCGGACTCCCGCTGCTGGCCCTGCTCCTGCGCTCCTTCGCCCGAGACTCCGGCGCCAGTGTGGGCCGTTACCAGCAGGTGCAGCTCGCCATGGCCGGCCGCCTCGTCGAGGCCCTCGCCGGGGCCCGCACCGTCGCCGCAGCCGGCACCGAGCGGCGCGAGGTGTCCCGCATCCTGGCCGGACTGCCCGAACTGGGCCGCGAGGGACGCAAGATGTGGCAGGTGTACGGCGCGGCCACGGCCCGCACCGGCGCCCTGATGCCCCTGCTGCTGTACGTGGTGCTGGGCGTGGGCGGCATCCGGCTCGCCGCCGGAGCCCTCGGGGTCGGCGGGCTCCTCGCCGCCGTCCGCTACGCGGGCCTCGCGGCCGGGGTCGGCGCCGTCACCGGGCGGCTGGCCGCGGTGGTGCGCGGCAGGGCCGCGGCCCGCCGGGTGGCCGCCGTCCTCGAACTGCCCGAACTCCCGGCGGGCGGGCGGGAACTGCCGGCCGGCGGGCGGGGCAGGCTCGAACTGCGCGGGGTCCGCGTGGTGCGTGCGGGCAGCCCCGTACTGCGCGACGTCGACCTGGACCTCCCCGGCGGGTCCACCGTCGCCGTCGTGGGCCGCTCGGGGTCCGGCAAGACACTGCTTGCCGCGGTGGCCGGGCGCCTGACCGCCTGTGACGAGGGCGCGGTACTGCTCGACGGGGTGCCGCTGGAGGAACTGTCCGCCGAAGTGCTGCGCCGGGAGGTCGGCCACGCCTTCGAGCGGCCCGCGCTCTTCGGGGGGAGCGTCGCCGACGCGATCGCCTTCGGGGCGGGAACCGGGCCCGGGGCGAAGGCCGTGCAGGCCGCGGCGCGGGCCGCCGGGGCCGACCCGTTCGTCCGGCGGCTGCCCGAGGGCTACGCGACACCGCTCGCCGATGCGCCGCTGTCGGGCGGAGAGCTGCAGCGCCTCGGCCTGGCACGGGCCTTCTGCCATACGGGACGGCTGCTCATCCTGGACGACGCCACCTCCAGCCTGGACACCGTCACCGCGCGCGAGGTCGAGCGGGCCCTGGCCGTCGAGGTGCGGGCCACCCGCCTCGTCGTGGCCCACCGGATCTCCTCCGCCGCCCGCGCCGACCTCGTCGTCTGGCTGGACGCCGGGCGGATCCGGGCGACGGGGACGCACGCACAGCTGTGGCGGGACCCCGGCTACCGGGCGGTGTTCGCGGCCGATCCCGTACCCGCCCCAGCCCTTGCCCCCGCCCCCGGTCCCGGTCCCGTACCGGACGCGGCCGCCGGGCCCGCGGGCCGGGAGCCGGTCCGGTGAGCGAGTACGGCACGTGGCGACGGATCGCACCCGACGCCCGGCGGTTCCTGCGCGGACACGCCCGTACCCTCGCCCGGCTCGCCCTGTGGTCCCTGCTGGAGTCCGCGCACACCTTCCTCGGCGGATACGCGGTGGCCCGCGCCCTCGACGACGGCTTCCTCGCGGGGCGGACCACCACCGGCCTCGGCTGGCTCGCCGCGGCCGCCGCCGGGTCCCTGCTCGGCGCCCTCGCCCTGCGCGGCGTGTTCGGCGGCCTCGCGGACCTCGTCGAACCCCTGCGCGACGGCCTGGTCAGGCGCGCCGTGCGCCAGGCGATGCGGCAGGCGGTCGCCGAACCGGGGAAGGCCGGGGACCTCGGCGCGGTCTCCCGGCTCGCCCAGCAGACGGAGATGGCGCGCGATTCCTTCGCGGGCCTCGTACTGGTCGCCCGGTCCTTCGTCTTCACCTCGGCGGGAGCGCTGGCCGGGCTGGCCGCACTGGCGCCCCTCATGCTGCTGCTCGTCGTCCCCCCGCTGCTGCTGGGAGCGGCCTGCTTCCTGGCGACGCTGCGCCCGATGGCCCGTGTGCAGCGCGAGGCCCTCGACACCGACGAGGCACTGTCCTCGCGCACCGGCGCCCTCGCGGCGGGGCTGCGCGACGTGGTCGCCTGCGGTGGCGGGGCGGCGGCCGGGGGCCCGCTGGAAGCGCTGATAGCCCAGCAGGAGCGGCTGACCCGCCGGCTGGCGCGCTGGGCGGCGCTGCGCACGCTGGCGCTGGGCGTGGCGGGCCGCCTCCCGGTCGTCGCGCTGCTGGCGGGGACGCCCTGGCTGCTCGGCCGCGGGGTCAGCGCGGGAGCGCTGGCCGGGGCGCTCACCTACCTCGTCCAGTCCCTGCTCCCGGCCCTCGACGCCCTGATGACGGCGGTGGGTGCGGCGGGCACCCGGCTGCTGGTGGTGCTGGAGAGGTTGCCCGGTCCGCCGGCGGACCGGGCACGGATACCCGCAGCGGACCGGGCACCCGCCCCGCCCGCCCCGCCCGCCCCCGACGAGGGGGCCGCGGGCGTGGCGGGCCCTGCCGTCGAACTCCGCCGGGTCCGCTTCGCGTACGGGGCCCGCGCGCACCCGGTGATCGACGGCCTCGACCTGACCGTCCGGCCCGGCGAGCACCTGGCCGTGGTGGGACCGAGCGGGATCGGCAAGTCCACGCTCCTGGCGCTGCTCGCCGGGCAGCTGCCGCCCGACCGGGGTTCGGTCCTGCTGTCCGGCGCCCCGGCCCGGCGGTCTTCCCCGGGCGGGGGGCCCGACCTGCGCCGGACCCTGCTGCCCCAGCAGGCGTACGTCTTCACGGGCACCGTCCGCGAGAACCTGACGCACCTGTGCCAGGGGCCCGTGAGCGGGGCGCGGGCGGGGCGCGCCGCCGCGGCCCTGGGAGCCGACGGGCTCGTGGACCGGCTGGGGGGCCTGGACGCCCCCGTCGACCCGGCCCGGCTCTCCCAGGGCGAGCGCCAGCTGCTGGCCCTCACCGCGGCGTACCTCTCACCGGCGCCGCTGCTCCTGCTCGACGAAGCCACCTGCCACCTCGATCCGCACGCCGAGGAACGCGCCGAACGGTCGCTCGCCGCCCGTCCGGGCACCCTCGTCGTGGTGGCCCACCGGGTCTCCTCCGCGATCCGGGCCGACCGGGTCCTCGTACTCGACGGGACCCGGGCGGTGTGCGGCTCGCACGAGGAGCTCCCGGCCAGGTCAGCGCTGTACCGGGACCTCGTGGGGATCTGGAACGCGGACACCTGAGAGAGGCGAGGCGGCGCCGGGCCGCTCAGACCCAGCCGGCCCGCCGGGAGATCCGGATTGCGTCGATCCGGTTGCGGGCTCCGGTCTTGCGGGTCGCGGCGGCCATGTAGTTCCGTACGGTCCCGCTGGCCAGATGCAGGGCGCGGGCTATCTCCGCGACCGAGTCCCCCTCGGCGGCGCGGGCCAGCACGCTCAGCTCCCGCGGGCTCAGCGGCATGGGATCGGCCTCCATGAGGGCCGAGGCGAGCGAGGCGTCCACGAACCGCTCGCCCGCCGCGAGCTTGCGGATGGCCCGCACCAGCCGGCCCGGTGAGCCGTCCTTGTCCACGTACCCCAAGGCCTGCGCCTGGAAGGCGCGCCGCAGCGGTCCGGGGGTGCCCGAGGTGGCGAGGACCAGCAGACGGGTGGCCGGGGCCAGGGCGGCGCGGGCAGCCCGGCCGTCCGGGGAGAGCAGGGCGGTCGCCCCCGGACAGTCCAGGTCGACGACCGCCACGTCTGGTCGTAAGTACTCCGCCTGCCGTGCGGCAGTTCGCCAGCCCGCGGAGGTCACGTCGAAATCCCCTTCGCATCTCAGCAGGGCCGCCAGGGCCGACCTGACGAGACTGGTGCTGTGCAGGACGAGGACCTTGGTCATCGGGCTCTCCTCGGGCAGGTGGTGATCGATCAGCATCAAGCGGGTGCCCAGCTACCACCGGGCCGGAACGTCCCTGCGGGAGGCGCGCGGGGGCGCGTGGCCGAACCGCGTGCCCCCTCGTGCTCCCCGCGGGCGCCCGTACCCACCGGCCCACCTCCGCGGGCGTCCGCCAGGGGCGGTCAAACGTGCTGCGACGGCACGGTCCGAATGGGCCGGTTCTGGTCGTACCATGCGTCCCGGTGGCCTCAGGAGGGGTGCCAGGGCGTCCGTTCGGGTGGCGTCGTGCCTTCACCGACCGCAAGTACCGCTGGAATCACCCCGGTACGTGCTGTGCTGTGGCCGCGGCCCGACGAAGGCCGCACGCGGGCCCGCCCGCTGTTCGTGGCAGGCCCGCCCCAACAGCGAAGGAGGACTGATGTCGCACCACCGCAAGGACCGCCGTAGCCGGCGCTGGATCGGCCAACTGATCGTCACGTCCGTCGTGTTGACGGTCGCCCTACTGGACGTGTCCGGAGCCCAGGCCACCGCGGTCCACTCCAGACCGTCGGCCGACTGGGACGCCATCGCCCGATGTGAATCCGGGGGCAACTGGCGGGCGAACACCGGCAACGGCCATTACGGCGGATTGCAGTTCACCCAGTCGAGCTGGAAAGCGGCGGGCGGCCGCCGGTACGCACCGCGCGCCGATCTCGCCACCAAGAGCGAGCAGATCGCCACGGCGAAACGGCTCGCCCGGATGCAGGGCATGGGGGCCTGGACCTGCGCACGCCGCCGTTGAGCGGACGCTCCGGCAGGGCGGCGGCGCTGCCGCCCTGCCGGAGCGCCGGACCAGGCGGCCGGACGCGCCCGCCCCCGCCGGTCGTTGTATACGGCACCGGTCCTCCCGCAGCTGGAAGCATGGCAGTTGGCGGAACGGTAGCCTCACCAGCCGGTTCACGCCGCCGGTTCATGCCGCGGGTCCGGGACCCGGGGAACGGTCCCACTGCATCCGGGACCAGGGCAGGGCGAGTTCGGACTGCCCGGACACCGCCTGCGGGACGAGGTCCTCGATCCGGCCGGCCTCGCGGTGGCGGGCGTAGACCGTGTCCACGTAGCGGTGGCCGGTGTCCGCCGCGATGAACACCACCGTCCGCCCGGGTGCGCGGCCGCGTTCCCAGCGGGCGGCCAGGTATCCGGCGCCGGTGGAGAGCCCCGCGAAGACGGCGTGCCGCCGCAGCAGGTCGACGCTCCCCGCGAGGGCCGCGTCGAAGGAGATCCAGTGGAGCGTGTCGTACAGCGCGTGGTCCACGTTCGCGAACGGGATCGAGCTGCCGATCCCCGCGATGATGATCTCGGGGTCGGACACGTGCCCGGCGCCGAACGTGACGCTGCCGTACGGCTGCACCCCCACCAGCTCCACATCGGGGGAGTCCTGTCGCAGGTAGCGGGCGAGGGCCCCCGTCGACGCCCCCGAGCCGACCCCGCCGACGACCGTGAGGGGCGCCGCGCCGGCGGAGCGGCGGATCCGCTCGGCGACGGCCCGGTACCCGAGGTAGTGGACGTCGTCGTGGTACTGCCGCATCCAGTGGTACTCCGGGTGCTCGGCGAGGATCTCGTGGATCCGCTCGACCCGGCGCTTCTGGTCCAGCTTGAGGTCGTCGCACGGCTCCATCTGCTCCAGCGTCGCGCCGAGCACGGCGAGTTGGGTGCGCAGGGTGTGGTCGACGGTCGAAGAGCCGACGATGTGGCAGCGCATGCCGTAGCGGTGACAGGCCAGCGCCAGGGCGTACGCGTAGATGCCGCTGGAGCTGTCCAGCAGGGTGTCCCCCCGGCGGACGGCGCCGGTGTCGAGCAGGTGGCGGACCGCCGCGAGGGCGGAGACCACCTTCATGGTCTCGAAGCGCAGGCATACGAGCCGGTCGTCGAGGCGTATCAGGTCGGGCCGGCCGACCGACTCCGCGATGTGCTGGTCCATTTCGCAACTCCAGGGTCGGGGAAGGTGGTGAAGGTCCGGGTCGCGGGGATGCCGCTGTCCTCCAGGGCGCGCACGCACGTGCGGACGCGGCGGCGCGTGCCCGGCGCGGCCGGATCGAAGAGCAGGCCGGCGACCGCACCGCTGTGGGCGATCTGCACCCCCGCCGCTCCCACCCGGCGGGAGATGTCGGTGAGCGCCTCGAACTCCGGATGGCGCAGCAGCTGCTGGCCGCGGCGGGCACTGGCGGTGGCGACCTCGCCGAGGAGGGCGGCGTCGCCGGTGGCCACGGCCCGTCGCAGCAGGGCGCGCAGCCGTTCGTAGGCGCGTACGTCGTGGTCGTCGTGGATCCGCACCGGCAGGGAGAGGGTGTCCACGGGCGCCCCGCCGCCGAGGGCGCAGCCCACGACGATCAGGGGAGGCAGGGCCGGGCCCAGGACCTCCAGGACCCGGCCCTCGCGCTGTGCGAACAGCACCGGGCGGTCGTCGAGCATCAGCGGATCGCAGGCCAGCTCGGCCCGGACCGCGAGCAGGGCGATCGTACCCGGGGCCAGGACCAGGCCGTAGGAGTCCGCGACGGCGCGCACGGCGGCGATGACGTCGCTGGTGGAGCTCCCCATGCCGAGGCCCACGGGGACGTTGCCGCTCAGCCGCAGCGCCCCGCCGCAGGGCGGCTCCCCGCGGCGGCCCGCGCAGGCCTCGACGGCCAGGGCGGCCGCCCGGAGGGCCTTCGTCCGGCCGGCGGGCCGCACCTCCAACTGCTGGGCTCCCGTGGCCGGATCGCGGACGAACTCGGCGCGGCTGCCGCGTCCGGCCATCGGCAGGGTGACCAGTCCGGCGCACCTGCTCCCGGTGGCGTCGCGGAAGACGCCCTGGAGGATCTCGCCGTGGTGGCAGGAGGCGTACCCGGTACCGGTGGCGACGGCACCGGCAACGACACCGGACGGGGCCCGACGGGTGGCCGGGATCATGCGCCGCCCACCGCCCGGTAGCGGTAGAGGGTGGTCGGGTCGGCGCTGAACTGGGAGAAGGGGAAGGGCTCCGCGGAGAGCGCGGTCACGCCCGCCCCCAGGAAGGCGCGCGCCACGGCACTGCCGCTCTGTGCGTAGACGACCAGCGGGACGCCCCGGGTGCGGCAGCGCTCCAGGACGGTGTCGAACGAGCCGTTGCTGAGGGTCATCCCCGTGGCGACGACCGCCTGCGCCCGCTCCAGGACCTCGTGCATGTCGGTCGTGACCGGGTCGCCCCACTGACTGGTCTTCAGGTTGAAGTCGCACAGGAGCGGTACGCCGCCGCGCTCGCGGATCGCGGCGACCAGCGGGTTGACGACGCCGATGAGCGCGACCTCCGTGCCCTCGGTGATGTCCAGCAGCCCGGCGACGGCCGCGTCGCGGGCCCGCGCGCGGACCTCCGGAGTGCCGGCGGGCAGGACGACCGCTTCGGCCCGCCCCGCTTCGGCGGCGGCCCGGTGCGGGAACGTCTCGGCGAGGTAGGCGTCGAGCGCCGCCATCCGCAGGGGCCGGGGCGCCTCGCGCAGCAGTACGTCGAGCGGGGTGCCGGAGGAGTCCCGGCACACGGCCGGGTCGATCTCGCCGGCCTCGAAGGCGCAGCCGCCGAAGGAGGAGCCGAGGCGGACGAGGACGTACTGGTTGAGGTAGGTGGTGTCGCCGCCGGCCAGCCGGGTGCCGTGGTGGATCCAGAACACGCTGGTGGCCACGAGGGCGGAGGGCAGCGGGCCGCGCTCCCCGGCCAGTACGGAGGCGGTCAGGGCCTCCACGGTCCGCACGTCGTGCGCGCGCCCCAGGGGCGCGGTGGGTGTGGTGGGCGTGGTGGGTGCGGTGGATGAAGTCATCGCGGTTTCCTTGTCGTGCGGGGTCACAGGGTGAGCGGGACGGGTGTTGAGGGCGCGGGTGCGGCGGGGAGGGCCCGGCGGTAGACGACCGACGGATGGCCCGCCGCGTCGGTGGTGAGTCCGGCGTCCACCTCGAAGACCTCGGCGAGCCGTTCGGCGGTGAGGACGGCGGCGGGTGCGCCGGAGGCGACGGTCCGCCCGTGGTGCATCAGCACCAGCCGGTCGCAGTACCGGGCGGCCAGCGACAGGTCGTGCAGGGCGACCACCACGGTCTGCCCGGTGCCGGCCAGCAGCTCCATCAGTTCCAGTTGGTGCCTGACGTCGAGGTGGTTGGTCGGTTCGTCGAGGAGCAGACCGTACGGCTGCTGGGCCAGGGCGCGGGCGATGTGGGCGCGTTGCCGCTCGCCGCCCGACAGGGCCCGCCAGGAGCGGTCCGCGAGTGCGGTCAGCCCGACCCGGTCGAGGGCGGCGGCGACCACCGCCCGGTCCGTGGCGTCCGGTCCCCGCCAGCGGTCCCGGAAGGGGGTCCGGCCCAGCCCCACGACATCGGCGACGCGCAGATCGCTGTCGGCGCCCGCGTCCTGTTCGACGAAGGCGATGCTGCGGGCGATGCGGCGGGCGCTCCAGCCCCGTACGCACCGCCCGTCGTAGGAGACGGTGCCCTCGTCCGGGTGGCGCAGGCCGGCGAGGCAGCGCAGCAGGCTGGACTTCCCGGACCCGTTCGGGCCGAGCAGCCCCACCGTTTCGCCGGGGGCGACGTCCAGGGCGACGTCACGGACGACGGGTGTGCCCGCCACCGACCAGCTCAGCCCTTCGGCGGTGATCCTCACAGGTCACCCCGCTTGCGCAGGACGAGCAGGAAGAGGGGTACGCCGAGCAGGGCGGTGATCACGCCCACCGGCACCTCGCGCGGTGCGAACGCGGCGCGGGACAGGGCGTCGGCCCACACGAGGAACACCGCGCCGCAGAGGGCCGCATGGGGGAGCAGCGCCCGGTGCAGCGGGCCGACCAGGAACCGGACGCCGTGGGGCACGATCAGGCCGACGAAGCCGATGGCCCCGACGGTCGCCACCGCCACCGAGGTCAGCACGGCCGTCACCACGAGCAGGAACAGCCGGGTCCGCCGTACGCCGACGCCCAGGGAGGCGGCGGTGTCGGCGCCGAACGCGAGCCCGTCGAGGGCTCCCGCGCACAGCCAGGCGGCAGCCAGCCCCAGGGGCGTGACGACCGCGCAGACCACGACCGAGTCCCAGCGGGCCGGGGCCATCGAGCCCAGCAGCCAGTGGGTGACGGCCCGGGTGGTGTCCGCGTCCGCCGAGGCCATGAGGACCAGCGAGGTCGCCGCGGTGAAGAGCTGGCCCACGACCACGCCGGTCAGGACGATCCGGACGGAGTCCAGGCCGGTCCTGCGCAGCAGCAGCATCAGCAGGCCGAACGAGAGCAGGGCCCCGGCCAGTGCTCCGCCGGTGATGCCGATCGAGCCCGCCCCGACGCCGAGGACGACGACGGCCACGGCTCCGGCCGAGGCCCCGGAGGAGACACCGAGCAGGTAGGGGTCCGCGAGCGCGTTGCGGGTGACGGCCTGGAGGACCGTGCCGCACACCGCGAGGGAGGCGCCGACCAGGGCCGCCATCAGCACCCGCGGGACCCGAAGGTCCCAGACGAGGGAGTCCATGAGCGGCGGCAGGGGTTCGACGTCCAGGCCGAGCCGGGGGCCGAGCACCCGCGCGAGGTCGCCCCAGCCCACCTCCGCGGTGCCGATCCGTACGGACGCGGCCACCGAGGCGGCCAGCGCGGCCGCCGCGAGGACGAACAGAGCCGCCTGCGCGGGCCCGGACCGCCCGGAGGGGGGCGGTGGGCCGGGGGTGGCCGTCGCGGTCGTGTCCGTCCGGCGGGCCGCGGGGTCCAGCAGGTCCACGGGCTCCGCCGGCCCCACCGGCCCGGCAGTGGCCGACGCCGGGTCAGCGGACATGCCCGAGGTCCTTCATGCCCGCCGCGAGCAGCTCCAGCGCGTGCACGGAGCGCACGGAGGGGTCCAGTTCGATGCCCGGCACCTCGACGATCTTGTTGCCGCGGACGGCGGCGAGCTGGGAGACCACCGGGTGTGCGGCCATAGCGGCGCGCTTCTCGGCGGCGCTGTCGCCGGGGCGGCCGCGCTCGGAGAGGTCGCCGATGACGATGAAGTCCGGGTTGCGTGCGGCGACTTCCTCCCAGGAGACCTCCGGCCAGTCCTCGTCCACGTCGTCGAAGGCGTTCTTCGCACCGACGACCCGGCTCATCTCGCTGGGCAGGCCCGTCCGTCCCGCCACGTACGGCATGCCGTTGAAGACGGAGTAGAGGTAGACGACGGTCGGCCGGTCGGTGACCTGGGCGCCGCTCTCCGCGGCCTTCGCGACGACCGCGCGCTGCTCGGTGGCCAGCCGGCCGGCGCGTTCCTCGGCGCCGAAGACCTTGCCGAGGTTCTCGTAGTCGGCGAAGAGCAGGTCGAAGGGGGTCCGGCCGGCCTCGTTGCGATCCGGGCAGTCGACGGCGCTGACGAAGGTGGGGACCTTGAGCGCACCCAGCTCCTCGCGGGTGCCCGCCCGGTCCGCGGTGTACAGGTCGGCGGATCCCGCCACGACGAAGTCGGGCGTGGCGGCGCGCAGTTGCTCGCCGGTGGCGATCTTCGGGGAGAGGACCGGGACCTTGGCGTAGGAGTCCTGGTACTTCGGGGGGATCTTGGTCTTCACGTTGGCGGTTCCGGCCATCCGGTCCTGGAGGCCGAGCTCCAGCAGGATCTCCGTCGAGGACTGGTCCAGGGCCACCGCGCGCCGGGGCGGGGCGTCGAAGGACAGCTGCCGGCCGCAGCTGGTGAGGGACGCCGCCTCGGCCGTGGCCGTCGCGGCGGGCCGGTCGGCCGAGGAGGTCCGGTCCGAGGCGGCTGTCGAGCAGCCCGCCGTCGCGAGGACGGCGGTGAGGGCGATGCCGAAGCGGGCGGGGTGGCGCATGGGTTCTCCGGTCTGCAAAGAGCGTGGGCGTTGTCGTGCACCGGGCAGGAGTGCCGCGTTCGAAGGGTACTGTAATGGTTATCGTTTTCATTAATCCATCCTGGGGGCGCCGCACCGCGCCGCGTCCCCGGGCGCCTGCCGACCGGAACCGCTCCAACTGCCTTGCGAACGCAGCCCCCTGGGGATGCGCGACGGGCCGGAGCGCCCCGGTCCGTGACACAAGGGAGCACCCGCCGTGACCTCTTCACCCGCACCCACCACGACCGAGACCGGTCCACCGCCGAAGCGTTCCGTCCTGCGCGACCCGGGATTCCTGCGCCTGTGGTCGGGCACCACCGCCTCCGGGCTCGCGACCTGGGCCCTGCCCTTCGTCCTCGGCCTGGCCGTGCTCCACCGGGAGCTCAGCCCGGTCGGCCTCGGCCTGGTCCTCGCCGCCCGCACCGCCGGATTCCTGGCCGCCGTCGCGGTGGGCGGGGTCCTCGCCGACCGCCACTCCCGGCGCGCCGTCGTCCTCTGGTCCGCGCTGGCCGCCGCTGCCGCCGCACCGCTCCTCGCCGTCGGCCTCGGCCGGTCCGTCCTGCTCATGACCTGCGCCGCGGCCCTCGCCGGGGCCGGGCAGGGCGCCTGCCGGCCCGCGTTCCAGGCCCTCACCGCCGAGACCGTCGCCCCCGGCCAGAGGCAGCAGGCCAACGCCGCCATGACCCTGGCCGTCCGCAGCTCCACGCTGGCCGGGCCCGCCCTGACCGCACTGCTCGCGGCCTTCGTCGAGGTCCGGGTCCTGCTCCTGGGCATCGGCGCGCTCTGGCTCGTCGCCGCGCTCGTCCCGGGCCGGGGCGCCATCGCCATCGCCGACGCCGACGGCACCGGACCGGCCCCGCGGGCCTCCTTCCGCGCCGAGTTCGTGGACGGCATACGCGAAGCGCGCCGCCACCCCTGGTTCCTCGCAGGCCTCGCAGCGCTGACGGCCGTCATCGCCCTGGGCTACTCCGCGACGAGCGTCGCCCTGCCGCTGATCAGCCGGGACCGCTACGGCACCGAGTGGGTGCTGGCCGCCGCCATGACGGCGTACACCGTCGGCGCCCTCGGCGGAGCCCTGGTCATCGCCCGCTGGCGGCCCCGGGCCCAGGGCTGGGCGGCGTTCGCCGGGCTCGCCGCGTACGGCTTCGCCCCCCTGAGCCTGGTCCTGCCGCTGCACCCCGCCGCGGTGGTCCTCGCCTACGCCGTCGCCGGGATCGGCATCGAACTCTTCAACGTGCCCTGGTTCACGGCCACCCAGCGCGAGGTCGCCCCCGACAAGCTGGCGCGCGTGTCCTCACTGGACTTCCTGGTCTCCTACGGCCTCGCCCCCGTCGGCCTGGCCCTCATCGCGCCCGCCATCACCGCCTTCGGCGTCACACCGGTCCTCGCCGTGTGCGCCGTCGCCTGCTTCGCCGTACCCGCGGCGGCGGCCCTGGTCCCCACCGCACGCCACTTCGCCCGGACGCCCCCCACCGCAGGCTGAACGGGCGCGGCCTCAGGACTCCTGCGCGTCGACGACGTCCGGTCGGGCGGGCAGGGCTCCGGGGCGGTCCGGCACGCCGAAGGCGGGATTCACGCCCAGGGCCAGTTCCCCTCCACCCCGGAGCAGCACGTGGGAGGGGCCGCCGATGAACTCGTTCTCCACGTAGTAGCGGGTCCGCGCGTACGCCGCCTCGACCGCGTGGCGGAGCGTGGGCAGGTCCAGGACCTCCGGGCCGTCCTGGACCCCGCCGGTCAGCCCCTCCACGAGGGTCTCGGTGAAGGGGTCCGCCATCGGCGAGAAGCTCGACGACCCGGCGGCCAGCAGGGACGGAGCGGGCGCCGCCCCCGTGCACCGGGACGTGGCCAGGCCGGCGTACGCGCAGTCGAGCACGACGGCCCGGCGGGCCGCCGTACTCGCACGCATGACCGCGGCGACCTCGTCCAGGTCGACCCCGGTCCCGGCCGGGCGCCGCGGGTCGGTGTCCGCCACGCCGAGGGCGAGCCCCCGGTCGAGGGGGTACCCGGCCCCGGCGTAGAAGAAGAGCAGCACGTCCGACGCCTGTGCGGCCGCGTCCCGGAGCGCGTCGAGGACGTCCGCCGGCCGCCGTGGGCCCAGCAGCAGCGTCGTGCTCTCGCGGTGGAACGCGGCCCCCCGGGAGAGCGAGGTGAGCACCCGCGCCAGAGCGCCCGCCGCCTCCTGCGGCGACCGGAGGCCGGGCCACCGGTCCAGGCCGGCGTCGGAGCCGACGAACACGGCGCAGGACCGACGGCGGTCGGGCAGCAGGGGGTGACGTGGCGTCACGGAATGCGCGGTCATCGGGATGCCTCCCACGGCACTGCGGCCTCGGACGGTCCGTACGCCTCCGAGGATCCCGCAGCACCGGCCGGTCCGCCCGCAGTTCGGGCGGACCGGCCGGGCATCTCCTAGACGGCGCGGCGGGCGTCCACCACCGCGAGGAGTTTGCCGCTGGTCGGGCTACGGTCCAGCGATGCGCCGTCGACCGCTTCGACCACCAGGTCCAGCAGCCCCTCCTCCACCACCGCGGAGCGCAGCTCCGGATAGCCGCCCAGGAACACCTCGCGCAGCCGCGCCGGGTCCGTGTCCGCGGAGCGCTCCACCCGTACGGTCAGCAGCTCGCGCACCTCCGCGGCCTCCAGTCGGACCTGCAACTCACCCCGGTGGCCGCCCTGTTCCTCGGCCAGGGTCAGGAAGCGCCGGTGGTTGAGGAAGTACGTCGCCACCCGCATCACGTCACCGGTGCGCCCCTTCAGCTCGAACCGGGGTGCGTGCCGGCCGCAGGCGCAGCGGCCCGGGACCTCCCGGCCCAGGTCGCCTATCAGGTACCGGCCCAGCTGCTGGCCGCGCCGGGCGTGCGTGGTGAAGACCAGCCGGCCCGTCTCCCCGGGAGCCACCGGCCGGTCCTCGGCCACGTCCACGATCTCCATCGTGTGAAGGTCGGCGTGCAGGTGGTGGACGCCGCCGGAGCTCTCGGTGCACTGGTAGCCCAGCGGGCCGAGGTCGGTGCTGCCGTAGGTGATCGAGCGGACGGTCTCGATGCCGAACCGCTCCTTCAGGGTGCGCTGCTGCTCCGGGGTGAAGTGCTCGCCGCCGTAGAAGACCTTGCGCAGGCCGCCGTACGCCCGCAGCGCGTCCGCCTCCGCGTGCAGCAGCTGCCACAGGTAGGAGGGCATGCCGAAGAGGGTGTCGGCCCCGTGCTCGATGAGGGCCCGGGCCGTCGCCCGGTGGTCCGGCCCCGCGGCGAGCGGCAGTTGCACCCCGCCGAGCCGTTCCAGCACGGAGAAGAAGCTGATGAAACTGCCGTACATGCCGCCGCAGTAGAAGAGGTTGGCGGTGCGGTCCCCGACCGGGTCGTATCCGGCGGCGAGCAGGCCGCGGGCGGCGGCGTGCATCTGGGTGTCGTAGTCGTCGTAGCTGAAGACCGACAGCGCAGGCGCCCCCGTGCTGCCGCCGCTGCGGAAGAACAGCTCCGCATCGGCCCGCCCCAGCCGCCGTCCCGGCTCCTGCACGTCCTCCTTGCCCCGGAGCGGCCCCGTGGGCTGCGGCAGGACCACGGGGCGGGCCAGGTCGTCCAGGCAGGCGGTCGTGGCGAAGCGGACCGGGTCGGCCTGCACCGCCACGCGGCGGCTGTAGCGCTGGAGGGCGTAGACCCCGTCGTGCGGTTCGCCCGCGTAGCTGTCCAGCATGGCGCCGACCGGCGTGACACGGGTGACGCCCGCGGCCAGGGCGGTGCGCGACAGCTCGGCGATGTCCGTCGGGCTGCCCGCGAGACCGGCCGTCTGGAGGTAGCGGCGCATCGGCCGCAAGGTGGCGACCAGCCGCTTGCGGGGCAGCGGCTTGACCCACACGCTGCGGTGCAGCGGCGAGGCGGTGAGCGGGGACCGGGTGTCGGCCATCACCCGCCACGAACCGTCGGGCGCCGCGAACACCCGGGTCAGACCCAGGTGTTCCTCCAGCCGGGCCACCAGCTCGGTCGTGGTCAGCTCCGCCTCCTCGGCGGGATCGGGCACGTCCGCCGCCGAAGCGGGCGCCGCGGCCGGCGGGCGGGTCGCCAGGACCTCGGCGAAACGCCCGGCGAAGGCGAACACCTCCGCCTCGTCCTCGGTGTCGAGGTAGACCACCTGGGGGCTGGAACACGCCTGCTGCTCGTGCAGGCACACGTCGTCCGCGAGCGCGCCGAGGGTGCCGGCGTCCGACCAGGCGTCGGCCGTCAGGTACGCGAAGGAGATCCGGTGCCCCCACTCCACCAGCCGGCAGCCGGCCGGTACGTGGGCCGCCACCGCCTCCACCGCGGCCTCCCCGCCCCAGACGGCGACGGCGTCCGCGGGCGCGCACATCAGCCGCAGCCACTCCTGCCGGGAGGACGGGAAGCGCAGGACCACGATCCGCGCGGCGAGGGCGCCGCTGGGGTCCAGGGCTGCGAGCTCCGCCATCAGGTGCTGGGTCAGCAGGGTGTCGCCGCTGCTCGCCTTCAGCACGTTGACGTTCCCGGCGAGCAGCCCCTCGACGATGCTCAGCGGGGCCACCGTCACGGCGTTGCCCGGCGCGATGTGGGCGACCAGGCCGACCGGCGCCCACGCCTCGTAGACCGTCTCGCGCGGATCGGCCCGGTCCAGCCGGCCGGGGGTCGCACTGCCGAGCTCACGGCGCAGCTTGCGGGTCAGCTCGCGCCGGCCGAGGAGGCCGCCGAGCTCCGCCAGGACGGCCGGGTCCTCGCCCTCGGGCAGGTGCGGGACGAGCCGCGCGTGCACCGGGTGGGCCGGGTCGCGCAGGGCGGTGGCGAGGGCGTCGCAGGCGGCCAGGACGGTCTCGGTCTCCAGCACCTCGGCCAGCGCGGCCAGGACGGCGCCCGGCAGACCGGCGAGACGCCGCCCGGCCTCCTCGTCGCCGATGAAGGCGCCCTGCCAGTAGTGGTGCGCCCCGGACGCGGACGCGGACGTGGCCAAGGCCTGGCTCCGGGCTTCGCTCTGGGTCTCCGTCACGGTCATGCCATGCCCTTCATGAGTTCCGCTGCGGCCACCGCGCAGCTGCGGTTGCGGCTCACCCCGGCACGGCCGTGGACGGTGAACCAGGGGGTCTCCAGCTCGCACCCGCAGGCCGCGCCCGGCTGGAGCGACGCGAGGTCGCCCATGACCACGCTCTGCGCCGGTACGGAGGTGATGTACGGCGACACCAGGTGCAGGTAGCCCCGCTCCCCGAACGGCAGGGGTTCGAGCGTGCGCGTCGAACGGATCGTCACCCGCGACCAGACGGGCGCGTGCAGCCGGTGGTGATCGCACTCGATGTAGGGGATGCAGTGCTCCACCGACCCGAAGGTGTCCCGGATCCGCTCACCCGGGATGCCGAGCTGCTCGGTGACCCGCGCGTACAGCTCCTCCTTGCCGATGCGCCGGTCGGCGTGCCCCTTCCAGCCGCCGCCGAGGACGACGAGCGAGCCCTCCGGCAGGCGCAGCGGAGGCAGGCCCATGGCCCGCATCCGCTCCAGGGTGAAGAAGAGGAAGGCCGGGAAGCCGAGGATGCGCACGGGAGCGTCCTCCCGCTCGAAGCGGCGCAGGGCGGCGATGCAGCCGAAGGGGTCGAACTCGTGGTCGCCGCCGGTGTTGCGCAGCGCGTACTCGATGCTGCGCGCCGGGGCGAAGTCGCACAGGTAGTTGTCGGTGAAGGCGGTCCCCAGGTTCAGGGAGGGGGCCGGCTCGTAGCTGTACAGGAGGTAGTTGACCTCCTGGTCGGGGGTGATCCAGCCGTTGCGCTCGAAGATCCTGGCGACCATGCGCTGGGCGGAGCGGATGGTCCAGTGGTCGAAGAACATCTGCGACTTCTGCCCGGTGGTGCCGGAGGACGTCAGGTGCAGCTCGACCTCCTCGCGCGGGACGGAGAGCACCTCGTGCCGCTTGAAGAAGTTCGCGTGGACGAGGGGCGTGCGGTACGGCTGCGCCGGGGGAGTGGCCTCGTACAGGGAGCGGAAGAAGGGCGAGCGTTCGGTGTGCCAGGCGTGGGACTCCGCCATGGCGGCGGCGAACAGCGCGTCCTGCTCCGGTCCGTGAGCGTAGGGATCGGTCAGATCGCAGAGCTGCTGTACATGCGGCAGGAGGTCCGGGTCCGGTACGCAGACCGGCGCGAGATGGGGGTTCATGAGGCAACCTCGGAAGACGTGGGCAGGTGCGTCGACGCCCAGGCCGACGCGTAGCAGTCCAGATAGGGCTGGAGGGGCGGTTCGACGGCGACGCCGCGGAAGTCGATCCGCTCGCTGGAACGGGACAGGACGGCGTAGTCGTGGAAGCCCTCGCCGTCCGCGCGCATCGCCGGGTAGAGCGCCCCGGCGACGAAACCCTGGGCCAGGAAGGCCGAGAGGGCGTCCTGGTGTGCCAGCGGCACCAGGGCCTCGACGTAACCGGCGCCGGCCCGGGCCAGCGCCCGGGTGACGGGTTCGAGGTGCGCGGCCGCCGCGGACGGGTCGGGGTGGGCGGTCAGCAGGGAGCCGTACCCGCCGGCCCGGTTGAGGTAGGCGTAGACCTCGAACCGGCCGTCCTCGGGGGTCAGTAGCACGTTCGGGGTGTGCAGCGGGTAGAACCAGCCCTCGGCGTCCGGGAACTGCTCGCGGAAGCGGCGGCGTACGAAGGCAGGTGCCTCGATCATCTCCAGCCGCTCGGCCGCGCCCGCAGGGCGGGGCGCCCGGGGCGGGACCGGGACGGCCCGGACCCCGGGGTAGCCGATGCCGAGTGCGGCCTCGGCGGTGCGCAGCAACGGCAGGAGCGGCGCGGGGACTTCGGCGACGGGGATCCGGCGGTCCAGGACACCGGCGCAGTGACGCGCGTAGAGCGCGAGGCTCTCGCGGCTGCGGAGATCCACCGCATTGGGCAGGATGCCCAGCGGGCGGAAGCCGTTGCGCGCGACGACCCGCTGCGGGCCCGCGCTGACGGTGCGCACGGTCGCGTAGACGGAGTCCAGCCGGCCCGTGTCCAGCATCCCGGCGCACAGCGCCTCCGTCAGGGTGGCGGCCAGGCCCGCGGAGCGGTACCCGGGGTGCACGGCGATGCCCTCCAGGCGGCCGATCCGGCTGCCCTCCTCACCGTGGATCGCGGCGGACGCGGTCAGGGCCCCGGTGCCGGGGCAGCGGCCGACGAGCCACAGGGAGTGCGGGTCCTCCATCAGCCGGGCCATCTCGGCGGGGTCGGTGCCGAGGGCCACCGGGTAGTGCGGCCCGTAGACGGCGTAGTAGAGCTGGCGCAGTTCGGCGATGTCAGCGCGGACGGCCGGGGCGACGACGGGGTTCACGACGCACCTCCGGGGGCTTGCGCGACCGGGCCCGCATCGGCCGGCGCCGGTGCGGGGGAGCCGAGCAGGGCCAGCGCGCAGGCGGCGGGCAGCAGGCCGATCCCCTGCACCAGGCACAGCGTCTGCGGGGAGAGGAAGTCACCGGCGGAGCCGAACACCAGCGAGGCCACCGGCAGGGAGGCGCCCAGTACGGCCTGCATCACGGCGAAGAAACCGGGCTTGTCCGCGGTCGGCACCAGCCGCTGGAAGAGGGCCACGAAGCGGACGCTCACCGCCCCGGCGCACCAGCCGGCCACGGCCAGGCAGCCCGCCACGGCGAGCCGCTGCGTGAGGAGCCCGGGCAGGGCGAGCGCGAGGGCCATCAGGCCCAGGCACCAGGCGCCGGCGACCGTGGGCCGCCCGGGCACGCGGGCTCCGGTGAAGGCGCCGACGAGCGCGCCGGTGCCGAGGGCCGCCTCCAGCAGGGCCACGGTGCCGCCGCCGCCGTGGAGGACCGAGCGGGTGTACAGGGGGATGACGACGAACACGGCGGTGGTGAAGAGGTTCGCCGCGGTGAAGCAGATCAGGATCCGCCGTACGTAGGGCAGTTCGCCGAGGATGCGCAGCAGCGGGCGCCGCCGGGGCGCGGCCTCGGCGGCCTCGGCGGCCACGACATCCGTGGCGTCCGCGACGGGCGCCGTGGACGGGACGGTACGGAAGCGGGCGCTGGAGACGAGCAGGGCGGCGCCGAGGTAGGCGGCCGTGCAGCCGACGGCCAGCCCGGCCACACCGGCACGGTCGACGGTCAGCGCGCCGAGCAGCGCTCCGCCGAGCCCGGCCAGGGACTGGGTGGACAGCTCGAAGCCGGTGGCGGTCTCGATGTCGCCGTCGTCGACGAGCTCGGGCACCGAGGTGGTCAGACAGGGGTCGAAGAACGCCTGGCAGGTGGCCAGGGCCAGGGCGGCGGCGTACACGGCGGCCACGGGCAGGCCCCCGCCCTGCGCCCACAGCGCGAGCGCGCACGCGGCGGCCCCGGCCAGGCCGGCGGCGCCGCGCAGGACCGAACGGTGGGCGTACCGGGCGACGGCCGAGGCCACGACGGGCGCCAGGGCGACCGCGGGCAGCGTGCACAGGGCCATGAACAGCCCGGAGGCCAGACCGGGGGCGTCCGGCACGGCATGGGCGACGATCCACCAGGACACGCCGACCTGGAACATGCGCACGGCGGCCTGGGTGAGGACCTGGCCGAGCCACACGGCGCCGAAGGCGCGGTTGCGCAGGACCAGCGGAGCGCGCCGCCGGCCGGCCACGGCACGCGAGCCTGCTCCGGGCACTGCCTCGGGGCCGCCTTCGGGGCCGGTCCCGGCCACCGGTGCGGTCGCGGACGGGGCGGTCATGCGGTCGGCCTCTCGTCGAGGACCCGGACGAGCTTGCCCGAACGCGGGTTGACGGCGAGGTCGCGGTGGCGCGCCCACTCCACGGACAGCGGGTGCACGAAACCGGCGCGCACACTGTCCGGATACAGCGGCCGTACCGTCTCCAGTTCGGTGATCACGGCCTGCGCCAGTGCGGCGCGGCCTTCGGTGCCCGCGCCCGGGGCGTCGTCGCCGGGGGCCGTGGCCAGCCGCAGGACGAGCCCGTCGCGGCCGTCCCAGCGGCGGACGACGAGCTGCGTGCCGACCACGTGCCCGGCGGTGTCCGCCGCGGTCACGGCGTCCTGGGCGTCCTGGGTGTAGAGGGAGACGGGGCCCACGCGTACGCCCTCCTCGGCGCGGCCGAGGATCCGGAAGTGCCCGGGTCCGGTGCCGGTCCACTCGGCCCGGTCGCCCGCGGGGTAGCGGATGATCGGCATGAGGCGGCGGAAGAGGCTGGTGACGACGACCCGGCCGGGCCGTCCCGGCTCGGTGACGGGTTCGCCGGTGGAGTCGTCGAGGATCTCGACGACCGAGTACGGGGTGAAGGCCCGGTGCACCCGGGCGTCGGAGCCGGGCACGGGACGGCCGAGCAGACCCGCGTCCACGCTGGCGTACCCGACGGAACGGACCTCGGCGCGGGGGAACGCGGCGGCCAGCAGGCGTCGTTGGTCGTCGAAGAGGGCCTCCCCGCCGAAGAGGAGCAGTTCCACCGAGTCGAGCCGGACACCGCTGGAGAGCGTCTGTTCGGCGAGCCTGCACAAGGTCGTGGGCGTGCCGGTCACCACCTCGGCGGCGAGGTCGCGCAGGGTGGGGATCGTCGACTCCAGCGGAGCGCCGCCGCCGATGGGCAGGCGGACGTTGTCCACGGGTGCGTGGGCGAGCGAGTCGAGGACGAAGAGAAAACTGGCGTACAGCTCACCGGCGTAGAAGAGGTCGGCGACGCGGTGCCCCGGCCGCAGGCCCGCGTCCACGAGTCCCTGCCCGAAGGAGGTGACGAACGTGCGCCACTCGTCGCGGGTGTAGACGGAGAACTTGGGGGACCCGGTGGTGCCTCCGGTCTTGTAGACCGTGGCTTCGCTGAGCGGGCCGGTCAGTACGCGGCTGTCGTGCAGGGAGTTGGCCGCCCAGAACTCCTGCTGGTCGACCACCGGCAGGTCGGTGAGGCGGTCGGCGTGCGGCGGCAGGGACGCGTAGAGGTCCCGGTAGAAGGGTGAGTTGTGACGGGCGAAACGTATGAGGTCCGAGAGCTGCTGGGCGGACATGGGCCTTTGCCTAGGTGACGGGAACGGGCCGGGAGCGCCACGGCGGGGCGCGGGAGCGTGAACTCGCCTGCGGGAACCGACCGGTGGGAACGGGGGACCCCCCGGCGCCCCCGCCTGCCTCCTCGACGCACGTCGAAAGCTGACGTGCAGTCATGATGATGAAACATCAGCAGCCCAGTCACCAAATTGACCCAAGATATCCGGCCAATGCGGCTGTGTGCATAACTATTTATTGATCCTGGCCCGATGGCGCGATCCCGCCCGTCGAGGGCGGCCGCTTTGACGTCTCACCAGGTGGACGCATAGCCTCATGATCGTTCATCGGTGTCACCTGTCCGAGCGCGGGCCGCGCCGCGTGCTCACCGGCTCATTCGACGAAGCCGCTGCACTGGGTGTGCACGCCGTTCTGCGTCACGGTGTACTTGGCGTTCTCGACGTTCATACGGTTGAACCCGCCGTTCTCCTCGATCTGGAACTGGCCTCCCGCGGCGGTCGGAGACGACAGGAAGGCGGCGCCCGGCGTGAACCCGCCGCCGGAGAGGTGGACCTTCCCGTCCGGGAAGACGCCGGAGATGGAGCAGGTGGCCGTCGGGGCGGCGGCCGGCGCCGACTGGGCCGCGGCCAGGGAGGCCGGAGCGACGAGGAAGGCTCCGGCGAGGAGAGGGGCGAGCAGGTGCAGACGTGTGTGTCGGTACATGGTCTTTGTCTTCCTCCCGTGAGGGAGCCGGTATGAGTGAGCCGGGGGAGACGCGCCGGGCGAGGGTCCCGGGTGCGGACCCCGGGTGCGGGAGCAGGGGCGGAACGTACCCGTCCGTTCCATCCTCCCCCTCCCGCACCGGGGTGTCGACCGGCGCCGCCGGTCAGAGCGACCGGGGCGGCTGTGCGCCCCAGAACGCGCACTGGTGGTCCGCTTCGAACGAGGTGCTCGTCCGCGTCGCCGACGGGTCGAGCACCAACGTGGTCGCGCCGCCCACACCCGCCCGGGCCGCCGGCCATGCGGCCTGGCCCGGCACGGCCGGGGTGCCGGAGCGCGCGAAAGCACCCCAGTAACGCTTCATCGCCGTCGCCAGCCCCACCTGCACCGCGGTCAGCGGGCGGTCCCCCATGGTGAAGTCGTGCAAGTAGGCCAGCTCCGCGCTGTGGGCGTTGGACTGGTCCAGACCCGGCACCTGCGCCCCCGCGAGGGTCGGCGAGTTCGGGTCGTCGAACTCGTACACGTACGTGGGGACCTGCGCGGCGAACGTCCGCGCCGTCCACGCCGTGTGGCAGGCGAACGTGGAGTCGGTCATGACGGCCGACAGCGCCAGGTACGGCGAGCCGTGCGCCGCCACCGGATACCGTGCGAGGACCTCCGGCCCCGCGGCCCCGTACTGGGCGAGGACCTGCGCCGCGTACTGCTCCGCCGTCAGGTACGGCTGCGACAGCGCGACGAAGAGACGGGCCTCGGCACGGGTGCTCCCGATCAGGACCGGCACCTTGTTCCAGGCGCCGCTCCCGATGGCCCGCGCCGGAGCGACCGGCAGCAGCCCGTCGCCCGAGGCCGGGCCCGAGGTGGGCAGCGTACGGGCCGCCTCCACCAGCGCCGCCCCCGAGGCGGCGCGCAGGCACTGCGCCACCCCCGCCGGACCCTCGCACCCCGCCCGGTCGGCGAAGGCCCGGGCCTCCGCCTCCGCCCGCGCGGCGTCGGGCGTGCCCAGCAGCGTGCACGGACCGCTCTGCAGCACGGCCCGGTGGAACAGCCCGGCGGCCGACGGCGCGGCGAGCAGCGCACAGACGGAACCACTGCCCGCGGACTGCCCGGACACCGTGACGCTCGCCGGGTTCCCCCCGAACGCGCCGATGTTCTGCCGCGTCCAGCGCAGCGCCTCGATCTGGTCCATCAGCCCGAACGAGCCCGACCGGCGGCCGTCCTGGGCGGCCAGCTCGGACAGCCCCAGATAACCGAGCTGCCCCAGCCGGTAGTTGATGCTGACCACGACGCTCTGCGTGAGATCGGCCATGGTCCGGCCGCCGAACTGCGTCCCCGTGCCCTGGCTGTACGCACCCCCGTGCATCCAGACGGTCACCGGCAGCGGGCTCCGGGGCGGGCCCCCCGGGGCCGGTACACGTCCAGGTACAGGCAGTCCTCGCTGACCGCCGCCGGGTCCTTCAGCCCGAACGGGGAGAACTGCAGGCACGCGGGAGCCTGCCGGACCGCATCCCGCACCCCGGGCCACCGGGCCGGCGCCTGCGGAGCCCGCAGCCGGGCCGCACCGACCGGCGGAGCGGCGTACGGGATGCCGAGGAACTCCTGCGCCCCGCCCCGGTCCTGCCCGCGCAGGCTTCCCTGCGCAACGGTGACCACCGGGCGCGGACCGCCGCCCGGCAGGGCGGTCGCGGGGACCGCCGAGGCGAGCAGGGCCGTCAGGGCGAGGGCCGTGCCGAGCAGGGGTCGTGCCGCAGCGGGCCGGATCAGCCGCCGCCAGGACCTCTTCATGCGTCCGTCCTCCTGAAGTGGTGGTCCCGCCGGGGGGTGGTTACGGGCGGAGCCCGGCGAGCAGGGCGGCGGCCGTGGCGCGGTCCGCCGGACCGGTGTTCCAGTCGGAGTTCATCGGGCTGACGGCGATCTTGCCCGCGGCCACGGCCTCCAGGTCACCGCCCTTGGCGGCGGGCTTCAGCGCCACCTTGACGGACACCTTCCAGGTGCCGTCGCCCGAGTCGGTGAAGTCCGCCTCCAGGAAGTTCTGCGGGTCCTGGAACGTCGTGGCCACACCGGCGGCCGTGCCCTTGCCGTCCGCGCCGACGACGGGGTGGTTGACGTTCAGGCCCACGCCCTTGGGCAGCAGCGGTCCGGACCGCGCCCGGCTGCGCAGCCGGTCGATCAGCTTCACGGTGAATTCCATCGTGGGCACCATCGCGTTGACGGTGGTGACGGGGTCGGGCGCGCTCAGCCCGCCGGTGCTCAGCGCGATGGCCGGCACCCCGGACTCCAGCGCGGTGACGGCGCCGCCGACGGTGCCCGAGTGGGTGGCGAGCCCGGCGACGTTCGGGCCGAAGTTCGTACCCGAGACCACCAGGTCGGGCGCCCGGTCCGCGAACACCTCGGCCAGTCCGAAGGCCACCGAGTCACCGGGGGTGCCGTCCACGGCCCACACCTTCGGCTCGGGGTGCTTCACCGTGACGGTCGGGGCGTTCATCATCTTCGTGCCGGTGCCGCTCTGGTTCGTGAGCGGGGCGACGATCGTGACGTCGTGCCCGGCGGCCGTCAGGCGCTCGTACGCCTTGCGGATGCCCGGCGCGTTGTAGCCGTCGTCGTTGGTGAGCAGGATCCGCAGCGGGCCGGGGGGCGCGGCCTGCGGTGCGGCGGTGGCAGGCGCCGTACCCGCCAGGGCCGGCGCGCACAGCACCAGGGCGGCCAGCGGCAGAACTCGCGTGCGTCTCACAGAGTGCTCCTTCGGAGAGGGAGGGCGTGGAAGCGAGGGTGACGAGGGTGGTGAGGACAGGGACCGGCGGGCGGCGACCCTCGGCGCGCGCCCGCCGGAGTGCGGAGCGGCCCGCTCCCGTGGGCGGGCCGGGCGGGGGTCAGCGCACGCTGCGGATCGGGAGGATCGCGAGGGCGCCGATCAGGGACAGGGCCCCGCCGACGAGGAACAGCGGGGTGTAACCGCCCAGGGCGGTGACGACCGCCGAGGCCACGAACGGCGCGATGATCTGCGGCCCGGCGTTCGCGATGTTGAGGACGCCCATGTCGCGTGCCGCGTCCTCGGCGCGCGGCAGGACCAGGGTGACCAGGGCGGTGTCGACGGCCATGAAGCAGCCGAAGGCGAGGCCGTTGAGCGCGCTGAAGACGAGCATGCCGGTCCAGGTCGGGCTGATGACCGGGACCGCCATGACGAGGCCGGCCAGCGCGGCGGACACGCCGACGAACACCTTGCGGCGGTCGAGCCGGTCGGACAGCAGCCCGCCGAGGACGGTGGAGACGGCCATCGCGGCCATCGACACCGGGGTGAGCACGGCCATCGCCGCGGGCGGCGTCATCCCGGCGGGCAGCGCGATGTGGTCGTCGAGGATGTACAGCTGGTAGCCGACGACGGAGAAGTAGCCGAGGACCATCAGGGCCCGGCCGATGAAGGCCCACCGGAAGTCGTGGTTGGCGAGGGCGGAGAGGAAGGCGGCCAGCTGCGCCCGCTTGGGGACGGCCGGTGCGGGGGTCTGCGCCTCGGTGCGCGGGATGTCGCGGCAGAAGCTCGTGAGCAACAGGGCGGCGGCGGCGATGATCGCGCCGAAGACCAGGTAGCCGGTGCGCAGGTGCTCGGCGGTCTGGGAGGCGACGAGGACGCCGACCGTGCCGCCGATCGGCAGCCCCAGTCCCACGAGCGCGGACGCGGTGCCGCGGCGTACGGCGGGCACCCGGTCGGGCACGATGGCGGTGACGGCGGCCTGGTAGACGTTCATGGTCGCCTGGACCAGGCACCAGCCGATGCCCACGAGCAGGGCGGTGGTCACGTTCCCGAGCAGCGCGAGCCCGGCGAACGAGGCGAGCGCGCCGCCCAGGACCCAGGGGTTGCGGCGGCCGCTGCGGTCGGAGAGAGCGCCGGCGATCGGGTTGAAGGCGGTCGCGAAGAGGGCGCTGATGCCGCCGATCAGGCCCAGGACGGCGACCTTGTCGTCGGGGGCGATCGCGGCGATCTGGGTGGGCAGCAGGACGGAACCCACACCCATGTAGACCGCCATCATGGCGGAGTTGGCGACCAGCAGCAGGGGCATCAGCCCGCGCTGGCGCGGTGGTTCCGCGGCTTCGGTGGTGAGCGGGCCGGCGAGTTCGTTCGTAGCCATGACGACTCCTCGGGGGACGGTGCGGGGAGGTGGCGAGCAGCGGTCGAGCGTGGGGGAGGGGTACCGCACGGGGGCGGCGGGGCGGCGGGCAGCGGGGCACGGGGGGTGCCGGGAGCCGCGGGCCGGTAACGGGGTTTACGTGATGTTGTTACACGTGTCACCAAAGGCGCTGGACACTGTGTAGCACCCATTTCCGGCCGCCGCCAGGCCTGGCGGGCCGACGTTGTGCAGATCGTGACCGTCCGGAGATCACCGATGCCATGACGTGTAACCAATGGATCCAGGCCTCGGGACGGGCCGGTCGTGCCGAAAATCCTCTTGCTCTTGTGGCGGCGGTCACGCATCCGCAATACTCCGTGCCGCACCGCGACGAGCCGCGGAGCGTGTGGGGCCGCAAGTGGTCCGGGGCTGGTGTCCCGGCTCCGGCCGCAGCCGCATCTGCGCACGCCGTCCCCCGGTTCCACGCTTCCGGCTGCGCCGCCCCGTGCGCACGGCGCTGGGCGTTCCTGCCGGGGTCACGCTCGCGCCGTCGCCGTCGCCGTCGCCGTCGCCGTCGACCGGTGCGTCTCCGTATGCCGGTATGCGGGTCCGGCTCCCCTGTCCTGCGCCCTCGTCCCCTGCCTCGCCCTGCCCTGCTCCGGCTCGCCCCGCCTCGCTCCGCCCTGCCTTGCCGCTCCCGTGACTGCCCCCGCGCCCCCGCCCGGGCAGCTGACCGTGAAAGGCCCGCCATGCAGCACTTCCCCTCGTCCTCCCCGCCCCCGCCCCCGCCCCCGGCCCGGCCCGTGCCGCCGCCGCGGAACCAGGTGCCGGCGCCCCCTCCCCGCGGGGCGCTCGCCTGCGGGTTGACCCTCCTGTTCGTGTCGCTGCTGGCCGCCCTGCTGTTGCGCATCGAGGACCGCCCGTTCTTCCAGGGTCTCGACGACCGCTGGGCGGCCGGCGTCAACGGGCCGGCCGGGGAGGGGGCGGGCGGCGGGTTCACCGAAGGCTTCGCCACCGTCCTCGACCGGCTCGGCGGCCCCTTCGGTCTGGTGCTGCCCCTGGCCCTGATCGGCTGCCTCTGCGTCTACGGGCGCTGGCGCTCCGGGCTGTTCGTCTTCTGTGCCTGCGTCGTCACCAACGTGCTGGTCGTGCTGCCCCTCAAGCAGCTGGCGGACCGGCCCCGTCCGCCGTACCCGTGGGTCCTGGTCAACGACGGCTCGTTCCCCTCGGGCCAGGTGTTCAGCGCGGTGACCTTGATGTTCGTCGTCGCCGTCGTGGTGTTCCCGGACCGTGCGCGGCGCTGGTGGTGGCCGGTCGGCGGTGCGTACGTCCTCGCGATGATGTGGAGCCGGACCTGGCTGCACGCCCAGTGGCTCAGCGACGCCTTCGCCGGTGTGCTGGTGGGCGTGGGGGTCTGTCTGGTGCTGTGGCGCGTCTTCGCGCGGATGCTGGAGACGGAGGCGGAACGGATGGCCGCGGGCAGTCTCTGGCTCTGACGGGCTGCGGAGGCGTGGGGCCCCGGTGGCCACCTCGAACTATCGAGGATCATTGACGGCCGCAAAAGACACGGCATATTCTTGTCGGTGTGGCGGCGCGCACCCGGCGCGCGGTCAGGAAGGATCGGCCCCATGCCTCACTCCCCAGGTCAGGACCACCTGGTGGTGGACCTCCCCGCAGGCCGCCTCCGCGGTGCGGACGAAGACGGGCTCGCCGTCTTCCGGGCCGTCCCCTACGCCGCCCCGCCGGTCGGCGAACTGCGCTGGCGGCCCGCCCGCCCGCACCCCGGCTGGACCGGGACGCGGGACGCCACCGCCGACGGCCCCAGCGCGCCGCAGCTCTACCGGGAGGAGGGCGATCCGGTGCTCGGCGGTCATGGCTCGCCCCCCTTCGACGAGGACTGCCTGACCCTTGACGTCTGGACCCCCGCGGCCGACGACGCCCGCCGGCCGGTGCTCGTGTGGATCCACGGCGGCGGCTTCGTGTCCGGCTCCGGCTCGCTGCCCGGATACTCCGGGGCCACCTTCGCGCGGGACGGGGACCTCGTCTTCGTCAGCATCAACTACCGCATCGGGCCCCTGGGTTACCTCGCCTTCGAGGGTGCGGCCGAGGACGGCGGCAACCCCTGGCTCACCGATCAGCTCAGCGCCCTGCACTGGGTGCGGGAGAACATCGCCCTCTTCGGCGGCGACCCCGACGTCGTCACGGTCGCGGGCCAGTCGGGCGGCGCCGTGTCCACCGCCGCCCTCGCCGGTCATCCGCAGGCCGAGGGCCTGATCAAGCGGGTGATCCTGCAGAGCCCGCCCCTCGGGCTGGACTTCCCCATCCCCGAGGTCTACGAGGAACGGGTCGCCGCCTACCTGGAGGCCGCCGGGGTCAAGACGGCGGCGGAACTGCGCGCGCTGGACTGGCCGGAGCTGATCGGCGCGGGCCTCGGCCTGTTCGCGCGGACGGCGCGGTGGGGGTACTGGCCGACACCGTTCCTCCCCGTGGTCGACGGGATCACCCTGGAACGCCATCCGGCCCGGACCCTCACGCACGGGGCGGCGGCCGGCATCGACGTGATGATCGGCTGGACACGCGAAGAGGCCAATTTCGGCTTCGCCCTCGACGAGGAGTACGCCGCCGCGACCCGGGAGCGGGTGACCGACCGCATCGCGGAGACGTTCGGCGCCGACGCCGCCCCCGGGGTGTACGCGGCGTACGAACGTGCCCGCCCCGGAGCCCGCCCGGCCGACGTCCTCATGGACCTCATCACGGACGAGCTCTTCCGCGTGCCCTGCCTGCGGTTGGCCGAGGCGAGGGCGGCATCCGGGAACCCGGTGTGGGCGTACCAGTTCGACCTGCCCACACCCGCGCACGGGGGCCGGCTCGGGGCGGCACACTGCCTCGAACTCCCCTTCGTCTTCGACAACTTCGACCAGTGGGCGCACGCACCCTTCCTGGCCGGGCTCGCCCCCGCCGTGCGCGACGGCCTCGCGGCGGTCATGCACCGGGCCTGGATCGCCTTCGTGCGCACGGGCGACCCGAACCACCCGGACCTGCCGCGCTGGAACCCGTACGGGGAGCGGACGCGCACCACCCTGCGCTTCGACTCGGTCGTGACGGCCCTCGACGACCTCGCGGGCGCCTCCAGGTCCCTCTACGGCGAGGGCCTGCCCGGCCCCGCGACCCCGGCAGCGCGGGCCGGGCGGCAAGATCCGTAGAAACGTCTAACTCGTGTAACCTCGGAAGGGAAGGTGCGAACCGAGCAGAGGAACGTCGAGGGACGCCATGGCCGAAGAAACCCACGTCACCGCGACCACCACCAGTGCCGACGTGGCCCGCCTGGCGGGAGTCTCGCGCGCCACCGTCTCCTTCGTCCTCAACGACACCCAGGGCCACCGCGTCAGCGCCGCCACCCGCGCCCGTGTGCTGGACGCGGCCCGCCAGCTCGGCTACGTACCGCACGCCGCGGCCCGGTCCCTGCGGGCCGGCCGCAGCAATCTGGTCCTCATGCCCGCCTCCGTCTCCGCGATAGGCCGCCTCGTCAGCGACTGGGTCGACGACCTGCACGGCGAGCTCGACCGGCACGGCTACACGGCCGTGCTGCACGCGGGCCGCTTCGCCGACCCCGTCGACGCCGCCCGCGCCTGGGCCGAACTGCGTCCGGCGGCCGTCGTCGCCCTGGACGGCGACCGGTTCACGTCCCAGGCCGCCGACCTGCTGCGCCGCGCCGGGGTGCGTGCGCTGATGGCCTTCGCGGCGCGACCTGTCGAAGGCGTGTACACGATCGGCTTCGACCACGCCGCCATCGGCGTCACCGCCGCCGAGCACCTCATCGCGCGCGGCCGCACCAGGATCGGCGTCGTCATGCCGCAGGAACGCGGCCTCGACACGCTCGCGCAGCCGCGCCTGGCGGGCGCCGAGTCCGTCGCGGCCCGGCACATGGCGACCGTCACGCCCGTCGAGCTGGCGTACACGAGGGAATCCGCGACGGCCCTCGCCCGGCGCTGGCGGGACCTCGACCTCGACGCCGTGTTCGCCTACAACGACGAGTACGCCGCCCTGCTCCTGCACGCCTTCCGCTCCGAGGGCATCTCCGTACCGGACGAGGTCGCCCTCGTCGGCTCCGACGACCTGGTCCTCGCCGCCTTCCAGCAGCCCGCGCTCACGACGGTCCGCCTGGACCTGCCGTCGCCCGCGCGGATCGCGGACTCCCTGCACGAACTGATCGGGACCGGCAAGGCTCCGGCACTGACGCCCGTCGAGGCCGTCCTGGTCCCCCGCGAGAGCTCCTGACGACGGCCGCTCCTTGAGGGGGTCGGTCAGGGCCTCGCGGACCGGCGGTGTCCGGCCGGCCCGCGAGGCAGGAGCCCCGTCAGCGGCTGTCGGTGACCAGGACCGGGTCCGGGGTGTCCACGGCCGCCCCCCGGCGGCCGTGGACACGTGCCCGCTCCCGGGCGAGCGCGGGCGCGCAGAGCCCCCAGGCGACCAGCCCGACTCCCGCGCCCGCCGCCGCACCGGCGACGGTGTCGCTGAGCCAGTGGGCGTGCAGCCAGGTACGGCTCCACATCATGGCCAGCGTGAAGAGCGCGCCGCTGAGCCACCACGCCCGCCGCCGGGCGGCCGGGACCAGCAGCACTCCGACGAGCACCACCAGCAGGGCCGCCGTGGCGGCATGGCCGGACGGGAAGGACCCGTGGTCCACCCGGACCAGGGGGTTGGCCGGGCGCGGCCGGTCCACCAGGTGCTTGAGCCCCTGGACGACGAGCCCGTTGCCGCCGAGGTAGACGCCGAGGAGGAAGGCGGCGGAGAGCCGGCGGCGGCGGACGAGCAGCAGGACCAGCAGGGCGAGCGGGACGACGGCCCCGACCGGGCCGCCGAACCAGTTCAGGGCGGTGGCGAGGGCCGCGTACGGGCCTTCGTGCGGGCCGCCCATCCAGCGCAGCCAGCGGTCGTCCAGGCCCTGGAAGGGCGGATTCACCACGTCCGGGCGGACGGCGAGGGCCAGGAGCGCGGCGCCCCCGAGGAACAGCAGCCCCAGCGCGAGGGCGCCACGGGCGCCGCGGGAGGCGCCGGGTCTGTCGGAGGGGGTGGGCACGGGGGTCACGGGGTGCGTGGACATGACTGCCTTTCGGGTCCGCGGGCAGGACCGCGGCGTTGGACGGGTGCGGGTGCGGATGGTGGCTCCGGCGCCGCGGGGGTGGGCCCGCTGAGCCCACGCGCGGTGCCGAGGGTGCAGGCGCTCGCGGGGCGCAAGCCGCGCCGGGGTCCGGGGGTGCGGGCATGCAGGCGGTGCCGTGGTCCGGGCGGTGGAGGTGTGAGGGGCGCGGCCGGGGCACGGGTGTCGGTGGTGCCGAGACGCGTGCGGTGCCGGGGCCGCGGAGGGTGCGGGCACCGGGCGGTGCCGAGGTGCGTGGTGAGGGAATCGGCCGGGGTACTGGTGGTGCCGCGGCCCGGGCGTGATGGGCATTCGGCCCGGTGCCGGGTTCGGGCGGTGCCCGGGTCCATGAGCGTGGGTGGTGCCGGGGTGTGCCGGGATGCCGGGGCCCAGGCGATGCGGGCACTGGGCCCGGTGCTGGAGTGTGGACAGGGAGAGGCGTGAGGCGGGGGTGCGGGCCGCGTCGGGGCGTTGGTGGTGCGAAGACGCGGGCGGGCCGGTGCTGGGGTGTGGATGGTTTCGGCGTGGGGGCGCGGCCGGGGAATCGGCGATGTCGGGCCTGGGGCGGTGCGGGTACGAGTGCCGCGCCGGGGGCGGGCATGCCGCGTCCGGCCCCCGGCACGGTATGCCCGCGCCTGCCGTCGGGGCGGGCCCGACGGCAGGTGGTGGGTCAGGCCTTCGTGCCGAGGTGGCCGGCCAGGAAGGCGACGCTCTCGGCGACGATCCCTTCGATGTCCGGCGAGCCCAGGAAGATGTGGTCGGCGCCGTCCACCGGCCGCAGGGTGACCGCACCTCCGGCTCCTTCGAGCGCCCGCGCCAGGGACTCGCTCTGGCTGTACGGGACCAGGCCGTCCCGGGTGCCGTGCACCAGCAGGAACGGCGGCGGCGGGTTCGAGCCGTCGGCGTACGTCACCGGGCTCGCGGCCCGGGCGAGCGCCGGGCGCTCTGCCTCGGTGCCGCCCAGCAGGGCCTCGTAGGGGTCGGGGAACTCGGCCCCGCCCGGCATCGCCGGCATCGGGTGATCGGCGAGGGCGGGCAGGTCGGAGACGCCGTACCAGTCCACGACGGCCAGTACCCCGGTGTCCCCGGAGGCGACGCCGTGCGCACCCTCCAGGGCCGCACCGTCCGTGCTGCCCGGACCGACCAGCCCGGCCAGGGCCGCCAGGTGGCCGCCCGCCGACTCGCCCCACACGGCGATCCGCTCCGGGTCGACGCCCAGAGTCCCCGCGAAGTGGCGGACGTAGCGGATCGCCGCCTTCACGTCGTGCAGTTGCGCCGGGAAGGGGGCCTCGAGGCTGTGCCGGTAGTCGATCGAGACGAGCGCGAGGCCGGCGCCCAGGACCGCCCCGTGCAGGAGGGCGGCGGGCACCGTCGGCGGCGGGTAGCGGCGGTCGCCGTCCAGCCAGCCGCCGCCGTGGATCCAGACGACCGCGGGGAACGGTCCCTCGCCCGCCGGGAGCTGGACGTCGAGCAGCCGGGGGCGGAAGCCGGGCGTGGTCGCGTATGTGACCCCGTCGAAGCGCCGTACTCCGTCGACGCCCGTCACGGGCGGCACGGGGGACTGGTACGGCGGGGGCGGCCAGGTCATGTCGGCGAGGTCGAACCCGGCCGGAGGAGATTGCGTCATTGCGGCCCTTCCAATTCGGCGCGGCCGTGATGGCCGCCGGCCCCGGTGCGGGCGGCGCAGGCTTCGTGACGTTTGTCCGGAATGCTTGCGCGGATCGCTGGGGGAGGCTTAACGTGTTACACGTGTAATCACGACTCTAGCGATGCGTTTCCGCTGACCACAAGCCCATGGGGAGTGTGAACTTCCCGGCCGGTTGCACGAGTCGCCCCAGCGGGTGCGCCGCCTTCCCCCTCCGGGAGCACGTCATGCTCACCCCCCTCACCTCCACCGGCCGGTCCGCACACCTCGCGCACCCCACGCATCTCGCACAGTCCCCGCAGCCCCCGCGCCCCGGGCGTCCCGCTCCGGCCCGCGCCTTCGTCCACTGGGTCGCCGATCCCGTCGCGGCGAACGTGCCGCAGGTCCGGGCCCGGGTCCGGGTGGCCCTCGGTGAGTGGCGGGTGTCCCGCGGCCTGTCGGACCTGTTGCTGCTGGCCGTCAGCGAGCTCGTCGGCAACGTCGTGCAGCACGCGGCCGCCGGGCGGATGCGGGTCGCCCTGACCTGGGGCGGGGGATGGCTCCGCCTGGAGGTCGCCGACCAGGGGGCGGGTCTGCCGCGACTGCCGTCCCCGCGGCAGGAGGTGGACCTGGACTCGGAGGACGGCCGCGGGCTGCTGATCGTGCACCTGCTGGCGGCCGAGCTGGGGGGACGGCTCTCCGTCGTGGCAGGAGGGTCGGGCAAGTCGGTACGGATGCGCGTACCGGCGGCCTGATCCGCGCTAGGCGGGCTGCGGGGCGGGTGTTGCGGGAGCGGCCGCGATGTTGCGGGTCTCGCGCATGATCAGCAGGCCGTTGACCACCATCAGTGTCGCGGTCAGGCCGTGGACGCCGAGCGCGGTGGCCACGGAGCCGCGGTGGGCCAGCACGTTGGCCATGTCGCCGTACGCGGCGAGTGCTTCCACCAGCAGTACCCAGCCCAGCGCCCGTCGGTGCCCCGTCACCAGCAGGATGCCCAGGACCAGGGCCAGGACGACGTCGCGGATTCCCTTGATGACCAGGAAGCCGTCGCCGTCGCCGGACGGCCAGCTCGGCAGGCCGTAGCCGGGCGCCGTCGTCTCCGGACTCAGGATGTACTCCGTCCCGAACCAGAGGATGAAGAGGATGAAGGTGGCGGCCAGGACGGTGTTGATCTTCTTCAGCGACATTGTCCTACTCCCTGCGGTCTTCGTCGGCGGAGGTGGTGTCAGGCGAGGGCGGTGACCAGCAGGGTGAACGCGGCGACGATGACGGCGACCCGGATGTAGTGGTAGCGGTTCCAGCGGTCCAGCTGCTCCTTCCAGTCGGCGGGCCGGTTCTCGGGGGTCCAGGTCCTGTTCCGGTTGTTGATCGGGACGAGCAGCAGGATCGACATGACCACGCTGAGGATCAGCAGTCCGGCGGCGGTGACGACGAGTCCGGCACCGTGGTGCTCCCATCCGGCAACGGCCCAGATCGCGCAGAGGATGAGCGAGCCGATGTACCAGAACGGCATCAGGGTGCCGAGCATCCGGCCGCCGTGGGCGTGGCCGAGCTGGCCGCTGTCCTCGGGAAGCGCATCCAGGATCCGCTTCATGATGAAGGCGACGGCGACCTCCACCCCCACCATCAGGCCGACGGTGACGGTGGTGAAGACCTCAAGTGCGTTGAGCATGGCGATCCCTCCGAGCTAGCGGTGCTAGGTGATGATGCAACGCTAGCCCTGCTAACGCTCGATTGTCTAGCGGTGCTAGGATTCCTTTCATGTCGGTACAGGAACGCAAGGAACGCGAACGGGCGGAGCGCGAGCGCCTCATCGTGGCGACGGCCCGCGAACTCGCCGAGCAGCAGGGCTGGGACGCAGTCACCACCCGCCGGCTCGCCGAGCGCATCGAATACAGCCAGCCCGTCCTCTACAGCCACTTCCGCGGCAAACGCGAGATCATCGGCGCCGTCGCCCTGGAAGGCGCCGCCGAGATGGCCGCGGCGGTGCGGGCCGCGGCCTCCGGCGCGAACGGCCCGCGCGAGCGGGTGGCCGCCCTCGCCCGCGCCTATCTCGACTTCGCCGCACGCAACCCCGCGGTCTACGACGCCTTGTTCCAGCTCGACGGCGGCCTGGCGTACGCGCAGGAGGACACCCCCGAGCCGCTGAAGGACGCCTTCGCCGCCCTGCTCGAAAGCCTCGGCGAGGTAGCCGGGGACGGCGTCCACCCGGGGCTGTTCACCGAGGTGTTCTGGGCGGCCCTGCACGGCCTGGCGACCCTGACCCGAGCGGGCCGCCTGCTGCCCGAGGACGCCGAGCGGAGGGTGGAGCTGTTGGTGGACCGGCTCGCCATGGTCTGACACACCGTCCCGGCGGGCACGCAGCCGGGGCCCTGGGCCCCGCTGCTGTCTGCCTGCGGCAACGCTTTCACCACCAGTAGACGGGGTAGCGGGCCCCTCCGGGGCGGGCGCGGGAGAAGGCGCAGGCCGTGAGGACCAGGAGGAGCGCCGATCCGATGAGGAGCGGGACGAAGGTCCGGGGGTCGGGGGTTCGCAGGACGATGACGACGGTGGTCGCGCAGGCAGGGGAGTGCGAGGTCCGGGTGACGATCATCAGGGCCAGGCCGATCCCGGCCGCGACGGCCGCCACCCAGGGGGCGCTGCCCAGGAGGGTGAGGGCCCCGTACCCGACGGCTGCGCAGAGCAGGTGGCCGACGACCACGCTGCGGGGCTGGGCCAGGGGCAGGCCGGGCACGCCGTGGACGATCGCGGCGGACGCGGCCAGCGGCGGTATCAGGACGGGCTCGTGGATCAGCGTGCCGATGGCCACCAGGGCCAGCATGACGGCCGTGGCGCCGCTGATGCTGTGCAAGGCGGTGCCGGGTGCGGGCGGGGCGGGGGCCCGTCCGGCGAGACGGGTCATGATCCGGGAGCGCGGACGCTCGGGAGCCCTCGGCGGTGGCGTGGCGCTCAGGTCGGTGCTCAGGTCGGTGCTCAAGAGAACGGCAACTTCGGTGTACGGGCCGACAGACGGTGAACGGCGAGGGCAGGGGCAGGAGCGGCTCGGCTGATCCGCTGTGACAGCCCGTGCGATCGGCAGGACCGGGGACACCGCAGCAGCCCGGGGTCGGGGCGGCCGTGAAACTCCCCAGGATCATACGAAGCCCGACAAACCGCCTGGCCGCCGGGTCCCCGAGCTGTGGCAGGCTTCCCCTGACCGCTCGCACTCCGTACGGGGCCGCCATGAACTCGCCCGCCGCCGGGACGCCGGTGTTCCTCATCCCTCCGCATGCCGAGGCCGTCGCCGAGGGGCAGGTGTGCGTGGTCTGGGAGCTGGGCGACCCCGGGCGAGGCATGGACGCGAACCTGGTCCGGCTGGGCCCCGGCGCCACCGTCACGGAACCGGAACCCAACGCCACGGAGTCCACCGACACGGAGTCCACCGACACGGAGTCCACCGACACGACGTCCACCGCCACGGAGTCCACCGTCACGACGTCCACCGCGTCGGCTCCCGGTGTGCTGATCGTCGTGGTCGCCGGAGCCGGTGAACTCCGCACCCCTGACGCCGCCTGCACCCTCGTACCCGGAACCGTGGCCTGGCTGCCCGCCGGCACCACCCGTTCCGTGCGCGCCGGTTGCGGAGGGCTCACCTACACCGCCGCGCACCGCCGCCGACCGCCCCTGACCGTCACTCCGGTCCTGCACACCGAAGCGGGGGAGGCGGCGTGCCTCCTGGGCCTGGTCTGCCCCGAGTGCGGACGCCTCGCCACCGAGCGCGACGCCCGCTACTGCACCCGGTGCGGCACCGGGCTCGCCGACCGGTAGGGAAGATGGGTGCCAGCCCCGATGCGTGGGGCTGGTGATGCAGGTGATGCTCAGGTGGAGGAACACCCTCGCGGCCCCCTGTCTCCGGCAGCGGCTGGTCCGGGTGTTCGCGGCCACGGCACGAGCGGAGTCCGCGCCGATGACGACCCCGAGCTCTTCCCCGCCCAGCGGCTGTCCGACCGCCTTGCCGCCATGAGCGTCAGCACGTGGCTGGCCATCGCGGTCTTCGCCACCGTCTACCTGCTGATCGCCACCGAGCGCGTGCACCGCGTGGCGGCGTCGCTCGGGGGCGCGGTGGTCATGCTCGTGATCGGAGCCACCACCCCGGAACACGCCTTCTTCTCCGAGGTGACGGGCATCGACTGGAACGTCATCTTCCTGCTGCTCGGCATGATGCTGATCGTCGCGGTCCTCAAGCGGACCGGCCTCTTCGAATTCCTTGCCATCTGGGCGGCGAAACGGGCCGGCGGACGCCCGTACCGGCTGATGGTCCTGCTGATCCTCACGACCGCACTGCTGTCCGCATGGCTGGACAACGTGACCACCGTGCTGCTGATGGCGCCCGTCACCATCGAGGTGTGCCGGCGCATGGGCGTGCCGGTGGTGCCGTTCCTGATCGCGGAGGTGATGGCCTGCAACATCGGCGGCGCGGCCACCCTCATCGGCGACCCGCCCAACATCATGATCGGCTCCCGTGCGGGCCTGTCCTTCAACGACTTCCTGTTCCACATGGCGCCCATCACCACCCTGCTCGTAGCGGTGTTCGCGGTGATGGCCCGGTGGATGTTCCGCGACGCCTTCCGCTACGACCCCCGGCGGGCGGCGCACGTGATGGCGATGCGCGAAGGTGACGCCCTCAAGGACCGCCGCCTGCTGGCCGTCAGCGGCATCGTCATCGCGCTCGTGATGATCTGCTTCGTCCTGCACACCGCCCTGCACCTGGAACCCTCGGTGGTGGCCGTCACCGGCGGCCTGGCCCTGCTGGCCGCCTCGCGCCTGGACGCGAAGGACGCGGTGGCGGATGTGGAGTGGCAGACCCTGGCGTTCTTCACCGGCCTGTTCGTCATGGTCGGGGCAATGATGCGCACCGGTGTCATCGCCGACCTCGGTCAGGCCGCCGCCCGCGCCCTGGACGGGAACCTGTTCGCTGCCTCGATGGCCCTGCTCTTCGGGTCGGTGGTGCCCTCGGCGGTCATCGACAACATCCCCTTCGTCGCCTCCACCAGCCCGATCGTGGCCGAGATCGTCGCCGCCTGCGGGGGTGACGAGCAGGCGCAGGTGCTGTGGTGGTCCTTCGCGCTCGGCGCGGACCTGGCGGGCAACGCCACGATCATCGCCTCCTCCGCCAATGTCGCCGTCGTGGGCATCGCCGACCGCGCCGGACACCACATCTCCTTCTGGCGGTTCAGCCGCTACGGCCTGGTCGTCACCGCGGTCACCACCGGGCTCGCCGGGCTGTACGTGTGGCTGCGTTACTTCGCCCTCGCCTGACCGGAGGAATGGAGGGGTTGCCGTGCCGGACCGTCACGACGGCAGCGTGGAGCCCGCAGCCGGGCGCCGGAGGGTCCGGGCCCGGCTGCTCATGACCGCCGCCGTCGCCGCGGTGATGGCCGGAGTGGTGCTGCCGCACGGGCTGTTGCTGGCAGCGGGACTGATCGCGTGTGCGCTCGCGGCGCACCTCTTCGATGCGACCTGAGGGCCGGATCAGTGGGACCAGCGGCGGTCGTACCCGCCGAAGGCGAGGAGCCGGTCCGCGCGGACCACGCCGTCCGCAAGGGCGGGCAGCGGGTCGGTCCCCGTCCCCGTTGCCCTCGATGCGGGCACCCGTACCGGGTCCCGCCCCGACTCCCTTGGCGCCGCGGCCACTTCCGGCACCGGGCGCACCTCCGGCACCGGGCGCACCTCCGGCATCGGGGTCAGCTCCGCGACCGCAGCGCCTGTCATCGCGCCGGCAAGCAGTGTGAAACCGTCGACGGTCATCCGCCGCCGCTCCCTCCGTAGCCCGAGACCGAGCCGTCACCATAGACCGGCTCCGGACAGACAGCCCGGTCTTTCCCTTGAGGGCGGCTCGGGTTGTGACTGACCGTCAGGTGGTGAGGATGGGTGCCGGCACGTATGGACAAGATCATCGGCGGCCTCCAGGGTGGCAGGGGGTGAGGCATCCACGGGGGGAGAGGGCATGCGGGGGTTCCGGGGCCACGACGGCCGGGACGACAACAGCCGTCACAACGGCCGCCGCGGCCGCTACGGCAGCCGAAAGGGCTGGGGCGCGGCCGGGGCGACGGAGGGCTGGCTGTCCCGGCGCCGTACGGCGGGCCCGCTCCTGGTGTGGTGGCTGCTGGTCACCGTCCTGCTGTGGATCCCCGGCAAGGCCCTCGCACAGCCCGTGACCGCCTGGGGGTGCGCGGTCTCGGCCGTGCTGCTGATCGCCGTCGGGGAAGCGGGCGAAGGGGTGCGCCAGCGCCTGCACCGCCGGGTGCGGAGAGCGGCATGACGACGGCCGTACCCCGGCCCTCCCGCAGCGCGGGGCCCATGATCGTGTGCGGTGACGACGCGCTCGCGGTCCGTCTCGCGGGCGAGCTCCGCGACATCTACCGGCAGGACGTCACGCTCGTGCTGCCCGACGCCGACACCGACGCCGACACCCTCGGCCCCGAACCCACCCGGTCCACCCGGGTGGTGGAGGCGCCCGCGCCGGACGCCACCACGCTGCGCGAGGCGGGCGTCGCCCAGGCCGTCGCCCTCGCCCTCGTCCACGAGGACGACGAGACGAACATCCGCGGCGCGCTCACGGCCCGCCGCATCAACCCGCGGATCCGGCTCGTCATCCGCCTCTACAACCGCAAGCTCGGCGGCTACCTCGCCGAACTCCTCGACCAGGCCGCCGCCGTCGCCGACGTCCCGGCGGGCGCGGACTCGGCGACCACGGTCCTCTCCGACGCCGACACCGCCGCCCCCGCCCTGGTGGCCGCCGTCGTCGCCGGGACCAGCAAGGTCCTCCAGGCCGACGGCCTGCTCTTCCGGGCGACCGAACGCACCCCACGGCAGCGGCGCGAGGCCGCCGCACCAGGCCTGTGCACCCTGGCCCTGCTGTCCTCGACCACCGACGACCCGGACGGAGCCGACGGTTCGGACCGCAGCGGACCCGCGGGCCCGCAACTCCTCCCCGCCTCCCTGGAGATCGCACGGTCCGCACAGCGCGGCGCCGTCGTCCTCGAAGCGGTCCCCAACACCCCGCACACCACCCGGCGGGGCCGGATCGGTGCGGCCGGGCTCCCGGTGATGGAACTCTTCTCCCGCCGCGTCCGCTGGGCGCTGGCCGCCTTCACGGCCGCCGTGTTCGCCATCGCCGTCACCTCCTGGATCACCACGGGTGACCACCCCGTCCACGCCGCCTACATCACCCTCCTGGACCTCTTCTCCATCAACGACCCGGCCGTCGGCGACCCCACCGAACGCCAGCTCCTCCAGCTCTTCGCCGGCCTCGTCGGCCTGCTCCTGCTGCCGGTCCTGGTGGCCGCCGTCCTCGAAGCCCTCGGATCCTTCCGCTCGGCCACCAGCCTGCGGCGGCCCCCGCGCGGCACCGCCGACCACGTCGTGCTGCTCGGCCTCGGCAAGATCGGCACCCGGGTCCTGGCCCGGCTGCGCGAACTCGACATCCCCGTCGTCTGTGTGGAGGAGGACCCCGAGGCCCGGGGCATCGCCCTCGCCCGCCGCCTGCACGTACCCGTGATCCTGGGCGACGTCACCCAGGACGGAGTCCTGGAAGCCGCCCACATCCACCGCGCCCGCGCCCTCCTCGCCCTCACCAGCTCCGACACCACCAACCTCGAAGCCGTCCTGTGCGCCCGCACCAGCACGCCCGGCCTCCGTGTGGCGCTGCGCCTGTACGACGACGAGTTCGCCACCGCCGTCCACCGCACCCTGCGCACCGCCCACCCCCACGCGGTGACCCGCAGCCGCAGCGTGACCTCCCTGGCCGCGCCCGCGTTCGCCAGCGCCATGATGGGCCGCCAGATCCTGGGCGCACTGCCCGTCGAACGCCGGGTGCTCCTCTTCGCCGCGCTGGAGGTGGCCGGCCTTCCCCACCTGGAGGGCCGCACCGTCGCCGACGCCACGAGGCCCGGCCGCTGGCGCGTCCTCGCCCTCGACACGGCCGCCCCGGCCGAACGGCGGCCCGACCTGCGGGCCACCCGGCTCGACGGGCAGGCCCACGTGAGCGGGCTGCTCTTCGACCTCCACCCCGGCCACGTCCTCGGACCCGAGGACAGGGTGGTCATCGCCGCCACCCGGCAGGGCCTCGCCGAGCTCCTCAGCGGCGCACCATGACGCCGGCGGAAGCGGGGGTGGCGCGGGCGACGAAGTGCTGGGCCGCGTCCTCGTAGAGGGTCAGCCGCCAGCCGGTGGATTCGAGCGCCTGCCGCAGATTGGGTTCGGCCAGGAGGTCGTCGGGGTCGAGGGGCCGCCCGTGGCGGGCGGCCCGTTCGGCGCGGTCCGAGGGGTGGAAGAGGAGGAGGGTGCCGTCGGCCGCGCTCACCCGCGCCCATTCGCGCAGGGCGTCGTGCGGGCGCGGCAGGTGGTCCAGCAGTCCGGCCGCGAAGATGCCGTGGACGCAGGCGCCGGGCAGCGGGAGCCGGGTGCAGTCGGCCAGGAGCAGGTGCCCGCAGCCGGAGCGGCCGATAGTGGCCGCCGCGGTGAGCATCGCGTGGGTGACGTCCACCCCGAGCACGGCGCCCGCGCCGCCCACCTAGGCCGCAGGCGCCGGCGCGCCGGGTGAAGAAGGTGCGGGCGGCGGTGCGTTCGGCGCGGGCGGCGACGGGGGCGGCGAACCGCGCCAGCATCCGGTCCCGCCAGGCCTCCAGGGCGGCGAGCGCCGGGCGGGTGGCCGTGTCCGGCGCCGCGAAATCGACCTCGACTGGGTAGTGCAGTCCGTCAGGTACTGGCTCTGGCGGGCCAGGAGGGACTCGGCGCGGGCGACCGGGGTCCGGGCGAGGAAGTCGGCGGCGTTGTCCTCGGCGGAGCCGGGCGTCACGGCGCCGCGGATCCCGACCTGGCGGCTGTGCTCCGCCCAGTAGAAGGTGAGCGCGGCCCTGGGATGGCAGGCGAGCCGGCCGCCCTTGGGGCTGAAGCCGTGCCCGGCGAACTGCCATCCCGAGGCGTCGAGCCCCTTGAGGAGCAGCACGCGGGCGTCCGGGTCGCCCGCCGGGTCGACCGTCGAGAGGGTCATCGCGTGCGGGTCCCGCACCCCGTCGGCCACGGCCTCCAGCAGTCAGGACAGGAACAGCCGCACCGGATCCGCGGGCGCCGCGTCCGGGTCGAAGTCCGGCAGCGGTCCGGCGAAGACCTCGATGCCGCGCAGCCACTGCCGGGCGCCGTCCACGCGTTGCGTGCCCGCTGTCATCCTCAGCTCCTTCGGACTCGGACTGCAGGGTGCCCTGCGGCACCCTGCAGTCGGCATCCTGCATCCGCCAGGGCTATTTAGTTATCGGCCTTGCAAATGCCTGTCTGATTGACCAATGAAGCCACAGATGCAACCTTGGACATGTGGCGCTTCGGGCGGCCGTGGCGGACGGCTGCGCCAGGCCCGGCTCAGGGGCGGCCGGCCGGATCCTGAGCCGGGTCCGGGGTGTCCGCCGGGGCTCCCGGCTGGGAGGGTACGGAGGCCAGGACCGGCCGCGGCGCGGTGCGGCGCGCGGCGAACCAGGCCGCGGCGGGTTCGGTGTAGCGGGCGGTGAGCGGGCCGATCACCACGAGGATCAGGACGTACGCGGTCGCCAGCGGCCCCAGGGCGGGTTCGATGCCCGCGGTGACCGCGAGGCCGGCGATGACGATGGAGAACTCGCCGCGGGCGACGAGCGTCCCTCCGGCCCGCCACCGGCCCTTGACCCCGATCCCGGCCCGCCGCGCGGCCCAGTAGCCGGTCGCGATCTTCGTACCGGCCGTGACCAGGGCGAGGGCGAGCGCGGGCAGCAGGACGGGCGGGATGCTCGCGGGGTCCGTGTGCAGGCCGAAGAAGACGAAGAAGACGGCGGCGAACAGGTCGCGCAGCGGGCTGAGCAGGGTGTGCGTGCCTTCGGCGACCTCCCCCGAGAGGGCGATGCCGACGAGGAAGGCGCCGACGGCCGCCGACACCTGGAGCTGCTGGGCGATGCCCGCGACGAGCAGGGTCAGGCCGAGCACCACGAGCAGCAGTTTCTCGGGGTCGTCACTGGAGACGAAGCGCGAGATGTGGCGTCCGTAGCGGACCGCGACGAACAGGACCGCCCCGGCGACGCCGAGGGCGATGGCCAGGGTCGCGCTGCCGGCGGCGAGGCTGACCCCGGCGAGGAGGGCGGTGATGATCGGCAGGTAGACCGCCATGGCCAGGTCCTCGAGGACCAGGATGCTGAGGATCACCGGGGTCTCGCGGTTGCCGACGCGGCCGAGGTCGCCCATGACCTTGGCGATGACCCCGGACGAGGAGATCCAGGTGACGCCCGCGAGGACGACGGCGGCGACCGGACCCCAGCCCATCAGCAGCGCGGCGACCGCACCCGGTACGGCGTTCAGGCCGAAGTCGACCAGACCGGCCGGGTACTGGGTCTTGAGGTTGGAGACGAGGTCGCTGGCGGTGTACTCCAGGCCGAGCATGAGCAGCAGGAGGATGACGCCGATCTCGGCGCCGATCGCGACGAACTCCTCACTGGCCCCCATGGGCAGGAGGCCGCCCGTGCCGAAGGCGAGACCGGCCAGCAGGTAGAGGGGGATGGGCGAGAACTTCAGGCGTCCCGCGACCCGGCCGAGCAGACCGAGGCCGAGGATGATCGCGCCGAACTCGATCAGGAAGAGAGCGGAGTGCACAGGCGGTCACTCCCGTCCGAGTATGGCCGCGGCGGCGTCGACGCCCTCGCGGGTGCCGATGACGATGAGCGTGTCCCCGCCCGCGAGGCGGAAGTCCGGCGCGGGCGAGGGGCGGGCCTCGGCGCGGCGCAGCACGGCCACGATCGAGACGCCGGTCTCGGTGCGCATCCGGGTCTCGCCCAGCAGGCGCCCGTTCCAGTGGGAGTGCGCGGACAGCTCGATCCGCTCGGCCACCAGACCCAGGTCGGTGGTGTGCAGGACGTTGGGGCTGTGGTGGGCCGGCATCAGCGCGTCGATCAGCGCGGCCGTCTCCGGACCGCTCAGGTGCAGCGACTGGGCGCACGCGTCGGGGTCGTCGGCGCGGTAGACGTTCACGGTCCGCGTGCCGTCGCGGTGCGCGATCACCGACAGGTGGCGGTGTTCGCGCGTGATGAGGTCGTACTGGACCCCGATGCCGGGCAGTGGTGTGGTGCTCATCCGTGGAGCAGGCACAGCTGTCCCCCCTCATGTTTCGTTCCGTACGTGGTGCGCCGGGCGGCGCGACGTCGGGCAGGAGACGGCCGCTCGGCGCGCTCATCGTGCCACTTTCCGGGGGGCCGCAATATGGGTGCCGGCACGGATGGACAGATGCGGGCCGGGCCGGTGAGGATGGGTGGGGGAAATGGGTCACGCCGCAGGTCAGAGCAGTGGCCAGAGCAGTGGCCAGAGCGAGCCGAAGCAACGGCAGGCGCAACGGCCCGAGCAACGGCCCGAGCAACGGCCGGAGCAACGGTCGAGCAGTCGGCGAAGGCCGGTCGGGGTGGCGGGGCAGATGCTGGGGGACCGGCCGGAAAGGCGTGGGGCCGTGTCGTTGTACTGGCGGATCTTCCTGCTGAACGCAGGCGTACTGGCCCTCGCGGTGCTCCTGCTGCTCGGCCCCGTGACGGTGTCCACCCCCGTCCTGCTGGGCGAGGCGGTGGTCGTGCTCGGCGGGCTGGCCGTGATGCTGGTCGTCAATGCGCTGCTGCTGCGGATCGGGCTGGCCCCGCTCGCCCGCCTGAACCGGGCGATGGCCACCGCCGACCTGCTCAGGCCCGGCGCCCGCCCGGCCGTCGCCGGGGACGGCGCGGTCGCCGAGCTCACCGAGACCTTCAACGCCATGCTCGACCGGCTGGAGACCGAGCGGGCCACCAGCAGCGGCCGGGTGCTCTCCGCCCTGGAGGAAGAGCGCAAACGCATCGCCCAGGAGCTCCACGACGAGATCGGCCAGACCCTCACCGCGGTCCTCCTCCAGCTCAAGTACGCCGCCGACCGTGCCCCCGAACCGGTCCGTACCGACCTGCACCAGGCCCAGGAGACCACCCGCGCCAGCCTGGACGAGATCCGCCGCATCGCCCGCAGGCTGCGCCCCGGCGTCCTGGAGGAGCTGGGCCTGCACAGCGCGCTGCGCTCCCTGGCCGCCGAGTTCACCACCCCCGGCCTGAGCGTCACCGCCCACATCACCCCCGGCCTGCCCCACCTGGACCCGGCCACTGAGCTCGTCCTGTACCGGGTCGCGCAGGAGGGGCTGACGAACGCCGCCCGGCACTCGGGCGCCACCCGGGTCGAGGTCCACCTGAGGCCCCTGCCGCGTGGCCGCGTCGGACTGCTGGTGCGCGACGACGGTCACGGGCTCCGGGATGCGCCCGAGGGCGCGGGCATCCGCGGGATGCGCGAGCGGACCCTGCTGATCGGCGCCGAACTCGGCATCGGTCCGGGCCCGCACGGCGGCACCCAGGTCCGTCTCGACGTCACCGACACCGCGCACGACCGCGCCCCCGCCGGCACCGGCGACCGCACCACCGCCCGCAGCACCGACACCACGGGGGCCACCCGATGAACCAGCCGGACGCCGGGCCCGCCCGCATCCTGCTCGCCGACGACCACACCCTCGTCCGCCGCGGCGTACGCCTGATCCTCGACGCCGAACCGGACCTGAGCGTGGTCGCCGAGGCCGCCGACGGGGCCGAGGCCGTCGCCCTGGCCCGCGCCGCGGAGGTGGACCTGGCGGTCCTCGACATCGCCATGCCGCGGCAGACGGGGCTCCAGGCCGCCCGTGAACTCGCCCGGATCCGTCCCGGCCTGCGGATCCTGATGCTGACCATGTACGACAACGAGCAGTACTTCTTCGAGGCCCTGCGGGCCGGGGCCTCCGGCTACGTCCCCAAATCCGTGGCCGACCGGGACCTCGTCGAAGCTTGCCGGGCGGCGCTGCGGGACGAACCCTTCATCTACCCCGGCGCCGAGACCACCCTGATCCGCACCTATCTGGACCGGGCCCGCACCGGCGGTCCGCTGCCGGACCGGCCCATCACGGAACGCGAGGAGGAGATCCTCAAGCTCGTCGCCGAGGGGCACAGTTCCAAGGAGATCGGCGACCTCCTCGTCATCAGCCCCAAGACCGTCGAGCGCCACCGCGCCAACCTGCTCCAGAAGCTCGGCCTGCGCGACCGCCTCGAACTCACCCGTTACGCCATCCGCGTCGGCCTCATCGAGCCCTGAGCGCCGGCCCTGAGCGCCGGCCCTGGGGCGCCTCGGCGTGCCCTGACCGCCGTTCAGTGCAGTCGGCGCACCCGCTGGTCGGTCAGCGCGTACCGGGCGCCGACCGCGGTCAGCTTCCCCGCCGCGATCCTGGAGACGAGCTCGGGTTCCGCGGCCAGCCGGGCCCGGACGAGGAGCGCGTTCGCGGTGATGGCGGCGTCCACCCGGGCGTCGCCCTGCAGGCGGTGGTCGATCGCGGGGCGGATCTGATCGGCGAGGTACTGCATGTGGCCGCGCAGCCGGCCGCCCTCCTCGTCGGCCCGGACCGCGGCCGTCACCGCCCCGCAGGACTGGTGTCCCAGCACCACGATGAGCGGGATGGCCAGTTCCAGGACCCCGTACGTGACGCTGGCCAGCACCGCCTCGTCCAGGACGGAGCCCGCCGAGCGAACGGACAGCAGGTCGCCGAGCCCCTGGTCGAAGACCAGCTCGGGCGGGACCCGGGAGTCCACGCAGCCCAGGACCACGGCGAAGGGATGCTGTCCGGACACCACGGTCCGCCGGACGGCCGGGGTCTCGTCGGGATGGCGTTCGTGCAGCGTGCGCCAGCGCCGGTTGCCCGCGCTCAGTTCCCGCCAGGCCGATTCCGGGGTGGCGGGGCGGGCGCTGTTGGGCCCGGCGGAGGTGGCGGCCGGGAGGACCGGGCGGCTGGACACCGCTCCGGCGCACACAGCGGCCGTCACCGTCAGCGCGGTCCGGACGAACCGTCGCCGCCCCGGAGACTCCTGGCCCTCATTAGTTTCCGTCATAACGGGACAAAATAGGCGCACTTCGATGCTGATGCGCCGTCTGGCACTCGTCTTTGCCCGGACCTCGGGTCCATCGATTCCTGTACGTACCCCTGGGCCGGGGTCGCGGAAGGCTGGGCGGTGGGTGCCGTCGGTCACCGGGCGGCCGGGGCTCTCTTCTCCCGTATAGGTCCAAATGGGTGTAGATCTGTAAAAAGCGGAGAATCTACCCATACCGAGAATCGTGGGAGCAATCCACGGGGCGGGTGGTGGCGAATACCTGTCGAGGCTCCTCCGGGGACGAGGAGCCGGTCACCCGGATCATCGGTGAGGTGTAGGAGGCGAGACGTATGACCGTTTCCATCAGATTCCGTCGCATGGCCGTGGGCGTGGCCACGACGGGACTGCTCGTAGGAGGCGCCGCCCTCGGCGGCGCGGGCAGCGCGGCCGCCGCGGCCGCACCGGCAGCGACGTCCACGGCGGTGTCCGTGAGCCCGTCCGTGGACCGTGACCGCGACCGGAACGACCGCTGGGACGGCAAGCAGGACCGCAAGCACGACCGCAAGGACCGGCACGACCGCTGCAAGTGGGTGAAGGGCCACTGGGGCAAGACCTGGGTCAAGGGCCACTGGGAGAAGAAGTGGCACCACGGCACCTGGCACCCGGGCCACTACGACCACCACGGCCGCTGGCACCAGGGCTGGCAGGGCAAGGGATGGTTCAAGAACCACTGGGTCCCCGGCCACTACACCAGCCACTGGGTGCCGGGTCACTGGAACTGCCACAGCAAGTGGTGAAGAACGGCAGGTGACGACGGGCCCCGGGAGCGGATCCCGGGGCCCTGGGCCGTGTCGTCGAAGCGGCCGCAGTTCGCCTCACCGGCCCGGCGCCACCCCCGAACCAGGGCCGGCGCCCGCGGACGCCGCCGCATCGGCGTACCGGCGGGCCAGGTGCGCGAAGGCGTCCGCCAGCTCGGGCGGTCCGACGACCTCGATGTCGGCGTCGAAGGCACCGACCGCGGCGGCCAGCCCGGCCCACGACCAGGAGCCCAGCACCAGACGGCACCGGTTGGGGCCCAGTGCCTCGACGACCCCGTCGCGGCTGTAGCGGGACACGACGGCCGCGGGAAGGCCGAGGACCACCTCGCCGCGGCAGGGCAGGCCCCCTGCGCCGTCCGAGCCCCGGAACCGGTCGGCGACGAAGGCCGCCACATCCCCTCCGGGCACCTCGCGCGGGATGAACCGCGGTCCTGTCGGGGTGCGCGGAGTCATCCGGTCCGCACGGAAGGTGCGCCAGTCCTCGCGTTCGAGGTCCCAGGCGACGAGGTACCAGCGGCCGCCCCGGGCGACGAGGTGGTGGGGCTGCACCCGGCGCGGCGGATTCTTGGCGAGGTCCCCTCCGGAACCGGCCGTGAACTCCGGCGTGTAGTCGAAGCGCAGCACCTCACGGGCGTGCACCGCGGCACTCAGAGCCAGCAGGACCCCGCTGCCGACCTGCGGGTTCGCCCCCGCTGCCGCACCCTGCACGGCGGTGACCCGCAAGGTGTCGACGCGATGGCGCAGCCGGGCCGGCATGACCTGCCGGACGGTGTACAGCGCCCGCTGTGCGGCCTCCTCGATGCCCGCGCCCGTGACGGTGGCCAGCTGGAGCGCGACGGCGAGCGCGACGGCCTGCTCGTCGTCGAACAGCAACGGGGGCAGCTCCGCACCGGCGTCGAGCCGGTACCCGCCCTCGGGGCCCTTGGCCGACACCACCGGGTAGCCGAGTTCGCGCAGGCGGTCCACATCGCGGCGTACGGTGCGCGCGCTGACGTCCAGCCGCTCGGCCAGCACCGCCCCCGGCCAGTCGCGGCGGGCCTGGAGCAGCGAGAGGAGCGCCAGGAGCCGCGCCGAGGTCTTCTGCATGAACCCCATCGTGCCCCGAGAAGCGGTCACATCCTGTCCGCTTCTCCTGCGACCGTTTCCGCACCGAACCGACCGAACCGACCGAACCGACCGAACCGACCGAGCCGGCCGATGCCGGCAAGGACACAAGACATGAGGAGCCCGTCGTTGTCCCCCAAGGCCGTGCCCGTCCTCGGCACCCGGGCACTGAACCGCGCGACGCTCGCCCGGCAGCTGCTGCTCGACCGCGCCGACGCACCCGCCCTCGAAACCGTCGCCCACCTCGGCGGACTGCAGGCGCAGGAACCGCAGGAACCGTACGTCGGACTCTGGTCCCGGCTCCGCGCCTTCGACCCGGCCGAGCTGTCGGACCTGCTGACCGGGCGGAGCGCGGTGCGCACCCACCTCATGCGCCGCACCGTCCACCTCGTCACCGCCGAGGACGCCCTGGCCTGGCGGGCCCGCCACGCGGCCATGCTGCGCCAGCGGGTGCTGGGGACCTACCGCCGGGAACTGGCCGGGGTCGACCTAGAGGAGCTCGCGGCGGCGGGCCGGGCGGTGATGGCCGACGGCGAACCCCGCTCGATGGGCGAACTGGCCCGGGCCGTGGCGGCGCGCTGGCCGGAGCCGGGACCGCGGCCCCTGGGGGAGATGCTCGTCGCCGCGCTCCTCCCGATGGTGCAGCTGCCTCCGCGCGGGCTCTGGCGCACCAAGGCGGGGGTGCGCAACGCCCTGATGTCGTCCTGGCTGGGCCGCGAGGCCGACCCGCTGCCCCCGGACGCCACCGACCCCGTGGGCCAGGCCCTCGTACGGCGCTACCTCGGCGCGTTCGGCCCCGCGGCCACGTCCGACCTGCGCGCCTGGTGCGGCCTCGCCGGGCTGCCGGCCGCGGTCACCGCGCTGCGCCCGGAACTCGTCACCTTCCGCGACGAGCGGGGCCGCGAACTGCTCGACCTGCCGGGCGCCCCCCGTCCCGATCCCGACACCCCCGCCCCGGTGCGGTTCCTGCCGGCCTTCGACAACGCGGTCCTCGGCTACCAGGACCGCAGCCGGATCATCGACGACGCGCACCGGGGCCTGTCGGTCGCGGGCGAGCGCGTCGTACTCGTCGACGGCCGGGTCGCCGCGACCTGGACCCTGGACGCCGGAGTCGTGGTCGTCTCCCCGCTGGGCCCTCTCTCCCGGGCCGACCGCACGGCTCTCACCGAGGAGGGTCAGGAACTGGCGTCGTTCTTCTCCGGTGACGGTGATTGTGACGGTGACGGCGTACGGATCGGCGCGTCCCCCCGCTGAGCCACGAAGCGGACCGGGGCCTGGAAGCGTGCCTTGCGGGCCGCCCGGCGGAAGACCGTGAGGACCGCGGGTCCGGCCAGGAGGATGCAGACGAGATTGGTCACGGCCCGGCCGGTGTCCCAGCCCAGCGAGGTGGCGAGGTCGAAGGCCAGGTAGCGCTGGAACTGCTCGGTGAAGGGCAGCCCGGGCAGATAGGCGATGGAGCTGTTCGGGTCCAGCGAGAACGGCCAGAAGGAGAGGTTCAGCAGGAAGCCGAAGAGGTATCCGGAGACCGAGCCGTAGGCGGCCAGCATCAGCACCTCCCGGCGGCCGGTGGCCCTGGGCAGCAGCCCGGCCAGCATGCCGACGAAGGCGCAGCCGAACATCTGGTACGGCATCCAGGGCCCGACCCCGCCCGTGATCAGGGCCGAGGCGAACAGCGAGGTGCAGCCGAGGGTGAAGCCGAAGCCCGGTCCGTAGACGCGCCCGGCCAGCACGAGGACGAAGAAGACCGTCTCGATGCCGGCGGTGCCCGCGCCCAGGGGCCGGATGGCCGCATTCACCGCGGACAGCACCCCCAGCATGGCCAGGGCCTTGGAGTTGATGCCGCCCTCGGCGATCTCGGAGACGACCACGCACAGCACGACGACGAGCAGGACGCCGAAGATCAGCGGCGGGGCGTAGTTCGAGCCGAATTTGCCCGGGGCGACGAGGAACGGCCAGAAGAACGCGACGACCCCGAGGAAGGCGGCCATGGCGATGACGACCGCGGCCCGGCCGTTGATCCGGATGGCGGCGGTGGCGCGTGCGGTCATGAGGCCGGTTCCGTCCGGTGGGGGGCGGCGAGCACGGACGACACCTGGCCGACCGTGAGGAAGGGCAGCGGCGCCAGGACCTTCGCCGTCTGCGGGGCGAAGACCGGGGAGGCGACGATGACCTCCGAGGTCGGGCCGTCGGCGACCACGTCCCCCTCCGCCATGACCACGACCCGGTCGGCGGCCCGGGCGACGAACTCGACGTCGTGGGTGGAGATCACCACGGCGCGGCCCTCCGCCGCCAGGTCGTCGACGATCCGGACGAGTTCGTTCTTGGCGCGGTAGTCGAGTCCGCGCGTGGGCTCGTCGAGGAGCAGCACGCGGGGCGCCGCCGACAGCTGGATCGCGAGGACCAGGGCGAGCTTCTGGCCCTCGGACAGGTCGCGCGGGTGGGTCGTGTCGGGGATGCCCGGTGCCAGCCGGTCCAGGAGGGTCCGGGCCGTCAGGGCGTCCGGCCCCTCCACCCCGGACTCGGCGTCGGCCTGGTCGAGTTCCTGCCGGACGCTCTCCAGGTACAGCAGGTCGGTCGGCGTCTGCGGGACCAGGCCCACCAGAGCGCGCGCCTGCGCCGCGGAGAGCTTGCGCGGGTCGAGGGACTTGCCGGGGGAGGCGGGTACCACCTCCACCGAGCCGGACTTGCGCGGTCCGGAACCCTGGAGGGCCCACAGGAGGGAGGACTTCCCCGATCCGTTGCGGCCCATCAGCGCGGTGACCTCCCCGCCGTGCAGGGCCAGGTCGACCTCCCGTACGGCCGGCACGCCCTGGTAGGTCACGGTGACACCGCAGGCGGTGAGCAGCTGCGGCCGTCCGGCCGGGGGCGCGGGCCGTACCGGCGGGGGCGTGGCGCCGGCCAGCCGCGCGCGCAGCGGGGCGGCCGCCCGCCGGGCGTCGCGGATCGACAGCGGCAGCGGGGTCCAGCCCGCTCTGCGGCCGAGTTCCACGACGGGCGGGGCGATGGACGCCGTACGGAAGACCTCGGCGGGGAGGCCGCAGACGACGCGGCCGTCACCGGGCAGGTGGATGACCCGGTCGGCGTACTGGACCACCCGCTCCAGGCGGTGTTCGGCGAGGAGCACGGTGACACCGAGGTCGTGGACCAGGCGGGTGACGGCGGCCAGTACCTCCTCGGCGGCCGTCGGGTCCAGGGCCGAGGTCGGCTCGTCCAGCACGAGCACGCGCGGGTGGGCGGTGAGCACCGAGCCGATGGCGACGCGCTGCTGCTGCCCGCCGGAGAGCTCGTGCAGGGCGCGGTGGCGCAGGTCGGCTAGACCGAGGAGGTCGAGGGTCTCCTCGACGCGCTTGCGCATGGTGGCGGGCGGGACGGCCAGCTGCTCCATGGCGTAGGCGAGTTCCTCCTCGACGGTGTCGGTGACGAAGCCGTCGAGCGGGTCCTGTCCCACCACGCCCACCACGTCGGCGAGTTCGCGGGGCGGGTGCCCCGCGGTGTCGCGGCCGTCGACGAGGACGCGGCCGTAGAGGGTGCCGCCGCTGAAGTGCGGGACCAGGCCGTTGACGGCGCCGAGGAGGGTGGACTTGCCGACACCGGTGTGGCCGACGACGAGGCAGAGTTCGCCTTCCTCGACGGTGAGGTCCACATCGCGCAGGACCGGTTCGGCCGTGTCCTCGTACTGGACGCTGACCTGGTCGAAGGTGATCACTTGGGTTCCTCGGTGCGCTGTGCGGGGACGGCCGGGCGGCCGGGGGCGGTCGGCGGCGGGGCCAGGAAGCCGGCGGCCCCGGCGAGGAGGATGGCGGCGGCGGGTACGAGCGGCAGGGTGGGCCAGCTCAGCGGGTAGATGGACGGGTTGAGCTCGGCGGCGTCGAAGCCGACGTTCGTGAAGAGGAGGAGGGCGGAGAGCACCCCGCAGCCGGCGACGGCCCATTCGGCGAAGCGCCAGGGGTCGGGCCGGTAGGTGGTCCGGGTGATGCGGCGGCCGGCGAGGCGCAGTCCCGCGAAGCACAGCAGCGTGCCCGCGCCCATGGCGGGCAGGCCCAGCAGCTTCGGCGCGGTCGCGTCGAGGAGCCCGTACGCCCCCGCGCAGAGCCCGCACATGCCGAGGAGCATCAGGGCTCCGGTCAGGCGCCGGGAGCGGCGGGTGGCGGTGCCGGCCCGGCCGTAGCCGCGCGAATCCATGGCGGAGGCCAGCCGCAGGGAGCGCTCCAGGGCGTCTTCGAGGACGGGGACGATGATGCCGCGCAGGGCCCTGAGCCCCTTGGAACGGCCGGCCCGCAGCCGCTTGGCCCGGTGCACGCGCTGGACGCTCTGCACGAGCTGGGGGGCGACGCTGATGGACACGGTGACGGCCACGCCCAGCTCGTAGAGGGCGCCGGGCAGCACGCGCAGGGCCCGCTTGGGGTTGGCGAGGGTGTTGGCCGCGCCGATGCAGCACAGCATGCAGGCCAGGCGCAGCCCGTCGGTGGCGGCCGAGAGCAGGGCCTCCAGGGAGACGGGTCCGCCCAGTTGGATGCCCGCGTACCAGTCGGGGGTGGGGATGTGGGGGAGTGAGAAGAGGAAGTGGTCGCGGGGGGTGACGCCGGTGGCGAAGACCGCGCGGAAGAGCACCCGGATCGCCACGACGGTCAGCGCCAGGTAGAGGTAGTACTTGAAGCCGCGCGCCCAGGGGGCCTCGGTGCGGCGCATGGTGATCACGTAGCCGAGGACCGCGAGGACGAGGAACAGCAGCAGCGGGTTGTTGGTGCGGCTGACCGCGGTGGCCAGGGCCAGGGCCCAGATCCACCAGGCGACCGGGTGCAGGGTGCGGGGCAGCCGGCGGCCGCCCGTGTCCGGCGCGGGGCCGGACACGGGCGGCTTCCCCGCCGGCGCGGTGGTGGTGCGTGGCACGCGGCTACTCCGTACGACGGCGGCGCTTGGCCGCGAACAAGGCGGCGGCGCCGATCAGCAGCACCAGCGCTCCGGTGGCGACGGCGGGCAGGTACGAGCCCGCGTCGTGCTCGGCGTCGGCCGCCGGGGCCGCTTCGACGACCTCGGGACCGGGCGCGGCCACCGCCGGGGCGCTGGACGTCGGCGCCGCGGACGGCGTGGGCGGGACGCTCTCGGAAGGGCTCGCCGAGGCCGAGGGGCTTTCCGGGGGCATGGGGCCGGGCGCCGTCGCCGTCGGCGGGGCGGCCGGGGGCGGATTCTCCGGCTTGGGACCGGTGTTGACGCCCGGCGGCAGGGGCGCCGCCGTACGGGTGTCCTTGGGCACGGGGCGGCCGTCACCGGCAGGCCGGGCGTTCTTGGCGCGCAGCTGGTCGGGGCTGACCGCCGGGCGGCCCTCGGTGCCTTCGAGGTCCGTACCCCCGAAGGTCCACAGGTCGACGCTGCCGGGCTTCGGCTTGTAGAGCATCGCCCCGAGCTGGCTGTACTCCCAGGTGTTCTGGCCGGGGCCCGCGTGCCAGTACGACCAGTAGGCGGAGGCGGGCGGGGTCAGGACGCAGTCGTCCTGCTGCGGGGTCGGGTACTGCTTGCCGCCCTGGTGGCCGCTGTACCCGATGCGGCAGATGAAGGCGGGGCCGTCGTGCCCGGTGCCGGTGGTGGCCCAGCCGCCCTGGTTGAGGAGCTCGTAGCCCGTGGTGGGCGTGGTTCCGCAGGAGCGGTACACGGGGCCGCCCCAGTGGCTGAAGTCCACGGCGAGGACGACTCCGGAGGAGGTGGTGCACTGGCCCATCGGCTGCGGGGCGGCCCCCGCCGGGGCCGCGGTGGCGGCGAAGGCCGCCACCGTCAGCCCCAGGGCACCGGCCGTCCGGGCCAGGGCGCCCAGGAAGCGGCCGCTCATGCTCCGCCCCCGGTCGTGCTGCGGCGGCTGCGCGCGGTGCGGGTGGCCCGGGTGACGCCCCAGCCCCCGAGGACCAGGACGACGGCCGCCGCGGCGAGTCCGCCGATCTGGGCGCCGGTGGAGGCGAGGCTGCCACCGGCCGGACGCGGGCCGCCGGAGGAACCCGTACCGCCCGCGTCCTCGCCCGGGGTGACGATCGCCGGGGCGGAGGGCTTGACCGAGCTGCTGGGGACGGGCTCCGGGGTCGTGCCGTCCAGGCTGCGGGTCAGGGTGGCGAAGGAGATGCCGGTGGTCCCGCCGACGGCCTGGGTGGAGGCGCGGACGTCGGATCCGGGCTGGGCGCCCTTGGCGATGTTGAACCCGCCGTCGGCATTCTGCTGCGAGGCCAGGAACTTCCGGGCCTTCGCGATGCGGTCCGCGTACTTCGCGGAGTCGAGGGACAGGCCCTGCACGGCCAGCGCGGCGGAGTTCACGGAGTTGCCGGAGGCGCCGGGGAAGCCGCCGTCCGCCAGCTGCTGGCCGGCCAGCCACGCGAGGGCCTTGTCCACGGCCGCCTGCGAGCCGGCGTCGGGCAGCAGGTCCAGGGTCATCGCGGCCATCGCGGTGGAGTCCACCTCAAGCTTGCTGTCCTTGCCGATCACGCTGCGCCAGGCACCCGAGGGGTCCTGGAGGCTCTTGAGGTAGGCGATGGGTTCGGCCGCGGCGGCCGACTCGCCCGCCCGGACCTGGGCGATGACGCCGAGGGACTGGGAGAAGACGGAGTCGGCGTGGCTGTAGTTGCCCTTGTCCGCGCAGGCCCGGTCGGGAGCGGGGGACTTGGCCGGGCAGATGCCCTTGGCGAGCGCGGCGATCAGGTCCTTGCCGCCGAAGTTGCGGGGATCGCGGCCCACCGCCTCGGCGAGCACCGCCGTCTTGCCGATGGAGCCGCCGCCCGCGTACTTGGTGCCGGTCATGGTCCAGTCGTGGACGCCGCGGCCCGTGCCGTCCTTGCCGCCCTTGTCGAGGAAGTCGACGATGTTGCGCAGGGCGGTGTTGTCCTGTCCGGTGGCGGCGAGCGCGTACGCGCCGTCGATGGTCATGCCGTAGTCGGCGAAGCCGCTGCCCGGGGCGTTCTCGTAGTAGCGGCCCTGGACCAGCCGGGCGCGGTCGGTGAGGTAGGCGGTGCCCTTCTTCAGGTCGGGCCCGTCACCGGCCGGGGGAGTGGGCCCCGGCGTGGTCGGGGCCGGGGACGGCTTCGGCGGCTCGGCCTTCTTGGTGGTCAGCGTCACCAGGTCGGTCTTGGCCGCTGCGAGGACGGCCGCGGTGGTGGCGTAGAACAGCGGGTCGGTGGCGCCCTCGTCGGAGGAGAAGGCCCCGCCGTCGAGCTGCTGCGAGGACAGCCAGAAGAGGGCCGCGTCGGCCCGGGCCGGGTTGCCCAGTGCGCGCAGTGCCTGGGAGGCGAAGGCCGTCATGTAGGCGTTGCCGGTGGTGCCGCCCGGCGCGCCGGGTGTGCCGCCGTTGCGGAGCTGCATCTTGCGCAGGAAGGCGGTGCCCTCGGCCACCACCGGACCGTGGCCGCCCGCCCGCTTGAGGGCCAGCAGGACCAGGGTGCTCGCAGCGGGGTCGCTGTCGCAGGCCTCTTCGGGACGGATCATGATGCCGGTGAAGCCGCCGTCCTCGCACTGGAGGCCGGTCAGCCGGGTCACGGCGTCCGCGGGCGGGGTGACGCCGCCGTTCAGCAGGGCGATGAGGGCCATGGCCTGGCCGTCGGCCTGGTTGGCGGTGCGGAAGTCGCCCTTGGTGACGCATCCGGGCAGCGGCTCGGGAATGTCGGCGCCGCTCGGGCAGACGTACTTCACGAGGTCGCCGAGCAGGTCGCGGCCGCCGAAGGCACGGGGATCCTTGCCGGTGGCCTCGGCGACGAGGGCCAGTCGTGCGGCGGCCGTGGCGTCCGGGGCGGCGTCCTTGCCCGCCGGGTAGGCGTACGCCAGCGTGTGCGCGGGGGTGGCGAGGAAGCCCGCGGCCTTCTGCGCGGCGGGGCTCTTGGGGTCGGCCGCGGCCAGGGCGAGGACGGCCTCGGCAGTGGCCGCGTAGTCCGGGTCGGTGGTGCCGTCGACGACGACGCGCTCCCCGTCCTTCAGCTTCGCGCCGACCCAACGGGTGGCGGCGGCCAGGTCGACCACGCCCGGCGGCACGTCCGGCACCTCCGGGTCCGGCTCCGGCTCCGGGGAGGGGCCCGAGCCCCCGGCCCGGACCTGTGCGGGGGTGAACTTCGGCTTGCCGTTGGTGCCTTCGACGTCCGTACCGCCGAACACCCAGGCCTCCACGTCACCGTGCTGGGGGACGTGGGACATCGCTCCCAGGGAGCTGTAGGTCCACTTGGTGTCGCCCGGCGAGGCGTGCCAGTACGACCAGTAGCCGGTGGCCTGTGGGGTCAGGACGCAGTCCTCGACCTCCGGAACGGGGTACTGCTTGCCGGAGTTGAAGGAGCCGAAGCCGAGTCGGCAGACGAATGCGTCGCCGTCCTTGCGGGTGCCTTCGGTGCTGAAGCCGGCCGTGTGCAGCAGCTCGTAGCCCGTGGTGGGGGTGGTGTCGCAGCCCCGTTCGACCTTGCCGCCGAAGGGGCCGAAGTCGACCGCCACGACGGCCCCGGTGGTGGCCGTGCACTGGTCGAGGGGATCGGCGTTCGCCGCCGTGGGCGTGAGGAAGGCCACTCCCGCGCCGATCGTCAGGAACGACGCCGTCCCCAAGGAGAGCATCCGCCGCCCGATGCGTACGTGCCGTGCTGCCTGTTCTTCGGTGCCCACCGCGGCCCTCGTCTCTGCCGGGCGGAGCGCATGCGTGGCGATGCGCCCCCGCACGTGACGTGACGTGGGGAGGGCGGTGGCGACCACGCCGTAGTCCGCGACGGCGTTCCTCGTGTGATGACTGCGCGCCAGGTGTTCCGACTTGCCCGGCGGTTGCCGGGCCTACGGTTGCGGGTCAGCGCCGGACTTCGACCGGCTTCCCCTGGTGCTGATTGCTTGTCAGCGGGAATGGAACACGGATCGGAACAGGCCGTCAAGGTGGCCTGCGTCTCACCGCGAAGCCCTCCAGCGGACCTCGACCGGGGCCGCTGGCGGACCCATGATCACTGGGGTAGCGTCCTGGGCTGCCAGGTGGGGGAATCCGGTGAGAAGCCGGAGCTGACGCGCAACGGTGTGGGACGGCAGGAGCCGCTTCCGAGCCCGAATGCCCATACGGCGATGCAGTACAGGAAGCCGTACCACGCGTTCCGGACGGCGGTCCCGCCCTGCCCCGCCACGTCCCCCCGGGCCGCGGCGGCGCGGCGGACGGCCGGCGTCCGCCGATTCCAGGAGCAGGCCATGTCCCGTACCCGTACCCCCCGCCGCCTCGCGCTCGCGGTGCCCGCCGCGCTCGGTGCCTTCGCCCTCACCGCGCTGCCCGCCTCCGCGACCTCCAGCCCCGCGCAGATAGCCACCTCCAAGACCAACGGCATCGCCTACCTCAAGTCGCTCCAGGCCGCGGACGGTTCGTACGCCGGGGCCGGGCTGTCCAACGAGTGGGCGTTCAGCACCTTCGCCGCCGCCGGTACGGCCGTCGTCGACGTGGCCCCGGGCGGTGACACGACGAAGAACGCCCGTACCGTCTACCGCAACCTGCTCTCCACGCCCTCCTGGCCGTCGGCCACCCCGGTCGTCACCGACTACGAGCGCGCCGCACTGAACGCGTACGCCGCGGGCATCGACCCGGCCCGCGTCTCGGATTCCCGCAACCTGATCGCGCAGGTCTACAGCTACTGGCAGACCGCCGAGGCCGGGTACTTCGGCCCGTCCGGCAACTTCAACGGAACCGTCTTCGCGGCCCTGTCCCTCGGAGGGGCCAAGACCCAGGCCGGCGGAGCCCGCGTCCCGCAGGCGCTCACCGACTCCATGGTCACCCGCATCCGCGCCAACCAGCACAACGACGGCGGCTGGACCTTCAGCAAGGCCGAGGGCAACCCCACCGCGCTCAGCTCGGCGAGCGACGTCGACATGACGGGCGCCGCCATGGCCGCCCTGTGCGTGTCCGGCGTGCCCCACACCGACGCCGACGTCGTCCAGGCCAAGAACTTCCTCAAGGGCAAGCTGGTCAACAACTCCGGTGCCTTCAACTCGCTCTACGGGGTCAACACCAGCTCCAACGGATGGGGCGTGGCCGGACTCAACGCCTGCGGCATCAACCCCCAGACCGGCGACTTCGTCACCGGACTCGGGAAGACCCCCGTCGACTTCCTGATCGCCAACCAGTACAACCCCGCCGGCGGCTTCAAGTACAAGCCGGCCGACACCGTCCCCTCCGCCTACGCCTCCATCGACGCGCTGCGCGCCGTGGTCGGCGGCGGCTTCACGGCTGCCCCGCCGGTCCCGGTCACCCCCGGCGCCCCGCAGTGGGTGGCCCAGTCCGCCTTCACCGCCGGTACGGCCACCAAGCTGGCCCTCACCGTGGACGACGGCGCCGGGAGCCTGAAGGTCTGCTCCGTCGCCTTCACCCCGACCGGTACGACCACCACCCTCGGCGACGTGCTGAACGCGGCGACCACCGGCGCCACCCCGGCGGGCTGCGTCACGAGCGTGACCCCCGCCTCGGGCACCGGCACCGTCACCGCCGTCAACGGCAAGGCCAACAGCGGCGCGAACACCTGGAAGGTCAGCGTCGACGGCTCCGCCTTCGCGGGCGCCGCGCGCAACAAGGTGATCAACGTGGGCGACACCATCGCCCTGCGCTGGGGCGCCTGACCCCCACCGGGTGCGGGCCCCGCCCACGGGACCCGCACCCGGCCCCCGACGGCATCACTGCCCGCCCAACTCCTCGGCGTACTCGGTGAGCAGGCGTTCCTGCTCCCCGGTCAGCTGCCGGATCTCCCAGACCAGTGCGGCCGTGTCGGTCACCTCGGGTGTGAGCGCGCGGCTCTGCGCCGACGGGCGGACGCCGGTCAGCTCGGCCAGCACGGCCACCGGTACGCCGAGCGTCGCCGCGAAGCCGTCGAGCAGCTCCGCATCGAGCGGCTTGACGCCCCGCCCCACCGCGCCGATGGTCGAAGCCGCCTTGCAGACACCGGACATCAGGCACATCGCCTTGGCCGTCCCCGACCAGTTCAGGTTGCGGAGCGCGAGCATCCGAAGGAGGAGCGAGCCGAAGCCCGGCGGGTACTGCTCGTACGGGCGGGGCTCCCAAGGCGCGAGCGTGCCCGTCGGCGCGGTCAGGGACCGTGCACGGGTACGCAGCCGTTGCCGGCCCGGTGCGGGCAGGGCGAGTGAGCGCGACACCAGGGAACTGGACGCGCCGGCATACGAGTCGAAGAGCCACGCGGTCTCGGGTACGGGGAGGTCCGCGACGAGCAGGAGGTCGTGGGCGCGCAGCCCGGTCCGGTCCGCGAGGCCGTCGAGGTGCTCCTCGGTCGGGGGCCACGTGGCCGGGAGGCCGACCGCGCCGGCGAGGCGTGCCAGGCGTACGTCGGGTGCGGAAAAGGTCGAGGGTTCCATGGCCACCGCGGCTCCGGTAGGGGGTGTTCGGTCCTGACGGCCCCGCCGGGGGCAGCCCGCACGAGGCTACCCCCGGCGTTCCTGACCCGGTCAGCCGTGGGTGAAGTGCGGCGGACGCTTGTCCACGAAGGCGGACATGCCCTCCTTCTGGTCGGCGGTGGCGAACACCGCGTGGAACAGGCGGCGTTCGAAGCGGACGCCTTCGGTGAGGGTGGTCTCGAAGGCCCGGTTCACGGCCTCCTTGGCCATCATCGCGACGGGCTTCGACATCCCGGCGACGGTCTCGGCCACGGCGAGGGCCTCCGTGAGCAGGTCCCCGGCCGGGACGATCCGGGAGACCAGACCGGCCCGTTCGGCCTCCTCGGCCCCCATGGTGCGGCCGGTCAGGCACAGTTCCATCGCCTTGGCCTTGCCCACGGCGCGGGTGAGCCGCTGGGAGCCGCCGATGCCGGGGATGACACCCAGCTTGATCTCCGGCTGTCCGAACTTCGCGGTGTCGGCCGCGAGGAGGATGTCGCAGAGCATGGCCAGTTCACAGCCGCCGCCCAGCGCGTAGCCGCCGACCGCGGCGAGCGTGGGCGTACGGACCTGGCCGAGGCGGTCCCAGGCGGTGAACCAGTCCGAGAGGTACATGTCCATGTAGCTCTGCGGGCGCATCTCCTTGATGTCCGCGCCCGCCGCGAAGGCCTTCGCGGACCCGGTGAGGACGATGCAGCCCACCTCCGGGTCCCGGTCCAGTTCCTCCACGGCGGCCACGACCTCGGTCATGACCTGGAGGTTGAGGGCATTGAGGGCTTCGGGCCGGTCGAGGGTCAGCAGGGCCACGCGGCCCTTGCGCTCCAGCAGGATCGTCTCGTAGGTCATGCGGGCTTCCCGTTCTGCGGTCGGAGGGTGCGGACGATGGCCGAGAAGTCCAGCCGGGCGCCCTCGCCCTCGGCGAATGCGGCGTACATCTCGGCTGCCTTGAGCCCCAGCGGCGCATCGACCCCGCCGGCCCGCAGGGCGCCGGCCGCGAGGGCGAGGTCCTTGGCCATCAGGGGCGCCGCGAAGCCGGGACGGTACTCCCGGTTGGCGGGACTGGCCGGGACCGGTCCGGGCACGGGGCAGTTGACGGTCAGCGCCCAGCACTGGCCCGACGCGGTGGAGGCCACGTCGTAGAGGGCCTGGTGGTCCAGGCCGAGGCTCTCGGCCAGCACGAAGGCCTCGCTGACGCCGATCATCGACACGGCGAGGATCATGTTGTTGCAGATCTTCGCGGCCTGCCCGGCGCCCGCGGCGCCGCAGTGCACGGCCTTCCTGCCCATCACGTCCAGCAGCGGCCGGGCCGCGGCGAACTCGGCCTCCCCGCCGCCCGCCATGAAGGTGAGCGTGGCGGCCTCGGCGCCCGTCACCCCGCCGGACACCGGTGCGTCCAGCGCCCGGTGCCCGGCCGCGACGGCCGCCTCGTGCGCCGTACGGGCGTCGGCCACGTCGATGGTGGAGCAGTCGACGAACAGGGTGCCGGGCGGGGCGGCGGCGAGCAGCCCCTGTTCCCGGTACAGGGCGAGGACGTGGGCTCCGGCCGGCAGCATGGTGACCACCACGTCGGCGTCGGCGGCCGCGGCGGTGGCCGAGGCGGCAGGCTCCACGCCCGTGGCCGCGGCGGCCGCCAGCAGCTCCGGTACGAGGTCGAAGCCGAGCACGCGATGGCCGGCCCGGGCCAGGTTGGCGGCCATCGGGCCGCCCATGTGGCCGAGCCCGATGAATGCGACGGTACCGGTCACCAGGCGACCTCCGGAGACGATGCGGATCCGGCGAGGCGCAGCTCGTGCTCGCCGAGCGGGGCGAAGAACCGGTCCACGTCCGCCGCGCCGACCTCCTCCAGCGTGGCGGGGGACCAGCGGGGGTCGCGGTCCTTGTCGACGACCTGGGCGCGGATGCCCTCGACGAGGTCGGGGCTGGACAGGGCGGCCCGGGAGACCCGGTACTCCTGTTCCAGGACCCGTTCCAGCGGGCCGAGGCGACGGGCCCGGCGCAGCGCGGCCAGGGTGACCTTCACCGCGGTGGGGGACTTCGTCAGCAGGGTGGCCGCGGCGTCCTGCGCGGCGGGCACCCCGGTCGCCCGCAGCCGGCGCAGGACCTCCTCGGCGGTGTCGGCCGCGTAGCAGTGGTCGATCCACTCGCGGGCAGCGGCGAGCTCACCCGGTGGCGGCGCGGCCACGTGCCGCTCCAGCACCTCGTGCACGGAGTGCGTCGCCAGCTCCCGGGTCAGGGCCGGCAGCGCGGCCGAGGGGACGAAGTGGTCGGCCAGGCCGCACAGCAGCGCGTCCGCCGCCCCGACCGCCGCACCCGTCAGGGCCAGGTGGGTGCCGAGCTCCCCGGGCGCCAGCGCGAGCAGGTAGGTGCCGCCGACGTCGGGGACGAAGCCGATGCCGGTCTCGGGCATGGCGACGCGGGAGCGTTCGGTGACGATCCGTACGGTGCCGTGGGCCGAGATCCCGACCCCGCCGCCCATCACGATGCCGTCCATGAGGGCCACGTACGGCTTGGGGTAGCGGGCGATCCGCGCGTTGAGGCGGTACTCGTCGCGCCAGAACTCCGCCGAGGCGCTGCCGCCGCTGCGCGCGTCGGCGTGGATGGCGCGGATGTCACCGCCGGCGCACAGGCCGCGTTCACCGGCGCCGCCGATGACGACCGTCGCCACGGCCGGGTCGTGTTCCCAGGCGTCCAGCGCCCCGGCGATGCGGAGCACCATGGGACGGGTCAGGGCGTTGAGCGCCTCGGGGCGGTCGAGGGTCACGTACGCGGCGTGCCCGTCGGTGTGCAGGAGGACGTGGTCGCTCTCCTCGTGGTTCATCGCAGGTTCTCCGTCAGTCCACGGGCGACGATGATGCGCATGACCTCGTTGGTTCCTTCCAGGATCTGGTGGACCCGAAGGTCGCGGACGATCTTCTCGATGCCGTATTCGCTGAGGTAGCCGTAGCCGCCGTGCAGTTGGAGGGCGCGGTCGGCGACGGCGTACCCGGTGTCGGTGGCGAACCGCTTGGCCATGGCGCACAGCCGCGGCGCCAGCGGATCACCGCTGTCCAGGGCGTGTGCGGCCTGGCGGACCAGGGCCCGGGCGGCGGCCAGTTCGGTGGCCATGTCGGCCAGCCGGAACTGCAGCGCCTGGGCGTCCAGGAGCCGCCCGCCGAAGGCCTCGCGGTCGGCGAGGTGGGCCAGGCTGCGGTCCAGGGCGCTCTGCGCGCCGCCCAGCGAGCAGGCGGCGATGCCCAGCCGGCCGCCGTTGAGCCCGTTCATGGCGATGCGGAAGCCGTCGCCCTCGGCGCCGAGCCGCCGGCCGGCGGGGATCCGTACCCCGTCGAGGACGACCTGGCGGGTGGGCTGTGCGTTCCAGCCCATCTTGTGCTCGTTCGGCCCGAACGACACCCCGGGGTCGGTGGGTTCGACGACGAAGGCGGAGATCCCGCCCGGGCCGGCCGTCCCGGTGCGCGCCATCACGATGTAGACCCCGGAGGTCCCGGCGCCGGAGATGAACTGCTTCACGCCGCTCAGGACGTAGTGGCCGCCGTCCCGTTCGGCGCGGGTGGACAGGGCGCCCGCGTCGGAGCCGGCGCCGGGTTCGGTGAGGCAGTAGCTGCCCAGGGTGTCGGCCGAGCAGAGCGCGGGGAGCCAGCGTTCCCGCTGGGCGGCGTCCCCGTAGCGGTCGATCATCCAGGCGACCATGTTGTGGATGGACAGGTATCCGGCGATGGAGGGGCAGCCGGTCGCCAGGGTCTCGAAGACCAGGACCCCGTCGCTGCGGCTGAGTGCGGAACCGCCGTGCTCCTCGCGGACGTAGACACCGCCCAGGCCGAGCGAGGCGGCCCGGCGGATGACGTCGACGGGGAAGTGCTTGGCCCGGTCCCAGGCCACGGCGTGCGGGGCGAGCTGCTCCTGGGCGAAGTCCAGGGTGACCTCGGCGAGCGCGAGTTGGTCCTCGGTGAGGGTGCTCACGGCGCTCATCCCATCGTCGGGATGGTGAAGCTCGCGCCTTCCTTGACCCCGGAGGGCCAGCGCGAGGTGACGGTCTTGGTACGGGTGTAGAAGCGGATGGAGTCCGGTCCGTGCTGGTTCAGGTCCCCGAAGCCGGAGCGCTTCCACCCGCCGAAGGTGTGGTAGGCCACCGGGACCGGGATCGGCACGTTGACGCCCACCATCCCGGCCCCCACGCGACGGGTGAAGTCGCGGGCGGTGTCCCCGTCGCGGGTGAAGATCGCCACGCCGTTGCCGTAGGGGTGCTCGGTGGGCAGGCGCAGTGCCTCCTCGTAGTCGGCGGCCCGTACGACGCACAGCACCGGGCCGAAGACCTCCTCGCGGTAGATCCGCATCGAGGAGGTGACCCGGTCGAAGAGGGTGGCCCCCGCGAAATAGCCGTCCTCGTGTCCGGGGAGGGTGAACTGCCTTCCGTCCACGACGAGTTCGGCGCCCTCTGTCCGGCCGATGCCGACGTAGCGGTTGACCCGGTCCAGGGCGTCGCGGCTGACCAGCGGCCCGAAGTCGGCCTCCGGGTCGTCGGAGCGGCCGATGCGCAGGCCGGCGATCCGCTCCGTCAGCTTCGCGACGAGGGCGTCCGCGGTCTCCTCGCCGACGGGCACCGCGACGGCGATGGCCATGCAGCGTTCGCCCGCGGAGCCGTACCCGGCGCCGATCAGCGCGTCCACCGCCTGGTCGAGGTCGGCGTCCGGCATCACGATCATGTGGTTCTTGGCGCCGCCGAAGCACTGGGCGCGCTTGCCGTGCGCGGCGGCGGTGGCGTAGATGTACGCCGCGACCGGGGTCGATCCGACGAAGCCGAGGGCCTGGACGCGGGGGTCCTCCAGGAGGGTGTCGACGGCCTCCTTGCCGCCGTTGACCACATTGAGCACGCCCGGCGGCAGACCCGCCTCCAGGAAGAGCTCGGCGAGGCGCAGCGGTACCGAGGGGTCCCGCTCGGAGGGCTTGAGGACGAAGGCGTTCCCGCAGGCCAGGGCGGGTGCCGCCTGCCACAGCGGGATCATGGCCGGGAAGTTGAAGGGGGTGATCCCGGCGACCACCCCGAGCGGCGAGCGCAGCGAGTGCACGTCGATCCCGGAGCCGGCGCTGTCGGTGAACTCGCCCTTGAGCAGGTGCGGGATCCCGGCGGCGAACTCGACGACCTCCAGACCGCGTTGGAGGTCTCCGTGGGCGTCGGCCACCGTCTTGCCGTGCTCGGCGGACAGCATCCGGGCCAGGGAGTCCCGTTCGTTCTCCACCAGTTGGAGGAAGCGCAGCAGCACGCGGGCGCGGCGCTGCGGGTTCCACTGCGCCCATCCGGCCTGGGCCTCCTCGGCGTTCGCGACGGCCGCCTCGGTGTCGGCGCGCCCCGCGAGCGGCACGCGGGCCTGGACCGAACCGGTGTTGGGGTCGTACACGTCGGCGAACAGGCCGGACGTGCCCGTCGTGTGCTTGCCGCCGATGAAATGGGTGAGTTCACGGACCATGGTTGCCTGCTCTCGTCAGGTGGGATCCGGGGATGGCACGGCGGACCGGCGGACGTGCCCGGTGGGGCGCGCCGCTGGGGAAGGCCGTGAGAACTACGAGCGCGCCGCGTGCGTGTGCGGGCGCTCCGCCGGATCACCAGGGTCGTGGGTACAAACCGGTGCCATGCGTGTCTGCTCCATCCTCGTGGACAACACGGAACGTTCCGCGGCCGGTATCCTGACTCCCGGATCCCCGCGTGCCGCCCGCCTTCCCGACGGCGTTCGTCAGTGGCGTGGGGACGACGGCACACTCCCCGGTCACAGTGGCGGGACCGTGCCGGTTTCTCACCGGCTTCCCTGCACCGCGGACCTTTGCCCACGAACATATAGTTGGACGTCCTAGTAAGTCCACCCCCGCCTTCCCGCGCGCCTACAGTCGGGTCATGCGCATCGTCTCCCTGCTCCCGGCGGCCACGGACCTCGTGGCCGACCTCGGCCTGGCCGCCGACCTGGTCGGACGCACCCACGAATGCGACTGGCCGCCGCAGGCCGTCGCCGCCGTCCCGGTGGTCACCCGGGCCGAGTTCGACGCGCAGGAGCTGAGCAGCCGGGAGATCTCCGAGGCCGTGGGCGGGGCCGCGCACTCCGGCTCCTCGCTCTACACCCTGGACACCGGGGCGCTCGCCGCCCTCGCACCGGACGTCGTCCTCACCCAGGACCTGTGCGAGGTCTGCGCGGTGTCCTACGAGGGCGTCTCCCGCGCGGTCCGCGTCCTGGACGGCGGGCCCCGGGTGCTCAGCCTGGAGCCGCGCACCCTCGACGACGTCCTGGACTGCCTGGTCACCGTGGGGGAGTTGCTGGGCGTACGGGAGCGGGCCGAGCGGCGGCGTACGCAGCTGCACGCCCGCCTCGACGAGGTCCGCCGGCTCACGGCGGGCCGGCCCCGGCCCCGGGTGGTGGCGATCGAGTGGCTGGACCCGCTGTGGCCCGCCGGACACTGGGTGCCCGAGCAGATCACGGCCGCCGGGGGCGATCCGCTGCTGGCCGCGCCCGGGGAGCACACCGAGCCGATGACCTGGGACGCGGTCCGCGCGGCCCGCCCGGACGTGGTCCTGGTCCTGCCCTGCGGATTCCCGCCCGAGCGGACCCTCCGGGAGCGTGACCTGCTGACCTCCCTCCCCGGCTGGGACGAACTGCCCGCGGTACGGGCCGGGCAGGTCTGGGTCCTCGACGGCCCCGCCTACTTCAACCGGCCCGGACCGCGCGTGGTGCGCGGCGCCGAGGTGCTCGCCCACGTCCTGCACGGGGTCCGGGCGGGCGAGCCGGTGACCGGGGCCGAGGCCCGGCGCCTGGACTGAGGCCGGGCCCCGAGGCGGGTCCGGGCCCGCGGCGGCCTCGGGCCCCGGGCCCGGGTCAGCCGCGGGCGGGGCCGACGGGGTCCGCGACCGGGTACGGGACGAAGGTGCTGCTGTTCTCGTCCACGGCCAGCGCCCGGCCCAGCGGCGGCACGGCCCGCTGTGGGCAGTCCAGCCGCTCGCAGAGCCGGCAGCCCATGCCGATCGGGGTGGCGGCCGCCGCGTTGCCGAGGTCGAGCCCGTCGGCGTACACGAGGCGGGAGGCGTGCCGGATCTCGCAGCCCAGGCCGATGGCGAAGGTCTTCCCGGGCTCCCCCCACCCGCCGCGGTGGCGGGTGACCGCGCGGGCGGTCCACAGGTGGCGCTGCCCGTCGGGCATGGCCGCCACCTGTACGTGGATGCGGCCGGGGGCGGCGAAGGCCTCGTAGACGTTCCACAGCGGACAGGTGCCGCCCGCGCGGGAGAAGTGGAACCCGGTCGCCGACTGCCTCTTGGACATGTTCCCGGCCCGGTCCACCCGGACGAAGGAGAAGGGCACACCACGCAGCCTGGGGCGCTGCAGGGTGCTGAGGCGGTGGCAGACCGTCTCGTGGCCGAGCCCGAAGTGGTCGGTGAGCCGTTCGATGTCGTAGCGGAATTCCTCCGCCGCGGTGTGGAACGCCGCGTACGGGAGGATCAGCGCCGCGGCGAAGTAGTTGGCGATGCCGATCCGCGCGAGGGCGTGGACGGGGGAGCCGGGCGGGAAGTCCTCGGCGGCGAGCCGGTCCAGCTCGCCGCCGTACTCGGCCAGGCCCAGCTGCGTCGCCATCCGGAAGGCCTGCTGGCCCGGCCGGAGCCGGTTCGACAGGTGCAGGACCCGGGCCCCCACGTCGTAGTGGTGCAGCCGGTCGCAGTCCCCGGAGATCCTGATCCCGTGCCGGTCGGCCAGGCGGCGGGTCAGTGCGCGCACCACGTCCCCGGGGCGGATGCCGATCTCGCGGGCCAGGTCCTCGGCGGCGAGGTCGGTGTCGTGCAGGTAGTTCTGCCGCCGGTAGAAGAACTCGCGGATCTCCTCGTGGGGCGAGCGCGGGGCATCGGCCGGCGAGTCCCGGCCGTCCGCGGCGTCGGCGAGCCGCTCGGCCAGCAACTGGCCGCGCCGTCCCAGGTCCAGCAGGACCGAGGCGACCGCGGGCATCCGCGTGGCCAGTTCGGCCAGGTCGGAGGAGGAGACGCGGGCCTCGGCGACCTCCTTGGCGAGCGCCTCGCGCAGGTCCGCGACCAGGCGGCTGGTGTCGCGCTCGGAGAAGAAGCCCGGATCGACCCCGAAGGCCTCCGTGAGCCGCAGCAGCACCGGCACGGTGAGCGGGCGCGAATCGTGCTCCATCTGGTTGAGGTAGCTCGGTGAGATGGCGAGGACCCGCGCCAGATCGGCCTGGGTCATCCGCCGCTCCTCGCGCAGCCTCCGCAGCCGCGCCCCCGCGTACGTCTTGCTCACCGCACACCCCTTCCCCTCCGGCGTCCCGGCACCCCTGGACGCGCCCCGTCAGCCTAGGCGGACCGGCGCGGCCGTGGGGCTTCGCAACCTTGGCAAAACGGGCTCCGAAGATTCGCAAAGCTTGGCAGATGTACCTGCTTGTTGGCACTGGGTGCCAATGCCAGAGTCGGTCCTGCGGCCCGCCGGACCCGGTGGCCGAGGCGGTCTTCCGGTCCCGAATCACGCCCTGATGTCGGTAATCCCGGCGGACCTGTCCCGGCGGCTCGGCAGCATTGCTCGGCTTCCGCCCCTGGGCGGGCCCGGCGGCCGCACCTCAGATCAGGCACAGAGTGCCAATCAACGAGGCGTAGGCCCGACTCATTGGCAAGACAAGCGACGGATGGAAGCGGTGACGGTCATGGCAGAGGCGAACACGACCACGACGGCGGCGGCCGAGCAGCTCAGGCGCCGCTGGGCCGAGGACCCCCGGTGGGCGGGCATCGAGCGCACCTACAGCGCCGAGGACGTGGTCCGGCTCTCGGGCAGCGTCCGCGAGGAGCACACCCTCGCCCGGCGCGGCGCCGAGCGCCTGTGGCGCCAGCTCCACGAGCGGGACTACGTCCACGCACTGGGCGCACTCACCGGCGGGCAGGCGGTCCAGCAGGTCCGGGCCGGACTCCAGGCGATCTACCTGTCCGGCTGGCAGGTGGCGGCCGACGCCAACCAGGCCGGACACACCTACCCCGACCAGAGTCTCTACCCGGTCAACTCGGTGCCGCAGGTGGTCCGCCGGATCAACAACGCACTGCTGCGCGCCGACCAGATCGCGACCGCCGAGGGCGGCTCGGACACCACGGACTGGCTCGCCCCGATCGTCGCCGACGCCGAGGCCGGCTTCGGCGGCCCGCTCAACGCCTTCGAGCTGACCAAGGCGATGATCGCGGCGGGCGCCGCAGGCATCCACTACGAGGACCAGCTGGCCTCCGAGAAGAAGTGCGGACACCTGGGCGGCAAGGTCCTCGTCCCCACCGCGCAGCACATCCGCACCCTCAACGCGGCCCGCCTCGCCGCCGACATCGCCGACACCCCGACCCTGGTCATCGCCCGCACCGACGCCCTCGCCGCGAACCTGCTGACCAGCGACGTCGACGAGCGCGACGCGCAGTTCGTGACCGGCGACCGCACCGCGGAGGGCTTCTACCGCGTCCGGAACGGCATGGCCCCCGTCATCGCCCGCGGCCTCGCCTACGCCCCGTACGCCGACCTGATCTGGGTCGAGACCGGCACCCCGGACCTGGCGCAGGCCCGCGAGTTCGCCGAGGCGATCCACGCCCGGTACCCCGACCAGATGCTCGCCTACAACTGCTCGCCCTCCTTCAACTGGAAGGCCGCCCTGGACGACGACCAGATCGCCAAGTTCCAGCGCGAGCTCGGCGCGATGGGCTACCGCTTCCAGTTCATCACCCTGGCCGGCTTCCACTCCCTCAACCACGGCATGTTCGACCTGGCCCGCGGCTACGCCGAGCACGGCATGACCGCGTACGTCGACCTCCAGGAGCGGGAGTTCGCCGCCCAGGCGCAGGGCTTCACGGCCGTCAGGCACCAGCGCGAGGTCGGCACCGGCTACTTCGACCTGGTCTCCACCACCGTCAACCCCGCCTCCTCCACCACCGCGCTCGCCGGGTCCACCGAGGAAGAGCAGTTCCACTAGGACCGCCCCGAGCGCGGGCCCGATCCCGAGCCCGGTCCGCCGCAGCCGACGCTGCCGGCCGTCCCGACGGGTGCCCGGGGACATCCCCCCGGGCACCCACCGCCCCCGCTGAGGAGAACCGCATGTCCCTCCCGCCTCTGACCAGCAGCGTCCAGGTCCTCGGTGCACCGGGCGAGCGCCACGAGGAGATCCTGACCCCTGCGGCCCTGGAGTTCCTCGGCCGCCTCGACAGCGCCTTCGCCGACCGCCGCGAGGAGCTCCTCAGGGAGCGCAGCCGCCGCTCGGGCCACCTCGCCGGCGGCACCCCGCTCGACTTCCCGATCGCCACCCGCGCCCTGCGCGAGGACCCCCACTGGCAGGTCGCCCCGCCCGCGCCCGGCCTGACCGACCGCAGGGTCGAGATCACCGGACCGCCCGAACGGCGGATGACGGTCAACGCTCTGAACTCCGGCGCCCGGGTCTGGATGGCGGACTTCGAGGACGCCACCGCCCCGACCTGGGGCAACGTCATCGGCGGCCAGCTCAACCTGCTCGACGCGATCGAGCGCCGCATCGACTTCACCACCCCCGGGGGCAAGGCGTACCGCCTCGGCACGGACCTCGCGACCATCATGGTCCGGCCGCGCGGCTGGCACCTCACCGAGGAGCACCTGGAGATCGACGGCCGGCCCGTGTCCGCCTCGCTCGTGGACTTCGGCCTGTACTTCTTCCACTGCGCGCAGCGGCAGATCGACTCCGGGCACGGCCCGTACTTCTACCTCCCCAAGCTGGAGAACCGGTACGAGGCCCGCCTGTGGAACGACATCTTCCTGCTCGCGCAGGAACTCCTCGGGATCCCGCGCGGCACGGTCCGCGCCACCGTCCTCGTCGAGACGGTCACGGCCGCCTTCGAGATGGAGGAGATCCTCCACGAACTGCGCGAACACAGCGCCGGACTGAACGCGGGCCGCTGGGACTACCTCTTCAGCCTGATCAAGACCTTCGGCCACCGCACCGACTTCCAGCTGCCCGACCGGGCCGAGGTCACCATGACGGCCCCCTTCATGCGGGCGTACACCGAACTGCTCGTGCGCACCTGCCACCGGCGCGGCGCCCACGCCATCGGCGGCATGGCCGCCCACGTCCCCGGCCACGACGCGGAAGCGGACACCGCCGTGTTCGCCAGGGTCCGCCTCGACAAGGAACGGGAGGCCGAGGACGGCTTCGACGGCTCCTGGGTCGCCCACCCCGGCCTGGTCCCGCTCTGCCGGGAGGTCTTCGACGGCGTACTGGGGGACCGGCCCGACCAGCGGGACCGGACCCGCGAGGACGTCGAGGTCACCGCGGCCGACCTGCTGTCGGTGCGCCGGAGCGGCGCGCGCCCCTCGCAGGAGGGCGTCCGCTCCAACGTCGCCGTGGCCCTGCGGTACTTCGACGCCTGGCTGCGCGGCCGCGGCGCCGTCGCCCTGTACGGCCTGATGGAGGACGCCGCCACCGCCGAGATCGCCCGCGTGCAGCTGTGGCAGTGGCTGCGCCACGGCCACGTGGACCGGGCCACGGTCCTCGCCCACCTCGACGCCGAATGCGCCGCCCTGACCGCCGAGGATCCACGGGCCCTGGCGGCCGAGGCCCGGGAGGTCCTCGTCGAAGGCGCGCTCGCCCCCCGGCTGCCCGGCTTCTTCACACCCGGCGCCTACACCCGCCACCTCGTCCGCCACGCCGCCGTACGGGTCGGCGCGTGAACGCCCCCGCGCAGCCGGACCGCAGCCGGCCCGCCGACGGCATCCGGCCCGCCGGCCGCATCCAGCGCGTCGGGATCGTCGGCGGCGGCCAGATGGGCGCCGGCATCGCCGAGGTCTGCGCCCGCGCCGGACTCGACACCGTCGTCGCCGAGGCGGGCGCCACCGCCGCCCGCGCCGCCCGGGAACGCGTCGCGGTCTCCCTGGAACGCGCAGTGCAGCGGGGCAAGCTCGACCGGAACTCCGCCGAGGACGCCCTGGCCCGGCTCGTGTTCACCGGGGACCTGGAGGACCTCGCCGACCGGCAGCTCGTCATCGAGGCCGTCACCGAGGACCCCGAGGCGAAGACGGAGGTCTTCACCCGCCTCGACAAGACCGTCGAGGACCCGGACGCCGTCCTCGCCACCAACACCTCCGCCATCCCGGTCATGCGCCTGGGCATGGCCACCGGCCGAGCGGACCGGGTGGTGGGCCTGCACTTCTTCAACCCGGTCCCCGTCCTGCCGCTGGTCGAGGTCGTCAGCTCCCTCCACACCTCCGAGGACACCCGCACCGCCGTCGAGGCCTTCGTCCGGGACGCCCTGGGCAAGACCACGGTCCGCTCCCAGGACCGGGCGGGCTTCGTCGTCAACGCCCTGCTGATCCCGTACCTCCTCGCGGCCGTCCGGATGGCCGAATCCGGGTTCGCGAGCGCGGCCGACGTGGACTCCGGCATGGAACTCGGCTGCGCCCACCCCATGGGACCGCTCAGGCTCGCCGACCTGATCGGGCTGGACACGGTCGAGGCGATCGCCCGGTCCCTCTACGAGGAGTTCAAGGAGCCCCTCTACGCCCCGCCCCCGCTGCTCCGGCGGATGGTGCAGGCAGGGCTGCTGGGCCGCAAGAGCGGCCGAGGGTTCCACACGTACGGCCGGGACTGAGGAGCCCGGCACGTCTCCGGGCAGAGGGTGCGCCGGAGGCGCGGGACACGGCGTGGACGGGGCGAGTGGTGTCGCCGCGTCCAGGCCGCGTCTCGTTTGACTATCCGACAGCTGGACACCGGTGTTCACCGGCGCGGCATCCGGCCTACTCTGACCGAGCAGCTGGTTCGCCCCCGTCCGCCAGGCGGGATGCGTCGCAAGAGGGAATCCGGTGGAAGTCCGGAACTGCCCCGCAGCGGTGAGTGGGAACGACCGCCGTCATGAGCACTGGGACCGGAACAGGTCCTGGGAAGCGACGGCCAGTAGGGGCCCGCCGGGAGACCGGCAGGCGTGTCCACGAGTCCGAAGACCTGCCCGTTGCCCGCACGCGGACGATTCCGCGTGCGGAGATCCCGGTGACCTCGTGGGCGGGTCGGCGTGCACCTCAGGCGGACCCCCGCCGCGCAACCACTGCGCGACCGGGCCATGCCCGTTCCGGCACACCTTCGCAGCCTTCGGCCCGTCACCGGGCCCATGGAGACACGCTCGCGAAGGAGAGTTCCGTGACCACCGAGTCCGCATCCGCGGCCGTCCAGGCCACCGTGTACGGCTACCCCCGACAGGGCCAGAACCGCGAACTGAAGAGGGCCGTCGAGGGCTACTGGAAGGGCCGCGTCACCGCCGAAGCCCTCCGGGAGACCGCCCGCGACCTGCGCCGCAGCAACTGGCAGCAGCTGGCGGACGCCGGCCTCCACGAGGTCCCGGCCGGTGACTTCTCGTACTACGACCACGTCCTGGACACCAGCGTCATGGTCGGCGCCATCCCCGAGCGCCACCGGGCCGCCGTCGAAGCCGACGCCCTGGACGGATACTTCGCGATGGCCCGCGGCACCCAGGACGTGGCGCCGCTGGAGATGACCAAGTGGTTCGACACCAACTACCACTACCTCGTCCCCGAACTCGGCCCCGACACCGTCTTCACGGCCGACTCCGCCAAGCAGGTCGCCGAACTGAAGGAAGCCCTCGCCCTCGGCCACACCGCCCGCCCCGTACTGGTCGGACCCCTCACCTACCTGCTCCTCGCCAAGCCCGCCCCCGGCGTCGCCGACGACTTCGTCCCGCTGACCCTGCTCGACCGGCTGCTGCCCGTCTACGCCGAGGTCCTCGCCGACCTGCGCGCCGCCGGAGCCGAATGGGTCCAGCTCGACGAGCCGGCCCTCGTCCAGGACCGCACCCCCGCCGAACTGAACGCCGCCGCCCGTACCTACCAGGAGCTCGGCGCCCTCACCGACCGCCCCAAGCTGCTCGTCGCCTCCTACTTCGACCGGCTCGGCGAGGCCCTGCCCGTCCTCGCGAAGGCGCCCGTGGAAGGCCTCGCCCTCGACTTCACCGACGCGGCCGCCGCCAACCTGCGCGACCTCGCCGCGGTCGGCGGGCTGCCCGGCAAGCGCCTGGTCGCCGGTGTGGTCAACGGCCGCAACATCTGGATCAACGACCACCAGAAGTCGCTGACCCTCCTCGGCACCCTCCTCGGCCTGGCCGACCGCGTCGACGTCGCCGCCTCCTGCTCCCTGCTGCACGTCCCGCTGGACGCCGCCGCCGAACGGGACATCGACCCGCAGATCCGGCGCTGGCTCGCCTTCGCCCGCCAGAAGACCGCCGAGATCGCCACCCTCGCCAAGGGCCTGGAGCGCGGCACCGGCGCGATCGCCGCCGAACTGGCCGCCAACCAGGCCGACCTGGCCTCCCGAGCGGCCTCCTCGATCACCCACGACCCTGCCGTCCGCGCCCGCACCGCCGCCGTCACCGAGGCCGACGGCCGCCGCTCCCTGCCCTACGCCGAACGGGCCGCCGCCCAGCGCACCCACCTGGGCCTGCCGCTGCTGCCCACCACCACCATCGGCTCCTTCCCGCAGACCGACGAACTGCGCGTGGCCCGAGCCGACCTGCGGGCCGGCCGCACGGACACCGCCGGGTACGAGGAGCGCATCGAGGCCGAGATCCGCGAGGTCATCGCCTACCAGGAGAAGGCCGGCCTCGACGTCCTCGTGCACGGCGAACCCGAACGCAACGACATGGTGCAGTACTTCGCCGAACAGCTCACCGGCTACCTCGCCACCCAGCACGGCTGGGTCCAGTCCTACGGCACCCGCTACGTCCGCCCGCCGGTCCTTGCCGGGGACATCTCCCGCCCCGAGCCGATGACCGTCCGCTGGACCACGTACGCCCAGGCGCAGACCGGCAAGCCCGTCAAGGGCATGCTCACCGGCCCCGTCACCATGCTCGCCTGGTCCTTCGTCCGCGACGACCAGCCCCTCGGCGACACCGCCCGCCAGGTCGGACTCGCCCTGCGCGACGAGGTCACCGACCTCGAAGCGGCCGGGACCTCCGTCATCCAGGTGGACGAGCCCGCACTGCGCGAGACCCTGCCGCTGCGCGCCGACGGACACGCCGACTACCTGGCGTGGGCCACGGAGTCCTTCCGCCTGACGACCTCGGGCGTGCGGCCGCAGACCCAGATCCACACCCACATGTGCTACGCGGAGTTCGGCGACATCGTCCAGGCCATCGACGACCTCGACGCCGACGTCATCAGCCTGGAGGCGGCCCGCTCCCACATGCAGGTCGCGACCGAGCTCGCCGAGCACGGGTACCCGCGCGAGGCGGGCCCCGGCGTCTGGGACATCCACTCCCCGCGCGTCCCCTCCACCGCCGAGGCCGCCGCACTGCTGCGCAAGGGCCTCGAGGCGATCCCCGCCGAGCGGCTCTGGGTCAACCCGGACTGCGGCCTGAAGACCCGCGGCTGGACCGAGACCCGGGCCTCCCTGGAACACCTCGTCGAGGCGGCCCGCGAGGTCCGCGCGGAGGTGGGCGGTACCGCCTGACGGCCCCGGGGGAGTCCAGGTCCACTCCGTCCCCGTGGACCGGGGCTCCCCCCGTTCGGCCCCCCTCGTCGCGCCGCTTGCGCCCCTTCCGCCGGTTCCCCCGCTTCCTCACCCGAACGAGCCAACGGCCGTTTCGCCGTCCACCTCCACAGGGAACCGGTGTCTGCGCGGAACGTGAGCCTCACGAAGGGTGTGCAGAACATGGCGCAGGAGAACGCGGCACCGCAGGACGCCGGAACGCTGCAGGACATCGTGTCGGCCGTGTCCCGGGGCGCGCCCGAGTTCCGGGCCTGCCCCCACCCCGCCTACGCCACGCTGCGCGAGCAGGCGCCCGTATGCCCCCTGACGCCCCCGCACGGCGTCGACACGTACCTCATCACCCGCTACGACGACGCCCGTGACGCCCTGTCCGATCCGCGGTTCAGCAAGAACATGCGCGGGGCGCTCGACACCTACCACGCGGTGTACGGCAGCTTCTTCGACGCGCTCGACGACAACGTGCTGTTCTCCGACCCGCCCCGGCACACCCGGCTGCGCCGCTCCCTGCGCGGGGCCTTCACCCCGCGGCGCGTCGAGGAGATGAGACCCCGCATCACCGAGATCGCCGAGAAGCTCCTCGCGGACTGCCGCAGGAGCAACGAGGTCGACCTGATGCCGTCCTTCGCGTTCCCGCTGCCGATCGCGGTCCTGTGCGAACTGATGGGCATCCCCCCGGGCGACCGGCCGGAGATCCTGGCGCAGTTCGGCGTGGTGACGCGGTCCCGGTTCGACCCCTCGAAGAGCGCGGAACTGCGCGTCGCCGAGGAATGGCTCCAGAACCGGCTGGGCCAACTGATCGCCGACACCCGCGCGCATCCGTCCGACAGCTTCCTCAGCGACCTGATCCGGGCGGAGGAGGCCCTGGACGACGCGGACCTGATCTCCTCGCTGTGGGTCATCTTCTTCGCCGGGCACAAGACCACGGCCTTCCAGATCGGCAACTCCGTCCTCCATCTGCTGCGGCGTCCCGACCAGCTGGAGCGGCTCCGCAGGAACCCGGCACTGATCCCGGGAGCCGTGGAGGAGATCGTCCGCTTCGAGGGCTCCGTCGAGACCTCCACCTTCCGGTACGCGACCGAGGACGTCGAACTCCGCGGCACGCTCATCCCCGAGGGGTCCCTCGTCCAGATCGCCATCTCGGCGGCCAACCGGGACCCCGGCAAGTTCGACTCCCCGGACGTCCTCGACGTGACCCGCGAGGGCATCCAGGGCACGCACCTGGGCTTCGGCCACGGGACGCACTACTGCCTGGGCGCGCCGCTGGCCCGGCTCGAACTGGAGGTCGCGCTCTCCTGCCTGCTGCGGGAGTTCCCTCAGATGCGGCTGGCCGACCCGCGGGAGAGCGAGGCGGCCTGGCTCAGGGGTCCGGTGGCGGCGTTCCGGGGGCTGGAGCGGCTCCCGCTCGTCCTGGAGCCGTCGCGCCCGGCCGGGGACGTCCCGGAGGCGCCCGACGTCCCGGAGCTGGCCTCCGTCACCCCGCGCCCCTGACTGACCTGACCAACCGAATCCGACAGGCGGTGGATGGGCGATGCCCGAATACTCGAGTACCTCCGGACCGGCCCTGGGTCTCCTCGGCACGCAGGAGGGGGCGCCGCCCCACTCCGTCCCGGCCGGGTCGCACGGCCAGCGGACGAAGATCGACATGCACCACCACTACTGCGCCCCGCAGTGGCGCGAGTGGGCCGAACACCACGGGCTGGTCAAGCCGGGGCAACTGCCGCCCTGGGCGAAGCTCGACACCGAGGCCGCGATCGCCTTCATGGACCGCGCCGGCATCGCCACGGCCGTCCTGAAGCCGATGCTGCCCGCCCGCTACCCGTCCTCGGCGCAGTTGCGCGAGGCGATCAACATCACGCTCCAGTCGATGATCGAGGTGGCGCAGTCGCACCCGGGGCGGTTCGCCTTCTACGTCCCCCTCTTCCTGGACGACCCCGACGCCTCCTCGTGGGCCGTGCGCCGCGGGCTCGGGCAGCTCGGCGCGGTCGGGGTGAACGTGACGGCCAACTACGACGGGGTCTACCTCGGGGACCCCTCCTACGACCGCCTGTTCCACGAGCTGAACGAGCACCGTGCCGTGGTCGACACCCACCCGCACAACCTCCCGGGCTGCGCACCCGGCGCGACGACGGTCCCCGGCATCCCGAACTTCATCTGCGACTTCCTCCTGGACACCACCCGCGCCGCGGTGAACATGATCAGCAGGAGGGTGCTGGACCGCTTCCCCGACCTCTCGGTGATCCTCCCGCACGCCGGCGGGTTCCTCCCGTACATCGCCACTCGCATGCAGGCCCTCGGACGGTTCTGCGACCCGCCCCTGGACCCCGCCGTCGTCCGGGACCACCTGCAGCGCTTCTACTACGACACCGCGGGCCCCATGGCCCCGGCGGCCACCCTGCTGACCCAGGTCCCCGCCGACCGCCTGCTGTTCGGCACCGACTGGCCGGCCGCCCCGGCCGACACCGTCACGGACCTCGCGCTCTCCGCCCTCGACGCGGATCCGGCCTTCACCCCGGAACAGCTCCAGGGGATCTACCACGACAACGCGCTGCGCCTCATCCCCCAACTGGCCACCGTCTGACCCACGTGAAGGAGCCCACCATGGTCCGCAGCCCCGGCCTGGTCCTCGCGGCCGCTGCCACGCTCGTCCTCGCCTCGGCCGCCGCGGCGGCCGGTGCGGACGGTCCCGGCTCGGCCGCCGCCCAACAGGCCGCCACGTACCGGGCGACCGCCCCGTTCCAGCTGCACGCCAACGGGGTGAAGGCCGGGTACAAGCCGGACAAGTACTGCGTCGTGGACAAGACGGCGGGCAAGGGCGCGCTCGGCTACCCGCACTTCAACCACGCCTACGACAACTCCGTGGACCCGTCGGTGCCCACGGCCCTGTTCTACGAGGACGACGGGCGCGGTGGCAAGCGCCTGGTCGGCGTCCAGTGGATGGTCTACGACCGGGACCAGAACCTCGCGACGGACGACGACCGCCCCACCCTGTTCGGCCGCCCCTTCACCGGCCCCCACCGCGCCAACTACCCGGGCCAGCCGGTGCACTACGCCCTCCACCTGTGGCTCTGGAAGAAGAACCCGCTGGGCACCTTCACCACGTACAACCCGGCAGTGACCTGCCTCCCGGGCACGACCCGCCCCCCGGTGTGAGCATCGCCGTCGCAGCGATGCGGTGACCGCCCCTGACCCCTGCCTTGCGGGCCGGGTCAGGGGACCAGGACGACCTTGCCCGCGACCGTGCCCGACTCGGCCAGGCGCATCGCCTCGGCGGCCCGGGAGAGGGGGATCTCGGCGGCCACCCGTGCGGTGATCTCGCCGCGCTGGAGGGCGGTGAAGACCTGGGTGAGGTCGGAGCGCAGGCGGGCCCGGAAGCGGTTCGCGGCGTAGGCGCGGCCGGCCCAGACGTTGAAGAAGTAGGCGCTGCGACCGTTGGGCAGCCAGTTCCACAGCCACACCCGCCCCAGCAGCCGCAGGACGGGCCAGGCCCCCGAGCCCTCGTCGTCCCGGGTGGCAGCGCTGCCGTACGAGACGAGCGTGCCGCCGGGGGCCAGGAGCCGCCAGGAGTCGACGACCCCGTCCCCGCCGACGTGGTCGAAGACGGCGTCCACCCCGCCGGGCGCGAGCTGCCGTACGCGTGCGGGGACCTCGCCCGAGCGGTAGTCGACCGGGACCACCCCGAGCGCCCGCAGGGCCTCGTGGTGGCGGGCGGACGCGGTGCCGATCACCCGGATGCCCGCGGCGAGCGCCAGCTGGACCAGGACCGAGCCGACGCCGCCGTTGGCGCCGTGGACCAGGACGGTGCCCCCGGCGCGCACCCGGGCCTTGCGGTGCAGCATCTGCCAGGCGGTGATGCCGTTGACGACCGCGGTCTCCGCGTCGGCCGCCCGGACCCCCTCCGGCACCTCCACCGCGTCGGCCGCGTCGACCAGGACGTGGCTCGCCCAGCCCCCGGTCTTCGTCATGGCGGCCACCCGCCGGCCGATCAGGTCGGCCGCGACCCCCGGGCCCGTGGCCAGCACGGTGCCGACCAGGTCGTATCCCGGGACGAAGGGGAAGGAGGGCTGGTCGTAGTACCGGCCGCGGCGCATCTGCTGCTCGGCGAAGGACACTCCTGTGGCCTCCATGCCGATGAGCACCTGCCCGGCGGCGGGCACCGGTACCGGGCCGCGGTGCAGTTCCAGTCCTTCCGGCTCGACCTTGCCGGGCAGAACGACCTCTACGCGCTCGACGGTGTCCATGAAGACCTCCGGGGTTTTGTGGTTCTCGTGTTCGTTAGAAGGTGTAACCAGAGTGAATGGCAATAGCCTCCCTGTCAAGCGAGTGCTTGCATCGGTCGCGAGGGGGCATGCCGATGGTGATAGGTTCTAACTAATAGGTTCTAGCTAACGCAGTGCGCGATGACCGGCGTGCAGAGTGCAGGCAGAAAGAGGTGGCGGACGTGACCGGACCCACGACGACCCCGCGCGAGCGGTACCGGCAGCAGGTGCGCGCCGAGGTCAAGGAGAAGGCCTGGCAGCAGATCGCCGGTTCCGGCGCCTCCGCCCTGTCGCTCAACGCCATCGCCAAGCAGATGGGCATGAGCGGACCCGCGCTCTACCGGTACTTCGCCAACCGCGACGAGCTGATCACGGAACTCGTCACGGACGCGTACCGCAGCCTCGCCGACGCCTTCGCGGCCGTCCCCGCCGGGGCACCCGGTCCGCACCACCTCGCCGGTCTGGCCCGGACCCTGCGCCGGTGGGCCCTGGCGGACCCGCACCGCTACTTCCTCGTCTACGGCACCCCGGTACCCGGCTACCAGGCGCCGCAGGACGTCACGGAGATCGCCGGGGAGATGATGTCCGTCCTGCTCGACGCCTGCGCCGCGGCGGGGACCGATCCCGCCCGCGGGGCATCGGCCGAGACCCTCGACGGGCACCTGGCGGATCACCGGGGCTGGGCCGGGAGCCACCCGGACGCCCCGCCCGCGGCCCTGCGCCTGGCCCTCGCCTTCTGGAGCCGCCTGCACGGGGTGCTGTCCCTGGAACTGGCGGGCCACTTCACCGGCATGGGCCTGGACCCGGCCCTGCTCTACGCGGCGGAGGCCGACGCCCTCACCGCGCCGTGAGGCCCCTTCCGGCCCGCGGCGCTCAGACCTTGCGCCAGCGGGCCATCGCGAAGGAGAACACCCCGAAGAGCATCAGCCCGACGGCCACCGCGAGCAGCAGCCACGGCCCGGCCGGCGTCCCGGCGAAGGTGCGGAGCGTGTCGTCGACGCCCCGCGCGTGTGCGGGGTCGTAGTCGACCGCCGCGTACGTGACGAACCCGCCGACCGCCGCGAAGAGCGCGCCCCGCGCGATGCCGCCGCTCACCCCGAGGAAGTCCACCGCCGAGCGCACCCGGGCGGACGCCCCGTTCATCGCGAGGTCCTTGCGGAAGCTGCGCCGGGCCGCCTGTACGGCGATCACCACGCCACCGATGCCAATCGCCACCCCGGCGGCGGCCACCAGCCACTGGCCCGCCGGGAGATCCAGGGCCCGCGCCGTCACGTCCCGGGACTGCTCGTCACCGGAGCGTGCGGGCCCGTCGCCCGCGGCGAAGGAGAGCACGGAGAAGGCGACCACGGCGTAGAACACGGCGCGCGCCGCCGCCGCCAGGCGCTTGGTGGCCTTGCGGCCGTCCGGGCCCGGGCCGCCGAACACAGCCTCCAGGAGCCGCCACAGCGTCATGCCCACCAGGCCGATGCCGACGGCCCACACGAGCACGCCGCCGAAGGGCTTGCCCGCGATCTCCTGGAGGGCGCCCTGCCGGTCCGCTTCCCCGGCGCCCGAGTCGCCGAACGCGATGCGCGCGGCCAGCAGCCCCACGAGCACGTACAGCACACCGCGCGCCGTCAGCCCGCTGCGTGCCATGACCAGCGTGGCCTGCTCCCCGCGGGACCCTCTGCGCAGTTTCGTACCCGTCGCTCTCATGCCCATCCCCGACCCCGCTCGTCGCCGTCCGTCGCCGCTTGAGGCGCTGTCGTCTCCCGTCGTGCGCTTGCCCGGACCGCCGGCGTCCATGCGCCGCGGCGGCACGCCACGGGGGCGGGCGGGGAGGGGAGCGCGGGCCTGCGGCCGGTGGCGGGGCGGGCGGGGCCCGCTTACCGTGAGGCAGTGCGACCTGTCTCCACAGCCGTCACCGCGGTCGTAGCGGTGGTCGCGCTGTGTACCACCGCACCCGGCTGCACGAGCGTGTCCGCGCCGGCGGTCCCGTCCGCGTCCCCGTCCGTGGCCCGGGTCCGGGACCCGGGCGCCGGGCTGGCCGCCGAGGTGGAGCGGGTGACGGCGGCGGACCTGGGCGCCACGTACCGGCCGGGCTGTCCGGTCGGACCCGAACGGCTGCGGCTGGTCCGCATGAACCACTGGGGTTTCGACGGCAGGGTCCACCGGGGCGAACTCGTCGTCCACGAGCGGGCGGTCGGACCCGTCCTGCGGGTCTTCGGCAAGGCCTTCGACGCGAAGTTCCCCATCCGGCGCATGCGGCCGGTGGCGGCGTACGGCGGCGACGACGCCCGCTCGATGGCGGACGACAACACCTCCGCCTTCAATTGCCGGCAGGTCACCGGCGATCCCGGCCGCCGCTCCCGGCACGCCTACGGGGACGCCGTGGACATCGGACCGGTGCAGAACCCGTACGTGGACCGCCGCGGCACCGTCCGTCCGCCCGCGGGCGGGGCCCATCTGCGGCGCGAGCCCGCCGGACCGGGCATGATCCGCCCCGGCGACGTCATCACCCGGGCCTTCGAGGCGGAGGGCTGGCACTGGGGCGGCCGCTGGTCCAACCCCGACTACCAGCACTTCTCGGCGACGGGTGGCTGAGCGGCCTCCCGGGCCGGCCCGTGGGGGCCGGCCCGGACGGCACGGTCAGACGAGGTCGAACCGGTCGAGGTCCATGACCTTGGTCCACGCCGCGACGAAGTCCTTCACGAACTTCGCCTTCGCGTCGTCGCTCGCGTAGACCTCCGCGAGCGCCCGCAGCTCGGAGTTCGAGCCGAACACGAGGTCGGCGCGGGTGCCGGTCCACTTGACCTCGCCCGTGGCGGCGTCGAGGCCCTCGAAGTGGTTCTCGTCCTCGGAGGTCGCCTTCCACGTCGTGCCCAGGTCGAGCAGGTTGACGAAGAAGTCGTTGGTCAGCTTCCCGGGGGTCTTGGTGAGGACGCCGTGCCGCGACTGCTGGTGGTTCGCGCCGAGCACCCGCAGGCCGCCGACGAGGGCGGTCATCTCGGGAGCGCTCAGGTTCAGCAGGTTCGCCCGGTCGATCAGCAGGTACTCGGCCGGAAGGCGGTTGCCCTTGCCGAGGTAGTTGCGGAAGCCGTCGGCGACCGGCTCCATCGCGGCGAACGACTCCACGTCGGTCTGCTCCTGCGTGGCGTCCGCGCGGCCCGGGGTGAAGGGCACCTGGACGTCGGCACCGGCGTCCTTGGCGGCCTGCTCGACCGCGGCGGCGCCGGCCAGCACGATCAGGTCGGCGAGGGAGATCCGCTTGCCGCCGCTCTGGGCGGAGTTGAAGGACTCCTGGATCCCCGTCAGCGTGCGCAGTACGGTCGCCAGCTGGTCGGGGTCGTTGGCCTCCCACCCGCTCTGCGGCTGGAGGCGGATGCGCCCGCCGTTGGCACCGCCGCGCTTGTCGCTGCCGCGGAAGGAGGAGGCCGACGCCCATGCGGCGGAAACCAGTTGGGACACCGACAGGTCCGAGGCGAGGACCTGCTGCTTGAGGGCGGCGACGTCGTCGGCGCCGACGAGTTCGTGCGTCACCTCCGGCAGCGGGTCCTGCCACAGCAGGGTCTCGGCCGGGACCTCCGGGCCGAGGTAGCGCACGGCCGGGCCCATGTCGCGGTGGGTCAGCTTGTACCAGGCGCGGGCGAAGGCGTCCGCGAACGCGGCCGGGTCCTGGTGGAAGCGCCGGGAGATCTGCTCGTAGGCCGGGTCGAAGCGGAGCGACAGGTCCGTCGTCAGCATCGTCGGCGCGTGGCTCTTCGACGCGTCGTGGGCGTCGGGAACCGTGCCCGCGCCGGCCCCGTCCTTCGGCCGCCACTGGTGCGCGCCGGCGGGGCTCTTGAACAGCTCCCACTCGTAGCCGAAGAGGATGTCGAAGAAGGTGTTGTCCCAGGTGATCGGAGTGTTCGTCCAGATCCCCTCAAGACCGCTGGTGATGGCGTCGGCGCCCTTGCCGGTGCCGTAGGAGTTCTTCCAGCCGAAGCCCTGCTGCTCGATCGGGGCGGCTTCGGGGTCGTCGCCGACGCTCTCCGCCGGGCCCGCGCCGTGGGTCTTGCCGAAGGTGTGGCCGCCCGCGATCAGGGCAACCGTTTCCTCGTCGTTCATCGCCATCCGGCGGAAGGTCTCGCGGATGTCGCGGGCCGCGGAAATCGGGTCCGGATTGCCGTTGGGGCCCTCGGGGTTGACGTAGATGAGGCCCATCTGGACCGCGCCGAGGGGGTTCTCCAGCTCACGGTCGCCGGTGTAGCGCTCGTCGTCGAGCCAGGTGGTCTCGGGGCCCCAGTACACGTCCTCGTCGGGCTCCCAGACGTCCGCGCGGCCGCCGCCGAAGCCGAAGGTCTCGAAGCCCATCGACTCCAGCGCGACGTTGCCCGCGAGGATCATGAGGTCGGCCCAGGACAGGCTCTGGCCGTACTTCTTCTTCACCGGCCACAGCAGACGGCGGGCCTTGTCGAGGTTGCCGTTGTCCGGCCAGCTGTTGAGCGGCGCGAAGCGCTGCTGCCCGGCCCCGGCGCCGCCGCGGCCGTCGCTGATCCGGTAGGTGCCCGCGCTGTGCCAGGCCATCCGGATCATGAACGGGCCGTAGTGGCCGAAGTCGGCGGGCCACCAGTCCTGCGAGGTGGTCAGCACCTCCGCGATGTCCTGCTTCACCGCGGGGAGGTCCAGGGTCCTGAACGCCGCGGCGTAGTCGAACTCCTCACCGAGCGGGTTGGCCACGGCGGGGTTCTTCGCGAGGATCTTCAGGTTGAGGCGCTCCGGCCACCACTGGCGGTTTCCGCCGCCCTGCGTCGGGTGGGGGGCGCGGTCGTGCGCGACCGGACAGCCGCTGCTGCCGTCCGACTTCGCGTCGACGACGATTGCATCATGGTTCTCAGACATGGGAATCCTTCCGGACCAGGCGGATCACGCGGTGCTCAGGAACTGCATGCGGGGGAGAACGGTCGGGGCGCGGGGGTACGTGGCACATGGCTCAGGACGCCGGCCGCACCGGCGTACGGGCCCCGGGCCGGTCGATCGCCTCGACGCCGGGTGGTCACCGTCCCTGACGGTGTCGAGCAGCGGGACGCGGGAGGCCGGCACCTGCATGTCGGCACCGCGCGGGTTCTCGGCGGTGGTCCGTCACGTTTCAGTCTCCTGCCGCTCTGGAATCTTCCTGTCCCTTGGCTATCAGACAATCCGATCCTACGATGGACGGAATCCAAGTCAAGAAGGACACCAAGCCGATATCCCATCGGATACAAGACGTCCACCGGTGATGACTGCCGGTGAGTCCCGGGTGCACCGCCGAGCCTGAATAGGTGAGCCGATATGAGCGACCTGCTGGAGCGACTGCGAGGGCGCGGCTGGCGCATGACGTCCCAGCGGCGCGTGGTCGCTGAGGTACTCGACGGCGAGCACGTGCACCTCACGGCCGACGAGGTGCACGCCCGGGCGGCGCAGCGGCTGCCGGAGATCTCCCGGGCGACCGTGTACAACGCCCTGGGCGAGCTCGTCTCGCTGGGCGAGGTCGCGGAGGTCACCACCGACGGCAGGGCCAAGCGCTACGACCCGAACGCGCACCACCCGCACCATCACCTGGTGTGCTCCGGCTGCGGCCTGATCCGCGACGTCCACGCCGGCGGCGACCCGCTGGCGTCCCTCCCGGCCGAGGAACGCTTCGGCTTCACGGTCTCCGGCGTGGAGGTCACCTACCGTGGCCTGTGCCCCGCCTGCGCCGGCGCCTAGGCCTGGCGAGCGCTCAGGCCTGGGCCGACGAGATGCGGGCCAGGAGCGCGTGGATCCTGGTGAAGCGGCGGTGTTGCGGGTGCAGGTACGGCTCGCACGCGGCCAGGGCCCGTCGGGCCTCGGTCTCCGCCTCGCCGTGGCGGCCCAGGGCATACAGGGCCCCGGCCGTGATGAGTTCCAGTTCACCGCCGGCGGAAGGCAGGGGCTCGGGGAAGGGCATGCATGCCTCGGCCAGTGCCTCTTCGTGGCGCCCCTGCCCCGTCAGGCTGCGGACGAGCACCCGGTGCAGGGCGGTCGCCATCCTCTTCTCGGCCCGGGGCAGGTGCCCGCGGGCGATCGCTTCCGCCTCCTCGTACCGCTCCTGCGCGCACAGGGCGTCGCCCAGGCAGGCCAGGGCGAGCAGTTCGGGCTGCCACACCTCGGTCAGGTGCGCGATCCGGGTCAACGCCCGCAGTACGTCCTGGGCTTCGGCCTCCGCCTCGGCGGGCCGGCCCTCTTCGATCAGCACCCACGCCCGGCTGATCCGAACGGTCAGCAGCAGGGTCCGGCCGCCGCCGGACAACTGCTGCTCCATGTCCCCGATCAGGGCGTCCAGTTCGCCCAGCACCGCCGCGCCGCGCCCGTGGTGGATCGCGGCCGTGGCGGCGTAGAAGCCGGCCTGCCAGGCGGTCACCGGACGCCGGTCCCGGCCCCGGACACCCCGGCGGGCCGCTACGACGACCCGCGCCCGCGCCTCGGCCTCCTCGTACCGGCCCTCGCCGATCAGCCGATGGGCCTCGTCCAGGACAGCTCCGTGCCACGGCGCCGCAGAGCCCGTCGCCCACGCCTTCCAGGAGGCAGCACTCCACACACCAGTTCGCACCGTCACGGTCCGCGAGCCTACGTGCCCACTGAACCCGGTCTGCGTGCGGGTGCGTTGGTACGCGGACAGGAGCGGGGACGGGGGCGGGGCGGCGGCGCACGACGGGGGCCGGGCACCCGTCGTGCGGGTGCCCGGCCCTGCCCGTCCCCACGGGTTGTGCCGAGGAGCTGCTCCGAGGGAGCTAGTCCTTCAGCACGTCCTTGATCTTCTCCTTGGCCTGGCGGGCGTCGCCCTTGGCCTGTTCCGTGCGGCCCTCCGCCGTGAGGCGTTCGTTGCCGACCGTGCGGCCCATGGCCTCCTTGGCCTTGCCCTTGGCCTGTTCCTTCTTGGCCTTCATCTTTTCCTCGCCCGACACGGTCACCACTCCCGTCACTCGGAACCTCTTCGTATCTGTCTCCGCAGCGCCTAACCCGAACGCCGCTTCCTAAACGCGGCCCCCGCCGCGGACACCGGCATGGGCCCCCACCGGCCGGGTAGGCGCAGGTCATGTCCGTTCCGCTGACCGACAGCACGTTCTCCCTGCTGGCGCACGGTTACGCCTGGGCCCCGGCCCTGCGCCGGGCCCACGACGGTGCGCCACTGGTCCGCACCCGTCTGATGGGGCGGCCCACGGCCCTCCTGCACGGCCGCGAAGCCGTCGCGCTCTTCTACGACGAGGACCGCGTCCGGCGCCACGGGGCCCTGCCGGCCCCCGTGCTCGACACCCTCTTCGGCAGGGGCGCCGTGCACACCCTGGACGGGCTGGAGCACCAGGTCCGCAAGCGGATGTTCGTCTCCCTGCTGATGGCGCCCGACCGCATCGCCGCGCTCACCCAGCGTGTCGAGAGCGGCTGGCGGGAGGCCGTCCCCACCTGGGAAGGGCGCCGGGTCGTGCTCTTCGACGAGGTGGCCACCCTGCTCGCCCAGGCCGTGTGCGACTGGGTCGGGCTGCCCGTCACCGACGACGCCGCCCCGGAGATCGCCGAGGACTGCGTGGCCATGGTCGACGGCTTCGCCGCCGCGGGCCGCCGCCACCGGCGCGCCCGCCGGGCCCGCGAGCGGCAGGAGGAGGCCCTGGCCCGGGCCGTCGAGGACGTCCGCGGCGGCCCCCACCCCGACGGCCCCTTCGCCCCGTCCCGGCACGCCGCCCTGGCCGGGTCCCCGCTGGCGGAGGTCGCCGCGCACCGAGGCCACGACGGAGCCCTCCTCGACCCGCACACCGCGGCCGTGGAACTCCTGAACATCATCCGGCCCACCGTCGCCGTCGCCTGGTTCGCCGTCTTCACCGCCCACGCCCTGCACCGCCATCCCGTACGGGCCGAACAACTGCGTACGGCCGGACCCGCCCAGGCGCGGGCCTTCGCGCACGAGGTCAGGCGCTTCTACCCGTTCGTCCCCCTCCTCGGAGGCGTGGCCGCCCGCGACCTCACCTTCGCCGGCGGCGAGGTCCCGGCCGGGACCCTGCTCCTGATCGACGTCTACGGCCACCACCACGACCCCGCCCTGTGGCAGGCCCCGTACCACTTCGACCCCGGCCGCTTCCTCGGCCGCGAACCCCCGGACGAACTCATCCCGCAGGGCGGCGGCGACGCCCGGACCGGCCACCGCTGCCCCGGCGAGGACCTCACGCTCTCCCTGCTCACCGCCCTCGGCCCGGCCCTCGCCGACCTGCGCTTCGCCGTCCCGCAACAGGACCTCTCCATCCCGCTGAGCCGCATCCCGACCCGGCCCCGCAGCGGATTCGTCATCGAGACCGCGACCACCCCGAGCAGTCGGCCGCCCCGCCGCCCCCTCCCGATCGGAGGCCGGCCGTGAACGCCCCCGGGCGGACGTCCGGACCCGCGGGGGACACGTACCCGTACCGGACGACGGAGCGAGCGCCATGCGTGTCGTCGTGACCGGAGCGACGGGCAATGCGGGGACGAGCCTCGTACGGGCCCTGGCGGGCGAGCCGTCCGTCAGCGACGTGCTCGGCCTGGCGCGCCGCCTCCCGGGGCCGGCCGGCCCGCGGGCGGCAGGCGTACGGTGGGCCGCCGCGGACGTCGGCCCGCACGGCCCCGACCTCGCCGCGCTCTTCGACGGCGCGGACGCCGTCGTCCACCTCGCCTGGAAGTTCCAGCCCACCCACGACCCGGTCGAGACCTGGGAGACCAACGTCCTCGGCAGCATCCGCGTGTTCGAGGCGTGCGCGCGGGCGGGCGTCCGCGCGCTGGTGCACGCCTCCTCCGTCGGCGCCTACTCGCCCGGACCGCACACGGACCTGCCGGTCGACGAGACCTGGCCCACGCACGGCTGGCCCGGAGCCGCGTACACCCGGGAGAAGGCCTACCTCGAACGCTACTTGGACGGGTACCAGCTGACCCACCCGCAGATGCGCGTCGTCCGGATGCGGCCCGCGTTCCTGTTCAAGGCGGCCTCGGCGGCCGAGCAGCGGCGGATCCTCGCGGGCCCGCTGCTGCCGTGGTGGCTGATCCGGCCCGGCCTGATCCCCGTGGTGCCCGCGGTCACCGGACTGCGGTTCCAGGCGCTGGACACCGACGACGCCGCCCGGGCCTACGCGGCGGCGGTCCTGCGCCCCGTCACGGGCCCCTTCAACCTCGTCGCCGACCCGGTCCTGGACACGGCCGCAGTGGCGGGGCTGCTGCGTGCGCGCACCGTCCAGGTGTCCTCGGGCGCGGCCCGCGCCGTGCTCGCCGCAGGCTGGCGGATGCACCTGGCCCCGGCCGACCCGGGGCTGCTGGACGCGGTGCTGCGGATGCCGCTGCTCGACGCGGGACGGGCCCGTACCGAACTCGGCTGGGAACCCGCCCGTACGGCCACCGACGCGGTCGCCGCATTCCTGGACGGGCTCCGCCACGGCACCGGTATGGACACCCCGCCGCTCGCCGGTTCCGGCGCGGGCGGGGCCGGCCGCCGGGGCTGACCGGCGGCCGGTGGTCCCGGGTCCGGGGCGGCCTGGGCCGAGACGGCCTAGATGTGTTGTCCGGACAGGTTGGTGACGCGGCTGGCGGGTGTTTGGCCTTGGATGCCGGTGTGGGGCCGGTGGTAGTTGTACCAGTCG
>NZ_KL647137.1 GCF_000725805.1 Streptomyces xanthophaeus | reverse complement strand
GGTGGAGATGTCGCAATCCACACCGAACCCGGAGGCCCTCACCCATTTCAAGAACCCAGCACGCGTGTCACCAACGTCCCGGGACAACACACCTAGACGCCGACGTGGATGTACGAGGCCCACAGCGACGGGAACCAGACGTACCGGGAGTGCAGTTCGGCCACGGCCGCGTGCAAGGCGTGGGCCGCGTGGTCGTGGCCGGCGCTGGCGCCGCCCGGCTGCTGCGGACCCCCGGCGAGAGCCGCGTAGAAGGACTCGGCCACCTCCGGGGCCAGTTCGTCGGCCACCGGCCACAAGGTGCCCACCACGTGCCGGAACCCGGCCAGTTGGAAGGCTCCGGTGATGTGGATCGCCTCGTCTACCAGGCCCTGCCACGTCCGTGACGGTCAGCGGGCTCGTCGCGTGGTCGTACGTCAGGATCCGGCAGGCCGAGGGGTCCTGCGGGTCGGCCACGGCATGGCAGGCGAAGTGGGCGGAGGGGGCGTGGCGCAGGGCCTCCAGCACGTTGTCCCGGGTCACCGCCTCGTCGGCAAGGGCCACGGGCCCGCGCGGGCCCGCCAGGTGGCGTCCGACCGTGAGGGCCTCGGCCGCCGCGTTCGGCAGCGCCCCCTGCCCCGGCGTACGGGACATGGTGACGACCAGCGGTCGGGCGCCGGACCGGGCGGCGGGCACCCGCCTCGCCCGCGCGTGGTGGAGGGCGGCGACGGTCGGGGTGTACGAGGACACCGCCCGGTCCAGTGCGCAGCGCGGGCGGTCCGGGTCGGCGCGCGGTCCGTGGTACCCGGCCGCGTGCAGGGGCAGGAAGGCCAGCGGGCCCTGGGGGCACCACCAGACGCGCCCGGGCGCCGCGCCGGTTCCGGCGGACGGGGTTCCGGCGGGCGCGGTGGCGACGGGCGCGGTGGCGGCGAGGCGTTCGAGCACGGGTCCGGTCACCGTGTCCCACAGCCATTCCAGCAGTTCCGCGACGGTCTCCTGACGAGCCGCCACTGCGCTGAGCCCCGCCGCCCCGGAGCCCGGGGCGTTGACGGCGCCGAGGAACCGGGCGACGCGGTCGTGCACCTCTTCCAGGGTGGTCCGCAGCGGAACGACCTCGACGGCGCCGTCGGCCACGATCATCGCGTCGCAGCGGATGCTGATGTTGATCACCACGACCGGGCCGTTCCCGGCCCGGCGCACGATGTCCGCGGCGGACGGCGGACGCAGGAAGCCGTCCATGCCGGGCAGGGCCCGGATCTGTGCCATGAGCAGGTCCCATTCGATCTCGCGGACCCGCATCCGCTCCACCGCCTCCCGCATCAGCCCCTCGGGTTGCACCGCGGCCGTGACCGGATCGGGGTCCTGGGCATCCCGTAGGCGTACGAAACGTTCGGCGAGCTCCGGGGCCCGCTCCCGCAGCCGGGCCACATCGGTGTCCCGGGAGCGCAGGAGCCGGCCGAGCAGCACGCCGCGCCCGTGTTCGAGGACCTCCAGGGCCTGTTCGGGCCGGCCCGCCTGGAGTGCGTAGGCGGCGGCCTCGGCGGCCAGTCCGTGCTCGCGGGCCAGGACGTACTGCTGGTCCGTTCGGGTCAGGTCGCGCGCGGCCAGCCGGGGCAGCATCCGCACCGCTTCGGTCAGCCAGTGCCGCGCGCCCTCCCAGTCGTGCCGGGTGCCGCAAACCTGTCCGAGCGTGGCCCGGGCCCTGAGCCTGGCGTGGACGGGTGCGGTGTCCACCGCCACGGCTCCGAGCGCCACCGTGTGGGCCTCTTCGAGCAGTTGGCCGTCCTCCGTCGCCAGGGAGAGCTTGTGCAGGGCCTCGGCGAGTGCGCTCCGCGAGGCGATCTGGGCGGGATGGCCGGGCGGGTAGCCGGCGATGAGCGTGCGCAGCAGTTCGACGCACTCCTCCAGGTCGGCCACGTCCCCGAGGACATCGGCGCGCGAGCGCAGGGCCTCCGCCAGCTGGAGCACGGTGATCCGGTTGTGGTCGGAGCGGCCCGGCCGCAGGGCGAGGGCCTGGCGCAGCAGTCCCACGGCCTCGTCCGCGTCGGCGGGGCCGGTCCCGCCGTCGGTGTCGTGGCGCAGCCGGAGCAGGAGGGCGAGGTTGCCGAGCAGGGCGGGCCTGGTCGAGTCCCCGGCGCGGGAGGCCCGGAGCGCCTCGCGCTGGGTCGCGACCGCTTCGTCGAGGTGGGGGCGGTGGGCGGTGTGCTGGTAGCGGGCCAGTTGGGCGCTGCTGAGGGTGGCCAGCACCGGGGCGCGTTCCGGGTCCCCGGCCGGCAGGGCCGTCAGGGCGTGCGCCAGGTGGTCGGTGCACAGGTCGAGGTCTGCGAGGTCGTGCCGGGTGTGGAAGCGTTCCATCAGGCTCTGGCCGAGGGCCGCGTGCAGGGCGGCGTAGTTGTGGTCCTGCGGCGGGGCGTCCCGTACGGCCTCGCGGCGCAGGGCGATGGCTTCGTCGAGGTCCGCCGGGGAGCCCGTGCGCTGGTGGCGGACGAGGAGCTGGGAGGCGAGCAGGGAGGCGGCGGCCCTGCTGTTGCCCGCGCAGCTCTCGTGCAGGCCGAAGGCCTCGACGGCCGCGCGCAGCCGTGCGACGGCCGCCGCGGAGTCGGCGGGATCGTCCGTCAGCTCGTGGCGGCCCGCGTGCGCCTTGCCCAGTTCGCACAGGACGACGCCGTGGTTGATGTCCTCGTACGGGAGGTCGCGCAGGGCCGTCTGCAGGGTCCGTACGGCCCGGTCGGCCCACCGGACCTGGCCTGAGAGTTCGGCGCGCAGCAGGGCGAGCCCGGCCACCCGGACCGTCACCATCAGACGGTAGGTGGCGTCGAAGGAGTCCTCCGCGTCCGCTTCCAGGAGGTGCTGGAGCAGGGCGACGGCCTCGTCCAGTTCCCCGAGCCGGCCGTCGATGCGGAACAGGTCGGCCAGCCATGACGCCAGGTTCACGGTCTGCTGCCACCGTGGGGTCCCGCCGTCCCGCAGGACGTCGTCGCGGACCCGGCGCAGCAGGGCGACCGCTTCGTCGAGGGCCGTCCGGTCGCGGGTGAGGCGGTACCACTGCTCCAGGTACGCGGCCAGGTTGGTGCGCCGGGCCTCCTCTTCCGGGCTGCCGGGCGGGGTCCGGCCCAGCGCGAGGCGCTGCGCCCCGAGGGCCTCCTCCAGGTGGTCCGGATTCCCGGAGAGCTCGTAGAGGTCGCCCAGGGCCTCGGCGAGTGCGCCGGCTTGGGCGGCCGGTTCGGCGGGCCCCTGCGAAGGCATCCGCACGGAGGTGCGCAGCAGGCCGACGGCCTCCTCCAGCGGGCCGGGCTCGCCGGTGTGCTGGTGCAGCCGCCGCAGCGCGCGGCCCAGGCCGTACAAGTAGCTGGCCCGGTACGGCTGTTGCGCGGGGGCGGCGGCGAGCGCACGCCGGTAGAGGTCGACGGCCCGCTCCAGCGTGGGCAGGTCGCGGGTGTGCCGGTACAGGTGGTCCTCGGCGTTGGCGAGGTTCCTCAGGTGGATGTCCCAGCCCGGGGTCGCCTCGGAAGCGGCCGCCACGGCCCGGCGGTTGAGGTCGCGCGCCCGCCGCAGTGCGGCGAGGTCCCCGGTGCGGAGGTAGACCTCCATCTCCCTCAGGCCGCGGCGGTGCAGCGCGTCGACGGACTCCCCGGACGGCCGCTCGGAGCGGGTCGCATCGTCAGCCATGCCGACACGGTACCGATGCGGCGGGGTCACCGGGGCACGGTCGGTACGGAGCCTGGTGCGGCTCGGTGCCCGGTGCCGCCCGGGTCTCAACCCGGCGCAGCGGCGGGCGGGTCGGGGGGATGTTCGTAGCGGGTGGGCGGCGGCACGCCCTGGCGCCAGTGCAGGCACAGGGCCTCTGCGAGGGTCCGCTCCTGGTCGAGGGTGTCGGGCAGCGGCAGGTGGAGGGCCTCCAGCAGATCGAAGCGGTGCAGGTCGATCGCGGCGCGGACGGCGTCCCCGTAGGCGAGGGCCGCCTGCACCGCGCCGTGGTAGGCGAGTGCGGCCACCGCGGCGGGCACCAGGGCGAGCAGCAGCCACCAGCCCGAGCGGGCCAGCAGCGCGGCGCTGACCAGGGCGGTCACCGCGCCGGTGGCGCAGAGCCGGGCGGCGCCGTCGAGGGAGTCGCGGCAGTCGTCGACCACGGCGCGCGAGCGGTCCCCGAGGACCGGGTACAGCCGCGGCCAGGCGACGGCGGCGTCCCAGCCGTGGTCGCGGCCGGCGGTGTCCCGCAGCGCCGCCAGGACGTTGCCGAGGGCGGTGGGCCGCAGGAGGTGTTCGGGGAGGGGGTACCTCAGGCGCAGCCGGGCCGCCGCGGCGCCCGCCCGTTGCACCAGTTCGGGTGACGGGTCGTGCGGGAGTCCGGCCTGTTCGGCGCGCCGGGCCAGCCTGTCCTTCCTGCGGCGTTGCAGCCTCCGGCAGGGCCCGGCACCGAGCGCGTCGGGCCAGCCGCCCTCCAGGATCCGCATGACGACGACCTGGAAGGGCTGGAAGACGAGGGCGACCAGGGTGGTGCCCAGTGCGATCCACACCGCCTCCCCGGCGGTGACACCGGTGGCGGTGCGCCAGGCGCGCCGCACGGAGACCTCGCTGCCGGGTGCGCCCGCCCAGATCAGCAGGAGCACGAACAGCGCTGCCGCGTAGGTCGGCAGGTAGGCCACCGAGAAGAACCGGACCGAGCCGTCGAGCGGTTTGGGGACCGCCGGGGCGAGGCTCACGCCGGGATCACCCCAGTTCCATCGGTCCGTGGTCGCCGGCCCGGCACACCGGGCGGTACCGGTCGTCGTAGAAGGCGGTGTAGGCGCGGCTGCCGCAGGAGGCGCAGCGGAAGGCGATCACGCTGAACCGGGTGGATTCCCCGGGCACCGTGGCGCGCGCCTCGTCGCCGGGCCCGCGCGGGGTGATCCCGAGGACGATGCGCGCGTAGGAGCGCGAGGTGGCGCCCGCCTCCTCGTCCCCGACGACGAGCAGGACGCGGTCCAGCAGCTCGTGGGCGGCGAGCACCCGGCCGAGGGCCTCGGCCGCGTCGTCCAGGGACGTGCCGGCGGGCAGCTCCAGGCGCGGGGCCCCTTCGCTTTCGGCCCTCGGATCCACCAACATGCCGTAGCTCATGCGCTGTTGCCGCCCTCCGCCGATGCCTTCGTCCGTCCGCAGGTGCACCGACTGTACCGGCCGTGCGTCCCGCCCTCCCGTGTGTCGCAGCACCCGATCGCGGTCCGCAAGGGCGTGGCCCTGTTCGACGAGGGCGGGGGCCCGTCCCGTTGAGGCCGGTCTCCTGCGAAACCTTCCGGTCCGGCGTGCTCAACCTCCACAGCGCCCCCGCGGAACCGGCCGCGCCGTTCACCCGTACGGACGACCTCCGGTGCATGCCCCGCCGGACCGCGCGTTCACCCGGCGGGGGCGCGCGACGCCACCCGGGCGATCACCGTGCCGAGGCCGAGGAGGAGCAGGGCGGACAGTGCGGCAGGCCAGGGGGCGGTCCCGCCCTCCAGGGCCGGGGACGCCCGGCGGCCCGGATCGTAGGCGACCCGGACCGCCTCGCCCTCGGCCGCGACCGGCCGGTCGTCCTTCAGCTCTGCGGGGTAGCCGCCGGGACAGCGGAGCGCGAAGCGGTAGACGGTCTTCCCGGAGGGAGCACCCTCGCCGAAGGACCCCTGGACCTCGGTGCGGACCTGCCCCACGACGCAGTCGGCGACCTCGGCACGCGCGGTCGCCTGCTCCACCGCCGTCACCGCCAGCAGCAGCCCCATGGCCAGGAACAGCGCCCCGAAGAACCCGCCGGGCCCGCCCACGAGGAACCAGTACGCCGCACAGGCGGCGGCGAGCAGCACCGCGCCGCCCGCGACCGCGACGGCGGCCGGGGGCGGTGCGGAGCCCGCGAAGCACCAGGCGGCCCACCCCGACACGGCCGCCGCGGCCACGGCGGGCAGGGCCGTGCAGGCCCACCGGATCTTCCCTCGCCCCTCGGACACGGACACCACCTCCGGCAGGAAGGACGCCGGAGAACCCCTGCCGGTTACCGGGGTTACCGGTCGAGCGTGGTGTTGCTGGAGACCGAGCCGTCCGTGCCGGAGACGGTGACCGCGTGGCGGACGCCGTCCGGCCCGAGGACCACGGCGAGCCAGGCGCTTCCGCCGCCCTCCTGCGCGACCACCCGCAGGCTCTCCACCTTCCCGCCGGTCACCGCCGCGGCCGCCTTGTCGGCCGCGTCACCGATGGCCAGCGAGGGCAGCGGCGCGGGGGCGGTACCGGCGGACCCGCCGCGCAGGCCCGGGACCCCGTGCAGGCCCGCGCCTCCGCGCTCCTTGGGGCCGGCCTTCAGCGGCGCACCGTCCTCGCGGGCGGCCTCCTCGCGGCCGTGTCCGGGGCCCACGCCTTCGAGGCGGCGCTCGCCCGGACCCCCGTGGCCCGGCACGGCCCGTACGACGTGCAGGCCGCGGTCCCCGCGCCCGTGGTGGTGCTCGGCCACGGCCACGGCCGCCACGCCACCGCCCACGACCACCACGGCCGCGCCCAGCACCGCCCACCGGGCGCCCTTGCTGCGGGGCACCAGACGGCCGAGGGCGGCGCGCCCCCGGTTCTCGGCCGCGGCCGGGGCACGGTCCGCCGACTGCTGGGGCTGCTCGGGCTGCTCGGGCTGCACGGACGGCGGGATCGACTCAGACATACCGGTACTCCTCTGGACAACCGGGCACAGCGCCCGGCTCGCTGCCCGAGCATGCTGAGCCGATGCTGAAGCCCAGCTGAAGCCACCTGAAGACCTCTTCAGCCTGCCGAAGGCCGGGCCTGAGACCCTGTTCGGCATGCGCGTACTGGTGGTGGAGGACGAACGGCGGCTCGCCGTGGCCCTGCAACGGGGACTTCAGTCGGAGGGCTTCTCGGTGGACGTGGCCCACGACGGGCTCCAGGGCCTGTGGATGGCCACCGAGCACGACTACGACCTGATCGTGCTCGACATCATGCTGCCCGGCCTCAACGGCTACCGCGTGTGCGCCAAGGTGCGCGCGGCGGGCAACGAGTCGGGGATCTTGATGCTCACGGCGAAGGACGGCGAGTACGACGAGGCGGAGGCCCTGGACACCGGCGCCGACGACTTCCTCTCCAAGCCGTTCTCGTACCTCGTGCTGGTCGCCCGGCTCCGCGCGCTCGGGCGGCGTACGGGCCGCCGCCGCCCGCAGGTGATGCACTTCGGCGACCTGGCGCTCGACCCGGCCCGCCGGTCGTGTTCCCGGGGCGGTACGGAGATACGGCTGACCGCGCGCGAGTTCGCCGTCCTGGAGTGCCTGGGCCGTCGCGCCGGGGAGGTGGTGCCCAAACGGGACATCCTGGAGCAGGTGTGGGACAGCGCCTTCGACGGGGATCCCAATGTCCTCGAGGTCCACGTCAGCGCCGTACGCCGCAAGATCGACGCGCCCTTCGGCCGGGCCGCGCTGGAGACCGTGCGCGGCGCCGGGTACCGGCTGGCGGCCGACGGTGGCTGAGCGTCCCCACGTCCGCGACCGGATGCCGTACGAGAGGTTCCTGCACAGCCGCCCGGCCACCGCCCTCGGCAGGCTCCTTGCCGCGGCCCCGGAACGCTGGCCGGTGCTGCGGCGGCTCTGGCCGACCACCGTGCGGGCACGCGCCACCGTGGGCGCCAGCGTGGTCGTAGCGGCGGCCCTGGCGCTCGCCTCGTTCACCCTGCTCGGGCTGCTGGAGGCCAATCTGCTGCGCAACGCGGAGAACGACGCGCGGCGCCAGGCCGACACCGTGGCGCAGCTCGCCGCGGCCGGGAGGCTCGACCGCGCGCGGCTCGTCGCCCGCGGCGTCGAGTTCGTCCAGGTGGTGGGCGCCGACGGCCGCGTCCTGCTGTCCAGCCCCAACCTGATCGGCGTACCCGCGTTCCGGCCGGCCGGGCCCGGGGTGCCGGGGACCCGCCTGCAGACCTGGAAGGCCCACCCGCTGGGCGGCCACCAGCGCCAGCGGGTGGTCCAGGTCATCACCGACACCCCGAACGGCCCGGCCGTCGTCTACGCCGGTGCCTCGCTGCGCGACGTGGACGCGGCCGACGACACCACCACCGCCGCCCTCGTCATCGGCATGCCCCTCCTGCTGGCCACCGTCGCCCTGGTGACCTGGCGGGTCACCGGCCGTGCGCTGAGGCCCGTGGAAGCGATCCGCGCCGAGGTCGCCGCGATCTCCGACCGCGACCTGCACCGCCGGGTCCCGGTGCCGGCCACCCAGGACGAGGTCGCCCGGCTGGCGCAGACCATGAACGACACCCTGGACCGGCTGGAGGACTCCGGGATCCGCCAGCGGCAGTTCATCGCCGACGCCTCGCACGAACTGCGCAGCCCCATCACCGTCCTGCGCACGCAGCTGGAGGTGGCCCTCGCGGTCCGGGACCCCGAACTGTGGCCCGAGCTGATCGGCGGGGCCCTCCAGGACATCGAACGGCTCCAGCACCTCGCGGCGGACCTGCTGCTCCTCGCCCGCATCGACGCCGCCCAGCCCGTCGCCGCCGACCCCCTGGACCTGACCGCCCTGGTGGGCGGGGCCGTTGACGCCCGGCTCGGCGACCGGGTGCCCGTGCACCTGGACCTGGAAGGCGCCGTCGAGATCACCGGGAGCGCGCTGTGGCTGCGCCGCGTGGTCACCAACCTGCTGGACAACGCGCAGCGTTACGCGGACCGGCGGGTGGAGGTCACCCTGCGCACCACGCACGGCGCGGGGTCGCGCACCGCCGTGCTGGAGGTCACCGACGACGGCCCCGGCATCCCCGCGGCCGACCGGGAGCGGGTCTTCGAGCGCTTCACCCGCCTCGACGACTCCCGCAGCCGCGACCACGGCGGGGCGGGCCTCGGGCTGGCCATCGCCCGGGACCTGAGCGCCCATCACGGCGGGACGCTCACCGCCGAGGAGAGCCCGTACGGCGCGCGCCTGGTGCTGCGGCTGCCGGTGGCGCACCGGGCCGACTGACGCTCCCACGGCCGGAAAACAAATCCCGTGCCCCCGGCCCCTCTTCTTCCCTACACTCACACCACGCGCTGCCGACAGGGCACCGCGTGTCCGATGCCGAGCGAAGAGAAGGGGAACCGGGCCATGTGCAAGCACCGCACCGCCGCCGCCGTTCCCCCGTCCCGGTACGACGTGATCCCGGTGTCTCACTAGGCCCGGTGCCGGCTGCGCGGCCGTCACCGCATCCCGTGACGCTCCCTCGGTCCCCGTTCCTCCCGCTGCCTCCGTGCCCCCTGCCCCGGCCCCGTGCCCGGCAGCCGGGCCCCCTGCGGCGGTGGAGGGGCGCCCGCTGCGCCGTCCCGGGCATCGCGCTGCCTGTTTCCACACCGTTCGAAAGGCCTCGGGCCATGCGCACCGACCGACGACCCCTCGTCACCACCGCTCCCACCGCCGTCCGCAACCTGGGCATCCTCGCCCACGTCGACGCCGGCAAGACCACGATCACCGAACGCATCCTGTTCGCCACCGGCGCCATCCACAAGCGCGGCGAGGTCCACGAGGGCACGACCGTCACCGACTTCGACGCCCAGGAACGCGACCGCGGCATCACCATCTTCGCCGCGGCCGTGAGCTGCGCCTGGGGCGGTCACCGCGTCAACCTGATCGACACCCCGGGGCACGTCGACTTCTCCGACGAGGTCGAGCGCTCCCTGCGCGTCCTGGACGGGGCGGTCGCGGTGTTCGACGCCGTCGCCGGGGTCGAGCCGCAGAGCGAGTCGGTGTGGCGCCAGGCGGACCGGCACGGGGTGCCGCGGATCGCCTTCGTCAACAAGCTCGACCGGGCGGGCGCCGACCTGGACACGGCCGTCGCCTCCCTGCGCGAACGCCTGGGCGTCGTACCGCTGGTGGTCCAGCTGCCCATCGGCCGGGAGGACGGCTTCACCGGTGTCGTCGACCTGCTTGAGATGCGTGCGCTGGTCTGGCCCACGGGCGGCGCGGCCGTCGAGCGGGGCCCGGTGCCCGAGCCGCTGCAAAAGGAGGCGCAGCTTCGGCGCCGGCTCCTGGAGGAGACCGTGGCCGAGCTGCACGCGGACGCGCTGGAGGAGTTCTGCGCGGACGGCGCCCTGACCGGGGCGACGCTGGCCCGCGCCCTGCGGGAGCTGACGCTGCGCGGGGACGGCGTGGTCGTGCTGTGCGGCTCGGCGTACCGCAACCGCGGGATCGAGCCGCTGCTTGACGCGGTCCTCGCGTACCTGCCGTCCCCCGCCGACATGCCGCCGGTCCGGGGTACGGCGGGCGGAGCGGATCAGGAGCGCGCCCCCGATCCGGCGGAGCCGTTCGCCGCGCTCGCCTTCAAGGTGACGGCGACGCCGACCGGTCGGCTCACCTACGTACGGGTCTACGCGGGCACGCTCCGCAAGGGCGAGTCCGTCCTGGACGCCGCGACGGGCCGCACCGAGCGGGTCGGGCGGATCCTGCGGGTGCAGGCGGACCGGCACGAGGAACGGGAGGAGGCCCTCGCGGGTGACATCGTCGCCGTGATCGGCCTGAAGGCCGCCCGGGCCGGTACGACCCTTTGTGCCCCGGGGGCACCGCTGGTCCTCGAACCGCCTTCGGTGGCCGAGCCCGTGGTGTCGGTCGCGGTCGAGGCCCGCCGCAGCGTGGACACCGGACGGCTGGCGTCGGCGCTGGCGCGCCTCGTCGAGGAGGACCCCTCCCTGAAGGTGCGCTCGGACGCGGAGACCGGCCAGACCGTGCTGTCGGGGATGGGCGAACTCCACCTGGAGGTCGCGGTGGAGAAGATCCGCCGCGGCCAGGGCGTGGAGGTCGTGGTCGGGCGTCCGCAGGTCTCCTACCGGGAGACCGTGGTGCGCGGGGTGACCGGCCTGGTGTACCGGCACGTCAAACAGGACGGTGGCGCTGGCCAGTTCGCGCACGTCGTCATCGACGTGGAACCGCTGGAGGAGGCAGCGGGCTTTGAATTCCGTTCGGCGGTCGTCGGCGGGCGGGTGCCGCAGGAGTACGCGCGCGCCGTGGAGGCCGGCTGCCGGGACGCCCTCGTGGAGGGACCCCTCGGCGGCTATCCGGTGACGGGTCTGCGGGTCACTCTCACCGACGGGGCGACCCACTCCAAGGACTCCTCGGAGCTGGCGTTCCGGGCGGCGGGGCGGTTCGCGCTGCGCGCGGCCCTGCGCACCGCGGACGTGGAACTGCTGGAGCCGGTGGTGGAGGTGACGGTGACCGTTCCGGAGGACGGCGTGGGAGCGGTGCTCGGTGACCTCGCGGCCCGCCGCGGCCGGGTCTCGGGCTCCACTTCCACGTCCGGGACGGCGGTGGTCACGGCGGCCGTGCCGCTGGCCGAGCTCTTCGGCTACGCGTCGAGGCTGCGCGGCCGGACCCAGGGCCGGGGCACCTTCACGGCCCGGCCCACGGTCCTCGCTCCGGTACCGCCGTCGGTCGCAGCGGTGGTGCTGGGCGGCTAGCCGCACCTGTCCGGCCCTGTTCCGCCCCGTTCCGGCCCTCCGGCCGGGGCGGGGCGGTGACCGGCCCCGGTGGCCGGATCGCGTGCTCGTGGGCCGGGGCCCGTGCGGTCATGATGGCCCGATGGACATACGGGTGGACTTGACACCGGGCCGTCCCGCCTCACCGGAGCGCCCGGCGTCCGCGGGGCGCCCCGGTGAGGCGTACGCCGTGTCGGCCGAGTTCTACGACCTGCTGCACGCCCGCGCCTACCACCGGCACGCACTCGCGCTGGCCGCTCCGGCGGCGGCCGCCCGGATCGGGATCGTCGAGGCCGGCGCGGGCACCGGTCTGGTGACCGGGGTGCTGATCGGCGCCTCGATCGTGCCGGTGCACGCCGTGGAACCCGCGGCGGCGATGCGGGCCGTCCTGCTCTCCCGGCTGCATCCCCCGGCGGGAGGTCCGGCCGGGGACCGGGTGACGGTGCACGCCTGCTCCGCCCTCGACCTGTCGCTCGGCGGCATGGCCGGTCTGGCCGATCTGGCCGTCTGTCTGCGGATGGTGCCCTGCCTGCCGCCCGAGGAGCGGCGCAGGCTGTGGCAGGCGCTGGCCGCACTCCTGGTGCCGGGCGGGCTGCTCTTCCTGGACCGCCCGCCGTCCCGGCTCCCCGCCCATCCCGTCCACCGCGGGCTGGGGCAGGTCCGCCTGGGCATCGACACGTACGGCGGGCAGCTCACCCGGTGCGCCGAGGACGGCCTGATCCGCTACGACTACTCCTACGTGGTGTGCCGTGCGGGCCGGATCCTGCGCCGGGCCCGGGAGACGTTCCTCCTGTGGCCCCTGACGCGGGAAGCCCTCGGCACGGAACTCGCGGCGGCCGGCCTCGTGCTGGAGGAGGACCTGGCGCCGAACCTGCTCCGGGCCCGGCGCGTGGACTGACCGGTCACGGACCCTGCGGGGTCGCAGGAGCCAGGCGGTCGTCCAGTTCGGCGGCGTCGGCGAGGAACCAGGTCTGGCGGCCGCGGTTGCACTCGCGGACGAAGTCGCGCAGGGCCGGACTTGCCGTCGTGTGGCGGGAGATGTCGCCGAGGACGGCGAGGCCCAGACGGTAGTTGGCGAACTTCTGGACGATGTCGCCGGCGACGCGGGTGCTCAGCAGGTAGAAGCTCTCGTCGAAGCGCTCGGCGGGTACCGCGACCCACTGGGCCCCCTGGTAACCGGCGTCGCCGATGAGGTCCAGGGCGTCGCCCTCGCCGCGGATCAGGTCGCCCTCGGCGGGGCACATCAGGACGGGCACGTCGTGGATCGTCTGCAAGGTGGCCATCGGGCGAGGCTACCGCCGGGCGGGAAGGGCCGTCGATCCGTTATCCGACCGGAAGCGGCCGGCTCGCGCCCGCCCCGGCCTGCGGCCACCGGCGGGTGGTGGCGTCCCCCGGTCGGGTCCCGGTGCCGCGTGGCGCGTGCCGTGGCCGTGGCCCATGGGGCACGTTGGTACGCGGCCCGTCGGCGCGGTCCGCGCGGCGGCGGGATCTTCTGGAGGTACGTGGTGGGCGAGGACCGTGAGGATGTCTACGAGCTGGTGTTCGGGGTCGACGGCTCCGGGGAGGTCTCGGACACCGTGGTCGTCGCGCGCACCGCGCAGGCGGGTCCGGGCGGCCATCCCGTCTACGCCGACGACACCGGGATCATCCGTGCCGAGATCAGCGACCAGGGCGAGGTCCGGATGCTGGCCTCGGGAGGCCAGCAGGCCCTGAGCCACCCCGTCCAGGCCCGGCGTCCCACCCGCTGACCAGCCCCCGTCGCCGGGCCGCTCACCTCGGTGGATAGCCTCGGCCCATCCGATCGGGGGGCACCACGTGCACAGCATTCAGTTCGAACTCACCCATGCCGGTTCGCTCCAGGGCCGGCTCGGCAGGATGGGCATCCACGTCTGGTCGGGCTCCGTGCCCGGCCTCGGTCCGGTCGAGCTGACGTCCCCCGCGGAGACGGACGCCCAACGGGAGGAGCTCGGCGCCTGGGTGTCGGGCCACGGGATCCCGCCGATGACCTTCTGGGGCTACGGCTTCCGCGAACTGCCCCGCCTGGCCCGGATCTCGCTGACCGCCGACGGCTGGACGGGCAAGGTCAAGCGCCGCCACCTGGCCGTGACGGCGCGCGGGCGGGCGCTGCGCATCGAGATCGCCGGACGCTCGTACCGCTACCAGGTGCTCGACGGGAAGTGCCGCCATGAGCTGCGGCGCGAGGGCGCCGTCGTCACGATGACGCGCTCGCAGTGGCGCCACCCGCGGAGCATCTCGGGCATCGCCCAGGGCAACGCCGACGGACTGGACATCGGGCTGGCGGTCCTGCTGGAGGGCGCCTACACCCGCAACCTCTCCTTCAGCGGCGCCCTGTACTCCTGGCCCGGGCGTTTCCTGAGCCGCTTGGACCTGCCGGACCTCTAGGTCCGTCGTGGAGTCCAAACCCGCCGGAACCCACCCAGCGTTGATGGGGAATCAACTCCAGTTGATCTACCGGCCGTGAACGGCTAGCGTCTCCCTGAACGCAGCGGTCGGCGAGGGGCCCCACGGGGGTGGGCCCCCTCGCCGACGTGCTCACGCACCGGCGTACGCCGCCCCGGGTCGGCCCCGGGCTCGACCGCCAGGGCCCGCGAGATCGACCCGAGGAGGTCACGGTCCCCCGCCTCCGCCGCCCGCACGGCGGCCGCCGCGAGGACGCCTTCCTCCGCCGAGGCAGGCGCCTCGCGGGCCCGGGCGTCGCCCGCGGCCGTGAACATGGCGGCGAGGCCCGCAGCCACCGCTTCGCGCTCCCCCGCCCCTCGCACCCGGCTCTCCCGGTAGGCGCGCTCGCGTACGGCGTCCGAGCAGTGGCCGCCCAGTTCGAGCATCCAGTCGTGGATGGTGGTCATCCGGTAGAGCAGCACCTGCTCGGGTCCCGCGTACCAGGACGGCGGAAGGAACATCGTGCGCCCGGGGGTGGGACGGGAACGCCGGACCAGACGCCACAGCGGCCGCAGGGCGGCGAGAGAGAGCAGGGGCCGCCAGACCCGGTCGATCAGCCCGGGTCCGTACGCCGGCACGAGGAGTCCCACTCCGATCACGGTCCCGCTGGCCGACATGAAGTGCGACAGGACTCCGTTGAGCGCGTCCCAGTCCCGGCCCGCCCAACGGGCGGCGATGGCTGTCAGTTTGACCAGGCCGAAGATGACGTTGCCCAGACCTCCGACCACCAGCACCAGCAGCCCCACCCACAGGGACGTTTCGAGCGCCGTCCTCTCCTCGGGGTCGGCCTTCCTGCCGATGTCGCGCATCCAGCTCCAGCACAGGCCGGTCGTGGCCACGCCGGCGGCCACGTACGCCAGCAGGTAGAGCACGAGCATCTCGCTCACGAACGGCGTGGTCGCGTAGTAGGTGTCGAAGTCCCGGGGCCGCTCCAACGGGACGTCCCCAAGGATGAAGAGCCCCACGAGGGCCGCGATCACCACTGCGCAGCCGGCCTTCCACGCCCGTACGCACCGGCGCGTACGGACGGACTCCGCCGGGTCCGCGCGCCAGTGGACCAACAGCACCAGGGACGCGCACGCATAGGCCGTCATGATGCAGTGGACGAGGAGGGCGGAGAGGTTGCTGACCCCGGTGATCCGGTTGACCGCGGTGACGGTGGGCGGGGCGGAGAAGAGGAAGCCCGCGCAGGGCAGGAGCAACAGGGCGTTCACCGCCCTGACCGTCGGATCGCGCCACCCCCGCACGAGCGCCGGCGACTTCACCAGCACGGCAAGGCCCAGCACCGCGGCGGGGATGTAGTAGTTGGCGCCGTCTTGCATCGTCAGCGTCCCAGGGCCGCCCGGATGCGCCCGACCATCGCGTCGGGCGGCGTACTGCTGCGTGCGCCGACGAGGAAGGGCAGGAACTTCGCGGCCAGCAGCCGTCCGAACCTCTCCGCGCGCCGCTCCTCTTCGAGGTCGTAGTCAGTGCGCGCGGAGACGTACGACACCGCGTCACCGAGGTTCCACCGGTCTCCGAGCACGCGCGCCGCCGCGGCGACGGCCCGGTCGCTTCCGCCGGTTCCGTCGGTTCCTTCGGTTCCGTTCGCGTCGCGGCGGCCGAGGCTCGCCTCTTTGCGGTGCCACAGCTCGTGCCCCAGGATCACCATCTGGTGGAGCGGCAGCGTGTTCTTCTCGACGGCGACCACTTCGTGATCGCCCAGGTCGATCCACAGCCCGCTGACGGTCTCCGGGGGGAACGACTCCAGGAGGAGGCGCACCGGGCGCCCGTCCGTCTCCGTCAGATGCGCGCAGACCGACCGCATCAGGTCATGCGTGGTCTGGTCGACCGGACGCAACGCCCCCGCGAACAGCTCATCGCGATGACGCTTCATCGTGCGGGATGTCATCATCTCGTCCCACATTTCTTCCCCACCCAGACGCAGCTCGGCTCACACCGCGCTTCCCCGACCCATGAACCGTGCGCGGCACTCTGTCAGTTCATATCACTGACACACTCGCCCGTGGCCGTTGCACGACAATGACCGCCGCGACAATAGGACACCGCGGTGGACACAGGCAACACTGGTCGAAGCGCATAGCCCCTGGTCAGGAAGGTTCTCCGGTCCGTCGTCGACGGGAACCCGCTAGACGTCCCTGCCGGACGCGTTCTCCCGCGCCCGCTCCTCGCGCGAACGGCGGGCGATGGACTCGATCAAGGCGATGATGGGCTGCGCGGTGTCGTCCGGAACCTCGGCGAGTGCACGCGCGGCGTACGCGACGACGCCGAGGTCGGCGCCGGCCGATCCATCGGCCCGGGTGCCCCTGAGCCGCCGGATGTCCTCGTCCTGACGCGCCACGGTCTTCTCCAGGAGGTCCTTGTGGATCAGTTGGAGGACTCGGTCCAGGGCCTCGGCGGGCTCGGCGACGAGGAATTCGATGCTCTCCCCGAAGAAGCTCGCGATCCCGGCCGCGTGATCGAGGTTGGGGGCCTTCCCCGTTTTGATCAGCTTGTCGAGCCACTGCGCGCTCGTGCCCGCACCGACGGCGATCTCCGCCAGTGAGTACGCACGCCGACCGCCGTCCGGCGCGGCCCGCAGACGCGTGCGGCGCAGGAAGACGATCCGGGACACCACGCGGCGGTGCCGCTCCTCCGTCGCGTCGCCCTCACCATCGGCCTCCTGCGGCAGTGGCTCACCGCGCAACAGGGCCTGCACGTGCTCCACGGGCAGCCCCGAGGCGAAGGAGAGGCCGCCCTCCCCCTCCACTCGCAGCACGTCCCGGCTGTCGAGGCCGGCGCCTTCGAGGAGGGCGTTGATCCGCTGAGCCGTCCTCACCGGGTCCGCGGCGATCCCCTCGCTCATGGCTCTCCCCCACTCGATGTTGACGTGCAGCACTGAGCGCCGACGCAATGGTTGATGCATCACACAGTATCGATCCCGATTCGGCACCAGCAACCAGGGATGACACGCATCAGCCTAGATTGATAGTGGGTGCCATGGGGCTTCGCGGTGCGAAATGACCGCATCGATGTGCGGACGGACCTGGAGACGACCTAGTGCGCCGGGCCCGGGTGGGTGGTGCAGCAGCCGTCGCGGAGCATCTGGTCCAGGACCCTGCGCCAGTCCCCAGGTGGCGCTGCAGCGGAGCCGGTGGACGCGGTTTGCAGGGCGGCCCGTTCCCACAGCATTCCGCCGCGTACGGCCGCCCGTACCCGGACCAGGTCGTCGAAGTCGGTGAACGGGTCGCCGTCGACGAGGGTGAGGTCGGCGATCCGCCCCGGTTCCACCGTGCCGAGTCGGTCCGCGACGCCGAACACCCGGGCCGGGGTGCGGGTGACGGTCGTGAGCGCCTCCGCGGGGGTCAGGCCGTGGCGGTGCAGGGCGCGCAGCGACAGGTGCAGGTGGAGGCCGACCGGGGTGAGCGGCGCGTCGGTGCCCAGCGCGAGGCGGCCGCCGCCCGCGAGGACGCCCCGGTAGGCGGCCACCTCCCGTTCCAGTACGGCGTTCTGCTCGGCGGTCGGCGGGGCCGCGGCCGCGGTCCGCACGGCCGCCACGTCCCAGGGCGGCATGAGGGCGGTCACCCGGGGGTCTTCGGCCAGCGCCGGATCGGCTCCGAGCAGCGGCAGCGCGGTGAAGGGCGTGGCGACGAGATCGAGGCCGCCCCGCCCGTAGAGCGCGAGCGTGTCCTGATAGGTGTGACCGCGCGGGGTCGCACCGTGCCCGTACTCGGCGCGTTCGGTCGCCACGAGGTGCGTGGTCAGGTCCTGGCCGGACTGGAGTCCGGCGGAGCACAGGTGGGAGCCGGCCGGGACGCCGAGCTGCTCGTGCGCGAAGCGCGCGGCATCGGCCATGTCCGCGTAGGGGGCGCGGACGTAGGTCTTGACGAAATCCCAGTCCAGCGCCTTCCCCCTGGCCAGCGAGCGGGCGAAGCCGGCCCGGGTGCGATGGGCGCGTCCCATGCTGTAGGCGACCCGGGAGCCGTCCAGGAGTTCCCCGCCGGCCAGCAGGCGGGGCCAGGCGAGCAGGCCGGCCCTGATGTCCTCGCGCAGCCGGGCCTGTTCGTAGGCGGAGCCACCGAGGGAGACGGCGGTGGTGACCCCGTACGCGAGGTGCAGGAGGCCCTGGCGGGCCCCGTAGGTGTAGGGGTACGGATGGACGTGGGCGTCCCAAAGGCCGGGCAGGACCGTGCCGGTGGAGGCATCGACCGTGCGCGCGGCCCGGCGGCCCGGCCGGTGGGGTTCGACGGCGGTGATCCGGCCGCCGCTGATCAGGACGTCCACGTCGGCGCGGGGCGGGGAGCCGGTGGCGTCCCACAGCAGCCCGGCGTGCACGACGGTGTCGACGGGTGCGGGGCGGCGGTGGTTCAGGGAGACGGGCACGGTGCGCGGGGCCGCGGTCGGTGCGCCCGCCCCGTCGAGGGCGAGCAGGCGCAGCCGGGCGCAGGACTGGTACAGCAGGGTGCGGGAATCCCCGGACCACGAGGGGTGGTCGGCGGGTTCGTCGGTCAGGCGGCGGGCCGCTCCGGCCGGGGTGCCGTCGGGGGTGACGGGCAGCAGCCACAGGGCGGACTCGCTGACGCAGGCCAGGAAGCGGCCGTCGGGCGACCAGACGGGGCCCGAGGCGTAGCGGTCGGAGAGGGAGGCGTGCGGGGCGAGCGCGTGGAGGCGGGCGGAGCCGGTGGCGGCGTCGACGATCCGGATCACGTTGTAGCCCTCGCGGAAGCGCCTGCTGAGGCGGTTGCGGTCACAGAGGGCGAGGTGGCGGCCGTCGGGCGACCAACTGGGCGGTCCCGGCAGTCCGCCGCCGCCGAGGGCGGCCGCCAGCGGGGTCTCCGTGCCGGTCGCGAGGTCGCGGACGAGGAGCCGCCCGGCGAGGTCGAGGGCGGCGAGCCGTCCGCCGTCGGGCGAGAGCACCCCGTAGACACGGCCGCCCGCGGCGAGGACGCTCTCGCCGCCGGACAGTTCGCGGCGGCGTACGGTGTTCAGCCCGTCGCGGTCGTCGGTGTAGACGAGGGCCCGGCCGTCCGGGCTCCACACCGGACCTTGGAGGTAGGCGGTGGCGGGGGCCTGGACGAGCTTGCGCGGTGCTCCCCCGGTGACGGGTACGGTCCACAGGGCGTTGAGCGCGGCGAAGGCGACGCTGCGGCCGTCGGGTGACAGGGCGGGCAGGTGGATGCCGCGGACGGGGAGGCTCCGCTCGGCCTCCAGGACGTACTCCTTGGCCGGGTAGCGCGGGCGGTCCACCTCCAGGGTGGCGTCGAGGGGGATCTCCCGGCCGGTGTGGTCCGCATGGGGGCGGATGACCCGGAACCGGCCGTCGAGCGTGATCAGCAGGCGGTCGTCACCGATCCAGCGCGGTGGCGCGGGGGCGAGGTCCCCTTCGAGGGCGACCTCGCGCCCGTCCGCGTACAGGCTGAGGACCTCGGCCTTGCGCGGGCCGGGAGCGGCGGACAGCCAGGCGGTGCGTCCGGCCGGGGAGAGCGCCGGGGCCAGCAGCCTGCCGGTGGTGGCGGTGTGTTCGGTGCGTACGCTCCCCGCGCCGTCGGCCGGGACCGAGGCGAGGGTCCGGGCGGTCAGGGTCTCCCCGGCGGGGGTGGCGCGGACGAACAGCACGCGGGACCCGTCCGGGGACCAGACCGGGTCGAAGTCCTCCCACTCGCCTTCCTGGCCGGGGCCGGACTGCCCGGGCAGGCCCGTCAGCCTGCGCGGGCCGCCACCGGTGAGGGGGACCGTCCAGATCCGGTAGGGGCTGCCCGCCACAGGGTCCCCGTCCCGCTCGGAACAGAAGGCGAGGCTGCGCCCGTCGGGGGACCAGGCGGGGGCGCGGTGGTCGAAGGGGCCGTCGGTGAGCCTGCGCAGACCGGACCCGTCCGCGGCCATCACCCAGATGTGGAAGGCTCCGCCGCGGTAGGCGCTCATCGCCAGGTGGCGGCCGTCCGGGGAGAACACCGGGCGGCCGGGCTCCAGATCGGGCGGGGTGAGCGGGGTGGCGGGCGATCCGTCCGGCGGCAGGGACCACAGGACGTTCTGTACCTCGGCGACGACGCGGTCCCCGCCCGCGGTGGCGGTCGCCGCGCCGTTGGTGGCACGGGTGAAGCGCAGCGTGAGCCGGTCCCCGGCCGCGGGGCCCGCGGGACCGGTCCCAGCGCCCGTGGGACCGTCCGCGGCCCGGGCCTGTGGGTGTCCGAGCAGCGCCGCCAGGGCTCCTGCCCCGCCCGCTTGCAGTACCGTCCTGCGCGCAACCCGCAACCCGACCACTCGCCTTCGCCTCTCGGTGACCGTGCCTGCCGGCCCGTCAGCCATCCGAACGATCAAGCCCCGCCCCGGGCAACGGTCTGCGCCGGCCGGCCCGTGCCACCTGTCAGCCCGTCAGTGCGCCAGCTCGTTCCGTGCGGCCTCAGCTGCACAGTGCCGTGTCGACGAGGTCCTGCGGGGAGGCGGCACCCGGTGCGAACAGCCGGTCGGACGTGACGGCCACCGTCGCGGCGCGGCCGTCGTCGGTGACGGCCCCGCGGGTGTGGTAGCCCGGGGTGTCGCCGCCGTGACCCCAGCCCAGTCCGCCGCAGCTGAGCGGAACGCTGGTCACCCCCAGCCCGAACCGGATGCCGGGCGGCGTACCGCCGCCCGCGGGGACCTCCACGGTGGTGCGCATCTGGTCGAGTTCGGCCTTCCCCAGCAGCTTCCCTGCGACCAGGGCGGAGAAGAAACGGTTCAGGTCGCTCGGGGTGGAGATGAGCTGACCTGCCGCCCAGCCCCAGGACATGTCTATCTCGGTGACGTTCTCCAGCGGCCCGCCGGGCTTCGGCTCCCGGTAGCCCTCGGGGTGTGCCTCCCGGATCCGCTCGTCGCCCACGCCCGGCCAGTAGGTGTGGCGCAGGCCGATCCGGTCGATGACGCGCTCGGTGATCTGCTCGGCCAGCGGGCGGCCGGTGACCTTCTCGATGAGCAGTCCCGCCAGGACGTAGTTGGTGTTGCTGTACGCCCAGCCGGCGCCGGGTGCGAACTCGGCCTTGTGGGCCAGTGCCAGATCGAGGAGGGTGCGGGGCTGGTAGTAGGTGTGGCGGCCCTCGCCGGAGACGGCTTCGATGATGTGGTCGGTGTAGTTGGGGAGTCCGCTGGTGTGCTGGAGCAGGTGGCGGACCCTGATGGCGTTGCCGTCGATGCCCTCGCCGCGCACCAGGCCCGGCAGGTAGCGCTCGATGGGGGCGTCGAGTTCGACCTTGCCCTCGCCGACCAGTTGCAGGACGACCGTGGCGACGAACGTCTTGGTGTTGCTGCCGGCCCGCACCTGTCCGTCCACCGGCACCTTCTTCCCGGTCCGCAGGTCCGCGACCCCGGCGGTGTGGTGACGGATGCGTCCGTCCCGGCCGGTGACGGCGGCCAGGGCGGCCGGGCTCTTCCCCTCGCCGTCGCCCACCAGGCGTTGCAGTCCCTGTCGTACGGGGTCGCCCGAGCCCTGCGGCCCTGCCGCGGCGGCGGGCAGGGACGCGATCAGGGTCAGGGCTGCGGCCGTCACCCCCGCCGCCACGGCCGCCCGGCGCAGCGGCGTCCGGGAGGGGCGGGTGGGCGGGGAGGTGACGCGGGCACGCTGCTGCTGGGTACGGTCGGGCATGGGTGGGCCTCCTCGCGCACCCGATGGGGTGCGTCGGCACAGGGGAAGGGCGTGGTCTGCGCGTTCGCGGGGCGGCCGGTCGGCCGGCCCCCTCGAACCCGGTACCCACGACCCTAGGAACCGGCCCCCGTCCGGCACATCGGCCGCAGTCCCGAGGACCCTGGTCCCGTCGGGCCCCCGACCGGGACCCACGGCCCGGCCCGTCCTCCTCCCGCGGGGTGACCCGGCCCGGTCACCCGGCCACGGATGGGGGGTTCAGCCCGCGACGGGGTACATCGACCCCCGCCGCCCCTCCGCCGAGGTCAGCCACTCCAGCTTCTCGGCCGTGTCGCCGACCGGCAGCGGGGTGTGCAGCACGATCGCCAGGTCCGGGCGGGCCGGGACCCGCAGCTGGGTGGACTCCAAGTGCAGGACGCCGACGACGGGGTGGTCCATCCGCTTCTCCAGCTGCCCGCCCGGGCGGACGTCCCTGCGCTCCCACAGCGCGGTGAACTCCGGGCTCAGCTCCCGCGCCTGAGCCACCACCTCCCGGAAACCCTCGTCGTCGGGCCGCTCCGAGCAGGCCGCCCGGAACTGGGCCACGACCTGCCCGGCGACCTCCTCCCAGTGCGGGGAACGGGCCCGGTAGAGGGGGTCGGTGAAGAAGGCGATCAGGCAGTTCTGCACGATCTCCGGGCGCATCCCGAAGACGAGCGCGGCCGCGTCGTTGTACAGCACCGTGTTCCAGTAGGCGTCCATGATGTGCGCGGGGAACGGCATCCAGGCCTCGATGAGCCGCTTCAGCCCGTGGCACATGTCCCGGTCGGCGGGGGCCACCTCCAGGGCGGGCGGGTTGAGCCCGGCGAGGACGTACAGGTGCCGCCGCTCGGCGCTGGTCAGTTCCAGGACCCGGCCGACCGAGTCGAGGACCTGCGAGGAGACCGTGATGTCGCGGCCCTGTTCCAGCCACTGGTACCAGGACACCCCGACTCCGGCGAGCACCGCGACCTCCTCGCGGCGCAGCCCCGGCGTGCGCCGCCGCGCGCCGCCGTCCGGCAGTCCGGCCCGCGCCGGACTGATCCTGGCCCGCCTGCTCATCAGGAACTCGCGCAGTTCGGTCCGGCGGTGCTGGTCGATCGGTGTGGCCACGAATTCCCCCCGTAGGCACCCTGGTGGTGCCACCAACAGGATAAGTTCCCACTCTCCACGGGCATTCCCGGGCCGCGAGGCTGGTGGCCATGGCGACCGACATACAGACGACGACACCCCGGCCCGCTCCCGCGGCCTCCTCGGACCAGCGGCTCACCGGCCGGGCCAAGCTGGTCCTCTTCGTGCTCTGCGCCGCCCAGTTCATGGTGGCGCTCGACTTCTCCGTACTGAACGTGGCCCTGCCCGTGCTCGGCAAGGACCTGGGGCTGAGCACCTCGGCCCTCCAATGGGCGGTCACCGCGTTCGCCCTGCCCTCAGGCGGGTTCCTGCTCCTCTTCGGCCGGATCGCCGACCTGTACGGGCGCAAGAAGCTGTTCCTGACCGGCCTCGCGGTGTTCGCCGCGGCCTCCCTGCTCGCCACCCTGGCCTGGGACCCGGCCTCCTTCCTCGCCGGGCGGGCCCTGCAGGGCCTGGGCGCCGCGGTCATCGTGCCGACCGGCATGTCCCTGCTGACCACGACCTTCCCCGAGGGGCCGTTGCGCGACCGGGCGCTCGGCATCTCCGGGACCCTGCTCTCCCTCGGGTTCACCATCGGCATGGTGCTGGGCGGTGTCATGACGGACACCCTGGGCTGGCGTTCCACGATGGCCCTGCTCTCGGTGGCCGCCGTGATCGTGCTGCTGCTCGCTCCCGGGCTGCTGCCCGAGTCGCGCACCCCCGAGCGGCCCCGCCTGGACGTGCCCGGCGCCGTCACCGTCACCGGCGGACTGCTCGCGGTGATCTACGCCCTGTCCACGGCGGCCCAGCGCGGCTTCGGCGGCGTGGACGTCTGGGGCACGCTGGCCCTCGGACTCGCCCTGCTCGCCGCGTTCGTGGTGGTCGAGTCGAGGTCCCCGGCCCCGCTGGTGTCGCTGCCGATGCTGAAGCGGCGCACGGTCGCCTGGGGCAACATCGGCGGTCTGGTGACCTTCTCGATGATGTCGACGGTCATCTTCGTGCTGACCCTCTACCTCCAGGAGACCTTGAGGCTGTCCGCCTTCCAGACGGGTCTGGTCTTCGGCGTCCAGGGCCTCGCCTCCGCCGTCGCCGGCTCCTTCGCCCCGAAGGTCATCGGCCGCTTCGGCGCCCGCCGGACCCTGGTCGGATCGCTGATCGGCCAGGGCGTGTTCGGCGCCGCGCTGCTCGGCATCGGAACCGGTTCCGGCGCCCTGCTCGCGACCGTCGCCGTGTCGGTGGCCAGCATGTGCCACCTCGGCGCGATCGTCTCGTACGGGCTGACGGTCACCAGCGGTGTGCCCGACGCGGAGCAGGGGCTGGCGACCGGACTGGTCACCACCACCCAGCAGGTGGGCCTCACCATCGGTATCCCGCTGCTCGGTGTCCTGGCCACCACCCAGGCCTCGCTGTTCGACGGGGTGCGGACGGTTCTGGCCGTCGACTCCGCCCTCGTGATCGCCGCGGGGATCCTGGCGGCGATCGGGCTCGGCCGCGAGAGGGCCTGAGGCGGGGGCCGGAGGCGGCGGCCCCGGCGACCGGGCCGCCGGCCCGGCCCGCGCCCCGGCTTGCGTAGGATCGCGCCATGCCGCAACTCGAACTGCTCCGCCTCGACCACGCCCCGGCTCTCCTGGAGTTCGAGCAGAAGAACCGGGCCTACTTCGCCGCATCCGTGCCCGACCGGGGCGACGGCTACTTCGCCGGCTTCGACGCACGCCACCACGCCCTGCTGGCCGAACAGGCCACCGGGGCGTGCTTCTTCCATCTCCTCGTGGGCAGCACCGGCGAGGTGCTCGGGCGGGTCAACCTGGTCGACGTGGCGCAGGGTTCGGCCGAGCTCGGCTACCGGATCGCCGAGGAGGCGGCCGGACGGGGGCTGGCCACGGCCGCCGTCCGCGAGGCCTGCGCCCTGGCGGCGTCCACGTACGGGCTGAGCACGCTGCGGGCCGAGACGACCCTCGACAACGCCGCCTCCCGCGCCGTCCTGACCCGGACGGGGTTCACGTCCGTCGGCGAGATCCGGCTGGACGGCCGTCCGGGCCTGCGGTTCGTACGGGACCTGGCGCGCCCCGCGGCCGGATAGCGCGGCAGGGCGGCCGGGGCCGGGTCAGGCCCGTGGGATTCCCGCGGACGTCTCGTCCCGGATGACGTTGCGGTGCACTTCGTAGACCATGCGGGCCTCGTCACTGGGCAGGGCGCCCGTGTCCAGGCCGCAGGTGCAGGTCACGGTGGTCTCGCCGGCGGTGACCCGCCCGGGCCGCGGCCCGTCGGGGGTGTGCGCGGGGTTCTGGACGGTTCCGTGGTGTTCGAAGCGGAGGTTGTGGCGGAAGGGCTGCTGCTCACTCATGCCCCCATCATCCCCGCATCCGCGCACCGTGCCCCCACTCCGGCGCGCCCGGCCCTGCGGTCAGGACCGGGCGCCCCTCCCGCCGGGTGCTGCCGGGGCCGCCGAATGGCGGTCACCGGGGGATGGCGCAGGTGCCACGAGCCGCTTTCCCGGCAGACGTTGCACGGGGACATCCAGCCCTTGGTCTGCGCCTTCGCGACGCGGCGTCGCGATGCTGTCCCGGGCGGGCCGGGCCGGGCGAACGTCCGCCGCGTCCCCCCGGGTTCAGGTCGTCGGGTGCAGCCGGGAGGCCGTGCCGAGTGAGCCCTGCGGGTCCTCGTCCGCGCTGCCCAGCGCACTGCCCGCGAGCCAGGTCCGCCAGTCCACGTTCCAGTCCCCGAAGCCGTTGTCGAAGGGCGCCATCTTCGCGCCGCCGCTGTTGACCACCTCGACGATGTCCCCTTCGCGGACCGTCTCGAAGAACCAGGCGGCGTCCTCGGTGCTCATGCCCGTGCAGCCGTGGCTGACGTTCTCCTCGCCCTGCGCCTCGACCGACCAGGGCGCGGCGTGGATGTACTCGCCGCTCCAGGTCACCCGGGTCGCGTAGAGCACGGGCAGGTCGTAGAACTCCTTGGTGCCGCGCTTGATGCCCACCGAGTCCCCGCGCATCCGGACCTTGGGTTCCTTGCCCAGGACGACCTTGATGCCGCTGCGGGTCCGGAAGCCGGCCTTGCCGGTGGTGACGGGGATCGTCCTGATGACCCGTCCGTTGCGGCGTACGGTCATCTCGTGGGTGGCGGAGTCGGTGACGGCCTCGATCCGGTCCCCGACGGTGAACTCCAGGGGCTCGGACGGACCGCCGTAGCCGTGCTCGCCGATCTGGACCCCGTCGAGACCGCTGCGGACGCGGACCACGGTGTGCGCGGGCCAGTACGCACGCGGCCGGAAGTGCAGGGTGGACGCGTCGACCCAGTGCCAGGCGCCCTCTACGTGGGGCTCCGAGGTGACCTCCAGGGCCTGCTCCAGACGGGCGCGGGCGGCGCGGTCGGCGGCGGGGACCGGATGGCTGAGCGCGGCCGTCACGATCTCCCCCGCGCCGTAGGTCCGGCCGGGGAGCGGCCCGAAGTCGACGGTCAGTCTGCTGCCGGCCGAGGGCGGTGCGGTCGTGAACGCCATGGTCACGCCGACCGGCCGGCCGGCCGCGTCCTGGGCGCCGACCTGCACGGTGTAGTCCTCCCCCGCCCGCAGCGGTTCGGTGTTCAGCCAGCGTTCGCCGTCCGGACCGAGGTGCCCGGCGAGGTGGCGGCCGCTCCCGTCGCGCACGGTCACGTCGGTGAGGTGGCCGGGCTCCGCGAGGGTGATCTCGAGTGGCCCGCCGGAGTCGGTGGGCAGCGCGTCGGCGCGGGCGGCCCGCGAGGAGCCGCTGAGGGGCACCTCCTCCTGGAGGGAGCCCACTCCCCGGGCGGTGGCGCGCACCCGCTGTTCCCGCCAGCCTCCGCAGAGCGCGGGTCCGAAGGTCCCGGCGGCGCACTGGCCGGTGGGGGACGCGTGGCCCTCGTCCACCGCCCTGCCGACGAGCAGCGTGAGTGCGGCCTCCTTCGCGTGGCCGGCGAAGGTCCCGTGCGACGGTCCGGCCGCGGGGGCCGTGCCCGGCGCCGCGGCGACGACCAGCATGGCCCCGGTCACGGCGGCCACGGCCCCCCACTTCTTGGTCGGTTGTGTCCATTGCGCCCGTGACATAGCCACGCAGCCCTCCCAGTTCTCACACGGCCCGAAGGCAGCAGTAAACCGACCGGGAGCCGAAATGATGATCATGCGCTCGGTCCTGCGGCCGAACGGGCACCCCAAGAGAACTCGGACGGAGCACATCACCCCCGCCCGGCCGGGTCCCGGCCGACCACCAGGGAGCGCGGCGGGCGCGCGGGTACGGGCGGGAGCCGCAGGGGGTGGTGACCGGGCGTCAGGGAGCCGAGGACCCGCAGGCCCCGGGCCCCGGTGCAGGCGGGAACGTTCCCGGGGAGCCCGTGCAGGGTGAGGAAGCCGAGGACGGCGAAGGCGTACGCCTCCTTGGCCGCGGTGGGCAGGCCGAGCGCGTCGGACGTCAGCATCCGGGTGCCGGCTCCGAGTTCCTCGCGGAGCATCGCCATCAGCACCGGGTTGCGGGTGCCGCCGCCGGAGGCGATGACCTCGGTGACGGCGAGCGGGCGCAGGGCGTCGGCGACGGTCCGGGCGGTGAGCCGGGTGAGGGTGGCGACGACGTCCTGCGGGGCGGCGTCGAAACCGTTCAGGGCCGTGCGCAGATAGCCGTGGTGGAACAGCTCCTTGCCGGTGGTCTTGGGGGCGGGCAGCCGGTAGTAGGGCTCGGCCAGCAGGCTGCGGAGCAGGCCCTCGTGGGTGCGGCCGGATGCGGCCAGTGCACCGTCCTCGTCGTAGCCGAGACGCCCCGAGGTCAGTTCGCGCACCGCCGCGTCGAGCAGGGCGTTGCCCGGTCCGGTGTCGAAGGCCACCGGGCCTCCGGCCGCGGGCAGGGCGGTGAGGTTGGCGATGCCGCCGATGTTCAGGGCGGCCGGTACGCCGGGCCGGCCGCGCAGCAGCATCAGGTCGACGAGGCTCACCAGCGGGGCGCCCTGGCCGCCGGCCGCGACGTCGGCCGGGCGGAAGTCGGAGACGACCGGGCAGCCGACGGCCTCGGCGATCCAGGCGGGGCGGCCCAGCTGGAGGGTGCCGTGCACCTGCCCGTCGGCCACCCAGTGGTACACCGTCTGCCCGTGCGAGGCGATCAGCTCTGCGCCTCCGTCGCACAGTTCACGGTCGGCTCGGACGGCGAGGGCCGCGAAGGCCTGCCCGATGCGGGTGTCGAGGCGGCACACGTCGGCCAGGGCCGTGGGCGCGGGCGGCAGGGCCGCGGCCAGGGCGTCGCGCAGCTGCTCCTCGTAGGGTGCGCTGACCATGCCGAGCGGGACGAGGCGCAGGACGTCCCCGTCGGCCTCGAAGGTGAGCTCGGCGGCCGCGGCGTCGACGGCGTCGTACGAGGTGCCCGACATGAGCCCGATGACCCTCATCGCAGGGGCCTGCGGTGGTCGTCGCCGCGCAGGCCCGCCAGGGCGAGCGCGCTGAGGGCGCAGGCGCCGGCCGCGTAGTAGGCGGGGACGTCCGGGTTGCCGGTGCGGGCGACCAGCGCCGTGATGACCAGGCCCGCGCAGCCGGAGAACACGGCGTTGGCGAGGGCGTAGGCCACGCCGAGCCCGGTGCAGCGCACCCGGGCCGGGAACATCTCCGCCAGCATGGCGGGGCCCGGGCCGGCGAGCAGGCCGACCGCGGCGCCCGCGGCCAGCACGCCGGCCGCCTTGGCGGCGGGCGGGGCGGCGGGATCCTGGAGCAGGTCGAGGAGCGGGAGCGCGAACAGGGCGACGGTGAGGGCGCCGCAGAGCATCACGGGGCGCCGGCCGATGCGGTCGCTGAGCATTCCGGCGGGCAGGATCGAGGCGGCGAAGCCGAGGTTGGCGAGGGCGGTGGCGATCACGGCCTCCCGGAAGGTCGCGCCCAGCGTGGACTGGAGGTACGAGGGCAGGACGACGAGGAAGGTGTACCCGGCCGCGGACCATCCCATGATCCGGCCGATGCCGAGGACGACGGCGCGGGCCGTCCCCGGCGTGTCCCGGGGCCGGTCGGCGGGGTCGGGACGTGGCCCTGGGGGTTTCTGGGGTGCTGGGGGTCCCTGGGGTGCTGGGGGTCCCTGGGGTGCTGGAGGTCCCTGGGAGCCTGGCGTCTCCTGGGGGCCAGGGGGCTCCGCCAGGCCGGTGCGCAGCCACAGTGCGGCCAGGCCCAGCGGCAGGGCCAGCAGGAACGGGATCCGCCAGCCCCAGTCGTGGAGGGCGGCCGGGGTGAGCAGGGTGGCCGTCAGGGCGGCGGTACCGGCGCCTCCGAGCAGGCCGAGCGCGAGGGTGAAGGACTGCCAGGCGCCGTAGCGGCCGCGGCGGCCGGGCGGCGCGTACTCGGTCATCAGGGCCACGGCTCCGCCGAACTCCCCGCCGGCGGACAGGCCTTGCAGGGCGCGCAGCAAGGTGAGCAGCCAGGGTGCCGCCGGGCCCAGCTGGGCCTGGGTGGGGAGCAGGCCGATCAGGGTGGTGGCCAGTGTCATGAGCCCGACGACGGCGACGAGGGCGGTGCGGCGCCCGACGCGGTCACCGAGCCGGCCGAAGAGCAGGGCGCCGAGGGGCCGGAAGAAGAAGGCCAGGGCGAACGAGGCGTACGTGGCGAGCAGCGGCCCGGCGCCGCTCGCGCCGGCCGTGGTGCCCGCGGCCGGGGTGAAGAAGTGGGCGGCGATGACCGTGGCGAAGCAGCCGTAGACACCGAACTCGTACCATTCGACGAGGTTGCCGACCGAGCCGGCGAGCAGCGCGCGGCGCGGTCGGGCGGGGGCGGCGGCGGGCGGATCGGCGCGCAGGGCGAGAGGGGTCACGCGTGCTGGGTGCCCGGTCCGTGTGCGCGGGATGCGTCACGGCGCCGGGGTTCAGCAGATCGGCCTCGGCGCGGCGGCGGGCCTCCCCGGGTACGAGGGGCGTCCCCGGGTACGGGGGCGGTCAGGCCGGGTGGCCGTCGGCGTCGGTCCGGTCGGCCTGGCCGGAGAACTTGCTCAGGAACACGTCGTACCAGCCGTCGGAGCGCCGGGTCAGGACGGCCCCGTCCTGCCAGGTGCCGTTGTCCGCCCACCACCGGCTGCCGTCCGGATCGCCCTGGTTCTGGTGGATTCCGTGCATGCCGAGGCCGTGCTCGAAGGGCTCTCCGAAGATCAGGACCGGCCTGCCGGGCACCAGGAGGGGTTCCAGGGCCTGCGCGGCTTCGAGGGGGGAGCCGGAAAGCCACGGCCGGGGCGGGTGCAGCCGGTCGAGGAGGTGCTGCAGCCAGGCGGGCGGGCGGCGCAGGAAGAGGAAGCCGGTGCGGTCCGCGAGGGCCGGATGCCTGAGGTGGTCCAGGGCTCCGGATCCGGAGCTCGTCGAGAGGTCGTGGTAGCCGGGCCCCAGCGCGGGCACCGGTTCGAGGACCGAGGGGGCCAGGGTGAAGACCTTCCACCGGACGGCGGTCCCGGACTGCTCGCCGTCCACGTCGACGGCGCAGCGGTAGCGGCCCGCGGGGGCGTCCACCTCCAGGTGGACGCGGGACCAGCGCCCCTGGGCGTCGGGCTGGTCCCGGTGGTGGCCGTGCAAGGTCCCTGAGAGCACACCGTAGGCGTCGAGCGGCATGCCTGCGAGTCAACCATCCGGTGCGCGAAAAAGCACTGCGGGCCGGAGTGGGCGCCGTGTTTACATGGCTCCCATGGTGTCCACCGACCGGCTGCTGGCCTTTGCGGCCATGTCCTTCCTGCTGATCATCATTCCCGGCCCGAGCGTGCTGTTCGTGATCGGGCGGGCGCTGGCGCACGGGCGCCGGGCCGCGCTGACCACGGTCGTGGGCAACACCCTCGGCGCCTTCGCCCTCGTCGTGGCCGTGGCCCTGGGGGTCGGAGCGGTCGTGGAGCGCTCGGTCCTCGTGTTCACGGCGCTCAAGCTCGCGGGCGCCGCCTACCTGGTGTACCTCGGCATCAAGGCGGTGCGCGGGCGCGGTGCGCTGCACGCCGCCGCGGTCGGCGATGCCGGTCCGGGGCGCGGCAGCCTGCGTACGGTGTGGGAGGGCTTCGCCGTGGGCGTCGCCAACCCCAAGACCATGGTCTTCTTCGCCGCGGTGCTCCCGCAGTTCGTGGACCGCGGGCAGGGGCACGCCACCCTGCAGATGCTGCTGCTCGGGCTGGTGTTCAACCTCATCGCGCTGGCCTCCGACAGCGCGTGGGGTCTGGTCGCGGCGACCACCCGCACCTGGTTCGCCCGCTCGCCGCGCAGGCTCTCCCTGATCGGCGGGGCGGGCGGCATCACCCTGATCGGCCTCGGCGTGACCGTGGCGGCGACGGGCCACAAGGACTAGGCGTGTTGTCCCGGGAGGCACGTCTCGCGCGCCCTCAGCCGACCCGGCGGGCCAGTACCTGTCCGGGCCAGGTGCCCGACAGGAAGGGGTCGGTGGGGGTGAAGCCGTTGCGCTCGTAGAAGGCGACGAGTTCGCCCCCGCCGCCCGCCCAGCAGTCGACCCGCAGCAGGTCCACGCCGGCCCGCCGGGTCTCCTCGGCGGCATGGGCCAGCAGCGCCGCCCCGATGCCCCGGCCCGCGTACCGCCGGTCGGAGACCAGCAGCCGGACGTACCGCTCGGGTTCCCCGGCCGGTGCGATCGGCATCTGCGGGCTGGGCCCGGTGTCCATCACCAGGGCTCCGACGGGCCGGCCGTCGAGTTCGGCGAGGTAGGGCGCGTTGTCCGTGGTGTACCGCTCGACCCGGGCCACTCCGCCCGGAATCTGCGAGTACGGAATCGTGCCCCACTGTTCGGTGTTGCCGCGGCTGTTCATCCAGGCCACCGCACCGTCGAGCATGTCGAGGATGACGGGTGCGTCGGCGGGGCTGCCCGGGCGGATCCGTATGCCGTCTGTGGTGTCGTTCACGGCGAAAGCTTAGACACTGCCGGTCGGGCCGGGCTGCCCTCGCCGGTCCACGCACCGAACGGACGGTTCAGGACGGGTCGGCCCGTTCGAGGGACCGCCAGACCTGCTGGGCCCAGGCGAGGTGGGCGGGGTCCTCGTAGCTGCAGAACACGTGGGCGGCGGTACCGGAGGCCGGCACCGTGAAGCCGTAGAACTCGTGCCGCTCCCGGCCGTGGTCGGACGGGGTCAGCCAGAAGGCGTGGCGCAGGCCGCCCGGCAGCGGCTCGGTGAGCCGCTGCCCGGGGAGCTTGTCGGGAGCTCCGTCGAGCAGCGCGGAGAGGAAGTCCGCGGGCGGCCGTCCCGGCTCGTCGTCCGTGCACAGGTACACGGCGGCGCTGCGGTCCGGCCCGGCGAACCGGTCGGCTCCGTCGGCGAACCGGGCGGTGAGGCCGGCGGTGCGGACGACCGTCCACCGGTCGCCGAGGTCGGTGCGGACGTCGATGGGAAGCTCGTGCGGGAAGCGGCTGAGGACGTGGTCCCGGTCCCAGGTGTCCTCCAGGACGCGGGCGGCCGTCGGGGCATGACCGGCGACGAGGTAGGGCAGCTCCCCGGGGACGGTGACCCGGGCGGTGAAGGGGGCTCCCAGCAGGTCGTCGCCCCAGGGGCGGACCTTGTTGGCGAACCGCCCCGTGAAGGAGAGGTCCGCGTAACCGGGGTCGTCCCACAGGTCGTCGGCCTGCCGGAGCGTGGCCTCGTCGACCTCCAGCCAGATCCCCAGGACCAGCTCGGTCTCGTGCGTCAGCCGGACGGGCAGCAGACAGCGGATGAAGGAGCCGACGCCGTCGACCCGGATCAGCGCGCGGGGACCGAGGCTGTGCCGGGCCCCCTCAGGTGCGGTGCGGGCGGCGTCGGGCAGGTTGAACCCGACGTCGATGCGCCGCTCGTCCGGGAGCGGGTCGCCGCAGCAGGAGCAGGAGGTCAGGTGGCCGGTCACTCCGCCACCCTAGGCTGCGGCCGGTGCGCCGCTGTGCCTTGGGGGGCGGCCGTCGCGGGGCCCTGCTGACGGCTCGGCGTCCGCTAAGAACGACATGGGGATCCGCACCAGGGCCTGCTCGAACCGGCGCCTGCAGGGGGCGCGCAGCCGCTTCCTCCCCCCTTGGGGATTGAACTCAGGTGAGGAGGTCGAAGGTGACGCCTCCGGAGCCGGCCTGATCCGGTGCTTCCGCGAGCGAGAAGGTTCCGCTCCCTGCCTCGACGACTCGCACCGTGATCCCGCCGCGATCCTCGCCGGGGAACGCAAGGGAGAAGTGGGGATCCATCTCCATGAGGAAGTCCCAGCCCTCGCGCTGGGCCGTGTCGAGGGACTTGGCATGCCGACCGGCCGCCCGCAAGGTGCCGACCGCATCGACAGTGACGGTGATGTCGATGTCGTAGGTGCCGAGGCAAGTCGATGGATTGGCCCACCATTCGAGGCGGGCCTGACCCACGAATCGATCCATGAGGTCACTATGCACGGCGCCCAGACCGGACGGGTGGGTGTGTGAGGCTGCCCGCGTCGTGGGCCGACCGCGAGACGGAGCACCTGGGGCAGACCGGACGGGCCCTCGCTCGAACCGGCTGCGCCTCATCCGACTTCGTCGCCTCCGGACCTCTTGCTGGAATCCGCAGTTATTCGGTTTGCCGTCGGCGAGTCCGGTCGGATAGGAATCCTTCATGCTAAGCGGCAGCAAGGTCGGGCTCAGGGCCCGGCACGAAGAGGACGTCCCGATCCTGCGGACCGAGCTCTACGACGACGTCGTCAACTCCTCGCGGGCCGAGAGCGGGCCGTGGCGGCCCACCTCGCCCGGCGCGAAGGACCCGCGGCTCGTGGTGGACGACAAGGAGCCGGGGCACGTCCCGTTCTCGGTCGTGGAGCTCGGCGGCGGCACTCTGGTCGGCACCGCGGTGCTGTGGGGCATCGACAACCACAACCGGTCCGCGCACATCGGGCTGGGGCTGCTGCCGTCCGCCCGCGGCAAGGGCTACGGCACCGACGTGGTCGCGACGCTGTGCCACTACGGCTTCGTCGTGCGCGGCTTGCAACGGCTGCAGATCGAGACGCTGTCGGACAACGCTGCAATGCTGCGCTCCGCCGAGCGCAACGGCTTCGTCCGCGAGGGCGTGCTGCGCTCCTCGGCCTGGGTGCTGGGCGAGTTCCTGGACGAGGTCCTGCTCGGCCTCCTCGTCCAGGACTGGAAGCCGGCCCCGCAGGGCCGGGCGGTTTCCGAGGCGTGAACCCGGGCGGGGCCGGGGCCCACGACGGGCGTGCTGGAACCGATCACCGTCGATGAAGCGTTCTGGACGGCTCGGGAGGCAAAGTCTCCTGCGGACGTGCAGAGTTGTTCCTGAGCTGAACATCTCCGGCGCTGCCGGGACCAGCGCCAACCGGCCTGAAGGATGACCTCGGTGACCGACCGCCCCCGCAGCATCGTCTGGCTCTTGATGGCCGGCGGGGGGTTGGCCGTCGCGGCGCTGGCCTCCTTGCTCGTCGACCTGACCCCGGATCGAAACCCCCCGCTCACCGTCCTCGACGTGGAGGGCGTCTGGACGACGCCGAGCGGCGGACGTCTGACGGTGCGGGCAGACGGCTCCGCGGAAGTGGAGCGGGTGCCGCAGGCCCAGGACAACTGCGTGGGGGACCCGAGTTCGCCCTCTTACGTCTACACCGGCCCGGCGACCTGGGTGTTCGACACCTACCCCGACGAGGAGCCGGGAATCAGGTTCGACTACGCGGGCACCGACGCCGGGACGGTGTGCACCTTCCACCTCTCGGTATCGGGCAGTTCCAGCGGCAGAGGCTTCCTCCCGCACCACGCCAGCCCGGGCTACGTGCGCGAAGCCTCGCCGACGCCCACATCCCCCACCGAGTGACCTGGGTCTGCGACCCGGTGGACCCTTCCCGTCGTCACAGCACTAACCTGCCTCGGGCACCGCGCGGGGCGGAGGAGTCGCATCGGTGGCGACCCGACTGACGCGCCCCACCCACGAGTCCGGCGTCAGGGGGGACCATGCGACGGCGATCTCGACGCCGTGGCATGAGCGGGTGCAGTCCGTCAGGAGAGCGGAGACTGCCGCCTGTACGTCCTCCAGAGCCGCGTCGGAAGGCATCGGGACCTTGCCGCATCCGCCGCTCAGGTCGTCGGCGACGAAGGTGTACGGCCAAGCGTCCTGCGCGGCCATCCGGACGGCCTCCCTCGGTATGCCGAAGGTGGGCCGCTGCTTCTTGATCCTGCGTCGTCTCGCCACCGCACCATCCAACAGCCTCCGTGGCCCGTCCGGTCCGTCTCAGGGCCTCCGTCACTGACGGCGCGGCTGCCAGGCCAGTCGGCCGCCCGTCTCATCGAACTCCCCGTAGGCCGCGGCGGGCTGATGGGCGGCCGCCTGACCGTGGTGTTCCTCACCGGTCGTGACGGAGGGAATTCGACAGGTAGTAATTAGATGAATCCCTGACTGAATTCCCGTCAATAAGAGTCCGCTTCTTATCTCGATTTGATAACGACTCCACCGAAAAGGCCTGGACCATTATCGCCCTACGCGCGTAACTCCCTTTACTTTGAAGCCATTTGACGGTTCGTCAAAATTGGCCAATAGGTAACGGAACGATTTCTCGAGGCACGCTCCTCTTTGTCCGAATTCTCCGCGGCATTCGTCTGGCAGGCTTCCGCGCACCCAGTCTTCCCATTTCGATTTGAGGTGCCCATGACAGGACGGCGCAGACGCCCCGAACACCGGCGCAGACCCCGGCGGTTGATACTCCTCACCGCCGCCATGGCCACGGCGGCGGTGCTGGCCGGAGGGATCGCCTACTCCGGCCTCGGCGACAACGCCGAGGCGGGGACGCCCGTGCAGGCCTCGGGAGCAGGAGCGGAGGCGGCCGCTCCGGCCGCCGAGCCCGCCCGGGACCAGGAGCCCGAGCCCATCGCGGACGCGCCCGCCAACGAGGACGCGCGCGGCATGATCTACGACGGCCTCAAGGCGGCGCCGAAGGGCGACCCCTGCACGGGCGTCTACCGCACGGACGCCGGTCACTGCACGCACGGCCCCGACGCCCCTCCCACCGGCGTCGACATCAAGAAGGACATCCCGCCGGCCGTCAAGACGAGCGCCCCGGCCGCCGATCCGGCCCGTCCCGCGACCGAGGACCCGGCCAGCGCCGAGGAGGGCGGGCGTCCTCAGGACGCGCCCGCCGCCGACGCGGGGTCCGCCAAGGCCGCCGCGGCAGCCCCCGCCCCGGAGGCGTCCACGGGGAGCCAGGCCGTCGCGGCCGGCCCCGCGGGCCAGACCGTCCAGTGCGAGGGCGACGGCAGCTCCGGCAACCGCGTGCAGGTCGTGTACGTCCACGGCCCCGGCCGCGACCGCTACTCCGAGTACGTGGCTTCCTTCCGGAAGTGGGCGGCCGATGCCGACCTGATCTACTCGGCGAGCGCCCAGGAGACCGGCGGCGTACGCCACATCCGTTACGTGACGGCCGCCGACTGCACGCCGACGGTGCTCAACATCGAACTCCCGGACTCCGCACTGTCCGAGTTCAGCGCGACCAACCGGGCGCTCGCGGGCAAGGGCCTCGACCGCCGGGACCGCAAGTACATGATCTTCGCGGACAGCCAGGTCTACTGCGGCATCGGCACCTTCGCCGGTGACGAGCGGCCCGGCCAGGCGAACCAGAGCAACTTCGGCCCGTCCTACGGGCGTACGGACTCCGGCTGCTGGGGCGGGCACACAGCCGCGCACGAGCTCGGGCACAACCTGGGCGCGGTCAACAACAGCGCCCCGAACACCAGCCTGGGCGCCCACTGCACCGACGAGTTCGACGTCATGTGCTACTCGGACAGCCCGAACTACCCCAAGATGCGCAACGTCTGCACCAACCAGGCGGCCGAGAACATCCTGGACTGCAACCACGACGACTACTTCCACACCAGTCCGAAGCCCGGAAGCTATCTGGCCACGCACTGGAACATCGCCGACAACCAGTTCCTGATGCGCAGCAAGGGCGGTGGCGGCACCGACCCCGGGCCGAACCCGAACCCGACGCCGAGCCCGACGAAGAAGCCCTCGCCGACGCCGACCAAGAAGCCCGGTGGCGGGCCCGCGGTGACCGCGGGCCAGATCCAGCCGGACTCCGTCGTGGTGAGCTGGCCCAAGACCGAGGGCGCCGCCTGGTACCAGGTGATGCTGGACGGCAAGCACCTGGCCTGGGTCCAGTCCCCGGTGCTGCGGATCTACAACCTCAAGCCCGACACCTCGTACTCGGTGGCCGTCTCCGTCCGCGACGGCGCGGGCCGGGACAGCGGTCCCGGCAAGGCCACCTCCTTCCGTACGGCCCGCACCGGCGACGGCGCCACCACCCCCGGCGCCCGCTACGTGCTCCGCAACGGCAGCAGCGGCATGGCCGCCGAGCTGTGGGGCGGCCGCACCGCGGACGGCACCGTGCTCGTCGGAGCCCGCGCCAACGGGTACGCGCAGCAGCAGTGGATCTTCGACGACGCGGGCGGTGGGCAGGTCCGCATCCGTTCCGCGGCCTCCGGCAAGTGCCTGCAACCGGGCGGCACCCCTGCCGCGGGCATGTGGGTGGCCCAGCAGCCGTGCGGCTCGGGCGGGGCGCAGACCTGGCGGCTGTCGTCGCGGGGCGGCGCGATGACCGTCACGGACCCGAGCGGCGGCTTCGCCCTCACCGTGAGCAGCCGGCCCTACTACGGGACCTGGCTGCTCGACCTCCAGCGCGCGGACGGGCGTCCGGCGCAGGCTTGGACGTTCCAGAAGGCCGGCTGACCCGGCCGGCGGTCAGGTCCGGCCGGTGCCGGCAGTGCGCCGGCACCGGCACCGGCTGACCTCGACGTCCTGAAGCCGTGATCCACAGCGGCGGACGGCCGCCCCGCGCGGCCGTCCGCCGCCCACTCCTCATCCCACCCGGAGGACCGCGACGATGCGCACTAGAACCGCTCTCCCCGCCCTGCTGGCCGCCCTCGGCCTGATGTTCCTGCTCCCCGCCACGGCCCACGCCCACGGGGACAACGTGAAGGTGGTGGTGACCGGGCAGCGCGAGGGCCACGTCACCGCCGAAGTCACCTGGGAGAACGACGGGGACGCCGTCGACGAGGCCGTCGCCGCCACCGTGAACGCGGTCAGCGTCGACGGCACGCGCACCCAGGGCCCGTGGCGGCTGGTGCGCGATCCGGCCGCCGCACCCGCGGGCTGGACGACGGCCGAGGTGCTGCCGCCGGGTACGTGGAAGGTCTCCGTGGACGTGGGGTTCCCGGCCCTGGGGCACGGTGAACTGGAGGTCGGCGTGCCGGTGGTGGACCCGGCCCCCGTGACGTCCCCGTCCGCGGCCGGCGGGGCGACGGCAGGAACCTCTGCCGGGGCCGGGGCCGGTGCCGGTACCACCGCGGCGCCCGCTCCCGTCGCACCGTCCCAGTCCCCGTCCCCGTCCGTGCCCGCGGAGCAGCCGGACCCCCGGCCGCAGGGCGCCGAGGCCGAGGCGGGCGACGGGTCCGTCTGGTGGACGACGGCGGGCGTGGCGGCAACCGCACTGGCGGGCGCGGCCGTCGGTCTCCTGCTCCGTCGGCGACGGGCGCGGCGGAACCGGGGCGAGGCATGATGGTGGTGTGATCACCATTCATCTGAAGTACGAGATCGACGTGGACAAGCTCGCGGACTTCGAGGAGTACGGCCGCCGCTGGGTCCGGCTGGTCAACCGTTTCGGCGGGACCCACCACGGCTATTTCCTGCCCAGCGAGGGCGACAGCGACATCGCCTACGCCCTCTTCTCCTTCCCCGGTTTCGCCGCCTACGAGCAGTACCGCACGGACAGCATGTCCGATCCGGAGTGCCAGGAGGCGTTCGAGCTCGCCCGTACGACCCGCTGCATCAAGCGGTACGAACGCCGCTTCCTCCGGCCCTTGGAGGACACCGCCTGAGGCCGGAGGCGGCGCGCGCCGTCAGCGGTGCGGTGCGGCGACGAGCTCCAGCTCGTCGGCCAGCACCGCCGGGTCGCGGGGGCCGATGTGGGGAGCCGCGAGCGACCGCACGCGGAAGGGGTCCTCCGGGGTCACCTCGTCCGCCTCCGCGATCATCAGGTCCTGCAGGGCGGGCGGGATCGAACCGTCCTCGGTGAAGCGCAGGTACGTCCGCGGCACCCGGCCCCACGCCTGCGGCAGACCCCGGGCGTCGGTGACGCCGATCGCCGCGGACTCGTCCGGCTCCAGGACGTTCAGGAGGGCGCGGATCTCCTCGTCGGTCCGGTCCAGGCCCAGCGCCTCCCGCACGGCCTCGAACAGGGCGGGCTCGGCGGAGCGCCAGTTGACCCGGTTGACCCCGAGCTCGGGCGGCGTCGGGACGACGGGGATCCGGAAGATCGCACTGGAGGCGCCCTCGGGCGTCGTCATCAGTTCCTGTGCGGTCGCCCGCTTCGTGGGACAGAAGGCGGCGGCGTAGACGAGGTGTGCGATCAGGCCCGGTACCCGGTTGGCCACCGCGTTGAGGGTCACCCCGCCCATGCTCTGGCCGACCAGCACCACCGGCCCGTTGCGGTGGGCGCGCCGCACCACGGCGGTGACGTGCTCGGCGCAGTCGTCCAGGGTCACCTTGCCCATCGGCGAGGGTTCGGTGCGCAGCCGTTCGGGGTCCTGCGGAACCTGGTACGAGGCCGGGAAGTAGGCGTCCAGCCCGTGGCCCGGCAGGTCCACCGCCACCGCCCGGTGCCCGCGCAACGCCAGCTCGTTCATCAGTGGCGTCCAGGCGAACGAGTTGCCGCCCGCGCCGTGCACGAGCACGAAGGTGACGCCTCCGTCCCCCCGTCGCGCCCCGCCCCCTTCGGGCCCGGGCCCGTCGGCGGCGGTCCGTCCGTTCACTGCGTCCGTGTCATCCATGGTGTGGACTCTAGGAGTTGACGTTCCGGAGGCCGTCACGATCCGGCCGTGCCGGCCGAAGTGCGTCCAAGATCACCGTCTGGTCGTACATCAAGGTGCCGCCAGGTGTACTCCTCGCGGGTCATATTCGGTTTCACCCCTTTTGCCGTGCATGATGGCGAGCCGAAAGCCGCTCGCCTCCCGTGCCGCGGCACCTCTTCGGGGAGTCCGTTTGTTTCCGCATGTCCTGCGCCGGTCCTGGTCAGCCCTCGGCGGCGCCCTCGTCGCGCTCGCCCTCGCCTCCGGCTGCGGGACCGCCACCGGTCCGGCTCCGCGCGGACACCAGGCGCCGCCCGTGCGGGCCGCCACGGCCGATCTGCTCGATCCGTCCGAGGTGGTGAGCAAGGACGGACTCCTGAAGACCACGATCGTCGTCGAGCGCAAGAAGGTGGAACTGGCGGGCGGCGACCTGTGGGCCATGACCTACAACGGGCTGTACATGCCGCCGACGCTGCGTCTGAAGCCCGGCGACCGCATGGAGATCACCTTCGAGAACAAGCTCGACCAGCAGACGAACCTGCACGTGCACGGGATGCACGTCTCGCCCGGCGACGCCGCCGACAACGTGTTCCTCTCCGTCGAGCCGGGCGGGACCTTCGAGTACCGCTACGCGTTCCCCAAGGACCACAGGCCCGGCACGTACTGGTACCACCCGCACGCCCACTCCCTGTCGACCGCCCAGGTGGCGGGGGGCATGGCGGGACTGGTCGTGGTGGACGGGCTCGACCAGTACCTTCCGCAGCCGCTGCGCGGGATCACCGAACACACCGTCGCGCTGAAGGACTTCCGGATCACCGGCGACGAGATCAAGACCACCGACCTCAAGATGAACGCGGACACCACGCGCACGGTCAACGGCCAGGTCAACCCGCGCATCCGGATCCGTCCCGGCGAGACCCAGCTGTGGCGGATCGCGAACATCGGCGCCAACATCTTCTACAAGGTGGCGCTCCCCGGCTCGGCCTTCCAGGTGGTGGCCCAGGACGGCTACCCGGTCAAGGAGGCCTACCGGGCGGAGTCGCTGGTCATCCCCGCGGGCAGCCGCTACGACGTGCTCGTCCAGGGCGGCCCGGCCGGCACGACGGAGCTGCAGACCCTCCCGTACGACTCGGGCCGTACGGGCGGCCAGTTCCCGCAGGCCACCCTGGCCACGGTGGAGTCCGCGGGCGAGGAAGTGGAACCGGCGCAACTGCCCACCGGGTTCGCTCCCGTCGAGGAACTCGGGCAGGAACCCCTCGCGGACAGCAAGACGATCACCTTCACGGAGAGCCGGGACAACACGCTCTTCTACGTCAACGGCCGGCAGTTCGACCACGACCGCGTCGACTTCCGGGTCAAGCTGAACACGGTCGAGGAGTGGACCATCCGGAACAACAGCCAGGAGGACCACTCCTTCCACGTGCACACCAACAGCTTCCAGGTGATGAGCGTGAACGGAGAGGAGCAGCCGAACAACGGCCTGCGCGACACCGTCCTCGTACCGGCGCGCGGGAACATCGTCGTACGGACCCGGTTCCTCGACTACCCGGGCAAGACGGTCCTGCACTGCCACATCCTCAACCACGAGGACGGGGGCATGATGGCGGTGCTCCAGATCGACGAGTAGGCAGGCCCCGTCACCCCCGTCACCCCCGTCACCCCGGCCCGCCCGGCAGGACGTCCTTGGCCACCAGTCGGGAGCCCTCGTAGCACAGCCGGTAGACGTCGACCTCGTCCAGGAGGTTGCCGTTCGACCGGTAGTAGGCGCAGACCGTACCGGGCGGGACGGGCCGTGCGGTCACGGCCTCCGGTGCGTGGCGCCACGCCCGCTGCGGCAGGAGCCGGGCGAACTCGGCCCGGTCCCGGCCCGCCTCGATCGCCGCGAAGTCCGCAGGGCGCAGTACGCAGGTGGTCAGCTGGTGCGCCAGGTACCCGGCGCTGCCCAGCATGAGGAGGCCGAGCGCCGCCGGGGCCGCGAAGGCGGCCGCGAACCGGCGACGGGTGCTGCGCCGGGCGGCGGTGAGCCGGCGTACGGATTCCGTGCCCGGCTCCTCCCGGCTCCCCGCGGCGCCGGCCGGGCGGCCGGGGCCCGGGCCCACCCGGTCGGGGAGGGTGGCGAGCAGTTCGTAGCCCCCGTCGCGGGGAGCGGCGTGCAGCGTCCCGCCGATCATCTGCACCCGTTCGCGCAGGCCGGTCAGCCCGCGGTGGCCCGGTGCCGGCCCGGCCGGCGGGGGCGGCGCAAGGGGCGACGGCGGGGCCGAGTTGGTCACCCGTACCGTGGTGCGGCCGCCGCCGTGGACGAGGCGTATGCGGACGGCGCTGCCGGGTGCGTGCTTGACGGCGTTCGTGAGGGATTCCTGCACCACCCGGTAGAGGGTGCGGTCGACCAGGGGCGGCAGGACGGGCCGGGCGCCGTCGCGGCTCAGTTCCACGGTGACGCCGGACTCGCATGCCCTGCGGGCGAGTTCCTCGACCGGCTCGGACGCCGCCGGGACCACCGGGGACCCGAGGTCCGCCAAATCCGCCAGGTCCACCGGGTCCGCGTCCGCGCCGTCACGCAGGACGCCGATGGTGTCGCGCAGGTGGCCGACCGTGTCGGAGACGGCCGCGCGCAGCTCGGCGAGGTCCGCCCGGTCCTGTTCGGTCAGGGTCGGGGAGAGCTCCAGGGCTCCGGCGCGCAGGGCGACGAGGCTGAGCTCGTGGCCGAGCGAATCGTGCATGTCGGCCGCGATCCGGGTCCGTTCCCGCAGCCGCGCCTCCTCGGCCACGGACCGCTGCCGCTCCTCCAGGTCCCGGGCCCGCTGCCAGCCGTCGCGGACCAGCGCGAGCCGCGCGAGCCGGTAGCGGCCGGCCAGCCAGGGCAGCACCAGGGCGACGGGGATCAGCGTCACGGTGTAGAACCAGTACACGGAGCCGACGCCCAGGACGGCGCACAGCGCGAGGTCGGTGGCCGTGCAGGCCGCGAACAGCAGCAGGGCCTTCCCGGCGCCGGGATCCCGCAGGGCGAGCAGGTACGTCAGGGCGGCGAGCGCCAGCAGGTACGCGCTGGCCGCCGGCGGGTCGTCGGCGAGGCCCGCCGCGCACGCCGCGTTCGCCAGGAACACGGCCGCGGCGGGCCGGCTGCGGCTGAGGGCGACGGCCGCGGCGAGCACCGGGAGCGGCAGGACCAGCAGCAGGAACGCGGAGGGCGCCGCCTGCTCCAGATAGGCGAAGACCCCGGCGCCCGCCAGTACGGCCCACAGCGCCAGGTCCCGCACGACCGGTCCCGCAAGGGCTGCCGCTGCCGTACGGGCCACCGGGCGGGCCACCGGGCGGGGCGTCCTCACAGCAGGCGGGCCATGCCCACCGAGGCGGGTGCGGTCTCGGCGAAACCGAACTTCGCGTAGAGGTGGCGGGCGTCGCCGTCGGCCATCAGGGACACGTACGTGCCCTGCGGGGCGCGCCGTTCGAGCTCGGCGGACAGCGCCGCCATGATCTGCTTGCCCAGACCGCGGCCCTGGTGGTCCGGGAGGACGCAGATGTCGACGATCTGGAGGAAGCAACCGCCGTCGCCGACGATCCGCCCCATGCCGACCGTCTCCCCGTCGTGCCGGGCCGTCACGCAGTACCAGGAGTTCGGCAGCCCGATCAGCGCTCCCTCCACGGTCTTCGCGCCGAGCCCCGTCTCACCGCGCAGCCGGCGGTAGGTCTCGACGTCCGGCACGCCGGGCCTCATCTCGTAGGGCACGTCGTCTTCCCCCTCGGTCATGGTCATCTGCGCCGTCCCGTCCGTACGGGCGGCCCGGCCCTCATGCGTCTCGGAGCCGCAGTACGGACCGGCCGGCCAGCTGGGCGGCGGCCGCCCAGGCCGCCATGATCAGTATCGCGGCCACCGGCGGGTACGGGGCAAGGCCGTCGACGATCGTGAAGTGACCGCCGGCGGTCTGTGGGAGGTAGTCGTTGACGGTGAGGAGGAAGCCGCCGCCGAGCGCGGTGCAGGCACTCGGCAGACCCGAGAGCAGCACGAAGAGCACGGACAGGGTCGCCGCGGCCGACCTCAGCGCGAAGGACACGCCCACCGTCAGGACGCCGATCAGCGCGCAGTAGAGCCCCGTCGCCAGCACCTGGGAGGCCGCTTCGGCCGGGGCGAAGGTGGCGTGACCGCGGAACGGCGTCCATGCGACGGCCATCCCGAGGACGGCGTAGGCGGTTCCCGCGGGGAAGCACACCGCGGCCACCACGGCCGACTTGGCCAGCTGGACGCGGTACCGGACGGGCACCCACAGCAGGGACGTGCGGACGCTGCCGGTGACGTACTCGCCCGTCACCGTGGTCATCGCGAGGACGACGAAGACGAACTGTCCGAGGAGGACGGAGTAGGCCGGGGCGTTGCCGAGGGGCTGGAGCGGTTCGTCGTCGATCCGGGCCAGGGACCCGTAGTAGAAGGTGAACACGCTGGTCAGCAGGATCCCGGCCGCGAGGCATACGTACGGGGCGCGCAGGGACCACAGCTTGGTCCATTCGGCGGCGACCGCGCCGGTCAGTCCGCCGCCCGCGGGGAGGGGGCCGGGGCCTGTACGGGGACGCAGACGGGGACCCACAGGGGAGAGGGGTGCATCGGTGGTCACGTTGCTCACGCCTCCGGGTGGTGGTGCGCCGGGACGGGCCCGGTCGTGTACTCCACGCTGGCTCCGGTCAGTTCCATGTAGGCCTGTTCCAGCGAGGCGCTGACGCTGTGCAGTTGGTGCAGCCGGATGCCGAGGCGGTGGGCGATGTCGCCCACCTGCGCCGCGGTGCTGCCCCTGACGAGGACGACGTCGCGTTCTGCGCCCCCGGCGGGCTCCACGGACACGGCTCCGGCCGCGAGCAGCCCGGCGGTGAGGGTGCGCAGGTCCTCCGCGGCCGGTGTAGCCACCCGTACGCAGGCCACCGCGCTGGCGGCGAGCAGCTCCGCCAGCGGGGTGTCCGCCAGCAGCCTGCCCCGGCCGATGGCGACGAGCCGGTCGGCCGTCAGCTGCATCTCGCTCATCAGATGGCTCGACAGGAATACCGTCCGGCCCTGTGCGGCCTGCGCGCGCACCAGTTCGCGTACCCAGCGCACGCCGTCGGGGTCGAGGCCGTTGACCGGCTCGTCGAGGACGAGCACCTTCGGATCGCCCAGCAGCGCCCCGGCGACGCCGAGCCGCTGGTACATGCCGAGGGAGAACGCCCCGGCGCGCCTGCGGGCCACCGCGGCCAGCCCCACCTCTTCCAGGACCTCGTCCACCCGGCGCACGGGGATGCCGTTGCTGCGGGCCTGTGCGATGAGGTGGCTGCGGGCCGAACGGGCCGGGTGCAGGGCCTTCGCGTCGAGCAGCGCCCCGACCTCGCGCGCCGGGTGGCGCAGCGAGGCGTACGGCTTGCCGTCGACGAGGGCCGCTCCGGCGGTGGGGTGGTCCAGGCCGAGGATCATGCGCATCGTGGTCGACTTCCCGGCGCCGTTGGGGCCCAGGAAGCCGGTCACCCGGCCGGGCTCGACGTCCAGGGTGAGGTCGTTCACGGCGGTCCTCGCGCCGTACCGTTTCGTCAGTCCTCGCAGGGTGATCACGGGTGCCCCTCATGTGTGTGCGGTCACGTGCTGCGACTGTAGGAATCGCGGCGCCCGCCCCGCATCGGCCCCGGGTCGGCGGCCGGCCCCCTACTTTCGACGGGGGTGCTCCCCGACGAACGGCGCCCGGCGTGCCCGTCGTTAGACTTCGCCCCGTGGTGCGGGTGCTGGTGGCAGACGACGAGGCGATGGTCCGGGCGGGCGTACGCGCGATCCTGGCGCGGGATCCCGGCATCGAGGTCGTCGCCGAGGCGGCCGACGGGCACGGGGCCGTCGACGCCGTGCGCACGCACCGTCCTGCCGTGGCCCTGCTGGACATCCAGATGCCCCGGCTCGACGGGATCGCGGCGGCGGCCCGGATCCACCGCGAACTGCCCGGCACCGCCGTGGTCATGCTGACCACCTTCGGCGAGGACGCGTTCATCGCGCGGGCGTTGCGGGAGGGCGCCAGCGGATTCCTGCTGAAGGCCGACGACCCCCGCGAACTGCTGACGGGGGTGCACGCGGTGGCTGCGGGAGGGGCGTACCTCTCCCCCAAGGTCGCCGCGCGGGTCATCGCGGGCCTGCGCAGCGGGCACCTGGCCGCCGGGACGCCGGCCGGGCCCGCAGGCCATGCCGTCCGCGCCGTACAGGGGTTGACCCCGCGGGAACGCGAGGTACTGGCCCTGCTGGGCACGGGCCTGTCCAATGCCGAGATCGGCGCGCGCCTCCACCTGGTGGAGGGCACCGTGAAGGCGCACGTCAGCACGATCCTCGGCAAGCTCGGCGTACGCAACCGGGTGGAGGCGGCGCTGGCCGCCCACGAAGCGCGGCAGGCGGGACAGTTCGGCTAGTGCTGTGACCGGAGAGGTCCACCGCCTCCTTCCGCGGGCACGGCGCCGGCCGGGTCCAGGGCCCGGCGCTGCCTGCTGATCGAGTCGGGGTCCCAGCCGGGGCGGGGCACCGAGGCGAGCAGCAGCCGGGTGTACGGATGGCGGGGGGAGGTGAGGAGCTCGGCGACGGGCCGGTGCTCCATCGTCCGGCCCCGGTACATGACGAGCGCCTCGTCGCAGACGTAGCGGACGACGGCGAGGTCGTGGCTGACGAAGACCAGCCCGATGCCGGTGTCGCGCCGGATGTCGGCCAGCAGGTTGAGCACCTGGGCCTGCACCGACACGTCCAGGGCGGACACCGCTTCGTCGAGCACCAGGACGGCCGGTTGCACCGCCAGCGCCCGGGCGATCGCGGCGCGTTGGCGCTGTCCGCCGGAGAGTCCGCGGGGCAGGGCGGCCGCCTCGCGGGCGCCGAGGCCGACCTGGTCCAGCAGCTCGGTGACCCGCCTGGCGCGGGCCGCCCGGTCGTGGGAGCCGTGCAGCCGCAGCACTCCGTCGACGGTCGCGCCGACGGAGAGGCGGGCGTCCAGGGAGAGGTAGGGGTCCTGGAAGACGATCTGGACCGCCTTGGCACGGGCCAGCCGGGCCGCCCGGCCGCGTACCGAGGCGGCCAGCGGCTCCCCTTGGACGAGGATCCGGCCCGCGTCGGGCCGCTCCAGGCCGATCAGCATCCGGGCCGTGGTGGTCTTCCCGGAGCCGGACTCCCCGACGATGCCGAGCGCTCCCCCGGCCCGCAGGTCGAACGAGAGGCCGTCGACGGCGACGACCTCCGTACCGCCGGTCCGGTAGGTCTTGCGCAGGCCGCTCACCTGGAGCAGCGCGGGCGTGCGGGCGGGGGTGGGCGTGGCGGGTGCGGTCACCTGTCCTCCTCGGACGCCGGGACGGAAAGGATCAGCTCCGGGCCGGGCCGGGCGGCGGCCGTACCGGCGAGTTCACCGGCGCGGTGGCAGGCGACGAGGGCCGGTCCGTGCTGCCGCAGCGGCGGCGGCCCCTGGTCGCAGCGTCCGGGCTCGGCGAAGCGGCAGCGCGGCGCGAACGCGCAGCCCGGTGCGGATTCCAGCAAGCCCATCGGGGAGCCGGGGACCGGGACGAGACGGAGCGGGGGGCCGTCGGGGCCCGTCAGGGGCGGGGAGGAGCCGAGCAGGCCGGCGGTGTAGGGGTGCCGGGGGGAGGCGAAGAGTTCCGCCACGGGGGCGCTCTCCACGATGCGGCCCGCGTACATCACGTGGACCCGGTCGGCGACGGCGGCGGCGAGCTCGATGTCGTGGGTGATGAGGAGCATGCCCAGACCGCGTTCGCGGCGCAGTCCTCCCAGGACGGCCAGGATCTCGGCCTGCGTGCTGACGTCGAGTGCGGTGGTCGGTTCGTCGCACAGCAGCAGCCGGGGTTCGGCGGTGAGGGCGGCGGCGATCACGACCCGCTGGAGCATGCCTCCGGACAGCTCGTGCGGGTACTGGTCCAGGTGCCGGACGGGGTCCGGCAGGCCCACCGCGGCGAGGAGTTCCGCGGCCCGGGTGCGCGCCCGGGCCTTGGGCCAGTGGTGCACCAGGCGCAGGGACTCGGTGAGGAAGTCCCCGATCCGGCGTACCGGGTTGATGGCGGCCCGGGGGTCCTGGTAGATCATCGCGGCCTTGGCGGTGCGCACCTCGCGCAGGGCCGCGGCATCGGCCCCGACGAGGTCGGTCCCGTCGACGCGTACCCGGCCGCCGGTGGCGGCGCCGTCGGGGAAGAGGCCGAGGGCGGCGCGGGCGGTGACGGATTTCCCGGAGCCGGACTCGCCGACGAGGGCGACGATCTCGCCCTCCTCGACGGTGAGGCTGACGCCGTCCAGGACCGGCCGGGCCGTCCCGGGCAGGGTGACGGTCAGGGCCTCGTATGCGAGCAGTGTCATCGGGAGTCCCTTCCCGCGAGCCGGTCGCCGAGGTTCTCCCCGACGACGTTGAAGGCGACGACCACCAGGACCACCGCGACGGCCGGGACCACCGCGGACAGGGGCTGACCCTGGAGCACGGCCGTCTGACCCTGGTTGATCATGGCGCCCCAGTCGGGGGTCGGCGGCTGTACGCCCAGGCCCAGGAACGAGAGGGCGGCGAGGTCGAGCAGCGCGTACCCGAAGTTCACCGTCGACTGGGCGAGCAGGGTGGGCGCGATGTTGGGCAGCATCCTGCGCACCGTGACGAACACGGCGGAGTGCCCCTGCACCTGGTAGGCGGCGATGTAGGGCCGGGACTTCTCGCGTACGGCGAGCCCCCGGACGAGGCGTGCGGTGTACGGCATGTAGGCGAGGGCCATGGCGAGCACCGGAGCGGTCATCCCCTTGCCGAAGAGGGCCACGGCGAGGATGGCGAGCAGCAGGGCCGGGAAGGCGAACAGGACGTCGAGCACCCTGCTGACGGCGGCGTCGACCCAGCCGCCGCGCCATGCGGCGAACAGGCCCACGGCGATGCCGAGGGCGGTGGAGAACAGCACCACCGCGAGCGGTCCGGCGAGGCTGGTGCGCGTCCCGACGAGCAGTGCCGAGAGGGTGTCGTGGCCGCCCTGGTCGGTGCCGAGCCAGTGTCCGGCGCCCGGTCCCAGGAGGCTGTCGCCGAGGCGGCCGAAGGTCGGGTCGTGCGGGGCGAGCCAGGGGGCCAGCAGCGCGACCAGCAGGAAGGTGAGGAGGAGGAACAGGCAGATCCGCTGGAGCGGGCTGCCGCCGAGGGCCCGGAGCCGGGCGAGTGCGTGCTTCACCGGGCGCCGCCCCCTGCCGCGGTGCGCGGGTCGATCAGCGGGAGGAGCAGGTCGACGAGGGCGTTGACCACGACGAACGCGGCCACGACCAGCAGGACGACGGCCTGGACGACCTGGAAGTCGAGCTGGTCCACGGACTGCACGAGCAGGGAGCCGACGCCGGACATCCCGAAGGCGGTCTCGACGATGGCGGTGCTGACCAGCATCCCGGAGACGAGCAGTGCGGAGACCGTCACGATCGGTCCCAGTGCGTTGCGCAGTACGTGCCGCCGGATGACGGTCCGCCGGGGTGTGCCCCGGCTCAGGGCGACCTCCACGTGCTCGCGGCGCAGTTCGTCGAGCATGGCCGAGCGGGTCACCCGGGTCACCAGGGCCGTGAAGGTCACGGAGAGCGCCACGGCCGGAAGGGCCACGTGGTGCATGCGGTCGAGCAGGCCGCTGCCGTTGCCGATGGTGGGGAACCAGCCCAGCTGGACCCCGAGGACCGACCTGAGCAGCAGCGCGACCACGAAGGCGGGTGCGGCGGCGCCCACCGTGACCAGGAGCATCAGGGTGCGGTCGGTACGGGTCCCCCGGCGCAGTGCTCCCACCGCGCCGGCCCCGACGCCCACCACCGCGATCAGCAGGGCGGAGGTCCCGACGAGGAGGAGGGAGGAGGGCAGGCGCGACCAGATGACGGCGGAGACGTCCTGGTGGAAGAGGTAGGAGCGGCCGAGGTCGCCCTGGAACACCCCCTCCAGCCAGTGCCCGTACCGGGTCAGGAACGGTTCGTCGAAGCCGTACTGCCTGCGGATCTCGGCGAGTTGCTCGGGGCTGGGACTGCGTCCGCGGACGAGGAAGGCGGCGGGGTCCCCGGGTGCCAGGTACAGCGAGGAGAACACCAGGAAGGAGGTGACCAGCAGGGTCGCCGCCATTCCGGCCAGCCGGCGCAGCACGCGCCAGGCCCGGACCGCTGCGAGGGTCATCCCTTCGCTCCGATCTCGGCGGCCCAGGGGTAGTAGAGGTAGGCGATGGAGGGCTGGACCCCGGTGATCCGCTTGCCGAGGAAGACGCTCACGGGCTGGGTGTACAGGGGCAGCCAGGGCAGTTCCCGGGTGGCTATCCGGTGCGCCTCGGCGTTGGCGTCCGCGTGTTCGGCCGGGTCCTGGGCTGCGACGGAGCGGTCGACGGCCGCGTCGAAGGCGGGGTCGGACCAGCCTCCGTAGTTGCTGAACGCGCCGGTGCGCAGCGAGGCGTACATGTCCAGCGGGTCGGTGACCGAGGTGTACCAGAAGGTGAGGAAGAGGTCGACGCCCTCGCGTGCGGCCGGGTCGGTGAACAGGGCCGTGTACTTCTCCGCGGAGATGCTGTCGATCTGCGGTTTCAGGCCGATGGCGGTGGCGGCCTGGGCGACGGCCTGGGTGATGATGGTCGTCTGGGAGTCCAGCGGGCTGGTCGCGATCACGATCTTCTGGCCGGAGACCCCTGCCTCGGCGGCGAGTGCCTTGGCCTTCGCCGGGTCGTACGGGTACTGCGGCAGGTCCTTGGCGAGGCCCTCGCGGGTGGCGGCGGGGGCACCGCTCCAGAGGTTGTCGGTGACGAGCGATCCGGCGACCTCGCCGACGCCGCCGGCCCCCGCCTTGACGATGCCTTCGCGGTCGATGGCCATGAGCAGGGCGCGGCGCACCCGGACGTCGCCGAGCGGACCCAACAGATTGCCGACCACTTCGTCGGCGACGGTGGTGTTGCGGCCGAAGTAGAGGGTTCCGGCCTGGCTGGAGCGCAGTTGGCCGTAGGCGCTGGGCGGGACCATCCAGCCGCCGTCGACCTCGCCGCTCTGGAAGGCGTTGACGCGGGTGGTCGGGTCGGCGAGGAAGACGAACTTGGCCCGGCCCGCCTTCGCCTTGAGCTCGGGGTTCCAGTAGCCGTCGAACCGCTTGAGGGTGAGCGACTGGCCTGAGGTCCAGGAGTCGAAGGAGAAGGGGCCGGTGCAGTTCACCCCGGTCTGCGGGTTCCCGTAGTTCTTGCCCGCGGCGGCCAGGGTGGCCGCGGACTCCACGGTGCCGGGGCCGGCGGCCAGGTACTGGTTGAACATGGAGTCGGGTTGGGCCAGGGTGACGGTCACCTCCATGGGCGCGGTGCGGTCCACCGTGGTGACGTTGCGGAAGGGATGGGCCCACACGCTGGCCGTCTCGGGGTCGAGGTTGCGGCGCAGGGAGGCGACGACGTCGTCGGCGGTGAGCTCCGTCCCGTCGTGGAAGCGCACGCCGGGGCGGATCTGGTAGACCCAGGTGGTGGGAGTGGGGTTGGTGTACGAGGCCGCGAGGTTCGGGGAGGTCGTCAGGTCCGGGTTCCAGCGCAGCAGGCTCTCGCAGACGTTGGCGAGGATCTGGTTGGGCGGGTAGTCGAAGGAGTAGGCGTAGTCGATGGTGGCGGGCTCGGCGAAGACCGACCAGGTGAAGGAGTCCAGGTCTCCGGAGGCGGCGGGGGTCCGGTCGGTGAGCTCGTAGGCGGTGGCGCCGGCGGGCCGGGGCGCGGCGCCGCTGCACGCGCCGGCGAGGAGCACGGCGGCCGCGGCGAGGGTGGCGGTCACGGCCTTGCGGAGCCGTGCGGGGCGTGGGGCGCTCGTTCGGGTTGAGGGCATCGTCTGCCTCCGTGAGGGGTGAGCTGGGCGGGGGTGCTTGTGTCGGGGCTCGCGTCGGGGCTCGCGTCAGGGCTTCGCGGCGAAGAGGAGTTCGCCGTCCACGTAGGTCCGGATCACGCGGGTGAGGGCGATCTCCTCGGCGGGGCGGCCGAAGGGGTCCCGGTCGAGGACCACGAGATCGGCGCACTTGCCCACCTCGACGGTGCCGGTGACCTCGTCGAGGTGGTTCGCCCAGGCGCTGCCCGCGGTGTAGGCGGTGAGGGCCTCGGCCAGGGTGAGGGCCTGCTCGGGGAAGAAGGGTGCGGCGGGTGCACCCGTACCGGGTCCGCCGGGCGTCTCGTCGGGGACGACGCGGTTGACGGCGACGTGGATGCCCCAGAGCGGGTCGGGGCTGCTGACCGACCAGTCGCTGCCGGCGACGAGCCGCGCCCCGGCGCGCCGCAGGTCTGCGAACGGGTACTGGAGGGCGGCTCGTTCGGGTCCCAGGAAGGGGATCGTCAGCTCGTCCATCTGCGGTTCGTGCGCGGCCCACAGCGCCTGGATGTTCGCGGCCGCCCCCAGCTGGGCGAAGCGCCCTATGTCGTCGGGGTGGACGACCTGGAGGTGCGCGAGGTGGTGGCGGTTGTCGCCCGACCCGTTGGCCGTACGGGCCGCGGCGAGGGCGTCGAGGACCTCCCGGACGGCGCGGTCGCCCAGGGCGTGGAAGTGGACCTGGAAGCCGGCGCGGTCCAGGAGGCACACGGCTTCCGTGAGGAGTTCCGGGTCGATGAAGCTGAGTCCGGAGTTCCCTGTGGGGCAGCCGCAGCCGTCGAGGTAGGGCTCCAGCATCGCGGCGGTGAAGTTCTCGGCTATGCCGTCCTGCATCATCTTCACGCTGGTGGCGCGGAAGCGGCCGATCCGGCCGGTGCGGCGGCGCTCCTCCAGTTCGGGGATCTGCTCCAGGCCGCGTTCCCGGTCCCACCACAGGGCGCCGACGACGCGTACGCGCAGGGTCTCCTCGTGGGCGGCGCGCAGGTAGACGCCGAAGTTGTCGGGGTGGCCGGGGAAGGCGCCGACCATGGCGTCCTGCCAGGCGGTCACGCCGAGGGAGAGCAGGTGCTCCTGCGCGGCGAGCAGGCCGGCGTAGGCCTCGTCCGCGGTGGGGAGGGGGACGTGTCGGGCGACCAGGTCCATGGCGCCCTCTTGAAGGGTGCCGGCCGGGGTGCCGTCGGGCTCGCGCTCGATCCTGCCGTCCGCCGGGTCGGGGGTGGTGCGGTCCAGGCCCGTGAGTTCCAGTGCGCGGGTGTTGACCCAGGCGCCGTGGCCGTCGCGGTTGGTGAGCATGACGGGCCGGTCGGGGACGACCGCGTCGAGCAGGGTGCGCGTGGGGGTGCCGCCGGGGAAGACGTCCATCGACCAGCCCCCGCCGCGGATCCAGGGGGCTTCGGGGTGGTCCTGCGCGTAGCGTGCCACGACGGCCAGGTAGCCCTCGACGGTGTGCTGTTCGGCCAGGTCGCAGCTGAGCATCTGGACCCCGGCGACCACGGGGTGGACGTGGGCGTCCTGGAAGCCGGGGACGAGCAGGCCGCCGGCCAGGTCGACGACCTCGGTATCGGTGTCGGCGTACGAACGGACCGTGGCCTCGTCGGCGACGGCGAGGATCCGGCCGCCCCCGACGGCGACGGCGGCGTCGACGGGGGCGTCCGCGGTGCCGGTGAAGACCTTCCCCCCGACGAAGACGGTGTCGGCCCGCTGCCCGGTCCGCTGACTGTTCTTGGCCATCGACGCATCCTCCGGCTCGGCGGGGCGGGCCCGCTCGGCGTGTTGTTGAGGAGGAGTGAACGGGAGCGCAACATTGTTGTCAACGGTGTTGCGCCAGCTCCGGTCCAAATCGATACACTGGCCGCACCATGCCGAAGTCATCCGACACACCCGCCCGGTCCAAGCGCTCGGGCAGTCAGCTCACACCCGAGGCGATCATCGAGGCGAGCCTGCGCATCGCGGCCCGCGGCAGTGAGGACGCCTTCACCGTCCGACGGCTCGGCGAGGAGCTGGGCGCCGACCCCACGGCGATCTACCGGCACTTCCGCGACAAGGACGAGCTGCTGCTGTCCGTCGCCGACCGCACGCTGGGCGAGGTGCTCGACAGCATTCCCGAGGGGCTGGACTGGAAGGACCGGCTGCGGGCGCTCGCGGCCGGTTCTCTGGAGGTCGCGCTCAAGTACCCGGTGGTCGGATCGACCATGGCCAGCCGGACCACGAGGCGGCCCAACGAGTTCCGGGTCGTCGAACTCATCCTGGGCGCCGTGACGGAGGCGGGGCTCGACGGGGCCGAAGCAGCCGTCCACTACCGGATGGTCGGGGACTCGCTGCTCGCCTTCGTCGGCCAGCGGGCGGCGTACCTGCTGTTCGACCCGGACGTGCGGGAGGCCGACGAGACCTCCTGGAGCCGCGAGTACCGGCTGGTGGACGCCCAGGGGTTCCCGCACATCACCCGGCTGAGCACCGAACTGGCCGAGGTGACGGACGAACAGATCTTCCTGGCCCGGGTCGAGGCGCTGATCAGTGCCATCGAGCTACGGGCGGAGGCCCTGCGCTGAACCGGCGGCCGCGGCCTCAGGGCTTCTGCAGGCCGAGCATCTCCAGGGCCGAGTCCATCTCGGCCCGGAAGAGCACCCGGGGGTTGGCCTCGGGGCCGAACTGGCCGTAGACCTCCAGCGCGACGGGGCCGTACATCCGGCCCCACACCCGCAGACAGGCCAGCAGGGCCTGCGGCGGGAGGTGGGGGAAGCTCTCGCGGGCGAGGGCCGCGAGGGAGGGGACGAAGTCGCTCCACTCGGCCTCCGCCCGCTTGAGCTGCTCGGGGGCGGCCGGCCAGGCGGCGTCGACCAGGCCGAGGAGGATCATGCAGCACCGGCGGGCGGCCACCCCCACGCTGTCGGCGGGCGTGGCGTAGCCCGAGGAGCCGTCCCCGTAGGTCAGGCGGAACTCCGCCGGCCGGGTGCAGGCCCACTCGCGGAAGGTGCACGCGACGGCAAGCACCCGGGCGGCGGTCGCCTCCTGCGGCAGCGCGTCGCGGGCCTGCTCCTGCTGGTCGGCGAGGCGGTTGTAGGTGTCGGCCGCCAGCGCGGCGAGGAGGTCGTCGCGGGTGTCGAAGTAGCCGTACAGCGCGGCGGCGGTCATGCCCATCTCGCGTGCGATGCCGCGCAGGGTGATCCCGGCGACGTCACCGGCGGACAGCTGGTCGAGCGCCACTGCCTTGATCTCGGCGGTGGTCTCGATCCGCAGGCGTTCACGGCGTGACATGGCGGGCATGAGGGGGCTCCTCCCCAGGGACACGGTGAGAGCGTCCACGCCCCCCGGACTAACACCGTTTACTTACCTCACCGCGTTGACGAACCGCAACTCCGCAGCCCCGGCCCCCTTTCCCGGCCGGGGCCCGCTCGTACCGGCGTTCGGGGAGGGCGACGTCAGGCGTTGGCACCGCCGTCCACCGTCAGCGTGGTGCCCGTGACGAAGGAGGCCTCGTCGGCGGCGAGGTAGAGGACCGCGCTCGCGACCTCCGCCGCCCGGCCGTAGCGGCCGAGGATGTTCAGGCTCCGCTGGAAGTCGGCGGAGGGTCCGTCGGCCGGGTTCATGTCGGTGGCGACCGAGCCGGGCGCCACCTGGTTGACGGTGATGCCCCGCGCCCCCAGATCGCGGGCGAGGCCCACGGTGAGGCCGTGGACGGCCGCCTTCGACATGGCGTACGGGGTGAAGCCGGGGGCGGGAACCTGCGTGCCGAGGCTGGAGCCCACGTTGACGATGCGGCCGCCGTCGGGCATGTCCGCGGAGACGGCCTGGGCGGTGAGGAAGGCGCCGCGGACGTTGACGTCCAGGGTCCGGTCGAGGGTCTCCAGGGACACCTCCGCGAGCGGCGGGCAGGTCATGTCGGCGTAGCCCGCGTTGTTGACGAGGATGCGTACGGGGCCCAGTTCGCGGACCACCTGCCGGACGGCGGCCGTGACCGCCTCCGGGTCGGCCGCATCGGCTTCGACGGCCACGGCGCGGCGCCCGAGGGCCCGTACCTGCCCGGCGACCTCTTCGGCCCGGTCCTTGTCCGACCGGTAGGTGATCGCCACGTCGGCGCCGTGGGCGGCGAGGGTGCGGGCGATCTCGGCGCCGATGCCCCGGGATCCGCCGGTCACCAGGGCCACGCCGTGGAGAGTGGTCGTCACTGTGGTTCCTCTTCTGTTCAAGGGTGTCGGGACGGTCCGCACGGTCCGGTTCAGACCGCGGCGGGCTGCCGCTCGGGGGCGGCAGGGGCGGCGGCCGTGCGGCCGGCGCGCAGGTCGGGCAGCAGGGTGAAGAGGCTGAGGAAGGCCATGATCACGCCGAGTACGAGCGGGGCGCGGAGCCCGTAGGCGTTGATGCCGACGCCACCGAGCCAGGAACCGATGACGATGCCGAGGGTGATGAAGGAGGAGTGCACGGTGTTCACCAGCGGGCGGGCGTTCGCGGCGCGCTGGACACGGGTGATCATGCAGGGGTTCATCGTCACGCCGACCAGCCCGATGCCCATCATGAAGATCAGCGCGGGTGCGGTGACGTCGGCGAAGAGGGCCATCCCGGCGAGGAACACCATGTTCAGGGCGAGCCCGATGACCTGGGTGACGATGGTGTGCCGGTCGGCGAAGCGGCCGACGATGCCGTTGCCGACGACGGTGGCGGCTCCGTAGGCGACCAGCAGCCAGGGCACCGCTCCCTCGCTGAAGCCGGTGAGCTCCGTGAGGATCGGGGTGAAGTAGCTGAAGGCGGAGAAGGTGGCGCCGATGATCAGCGTGGACGTGGAGAACACCAGCCACAGCCGCGGGTTCCTGAAGACGCGCATCTCCTCCTTGAGCGGGACACTGCCCCCTTCCCCGGCGCCGGTGCCGGCGGGGACGCCGACGATCGTGGCGAGGGCGGCGAGGACGGTCAGGCCGGAGATCGCCCAGAAGGCGGCCCGCCAGCCGAACTGCCCGCCGACGAAGGTGGAGAGGGGCAGGCCGAGCAGGGTACCGAGCATCAGGCCGTTCATGGCGGCGCCGATCGCCTTGCCGCGCACCTCGGGTTCGGTGATCTCCGCGACGACGGAGAGCGAGACGCCGAAGAAGGCGGAGGAGGCGACGCCGGTGATGACGCGGCCGACGGCCATCGTCACGTAGTCGGTGGACAGTGCGGCGAGGACGTTGCCGCCGAGGAAGACGGCGAAGAGGACCATCAGGGCGCTCTTGTGCGGCAGTTTGAGCACGGCGGTGGCCAGGAAGGGTCCGCCGATGGCCATGGCGACGGCGAACGCGGTGATCAGGTAACCGACTTCAGGGATGGTGGCGCCCAGCCCCTCGGATATCTGGGGCATCAGGCCCGCCACCACGAATTCGCTGGTGACCATGGCGAAGATGCCGAGGGCGAGGACGTAGACGGCCTTGGGCACGGCCGGTCACAACCTTTCTGCATGACGGGGAGAAGGGGGACGAATGGGGAGGAACCGCTCAGGAGTTACCGGTGAAAGAAAACTTAACAGGGTTTAGTGAAGATCGAAAGTCACGCCGAGATGCCCCGTGACAGCTGTTAACGCAACTGAAACGGCAGTTGGACCATGGACTTGACGGCACGCTGGAGGGTGGCCGTCCGATGCCGGAGACCGGCCGAAGGGCCGAAGGGCCGAAGGGCCGAAGGGCCGAAGGGCCGAAGGGCCGAAGGGCCGAAGGGCCGAAGGGCCGAAGGGCCNNNGGGCCGAAGGGCCGAAGGGCCGAAGGGCCGAAGGGCCGAAGGGCCGAAGGGCCGAAGGGCCGAAGGGCCGAAGGGCCGAAGGGCCGAAGGGCCGAGGGGCCGAAGGGGGGGCTGGCCAAGGGGGACGGGGCCGGAGAGATTCCTCGACGGCCCGTGACCGGCGCCCGCGCCGGTCGTTGTAGGTGTCGGTCAGCGAAGTGACACCAGACGGCGGGGCTCGTGAGAGCCCCGCCGTCGGTCGTTCGGTCACAGCATCAGATGCCCGCCGAGGCCATCTCGATGATCGAGCGGTAGTGGGCTGCCGCGGACACCACGCAGGCGCGGTAGGTGCGGTTCTCCCGGACGACCAGGAAGTAGTCCCTGATCTGCTTCCAGTACTGACGCAGGTAGCTCAGTCCCGGTACGAAGCCGGGCGGCCTCGGCACCAGGGCGAAGGCCTCGGAGCACTTGAGGATGCCGCCGGTCACCTCCGACAGCACGTCCGCCACTTCGGCGTTCATGTTCCAGCCCGCCGCGAGCTGCGGGGTCCAGATGGACCCCGCGATCTCGCGCAGCCGCTCCTGCTCCTCCGGCGTCGGATCGGCCGGCAGCGCCTGGTGGGCGACCGCCGCCGGACGCCCGGCGGGGGCCTGCGCCGCCTGTACCGGACCAGCGGCTCCGACCGCCACGATCGCACCCGCGGCGACCAGCGCCACCGCCGAGAGTCTGAGTGAACGCACCGTCATGACTACCCCTCCCGCAATGAAATCCCTGGGCAGAACTGCGCGTCGACGCTCGCAGCGGGCCGGACCGCGGTCAACGGCGCCTCCTCGGCCACGTCCCGCGGAAAGGGTGATCCCGCGGCACCTAGGATGACCGGGCCCAAGGGATGAGGGAGTTGAGGCATGAGGCGGTTGTACGTCCTGGCCGTGGCCGGAGCGCTCATGGTCGCGGCGGCGGGTACCGGAACCGCGCAGGCGGGGCCCGCGGGCCCCGCCTGCGACGCGACGGCGGAGGTCTTCGCCACCGACAACACCGCGGTCATCACCGACCCGGACGACCCCCGGCTGAGGACCCGGCTGACGCGCTTCGACCGGGAGGTGCGCGCGATCATCCGCTCCCACGGCGCGAGGCCAGGCGCCTCGACCCTCCTCGACGGCGTGTTCTGGTCCGGTGACCTGGCCGCGGCCACCTACGAGCGCTCGCGGGAGTTCGACGTGAACAGGGTCGGCCCCGCCGGGCTGCGCCACATCGCCGGCGTCATCCGCAAGGAGTACCGCCAGGAGTCGGTGCTGACCTTCCGGTGCCTGCCGCGCAGTTCTCCGGAGGCGGACTCGGTGGAAGTCCAGGCCCCCGGCGTCAGCCGGACCGCCCTGCACGAAGCCCTCGTCGCCGACCCCGCGGCACGCGACCGGCTCGGCGGCGGCTCGGTCACGCTCGACGGACGGCTCGTCCTGGTGGCCCCGCTCGCCGACCTGGACCTGGCCCGGAAGTTCACGGCCCGGCTCGGCGTCGACTGGAACACGGCCGAGGTCCGTTACGGCGACGCCGAGTTCGTGTCCGGGACGCCGTAGGGGTGAGGGGGTGAGGTGCGGCGGGGGACGGCCGGGCACCCGCCGCGGCCCTGGCCGTAACCCGGTGGCGAGCGTGCCGACCGCCCGGAGAATGGGCTCATGCAGATACGAGCCGTGCACCCCGACGAGTTGCCTCGCCTCCAGGAGATCGAGCGGGCGGCCGGGCGCTGCTTCCGGGACATCGGAATGCCGGAGATCGCCGATGACGAGCCGCTCCCGCTGCACGAACTCGCCCGCTACCAGGAGGCCGGGACGGCCTGGGTCGCGGTCGACGGCGCCGGTAGGGCGGTCGGTTACCTGATCGCCGAACGGGTCGACGGGGGCCTGCACGTCGAGCAGGTGTCGGTGCACCCGGACAGCGCCCGCCGCGGGATCGGCCGGGCCCTGCTGGAACACCTGGCGGAACTGGCCCTGCGCGAAGGGGTGCCGTGCCTGACGCTCACCACCTTCACCGAGGTCCCGTGGAACGCCCCGTACTACGAGCGCTGCGGGTTCCGGCTGCTCGACGAAGCGGAGCTCTCCCCCGGCCTGCGCGGCATCCGCGACCACGAAGCGGCCCACGGCCTGGGCCGATGGCCGCGGGCCTGCATGCGCCGGACACTCTGACCACAGGACACCGTGACCGCAGGTCCCTCGGCCCGCCGGACGCTCTGGCCACCGGCGCCGTCCGCCCCGCTCACGCCAGGACGACCCGCATCCTGAATTCGGCCAGGATGCCGAGCACCTCGCCGAACAGGTCGTACGGCCGGCCGTCCGGCTCCAGGGCGTTGGACAGGTGCTCGCGCGCCGTCGCGGCGTCCCGCCAGAGCAGGGTCCCGGGGGCGGTGTAGCCCGAGGAGCCGCCCAGGCAGTCCGCGAGGGAGCTCGGGCAGCCGCCGAGGTAGCCGCCCGGCCCGTTGACCGCTTCGCCGAGCGCCAGGTAGAGGCCGGGGACGTCCGTGACGTGTCGGCCGTCGAGCGTGTGCGACCGGCCGGACGCCCGGCCGTCGGGCGCCGGCCGGCCGCGCCGCTCCCGGACGTGGTCCAGCCAGGCCCGGCGCTGCCGGGTGTCGAGTCCGGCCCAGGCGCCGGGCGCCCGCGGCGGTCCGGCGAGCCACTGCTCCCAGAGCGGCCGGGCCTGCTCCGGGACAGGCGCGGAGAGTTTGCCTTCCAGTTCCAGGTCGATCAGGCCTGCGCCGTGTACGGACGGGTGCCAGGCGCTGACGGTGACCCACAGGCGCAATCCGGCGAACGGCTCGCCCCGGCCGTCCCGTACCGACAGGACGGCCTCCCCCAGGTCCAGCGGGAGCCGGGGGGCCGTCTCCAGGGTCCGCCGCAGCTCGTCACTCGGGGCCGTTCCGCGCAGGAGGACCGGGGGTTCCACCGGCCGGGGAGGCAGGACGCGGGTGAACTCCCGGCACGTACCCAGCCAGCGCCGGCCGTCGTGCAGCCGGACGGCGCCGCCGTGCGCCTGCGGCGGGTCGTCGTGACCGTCCCGGCCGATGAGGACGGGACCGTCCGCATCCAGGAGGTGGTCGAGGCTCTCGGCGTCCTGGAGCAGCCAGGGACCGAGGGCGGCGTCCTGCGGTACCCACCACACCTCGTGGCCGGTCCAGCCGCGCATCCCGGTCCCTTCCGGGACCCAGCCGGACAGTGCGTAGCCGTGGCGCCAGGGCGTCCCGAACAGCCCCTCGGCCTCGGCACAGACGCCCCAGACCTGGCCGTCCTCCGCCCTGGTCAGGCTGTACCGCGCGCGCCCGCGACGCTCGCCGTCCGCCTCGCCCGCCCCGTTCGCGGCCACGCTCAGATGACTCCGCCCGTGGTCGTGGCGTAGAGGGCGATGATCCCGAACAGGCAGGCCACGACCAGCCACGACCGGAGGCTGGTGTGCCGGCCCGTGCGCGTGCCGCGGCGGCGGCGGGTGGTGCGCGGGGGTGCGGACGGGCCCGGCGCGGTCTCGGACAGCAGGCGGCGGCAGGCCGCGGCGAGTTCGCCGGTGCCCGCCGTGAGGCTGGCGACCGCCTCCGAACGGGCCGGTGCGGTCGTACCGCCGTCGAGGATCCGTCCGGCGCGCAGCAGGATCTCGTCGCGGCCCGCGCCGGTGGAGAGGCTGATCCAGCGCTGGACGTGCTCCCCCCGGATGACGACGGCTCCGCCCCGGTCGCGGTACACGGTGTGCTCCCGCCACAGCACCCCGGCCAACTCGTCTGCGGTGTCCCGCAGTTGCGCACTCATTCCGCTCCCCCACATCACCAGCACAATCGAACAAAGATCGCACTCTAGTACCCGTGGGGTCCCGTGCCGGAGGCGGGGCCACCGTGCAGCGCACGGCAGGGCGCCACAGCACACGGCAGGGCCGCCGGACCGGGCCCGGCTGACCCGCGTACTACCGTGGGAGTACGCGGGAAACGCTACGTCGGGGTGACGCAGGTGACGGCGGGCGCCGTCTAGCGTGGCTCGTATGGATGAGCAGCGCGAACGCCCGGGGCCTCCCTGGCGGCGGTGGGTGGAGCGGGCGGGGCGGGGCCCGGCCTGGCGCTCCTCGCTGTTCGTCGCCGTCCTCGCGCAGATCGGTTCGGGGTGGGCGGCGCACGAGCAGAGCGGGCGGGTCGCCGTCGACTGGTTCGCGCGGCTCCTGCTGCTGCTCGGCCCGCTCCTGCTCGTGTGGCGCCACCGGTATCCGGTGGCCGTGGTGTACGGGGTCGCCGCCGTCACCCTGGTGTATGTCGGCGCCGGGTATCCGTACGGGCCGGTCTTCATCAGCCTGGCCCTGGCCTGCTTCGCCGCGGTGATCGCCGGTCACCGCAGGGCCGCGTGGGGCGCCGTCGCCCTGCTGTGGGCCGGGCACCTGCTCATCGGGCACTGGCTCTACCGGTGGCTCCCGCCGCCCGGGGACGGGCCGGCTCCGTGGGCGCAGGAACTGGCGGCGGCCGCATGGGTGCTGGCGATCCTCGCCGTCTCCGAGCTGGTCCGCACCCGCAGGGAGCAGTGGGCCCGGGACCGGGCCGAGCGGGCGGCCGCGGAGCGGCGCCGGGTGGGCGAGGAGCGGCTGCGGATCGCCCGCGAACTCCACGACGTCCTGGCCCACAGCATTTCGGTGATCAACGTCCAGGCGGGGGTCGGGCTGGCCCTGCTCGACAGTGATCCCGAGCAGGCCCGTACGGCGCTCACCACCATCAAGGCCGCCAGCAAGGAGGCCCTGGGAGAGGTGCGGCAGGTGCTCGACACCCTGCGCGCGCCCGGCGAGGCGCCGCGTACGCCCGCGCCCGGTCTCGACCGGCTGTCCGAGCTCGTGGAGCAGGCGGCCACGGCCGGGCTGACCGTCGAGGTCACGGTGGAGGGGCAGCCCCGGGGGCTGCCGCCCGGAGTGGACCTCGCTGCCTTCCGGATCGTGCAGGAGGCCCTGACCAATGTCGTGCGGCACTCCGGTGCGCGTACCGCCCGGGTCCGCCTGGTCTGGCAGCCGCGGGACCTGGAACTGCACGTGGCCGATGGCGGGCCGGCCACCGGCGCCCCTTCGGGCGGGAGCGGGACCGGCCTCGTGGGCATGCGCGAGCGGGCCTCGGCGCTCGGCGGCAGCATCGAGGCCGGTCCACGGCCGGAGGGCGGCTTCGCCGTGGTCGCCCGCCTCCCGGTGCAGGCCGTAACCCCCCGGGAGGACCCGTGATCCGTGTACTGCTCGCCGACGACCAGCTGCTCGTGCGGGCCGGCTTCCGGGCCCTGCTCGACGCCCAGCCCGACATCGAGGTCGCCGGGGAGGCCTCCGACGGCGCGGAGGCCGTCCGCCTGGTGCGGGAACTGCGGCCCGATGTCGTCCTCATGGACATCCGGATGCCGGTGCTCGACGGCCTCGCCGCCACCCGGCGCATCACCGGGGACGGGGCCCTGGAGGGCGTCCGGGTGGTCATGCTGACCACCTTCGAGCTGGACGAGTACGTCTTCGAGGCGATCCGGTCCGGCGCCTCGGGCTTCCTGGTGAAGGACACCGAACCGGCGGAACTGCTGCGTGCGGTCCGGGCGGTGGTGGAGGGCGACGCCCTGCTGTCCCCGGGGGTCACGCGCCGCCTGATCGCCGAGTTCGCGGCCCGTTCCAGACCGCCCGCGGCCGAGGGCACGGGCCTGGACCTCGGGCGGCTCACCGACCGGGAGCGGGAGGTCATGGCCCTGGTGGGGATGGGCCTGTCGAACGAGGAAATCGCCCGGCGGCTGGTCGTCAGCCCGCTCACGGCGAAGACCCACGTCAGCCGGACGATGGTCAAGCTGGGGGCCCGGGACCGCGCACAACTGGTCGTCCTGGCCTACGAGTCGGGGCTGGTGCGGCCCGGCTGGCTGGGCTGAGACCCAGGACCGGCGGCGCACGTACTCCCGGCGGAGCAGGGACGGTGCCGCCGGTCGTACGACGACCCGGGGCCTTCGCGGAGCGAGGCTCGGAGTGGGACAGGAAGTCCCGCTACCGACCTCCCCCTTCCGAGGAGCTGAACCGCGATGAACACCCTCACCACTCTCACCACCCTCGCGTACGAGGGGCCCGGCCCGTGGATCCTGTTCTTCCCACTGATCTGGGCAGCCGCCGTGATCGGTGCGGTCACCGTGCTGCGCCGCACGGTGTGGCGCAGCCGCCGCGGACCCTGGCAGGGCCGCGGCTCCGGCGCCGTAACCGGTGAGCACTCCCCGATCACGGTCCTGGGGCGCCGCTTCGCCTCCGGTGAGATCGACGAGGACGAGTACTGGCGGCGGCTGTCCGTGCTGGACGAGCAGTTCGGCCGCAGCGCCGCGGGCGGGCCGGCCTGAGCCCCGCCGCCGCACCGATGACGCACCCATGACGCACCGATGAGCACCGGGCGGCGGCGAGGCGCCTCCGCCCGGTGCGTCGGGCTGCCGGGAGCGGTCAGCGGCACTGGCCCGTCCGCGGGCCCGTCACCGTGTTCCCGCTCTGATGGAGCGTCGGGGTGTTGCCCTCGCAGCGCAGCGGACCGGTGACCCGGTTCGACTCCGCTGCGGGGGCGTCCTTCCCGGGCGGCAGGCCCGCTCCGCTGTTGCCGGTCACGGTCACGGGGCCCGTCACCTTGTTGGCCGAGGCCTCGACGCCCGCGGTGTTGGCCTCCACGACCAGGGGCCCGGTCGTGGTGCTGCCCGCGCAGGGACGCTCACCGGCGCCGGCCGAGCCGATCAGCACGTAGCCGCTGCTGCCCCTGACGCTGACGGGCCCGGTGAGTACGGAGCCGCAGACGGTGACGGCGCGTGCGCCGTCGGCGGACACGGGGCCGGTGATCCGGGCGCCCGTCACGGCCAGGGCGCCGCCCGGCCGCACCTGGACCGGCCCGCTCTGGGAGCCGCCGGGGCCGATGCACAGCGCCTGGCCCTCGGCCACGGTCAGGGGACCGTGGTGGGGGGTCGTGAGGCAGGGCGAGCTGAACCCGACCGTCACCGCGGCAGGACCGGCTGTCCCGCTCCCGGCGAAGACCGGGTCACCTTCGTACTGCGCGGTGACGGGATGCGAGCCGGGCTGGAGTGCCGAGGTGGTGAAACGGGCCACCCCCGCGGTCAGCGGTACGGTCGCCAGCAGCGTCGTCCCGTCCGAGAACCGCACCGATCCGCGGTGGTGTGTGCGCGGGCGGTACGTCGGCTGTGGCCGGTCCGTCTCCGGGGCAGCAGGGTCTCCGCCGCACGCCCGGAGACAGGTCCGCGGGAATTGCACATGCGGACTATACAGCTCTCAGAGGCTGCACCTATGAGGTGATCCGACGAATTTCACAGCAGATGCAGAGTTCGGAATCCTGCCGGTGCGCATCAGGTTCGCAGGCGACATGAGCTGATTTATCCTGGCTTACTGCGTTGCGCCCTGTTCATCATGGGGACGGCGCGGTTCCTCCGGCCCCGCCTCCCTCCGCTGGAAGGCACCGCCTTGACACGTACGCACCGCCGCGCTGCCGCGATCCTGCTCGCCGCACTGTCCCTGTGCACCCTGCCGTCGGTCACCGCCCCGCCGGCCCGGGCCGCCGGGCCGGCGCACTGCTCCCCCGCCTCGCCCCCCGTCCGCCCGGGCCGGCCGGACGAGGCGCCCCAGGGGCAGCTCGTCGCGATCCTGCCCGACGCCGGCCCCCGCAGCGGGGGCACCCAGGTCACCCTGAACGGCACCGGCCTGACCCCGTACACCCGGGTGCTCTTCGGCTCCCTCGGACCGGACGGCTGCTTCACGGGACAGGAGGCCACCACCGTGGTGGTCCTCAGCGACACGGCCCTGGTCGCCGTCACTCCCCCGTGGCCCGCGGCCGCGACCGTGTCCGTCTTCGCGGCGACCCCCTGCGGGCAGCTCACGAACCCGCTCTCCTTCACCTACCTGGACTGAGGGGCCCGGGCCGAGGGGCGTTCCGGCCGAGGGGCGTTCGGAGCCGATGGAAGGTAAATGCGTCGACAGCACCCCCCGGCACCCGGCAAAGTGACCGCCCGTGACGAGCAGTGAGCTGTGGACCCGTGCGACCGCCGACCGCTACGACGCCGAGGAGGCCGAGTCGTCCTCGGCCGCCGTTCTCGGACCGACCATCGCCTTCCTCGCCGAGCTCGCCGGAGACGGCCGGGCCCTGGAGTTCGCCATCGGGACCGGACGGGTGGGCGTCCCGCTCCGGGAACGCGGCGTGCCGGTGGTGGGCATCGAACTGTCCGAGCACATGGCAGCGGTGCTGCGGCGCAAGGCCGACGAGGACACGCTCCCGGTGGTCATCGGGGACATGGCCACCACCGTCGTGCCCGGCGGGTTCAGCCTGGTCTATCTCGTCTACAACACCATCACGAACCTGCTCACGCAGGACGAGCAGGTCGAGTGCTTCCGCAACGCCGCACGCCATCTGGAGCCCGGCGGCCGGTTCGTCATCGAGCTGGGCGTGCCGCCGCTGCGGTTCCTGCCGCCCGGCCAGGTCGCGGTGCCGTTCGACGTCTCCGAGCAGCATCTCGGCTTCGACACCTTCGACCTCGTCGAGCAGATCCTCGTCTCGCACCACTTCACCCGCGACGGCCACGACGGCGACGACCGCTACCGCCGCGAGAACTCCCGGCACCGCTACGCCTGGCCGGCGGAGCTCGACCTGATGGCACGGATCGCCGGACTGGAGAGGGAACGCCGCGTCGCGGACTGGGACGGGGCGCCGTTCACCCAGGACTCGGCGAAGCACATCTCCGTGTGGCGCAAGCCGGCCTGAGGCCGGCCACAGGGTCCCGTCCGTCTCCGCCGCACCGAAGGCCCCGCCCCGCCCGGCCCCGTTCGCCGGACGGGTTCAGGGGAGGTCGGCGGTCGGAAGGTCGAGCTGGTACACGTGGGGTGCGTCGGACTCCCACTCCAGCAGGTGCCCCTCCCCCAGGACCGCGTCGTCGGGGTCGGGCAGCCCGGCCCGCCTCAGGAACTCGATGACGTCCTCGTCGGATCGGGCCAGTCCGAGGGACTCCTCACCGCTCCCGGTCCGCAGGGTGACCTGCCGGCCGCCCGACGGGTGGATCCGGTGTACGACGACCGGTGCATGGCGCATACCCCCACCCTCGCCCCGTCGGCCGGGCCCTGCACCCCGGGGACGCCGCGCAGGGCCCTGCACGCCGCTCAGAGGCTGCGGCCCGCGGAGGCGACGGCTCCGGGGACCCGGAACGCCGAGGGATCGGGGTACGTCGCCTTCTCCGCCTGCACGACCTCCTCCACCTGCGCCCTGAACTCGGGCCCGAAGAGGTCGACGGTCAGCAGCAGCCGGAGCCCCTCCAGGGTCGGTTCCAGCAGCGGACGGCCCATCCGGGAGCCTCCGCCCGGCACCCCGGTGAATCCGGCCCGGGCAGCGGGCATCCTCCCGGCGACCCGGCCCTCCAGACCGGCGGCCGCGTGGCCGAGTATCAGCGCGAGCTCCGTGAGGTACCGCCTGGCCCCGAGAGCCATCTCCTCGGCGCCCTGGAGGGTCTGGACTGTGCCGCCCGCCACCTTGAAGTCGTCGCTGGTCCGCTTGAGGCCGCGCGCCTCGTACACCCCGAGGGCCTCCTCGAAGAGGCGGCCCGCCTCGTCCACCGTCTTCATCGCCGCCACCAGCTGGTCGATGTCGATCTCCCGCGTCACGCTGCCTCCTGGTCCGGAACTGTGCTGATCAGACCGTAGGAGGCGCAGCCCGTGCTACGGAACACCTCTGCCGAAGGGAAATCCCGAAGTCACAGGCCTGTGACCCGGCCCCGCAGGCCCCGTGTCAGCTCTCGGCGGCAGCGGTCGGCCCGCTCGGGGCTGGCAGGAACTTGCCCGACTTGAGCCGCAGCTGCCCCGCGAAGTACTCCTCCGCGTCGGGACGCATCCGGGCGAGGGCGACCAGGGCGGTGATGGCCACGTCGCACACCTCGTCGTGGACGTCCTCCCAGCTGTGGGACTGGCCCTTGCGCGGATTGGTCCCCTTGACCCCGATCACGGCCTGGGCGGCCTCGCCGAACTCCTCCCCGATCTTCAGGACTTGGAGTACGTGGCTCTCCTGGGGCCGGATGCCCCGCTCGGCGTCGGCCGCGTCGAAGCGGGCGGCGAGTGCGGTGACGGTGTCCCATGCGGCGGTCACGGTTCGGGGTGCCTTCCTGCCGAGGCGCGCTCGGCGCACCGAATGACCCTGAAAGCGGGACGGATTGGGCTCACTTCCTCCCCAACAGGCGAAGCAGCACCATACTCGGAGCATGGCCGACACCTTCACTTGCGCGCGCGGGGCCGAACCCGCGCGCCCCGTTTCCCGGGCGGCGTGAGGCGCGTGGAACTGCACATCGACCACCGCTGGCTACTGGAGCGGCAGGAAGCCCTGTTCAAGGACGTGGAGGTCGCCGACCACTCGGCGCTGGCCGCCGCCGTGGCCCGGCACCGGGTGAACACGCCCAGCCTGCACGTGGACGACCCGGACGCCTACTGGCGCGCCGCCGCGCTCCTTGAGGCGATCGTCCTGCTGCGCCCGCTCCCCGCGCACAACGAGTACTTCGCCTACGGGGTGGCGGTCGCGTACATCGAGGCGTCCGGCCGGCTGGTGGACGCCCCGTACGAGCACTGGCGCGACCTCATGACCGGGGTGCGCGCCCTGCACCTCAGCGTCTTCGACGTGGCGGACCGCCTGCGCTCCTGGCAGCCGGCCTAGGTTGCGGGGCTCGGGGAATCCGGCCCCGCGACCGTCCCTGCCGCCCCGTCAGCGCCTGCGCGCGCCGGGGACGGCGTTCACCAGGAGCGCGTCGGTGACGAGCCGGGCGCCGCGGGCGAGGCGGCTGAGCTGTTCGAGCTCGACGGCGTACATCCGGATGGTGTTCTCGATGACGGACTCGGCCACCCCGAGCACGGGCAGTTCGGCCCGGCTGGTCTGGAGGGCCACGCGCACCGCGCGCATCTCGTGCTGCAACTGGAGCTGCACGTGGCGGCCGAGGAGCGCGTGATGGCGGGTCAGGGTGAGATAGCTGCCGTAGCGGGCCGGAATCAGGTCACGCAGCCAGCGCGTGGCCGAGCGTTCCCAGTCGTGGGTCCCGGGGGCCTTGACCTGCATGGGCCAGTCCGGGCTGCGTGTGATGGTGGCCGTCTGGGGCATTCTCGTCACTTCCGAGTGGTGTCGAACTCTGACCGAGATGGTGCTGGGGGCGGCCTCGGCCCAGGGGTTGACCGAGGCCGCCAGGGCGCTCTGCGGGATCCGAGGGCCTGACTCGACCCGTAGCCATGACGCGAGGAGGAGGAGCGTCACGCTGCGAGTCTGTTCTAGGAGGACGTGGGGACGTCTTCCTTGGCATCTGGAGGATCCGGGGCGCCGCCGTCAGTAAACATATATACCGTCGAGTAAGCAAGCGCATGAAAAATTTCATGCACCGCGTGGCCTGAATATATTCCTCAAGAAACCTTCAAAAACTTCCCTAGAGGAAGAATCCATGCTGGTCAGCGACCTGTTCATACCCTTCGAGCCGCGACTGCGTCCGTTCGGGGTCCGCATCAGCCATGGCCTGAAGTAGTGCGGCCGACAGCATGCCGGGAGCCGCGTACGAGTCGAACACGAGACGCGATCCGGTCCCCGCGGTCAGCGCCACGTCCGCCTCGTCCACCAGCGGCCCCAGCGTGGGGTCCGTGATCAGCACGACGCGCAGCCCCGTGCTGCGGGCGGCCCTGACCGCGGCGAGGGTCTCCTTGGCGTGCCGCGGCATGGCGAAGGCCAGCACCCAGCTGCCGCCCGCAGCCCTGGACTGGAGCAGCGCGTCGAAGGCGACGCTGCCCCCTCGGGTCACCAGCCGTACGTCGGGGTGGATGCGCCGGGCCGCGTAGGCGAAGTACTCAGCCAGGGAGACCGAGATCCGCAGGCCGAGCACGGTCAGCGGCACCGACCGGGCCAGCTCACGGCCGAGGTCCAGCACCTGGTTGGTGTCGGCGAGCAGGCGGCGTACGTTCTCCAGGTTCTCGATCTCGGCGTCGACGGCGGCCTGGAGCTCGTTGCGGCGGATCTGTTCGCCGCTGTCCGGGGCCCCGGCCACCGCACTGAGCGCGATCGGCTGGAGGACCTCCCGCAGGGCCGGATAGCCGCTGAAGCCGAGGGAGACGGCGAAGCGGGTCACGGAGGGCTGGCTGACGCCCACCCTCTCGGCGAGCTCGGTGATCGAGAGGAACGCCGCCTCGGTGAGGTGGTCGATCATGTACTGGGCGATCCGGCGCTGTCCCGGGGACAGCCGGTGCCCGTCGAAGAGTGCGAGGAGCCGGTCGGCGGGGGCACGGCCCTGTTCCGTCGACGGCTGGCCGCTCGGCTTGATCGCAGCCGCCTGTGCGCGTGCCTGCTGGCCCGATGACACCCGAGGGCCTCCTTCTCATGTCACTCGTGTTCAAACATAGCTCACGCCCCGTGTTCGGCGAACCGGCCGGTCCCGGCGACGCACAGCGGCGTCGCCGGGACCGGCAGGCCCTCTTCAGTTCCAGTAACGGCCGTGCGTGGGGCAGGTCTGGCCGGTCCCTCCGCAGGCACTACAGGTCTTGCCGCTCTGGCCCCGGCAGGCCGGGCAGTTGACGACGGCCTTGCCGTCCTTGCGGCACTTCGCACCGCTGCCCGCACGGCCGGCCGTGAACAGCCCGCCGCCCGTCGTGTAGGCCCAGTTCTTGCCGTGCCGCGGGCACACGTATCCCGCCGTGCACCGGCCGCACCCCCGGTCGCAGCACTTCTCCAGGGTTTCCCCGTACCGGCACTTCATCTGGCTCATGACCGCCGCCTCCGCTCCGTATCCGTGTCCGTGTCCGTGTCCGCGTCCGTGTCCGTCCTGATGTCCTCAGGCGGTCTTCCAGCTGCGGGTCCGTACGCTGCACTGCGCGAAGCTGATCTGCAGGCCGCCCGCGAGCCCGATGGCGTTCCCCATCCACCTGCGGATCGCACCCATGCGGCGGTCGAGGTACACCTCGCCGGTGCAGCCGCTGGTCGTGGGGGTGAGGTCCACGAGGAACCGGAAGTAGGTGTCGATCTTGTTGCCGGCCGTCACCGTGATCCCGCTGCGGTCCAGCCGGCTGAGGTAGACCGCCGCTGCGAGGCCGGGTTCCGACACCTCGAAGACGGGGTCGCTCAGCTGCTCGGACACCCCGCTGAAGACGATCTTCAGCGTGTCCTCCACGGAGTGCGGCGATTCGAAACTGCCGATGCGCTTGGTGAACGTACTCATGGGAACTCCTCGGTCTCGTTCTGCCGTCGGTCCGCCGACGCCCTCCCCGCCCCGGTCCGGGGTGCGGCGGCCCCTCGATGCTGGCCCCGCGGCGCCACCCCTGTCTGTCCCCGAAGTCCGGGACAGACAGGGCGGGTTCGGCGGTGATAGTTCTGGGAAGCGGAGTCACGCACTGCCCATGTCGAGGGGGAACCGATGAGCGGGTACGAACCCACCGGTACACAGGACGCCGCCGAGCCGGTCCGGCTCGCGGCCGTCGACGACCACCCGGTCGTGCGGTGGGGGCTGCGCAGCTGCCTCGCCGAACTCGCCCCGGACATCGAGTGGGTGGGGCTGGAGGTGGACGTCACCTCCCTCCTCGCCGCGGTGACCTCGGTCCCCTCGGTCGTCCTGCTCGACATCGAGCTGGGGGACGGCAGCCAGGTGGAGGACAACGTCACCCGGCTGCGCGAGGCGGGTTCGCGGGTCCTGCTGTTCACCCGGGAGCACCGGCCCGTGGTCGTCCGCCGGGGCATCGAGGCCGGAGCCCTGGGCCTGGTGCTCAAGGAGGACCCGGAGACGGAGCTCCTCGAAGCGGTACGGGCGGCCCACGCGGGCGACTCGTACGTGTCCGGGCGCCTCGCCCACCAGATCGTCAACGACCCTCGGGGCCTCGTCCGGCTGAGCGAGAAGCAGCTCGCGGTGCTGAAACTGCTGGCGCGCGGGATGAAGGTCCCGCAGATCGCCGGGCGCCTGTACATGAGCACCGGAACGGTCAACACCCACCGCAAGCGGGCCATCCACGCCTTCTCCCGTCAGGACGGCCACCAGCTCACCGACAACAACGAGCTGGTGTGGCGGTCGGTCGTCGACGGACACATCGAGGTCGCCCCCGACCCCCGGCCGGACCGGTGATCCGCGGGACCTACCGCTTCGGGGTGGAGTGCGCGCTCCAGCGGTCGTACGCCGGGCTGGCGGTGCTCTTCGCGGCGGTGTGGTCGGCGACAGCCGTCTCCCTGGCCGCTTCGTCCGGCACCCGGTACCCGCTGACGCTCGCGTCCTCGGTGCTGTTCGTCGCGCTGCTCGCCGTCACGGCGCTCCGGGGATGGCGGACGGAGCTCTCCGGCGCACGGGACGCCCTGTCGGCCACCGGTGTGGCGCTGGCGGTGCACGCGGCGTACGCCCTGGAGCAGCCGCCCGCCCTCTCCGTGGGCCTGCGGTGCATGGCGACGGTGTCCGCGGTGCTGCTCGCCGTGGGTTTCCTGGGGGGCCGCCCGGGCTGGACGGCCGCGCTGCCGGCCCTCGGTGCCCAGGCGGCGGCGAGTCTGCGCGCCGAGGGGCCGTTCGGGGCGCTGGAGGGGGTGTGGCCCCCGGCGGCCTCCGCGATGGCGGCCGCGGCGCTGGCCCCGGTGCTGCGCGGGGCGGGACTGCGGGCGGACGCGGCCGTGCGCGCCAAGCTGGACGCCGTCGCGGCGGCGGCGCAGGCCCAGGCCGCGCGCCGGGCGCACCGGGAGTTCCAGCGGCTGCTGCACGACGACGTGGGCGCCGCGCTGCGGGCCGCTTCCCGGCCCGGCGTCCCGGCCTCGGAGCAGCGTTCCCAGGCCCGGCGCGCGGTGGCGGGTCTGACCTCGGTGCCCGCCGGGACGGACGAGGACGCCGGGGTCGATCTCGCCGCCCGGCTCGGTGAGGACGCCGTCGCCCGGATCGTGGCGGTGGCGGCGACCGCGGCGGGCGCCGGTCCGGGGCCGCGCGTGAGCGTGGACCTGCCGCCCGGCGGGCTGCTGCTCCCCCGCGACGTCGGCGAGGCCTGCGTACGGGCGGCGACGGAGGCCCTGCGCAATGCGGGGCTGTACGCCGACGCCACGCGGGTACGGGTGGAGCTGCAGGACCACGGCGGCGCGACCGCGGGCGCGGACGGGGGCCGGAGCGGGAGCGGGGAGGGGATGACCCTGACCGTCTCGGACGACGGCGTCGGGTTCGCCCCGGACCGGGTGCGCCGGACCTCCCTCGGGCTGCGCCGGTCGGTGCACCAGTGCATGGCGGACGTGGGCGGCTCCGCGGAGGTGATCAGCGCGCCCGGGCGGGGCACGACCGTACGCCTGCGCTGGCGGCGGGCGGCGCAGGACCGGCCCGCCCCCGGGCCGGCGCGTCCGCGCAGCCGGGCCGAGACGATCAGGGCTGCGATCGGTGACGTCCGGCGGCCGCTGTCCGCCGTGTGCCTGCCCTTCCTGGCGGTCATGGGCTGGGTGGCCGCCGTACACGCCCCGCGGACCCCCGGCATGGTCTGGTACCTGCCCTGGTACGGGGTGCTCGCGGCGGCGACCGGGCTGATGCTCGCCCGGGCGGACCGGGGCATCGGGCGGCGGGCGGCGCTGGGCTGGTCGGCGTTCGCCGTGGGCGGCTCGGTCAGCAGCCTGCTGGTGATCCCCGCCGAGGGGGTCGCGGACTACACCTCATGGCCCATCGGTGCGATCACCCCGCTGCTGACCCTGCTGGTGACCGTGCGTCCCCGATGGGAGGTGGTGCTGGCGCTGGCCTGCGAGGAGGCCGGGATCCTCGTGCTGGTCGCGGCCCGGCAGCCGGAGGGCGGGTCGGCCCTGCACGCGGTGGTCGCGGCGCTGCCGGCGCTGGTCGCCCCGGTGATGGGGGTGGTCATGGGCGGCGTGATCGGCCGTACCGTGAACCGCCTGGGGGGTGCCGTCCTGGACGCCGAGGCCACCCGGACGGCCGTCGTGGCCGCGGAGTCCGCGGCGCGGGCGCGCCGGGCCCAGCACGGCAGGCAGCTGTCCGAGCTGGACGAACTGGTCCTGCCGTTCCTGCGGGTGCTGGCCTCCGGTACGGCGGGGGACGCGGACGAGGTCCGGGGCCGGGCGAGCAGGCTCGGACAGTCGCTGCGCGACGAGCTGCACCTGTCGGGGGTGCTGGACCGGCCGCTGCGCGCCCTGATCGACGGGGCCCGCCGGGCGGGGTGCAGGGTGGACATCCATGCGTACGCGGAGGAGGAGGACCGGGCGGATTCCGGCGGCGGCGTCCGTCCGGACCTGGTGCACGCGATGCTGACCGCCGCGCTCCGGGACCGGCGGGCCCCGGCGGACCTGGTGCTGAGCATCCAGTACGGGGCCCTGCGGTCAGGGGTGAGCCTGCTCGCCTCGCCGGGCGATCCGGGCCGGGCGGCCGCCCTGCGGGAGCTGCTCGCCGGAGAGCGGGCGGAGGTGGAGGACTCGGCCGACCTCACCTTGGCGGAGGTCGACCTCCCGGGCACGAGGCGCCCGGGCCCGCCTGAGCGCGGAGCAGCCCGGGCCTGACGAGCTCGTCGGCCAGGAGACCCGGCCGGCTGCTCCCGCGGGGCAGTCGGGCCCTGGTCAGATCGTGACCGGGCCGCGGGCTGTGGCGAACTCGACCGCGACCAGGCCCGGTTCCTCGTCCTCGACCCAGGTGACGTCGATCTGGTCGAGGGGGTGGTCGGCCGGTTCGCCGAGGAATTCGGCGATGGAGGCGGCGTCGCCGGCGAGGGAGACCCCGTGGATGGTGGTGGAGGTGCGCGGGTCGGCGCCGGGGCGCTCCTCCTGGGGGACCAGCCACTGGAGGAAGTAGGGCAGTTGCGGGTCCTCCATCAGTTCCAGCAGGCCGATCTGCTTCCACCTCAGGTCGAACCCGTCGGGGCGGACGCGGTGGCCCTCGGCCGAGGTGCGGCCGAGGCGGGCTTCGACCGGGGCGATGTCGTCTACGGAGACCACCCAGCCGAGCCAGCCGCCGCCCTCGGCGGCGCGGCGCGCGACGGCCTGGCCGAAGGGTGCGCGGTCGGCGGCGGGGTGGTCGAGTGTGGTGACGACCTCGACGTAGGTGCCGCCGCTCAGCGGGAGGATGAAATTGCGGGTGCCGAACCGCGGGTGGACGCCCCCGTCGACGAACCCGGCGCCGAGGGCCGATCCGATCCACTGGACGGTGGAGACGAAGCTGTCGCGGGCCACCGCATAGGACACGTGATCAAGTCGCACGGCGCCATCATCACCCGACAACCCGCACAAATCCCGACGCCACGCCCGCCGCCCCGGCCGCGTCCGCGAGGCAGCACCGCTGCCGCCTCGCCCTGGCCCACGAACCGGGAGGGCCTAGTCCTGGGCCCGGGAGGTGACCGGGGCGTCGGTGCGGTCGCCGAGGAACTCGTACCAGCGGCGTTGCAGGCACAGGTAGCGGGTGTCCGCCTCGGCGAGTTCGAGGAAGGAGCCGATCGTCGTGCCGAGCCGTTCGCCGAGGCCCTGGTCGAGGAGGGCCCCGTCCTCGGCGAAGGCCTGGTGGGCCGTGGCGAGGCTGAACATGTCGGGGTAGACCCGGGCGCCGAGGTGTTCCAGCGGGACGCGCAGGGCCCACAGGCCGCGGTTGCCGCCCACCAGGGAAGGCGACGCGGAGACCAGCAGGGTCTGCTTGTCCTTGAACGGCTGGGGGCGGAAGCGGGACACCCAGTCGATGGCGTTCTTCACGGCGCCGGACACGGAGGCGTTGTACTCGGGCGAGGCGATGACCAGGGCCTGGGCCGCCTCGATCCGTGCGCACAGGGCGAGCGCCCCCGGCGGCAGCCCGCCGTCGGCCTCGGCGTCCCCGTCGTACGTCGGCATGGCGAAGTCGGCGAGGGTGGCGGGGTCCACGCCGGCGCCGGCCCGTACGAACAGACCCGCGACGAGGTCGGCCAGCCGGGCGTTGACCGAACCGGTGCGGGAGGACCCGGACAGGACGAGCACGCGCAGGGCGGAACGGGCGTGCTCGCCGTCGTGCGGGCAGGCGGGGTCCGCCGGGAAGCGGTCGGGTCCGTGTTCGGTGGAGGTCACTGCGTCTCCTGCTCTCGGCGCTGGGATGGGGTCCGCGCGGCCGGGCCGCGCACGCGGCGGGACCCGCACACGCGGTGTGCGGGTCCCGGCCGGGCCGCTCGGGTCACCTCTTGCCGGGGCGTTCCCAGCGGTAGAACTCGTTGGCCATCGCGTCCTTCGGGCTGCGCCACGTGTCCGGGTCGTGCGGGCTGATGTAGGCGGTGAGCCGGTCGCTGAGGTCCCGGAACTCCGGGTGCTCGGTGACCTGGGCGATCGCGGGTCCGGGCGGCCGGTCCGAGTCGATGAGGTGGAGGTACACATCACCGAACTGGAACAGGCTGCGGCGGGTGACGCCGACCAGGTCCGGGAGTTCGCCCGCGTCCGAGGCGGCGAACAGCTGGGCGATGTCGGGGGCGGACTGCGGCGCCATGCGGGCGACGATCAGAGCGCGGTGCGTGGGGGCCATCGGGGGTGCTCGCCTTTCGTTTCAGAGCCGGCTGACGGCGGGGGTGCGGGTCTCGCGCTCGCGCTGTTCGATCTTGTCCCGGATGAGCGCCATCTGGATCGGAGAGTTGCGGTTGATGTTGTCGGTCATCCAGTCGTCGTCGACGGGGGCGTCCGGCTTCATCGCGAAGTCCTGCGTCCACTTCATCCGGGTGCCGCCCGGCACCTTGAAGTACTGCCAGTGGATGTCCATGTGCGCGAACGGGCCGGTCTCCACGCGCCGGGCCCGGACGGTGAGGCCGTCGCGGTCGACGGTCCGCTCGGAGACCCAGCTCCACACCTTGCCGTTCTCGTCGGGGTGCATGGTCAGGCGGAACCTGGTGGTGTCCCCCTCCTGCTCGAGGATCTCCAGCGAGGCGTACTCGCTGAACAGCTGCGGCCAGCTCGGGAGGTCGTTGGTCATCTCCCAGACGACCTCGACGGGTGCGTTGACGGTGATCTCGTTCTCGGTGTGCCCTGCCATGTCAGGCTCCTGTCATCAGGCTGTTGTTGACGAGGTCGAGGAACTCTCGGGGGGTCTTGCAGCGGTCGGCGTCGGTGGGCAGCGCCCGGCCGCGCCGGTTCTCCAGCTCGCCGACGACGGCGAGCAGCCCCAGCGAATCGAGGCCGTACTCGTCGAAGGCGGAGTCCTGCCGGTCCGCCATCTCGGCCGGGTCGACCGTGATGCCGGCGGTCTTCATCAGGGCCGCCAGCTCCTCCATGGTCAGTCGGTCGGACATGGGGGTCTCTCTTCCTACGAGGGGAGGGACTGCTCCTACCGGGACACGGCCCGGCCGCTGCGCAGGACGAGTGCGGAGTTCGAACCCATCCGGCCGCGGCTCAGTACGAGTGCGGTGCGCAGCTCCGCGGTGCGGGCGCCGTCGGTGACCAGATCGAGGTCGTGGCACACGTCGTAGACGTTCGGGGTCGGCGGGATGATGCCGTGCTCCATGGCCAGGACCGCGGCCGCGGTGTCGAGGGAGGGCGCCGCGCAGTAGGCCCGGCCCGTGCCGGTCTTGGGCGCCGTCACCGGTACCTTGCGGCCGTGCGCGCCGAGGGCGTCGGCGAGGGCGGCCGCCTCGGCGGCGTCGGCCTCGGGGGTTCCGAGGGCGTCGGCGAAGACCACGTCGATCTCCTCGGGGGCGCAGCCCGCTTCGTGCAGCGCCTGCCTGATCGCGTGGGCCAGTCCTTCGCCCTGGGCGTCCCGGCGCCGGGTGCCGGTGAAGGTGGCGGCGTGGCCGGCCAGTTCGGCGCGTACGGTGGCACCCCGCCGCAGGGCCTCGGTCTCGGACTCGACGAGGAACATGGCGCCGCCCTCGGCGGGGACGTACCCGCAGGCCTGGGTGGTGAACGGCCGGTAGGCACGCTCGGGGTCGTCCAGGGTGCTGAGCCCGTCGTACTCCAGCTGGCAGACGATGGAGTAGGGCGCGAGGGGGGCCTCGGTGGCCCCGGCGAGCATCGCCCGGCTGCCCTGCCGGATGGCGCGGGTGGCGTGGGCGAAGGCGTCCAGTCCGCCGGCCTCGTCACTGGCGACCACCCCGCAGGGGCCCTTGAGCCCGCGGCGGATGGACACCTGGCCGGTGCTGGCGGCGTAGAACCAGGCGATGGACTGGTACGGGCCGACGTAGTGCGGTCCCTGTTCCCAGAGCCTCTGGAGTTCGCGCTGTCCGAATTCACCGCCGCCGGATCCGGCGGCGGTGACGACCCCGAAGGAGAAGGGGTCGCCCTCGTAGTCGGCCCGGCCGAGCCGGGCGTCCTCCAGGGCGAGGTCGGCGGCGGCCAGTGCGTGGTGGGTGAACCGGTCGGTCTGGACGAGGAAGCGGTCCTCGACCATCGCCCCGGGGTCGAAGCCCCGGACCTCGCCCGCGACCCGCAGCGGCAGGTGTTCGCAGCCCGCCCGGGTGACCCGGTCGAGCACGCTGAGCCCGGACTGGGTCGCCTTCCAGAAGGCCTCGGCGCCGATCCCGTTGGGTGCGACGACGCCCATGCCGGTGATGACCGTGCGGCTGGTCACGAGACCTCCTCCTTCGGCCGGGTCATGACGACGGCCGACTGGAATCCGCCGAACCCGCTGCCGACGGAGAGCACGTTGCGGAGCTTGCGACCGCGGGCGGTGCGGGGGACGTAGTCCAGGTCGCACTCGGGGTCCGGGGTCTGGTAGTTCGCCGTCGGCGGTACCACCTGGTGGGTCATCGCGAGGACGCAGGCGGCCAGTTCGATGGCCCCGATGGCGCCGAGGGAGTGGCCGACCATCGACTTGATGGAGGTCATCGGCGTCTTGTAGGCGTGGTCGCCCAGGACCCGCTTGACCGCCGCGGTCTCGTGGCGGTCGTTCTGCTTGGTCCCGGAGCCGTGCGCGTTGACGTAGTCGATGTCGCTCGCGTCGATCCGGGCCTGGTCCAGGGCGGTTTCGATGGCCCGGGCCATTTCGAGGCCCTCGGCGGTCAGCCCGGTCATGTGGTGGGCGTTGCCGAAGGTGGCGTAGCCGCCGATCTCGCAGTAGACGGTCGCTCCGCGGGCGCGGGCGTGTTCCAGCTCCTCGAGGACGAGGACGGCGCCGCCTTCGCCGAGGACGAATCCGTCCCGGTCGGCGTCGAAGGGCCGCGAGGCGTGGGCCGGGTCGTCGTTGTTCGGCGAGGTCGCCTTGATGGCGTCGAAGCAGGCCACCGTGATGGGCGATATGGGTGAGTCGGAGGCGCCTGCGATGCAGACGTCCATCCGGCCTTCCGCGATGGAGTGGACGGCGTACCCGATGGCGTCGAGGCCGGAGGTGCAGCCGGTGGAGACGGTCTGCACCGGGCCGCGCGCCCCCGTCTGCTCCGCGACGGCGGAGGCGAGGGTGGCGGGCGTGAACGCCCGGTGCAGGTGGGGTCCGGCGAGCTTGTGGTCCACGTCCCACCAGGCTCCGGACTGGCTCACGGCGACGTAGTCGTGCTCCAGACGGGTGGTGCCGCCGACGGCGGTGCCGAGGGAGACCCCGGTGCGCCAGGCCTCGTCCGTGGTCAGGTCGAGTCCGGAGTCGGCCACCGCCTCCCGGGCGGCGACCAGGGCGAACTGGATGTAACGGTCCGCGCGGGCCGTCTCCTCGGGGCCGAGGCCGTGCGCGGCGGGGTCGAAGTCGACTTCCGCGGCTATCCGGGAGCGGAACCCCTTCGGGTCGAAGAGGGTGATCCCGCGGGTGGCCGTACGGCCGTTGGAGAGCAGGTCCCAGAAGGCGGTGACGCCGATTCCACCGGGGGCGACGACGCCGACCCCGGTGACCGCCACACGGCGGCGGGTCACGAGACCGCTCCCGTACGGTCCGGGGGCTGCTCCCACGCGGTGCTCTCCGGGTGCGGGGCCTCTTCGGTGTCCACGTGGCCGAGCTCCGGCCGGGGGGCGAGCGGACCGAGGTGGAAGACCATGCGGGCCTCGACGTCGCCGACGTTGCGGAAGCGGTGGCGCACGTTCAGCGGGACCAGGAGTCCCTGGTCGGTGCGCAGGGGGTGGGCCTCGCCGTCGAGGTCGACCTCCAGGTGCCCGCTGACCACGTACACGAACTCCTCGGAGTACGGGTGGTAGTGCTCGGCGATCGACTCACCGGGGGCCATGATCGCCAGGCCCATGAAGCCACTGGTCGAACCCACCGAGGTCGGGGTGAGCACCGCCCTCAGATCGCCTCCGCGCCGGCGGTTGGGCGGCGTCTCGCTGAGGTCCACGATGCGTGGGCGCTGTCTGGTCATGGCGGGTTCCTCCTGGCGTGTGGGAAGCCTGGACGGGCTGGGGGGTGGGGGGCAGGGGAGGGATCAGGACTGCGCGGAGGCCCGGCGGTCGGTGATCAGGTCCATGGTGTGGCGCTGGGCGCCGGCCCGCTCGGCGGAGCCGGGGGCCGTCAGCCGGTCCAGAACCGCTGCCTTGCGCGCGCCGTGGATCCCGAAGGTGGTCTCGGGCTCGGCGTCGAGCGGGCCGCGGACGTCGATGAGGCGGACGACGATGTCGTCGCGCTGGAAGATGCTGCTGCTCCGAACGGGGGTTTCGGGGCGGCGGGCGGCGTCCTCGTCCTGTCGGGCGAGGAAGCGGGCGAGCGCCGGGCCGCAGCCGGGCCGGGCCGGGTAGAAGACGGCGTGTCGCGTCACGTCCTCGGACTCCGCTTCCGGTGCGGCGATGTGGTGGACCGCCGGGAGCGCGGCGCGCATGAAGAACATCCGCGCGGACTCGGGATCGTTCAGGTCCCGGTCCTTCTCCAGGTAGGGGTTGATGGCTTGTTCCACGGCGCGCACCTCGGGCTGTTCCGAGACGTGGCGCAGGGCGGCCATCAGGTCTCCTTGGACCTCGACGGTGCGCACGACGCGGTTGCCGTGCATGAACAGCGAGGTGCGGCAGAGTCTGGTGTGGTCGTCGACCCGGGCCTTGGGGGAGGCGTAGTCGGAGAGGATCTCCGCGACCTTCTTCTCGCTGCCCGGCTTGACGGTGAAGGTCAGCGCGTGGCGGACGATGTCCGCACCGAGGCGGGGGGTGTCCTGGAGCCGGGCGGTGGAGGGCCTCGCGGCCTGGTCGTAGCCGCGTCCGGTCTCGCGCAGCACGGTGAACTTGAGCGGGCGCATCGCGCGGGCACAGGCTCCCAGCGGCTTCACCTGTTCGGCGTGGTGGTCGCTGTTCACCCAGGCGAGGTACTGGGGCGCGCTCTCCCACTCGCTGGTGATGAGCCACTGCGAGGGGTTCTCGAAGGACTGGCACAGCTGGTCGCTGATGTGGCCCGGAACCGACGCGATGTCGTGGCGGAGCTGTTCGTACGCCTCGAAGAACTGCTGCTGGGTCCCCTCGTGGAGGTCCATCAGCAGTACGACCCGGAGCATGGAGCCGTCGAAGGCTGACTGCGACACCCGTTCGGACAGGGTGGTTGTCATCTACTCACTCCTTCGTGAGGGGGTGGAGATCCATCGCGCACGGACCCCTCGTCCGTCATCGGTGGCGTCTGCCCGGACCGGCCGCAGCCTCTCGCCATGGCAGAGCAGGCCGGCACATCTCAGGGGGAGCCGCTGTCGCTCATCGTCGTCCGAGAGGGGACGTACCGCTACATGTCCGGATCAAGCGGGTGACAACCGGCGAATCACTTGGGCCTGACCACCGATCGGGGGCATAAAGAGTCCACTCCCCCACACAGAAAACAGGAGCCCGCAGCTGATGGAAGACAAAGCCGATGTTCGTGTACCGGTTCTCGTCGTGGGCGGCTCTCTCGTGGGCCTGTCCACCTCGCTGTTCCTGAGCCGTCTCGGGGTCAGGCACCTGCTCGTCGAGAAGCACTCCGGAACCTCCGCGCATCCGCGCGGCCGCGGCATCAACGCCCGGACCATGGAACTCTTCCGTACGGCAGGGGCGGAGGGCGCGATCCGCCAGGCGGCGGCCGTACTGGAGGGCGTCCAGGGCATTCTGCAGGCCCAGTCACTGACGAGCGGCGACCGGAACTGGCTGATCAAGGAGATCGACCCGTCCGGTGCGCTGCGCCGTTTCAGCCCGACGGGCTGGTGCCTGTGCAGCCAGAACAACATCGAGCCCGTCCTGGCCACGCAGAGCCGGGCGCAGGGCGCCGATGTGCGGTTCTCCACCGAACTGATGACCTTCGACCAGGACGACACCGGGGTCACCGCGGTGGTCAAGAACCGGGACACCGGTGAGCACACGACGGTGCGCGCCGATTTCCTGATCGCGGCGGACGGACCCCGCAGCCCCGTCCGGGAGCAGCTGCGCATCCCGCAGACCGGCAGTGGCGAGCTGTTCCACAACGTGAGCGTCACCTTCCGTTCCGAACGCCTCATCGACGTCCTGGGTGACCTGCGCTTCATCGTCTGCTACCTGATGCGTCCGGGTGCGGACGGGGCCCTGCTGCCGGTGGACAACGACAAGCAGTGGGTCTTCCACGCGCCCTGGCACCCGGAGAACGGCGAGACGCTGGAGGACTTCACCGACGAGCGCTGCGTGGAGCAGATCCGCAATGCGATCGGCGCGCCCGACCTGGACGTGGAGATCGGCGGCAAGGCGCCGTGGCACGCGGCCGAACGGGTGGCGCAACGCTACTCCTCGGGCCGGGTGTTCCTCGTCGGGGACGCCGCCCACGAGATGTCGCCCACCGGGGCCTTCGGTTCCAACACCGGCATCCAGGACGGGCACAACCTCGCCTGGAAGATCGCGGCGGTGCTGGACGGGTCGGCCGGGATGCCGCTGCTCGACACGTACCAGTCGGAGCGGCTGCCGGTGGCGAAGGCCACGAGCGAGCGCGCCTCGGCCCGTTCCGCGGAGCACAGCCACCCCGGGTACGCGCCGCCGCCCACGATGGGCGGCGGGCCGGGCAGCGGGGTGCTGCCCACGGCGATGGGCTACTGCTACCCGGACGGCGCGGTCGTCGGCGGCGAGCCCGGCCGGGCGATCATCCCCGACGCGCTGCGCCTGATGGGTGACACCGGGACCCGGGCCCCGCACCTGTGGCTGGCCAGGGCGGGCGAGCGGATCTCCACCCTGGACCTCTACGAGCGTTCCTTCGTGCTGCTCAGCGGTACGGGGACCCCGTGGGGGCCGGCCGCCGAACGGGCGGCGGGACGGCTCTCGGCCCGGCTGGACGCCTACACCGTGGGCGACGCCGGGGCCGATCTGGTCCAGGAGAACGGCGCCGACTGGGCCGAGGCCCACGGGCTGACGCCGGAGGGCGCGGTGCTCGTACGGCCCGACGGGTTCGTGGCGTGGCGCTCGGAGGGCGCCGTGGACGACCCGGAGGCCGTGCTGTCCGGCGTGCTCTCGACGGTGCTGCGCCGGGCGTGACCGACTCCCCCTCCCTTCCGCCGGCCGCGCTCGCGGCCGGCGGAAGCGGCGCTGCAACGGATTCAGCGGCAGGCCCAGCAGCCTGCCCAGCAGCCTGCGTCCGGCCGGGCGGTACGCCGTCGGCCGGCCGTGGATCCGCCGCCGCCCGCGGCGCGGTCACCGGCGGACCGGCGTGCGTAGCAGGCGACCACGACCGCTATCGCGGCCAGTTCCTCGGGGGCTGCCAGGCCCTTCTCGACACGCAGCAGGCTCGCTATCGGGGCATCCATCGACATCGGCACGGCCTCTCGTACGGGGGCTGCGCGTGCGCACGGTCGCGGCGCGAGGGGCGGACCGGCTCGGCGCTGATGCGGGCGGCACGCGGCCGGCTCGGCGCACTGGCGCGACGTGACCCGCGCGAGCGGACCGGCCGGCGGATTCCTGTCGGCTCACCAGGAGTCCTGACGCGTCCGACGCTACAAGCGCGCGGCCACGGCGGCACGCCGGGGACGGCCCGCCGCAGCCCCTCCGTCCGCCGCCCCGGGCGGAGTTCGTCCTGCCGCCCGTCCGCGGCTGCCGCACTGCCATGGGAGCTGCTGTGACCGGCCACTGGCCCCTGATCTGCCGGGGCTGTTCGGGACACCTGTACGCCGTCCGCACCACCGACCACGCGGGTGGGAACGCGGCCGGGCAGTGGGAGGTCGACCACGAGGTGCCCGCGCTGATGTGCCCGCTGGAGGGGCTGCTGCCCCTGACGGGCACGGCGGTCTCCGTGCACGACCTGCCCGGAGCGCGGGAGGTCCTGGGCCCGCCCGTATGAGGAAGGCGGGTTGGGCCGGACGGGTGAGGGCGCCGTGGGTGCGCCCCGCCCGGAGGCCCCCCGCCCGTCCGGAGACCCCACGTCCGCGCAGGCGTCGCCCGCCCGGAGGCCCCGCCCACCACACCCCCGACCACGCCCCCGACGACCGCGCCGACCACCCCGCCGCCCACCGGCAGCCGCGACGCGTACGCCGCCGTGCAGGCCGAGTCCCACGACGACCAGGCCGGGACCGTCCAGGAGAACACCACGGACGCCGGCGGCGGGCGGCACCTGACCTCCCTCGGGGACGGCGACTGGGCCCTGTACCGGGACGTGGACTTCGGCGCCGGCACGGCCGCCCGGCAGTTCCGCGGACGCGTGGCGAGCGGGGCCGCGGGCGGGGTCGGCGGACTCGTCGAGGTCCGCCTCGACAGCCGGACCGGCCCGCCGGTCGGCAGCTTCTCCGTAGCGAACACCGGGGGCCGGCAGAACTGGCGCACGGTGCCCGCGAACATCACGGGGGCCACGGGCCGGCACGACGTCCACCTGACCTTCACCAGCGGCCAGAGCGCCGACTTCGTCAGCCTCAACTGGTTCGACTTCGGCCACTGACCGGCACTGTCCTGCGCCGCCCGCCGGCCGGCTCCCCCGGGCGGACCGCCGGAACCGGACGCCGTTGCGGCCGGGAACTCCCTCCGCGTTCCCGGCCGCAGCGGATACGCTGCTGTCCTGCGAGGCCCCGCCCGCGGACCCGCGTGAGGAGCACACGTGTCCGGACAGCGCCCTGGGGGCCGCCCCACCCTGGAGGCGGTGGCGGCGCACGCCGGGGTGTCCCGGGCCACCGCGTCGCGCGTGGTCAACGGCGGCGACGGGGTCCGCTCGCACCTGGTGGAGCGGGTGCGCGAAGCCGTGCGGGACCTGGGGTACGTGCCCAACCCCGCCGCCCGCACCCTGGTCACCCGGCGCACCGGGGCCGTCGCCGTGATCATCGCGGAGCCGGAGATCCGGATCTTCTCCGATCCCTTCTTCTCCCGTCAGGTGCGCGGCATCAGCAAGGAACTGACGGCGCACGACGCCCAGTTGGTGCTGCTGCTGGTGGAGGACCGCGGCGACTACGACCGGATCGAGCGCTACCTGGCCGGCGGTCACGTGGACGGGGCACTGGCCTTCTCCCTGCACACCGACGACCCGCTGCCCGCGATCACCCGTCGCATCGGCATGCCCACGGTGTACGGCGGCCGACCCGGCTGGACCGCCGGACCCGGGGACCACGGCCAGGTGGCGTACGTGGACGCCGACAACCGCGGGGGCGCGCGCGAGGCCGTACGGTACCTGCTGGAGCAGGGCCGGCAGCGGATCGCGCACATCGCCGGGCCGCTCGACCAGACCTCGGCGGCGGACCGGCTGAGCGGCTACGAGGACGTACTGCCCGCCACCGCACCCTCACTGGTCGCCGAGGGGGACTTCACCGAAGCGGGCGGGGCCCGCGCGATGGCCGAACTGCTGGACCGCGGAGAGCGGATCGACGCGGTGTTCGCGGCGAACGACCTGATGGCCACGGGTGCGCTGCGGGTCCTGCGGGAGCGCGGCCGGACCGTGCCCGGGGACGTGGCGCTGATCGGCTTCGACGACGCCGAGCAGGTGGCCGAGCGGGCCGAGCCGCCGCTGACGACGGTCCGTCAGGACATCGAGGGCATGGGGCGTCTGATGGTCCGGCTGCTCCTGGGCACGCTGGACGCGGCCCGGGACGGGGACCGTACGGTGCCCGGCTCGGTGGTCACCGCCACCTCCCTGGTGCGCCGCGGGTCGGCCTGACGCCGGGTGCCGGGACCGGTCGAGCCACACCGGCACGACGTCCGGTTTCTCCTAGTATCGGCGGGGTCCGAACCTGAGGAGTGCCATGTCCCGCGCGCACCGGTCCGCCGTCCTGTCGGCGTCCGTGATCATCTCCGCCCTGGCCGTGACCACGGCATGGGCTCCGCCCGCCCCCGCCGCTCCCCGCTCCACCGCTCCCCTCGCCGCCGGCCCCCGGTCCGACGGGGCTTCGGCGGCGGGTGACGAGGCAGCCGTGCTGGGCGAGGAGCACGCGCGGGCCCACGCCCGGCTCCGGCGGGCCGCCCGGGACACCGAGGGCTACCCGCAGGGGAGCAGGACCGCGAGCCTGACCGCGCTCGGGGAGTCCCAGCGGAAGGTCAACTCCCGCTTCTCCGCCGCGGCGTCCGGCCGCTTCACGGACTTCTTCCCGTCCCCCGACTTCGGGGTGCACGTCGCCCAGCTGCCGACGGGCAAGGTGCTGCTCTTCTCCTTCGAACGGGTGGAGGCCGACCCCACCAAGGAGACCGGCCCCACCAATACCGTCGGGCGCACCAACGCGGGCCGCGCCTACCTCTGGGACCCGGCGCGCGGTACCGGGGCCCGGGCCTTCAAGAAGGTCCCTCCCCCGGTCGTCCTGATGCCCGACGGCACCCACGCCCCGCGTCCGGCGCCGTTCTTCTGCGCCGGACACTCCTTCCTGCCCAACGGGATGGTCGCGGTCTTCGGGGGCAACGTCGGCGGGAAGGGCGGCAGCGGCGCCAAGCTGTCCTTCGTGTTCGACCCGTGGACGGAGACCTGGTACCGCAACCGCGACATGGCGGTGGGTCGCTGGTACCCCTCGTCCGTGACCGCCGCGGACGGCCGGCAGATCATCATGTCCGGCCAGTCCGAGCGCGGCACGGGCACGCCCACCCCGGTGGTGGAACGCTTCCCGGCCCTCGGCCACCCCGTGCCCTGGCGCCCGTTCGACATCCCCCTGGACCTCCCCTCGCAGCAACTGCGGTCGCAGGCCCCGTTCCGCAACGACTACCCGCACCTCTTCTCGATGCGCAACGGCCTGGTCTACGGCCTCGGCCGCGACGCGGACCAGCAGTGGGCGTTCGATCCGGTCAAGGACGTGCGCACCGACCTGCCCCGGCGCCCGGCCGACTTCCGCGGCTACGGCTCGGCGGTGCCGCTCCCCGCCGGTTTCCGCGGCCCGGACTCCGTGCTGGTGCTCGGCGGGGACCCGCGCGACCCGCACACGTACCGGCTGTCCGGGAACCGCTGGACCACGGAGGAGCCGCGGGCCTTCGGCCGCACCCAGGACGACACCCTGATCCTGCCGGACGGCACGCTCCTGACCGTGAACGGCGCCCTCGACACCCGGGACTACGGGAGCGGGCCGTTCAATCCGAAGGCCGACCCCAAGTACCGGCAGATCGAGCTCCGCGGCGCGGACGGCCGCTGGCGGCTCGGCCCGGCCCAGCGACTGCCCCGCGGCTACCACTCCAACGCCCTGGTCATGCCGGACGGCCGGCTGATGGTGACCGGGGACGAACTCCAGCAGATCGCGAACGACCCCGACATCCGGGACGGCATGGACGGCAGCATCGAGCTGTACGAGCCCGCCTACCTGCACAGGGGCAGCAGGCCCGCCCTCGACCGGGCACCCGCGGGGGAACTCGCCTACGACACGGCGTTCCGGGTCGACTCCTCGACCCCGCAGGCCGTCGCGCGGGCCGTCCTGCTGGCGCCGACCACCGTCACGCACTCCGTGAACACCAGCCAGCGCCATCTGGAGCTCCGCCTGACCGGGACCAGCGGCCGGTCCGTCGGGCTGCGGACGCCGCCCGGTGCGGCCGATGCCCCGCCCGGGTACTACATGCTGTTCCTGCTCGACGCGAAGGGGGTCCCCAGCACGGCGAAGTGGGTGAAGCTGGGCGTCCGCCCCGGCCGGGGGTGAAGCCGGGCGTCCGCTGAGCGTCCGCCCGGCCTAGGCGAACCGCACCACCGCGAGGTGGCCCGAGGTGCGGGCGAGGCCGCCGAACGGGCCGGTCGCCAGCAGCGCGTCGTACGGGCCCAGCTCGACGGCCGGGCCCGGGGAGACCTCGACGGCGGCCCGGCCGGACAGGGCGACCACCAGCAGGGTCTCACCCGGAGCGGCGGCCAGCGCGAGACGGCCGCGCACGACGGCGGTCTGCGCCCGGACGCCACTCCTTCGGTACATCACGTTGAAGTTCCGGACGGGGCCGCCGAGGAGCCGGCAGCCGGTCGGCGCGTCCCCGGGGAAGTCCTGCGGCACGAAGCGTTCGTCCACCCGGCGGGGCTCGGCGGCCACCGTCAGGTCCATGCCCGCCCCCTCGACCAGGGTCAGCGTGCGGTCGACCCCGGGGAAGCCCGAGAAGGGCCCGTCGACGGCCACGTCGGCCAGGCTCACCCGCCAGGCGAACCCGTCCGTACCGGCCCCCTCGGGCCAGGCCGCGATCTCCCGGGTGACCCCGCCGCCGTTCTTCCATGCGCTGCCGCGGCGGTCGGCCGCCCGCAGCACCCGCGGTGCGCCGTCGCCCGGCGCGGCATGCGTGGCGGTCACGGCGGTCAGGCGTCCTTCTCCATCGTGGGGCGCAGGCGTTCCAGCAGGCCGTAGAGCGTTGCGCTCTCGGCCGCGTCGAGGGTGTCGAGCGCGCCGTGCGTCGCCTGCATCTCCGCCCGTACCCGGCGGATGACCTCGCGGCCCGCGTCCGTCGCCACCACGTTCTTGACCCGGCGGTCGGCGGGGTCCGGCTCGCGGCGGACCAGCTCGCGGGCCTCCAGGCGGTCGACGATCCCGGTCACGTTCGACGCGTCGCACACCAGCAGGGCGGCGAGGCCGCGCATCGGCAGGGGACCGTTGAGCTGTGCCAGGACCCGGGCCTGGGTGGAGGTGAGTCCGTGGTGGGCCGCGGCGGCCGCGAAATCTCGCCACTGGGCGGTGCCGATGGCGGCGAGCAGCTCCAGCAGTTCGAGCTTGGTGGGGGTGCGCGGGGCGGTGTCGCTCATACCTGGAGCGTACTCAGGATCATTGACATTATCAATTGTTTACTTGACCACCTTAACTATCGACGTCTACCGTCGACGGAGTTACTTGATGAAGTCAAACATCTGCGTCCTGAAGCTCTGAAGCCCGAAGTCCGAAGCCCGAAGAAGGTCCAGCCAGCCATGAGCACCCCCTCCCCCGCCTCCCCGGACCCCGGGCAAAGGAACGAGACGGTCATCGTCTTCGCCCTGAGCCTCGCCGCCATGGTCGTGTCGATGATGCAGACCCTGCCGGTCCCGATCCTGGGCCTGATCCGTACGGACCTGGGCACCTCCACGGCCAATGTGAGCTGGGTGACCACCGCAACGCTGCTGTCGGCGGCCGTCTTCACCCCGCTGCTGGGCCGCTTCGGCGACCAGCACGGCAAGAAGCCGACCCTGGTGGCCGTCCTCGGCGTGATGGTCGCGGGCTCCGTCGTCGCCGCGCTGGCCACCTCGCTGCCGCTGCTGATCCTGGGACGCGTGCTCCAGGGCGCCGCCACCGCGATCTTCCCGCTGGCCCTGTCGGTCCTGCGCGAGGAGGTCCGCCCGCAGAAGCTTCCCGGCGCCATGGCGCTGGTCAGCGGCACCCTCGCGTTCGGCAGCGGTCTCGCGCTCGTCGCCACCGGCCTGCTCACCTCCGGGGCCGACGCGGACTACCGCAACGCCTTCTGGATGGCCACCGGCTTCGCCGTGATCGCCCTGCTGGCGGTCGTGTTCCTGGTACCCGCGACCCGGCACAAGACCGGCGGGCGCACCGACTTCCTCGGCGCCCTGACCCTCGGCATCGCCCTGCTGCTGCTCCTGCTGCCGATCTCCCAGGGCCACGAGTGGGGCTGGGCCTCCGGCCGCACGCTGGGCAGCTTCGCCGGCGCCGCCGTCATGACCGCCGTCTGGGTGCTGACCGAGCTCAAGGTCCGCGAGCCGCTCGTCGACATGCGGATGTTCGTCCACCGCCCGGTGCTCATGGCCAACCTCGCCGGCATCCTCGTCGGGTTCGGCATGTTCGCCAACTTCCTGGGCGTCTCGTACCTCGTCCAGATGCCCGAGGCCCTCACCGGCTACGGCTTCGACGCCTCCATCCTGCGCGCCTCCGTGCAGTTCCTGCTGCCCGGTGCGATCGTCTCGCTGCTCGCCTCGCCGATCGGCGGACAGCTCGTACGCCACCGCGGACCGCGGGTGGCCCTGGCACTGGCCGCCGTCCTCGGCGCCGTCGGCTTCGGCTGGCTGGCCCTGGACCACTCCCACAGCGCCTCGGTGATCGGCGCCGGGCTCGTGGTCGGCGCGGCCGTCAGCTTCGGCTACGCCGCCATGCCGGCCGTGATCATGGCCAGCGTCCCGCACCACCAGAGCGGCATCGCCAACGGCATCAACTCGATCTCCCGGTCCACGGGCAGTGCGATCGGCAGTGCCGTGGTCACCACGATCCTGGCCTCGCAGACCATCGAGCACCTGCCTGCGGGGGTTCCCCCGCTGCCCGCGGAATCCGGATTCACCCTCACCTTCGGGATCGGCGCCGTCGCCTTCGCCCTGGTCGCCGTGATCAGCTGGCTGGGCCTGCGGGGCGGCTCCGGGACGGTGACCGCCGGAACCGGCCGTACCGCGGCGTCCGGGACGGCCGCGACCGGGACGGCAGTCACCGACAAGGCGGTCACCGAGAAGCCCGTGGCCGAGGCCGTGACCGGGGCCGTCACCGAGAAGGCCGCGGCCACCGGCTGACGCCCGTCCCGTCGGCAGATCCCGCTCCGCCCGCCGCGTGTCGTTCGTGGCGGGCGGAGCGCTGTGCCTTGCATGGTGGTGGCATGAAGGCTACGGAGGTCATCGCCGACGGGTTCGGCCGCATCCAGGAGATCGTGCACGAGGTCGTCGACGGGCTCTCGGAGGAGCAGCTGGGCGCACGCGTCGACCCGGACGCCAATTCCGTCGCCTGGCTCGTCTGGCATCTCACCAGGGTCCAGGACGACCACGTGGCGGACGCGGCGGAGCTCGAACAGGTCTGGGAGGCCCAGGGGTTCGCCACCCGGTTCGACCTGCCGCTGCCCGCCGGTTCCACCGGTTACGGACACACCGCCCGCCAGGCCGGCACGGTCCGGGTCGCCTCCGGCACGCTGCTGCTGGAGTACGTCGACGCCGTGCACGAGCAGACGCTCCGCTTCGTCCGCGCCCTCGCCGCGGCCGACCTGGACCGCGTGGTCGACGAGCGCTGGGACCCGCCGGTCACGCTGGGCGTCCGCCTGGTCAGCGTCCTGGCCGACGACCTCCAGCACGCCGGCCAGGCGGCGTACGTCCGGGGCCTGCTGGAGCGGCGCCAGACGGCTTAGGCGCCGGCAGGGGCCCGGTCTCACCCGATCGGAATCGCCCGGAAGGCGGTACCCGCGGCCGTGGGCCAGGGTCGTGTCACGGGAGGTGCGCGATGGAGCCACGCGTCAAGGGGTTCGTCCAGTCGTACAACCGCGACCGGGGGTACGGGTTCATCCTTCCGCTCGGCTCGACGACGCCCGTCTTCGTCGAGGAGGAGCACATCGAGGGCGACCCGCGCGTGCTGTCCGAGGGGCAGCAGGTCACCTTCACCATAGAGCTGGGTCCGGGCCGCATGGAGGCCCACCACGTCAGGCCCTGACCCCGCGCCGTACGACGCCCGCCAGGGCGGCGGCTCCCAGCATCGAGAGCAGTGCCGCCACGCGCAGCACCGACTCGATGGCCGGGCCGTCGGAAGCGGCCCGGGCCGCAGACCCGCTGATCACTTCCAGCACACCGGCCGCGACGGCCACGGCCACCGCGCCGAGCAGCACCAGCGAGGTCAGGACCAGGCCTGACGCCGCGGCGAGGCGGTTCGCGGCGACGTAGGACTGGGTGGCCACGTTCGTCAGGGCCCAGCTCAGGCCCACACCGGTCCCGACGACGGCGAAGACCGCGGTGTAGAGGGCGAGCGGGGTGGACCAGGTCAGGGCGAGCAGACCGGCCCCGCACAGCAGCATCCCGGCCGCCATCAGCGACTCGGGGCGCCATCGCTGCGCCAGATGGCCGGACCAGTAGCTGGCGGCCCCGGCCCCGACGGACAGGGACAGGAAGACCAGCCCGGCCTCGAACGGGGACAGACCGCGCACCTGCTGGAGGTAGAGCGCGGACAGCACCGCGACCAGGCAGTAGACGACGTTGGACAGCGAACCGGCCAGGGTGACGGCGACGAACGGCCGGTTGCGCAGCAGCCCCAGGTCGAGCAGGGGCTCGGCGGCCCGCCGCTCGATGCGGACGAAGACGGCGAGCAGGGCCGCACCGCCGAACAGGCACGTCAGGGTGGCCGCGGAGCCCCATCCCCAGGCCCGGCCCTGGTCGACGCCGATCATCACCGCGCTGAGCCCGGCGGCCAGCGTCAGGACCCCGGGGAGGTCCAGTCCCCCGGCGGCCTCCTCGTCGCGGGTCTCGGGTACGTAGCGCAGCATGAGCAGGGCCGCGACGGCGCAGACGGGCACGTTGAGCAGGAACACCGCGCGCCAGCTGACGTGTTCGGCGAAGGCGCCGCCGACGAAGGGGCCCAGGGCGGTGCCGATCGCGCTGAAGGCGAGCACGGTGGCCACGGCGCGGCCCTGCCGCGCGTCGCGGAAGTAGGCGGTGACCACGGCCACGGCCACGGGGAGGACCAGGGCTGCGAAGCCTCCCTGGACCACGCGTCCGGCGGTCAGCCAGGCCGTGTTCTGGCCGAGCGCGCACACGACGGAGACGGCGGCGAAGCCGGTGAGGCCGGTGACCAGCACGCGGCGGCGCCCGAGGAGGTCGGCCGCCCGCCCGCCCGTGATCATGAGGGAGCCGAGGGCCAGCATGTAGCCGCTGACCAGCCACTGGAGATCGGTGGAGGCGGTGTGGAAGTCCCTGGCCATCACGGGGAGCATCAGGTTCAGGGCGAACCAGTCCATCTGGACGAGGAGCATGGAGAGGGCAGCGGCGGCGATCACCGCCCGGTCCTGCCGGGAGAACAGCCCCCGGCCCGGATGGGTCCCCGCGGATGCCGTCATGCCGCCGCCTGCTTTCCGCCGCTGTGACCATCGTGGCACCGCCCGGCCCCGGCCGCAGACCGGAGCCGGGCGGGGGGCGTCAGCCTCGGAAGGCCTCCGGGCGGACCGGGGAGGCCTCGGCGAGGGCCCTGGTCACCGCCTCGACTCCGTCCCGCAGTCCGTATACGGGGGTGTCGGGCTGCTGGCGCCAGGACTCGTCGATGCCGCCGGAGTCCACGGTGTCGAAGCCGAGTTCCTCGATGAGGGCGCGGACGGTCTTCTTCGCCGCCTCGTCGTCGCCCGCCACGGGCAGCGCGATCCGGTCGGGGGCGCCGGCCGGCCGGTGCCGGTCGAGGATGTCCTCGGCGTAGGTGCCGTTGAAGGCCTTGACGACCGCGTGTCCGATCTGGCGCTCGGTCCAGCGGCTCTCGGTCAGGCCCTCGTCCTCGATGCCGGCGATCCTGCCGTCGCGCTGCTGCGGGTAGTAGTTGCAGGTGTCGATGACGGCGAAGCCCGCGGCGGCTCCGTCGAAGAGGCCGGGCGGGAGGTCCGGCACGTTCTTCAGGGGGACGGTGACGACGACGACCTCGGCGCCGCGGGCCGCCTCGGCGACGGTGACGGCGGTCGCCCCGGTCTCCTCGGCGAGCGCGGCCAGGGTCTGCGGTCCGCGGGAGTTCGCCACGGACACCTCGTGCCCGAGCTGCGCGAGCCGGCGGGTGAGATTGCCGCCGATGTTGCCCGCGCCGATGATGCCGATCTTCATGAGCTCTCCAGTGCGTACGGGGTCGGGTATCGCTCCGGTACGAACTCCCTTGAACAGCAATGCATTCCGGCGGGAGTGCCGGCTCCCTCGAACGGGCGACACGGGGCACCCGGCCCTGTCCCGCCGAACCCCCGCACGGGCCACGGGGATTCGGCCAGGGCGCTGGCGGAATATAGACCTTAAATCGATCATCGCTCCATGCTTGGATGGCGCCGCACCCCGCAATTCGTTTAGCTGTGAACCTTATTGACGGGGTGATGAAATCCGGACAGCCCGCGACTCGACTTTCACAAGATCCGTTATGTATGGTTCCCATCATCGCCCAACGAGGGGCGGAGTTCGGCCACAGGTTTGGTCTGGACTATTTCAGGAGTTTTTCTGGAGTACGTCTGGATAACACCTCGACCGACCAGCGCCCCCGCCATGCTGCATCGCGAAATACGTGACCCGACACGGGGGACCAGTCATGCGGTTCCAGCTTTTGGGGCCCTTGAGCATTGCGCACGGCCCGGAAACCGTAGTTCTCAAACCGTCCAAGCCGACCAGCCTGCTCGCCGCGCTTCTCCTTCACCCCGGTGGCATGGTGTCCACCGACTATCTCTTGCGCGCCGTTTGGGACGAGGAGCCGCCCGCCACCGCACGCGCCGCATTGCAGACCTGCGTACTCCGCTTGCGCCGGCTATTCGCGAAGTACGGCATATCCGCGACCACCATCGAGGCCGTGCCGGGCGGATACCGGATGCACAATGACACGGAAACCCTCGACCTGGCGCTGTTCCGCTCGCTCGTCGCCGGGGCACAGGTGGCCGGATCCCCCGCCTCCGGAAGGCCCGAGGAGCTGTACCGGCTCAGGGAGGCGCTGTCCCTGTGGCACGGCACCCCGCTGGCCAACGTGGCCTCGCGGATGCTCCAGCGCGACGCCGTACCGGTGCTCGAACAGGAACGCCTGCGCGTCCTGGAGCGGGTCTGCGACCTCGAACTCGCCGCCGGGAACTGTCATCAGGTCCTCGTCGACCTGTACGAGAGCGCCCGCAGGCACCCTGTGCGGGAACGTTTCACCGAGCAGCTCATCGAGGCCCTCTACCGCACCGGGCGGCAGGCGGAGGCCCTGGCCGAGTACCGGACCGTCCGGGAGCGGCTGCGCGACGAACTCGGCGTCGACCCCGGCGCCGGACTGCGCCGGCTGGAGCTGTCGATCCTGCGCGCCGAGGACCTGGGCGCCCCGGCCGCCCCGGCGCTGCCCGCGGCACCCGCCGCACCCGAACCGCGCGCCCTGCCCCCGGCGGCGCCGCAGCACCGCGCTCCCCGGCTGCTCGCCGTACCCGGGTTCGCGGGGCGCGAGGCCGACCGCAGGGCGCTGGCGGCGCGGGTCACCGCCACCGGCGGACCGCGGCTGACCGTCGTCTCCGGTGCGCCCGGGATCGGCAAGTCCGCGCTGGCCCGCCAGTGCGCCCACGAGGTCCAGGACGCCTTCCCCGGCGGCGTGTTCACCCTGGCGCTGACCCGGCCCGACGGCACGGGCGTGTGCGCCGAGGAGGCGCAGCAGCACCTGCCCGGACCCGGTGGCGGGCGCCGGCTGGTGGTCCTCGACGACGCCGCGGGCGCCGGCCAGGTCCTCGCGCTCCTCCCCGCCACGGGGGACGCGTCCGTGCTGGTGACCAGCAGGCGCGGGCTCGCCGCCGTCGTCGCCACGCACGGCGGCACGGTGCACCGGCTCGACGTCCTGGGGGCCGCCGAGGCCCACGGGCTGCTCGCCGGGCTGGTCGGGGCCGAACGGATCGGGGAGCAGGCGCAGGCCACGGCCCGGCTCGCCCTGGTCTGCGGCCACTTCCCGCTGGCCCTGCGCATCGCGGCGGGCCGCCTGCTCACCCGGCCGGGGCTGTCGGTTGGCGACTGCGCTTCCTGGCTGGCCGAGGACCCGCCCGGCCGGCTGGCCCTGGCCGAGGACCCCCGGATGTCCGTACCGGAGGTCTTCGGGCAGGCGCTGGACGCGCTCGGTCCGGAACTCCGGGCGGCCTTCCTGCGGGTGGGCGCGCTCGATCCACGGGCTCCGCTCACGGAAGCGGGGAGCGACCACGTCCTCGAACAGCTCGTGGACGCCGGTCTCCTGGAGGACGGTCCGCCCTCGTCCCCTTACCGGATGCACGACTTCCTTCGGATCTACGCGCGTTGGTTCACTCGCGAACGCCTTGAGACGGCGGTGGCCGCCGCACCGCGCTGAGCACCACCGGCACCACCCGCACCACCGGCATCGCCCGCACCGTCTGCATCGCCCGCACTGTCTGCACCACCTCTCCCCCGCACCATCCCGCCCAGACCGCACCCAGGGGTGTCCCATGTCCCAAGCCAGTTACACGTCCGTCGCGACGACCCGGCCCCGGATCCGCCGGGACGTGCTCTTCACCGAGACGCCCGACGGCGTGCTCTTCCACAACTCCGACGGCGGGTTCCGCCTCAACGCCAAGTCGGCGTACCGTTTCGCCACCCTGATCGTCCCGCACCTGACCGGGGAACACACCGTCGAGGAACTCTGTCAGGGGCTCGGCGACGCCCAGCGCTCGATGGTCGGCGAGCTGGTGAGAACGCTGTACGAACGGGACTTCGCCCGCTCCGTCGTCCCCCCGCAGGCCCAGCCCGGTCCGGACCCGGTGCTCCCGCCGGACGTGGCCCGCCGGTTCGCCCCGCAGATCGCCTACGCCGACCACTACGCGGACGAGGCCGAGGCCCGGTTCCTGCGCTTCCGCTCCACCCGGACAGCCGTGCTCGGCGACGACGCCGTGGCGCGCTGGTGCGCCACGAGCCTGGTCCGCAACGGCTGCGCGCTGGTCGGTGTCACGGCCGGGCTGGACCGCACCGCCCTCGACGCCGACGTCGCGGAGGCCGTCGCCGACGGGGCCCCGGTGGAGATACGGACCCTGCCGGAGCGCGCCGAGGGCCTGGGCTGGGGCGAACTCGACGGCTACGACACGGTCGTGGTCACCGGTGGCAGCGCCGCCCCCGCGGTCCTGCTGCCCCTGCTGCGCGCCGGGATCCCCGAAGGCCGCACCCTGCTCCCGGCCTGGTCCTACGGGGCCGACGCCGTCATCGGCCCGCTGATGACACACGGCGGCACCGGCTGCTGGGCCTGCGCGGCGCTGCGCCTCGGCACGGCACGCGGCGGATCCGGTACGGCCCGGCAGGACACCGCCGGCGCCGCCGCCGACCTGTGGAGCGCGCTGGCGCTCGCGGGCCGCCCCGGGGTCACGGGCCCCGTGCCGGGCCGCCCGCTGGCCGCGATGATCGGCAACCTGCTCGGCTACGAGGTGTTCCGCGCGGCCTCGGGCGCACTGCCCGCCGAGACGGCCGGGCGCCTGATCGTGCAGGACATGGAGTCGCTCGACGTCACCGCCGAGCCGCTGCTCCCGCACCCCCGCTGCCCGTTCTGCGCGGACGCGGGGACCGAGCCCGCGCCCGTGGACCTCACCGCGGCGGGCACCTCGGCCACTCCCGCGCTGCCGACCCTGGAGACGGCACGCGAGGCGGACGCCCTGGTGGAGGAGCTCAACCGCCGCTCCGCCCTGGTGCGCCCGTACGCGGGGGTGTTCACCCGGTTCGCGGACGAGCCGCTGACGCAGATCCCCCTCAAGCTCGGTGTGGTCGAGCTGGGCACCGGGCACACGCAGGCGCGCTCCGTCGTCGCCTTCGACGTCCACCACGTCGCCGGGGCCCGGATGCGCGCCCTGGACGCGGCGGCGCTCGTGTACGCCGAGCACGTGGTCCCGGCCCGCGCCCTCGTGACGGACAAGGCCGACGCCCACGGAGCCGTCGAGCGGGTCGCCGCGGCAGCCCTGACCACGGCCTCCGGACTGCCCGGCGAGGCGGGCGTCCACCAGCAGGCCGTCTCCCTCCTGACGAAGGAGCCCGTGCTCGTCCCTGCGGGCGCCGTCCGTCCCTTCGGCCCGCACAACGCCGACGGGCTCTTCGAGCGCACCCGGGCGGGCGCCGGCGCGGGCCCCGCCCCGGCGGACGCGGCCGCCGCGGGACTGCTCTCGGCCCTCGCGCACGACGCGCTGGTACGGACCGTACGGGGCCGGGCTGCGGCCCCGGTGCCGCTGCCCGGCCCCGAGGACGCGGGCGCCGATCCCGAACTCCTCTTCCTGGTGCGCTCGGCGGACCGGCTGGAGGTGCCGGTGGAACTGCTGGACCTCGGGGAGTCCGGGCACAGCGGCGTGCACGTCCTGCTCGCCCGCTCCGCGCAGCGCTGGGCCGTGGGCAGCGACCCGGACCGGCGGACGGCCGCGGTGACCGCTCTGCGGGACCTGCTCGGCGCCGTGCAGTACGGGCAGGACGAGGCTTCGGGCGCTCCGGCCGACACCGGCGACCCGCTGCTGCGGGACCTGGACGCCCGCACGCTGACGGTGACCGGCGCCGGTGAGCCGCCCGTGTCCGGGCCGGCCGTCGGCTGGGCCGAGGTCCAGGGCCGCCTGGCCGCGGCGGGCCGCGAGGCCTACGTAGTACCGACGGGCTCCCCCGACCTGGCGTCGGCGGGCCTCCACACGGTCCGGGTGCTCCTGACGGCGGCCGTCCGGGAGCCGGGCGATGACGCGTAGCCGGGTCGCGGTGGACCGGGCCGAAGGGCTCGGGGCCGGGGCGGCGTCGCGGTTCGCCGCCCTGCTGGAGCGCGCGCTGGCCGACCTCGGCGGTCCGGCGGTCGCCCTGTCCGTGCTCGGACTGGACGACGCCTTCACCCGGCCCGCCGGGACCGGTCCGGACGCGGAGGCGGGCGTACCGGTGCACCTTTACGGGCATCAGGCCGTGGTCGGTCCGCTGGTCCCCGCCGGCGGGCCGGGATGCGCGCGCTGCCTGGAGCGGCGCTGGCAGGCGGTACGGTCCGTGGCGCTGCGGGACGCGCTGGAGCTCGGCGGGCCCACCCGGGCCGCGGGCGAGTGGCCGTACGCCCACGCCTTCGCCGCCGACGCCCTGGCCGCGCTGGTCACGGCCGTCCACGCCCGGCCCGCGGCGGCGGGTCCCTACCCGGAGGTCCGGCTGCTCGACCTGCGCGGCGGCACCGTCCGGCGCTACCCGCTGGTCCCCGACCCGGAGTGCCCGCGCTGCGGAACCCCGTACGCGGACACCTGCGGGCCGCTCGCGCTGCTGCCCTCGCCCAAGTACCGGCCGGGGGTCTTCCGTACCCGGCCGATCGGCTCGTACGGCATCGAGATCGCGGCCTACGCCAATCCGCTGGCCGGGGCCCTGGGGCCGTCGGTGGTCCAGGACGTCTCGTCCACCTCCACGTCCGCCACCATCGGCTGCTTCTCGATGCGTGCGGGCGAGTACCTGCGCGAGACGTTCTGGGGCGGCCACACCAACTCCTTCGACCACAGTGCGCGGGTGGGCGTCCTGGAGGGACTGGAGCGGTACGCGGGCATGCGGGCCAGGGCGCGGACCACGAGCGTCACCGGATCGCTGCGCGGCCTGGGCGCGCAGGCGGTGGACCCGCGCGAGGTCGGCCTGTACAGCGAGGAGTTCTACCGGGACAACCCGCGGGTGCGGCCCTTCGACCCGGACCGGGAGATCCCCTGGGTGTGGGGCTGGTCGCTGCGCGACGACGAGCCGCGGCTGGTCCCCGAGATCCTGACGTACTACCACGCGCCGGGTCTGGAGAACCGGTTCGTGCAGGAGAGCTCCAACGGCTGTGCCTCGGGCGGCAGTCTGGCCGAGGCGGCGTACTTCGGGCTGATGGAGGTCGTGGAGCGGGACGCGTTCCTGCTGACCTGGTACGGGCAGCAGCCGCTGCCCGAGATCGATCCGTCCACCAGTACCCGGGCGTCGACCCGGGCGATGGTCGACCGGCTCGCCCTGTACGGCTACCGCGCCCGCTTCTTCGACACCCGGATCACCTTCCCGATCCCGGTGGTCACCGCCGTCGCCGAGCGGTTCGACGGCGGACCGGGCCGGATGTGCTTCGGCGCGGGCGCCGGTCTCGACCCGGAGTCGGCACTGGACTCGGCCCTGTGCGAGATCGCGACGGACGCCGTCAACCTCCCGGGCCGCACCGAGCGGGACGAGGCCCGGCTGCGGGCGATGGCCGCCGACTTCACCCGGGTCACCGCCCTGCACGACCATCCGCTGGTGTACGGGGTCCCGGAGATGGGACGTCACGCGGACTTCCTGCTGCACCCCGGGGCGGCGGGTACCGGTACGGGCGCGGGCGCCGGTGCGGCCCCGGTGCCGGTCGACGCGCTGCGGTGGCCCGACGGATGGGGCTCCGCCGCCTCCGGGGACGTCCTGCACGACCTGGAACGGTGCGTGTCCGCCGTCGCCACCGAGGGCTTCGACGTGGTGGTGGTCGACCAGACGCTGCCCGAGCAGCGCGCCCTGGGCCTGCACACCGTGAGCGTCCTGGTGCCCGGGCTGCTCCCGATCGACTTCGGGTGGTCCCGTCAGCGCGCGCTGGGCATGCCGCGGCTGCGGACGGCTCTGCGCGAGGCGGGGCTGCGCGGGCGCGACCTGGAACCCGGCGACCTCAACCCGGCGCCCCACCCCTTCCCCTGACCCCCCGCGAACGACCGTAGGAGGACCCCGTGGGCTACGCCCATGAGTACGCCGACGCCATCTTGCACCGAGGCCGGATACCGATGGAGCCCGTCGACTTCGTGCCGGACTGGGTGGACCGGCCGCGGAAGGCGAAGTTCTATCCCGGTGCGCAGACCCTGCCACTGCCGGATCCCGCCCCCGCCACGGGCGCGGGGCCGCAGTTCACCCTGCCGCTGCTGTCCGGGATGCTCCAGGACTCGTACGGGCTGACCGGACGCCGCCTCGGCGTCCAGGCCAACACCGACCTGGCCGCCCTGCCCCACTACACGCAGGCCAACTGGTCGCGCGGCACCGCCTCCGGCGGCGGGCTCTACCCGGTCAGCGTCTACTGGGCGGCGGGGCCGGGCGCTCCCGTCACCCCGGGCCTGTACCACTACGCCCCGCACCAGCACGGCATGCGGCGGCTGCTGACGGGCGACGTCACCGGTGAGGTGCGCCGGGTGCTGGGCGCGGAGGGCGGGGAGGGCTCGGAAGGCGCGGAGGGCTCGGAGGGCTCGGCCCACGGGCCGCTCGCGGCCGCCGCGGGCTGCTCCCAGTACCTGGTCCTGGGGGTCAAGTACTGGCAGAACTCCTTCAAGTACAACAGCTTCTCCTTCCACGCCGTGAGCATGGACGTCGGGGCGCTGCTCCAGACCTGGCGGCTGTGGGCCGCGGCGCGCGGGCTGCGGATCGCGCCGGTGCTGTGGTTCGACGAGGAACGTCTGGCGCGGCTGCTGGGCGTCGAGGCCCGCGAGGAGGGCGTCTTCGCGGTCGTCCCGCTGGAGTGGGCCGGCTCCGCGGCACGCTCCGCTGCCGGGGCCGCCGCGCCCGTCACGGACCCCGGCCCCGTCGTGCTCCACCGGGACAGCGAACGCTCCCGCGCCGTGCTGGAGTTCGACACCCTGGAGCGCATCCACGAGGCCACCCTGGGGCGCGCCGCCGACCGGCCGGCCCCCGGCGCGCTCGACGCGGCCGCCGCCTTCCCGGTGCGGGGCGGCGCCCCGGTGCCGCTGCCCCCGCCCGCCGTCGCCCCGCTCGGCGTGGAGCGGGCGCTGCGGGCCCGGCGCAGCAGCTTCGGTCGCTTCGACGCGAGCCGTGCGGTGACGGCCGGGCAGCTGGCCGCCGCCCTGGCCGACTGCGCCGCCACCTCGGTGGGCAGCGAGGCGGAGCGGCCGGGCGGGCCCCGGCTGACCGCCCTGTACGCCTTCGTCAACCACGTCGAGGGCATCGCACCGGGTACGTACGCCTACGACCCGCAGGCGCACGCCCTGCGCCCGGTGGTGCCCGGCCCTCCGGGGCCGTTCCTCCAGCGCAACTACTTCCTGTCCAACTACAACCTGGAGCAGGCGGGCGCGGTCATCGTGCCGACCGTACGGACCACGGCCGTGCTCGACGCGGTGGGCGACCGCGGCTACCGCCTGGTGAACGCCGCCGTCGGCGCCGTGGCGCAGACCTTCTACACCACCGCCGCGGCCCACGGGCTCGGTGCGGGCGTGGCCCTCGGCTTCGACAACGTCTCGTACGTCGAGGAGCTGGGCCTCACGGGCAGCGACGAGGCACCGCTGCTGATCATGCTGCTCGGTCACGAGCGGCCCCTGCCCGCCGACTTCCGCCACGAGATCGCCTGACCGGGCCGACGAGAGGACCAGGACGATCCCGATGAACACCACCACCGAATGGCACGCGGGCGACCGCTTCATGCTGCGCGTCGCCGGCCTGCCGCTGTCCGCGGTCGAGGCGCTGCGCTGCCCGGACACCGGCCGCTGGGCCGCTGAGGTCCTCGCCGCGCAGGAGGCGCTGCGCACGGACGGGGAACGGCTGAGCGAGCTGCTGCACCGGGCCGTCGGAGCAACCGATCCGGCGGCGGACGGCCCGGGCGCGGCCGACCGCCGGGAACTGCTGCGGCTGCGCCGGCAGATCCACAACAACCGGCTGCCCGACTCCCCCGGCCCGGCCGCGCAGGCCCTCGCCGCGGTCCCCGGGGCGGCCGGGCAGCTGGACTCCTGGGTACGGCGCAGGCGCCGGCTGGAGCAGCTGCTCGACGAGGGGGAGCCGCTCCTCACCGCCGATCTCGGGCGCGGGCGCGCGGCGCTGCGCGCGCTGCTGGGGGACGACCGGCTGCGCCACGGCCTGCTGCTGGCCTCGCCGGTCCTGGAGGGACAGCTCGACGCGTACGCGAAGGCCACCGCGGATGCCGGTGCGCCGACGGGCCGGGCCCGCAAGGCCGAGCGCTCGGTCCTGTCGTACCTCTACCGCACGGCCTGCAAGACCAGCCCGTTCTCCACCTTCACCGCGGTGGCCACCGGCCGTTTCACCCCCGCGGGCGAGAACGGGAACGGCATCGGGAACGGCGTCGGCGCGGGCGTGATCCGGGTCGCGGATGCGTGGAGCAGCCACGTCCGGCTCAACGTCGTCGTGCTGGCCCGGCTGGCCGAGCTGGTCCTCGCCGACCCCGTGCGCCGACGCGACCTGCCGCTGCGCCTGGCCTCCGGCTGGGGCCGCGACGAGGACCGGATCCGCTACGTGCGCCGTTCGGTCACGGCCGGGGACGACTCCGCGGCGGTCACCTTCGACGCGGTCAAGGACCGGCTGTTCTTCCTGCGCCGCAGCGGCACCCTCGACCGCCTCCTCGCCCTCTTCGGCGAACGGCCCGAGCTGCGCCACCACGAGCTGGCCGACTGGCTGGCGGCAGAGCACGGCGCCGCGCCCGCCGAGTGCGAGGCGTACGTCGGCGCCCTCCTCCAACTGGGCATGGTCCGGGTGCCGTGCCTGGACACCGAGGTCCACGACGGCGATCCGCTGCGCGCCTTCCAGCGGTCCCTGACCGCGCTGGACCGCCCCTGGGCGCACACCCTCGCGGAGCTCCTCGACGGGCCGGCCGCGGTGCTGGAGCGCTATCCGGCGGCCGGGCAGGGCGAACGGGCGGAGCTGCTGCGGGCGTTGCGCGCCGGGCTGCGCGCGGCTCAGGAGGAACTGGGCGAGCGGACGGCGGCGCTGCCGCAGACCTTGCTGTACGAGGACGTGAGCGCGGGCACGGACGTCAGCGCCGCGGCGCCCCCCTGGGCGGCGGCCGGGGGCGGCGCGCTGCGCGAGGTCGAGCGGATCCTCCCGGCCTTCGACCTCACGCTCGCCCAGCGGATCACCTTCGAGGGCTTCTTCACCGCCCGTTACGGCCAGGGCGGCCGCTGCGAGGACCTGCTGGGCCTGGTGCACGACTTCCACGAGGACTTCTTCGACCAGTACCTGTCGTTCACGGCCCGCCGCACGCCCTTCGACGCGCGCGGGGAGTACGTGCCCGAGGAGAACTGGCTCGGCCTGCCGGGCATCCGCGCCCTTGACGCGGCGCGGCGCGGCTTCGTCGGCCTGATGCGGGCGCACTGGGCGGCGTACGAGGAGGCGGGGGGCGGCGGCCCCGAGGTGCGTCTGACCGGGGCGGACATCGAGGCGGTCGCCGCCGAACTGGAGCCGGTGGCGGCGGGGTTCGCGCCGCGCTGTCACCACGTACAGCTGGCCCACGGCCCGGACGGCGGTGCGCCGCTGACCGTGCTGAACCGTTCCTACGGCGGCCTGTCCTTCCCCTTCAGCCGCTTCACCCACGTCTACGAGGAGTCTGCCGGGCCGGAGCGGCCGGACGGGCCGGACGGCCCGGACGCGGGGGGCGCCCTCGCAGCCGAGCTGCGCCGGACGGCCGCCCGGGTCACCCCGCAGGGGGCGGTGTTCGCCGAGGTCACCGGTGGTCCGGTCACCACCAACCTCAATCTGCACGGGCCGCTGACCGACTACGAGATCGTCTGCCCGGGCGAGGCCGGCACCCTGCCCGAGGACCGCAGGCTGCGGCTGGACGACCTGTACGCGGAGCACGTCCCCGAGTCCGGGCGGGTGGTGCTGCGCTCGCGCCGCCTCGGCCTGGAGGTGATCCCGGTCTACCTCGGCTACCTGGTGCCGCTGGCGCTGCCCGCGATCCCGCGGACGCTGCTGCTGCTCTCGCCGTCCTCGATGTCGCCGCTGGACGTCTGGGCGGGAGTGCCGCAGGGCGCTCCGCACGGCGGGGTGACCTCCCGGCCCCGGGTGGTGCACGGGGACGTCGTGCTGAGCCGCCGGAGCTGGACCACCGCGGTGGCAGCCCTGCCGGTGGCGGGCGCCCGCGAGGCCGGGCACTTCCTGGAGTGGCAGCGGTGGCGCCGCGCCCACGGCCTGCCCGGGCAGGTCTTCGCGACCGTGTCCGCCGGGCCCTCGGCGCTGGGCGCGAAACCGCAGTACGTGGACTTCGAGAGCCTGCTCTCGCTGGGCGCCTTCGAGTCGCTGCTGCGCGATCCGGGCCACCGGGTCGTCTTCCGCGAGATGCTGCCCGCCCCCGACGCCCTGCACGCGGTGTCCGCGCGCGGCGCGCACGTCGCGGAGCTCGCCGTCGAGACCTTCACCACCCGTACCCCGATCCTGCGACGCCCGGAAGGCGGACCCCGATGTCAGAGCTGAGCGACCCCGGTACGGACCGGCGCGGCGCATGGCAGGCCGTGCACATCTTCTACGCCGCCAATCCGCAGCCCCTGCTGGTGAACTGCGTACGCCCGCTGATCGCCTCGCTGAAGGCGGACGGACTGCTCGCCGGGCACTTCTTCATCAACTACTGGCTGGAGGGCCCGCACGTGCGCCTGCGGCTGCGGCCCGCGGACGAGGGGTCCGCCCCCGAGGTGCGCAGACGCACCGAGGAGGCCGTCTCGGCCTTCCTCAAGGCCCGGCCCGCCCTCTACGAGGTGGATTCCGGTTTCCTCAACGAGTTCTACAACACCCTCTTCGACATCGAGTTCCCCGAGGGTGACCGGGCCGCCTTCATGGGGGCCGACGGCCGGATGAACCTGCGGCCCAACAACTCCTACGCGTACGAGCCCTACGAGCCCGAATTCGGCAAATACGGCGGCCCGGCCGGGATCGAGCTCGCCGAATGGCACTTCGCCCGTTCCAGCGATCTGGTCATGGACGCCCTGGGCAGCATGAACCTCCACCTGCGCACCGTACTGCTGGGCACCTCGGCGCAGTTGATGATGGTGATGGCGGGGGTGTTCCTGCCCGACCGGGAGGAACTCGGCGGATATCTGGACCGCTACTACGAGTTCTGGCACACGGCCTTCCCGGGGACCGGATTCATCGGCTCGGCCGAGTACGACCGCACCTTCGAGCAGACCGGTCCCGGGCTCGCACGGCGGTTCTCGGCCGTCCGGGAGGCCCTCGCCTCCGGGGAGACCGGCCGGCTGCCCGCGTTCCTGGCCGGGTGGGCGGAGCACTGCCGGGAGCTGCGCGCACGCGCCGAGTCCCTGGCGCTCGCCGGTGACCTGGTCTTCCGTTCCTGGGACGGCACCCGGGACGAGAAGGTCACCGATCCGGCCGCGGCGCTGCCCCTGCTCCTCTCCCCCTACATGCACATGACCAACAACCGGCTGCACGTGACGATCCGGGACGAGGCCTACCTCGCACACCTGCTCGGGCGGGTGCTGCGCGAGGACGCCGGGGCGGTGCGGGCGTGAGCGGCCCCGCCGGGCTGCTGGGGCACCGGCCCGCGCTGCGGCCGGGCATCCTGCTGTCCCCGCCGCTGCTCGACGGGCCGGCCGTCGTGCACCTGGTCAAGGACCCGGTGTCGGGGGCCTCCTTCGAGATCGGGCCGAAGGAGTACTTCCTCGTCTCGCGCCTCGACGGCTCCCGCAGCCTCGCGGAGATCGGGGCCGCGTACGGGGAGGCCTTCGGACGCAGGCTCGGCGAGGGCAACTGGCAGCAGCTGCTGGCCCTCCTCGGGAGCCGGCGGCTGCTCGCGGGCGGCCCGGGACCGCAGGAGCCCGGCCCGCCGGGGCCGCCGGGGCCGCCGCGCAGCGGGACCCTGCTGCGCGGCACGCTGCGCCTGGTCGCGGACGCCGACGCCACGACGGCCCGGCTGCACCGCTTCCTGCGGCCCGCCCTGCACCCGGTGGTGCTGGGGGCGCTGCTGCTGGTGTGCCTCGCCATGGAGGGTGTGCTGGCCGCCTCGGCGGGCGGTCTCCTGCGCGACCTGTGGTGGTTGCTGTCCCGTCCGGTCCCGCTGCTGGCCGTGGCCACGCTGCTCTGGTTCAGCACGGCCCTGCACGAGTTCGCGCACGGGGTGGCCGCCCGTCATGTCGGCGGTACGGTCGGGGAGATCGGGCTGCGCTGGCGGCTGCCGGTGGCCATCATGTACTGCACCGTGGACAACTACCGCTATCTGGGCCGCCGCCGTCGGCAGCTGGCCGTGGCCGCGGCCGGCGCCTTCGCCAACCTCCTCTTCCTGCTCCCCTTCTTCGGCTGGTGGGCGGCCCTGCCCGAGGCCGACCCGACCGGCCGCGTGCTCGGCGCGCTGCTGCTGCTCGGCAGTGCGCAGGCCCTGGTCAACCTCCTGCCGCTGCCCCCGCTCGACGGGTACACGATGCTCGGCCACGCCCTGCGCGTGACCCGGCTCGCGCCCGCGAGCTCCGCGTACCTGCGGCTGAGGATGCGCGACCGGACGGCGGCCGCCGCCTATCCGGCGCGGGCCCGCCGGCTCTACATGGCGTACGGCGCGGGCTCGGCCGTACTCGTCCTGCTGCTCGCCGCCGGTGCGGCGGGCGCGATCTGGTACGCGGTGGCCGCCACGCCCTGACCACCGCCGACCACCACCGGCCACTCTCCTCCCCCCACCCCCATCGAGAACGAGGGAACCGCACGCCCCATGACCACTGACAGCACCACCCAGCCTCCCGGCACCGGCCCCGATGCCGCCGTCACCGTCTCGGAGGTCCGCAAGCGCTACGGCGACCGGACCGCGGTGGACGGGGTCTCCCTCGAAGTCCACCGCGGGGAGTTCTTCGGCCTCCTCGGGCCGAACGGGGCGGGCAAGACCACCCTCATCGAGATCATGGAAGGGCTGCGGCAGGCCGACTCCGGGACCGTCCGCGTGCTCGGCCAGAGCCCCTGGCCGCGCAACACGGCGCTGCTCCCGCGGATCGGCGTACAGACCCAGGCCTCCGCCTTCTTCGTCCGGCAGACGGCCCGCGAGCACCTCCTGACCGTCGCCGGGCTGTACCGGGCCGAGCGGGGCGCCGCGGACCGCACGCTGGAGACGGTGGACCTGACCGGGCAGCGCGACGTCCTCGTCGAGAACCTGTCCGGGGGGCAGCGCCAGCGGCTGGCCATCGCCTCCGCGCTGGTCCACAGCCCGGAGCTGATCTTCCTGGACGAACCGACCGCGGCCCTCGACCCGCAGGCCCGGCGCGATCTGTGGGAGGTGCTGCGCACCCTCAAGAGCGAGGGCCGCACCATCGTCTACACCACCCACCACCTCGACGAGGCCGAGGCCCTGTGCGACCGGGTGGCCATCCTCGTCGACGGGACGGTCGCCGCCCTCGACTCCCCGCACCGGCTCGTCACCGCCGCGGGCGCCCCGGCCCGGCTGCTGCTGCCCGCGGGCCGGATCCCGCTCGACGACGCGGCCGCGCTGCCGGGCGTCGACCGGGCCGTGCTCCAGGGCGGCTCGTTGGTCCTGGAGACCGCCTCCCCGGGCAAGGTGCTCCAGGCCGTCGACGCACTCACCGGGCTCGACGGCGTGATGACCCGTACGGCCACCCTGGAGGACGTCTACCTCGAACTGACCGGTGCGGCCGCGGGCCACGCCGCCGACCACGCCGCAGACCACCCCACGGAGCACCAGGCATGAGCGCGTACACGGCCCTGACCGCAGCCGGCTACCGGGCGCAGGTCCGGGACAAGGCCACCCTCTTCTTCACCTTCGCCTTCCCCCTGCTCTTCCTCGTCGTCTTCGGGCTGATCTTCAGCGGGCAGGAGGTCGAGGAGAGCGGCCGCCCCTACATCTCGTACATCGCGCCCGGCGTGATGTCGTGGGGCGTGGCCAACGCCGCGGTGTTCGGCATCGCGTTCACGCTGATGCAGTGGCGGCGCGACGACCTGCTGCGGCTGATCCGGCTGACCCCGACCCCGCTGACGACCGTGCTGGCCTCGCGGTACGTGCTGGCGCTCGTCGTCGGCGTCGTGCAGGCCGCGGTGTTCGTGGCGGTGGCGATGCTGCCCGGGTTCGGGCTGGAACTGGACGGGCGCTGGCCGCTGGTGCTGCCCGCCCTGGTCCTCGGCATCACCGCGTTCATGGCGATCGGGGTGATCGTCGGCACCTACGCGAACACGCCCGAGGCCGTCGCCGCGATCGCCAACTGCATGATGGTGCCGATGGCGTTCCTGTCCGGCTCCTTCCTGCCGCTGGACATGATGCCGTCGTGGCTCCAGTCGGTGTCCCGCATCCTCCCGCTGCGCTACCTCAACGACGCCGCGACCGGTGCGCTGACCGGCTCGGGTTCGCTGTCGTCCATCGGCATCGGCTGCGCGGTGCTCCTCGGCTTCGCCGTGGTGTTCGGCGCGATCGGGCTCAAGACCTTCCGCTGGAGCAACCGGACATGACCCCGACTCCCGTGCGCACGCGCCCCGTCCAGGCCCCGGACGGCACCCCGATGGAGGCGGCGCGGCGCGAGCTGGCCGCGGCCCTGGAGGACCTCGGCGCCCGCGTGGTCACCGTGGGCGTCCACGACGCGCTGGGGCCGCGCGCCGCGGACCCGTTCGCGCCCGTACGGGCGGCAGCGACCGTCCATCTCGGCGCGCGCGCCGTCCTGGTCGGCCCCTGGGGCGGCGACGGCACCGCGCCCGCCTGCGGGCAGTGCCTCGCGATGCGCCGGCAGCGGCTGCGCAGCCGGAGCGAGCGCGACGCCCTGGAGACGGGCAGCGGGCCCCTCACCCCGGTGGCCGGGGACTGGCCGCGGCTCACCCCGTACCTCGCGGACGCGGTACGGGCCCTGCACGGGGCCGTGTTCGGCGGCTCCGCGGCCGCGCCCGGCCCCGGCGCGGCCGACCGGGCCCTGCCCCAGGTGTCCCGGCTGGACCTGGAGACCCTCCAGGTGCGGAGCTACCCGCTGGCCGCCGACCCGCTGTGCCCCGACTGCGGGCCGCGCGGGAGCGACGCCCCGGTCCCCTTCGTCCCGGCCTCCCGGCCGACGCCCTCGCCGGGTGCCCAGCGGCTGCGCGCCGCGTCCTCGTACCCCATGCCGCACGCGGCGCTGGCGAACCCGGAGACCGGGGTGCTCGGCGGGGGCACCTGGATCAACGTCACCTCGCCGACGACGGCTCCCGTGGCGGGCAGCGTGTTCATGCGCGGTTACGCGGGCCTGACCGACGTGACCTGGAGCGGGCAGGCCAACAGCTTCACGGCCAGCCGCGACCTGGCCTACCTGGAGGGCCTGGAGCGGTACGCGGGCACCCACCGGCGCACCGGCGGCTCCCTGCTCACGGCCTCGTACGCGGAGCTGGGCGAGCGCGCCCTGGACCCGGCCCTGTGCGGCGTCTACCCGCCCGAGACCTACCGCGACGACCCGATGGTGTCGCCCTTCGACCCGGACCGGCCGATCCCCTGGGTGTACGGGCATTCGCTGCGCGACGACCGCCCGGTGCTGGTGCCGGCGCGGCTGGTGCACTACAGCGCGGGGCTGGCCGCCGACAACTTCGTCTTCGAGTGCTCCAACGGCTGCGCGATCGGCAGCTGCACGGAGGAGGCGCTGCTGGGGGCGCTGCTCGAACTGATCGAGCGGGACGCCTTCCTGGTCGCCTGGTACGCCGGACTGCCGCTGACGGAGATCGACTTGGCCTCCGTACCGGGTCCGGCGGTGCGGATGATGGCCGACCGGGCCGCCCTCCAGGGCTACGACGTGCACGTCTTCGACAACCGGATCGACCTGTCGGTGCCCGTGGTGACGGCGCTCGCGGTGCGGCGCGACGGCGGGCCGGGGCTGTTCTCCTTCGGCGCGGGCGCGGCCCTGGACCCGGTGGCTGCGGCCGAGGCGGCGCTGTCGGAGGTCCTCACCTACATTCCGCACCTGCCCCGGCAGGTGGCGGAGCGGCGTACGGAACTGGAGGCGATGGCCGGGGACTTCCGGCAGGTGCGGCACCTGAAGGACCACGCCCAGCTGTACGGGCTCCCGGTGATGGCCCCGTACGTGCGGCCGTACCTCGAACCGGCGGCCGTGCGGCCGATGGCCGAGGTCTACCGGTCGTGGAACGCGCAGGGCCGGCCGCGGACTGCGGACCTGCGGGACGATCTCATGTACTGCGTCGAGGAGTTGACGCACTCCGGACACGAGGTGATCGTCGTCGACCAGACCACTCCGGAGCAGCGGCGGATCGGGCTGCGCACGGTGTGCGCGCTCGTGCCGGGGCTGCTGCCGATCGACTTCGGCTGGTCGCGGCAGCGGGCCCCGTACATGCCCCGGCTGCGCACGGCGCCCCGCCGGGCGGGGCTGCGCGGCACGGACCTGGCCGACGGGGAGGTCCGGATGGTGCCCCATCCCTTCCCGTGACCCGGCCCCGCCCGGCCGGGGTGCAGTACGGCCGGTGCCCCGGTCCCCGCTCGCGCGGGGGCCGGGGCACCGGTGTGCGTACGCCGTGACGGGTCAGGCGCTGCAGGAGGTCGTGCTGGTGGTCGAGGAACAGGTCGAGGTCGAGCTGCAGCTCGTGGAACCGGCGAGCACGACCTCGCTGGCGTCCGAGTAGTCGGAGATCTCGAAGGTCTCGGACTCGAGCTCGAGGATCTCGTCGGCGAGCGAGGCGAGCGGCGACTTCTCCATGGTGACTCCTTCAACTGGTGCGGTCGGTGGGTGCTGCTGGTGGTGCCCTCCCATCAGAACCGCTCGCACCTGCACCGGACCCGGCGTACCGCTGTCACCTCGCTGACAGGAAGTGTCAGCGCCCTGGCGGCCCGCCCCGCGGGACCCTGCCCGATCATGGACGGCATGACCGAGCGAGCCGAACCAGCCGAACGCGCCGAACTCCCCGGACTGGCCGCTCTCGTACGGCCACTGACGACCTTCTACCTGGACCTGCACCGCCATCCCGAGCTGTCGGGCGCCGAGGAGCGCACGGCCGGCCGGTTCGCGGACTGGCTGGAGGCCGCGGGATACGAGACCACGCGCGGGATCGGCGGACACGGCGTGGCCGGGGTGCTGCGCGGCGGCGAGGGCCCGACGGTCGTGCTGCGGGCGGAGCTGGACGCCCTGCCGGTGCGGGAGACCACCGGGCTGGCGTACGCGAGCGAGGGCGAGGCGGCCCACGCCTGCGGGCACGACCTGCACCTGGCCGCGGCGGCGGGAGCGGCCTCGCTGCTGGCCCGCTCGCCGCAGGCCCGCCGGGGCACGCTGATCGTCGTGGGCCAGCCCGCGGAGGAGACCTTGGAGGGCGCCCGGGCCATGCTGGCGGACGGGCTGTACGAGCGGACGGGGCGCCCGGACGCCGTCCTGGCCCAGCACGCGGCGCCGCTGCCCTCCGGGATGGTGGCCCACGGGTACGGGCCGATGACCGCGGGGAGCGTGACCTTCGCGATCGTGGTGCACGGCCGGGGCGGGCACGCGGGGGCCCCGCACCTGACCGTGGACCCGGTGGTCACCGCGGCCCACGTGGTGACCCGGCTGCAGACGGTGGTGGCCCGGGAGGCTGCGCCCTCGGAACAGGTGGCCGTCACGGTCGGGGCGTTCCACGCGGGCGACCGGGCCAACGTGGTCCCCGACCGCGCCGAGCTGGCCGTCACCGTACGGGCGGCCGGTCAGGCGGCGCTCGCGCGGGCGGCAGCGGCGGTGGAGCGGATCGTCCGCGCCGAGTGCGCGGCGGCGGACTGCCCCCGGGAGCCGGAGGTCGTGCGCGTGTCCTCCTCGCCCGTCACGCATCCCGATCCGGCGACGACGGCCGCGGTCCGCTCCGCCCACCTGGCGGAATTCGGCCCCGGGCGGGTGGCCATGTGGCCGCCGTCGCTGGCCACGGAGGACTTCGCGCTGTTCGGCGACGCCGGGCGGGAGCTGCACGGCGCGGAAGGGGTGCGCCTCGCCTACTGGATGCTGGGGGTGATCGGGCCCGCGGCCTGGTCGGCCGCCCCGGGCGCGGACGCGGCGCAGAAACTGGCGGCGCTCCCCGCGAACCACGCGCCGGATTTCGCGCCGGACGTGCGCACGGCGCTCCCGGCGGGCGTGCGGGCGCTGACGGCGGCGGCCCTCACCTGCCTGGCCGCCCCACCGGAGGCATAATCCGGCCATTTCACACATTCCGCAAACCGGGCGGGAGCTCGGCGGCGTCACTGGGGGCAGTCGTCCACCACGGGGAAAGGTTCCGCACCATGCCCAAGCTTCCCGCCCGGCGCACCACTGCCGTCGCCCTCACGGCCACCGCGGCCGCGGCCGCACTCACCCTCGCCCTCTTCACGGGCGCCTCGGCGTCCGCCGACGCCGGGGGCGCCCCGGCCGCCGCACCGCGGGCCGCGGCCGGCGCTCCGTCCGTCTCAGGCAGCCCCGAGGGTGCCTTCACCCGGATCGCCGATTTCTACGGCGCCTACATCGACGCGGTGTACGACGGCGACGGGCGGACCGCGGAGCAGCTGCGCACCTTCTACCTCTCCGAGCCGCTCCGGGCGGAGCTGGCGCAGTGGGAGGAGAACAACCACGCCGACGGTGTGCTGCGCGCCCAGAACGTGCCCCTGAAGTGGAAGGTGACCTCCACGGGCAACGGGATGGGCAAGGCCGCTGCCACGGTCACGCTGACCTGGGGCAGTGACACGACCCAGGTGTTCGTGCAGGCGGACCTCGCCACCCGCAAGATCGTGTCCGTCAGGGACTGAACGCGCGAGGGGGCCGGGACCCCGTCCGGGTCCCGGCCCCCTCCGCGGTCAGGCTCCGCTCGCGTCCAGCATGTCCTCGCGCTCGACGATCTTCACGCGGTCGCGGCCCTGGGGCTCACCGAGGGCCTTCTCCGCGGCGTCGAGGCGGTACCAGCCCTCCCACGTGGTGTAGCGCACGCTCCGCTCGGCGAGGAAGGCCTCGACGGCCTCCGGGCCGGGCTCCGCCGGGGCGTGCAGGCGGCCTTCCGCGTGGTCGGCGAGCAGGCTGGCGACGGTCTCGTTGGCGTCGCCCTTGGTGTGGCCGATCAGACCGATGGGGCCGCGCCGGATCCAGCCGGTGACGTACGTCGACTGGAGGTGGGACCCGGCCTCGATCACGCGGCCGGCCTCGTCGGGGACGGTCCCGGACGCCACGTCCCAGGGGAGCTTGGGCAGTTCGTCGGAGAGGTAGCCCACGGCCCGGTAGACGGACTGGACGTCCCAGTCGGTGAACCGGCCGGTGCCCTTGACGTTGCCGGTGCCGTCGAGTTCGGTGCGCTCGGTGCGCAGTCCGACGACCTTGCCGTCCTCGCCGAGCACCTCGGTGGGGGACTCGAAGAAGTGCAGGAAGAGCTTGTGGGGACGGTCGCCGATGTCGCGGATCGCCCAGTTCTCGAGCGTCTTGGCCACCATGTCGGCCTGCTTGTTGGCGCGGCGGGTGGCGATGGAGCCGTCGTCGTAGTCGATGTCCTCGGGGTTGACGATGACCTCGATGTTGGGCGAGTGGTCCAGTTCGCGCAGCTCCATGGGGCTGAACTTGGCCTGGGCCGGGCCGCGGCGTCCGAAGACGTGCACCTCGAGCGCCTTGTTGGCCTTGAGGCCCTCGTGGACGTTCGCGGGTATCTCGGTCGGCAGCAGTTCCTCGGCGGTCTTCGCCAGGATCCGGGCGACGTCGAGGGCGACGTTGCCGACGCCCAGCACCGCGACCTTCTCGGCCTCCAGCGGCCAGGTGCGGGGGACGTCCGGGTGGCCGTCGTACCAGGAGACGAAGTCGGCGGCGCCGTAGGAGCCCTCCAGGTCGACGCCCGGGATCTTCAGCTCACGGTCGGCGGTGGCGCCGGTGGAGAAGATCACGGCGTCGTAGAACGAGCGCAGCTCGTCGAGGCTGATGTCGTTCGGGTAGTCGACGTTGCCGAAGAGGCGGACCTGCGGCTTGTCGAGCACCTGGTGCAGGGCGGTGATGATGCCCTTGATGCGGGGGTGGTCGGGGGCGACGCCGTACCGGATCAGCCCGAAGGGCGCGGGCATCTTCTCGAAGAGGTCGATGGACACGCCGGGCTCGGCGGCGGTCTCGGACTTCAGCAGCGCGTCCGCCGCGTAGATCCCTGCGGGACCGGCACCGACGATTGCGACCCGCAGGGGGCGAGGCATGACGAGTTTCCCTTCGAGCGACAACAAGCTTGATCAAGGACGACCTTAAACTGAGGTAACCCTAATCCAGCACCGGGTGGCAGTTTATGGCCTCATAATTAGAACTTATGACACCCCCAAGCAATCCTTGGGGGCTCCGGCTCCGCCCGCGCCCCACCGGAGCCGAACGGGCCCGGTGAGCGCCGCTCCCGGGGAACTCGCTGGTCAGCGGGCACCCGAGCTGACAGACTGAAACGGCTTGATCACCCCAGGAGGACGAATGGCAGACGAAACAGACACCCCGCAGGACGAGTCGCCGGCCGACGCGGCCAAGCGCAAGTTCCGGGAGGCGCTGGAGCGCAACGCGGCGAATGCCCAGTCCCAGCAGGCGCACCAGAGCCGGGCGAAGGTCCAGGGCGCCAGCAGCGGCGCCGGCGGCAAGAACAAGAAGGTCCGCCGCAAGACCGGCTGACCCTCGGACCCGAGGAGCTCAGTCTCGCCGCCACGGCGGCGGGACCGGGCCACCCCGAGCGGCCGGTGCACCCCGGGATTGAGCCACCCGGGTGACTGGGGATAACCACAGGCGCCTACAGCAGTTGATCAGCGCGTCCCGCCGAGGGCAGCTATCTCATGCGACAGTGCGACAGAAGGATCCCCCACATGCTCAAGAAGCTCATGGCCACCGCTGCGGTCACCGCCTCCGTCCTGGGTGCGGGCGCCGCCGTAGCCACCCCGGCGATGGCGATCGGCAACGACAACGGCGTCAACACGGTCAACGGGAACAACGCCGCGCAGATCTACGGCAACCAGGAGACCCACGGCAAGATGAGCCCGCAGCTCAGCGCCGTCCAGGGCTCCCTGAACAAGCTGTGCATCGGCCTTCCCGCGAAGGTCAACGCCCAGTCCCTGCTGGCGGTCATCGCCAACGTCGGCGTCCAGGACGTCAACGTCCTGGCGAACCCGCAGAACCAGCAGTGCGCCGAGAACTCCACTCAGGCCAAGGGCGACGACTCCGCCTCGCACATCCTCAGCAACATCCCGGTGCTCTCCGGCAACCTCTCCGCAGGCAGCTGACCGCCCGCCCCGGCCCCGGCGCGATCACTCGCGCCGGGGCCGGGGCATGCCCCCACACGATATCTCCTTGGTCTAGACCTTGACAGGTCCAGACCATTTTCGCTTCAGTGGCGTAGTCGCCGCCCCCACGGCAACTCCCCCCACTGAAGGAGCAGTTACGTGATACGCGCATTTCGCCGCCGCGCCCTGTCCCTGGCCGCCGCCGCAGCCGTCACCGCCGGCCTGGCTCTGACCCTCCCCTCCTCCCCCGCCGCCGCGGCCGCCGCCTGCGCCGGATCGTGGACCTCCTCCGCCGTCTACACGAACGGCCAGAGCGCCTCGCACAACGGACACAACTGGCAGGCCAAGTGGTGGACCCAGGGCGAGACGCCCGGCACCACCGGACAGTGGGGCGTCTGGTCGGACCAGGGCGCCTGCGGTGGCGGCGGGGGCCAGGACCCCGACCCGGGCACCGGCAACCCGTCCGGGTTCGTGGTCTCCGAGGCCCAGTTCAACCAGATGTTCCCGAACCGGAACTCCTTCTACACCTACAACGGGCTCGTCGCGGCGCTGTCCGCCTACCCGGCCTTCGCGCAGACGGGCGACGACACCGTCAAGCGCCGCGAGGCGGCCGCCTTCCTCGCGAACGTCTCCCACGAGACGGGCGGTCTGGTGCACATCGTGGAACAGAACACCGCCAACTACCCGCACTACTGCGACGCGACGCAGCCCTACGGCTGTCCGGCCGGCCAGGCCGCGTACTACGGGCGCGGACCGATCCAGCTGAGCTGGAACTTCAACTACAAGGCGGCCGGTGACGCCCTCGGCATCAACCTGCTGGCCAACCCCTACCTCGTCGAACAGGACCCGGCCGTCGCGATGAAGACGGCGCTCTGGTACTGGAACACGCAGAACGGGCCCGGCACGATGACCGCCCACAACGCCATGGTGAACGGCGCCGGCTTCGGCGAGACCATCCGCTCCATCAACGGTGCGCTGGAGTGCAACGGAGGCAATCCGGCGCAGGTCCAGAGCCGGATCTCCACCTATCAGCGCTTCACGCAGCTCCTCGGGGTGACCCCCGGGAACAACCTCAGCTGCTGACGGCCCGGCCCGGCCGGCCGGATCTCAGCGGCTGCCGCGCAGGGCGGTGGCCAGCTGGGCCCGTGAGCGTACGCCCAGCTTCTGGTAGATGCGGGTCAGCCGGGCCTCGACCGTCTTGACGCTGAGGAACAGCTTCGCCGCGGCTTCCTGGTTGCTGGCCCCCTGGCCGACGAGCAGCGCGAGCCGGGCCTCCGCCTCGGTCAGGGAGGCGACCGCGTCCGCCGCGCTCGCCTCGCCCGGGGCGGCGGCCGGTTCCCCGGCGAGTTCCGTCCAGGGTGCCGCCCCGGCCCGCTCGAACACCGCGGCCGAGGCCAGCAGGGCCGCGCGGGCCGGGGCCCGCCTGCGGCGGCGCCGTTCCACCCGGGCCAGGGCCAGCAGCGTACGGCCGCGTTCCAGGGGCAGCCCCAGGGCGGCGAACTGCTGCTCCGTGGCCTCCAGTACGGTCACGGCCGCATCGGCGTCGCCCTGCGCGGCCAGGCACAGGCCCCGGGCCCGGCCGAGGGCGGCGACCACCCCGGCCCGTCCCAGGGAGGCGGCCGTGGCGCCGACGCAGTCCAGCAGGGCCGCTGCCTCCTCCGGTGCGTCCGCGGCGACCAGCGCCTCGGCCAGGTCCCCGTGCCAGCGCAGGATCGAAGGGTCCACCACCTGCTGGGCGCCTTCCAGTGCGGCGACCCGGCGCAGGGTGGCCACCGCCTTGGCCGCCTCGCCCGTGGCCAGTTCGACCAGCCCGAGCGCGTGCAGGCTGCGCGAGAGGAACACCTGGTCGTGCTCCTCCTCGGAGGCCTGGATGCCGCGCCGGGCGTATCCGGCGGCCCGTGTGAAACTGCCGCCCATGGCCTCGGCCATGGCCGCCACGTACCAGGCGGGGCCGGGAGACAGGCCCGCCTCGATCGTCAGCTCCAGGGCCCGCCGGGCATGGGCGGACGCTGCCTCGCACCGGCCTCCGCGCAGTTCGACCTCGGCGAGGCTGCGCAGCACCTCGAAGACGTCCTCTGCCGAGCCGGTGCGCTGGACGGCGGGCAGCAGGACCATGAGCCGGCGGCGGGCGTCGTCGAGGCGGTCGTCGAAGAGGGCGTGGCGGACGGCGAGGTAGCGCGGGGCGTTGCGCATGCCGAGGGGCACCTCGGGGGCGGGCAGGGCGAGCGCCTCGGCCAGGATGTCCTCCGCGTCGGGGTCCCCCAGGATCCGGCCCATCCGGGCCCGTACGGTCAGGGCCATGGCCTCGGCGACCGGGTCACCGCCCGCGGCGGCGAGGGTACCGGCCCGGGCCGCCGCGTCGCGGGAGCGGACGGGGTCGCCGTCGCTCAGGTTGTGCTTCCAGGCGATGCGCAGCTGGACGGCGGCCTCCAGGGCGGGATCGCCCGCGGCATCGTCCGTGGCGTGGGCGAAGGTCTCCTCCAGGGTGCCCAGCGCCTGCCCGGCGGCGTCGATCACGGCGAGCCGGGACCGTACCCGGTCGGCCGGGGAGGCGTCCCGTGCCAGGACGGCCCGGGTGGCGCGGCGGGCGAGGTCGGCGCGGCCCGCCCAGCCCGCGTCCTCGGCGGCGGCCACGAGCCGGGCCAGCTCCTCCCCGGCCAGGTGGGACGGCGTCCGTTCGGCCGCGAGCAGCCCGAGCTCGGCGGCCAGGGCCCGCTGGCCGCGGCGGCGGCAGGAGGCGGCCGCCTCGGTGATCTCCGCGGCGAGCCATTGGTCGGGGGTGTCCACGGCCAGCGCGCGGTGGCGTACGGCCTGGACGGGATCGTCGACGGCGGCGGCGAGGGCGGCGTGTCCGGCGGCGCGTTCGGGCCAGCCCGCATCGGCGGCCAGCGCGGTGGGCAGCGCGCCCGCGGTGAACTCCACCGCCCCGTCCTCGCCCACGCTGACCAGCGCGGCCCGTTCCGCCTCGGCCAGCTCGGCCTCCGCGTCGGGGCGGCCCGCGCGGCGCAGCAGTGCGGTGGTGGGCCGGGCCGCGAGAGCGGCGAGCAGCAGGGTACGGCGGGTGCGGGCGGGGGCCGCGGCGAGGAGGCGGCGGGCCACTTCGCGGGCCTGGCCGGAGACGGGCAGGGTGTCGGCGTGGTCGGCGCTGCCGTCGCGGGCCCCGGCGAGGGACTGGCCGAGGGCGAGGGCGAGGCGCGGGTTCCCGCCGCTGGCCTGGTGGATCCGTCCGGCGAGGCGGGCGGGCAGGCCCCGGCGGACCAGCAGCTCGGCGACCTCGTCGGCGCCGAGCGCGGGGACCGGGACGGCCGGGGTGCCCGGACCGCAGAGGGCCTCGCCCACCGCGGCTCCGCCCTGGACGCATTCGGCCACCAGGACCCGTACCCGGGGCGGGGTGAGGCGCAGGGCGAAGCGGAGCAGGTCGGTGCTCTCCGCGTCGAGCCACTGGGCGTTGTCGAGGACGAGGAGGACGGGCTGGCGGGCGGCGAGGGTGCGGAGCACCTCGACGACGGCGAGGCGCAGTGCGACGTGGTCGCGGCCCGCCCGGGGCGCGTCGGCCTCCCGGCACAGCTGGGCGATGGCGGTGCGCTGGGGGCCGGAGAGCCGTTCCAGTGCGGTGCCCGGGACGGAGGCCAGGAGGGCGGCGGCGGAGGCTTCCGGTATCCATCGGTCGGCGGCCTCGGGGGCCAGGCGCAGCACGGTCTCGCGGCGGGCCGCGGCCGCGGCCGCGACGGCGCGGACCAGCTCGGTCTTGCCCGCTCCGGCGGGTCCTGTCAGCAGCGCCCGGCCGTGCGTGGTCAGCGCGCGGTCGACCGCCTTGATCAGTTCATCGTGCCCGATGTTCGTGTCAGCGTGCCCCGCCGCCACCACGCACAGCCACCAGCCTCTCGGTCCCCAGCTCCTGTGCCTTTCCTGTGAGACGCGACAATACGAGGTCAGATGCCGGGTGGACCCGGATTGTGACGCAGAAATCAGTCAGCCCGCTGGAAAAGCCGTCGGACCTGCCGATACGAGCTGTATCGGCAGGTCCGCGGAGTGGGATTGGTCCGTACTATCGGCCTGTCAGACCGAGTTGGGAGCCGGATCCGGCCGGTGGGGCCGGAATCAGAAGCCGAGGCTCCAGGAGTCGATCTTGCCGGTGTCGCCGCCCGCGTTGTCGTTCACGCGCAGCTTCCAGGTGCCGTTCGCGACCTCGGAGGAGGCGTTGACGGAGTAGGTGGTGGCGATGTTGTCGGCGCTGCCGCCGGCGCGGTTGTGCAGGGTGTAGACGCTGCCGTCGGGGGCGACCAGGTCGACCTTCAGGTCACCGATGTAGGTGTGCGCGATGTTCACGCCCACCTGGAGGGAGGCCGGGGCGTTGCCGGTCTTCCCGCTGACGGTGATGGGGCTCTCCACGGTGGCGTTGTCACCGATGGCGAAGTCCGTGGTGTTCTCGAAGGCCGGAGTGACCGGGCCGGAGGTCACGGCGGCGACGGTGGCCGCCGCGTCGGCGAGGCCGGTGCCGCAGCCGCCGGTGCAGGTGCCGGCCAGCGGTCGGGCGTTGGCCTTGATCGCCGATTCGATCTGGGCCGGGGTCAGCGCGGAGTTCGCCGACTTCAGCAGCGCGGCGAGGCCCGCGACGTGCGGGGCGGCCATGCTGGTGCCCTGGTAGGGCTCGTAGTTCTCGGCGCCGGGGGTGGTGCCGCCGGCGTTGAGGGTGGAGAGGATGCCGTTCTCGGGGGTGGTGACGGTGCCGGGCGTGTCGGTGCCGCGGCGGGTCTCACCGCCCGGGGCGGCGACGTCGATGATCGCGCCGTAGTTGGAGTAGAAGGAGCGGTCGCCGGTGCGGTTGCTGGCGGCCACGTTGATCACGTTGTTGCAGCTGGCGGGCGAGAAGTTGGCCGCGTCCGCGTTGCTGTTGCCCGCGGCCACGACGACGGTGGTGCCCCGGCCGACGGCGGCGTTGATCGCGTTCTGGTAGCTGGCGGTGCAGGCACCGGAGCCACCGAGGCTCATGTTGATCACCTTGGCGGGGGTGGCGTTCGCCGGGACGCCCGCAACGGTGCCGCCGGAGGCCCAGGTGATGGCGTCGACGATGTCCGAGGTGGCGCCGCCGCACTTGCCGAGGACGCGGACGGGCTGGATCTTGGCCCCGTACGCGATGCCGGCGACGCCCTTGGAGTTGCCGGTGGCCGCGGCGATGGTGCCCGCGACGTGGGTGCCGTGCCAGGAGGAGTCACTGGCCTTGGAGTTCAGGCCGCACTCGCCGGCCGCGCTCCAGTCGCCCTGGTCGGCGGGGTTGTTGTCACGGCCGTTGCCGTCACGGGCGGCGCTGGAGGTGCTGATGAAGTCGTAGCCCGCGACCACGTTGGCGGCGAGGTCCGAGTGCGCGACGTAGCCGGTGTCGATCACGGCGACGGTGACGCCGCTGCCGGTGGTCTTGTCCCAGGCGGCGGGAACGTTCATGCCCGCGGTGGGCTCGAAGAGGTCCCACTGCTTGGCGTACTCGGTGTCGTTCGGGGTGGCCAGGGCGTAGGCCCGGGAGTCCGGCTCGACGTAGGCGACGTCCGGGTCGGCGCGGAACTGCGCCATCACGTCGGCGGCCTCGGACGGGGCGACGGTGCCCAGGTTGACGAGGGCGGCACCGGTGCCGAGGCGGCGGTCGAACTTCGCCTTCTTGCCGGCCTTCTTGCCCTTCGCGACGGCGTCGTCGGCAGCCGCGGTGTTGGAGCTGGCCTCCGTGGCCGTGGACTTGTATCCGACGATGAGGTTCTCGACCGGCGCGGCGGCGGCCTCGGCGGCGGCCGGGGCGGGGACATCGGCGGCCAGGGCCACCGAAGCGGTGGCGGAACCGGCGAGCAGGGTGACGGACATCGCCACCACGGATATGAGCCTACGTCTGGATGCGTGCACGGTGTTCCCTTTCGCGGGCCGCTTCCGGGCAGGCCGGAGCGACCGGTCGGTGCAGTGTGGGAGGTGAACCGGCGGCCGCGGGGCCGGAACGGGCTGGTCAATCCCGCCCCGGCCACCGCTGCGCGCCACGTCGCCCGTCCTCGACGGCGGGGCAGGGCAACGGCGTGACCGGTGATCGCCCGGCCCGACGGCCTCGCGCCATGTGGGGTTGGAGCGTGGCGGTCGTGCAGGGGGAAGATCGCCGGTGGGCAGACAGTAGGCAACGCGGGAATGAACTGGATACGGGGAAAACCCTTGTCCGCCCCCTGCTGCTCCCCCGGGGGTCCCCCCGGGGTCTCCCGGGGCCGGCCGTGCAGCGGGCGGAGCCGCAGGTCCGGGGGCCGGGGAGGCTTCCGGGCGGGGTTCGTGTCAGTGGTCCCCGGCGAGCCTGCGGAAGTAGGTCCAGCTGGTCTCGTTCGGCTCGCTCCACTTCTCCGGGGCGTGGGCGAACTCCGGGTGGTGCGCCGCGATGTACGCGCGGGTGCGTTCCGGGACCTCGGCGTAGGAGTCGAGCTTGCGGCCACGGCAGTGGAAGGTGAGCCCGCCGGGCTGCTGTCCCCGTGCCATCCAGGGGAGCCAGGGGGACATCCGGGTCCACGACATGGTGGCGGGGACGCTGTCCGCGTCGGTCGTGAGGACCGTCGCGGGCGCGTAGAATTGGAAGAGCTCCAGCGCCCGGTAGGTGTCGTCCGCCGAGTTCTGCGGGAACTCCTCGACGGGCAGCGGGGAGGGGTAGGCCAGCGGGATCTCCAGACTGAAGCAGACCTGCTCGCCGAGGTCGGTCACGGGGACGGGGAAGGGGCGCCACTTCTGGTTCGCCGGATCGTTCCAGACGTGGACGACCGGCTCGTCCTCCCAGGTCTCCAGGATCTCCCGGGTAAGGGGGTCCAGGTAGAAGGCAGCCTCCCGGGTGAGCAGTTGGTAACCGTCGCCCTCCCCGTCCCTCACGAGGCGGGCGACATTGAGGCCCTCGAAGCCGAAGAGGCGCCGGTAGGGCTCTCCCGGACCCCATGACCAGACGTCTCCGGACCACCAGTAGGTCACCTCCCGGCCGTCGAGCGAGGCGCGGGTGCGGGCGAATGCGTGCAGGAGCTCTGCGGGTGTCATACGGCGTACTGTGCTGGGCCGTCCCCGGGCCCGGCAACCACCGGGAACGGTACGGGCCGGTGGTTCCGGCCATATAGCGCGACGTGGGCGGAAAAGCGGCGGTGCGCCGCCCGCCATGCGGATGCCAGGTTGACGCCGGTGGCGCCACCGGCGACCGTGACCGCCATGGGGAACGAACACCGCCTGCTCGCGCTCGTCGTCTGCCTGGTCCTGGGCGGCGGGCTGCTCGCCGCCGTCCTCGGCGCCTCGCGGGCGGCGGGTCCGCAGCACGCGGCCGGAGCCGCCGGTCCGGCACCCTCCGACTTCGTGGACATACGCGACGTACCGCGCACCCCGGACCGCCCGCCCGCCCCGGGGCCCGACGCCTCGACGGGCTCGGTGGTGGTGGACTGCGGCCGCAACGCGGAGGGCCACTACAACGAGGACAACCTCGTGGTCTCGCCCGGGCTGCGGACCGGGGCCCACCACACGCACGCCTACGTGGGCAACCTGTCCGCCGACGCCATGTCGAGCGACGAGTCCCTGGCCGCGGCCCCCACGAGCTGTACGGGCGGCGACCGGTCCACGTACTACTGGCCCGTCCTGCGCCGCCCGGACCGGCCGGGCACGCGGCCGTACGAGAGCGCGGCGGGGCACGGCAACACCGGGCAGATCCTGCCGGAGGCCTCGGTCCTGGTGGAGTTCCGCGGGAACCCGGCGACCAAGGTGGTGCCCATGCCGCGGTTCCTGCGCGGGATGACCGGCGACGCCGTCGCCCGCACCGCGGGCAGCGACACCGACGTACGGGCCCGCTGGGGCTGCTCCGGCTCCCCCGACCGGACCACCACCCTCTACCCCCGCTGCCCCGAGGGCGAACTCCTCACGCGCACCCTGACCTTCCCCAGCTGCTGGAACGGCATCGACACCGCCTCCGCCGGGCACCGCTCGCACCTGCGGTTCCCCGCCGCGGGCGGCGCCTGTCCGCGGGGCACCTTCCCCGTGCCCGAACTGCGCGTCTCCCTGGCCTACGAGGTCCCCGCGGGCGCGCCGGTCGCCCTCGACTCCTTCCCCGAGCAGCGGCACAGCCCGAAGACCGACCACGCGATGTTCGTGAACGCCATGACCGAGCAGCAGATGGCCGCGGTGACCGACTGCCTCAACACCGGCCGCACCTGCCGGACCTGAGTGACGTACGTCACGTGAACCGCCCGCGCCCCCAGGGCGTGTTCCGTCCGCACCACGTAAACGAGGAAGACGGAGAGGGTGAGATGGCCGGACCACTGTGGCCCCGCACTCGGCGGGGCTCGACCGATGAGGCACTGATCAAATCGGTGTACGAGGAGCACGGCCACGCCCTGCTCGCGTACGCCACGCGGCTGACCGGAGACCGGGCCGCCGCCGAGGACGTGGTCCAGGAGACCCTCATCCGGGCCTGGCGGCACTCCGATGTCCTGGTCAACGGGAAGGGTTCGGTGCGCGGCTGGCTGCTGACGGTGGCCCGCAACATCATCACCGACCGGTACCGGGCCAAGGCCGCCCGTCCCCCGGAGGTCTCCGGGGAAGCGGCCGCTCCCCCGGTGGAGGAGGACCACGCCGACTCCGTCGTGGACTCGATGACGGTCCTGGGGGCCCTCGACCAGCTCTCGCCGGAACACCGGGACGTGCTGAAGGAGTTGTACTACCGGCAGCTCAGCGTCGCGGAGGCCGCCGACAGCCTCGGCATCCCCGCGGGCACGGTCAAATCGCGTTCGCACTACGCGCTCAAGGCCCTGCGCGAGGTCTTCACGGACAACAGGGCCAGGGAGAACGGCTCGAGAACAGGAAAACGAAACGGCAGGCCGCCCCAGCAGCCCGCCGGACTGCGTGAGGTGGTGGCATGAACAGGCAGCGACACGAGGAGGAACTGCTCGGCCCGTACGTGCTCGGCGTCCTGGACGGCGAGGAAGCCCTTCGGATCGGGGAACACATCGAGGGCTGCGTGCAGTGCCGGGAGGAGGTGACTGCATTGCGCGAGATGGAGCTGGCGCTCGGTGAGGTGCCCGAGGAGGCGTTCCTCGACGGGCCGCCGCAGGGCGGTGACCTGCTGCTCCAGCGGACGCTGCGGCAGATGCGCGGCGAACGGTCAGGGGATCGGCGCCGCCGCATGGGTGTGGCGGGTCTGGCCGCCGCGGCCTCGCTGGCCGCCGTGTTCTGGGCGGGGGCGCAGCTGGGCGGCGCCGATCCGCAGGCCCGGGCGCTGCCTCCCGAGCCGTCCCCGTCGGTCTCGGCGGCGCCCTCGCTCCCGGCCGGGACCAAGGTGGCCTCGGCCACCGACCGGGTGACGGGTGCGCGGATGAACGTACAGGTGACACCGGCCCCGCAGTGGGTGCGGGTGAACGCCGCCGTGACGGGGATCCCCCAGGGCGAGCGCTGCCGGCTGGTCGTCGTCGCCCAGGACGGTACGCGCCGCACCGCGGGCGGCTGGGTCGTGGGCGGCCAGCAGAACGGCGAGGGCAAGGGGGCGGCGCTGGACGGTTCGGCGGCCGTGGACCCGGGCGACGTCAAGGCGGTCCTCGTCGAGAACGAGGCGGGCAAGGTGTTCGTGTCCGTACCGGTGTGATCCGCGGTCCCGGCCCCGCGGACGGCGGGGAAGGGGCCCGGAACGTGACAGGGCCCGGGAGCATGTCCAGCTCCCGGGCCCCTGTTTGCCACCCAATTGCGCACACCGGCGGCGTTTAAGAGCCGCGGATCATATTGAGACCGACGTGTTCTGCCTTTGAACTACCGCGCCACGGAAGAGGCGCAGGAGGGACTTGAACCCCCATCCGTCGATGATCGTCCACGCTCGGTCGATCCGGTGTTCGGCGGCGAATACTGAGACTGGAGCGAGAATCTGAGTTTGACGGGGCCGCCTCTACCGGGCTTGGGCCACCCCGGCACGCAGTGCCGGGGGAGGGATTCGAACCCCCAACTGTCACCCCTGGTTCAGCTTCAACATCAGTTTCAGCTTGCGCTCTCGCGCACCCCCCGCTCGAACGGGGGGCGATCTCGGGGCTACCTGAACAGGTAGCCGAACACCGCGTCACCGACCCGCTGGTCGTCGACCTCGGTGCTGTTGGCCTCCTCGCGGGCGAACTTGACCGCCTGCTGGAGCCGTTCGACGCGGTCGAGGAGCTCGTTCACCCTCCGCGCGGGCAGCGCTCCGGAGAACTTCACCGTCGTCCAGTAGCCGACGGGCACGTCCTCGTAGTACACCTCGACCTGCGCCGGGTGCTTCTCGGTCGCCTCGGCCTTGACGTGGTTGCGCGGCACCTTCTTCGTGCGGATGGTGCGGACCGGGTCCGTCTTCCAGGAGTCCGTGGACGGGTCCAGGTTCCAGGACTCCGAGGCGTCCAGCACCGGCAGCTTCCGCACGAAGGTGTGCATGTCCGTGAGCTGCTTCTCCAGGAACAGCAGGTACGGCACGGGCACCTGCTCCAGCAGGACGGAGCCGTCGACGACCACGTCGGCCGAGGCCGTGCGGTTCGCCCAGTCCTTGGTGGCCGTCACGTCGAACAGCCGCGTCAGCGTCCCCGCCGTGGCCCGCAGCACGTCCTCGGCCTTGACCTGCACCCGCGTGGACTCCGGGGGCAGTTGCTCGCCCTCCTCGTCCTTGGGCTGGTAGGTCCGGGAGATGCCGGCCAGCAGGGCGGGCTTCTGGACGTCGTGGTGAGCCTGCGAGAGCTCTTGGAGGGACTTGGACTTGACGCCCTTTTCCACTGCGATGATCTGATTCAGCTTCGGCACGCGATGAACCTAACAGGGGACGGGGCGGGCGCACATGCGAATTTCGCCGGTCAGGACAGGTGGACGGGGAGGTCGAAGAGGTCGTTCTGGGTCAGGATCGGCTTGTTGCGGAGCTCTTCGGGCGCCACGGCGAGGGTGAGGTCGGGGAACCGGGCGTACAGCGCCGGGAGGGCGACCAGCGCCTCCAGCCGGGACAGGGCGGCGCCGGGGCACACGTGCGGGCCGTGGCCGAAGGAGATGTGGCGGTTCGGGGTGCGGGTGACGTCGAACTCCCCCGCCGTGGGGCCGTGCTGCTCCTCGTCGCGGCCGATGGCTCCGAAGGAGACGATCAGGCCCTCGCCCTTGGGCAGGGTCCGGTCGCCGACCTCGACGTCCTCGGCGGCGAAGCGGATCAGCACGTGCGAGGTCGGGGTGGACCAGCGCAGGGTCTCCTCGATCACGTTCTCCCAGGGGACCTCGCCCTTGAGGACGCGGGCGCGCTGCTCGGGGTGGGTCTGGAGGGCGACGACCGCGTTGACGATCAGGCTGATGGTGGTCTCGTGGCCGGCCGCCACCATGAGCTGGAGGGTGTTGGTGATCTCCTCGGTGGTGAGCCGGTCACCGTTCTCCGAGGCGGCGATCAGCGCGCTGGTCAGGTCGTCGCCCGGGTTCTCGCGCTTGGACTCCACGATGCGGGAGAAGAGCGCGCCGAGGTCCGCCATCATCTGCGGCACTTCCTCGGGGCGGGTCTGCGTCGAGAAGAACTTCTCGAAGAGCCCCTTGAGCTGCGGGTGCAGGGCGGCGTCCACGCCCATCAGTTCGCTGATGACGTTCATGGGCAGCGGGTAGGCGAACTCGGCCTTCAGGTCGACGCGTTCACCGGCCGGCCGGGCCGCCAGCCGGTCGAGCATGCCGGTGGTCAGGGCCTCGATGCCCGCCCGCAGCTTCTCCACCCGCCGTACGGTCAGGGCCTGCGCGACGAGGGTGCGCAGGCGGCGGTGCTCGTCGCCGTCGACGGTGAGCATCGAACGCCCGGGGTTGGCGAGGCCGATCAGCGGCCAGTCCAGGGGTATCTCGCCGCGCTGCCAGGCACCCCAGACCTCGATGTCCTTGACCACCCGGGAGTCGGTCAGCAGGGCTCTTGCCTCCGCGTGGCGGGTGACGGCGTAGACGCCGACGCCGCCCGGCAGGACGACCCGCACCAGCGGGCCCGCGGCGCGCAGGGCGGCGCTCTCCGCGTCGAGGTCGGCGACGAAGGGGTCCAGCGTGAGGGGTGCGGCGGCGGAGTGGTCGATGGGGCACGTCATCTGGAGGCTCCAAGGGCGGGGGTCGGGGTGTAGGTCACCGGGAGTTCGGTCAGTCCGCGCAGCCAGGGGGACGGCCGGCGGGTGAGCGCGCCGGCGGGTACCGCGAGGTCGACGTCGGGCAGCCGGTCGAGGAGGACCTCGATGCCGGTGCGCGCGATGACCTCGGCGATCTCCTGGGCGGGGAACGGGCAGCGGTGTTCGCCGTGTCCGAAGGAGAGGAAGGCACTGTTGCCGCCGGTGAGGGCGCCCGCGTCGGTGCGTACCTGCGGGTCGGCGTTGGCGGCGGCGAGGCCGAGCAGCAGCAGGTCGCCGCGGGCGATGCGCCGTCCGGCGAGGTGGGTGTCGCGGGAGGCCCAGCGGCCGGCCACGTTCTGGGTGGGGGTGTCCTCCCACAGGACTTCGTTCATCGCTTCGCCGACGCTGTGCCGGCCGCCCGCCAGGGAGGCCTCGAAGCGGGGGTCGGTGAGCATCAGGCGCAGCGAGTTGCCGATCCAGTCGGCGGTGGGCTGGTGGCCGGCGGCCATCATGACCATGAGGTCCTGGGCGATCTCCTCGACGGTGAAGTCCGCGCGGTCGGCGAGCATCCGGGAGACGACGTCCGGGCCGGGCGCAGCCTGCTTGGCGGTGAGCAGCGCGTACATCGAACCGCCGAGGTGGCGCTGGCCCTCCAGGGCCCCCTCACGGCCGTTGATCATGTCGTTCATGGCGGTGACGAGCCCGGGGCCCTGCTCGTCGGAGAAGCCGTAGATCCGGGCGAGGACGCGCAGCGGCAGGAGCATCGCGTACTCGCCGACGATGTCGCAGGCGCCCTTGCCGCACAGGCCGTCGATGAGCTCGTCGGCGAACCGCTCGGCGTGGCCCTTGAGTTCGAAGGGGTCGATGGATTCCAGGGCGCCGCTGATCAGGGCGGCGCGTTCGCGGTGGCGTTCGCCGACGGTGTAGAGGATCGAGGGCTGCTTGCGGCCGATCATCGGGAGCAGCGGCCAGTCGGCGGGGATGCGGTCCCACTGGTTCCACAGGTCGGAGTCGCGGGAGAAGAGCGCGGGGTCGCTGGTGACCTGGTGGAGTTCGCGGTAGCCGAGGACGAGCCAGGCCGGTACGTCGCCGTCCAGGACGACCGGGGCGACGGCGCCGTGGTCGCGGCGCATCTCGCGGTACAGCCCGATGGGGTCGGTCTGGAACCGGGGGCCGCTGAGCGGGACGGGGCCGGGCTCTGGGGCTGCCGGTGCGGCGGGGGTGGTCACGGGGTGGGCTCCGGGGTCTTCGGCTGGTGCGTGCGGGCGGCCGTCTGCAGGTGCTGGACGAGGGAGATCAGGACGTGCTTGCTGGACTCCCGGGAGCGGGCGTCGCAGAACACCAGCGGGACCTCGGGCGGCAGGTCGAGGGCGGCCCGGACCTGTTCCTCGGTGTGCGCGGGTCCGCCGAAGTCGTTGCAGGCGACGACGAAGGGCGTGCCGTGGTGTTCGAGGCGGTCGATGGCGTACCAGGAGTCGGCGAGGCGGCGGGTGTCGACGAGGACGACGGCGCCGAGGGTGCCGGCGAACAGCCGGTCCCACAGGAACCAGAACCGCTCCTGGCCGGGGGCGCCGAAGAGGTACAGCACGTTGCGCGCGTCGAGGGTGATGCGGCCGAAGTCGAAGGCGACGGTGGTGGCGGTCTTGGAGGCGACCTGGTCGGTGTCGTCGACGGCCTCGCCGGCCTGCGTCATGGTCTCCTCGGTGTTCAGCGGACGGATCTCGCTGACCGAGCGGACCATGGTGGTCTTGCCGACTCCGAAACCACCGACGATCACGATCTTCAGGCCGTTGTCGGCGGTGCTGTGCAGGGTCTGGCGACGCTGATCGGGGATCGCGTCAGAGGCTGCGGAGTCCAACGAGCACCTGCTCCAGGATGTCGGGGTCGGGAAGGCTGTACGTCGTGCGGGGGTGGCGGGCGCTGATCCGCCCGGTGCCGAGCAGGTCGGCGAGGAGGATCCGGACGATGGACACGGGCAGGCCGAGGTCGGCCGCGATCTCCACGACCGCCGTCGGGTACTGGCACATGCGCAGGATGGCCGTGTGCTCCGACTGCATGCCGGGGACCGGGTCGCATTCGGCGACGATCAGGGTGACCAGGTCGAAGGCGTCGGAGCCGGAGCGGCTGCGGCCGCCGGTGAGGGTGTAGAGCCGGTCCGGGGAGTCGTCCCGGGCCGGTCGGCCCCTGCTCACCCCCGGGGCCGGGCGACGAGGTGCTCGCCGAGCTGCTCGACCAGTTCGGACATGTTGTGTCCGGCCAGGCCCGCGTCGGCGTCCTCGGAGGCGACGAGCGCGAGGTGGGCGCCCTCTCCGGCTTCGACGATGAAGAGGATCCCGCCGTAGAACTCGGCCATGGCGGAGCGGACTCCGCCGGTCCCGTCGCCGAACTCGATGGACGCCCCGTGCGAGAGGCTCTGGATGCCGGCGGCGATCGCGGCGAGCTGGTCGGCCTGGTCGACGGAGAGCTCCGGGGTGCGGCACAGCTTGAGGCCGTCGCGGGAGAGCACGAGGGCGTGGCGGGCGCCGGGGGTGCGCTCCAGGAGGCCTTCCAGGAGCCAGCTGAGCGTCTCGTCGGTGGTGGAGCCGGTCATTGCGCGGTGCCTTCCGGGTTCTGGGGGTTCGTGGGGTGCGCCGAGGCGCCGCGGACGGCCTGCCGGAAGCTGCCGAAGCGGGTGGCGGGCCGGGACGCGTCGGCGGGGGTGGCGTTCGTACGGGGTGCCGGGCCCGCGGTGGCGGGCCCTTCGGGGTGGGCGGCGGCCAGGGTGCGGCCGCGGCGCCGCTGGGGCAGCCCGCTCTCACCGGTCTCGGGAGCCGGGGCGGCTCCGGTGGATCCCCCCTGCGGGGCGGGGGTACCCGCGGGGGCGGGCGTACGGTCCCCCGCGCGGCCGGCGCCGGCGGGCGCGGCGGCGGGCTCCGGGGCCTCGGCGGGCTCCGGCTGGGCGGCGGCCTGCGGTGCGGGGGCCGTCTCGGCCGGGGTACGGCTGATCAGCTCGTGCGGCAGCATCATCAGGGCGCCGGTACCGCCGCGGGCGGACGGCCGGAAGGAGACGGTGAGGCCGTGCTTGCGGGCCAGGCGGCCGACGACGGCGAGGCCGAGTCGGGTGCCCGAGAGCCCGGCCAGGTCCAGCGACTCGGCGCTGACCGCCTGTTCGGCCCGGCGCAGCTGGACCTCGCTCATGACGAGTCCGCTGTCCTCGACGGTGATGACGATCCCGGCGGGCACCTCCTCCACGTACACGTGGACCTCGGCGGTGGGCGGGGAGAAGTTCGCGGCGTTGTCGAGGAGTTCGGCCAGGGCGTGCATGACGCCCTCGGCGGCGTGCCCGGCGACGGCGGCCTGGCTGGTGGAGTGCAGCCGGACCCGCTGGTAGCTGCCGATCCGGCCCATGGCGCCGCGCAGCACCGATTCCATGACGATCGGCTTGGCCCAGCGGCGGCCCGAACGGGCCCCGGTGAGCACGGCGATGGAGTCGGCGAGGCGGCCCGCCTGGGCGGTGCGGTGGTCGAGGTGGAGCAGGTCGCCGAGGACGTCCTCGTCGGCGTGCCGGTGCTCCATGTCGCGCAGGTCGGCGAGCATCCCGGTGGCGAGGGCCTGCATGCGGCCGGCCGCGTTGGCCGCGGCCGCCATGGCTGCGGCCCGGCCGGAGCGGGCCCGGCGCAGTTCTTCCCCGAGGTGTTCGCGGGTGGCCGCCCCGGTGGCGGCGAGCGCGCCGAGCTCGGCGGCGTGGGTGGCCTGCAGGCCTTCCAGTTCGGCGGCGTGGACGTGCAGCAGCCTGCCCCGCTCGGCGGTGTGCGCTGCCGCGTCGCGCGCTCCGTCGGCGGTCAGCCGGGCGATGTGGGCGTCACGCGCGGCCAGTTCCCCGGTGAGGCCGGAGACCCGGCGGCGCAGCAGGCGGGAGGTGCGCGTCGACCAGACCACGGCGAAGGCGGCGACGGCGAGCAGCAGCGCGCCCGCACCGCAGAACCAGGCGAGGGGCACGCGTACGGACGCGGGGGCCGCGGCCACCGCCGCCGTGCAGAGCGCGCCGGTGGCCGCTGCGGTGACCAGCAGGGCGAGCGCGGAGGGGCGGAGGGGGGAAGGGGGCGCCGTCATCGATCAAGGCCTCATACCGGGCGGGAACGGAGGAAAATGGTTTCCTGGGGTAACCAGGGGCAACTATAGGAGAGTTATTGATCGATTTGAAAAGCCCTTGACCATCTCCATGTGAGGAAGTGATCACTAAGGGTTGTTTTGAAGCGATTTTTGACCCACCTTCGAGGCCGGCAACCGGACCTCGCACGTCCGAACCACCCCTGCGGGACACCCGGGTTGTCCGCCGGACCCTGCCGGGCCGCCCCGGGCCGCCGACCGCCGGGGGCACAGGAGGGACCGACGCGGACCGATCGGCACATTGCGGTCCATGACATCCTGTGGCGTCACAACTCGCCGGACGGAATCGGCGGACGTCCGGGGAATATGGGGAAGGTCCATGAGGCTCTGCTTCCTGGTGGAGGAGCACTACCGCCACGACGGCATGCCGAACGAGGTGATCCGGCAACTGACCTCATGGGGTCACCACGTGGACGTGCTGCGGCCGGGCGGCTCCCTGCTGCGCATGTCCGAGGCCGTGGACGCGGGGGCGCACGACGCCTGGGTGCTCAAGACGGTGTCCGGCGGACCCGGGCTGACCCTCCTGGAGGCCGCCGCAGCGGCCGGCGCGACCACGGTCAACGACGCCCGCTCGATCCGGGGCGTGCGCGACAAGGCCCTGGCCGCCGCCATCGGGCGCGGCCGCGGCCTCCCGCTGCCGCCCACCTATGCGGTGGCCCGCCCCGAACTGCTCCGCGAGATACCGGAGGCGGAGTACCCCCTGGTGGTCAAGCCCTCCGACGGCAGCTCCGGCCGGGCCGTGCACCTGGTGTCCTCGCCGGAGCGGCTGGAGGCGACGCTGCCCCGGCTGACGGGCGAGGGCATGCTCATCGCCCAGCCGTACGTGCCCAATGCGGGCACCGACCTCAAGGTGTACGGGGTCGGCGGCGAGCTGTTCGCGACCGAGCGCTGCTCCCCGCTGCACCCGGACCCCGCGGTGCGCGAACGCCGGGTTCCGCTGTCGGCGGAGGTCGCCGCGATCGCCGCGCAGGTGGGGTCGGTGTACGGGCTCGACCTGTACGGAGTCGACGTGCTGCTCGGCCCGGAAGGGCCGGTCGTGGTCGACGTGAACGACTTCCCGAGCTTCCGTCAGGTACCGGACGCCGCCGCCCGGGTGGCCCGGGCGGTGCTGGAGCTGGCCCGGGAGGGCGGCTCCACGGCCCCGTACCTGCGACCGCACGCACCGCTGCCGCTGTCCATCCCGGCGCAGGCGACGGCCGCCACGGCGACGGCGGGGGCGGGTGACGGCGCGTGAGGGTCGGCCTGATCACACCGGAACCCGGCCATCCGCTGCTGGCGGCGACCACCGCCCTGCTGGCCCGCGAGCACACCGTCGAGGCCCTCGATCCGCGTACGGCCGGTGCGCCGCGGCAACCGGCCGACGTGTACCTGCTGAAGTCGCGGACCCCGCAGGCCCTGGAGCTCGCGCGGTCCCTGGAGCAGCGGGGCGCGGCCGTGCTGAACTCCGCGGCGGCGACCGCGCTGGTCCAGGACCGGACCCGGATGGCCGAGCTCGCCCTGGGCTCCGGCCTGCCCTTCGCCGCGACCGCCACCTACGGCTCCCTCACCGGGTGGGCCGAGGCCGGACCGCCCTCCTCCCCCGTGGTGGTCAAGAGCCGCCACAGCCACCGGGGCGACCTGGTCGCCCGGATGGACGGGCCCGGTGACGTGGCCGGGCTGCTGGCCGCGTGGCCGCAGGAGCCGGTCGTGGTCCAGGCGTTCGCACCCAACGACGGCTGGGACCACAAGCTGTGGGCGGTCGGGGACCGGGTCTTCGCGGCCCTGCGCCGGTCGGAGCTGTCCCCGCAGGGCCGCGGGCCCACCCTGCCGCTCCCGCTCGACCGGCTGCCGCCGGGCTGGGCCGCCCTGGTGCGCGAGGTGGGCGCGGTGTTCTCGCTGGACGTCTACGGAGTCGACCTCATCGACACCGGCGCCGGGAAGCCGCTGATCGTCGACGTCAACGCCTTCCCCGGCATCCGCGGCCAGGAGGGCGCCCCCGAGGCCCTCGCGGCCCTGGCCCTGCACCGCGCGTCCGGAGCCGCCGGTTCGGCCTGAACGGCCTGAACGGCCGAGCGTGGCCGCGCACCGGCCCCGCAAGACCCGCAAGACCCCGACGGGTCCGTACCGGGACCGGACGTGACCCGACGGGACCGGAAGGGGGAATGCGCGCTCCGCTCCGGGACCGGGGCGGTGTCGCGGCGCCGACGGGCGGCGGACGCCACGAGGATCGGGCCATGGGCGTCGTCCTGCCGGTCCTCTTCGCGCTGTTCGCGGCGCTGAGCAATGCGCTCGCCACCGTGCTCCAGCGGCGGGCCGCCCTCACCGTGCCCCAGAGCGACGGCTTCCGGATCGGCCTGGTCCTCGACCTCCTGCGGCGCCCGCTGTGGGTCGCCGGGATCCTCGCCGTGATCGCGGCCGGAGTGGGACAGGCCCTCGCCCTGGCCACCGGCGCACTGGCCCTCGTACAGCCCCTCTTCGTGCTCGAACTCCCCCTTGCCCTGCTCATCGCCTCGCTGATGGCCCGCCAGCGGCTCTCCGGTGCCCTGTGGCTGGCCGTCGCCGGGGTGGTGGCCGGGCTCGGGATCGTGCTGATCGCCGCCTCCCCCGACGGCAACCGCACCCACGTACCGCTCGACCGGTGGGGCCTGTCCCTGGCCGTCTGCGCGGTCGTGGTCACCGCCCTGGCCGTGACCGGGCTGCGCCGTCCCCCGGGCCGCGCCCGGGCCGGCTGCCTCGGGGCCGCCACCGCAGTCTGCTACGCGCTCACGGCCGCCCTGATGAAGTCCTCCGTGCACATCCTCGACGAGCGGGGCATCGGCGCGTTCCTCACCACCTGGCAGACCTACGCCTTCGGCGTCACCGGCATCGCGGCCCTGCTGCTGCTCGAACACGCCATGCAGGGAGGCCCGCTGGTCGCCTCCCAGCCCGCGCTGACCCTCGGCGACGCGGGCGTGAGCGTCGCGCTGGGGGTGGTCCTGTACGAGGAACACCTGCGGGCCCACTGGTGGCTGCTGCCCCAACTGCTCGGCATCGCCCTCATCTGCGCCGGGGTGTTCGCCCTGGCCCGGGAGGGGGAGGCCGCGCCCTGAGCCGCCGCCGTCCCCGCCCGGGCCGCCCCGGTGGGGCTACTTGATGACCTCGACCTTCTTCTCCCCCGCGGCCGCGTGGGCCTGGGCTCCCGCACCGAGCACGGTGACGGCGAAGGCGAGCAGGACGGAGACGACGGCGGCTGTCCGCTTGCGGTTCATGGTTCCCCCTGTGGTCGGGCTCTGGTCCGGTCGGCTGCCGCCCGAGGCGGCAGTACCCGGCAGCCTGCCACCGCCCCGCGGGCCCGACAAGGCCGGGTAGCGTACGGGCAGTCGAGCGGAGGGCGGGACCGTGCGCGCGGTGGTGTTCGAACGGTACGAGGAGTTGCCCGAGGTCACGGAGGTGGCGGATCCCGTGCCGTCGGCGGGCGGGGTCGTGGTGCGGGTGGAGGCCACCGGACTGTGCCGCAGCGACTGGCACGGCTGGATGGGACACGATCCGGACATCGTGCTGCCGCACGTGCCCGGCCACGAACTCGCCGGTGTGGTCGAGGCCGTGGGCGCGGGCGTGACCGGCTGGCGGCCAGGCGACCGGGTGACGGCCCCGTTCGTCAGCGCCTGCGGTACCTGCCCCGACTGCGCGGCCGGTGACCACCAGGTGTGTCCGCACCAGACGCAGCCCGGGTTCACGCACTGGGGTTCCTTCGCCGAGTACGTGGCCCTCGACCGGGCCGACGTCAATCTGGTGGCCGTGCCCGAGGAGCTGTCGTACGCGACGGCCGCCGGACTCGGCTGCCGCTTCGCGACGGCGTTCCGGGCCGTGGTCGCCCGGGGGCGGGTGGCGGCGGGCGAGTGGGTGGCGGTGCACGGCTGCGGCGGCGTGGGGCTCTCCGCCGTGATGATCGCGGCCGCGGCCGGGGCCCGGGTGGTCGCCGTCGACACCGCGCCCGGCGCGCTGGAGCTGGCACGGAGGCTCGGCGCCGCGCACACCGTGGACGCCCGCGCCGTGACGGACACGGCCGCGGCGGTGCGGGAGCTGACCGGCGGGGGCGCGCAGCTCTCGCTCGACGCCCTGGGGTCCCCGGCCACGGCGGCGGCCTCGGTGGGCGGGCTGCGCAGGCGGGGCCGTCACGTGCAGGTCGGGCTGCTGCCCGCGGCGGCCGGTCCGGCCCCGCTGCCGATGGAGCGGGTGATCGGCTGGGAGCTGGAGGTCCTCGGCAGCCACGGGATGGCCGCGCACGCCTACCCGCCGATGATGGAAATGGTCCGGGGCGGGCTGCTGCGCCCGGACCTGCTGGTCACCTCGACGATCCCGCTGGACGCGGCCCCCGCGGCCCTGGCCGCGATGGGCACCGCGCCGGGCCGCGGGGTCACGGTCATCCTGCCGGGGTCGACGCCGGAATCGCCGCCGCGGCCCGGCGACGGCGGCGGGCCCTCGCGGTGAGGCCTGCTCCGGCCGCCAGGGCCACCAGGGCGGCGGAGACGGTCAGGAGCCACACCGGGATGCCGTCCCCCACCGTGAGCAGTTCGTCGCGGTAGACGGCCCGGCGGTACGGGGTGTCCTCGGCGGTGGCGCGCAGCTCGTGGTCGGCGTCGATGCGGCCCGGCTCGGGGAATCTCTGGTCGATCGCGGTCAGGAAGACCTTCTTGCCGCCGGTGAGTTCGGCGAGCGGGCCGTCCTCGGGCGCGATCCTGCCCGCGAAGGTCACCTTCGGTGCGTTCCCGCCGATCGCGGAGACGGGCTCCATCCGGTGGTCGGCCAGTACGTACAGGCCGAGCGACTGGCTGGTGCGGGCCATCCGCGACAGGCGCATCGGGTAGACGAGCCGGTCGCTGTCGAAGCGGATCCGCAGCGGGTCGAGGTCGCCGCGCAGCGGCCTGCCCTGCTCCCGCGGGGCGAGGCGCACGGCGACGTACTCCCAGCCCTGGTCGACGTAGGGCTTGACCTCCGCGGCGAGGCGGTCGGGGAGCCGGAAGCCGTTGGATTCCAGCCAGTCCTTCAGTGCGTCCGGGTCGGTGGCGGTGAGCCGGGCCACGTCGAAGTCCCCGAGCCGTTCGCGGCCGACGACGCCGACGCCCGGGTCGGCGGTGCCGGGGGCCATGGCGCCGGCCCCGTCCCGGCGGCCCGAGGAGAACGGCCAGTCGTCCTCGCGCGGCCAGAAGTAGGTACGCGTCCTGCGCTCGGGCCTGGTCATCTGAGCCAGTTCGCCGAACAGGTCCGCATCGCCCAGTTCCACGGTGGCCCGCCCGGGCACCGGCATGATCCAGGCGGCCTTGCGGGCGTCCCCGCCCACGGTGAACCGCATCACGATCTGCTCGGTCCGGCCGTCCCAGCGCACGACGGAGGTCTCGCGGTCGACCCCGATCACGGACTGGCCGTCGGGGACCATCGCCCCGCAGCCGCATGCGTAGGCCGGGCTGATCAGGGAGCCGAGCTGGGTGACGAGCAGGGCGAACAGGAGCGTGAGGATTCTTCGTTTCATACGCACGGGACCTCAGACGTGGGGCCGGGAAATCCGGTTCCGGGCCCGGCCGGGTGGACCTCACCGGGTGCCTCTGGTCCCCGGCGTGGCCGAAACGCATACTCCTCCCATGAGAGGCATGGACAACCCGCGCAGCAGCCCGTTGGTACCGGACACGGTGGCGGCGGAGATCGCGCGGCACGACTGGGCGTCCATCGAGTGCGGCTGCGGGCGTTCCGCGCAGCACCTCGAGGACACGCTGTGGGCTGCGGCCGAGGGGCACCCGGCCGCGTTCCGGGCACTGGAGGGGCACGCCTTCGCGGGGAAACGGCTGGCCCCGCCCGCTCCGGCGGTGTCCGGGGTGCTGATGGCCGTGTGGTCCGCGGGCCCGCCGCGCCGGACCACCCGCGAGGCGCTGCTGTGGACGGTGCTGGTCCTGCTCGGCGCCGAGGACGACGGGACCTCCCACGAGGCGGGCCTGTACGGGCAGTCCTCCGCGTTCATCCGCAGGGCCCTGCCCGAGCTGCACCGGGAGGCGGCGGGCACCCCGGGCTCGGTGACCGCCGCCTACGCCGAGGGCATCGTGGAGATCCTCGGGCTGCCGACGTAACTGCCCCGTGCCCGGACCGGGGCCCGGTCCGGGCACGGCTGCCGGCCGTCCCGCAGAGGTCAGCGCGCCGGCCGGTCGGTGAGGGCGTGCGCGGCGGCGTCGACCGCGCTCGGCAGCCAGTCGGCGACCCGGCCGAAGCGGTGGCCCAGCCCGGCGGCCCGGCTGTTGTCCATGGCGTACCCCCGGTCGAAGGAGAAGGGCGAGGCGGGGGCGCCCTGCGCCACGAGCCGGTAGTGCGGTCGCCGCCCGAGCCGCGCGGCGACCGCCTCGCACAGGGCGGTGACGTCCGGCGCACCGTGCGAGGCCGCGTTCACCGGCCCGGTGAAGGTCTCCCCCGCGGCCCAGTGGAGGAAGCCCGCGATCTCCCGGTGGTGGATGAACGAGGTCGCGTACGGGGCCTCGTGGACCTCGACCGGGACTCCGGCCCCGATCCGCCCGACGTAGTGGGCGAGCCTGCCGGTGAAGTCCTCGCGGCCGCCCCCGAGGACGTGGGCGGCGCGCACGCTGACGTACGGGAAGACCGGATCGCGCAGGAAGACCGCCTCGGCCTGCCGCTTGCCCTCGGCGTAGGCGGTCGCGGGGCCGAGGACGCGCTCCACCTGCGCGGGGTCCTGCCAGGAAAGTCCCGGCACGGACGGCGTGCGCAGGGGGTCGAGGCGGTCCTCGGCGAGCGGGGCCCGGCCGGCGGCCGGGGCGGGGAACGCGGCCCCGGCGGAAAGCGTGGCCGGGTCGTACACCTCCATCGTCGAGGTCATCACGTACCGCCCGGCGCGACCGGCGAAGGCCCGCCGGGCGACGGCGGCCTGGTGCGGCGTGTAGCAGACCTGGTCGAGGACGACGTCGAAATCCCGTGGACCCAGCGCCGCCCGCAGGACCTCCTCGTCGTCACGGTCGGCTACGAGCCGGCGGACGCCGGGCGGCGGGTCGGCGGAGCCCCGGTTGAGGACGGTGACCTCGTCCCCGGCGTCGCGCATCCGCGCGACCAGGGTCTTCCCGAAGTACCGGCTGCCTCCGATGACCAGAATCTTTCCCATGGCTGCGAGCCTGCCGTTGTATCGTCCCCAGCGGAACCGATGAGCTGCTGAACACGTCGTAAGGAAAACTGATGATCGATGTTCAGCGGCTCCGCGTCCTGCGGGCCGTGGCCGAGCACGGCAGCTTCAACAAGGCCGCCGGCGCACTGCTCCTGACCCCTTCGGCCGTGTCCCAGCAGATCGCCGCGCTCGAACGCACCCTCGGCCATCCGGTGGCCGTGCGCAGCACCCGCGGGATCACGCTCACCGCGGCCGGGCGGCTGCTGGTCGAGGCGGCCGAGACGATATCCGCCGAACTGGACCAGGTCCGCCACGAGATCGACCGGCTGACCGGGGACCGGCCCCGTCTCACCGTCGCCACCTTCGCCAGCGGCGGCCGGCATCTCCTTCCCGGCGCCCTGTCCCGTTTCGTCGCCGCGCACCCGGAGGTGGAGCTGACCGTGCTGGAGGGCGAACCGGAGACGGCACTGCCGATGGTGCGCACCGGAACCGCCGACCTCGCCCTGGCCTATCACTTCGACGGGCCGCCGCCGGTACCGGCGGGCGGGCGTTCCGGGCTGGACTGGACCCCGCTGATGGAGGACCCGCTGTGGCTGGTCCTGCCGCGCGGCCACCGCCTCGCGGACCGGCCCTCGCTCGGTCCGGCCGAACTCTCCGGCGACCGCTGGGTGCTCGGCTGCCTGAAGACCGAGACCTTCCTGCGCCGGTACGCGGAACTCGCCGGTTTCGGGCTCCAGGTGGCGGCCTCCACCACCGACTACTTCTTCGCGCAGTCCCTGGTCGCGGCGGGCGTCGGCGTCTCCCTGGTCCCGGAGGTCGCACTGGCCCCGGGGCCGGGCCTCGTCGCGGTACGGGTCGCAGCGCCCCGCCCGGCCCGGCACATCGGCGTCGCCACCGCCCGACGGCGCCGCCCGCGGCCCTACACCGAGGCCCTCGCCTCGGCCCTGACCGCCGCCGCCGCCGGCGCTGCCGCCGCGGACGCCGCCCCGGAGCCCGGAGCCGGCCGGTGAACCACTCCCTGCTGCTCGGGCTCGCCGCCAACCCCGCGCTGCCGCCCCGGCTGACGGACCGGCTCCTCGCCCTCCTGGCCGCGGGGCCCGCTGCCGGGGCGGGGGACGAGGACTTCGACGAGGACTTCGACGAAAACTTCATGGACGCGCTCGCGGACGAGCTCGCCGACCGCGCCGATCTCAGCCGCGCCCAGACGGTGGCGCTCGCCGCGTACGCGGAGCACACCGCTCTGCACCTGGCCTACGAGGGGAAGCCGGCGGCGGCCGACATCGACCTGGAGGCACAGCCGTACGTCGCGGTCGCCCTGCTCGACTCGGGTACCGCCCCGCCCGCGTGGGCCCGCCTCCTCGCCGCGCACCCGGACCCCCTGGTCCGGGAGAAGCTCGCCTCGTGCCCGGTCCTGCCGGCCGAGGCGGCGCCTCTCCTGGCCGCCGACCCGGAGGTGGCGGTGGTCGCGGAGCTCGCGCTGTGGGCGCCCGCCGAGGTGGCGGCCGGTCTGGCCCGCCACCCGCACGCCGAGGTCCGCCGGGCCGCGTCCTGCAACGAGTCCGTACCGCCGGAGGCGCTCGCGGCTCTGATCACCGGCGACGGGCTCCCGGCGGCCACCTCCTGCCTGGTCTGCGACCAGGAGGAGATCCCCTTCCGCCACGACCCCGACTGCCTGCTGCCCGACTGCCGGCTGCGCCCGGACGCCGCCTGTGACGGCTCGCACGGGTCGACCGTCCTGGAGACCCTGCAATGGACGGCACGGAACCCGAGCACCCCGGCCGAGGCGGCGGCCTCCCTGATCGGGCACCCCTCGGTGCCGGTCCGCTGGGAGCTCGCCGAACGCACCGATCTGCCGGAGGCGTTGTACGAGCGGCTCGCCCTGGACCCGGCCCCCCAGGTGCGGGACGCGGTCGCCGCGAACCCAGCGATCGGCGAGTCCCTGGTCCGCGCGCTGGCCGCCGACCCGGAGCGGGAGGTCCGCAGGCGCGTCGCCCAGCACCCCCGGCTGCCCTTGGACCTGCTCGCGCAGCCGGCCGTCGTGGGCGCGGCCGGGCCGGGACCGCTACCGCGGATCAGCGCCGCCACGACGGCCGAGCTGGCGGAGCTGGCCGCGTCCCCGCACGGGGCCGTACGCATGCGGGTGGCCGAACGGCACGATCTGCCACCGGAGTTGCGGGACGCGCTGGCCGCCGACCCGGACGCCTCGGTGGTCAAGGCCGTGGCCCCGCACCCGGGCCTGTCCGAGGAGCGGCTGCGCGCCATGGTCGCGCGGCACGGCGTACAGGTGCTGGCCCGGGTCGCCGCCAGCCCGGACGCGCCGGGCACCCTGCTGGCGGAGCTGGCCCGCCACGAGCCACCCGTACGCCGGGCCCTGTACGAGATCGCCGTGCACCCCCGGGCGACGGCCGAGGCACTGCTGCCGTGCCTGGCCGATTCCAGGGCGGGGCAGTACGCGGCCGCCCACCCGGCGCTGGCGCCGTCGGTCCTCGCAGACCTGCTGGCGGGACCCTCCCGTGCGCTCGCGCGGGCCGGGGCCTCCAACCCCTCGCTGCCGACGGCCCTGATGGACAAGCTCGTCACCCGCTGCGCCGAGCGGCGGCCGCCCACCGCTGCGGCACCGTAACGGCCGCTGCCATCTCCGGGCCGAAGGGCCGGTCGCCGGGCAACGCCCGGTGGCCGCCGACCGGTCGGGCTCCACGGTCCCCCGGCGCAGTACGCGCCGACGTCCCGCGGGGACCAGGTCGGAACCCGCCGACGCCGGTCCCCCTCATCCGGGGCCCCGGAGCCGCACGGTGGCGGGCGGGGGTCCCCGGGGCTCGGCCCGTCCCTCACGCCATACAGGTGGCGGGCCCCGGAGCCGCGCGGTGGGCGGTGGGCGGTCAGGGGTCCCTGAGGCGCGACCCATCCGCCAGGGCGTGCAGGTTGCGGGTCCCGGAACGGCGCCGTGGGCGGTCAGGGTCCCCGGGCTCGGCCCGTCCCCTCACGCCATGCGGGTGGCGGGCCCGGAGCCGCGCGGTGGGCGGTCAGGGGTCCTCGGGGATCGGTCCGTCCGTCAGGGCGTGGAGGTGGCGGGCTGCCGTGTCCGCACGGCGGCGGGCCTCCTCGGCCGTCCGGGCTGCCGTGTGCACCCGTTCCGCGGCCGTGGTCTCGGCCTCGTGCGCCCGGTCCCGGGCGGCGTCGGCGCGCTCCGCCTCCTCGGCCGCCCGCGCGTGTGCCTCCTCGGCGGTCCGGAGTTCCTCCTCCCTGGTCTGCGCGGCCTCTTCCGCCTCCCGCGCCGCGGCCCGGGCCGCCGCCACGGCCTCGGCGGCCCGGTGACCGGGCCCCGGCTCCGGCGCGGGCGGTGGCGGGGCCGGCCGCGCCGCGTCCGGGGCCAGGGCGGGGAACTCCGTCACCGCGGCCGGAGGTTTCACCAGTCGGCCCGAGGTCCATGCCTCGGCCGCGTCCGGATCGGCGAGGACGGCCCGCAGGATCTGCTCGACCTCCCGCACCACCGTTTCGGAGACCGGCGTCCCCGCCTCCGCGGCCAGCCGCACCGCCTCCCTCGCCAGCGCGCCGATCACCACGTGCTGCTCGTGCGAGAGCTCGCGCAACTGCTCCCCGTCCAGCGACCGGTGGGCCTCCCGCAGCGCCTCGCCGAGCTGGCAGAACTGCCCGGCCTCCTCCGGATTCGCCCGGACCAGCAGGTTCGACGTCCAGGCCGCGCGCGTGGGCCGGCGCAGCGCCGCGATCCGTTTCGCCGCCGCCGGGTCCCCCGCCCGCTTCGCCCCGGCCGCGGCCTCGTCCCGCGCCGCCGTGAACTGCGCGGGCGTCAGCGCGTACAGCGCATCGATGACCTCTTCGACATCCACGCCGCCCACTGTCGGTCATCACCGCCCGCGGACGAGGGACGCGCACCCGCGCCACGGGGGAAGGACGAAGATCGCCGGAACGGCTCAGTGCTGCGGCCCGCGCGGGTGAAAGACCGGGTCCCTCCGCTTCCCACCTGGGGCGCGGTCCGTTGCAGGGGTCATGCGCACTCCGATAAACGCCCCGATACACGCCCCGGCAGACGCCCCCGCGGACCTTCCGGCCCTGTCCTGTGACGCCGCTCCGCCGGGGTCCTTGGCCGAAGTCACGGCGGATTGCGGTCCCGACCCTCTCCCCCGCATACGGGCCACGCTCCAGGGCGGCGTCCTCGCCCTGAGCCTGGCCGGGGAGTTCGACCACTACACCTCCGCCCCACTGCGCCGGCTCCTCGGGGAAGGAGCCGACCGCGGAGCCCGCCGCCTCGTCCTCGACACGGCGCTGGTCACCTTCTGCGACTCGGCCCTGCTCCACGCACTGGACCAGTGGGCCCGGGGCGGGGGCCGGGTAGAACTGGCCACCGTCTCCCGGTCCGTCCGCCTCCTGCTGACCACCGCGGCCCGCGTACGGCACCCGGTCCCGGGGGGCCCGTTCAGCGGATAGCCGCCCCGTCCACCCGGTGCTCGTCGACGATGTGACCGTCACGCAGCTCCACGACCCGGTCCGCCAGCTCGATCAGGGCCGGGTCGTGGGTGGCCACCAGCGCGGTGACGCCCTCACTGCGCACCACCGCGCGCAGCAGTTGCATGATCGAGCGGCCCGTCTCGGAGTCGAGCTGGCCCGTCGGTTCGTCCGCGATGATCAGGTCGGGTTCGTTGGCCAGGGCGCGGGCCACGGCCACGCGCTGCTGTTGTCCGCCGGAGAGTTCGCCGGGGCGCTGGCCCGCGTGTTCGGCCAGGCCCACCAGGGCGAGCAGGGTGCGGGCCCGTTCCTCGCGCTGTGCGGCCGGGAGCCCCCGCAGCCGCATGGGGACGCCCACGTTCTCGGCGGCGGTCAGGACGGGGATCAGTCCGAAGGACTGGAAGACGAAGCCGATCCGGTCCCGGCGCAGCGCCAGCAGTCCGGACTCGTCCAGGCCGGCCAGGTCGGTGCCGTCGACGGACACCGTGCCGGAGGTCGGGGTGTCGAGGCCGCCGACGAGGTTGAGCAGGGTGGTCTTGCCGGAGCCGGACCGGCCCTTGAGGGCGGTGAGTTCCCCCCGGCGCACCGCGAACGACACACCGCGCAGCGCGTGCACGGCCTGCGCGCCGCTGCCGAAGCTGCGGTGGACGTCGTCCACCACCACCATGGGTGCGGCGGGGCTGTCCTGGTGCTGCGTCATGCTGTGGGCTCCCCCTGGAATCGGCCGGTGGGCGCCGCCTGGGACGCCTTCTTTTCGCATTTGCTCACCTGTCACATCATTCGCGCAAGTCCCTTCCACAGCCTGTTCGAATATGACAGCATCGTCCGCTATCCGGTGCCGATGGTCCGGACGGGGGAGGAACAGGCACATGCTCGGCTTCGTCGTGCGTCGGCTGCGCGGGCGTCTGCCGCTCGCGGCCGCCGTACTGCTCACGGTTCTGATCACCACGACGGTGCTCACCGCGCTGTTCGCCTTCACGCGCGGCGTGGGCGAGGCCGGTCTCCGCGAGGCTCTGCGCGGTCCGGGCCGCGAGCGCACCGCGGTCCTGCTCACCGCGGACCGCACGGCGTCCTCGCGCCCCGAGGACGACCGCACCGTACGGACCTTCGCGGACGAGCTGTTCGCACCGCTGCCCACCGGCGTCGAGACCCTGGCGCGCAGCCGTCCCTACGCGCTGCCCGGCCGGCCCTCCCCCGGCAAGGACGCCGCCGACCTGACCCTGCTGGCCTCCCTCGACCGGGAGCGCGTACGGCTGCTCGCGGGGCAGTGGCCGCAGGCGGCCGGCGGTCCGGACGGCGCCGCGGGCGGCGGGGCCCGGCCGGGCGTGGCCGTACCGCGGGCCGCTCTGGTCCGGCTGGGGCTGACGGAGGCCGCGCTGCCCGCCGAGGTGCGCCTGGAGGACCGGTACGGCGGAGCCCCGCTCACCGTGCTGGTCACCGGCGTCTACCAGGCGGCCGACGCCGAGGACCCGTACTGGCGGCTCGACCCGCTGGGGGGCCGCGAGATGCAGGTCGCCAGCTTCACCACCTACGGACCGCTGCTCGTCGACGACAGCGCCTTCACCGCCGGAGGGGTCCCGCAGGAGAGCCGCGGCTGGCAGCTCGGCGCCGACTTCTCCTCGGTGCGGGTCTCCGGGGCCGAGGAGATCCGCGTCCGCGCGGCCGGACTCGCGCCCGGCTCGCGCAGCCCGGAGCTGAAGGTCCCGGCCGGGTTCCAGGTGAAGACCGAACTGGACGCTCTCCTCGGGGAGCTGCGCTCGGGCCAGGCCGTCGCCCGGTCGACCCTGCTGGTCGGTGCGCTCCAGCTGGCCGTCCTGGCCTCGGCCGCGCTGCTGCTGGTCTCCCGCCTGCTGACCGACCGGCAGGAGGGCGAACGCGTCCTGCTCACCGCCCGGGGTGCCTCCCGGCCCCGGCTCGGCGCCCTCGGCGCCGCCGAGTCCCTGCTGCTGGCGCTGCCCGCAGCGCTCCTCGCACCGCTGCTCGCACCTCCCCTGACGGGTCTGCTGGCCGGGTTCGGGCCGCTCGCCCGCATCCCGCTGGACACCTCCGGGACCTGGCTGCTGTGGCCGGTGGCCGCCCTCTGCGCCCTGGGCTGCGTCCTGCTGACGGCGCTTCCGGCCGTGCTGCGCGGCGCGGGGGCCGCTGCCCTGCGCCACAGCGGGCGCCGGCAGGCGCTCGTGGCGGGAGCCGCCCGTTCCGGGGTGGACCTGGCGCTGGTGGCACTCGCCGTCCTCGCCTACCAGCAACTCGCGCGCTACAGCGGGGACGGCGCCGGATCCGGGGCCGCGGGCGAGGCCGCCCACGGCTCCGGCGTCGACCCCGTCCTGGTCGCGGCGCCGACCCTGGCCCTGTGCGCGGGCACCCTGCTCGTGCTGCGGCTGCTGCCGTTCGCCGCGCGGCTGGGCGGACGGATGGCCGCCCGCGGCCGCGCGCTCGGCCCGGCCCTCGTCGGCTGGCAGCTGGCCCGCCGTCCCGGACGGGCCACCGGACCGGTCCTGTTGCTCGTGCTCGCCGTGTCCAGCGGGGTGCTGGCGCTCGGACAGCACACCGCCTGGTCCGCCTCCCAGCGGGACCAGGCCGACTTCGCCACCGCCGGAGGCCTGCGGATCTCCGGCAGCGAGCTCACCGCGCTGGGCCGGGGCGGCCGTTACGCGGCGCTGCCCGGCGGCGAGCGGCTGATCCCGGTGGTCCGGACGAAGCAGGAGCTGCCGGGCGGGCGGGCCGCCCAGGTGCTCGCGCTCGACGCCGCCGCGGCGGCCGAGCGGGTGCCGCTGCGGGCCGACCTGCGGGACGGGCGGCCCGTACGGGACCTGTTCGCACCCCTCGCCGGAGCCGGCACCGCATCCGCCACCGCATCCGGCGCCGCCGCGGGCACCACGGCCGATGCGCCGGACCCGCACGGCATCGCGCTGCCCGGCGTCCCGCGGCGCATCGACGTCGAGGTGTCGGTACGGGCGCCGAAGGACGGCGGCCGCGCCGGCCTGGGGCTGCTGCTGCGCGACCGGTTCGGCCTGACCTACCGGACGCCGATGCTCCAGCTGCCCTCATCGGGGGACGGCGCCGTTTCCGTGGACGTGGACGCGCTGGCCGGCGCCCCCGTCGGATCCGCGGCCGCACCGCTGAGCGTGGCGGGACTGCTGTTCTCGTACGGCACGGAGAACCCCGGGCCCGGCGGCCCCGACGCGGCCGGGGAGCTGACCGTACGCCGGTTCGCGGTCGCCGACGCCCCGGACGGCGAGGCCCGCCCCGTGCCCCTGCCCGGCGAAGCCCGGCCCTGGAGCCTGAACACCCCGGCCCTGACCAGCGGCACCCCCGTCGCCGAACTGCTGCCGGCCGGCCAGGACGGCCCGGCCCTGCTGCGGCTGCGCTACCGCGGCGGCGCCGACACCCTCGGCGGCGTCCGGATCGGGCTGCTGCCCGGCGCCGCGCCCGCGGCCGAGATCCCCGGCGTCGCGACCCGCCGCTACCTGGCCGCCGTCGGGGCGGCTGTCGGCGACCTGGTCCCGGTGCCCCTGGGCGGCGCCACCGTGCAGGTGCGGATCACCGCGGCCGTCGGATCGCTGCCCGTGGCCGGGGACACCGCGCTGGTCGTCGACCTGGGCGCTGCCGGGCGGCTGCTGGCCGCCGACGGGGGCCGGGACCTGCCCGCCGCCGCCGAATGGTGGCTGCCCGCGGCCTCCGCCGACGACCCCGCCCCCGCGCGGGCCGCCGCCGAGCTGCGCGCAGGAGCTGGCGCCCAGCACGTCGAGGTCCGCGAGGAGGTGGCCGCCGGGCTGCTGGACGATCCGCTGAGCGCGGGCCCGCAGAGCGCGCTCGCCGCCCTCGCCGTGGCCAGCGCGCTGCTCGCCGCCATCGGCTTCGGGGCCTGCGCCGCCGCGGCCCGGCGGGAGCGGGCACGGGAGTTCGCGGTCCTGCTGGCCCTGGGCGCACCGCGCCGCAGCCTCGTCCGGACGGCCGCCGCAGAGAGCTGCCTGCTGGTGGGGCTCGGGACCGCCGTGGGGGTGGGGCTGGGCGCAGCCATCGTGCACCTGGTGGTGCCGCTGCTGGTGCTGACGCCCGCCGCACGCCCGCCGGTTCCCCCGGTGCTGGTGGACCTGCCGGGCGGCCGGACCCTGCTGTTGGCCGCGGCGATCGCCGCGGTGCCGCTGCTGTCGGCCGTCGCCGGCGCACGGGGCGACCGGTCCGTCCGGGGCGCCGGTGCCCGGCTGCGGCGTCTGGAGGAGATGTGACCCGCCCCCGTCCGAGCGCCGCCGAGGGGCGCGGACCGCGTCCGGCCGGGCACCGCCCCGCCCCGTGGGTGCGGACCCGGCTGCGCGCCGCTCCGCTGACCGCGCTGCTCGGCGCGGCCCTCGCCTTCGTCGCCGTCCTGCTGGCGGCGGCCCTGCCGCGCGCTGCGGACCAGGCCTCCGACCAGGCCCTGCGCTCCTTCCTGCACGACCGCGGCCCCGGCCCGACGAGCCTGCTCGCCACCGCGCCCGCCCGCTACGGACAGCAGAGCCCGCAGAAGCTGGACTCCGTACTGGACACGCTGCGCTCCCGTACCGGCGGAGCCTTCCGGCTCGCCGCGAGCGGTCCGGTGCACGGCTCCGTCGGGGTGAAACCGCGCGGCCTCGCCAACCCCGGGCTGCCCCGGCCCGACGGGGTCGACCCACGGCTCCATCTCGTGCACCTGCCCGAAGTGGCCGCGCACGCATCCCTCGTGGCCGGGCGCTGGCCGGGCGGCAGCGGCCCGGACGCCGAGAACCCGGATGTCCCGGTTCCGGTTGCGCTGTCCCGCAGCGCGTCGGAGTCCCTCGGGATCCCCCTCGGCACGGTCCTGGATTCCGCGCCCAACAGCCTCGGCACGGCCCGCGCCGAGGTCGTCGGCCTGTACGACGCCACCGACCGGGCCGACGTCTACTGGACCGGCCTGCCCTGTCTGACCAAGGCCTGTGAGAGCACCACCGGCTCGGTCCCTCCCCAGCGCTTCTGGGAGACCGCCGCCGTCGTCGGCCCGGACGCCCTCGACCCGCTCGCCTTCTGGGGCGAGGGCGCCGAGGACTTCTGGCGGCTGCCGGTGGACACGGACGTCCTGCGGGCGGACCGGCTGCCCGCCGTCGCCCGGGAGATCGCCGCCTACGTGGCCGGTCCCACCTCGGCCGAACTGACGCGCGCCGCCCACCGGCCCGACCTGCGGATCAACTCCCGGCTGCCCGAACTGTTCAAACAGGCCGAGGCCCGCCGCCGGACCGCCGCGCCGCTCGCCGCGGTCGGCCCGGCCGGAGTCGCCGGAGTGGCCCTCGTGGTCTTCTGCCTCGCCGCCGGTCTCGCCGGGGACCGCCGCGAGGCCGAGCTGCGGCTGCTGCTCGCCCGCGGAGGCTCGCGCCGCTCCCTCGTGCGCCGCCTGCTCGGTGAGGGCGCCGTCACCGTCCTCCCGGCGTCCGCGCTGGCCACCTGGCTCGCCGTACTGCTGGTGCCCACACCGCGCCTGACGGCCTCCCTGACCGCGGCCGCGGCCGTCACGCTGCTGGCCCTGCTGGCCTTCCCCGTACGGGCCGCCGTCCTGCTGTCCCTGCCGCGCAGCCCCGGCCCGCGGCGCCGGCTCGTCGCCGAACTGCTCGTCCTGACCGCCACCGCCGCCGCCGTGTTCGAGGTCCGCCGCCGCGGGGTCGCCCCGGACGGGGGCGGAGTGGACCCCCTGCTGGTCGCCGCCCCTCTGCTGCTGGCCCTGTCCGGCGGGCTGGTCCTGGCCCGGCTGCTGCCCGCCCTCGTCGGCGCACTGGCCCGGGCCGCGGGCCGGGGGCCGGGCCTGGTCGGCTTCCTCGGACTGGCCCGCGCCGCCCGGGGCACCGGCCGCCGGACCCGCCCGTCGGTGCTGCCGCTGGTCGCCCTGCTGCTCGCCGTCACCACGGGCGGGTTCGGGGCCACGGTGCTGGGCTCGGTGGACGCCGCCCGGCTGAAGGCGGTCCGGCACGAGGTCGGGGGCGACGCCCAGATCGCGGCGCCCGCGGGCGCCTCGCTCGCACCGGAGCTGGTCCGCGCCGCCGGAGCACTGCCCGGCGTACGGACTGCGGTCCCGGTGTGGACGGACGACTACTCGTTCCTCTTCGGCACCAAGGAGGGTTCCACCCGGGTGACGGTCGTCGTGGCCGACCCGGTGGCGTACGCGGAACTGGCCCGGACCGTCGGACGCGGCCGGTTCGACGCGGACGCACTCGCCGTCGGCGCACCCGGAACCCCCGTACCCGCCCTGTTCAGCGGCGAACTCGCCGCGCGGGCCACCGCCGACACCTTCGAACTGCGCATCGGCAGCGCGGAGCTGAAGGTCCGGGCCGCCGCCGTCGTCGAGGGCACACCCGCCCTGCAGGGCACGGGCGGCTCCGTGGTCGTGCTCCCCGCCGGGCCCGCCACCGCCGCCGTCTCCCAGGCCGCCCTGCCCAACCGGTGGTTCGCGACCGGCCGGGTCGACGGGGAGCGGCTGGCGGAGGCGGTGCGCGCCACCGCGGCGCCCGGCACGGCCGACCAGCACCGGGTCAAGACCAGCGCCGACTCCGTCGCGCAGCTCGCCGCCGACCCCCTCCAGCACTCGGCGGCCCGGCTGTTCTGGGCGGCCGTGGCGGGGGCCGCGGGCTTCGCCCTCCTGGCCGTCCTGCTCACCCTCGTCCGCGCGGCGCCCGAACGGGCCGCACTGCTGGCGCGGCTGCGCACCATGGGCCTGCGTCCCCGGCAGGGCCTCGCCCTGATCCTGGCCGAGGCGCTGCCTCAGGCCCTGGTCGCCGCCTGTGGCGGCGCTCTGGTCGCGGGCGCGGCCGTGACGCTGCTCGGCCCGGCCGTGGACCTGTCCGCGCTGGTCGGCGCCAAGGTGCCGGTGGGGCTACGGCTCGACGCAGGGCCGGTGCTCGCCCAGGCGCTCGGTCTGGCGGGGCTGGTCGCCGCGGCCGTCCTCGCGGAGGCGGCGATATCGGGCAGGCGACAGATCACGACCGAGTTGAGAGCGGGAGACCAGCGGTGAACACCGACCAGCCGACCTTCGAAGAGTTGCGGCAGCAGGCCCTGGCCGCCGCCGGGCCCCGTACCGCCGGGGCGGGCACGGCCATCGTCTGCGACCGCCTGGTGCGGATCTTCAGCACCGACGGGGTCGAGGTGCAGGCCCTGCAGGGACTCGAACTGACCGTCGCCCAAGGTGATCTGGTGGCCCTGGTCGGCGCCTCCGGCAGCGGCAAGTCCACCCTCCTGAACATCCTGGCGGGCCTGGACGTCCCCACGGCGGGCAAGGCCACCGTCGGCGGCTACGACCTGCTGGAGATGTCCGCCAAGGACCGGCTGCGCTACCGGCGCGAGGCCGTGGGCTTCGTGTGGCAGCAGACGGCCCGCAACCTCCTGCCGTTCCTGACGGCAGCTCAGAACATCGCCCTGCCGATGCAGTTGCGGGGCCGCGGCTCCCGGGGCGCGGCCGGTCGCCGGGCGCAGCGGGTCGCCGAGCTGCTGGAGGCCCTGGAGATACCCGACCTCGCGGGCCGTCGGCCGGCCGAGCTCTCGGGCGGGCAGCAGCAGCGCGTCGCCATCGCCGTGGCCATGGCCAACGACCCGGCGGTCCTGCTCGCGGACGAGCCGACCGGCGAGCTGGACTCCGAGACCGGCTCCGCGATCTTCGAGGCCTTCCGCACCGTGAACCGGGAACTCGGGGCCACCGTGGTCATCGTGACCCACGACCCGCTCGTCGCGGGCGAGGTCCGCCGCACCGTGGCCATCCGCGACGGCCGCACCAGCAGCGAGGTCCTGCGCCGCACCGTCACCGACGAGCACGGCGCGGAGTCGGTGAGCGAGCGCGAGTACGTGATGCTGGACCGCACCGGGCGGGTCCAGCTGCCGCAGAAGTTCCTGGAGGCCCTGGGCATGGAGCACCGCGTGGCGGTCGACCTCGCCGCCGACCGCATCGAGGTCCGCCGCGACGATGCGGACACTCAGGACGCGTAGGACGTTCTCGGCGTGCAGGACGCGCTGGGCGCGCAGGGGTGTCGTGTCCGGTCGCCCGTGTTCCGTCACCTCCCCGGGCCGGAGGTCGTTAGGGCCTGGGGGTTGACTCGGGGGGCGAAGGGATGACGGTATGCGGCAGTTTCCTCTGGAGATGCACCACGTGGCACCCGGTCGGGTGGTCGAGTGGCGCTTGCGGTCCACGGCGGCGGAAGCCGAGGCGGAGGCGGAAGGACCGTGCGACGAGTCCGGCAGGAGGGCCTCCTTCAACCAGGAGAAGCACTTCACCGTCGCCGAGGAGAGCCGGGCCGCCGACGACCCCGTCGCCTCGTGGGTCGCGGTCACCTTCGAGGTGAGCGGCCCGCTGGACGAGGCGGCCCTGTCCCGGGCCCTGCTCTCGTTCGTCCAGCGCCACGAGGTGCTGCGCTGCGCGTTCCGCCGTCTGGCCGGCGAGCTGGCCTGCGAGCCCTTCGACCCGGCCGGACTCAGCCTGGAAGCACAGCAGGTGGGCACCTACGAGACCTCGGAGCGCCTCGGCGGCTTCCTCGCCGAACGGTTCCGGCGCAGCATCGACACCCTCTCCTGGCCGCTGTTCATCATGGGCGCGGTCGTGCGCGAGGACTCGGCGACGGTCTACCTCGCCTTCGACCACATCGTGTGCGACGGCATGTCGATGCCGATCGTGGTCCACGAGGTGCTGACCGCGTACGAGGCCCTGTGCCGCGGCGAGGACGCCGTGCTGCCCCCGGCTCCGAGCTACCTCGACTTCGCCGAGGAACAGCGCAGCCGGTACCTGTCCATCGACGCGAGTGACGAACGCCTGGACTACTGGAAGGAGTTCATCGCGCGCGGCGGGGAGTTCTTCCCCCGCTTCCCGCTCGACCTCGGTGTCGAGCCGGAGCGGATGTACCCGATCGTCAACGAGGCCTCCATGCTGCTGGACGCGGCCGAGGCGGAGGTGTTCGAGAAGGCCTGCCTGACGGTGGACGGCAAGCCGTTCATGGGGGTGCTCGCCGCCGTCGCCGTCTGTCTGCGCGAGGCGGGGGGCCCGGGGGTCTACCGCGGGTTCATGCCGGTCAGCGAGCGCGGCCGGGGGACCTGGACGGACTCGGTGGGCTGGTTCGTGAACACCATGCCCATCGAGTTCGACGCCTCCCCCGGACGGGACTTCGCCCAGGTGATGGCCGCGGTCCGTGCGGGGTTCACGGAGATGATCGGCCACATCGACGTGCCGTTCGTCCGGGCCTGGGAGCTGCTGGCGCCCGCCGAGTTCGCCGCCCGCTCCTGGCCCTACCCGGTGAACTTCTTCTCGTACATCGACATGCGCAAGTGCCGGGGCGCCGAGCGCCACGAGGAGTGGCAGCCCGCGTCCCACGTGTGGTCGGCGCGCGCCAACGGGGCCTGTTCCTGGTTCCAGCGGGACGCGGACGGCCTGCACATGAACTCCATCTACGTCGACACGCAGGCGGCCCGCCGCACCATGGGCGACTTCCAGGACGCCCTGCGCGGGACGGTCCAGGAGATCGCGCGCTCCGGCGGCTTCCGCCGGCCCATCGCGCTGACCCCGCCCCGGCGGCCCGTCCGGACCCCGCTCGACGTGGCGGCGTTCGCCCGCCCGCGCTGAGCAGGATCCGGTACCGCTACCGCTACCGGTAGAGGGTGTGGAGCAGGCGGTCGGGCGCGACCGGCGGGGTGCCCTGCAGGACGCCGGTCGTGGCGCCCGCGACCAGGGCCTGCTTCACCTGGCCGGGGGTGGCCGCCGGGTGCAGGGCGAGGTGCAGGGCCGCGGCGCCGGCCGTGTGCGCGGTCGCCGCCGAGGTGCCGCTGAGGGTGGCGGTGGCGGTGTCGCCGTCCTTCCAGGCGGAGGGGATCCCCACCCCGGGCGCGAACAGGGTCACGCAGTTGCCGTAGTTGGAGGAGGACGCCCGGCGGTCCTGGCTGTCGCTGGCTCCGACTCCGATGATCTCGGGCAGCCGGACGGGCGAGGTGGAGCAGGCCCCGTCGGGCCGTCCTGAGCTGCCCGCCGAGGCGGTGTAGGTGATCCCGGCGCGGATGGAGCCCCGTACGGCCGCGTCGAGGGCGGTGCTGACGCCGCCGCCCAGGCTCATGTTCGCGACGGCGGGGCGGACCGCGTTCGCCGTCACCCAGTCGACGCCGGCGATGACGCCGGACGTACTGGCGGAGCCCTGGCAGTTGAGGACGCGTACGGCCACCGGCCGTGCCTCCTTGGCGACTCCGTAGGTGCGGCCCGCGACGATCCCGCCGACGTGGGTGCCGTGGCCGTGGCAGTCGTTGCCGTTCTGGCCGTCGCCCACGGTGTCGGTCCCGACGGAGGCCCGGCCGCCGAACTCGGTGTGGGTGGTGCGCAGACCGGTGTCGATCACGTACACGCGGACGGCCGCGGCGGTGGTCCGGTAGGTGTACGTGGTGGACAGCGGCAGCAGGCGCTGGTCGATCCGGTCCAGGCCCCAGGGGGCGTCGGGCTGGGTCGCCGTCGGCGTGAGCCCGGCCGGGGCCGGCCGGGCCGGGTCCTCCAGGGTGATCCGGGTGTCCTGGTGGACCCGGGCCACGCGCGGGTCGGCGGCCAGCCGGGCCGCCTGGGCGCGGCTCATCCGCGCGGAGAAGCCGTGGAGTGCGGACCGGTACACGTGGCCGAGCCGGGCGCCGTCCGCCCGGGCGAGCAGTTCGTGGACCGACCGGTTCGCGGCGGGCTCCTTGAGGACCACGATCCAGCTGTCGGGGACCGCGGTCTCGGTGGGGCCCGCGAGCTGTAACTCCCCTGCGGGCGCGGGTTCGGCGGCGGCCGTCGGGCCGAAGGGGAGGGTGGCGGCGGCGAGCAGGGCGGCGGACACGAGCAGGCGGCGGCCGTGTCTGGGGGCGTTCATCTCCGGTGCACCTGGACCTTTCGTCGACCGGGTGTGGGGGCTCGCCAGGGTGCACCGGCCGGTGCGCGGGCACAAGAGCGCCCTCCCGGCCGGTCCGGTTCCGGCCGTTGTCCGGCCGTTGTCGGGGCGCGCCGGGCCCCGGGGCGGTTCAGGTCGCGGTCCCTGCCTCGGTCCCGGCCGCACGGCGCAGGAGCAGGGCGCGTTCCTGAGCGTTGCGGGTCAGCGCCGCCGCCCGTTCGAACTCGGCGCGGGCCTCCGCCGGGCGGCCGAGCCGCTCCAGCAGGTCCCCCCGTACGCTCGGCAGCAAGTGGTAGGTGCGCAGGACGGGTTCCTCCGCGAGGGCGTCGACCAGCGGCAGGGCCGCCGCCGGGCCCTCGGCCATCGAGACGGCGACCGCCCGGTTGAGCTCCACCACCGGTGAGGGGACGAGCTGCACGAGGCGTCCGTAGAGCACGGCGATCGTGGACCAGTCGGTGTCCTCGTAGCGGACGGCGGCCGCGTGGCAGCCCGCGATGGCCGCCTGCACGGAGTACGGGCCGCTTCCCGCGTGCTGCAGGGCTTCCACGCCCCGGTGGATGAGCAGGCGGTTCCACCGGGCCCGGTTCTGGTCGGCGAGCAGGACGGGTTCCCCGTCGGGTCCGGTGCGGGTGGCGATCCGGGAGGCCTGGAACTCCAGGAGTGCGGCGAGCCCGTGGGCCTCGGGCTCCTCGGGGACGAGGGCGGCCAGGACCCGGGCCAGCCGCAGGGCGTCCTCGCACAGGGCCGGGCGCACGAGGTCGTCGCCGGCGGTGGCGGAGTAGCCCTCGTTGAAGACGAGGTAGATCACTTCGAGGACGGAGGCGAGCCGCGCCTCGCGGTCGGCTCCGTACGGGACCTCGAACGGCACCGCGGCCGCGGCCAGGCTCCGCTTCGCGCGGACGATGCGCTGGGCGACGGTGGGTTCCGACGCGAGGAAGGCGCGGGCGATCTCCTGGGTGGTCAGTCCGCCCACCAGGCGCAGGGTGAGGGCGATCCGGGCCTCGGTGGCCAGCACCGGATGGCACGCGGTGAAGATCAGCCGGAGCAGGTCGTCGTCGATGTCGTCCGGGTCCGGCGGCTCGGCGGGCGGCTGCACGTCCTCAAGGGTCCGGCCGACCTCGGCGAGCTTGCGCGCGTAGGTCTCCTTGCGGCGGACGAGGTCGATCGCGCGGTGCTTGGCGGTGGTCATGAGCCAGGCGCCCGGCCGGTCCGGGACCCCCTCGCGCGGCCACTGTTCGAGCGCGGCGACGAGGGCGTCCTGCGCGATCTCCTCGGCGATGCCGACGTCCCGCACGATGCGGGTGACACCGGCGATGATCCGCGCCGACTCGATCCTGAACACCGCTTCGACCGCCTGGGCCGTACTCACTGCCGTCACGGCCACCCATCAGAGCAGCCGTGACCGGGCAGGGCAAACGCGGCGCGGGCCGCGCGGGATCACATCTCCTGGATCTCTCGCACCTCGGCGCTCACGTTCCAGTGCGCCGGGTGGATCTCCAGGAACCGCTTGGTCCACTCGATCGCCTCGGCCTTGTCCTTGCACTGGGACAGGGAGTAGCCGCCCACGACCTCCTTGGTCTCGGTGAAGGGGCCGTCGGTGTAGCTGATCTTCCCGCCGGACCAGCTGAGGCGGGTGGCCTCGGAGGTGGGCAGCAGGCCGGCGGTGTCGAGCATGACCCCGGCCTTGGTGATCTCCTCCAGGAGGGCGCCCATGCGCTCCTCGAAGTCGGCGGGGAAGCCCTCGGTGGGCAGGTTCTGCTCGTCGATGCGGATCATCGTCAGGAAGCGCGGCATGGTGACTCCTCGGTCGGGAGGGCGGGGGCTTTCCCTGCTCTCACCCCTGCGTCGAACGGGAGACGGCCGGATCGACAGCTCCCAGGAAATTCTTCAGAGATTTTTCCGGGGCGGCCACCGGTGCGTCGTCCCCCGGCCCGCCCACCACCCTTACCCGCGAGTAGGATCTGCGGTCCCAGGCCGCCGCCCGAGAGGAACCTCCATGTCGCGCGTCCCCTCTTCCCCCCTGCTGCTCGCGGGCCTGCTGGCCGCAGGCGCGGTCGCGCACGCCGTGGCGCCCAGGCAGTTCGACGCGACCGTGCCGCGCTCGCTGCCGGGCAGCCCACGGCAGTGGACGTACGCGAGCGGCGTGGCCGAGCTCGCGCTCGCCGCCGGGGTCGCCCATCCGCGGACCCGCCGCGTCGCGGCGCTGGCCGCCGCCGCCTTCTTCGTCGGCGTCTTCCCGGCGAACGTGAAGATGGCCGTCGACGCCCGGCGCCGCTCCCCCGCCGTACGGGCGGCGGCACTGGGCCGGCTGCCGCTGCAGGTGCCGCTGGTGGTGTGGGCCCATCGGGTGAGCCGCGCGGCCGCCGCCCGCTGATGCATCCGGACCGGGCCCTGCGCCGGAAGAGCGGTACGGGGCCCCCGGTCACACGTCGGCGGACCGGGGGCCCTGCCGTTCAGCGGCTGTCCCCCGCCCAGTCCCAGCGGCCCGGATCGGCCGCGCGGCGCCGGTAGTGGGCGCGGCCGCCCGCTCCGTAGCGCCCTATCTCCGTGGGGAGTCGGGCCTCTTCGGCGAGCTGGGGCGCGCTCCAGCCGGTGATGTCCAGGAGGAGCCCGTCCAGGGGCCCGCCCACGAGTTCGCCGTAGACGTGGCCGGGGCGCGGGCCGGGGTCGGGGTCTTCGTGGTCGGCGCCGTAGACCCGGCGCCGCAGCATCCTGTCGTCCATGGACCCAGCTTCCCAGCCACCACTGACAACGGGACCTGCGGCGGAGCGGCGATGATGGAGACCGCCTCCCGATCCGCGGGACGTACGAACGAGGAGCACCACGCATGGCACGACGGGTACACCAGCCTCTGGAGGACCAGGAGTTCGACTTCATCCTCGCCATGGCGCCGGGCCCGGTCCTCGCCTACTTCTGCGGGTCCTGGCCCAAGGCCCTGGAGGCGTGCCGCGCCATGGACGCGGTGGTGGCGGAGCTGGCCGAGGAGTACGGCACCCGGTTCACCGCCGTGCGCACCGACATGACCCGCTGCCCCGGGCCGACCAGGCGGTACGCCGTGACCGGCGCCCCGACTGCGGTGCTCCTCATGGACGGCGAGGCGGTGGCCTCCCAGGAGGGGCCGATGACGCGCGAGGAGTTCCGGGAGTTCCTCGACGCCCGTCTCTGAGCCCTTCGGGCGAACCCGGGCGATCTGGCCGGAACTGACATAGATGAGATAGGTGCCTCAGGCATGTAATGGAGTCCGGCAAGACGGAACCAGCACGTGCGAGGTGCGACATGTCAGAAGCCGCTGCCCTTACCTTCCCCCAGGACCGGACCTGTCCCTACCACCCCCCGGCCGCCTACGAGCCCCTGCGGGAGGGGCGCCCGCTCACCCGCGTCTCCCTCTTCGACGGGCGCTCCGTGTGGGTGGTCACCGGCCACTCCGAGGCCCGGGCCCTGCTCTGCGACGGCCGGCTCTCGTCGGACCGGCTGAACGCGGCGTTCCCTCGGCCCACCGAGCGGTCCAGGGCGCTGGGCACCCTGCGCCCCGCGCTGCTCGGCGTCGACGATCCCGCGCACAACGTCCAGCGCCGGATGCTGATCCCCCGCTTCACCCTGAAGCGCACCGCCGCCCTGCGGCCGCAGATCCAGCAGACCGTGGACCGGCTGATCGACGCCATGGTCGCGAAGGGCCCGTCGGCGGAGCTGGTGGGCGACTTCGCCCTGCCGGTGCCCTCGATGGTGATCTGCGCCCTGCTCGGGGTCCCGTACGAGGACCACGAGTTCTTCGAAAGCCAGTCGCGCCGGCTGCTGCGCGGGCCGGAGGCCTCCGACGTGGAGGAGGCCCTGCGGCAACTCCACGCCTACTTCCGGGACCTGATCGCGCTCAAGCGCCGCACCCCGGGCGACGGACTGCTCGACGAGCTCGTCGAGCAGCGGCTGGAGACCGGTGAGATCGACGTCGAGGAGCTCGTCTCCCTCGCCACGATCCTGCTGGTCGCGGGGCACGAGACCACGGCGAACATGATCTCCCTCGGTACGTTCACCCTGCTGCGGCACCCCGAGCAGCTGGCCGAGCTCCGCGCGGACCCGTCCCTGATGTCGGGGGCGGTGGAGGAGCTGATGCGCTTCCTGTCGATCGCGGACGGGATGCTACGGGTGGCCACCGAGGACATCGAGGTCGGCGGGGTGACGGTCCGCCGGGACGACGGGGTGGTCTTCTCCACCTCCGTCATCAACCGCGACGGGTCCGTGTTCGCCGAGCCGGACGTGCTGGACTGGCACCGGCCCGCCCGCCACCACGTGGCCTTCGGCTTCGGCATCCACCAGTGCCTGGGCCAGAACCTGGCCCGCGCCGAGCTGGAGATCGCGCTGGGCACGCTGTTCGAGCGGCTGCCGGGGCTCCGGCTGGCGGCCGAGCCGGACCGGATCCCCTTCAAGCCCGGGGACACCGTCCAGGGCCTGATCGAACTCCCCGTGGCGTGGTGAGGGGCGTGCCGGCCGGCCCCGTGCGCATCGACATCGACACCGGCGTCTGCATCGGCGCGGGCCAGTGCGCCCTGACGGCGCCGGAGGTCTTCACCCAGGACGACGACGGCCTCGGCGAGGTGCTGCCGGGCCGGGCGGACGGAGGCGGCAGCGCGCTGGTCCGCGAGGCGGCGCGGGCCTGTCCGGTCTCCGCCATCTCGGTCCGGCCGGCCTGACCGGCCCCGCGGCAGAGGACTTGACTTCCTGTACAGTTGTCCAGGAAGTCAAGTCCTCCGAGAAGTGGAGCCGGCCGTGCACACCGTCGCTCAGGTCCTCATCGGCGTCGTCGCCGCCCTGCACGCGTACTTCCTGGTGCTGGAGATGTTCCTGTGGCAGCGCCCGCCCGGCCGCGCGCTGTCCGGCTTCGACGCGGACACCGCCCGCCTCACGGCACCCCTCGCCGCCAACCAGGGCCTGTACAACGGCTTCCTCGCCGCCGGCCTGGTCTGGTCGCTCGTCATCGACTCGCTCGCCACGCAGGTCTTCTTCCTCGTCTGCGTGATCGTCGCCGGGGTGTACGGGGCCGCGACCGCCAACCGCCGGATCCTCTTCGCCCAGGCCCTGCCCGGCGCCCTGGCCCTCGGCGCGGCGCTGCTGGCCGCATGAGTCCGCAGGACCCGCGGGGCACGCGCCCGGAAGACCCGCGGACCGCGCGCACCAAGGCCCGGCTCCGCGAGAGCCTGCTCGCCGAGTGCGCGGGCCGTCCGCTCGCCGAGGTGGGCGTCTCTGCGGTGGTCCGCCGGGCCGGGGTCGGGCGCGCCACCTTCTACCTGCACTACGAGGACCTGACCGCGCTGGCCGTGGACGCCTGCGCCGATGTGGTGCACGCGGCCGTGGACGCCCTGCACGCCTGGCAGACGGAGCCCGGGGCGCCGCCTCCGGCCCGGCCCCCGGCGGCCCTGGCCCTGTTCCTCGCCGGAGCGGCCGACCGGGCTCCCCTGTACCGCACCCTGCTGCTGCCGGGCGGCTCCGGCCCCCTCGGCGACCGCCTGGGCCGGGAGCTGCGCGAACGCGCCCGCGCCGAACGCGAGGCGGCGGGGGCCCCGTACCCCGACCTCGTCGCCTCGGCCGTCGCCGCCGCCTTCACCGGCGTCCTCGCCGACTGGCTCCACGACCGGGTCCCGGCGGATCCGGACACCCTGGCCGGCCACCTCTGGCGACTCCTGATCGCCCTGCACCGGGCCGTGTAGGCGAAAGCCCCGCCGGGCGGACCCGGCGGGGCTCACATCACGGGCACGGCTCGTGAAGTGGTGCTACGAGAGGGGTACCACCCGCTCGGCCTGGGGACCCTTGGGGCCTTGGGTGACGTTGTACTCGACCTTCGCGTTCTCCTCGAGCGACTTGAAGCCGGTCGTCTCGATGGCGGAGAAGTGCACGAACACGTCGGGGCCGCCGTCGTCCTGCTGGATGAAGCCGAAGCCCTTCTCCGAGTTGAACCACTTCACGATGCCTGTTGCCATCTGGCTGATCCTTCTCAACGTTCCACTGCGGGCCGCACACGCGGCCGTCTCGATCCTGCCCGACCGTCCCGCGCACCACACCCTCAACGCGGCCAACCGGGGTGTACCGGACATTCGAACTTCTGACCGCGCCGTCCGCGATTCGGGGGAGCAGCGCCCGCGGCGGCCCCTCCGGGCAGGCGTGACGGGATCGGCGCGGGCAGGGCCCCCGCTGGTACCATGGGCGGTTGACCATCTTGTTATCGCTTCGAAAGGTTCTGCATGAAGAACCCGTCAGCTCATGGGCGCTTCGGTGTGAAGACGGGGGGCGCCAAGCACGGCGGCAAGACCCCCCGCAGCATCGGACCGCAGGGTGAGTTCACGATGCACGAGCCGAAGAACCCGGCCCTGCCGCCGGTGGCTTCGTTCTCCGAGCTCGACCTGCCCCAGGAGCTGGTGTCGAAGTTGGCCGAGCTGGCCGTGGAGACCCCCTTCCCCATCCAGGCGGCCACGCTGCCCAACGCGCTGGCCGGCCGGGACGTCCTCGGCCGCGCGCAGACCGGCTCCGGCAAGACCCTCGCCTTCGGCCTGGCCATGCTGGCCCGCACGGCGGGACAGAAGGCCGACCCCAAGCGTCCGCTGGCGCTGGTCCTCGTACCGACGCGCGAGCTGGCTCAGCAGGTGACCGAGGCACTGACCCCGTACGCCGAGGCCCTGGAGCTGCGGATGGCCACGGTGGTCGGCGGGCTGTCCATCGGCCGGCAGGTCAGCGCGCTGCGCACCGGCGCCGAGGTCGTGGTGGCCACCCCGGGCCGCCTCAGCGACCTGATCGGACGGCGTGACGTGCACCTGGAGCGGGTGCGGATCGCGGTCCTCGACGAGGCCGACCAGATGTGCGACATGGGCTTCATGCCGCAGGTCACCGAGATCCTCGACCAGGTGCACCACGCGGGCCAGCGGATGCTGTTCTCGGCCACCCTGGACCGCAACGTGGACCAGCTGGTCCGCACCTACCTGAGCGACCCGGTGGCGCACTCCGTCGACCCGCAGGCGGGCGCGGTGACCACGATGGACCACCACGTGCTGCACATCCACGCGGCCGACAAGATCTCCGCGGCCACCGAGATCGCGGCCCGCGAGGGCCGGGTGCTGATGTTCCTGGACACCAAGCACGGGGTCGACCAGTTCGTGAAGCACCTGCGGGCCATGGGCGTCCGGGCGGAGGGGCTGCACAGCGGCAAGTCGCAGCCGCAGCGCACGCGGACGCTCGCGCAGTTCAAGACCGGCGCGGTGGGCGTACTGGTCGCCACCAACGTCGCGGCCCGCGGCATCCACATCGACGACCTCGACCTCGTGGTCAACGTGGACCCGCCGGCCGACAGCAAGGACTACCTGCACCGTGGCGGCCGCACCGCGCGGGCCGGCGAGTCCGGCCGGGTCGTCACCCTGGTCACCCCGAACCAGCGCCGGGACATGGTGCGGCTGATGGCCGACGCCCGGATCCGGCCGACGATCACCCAGGTGCGCTCCGGAGAGGCGGCGCTGAGCCGGATCACCGGCGCGAAGGCCCCCTCCGGGGTGCCTCTGGCGGGCTCGGCGCCCACCGATGCCAAGGGCAAGCCCTCCGGTACGGAGCTCGGCTTCCGGGGCATGGGCACCCGCCCCGGGCGGACGGGCCGGGGCAAGGAGTCCCGCAAGACGGCGGAGGCCCGGCAGACTGCCGAGGCCCGCCGCGCCGCCCGCGTGCGCCGGGGCATCTGACGCGCGGACGCAGGCCCCCCGATGCGGGGGCCTGCGGGTACGCCGGTCAGCCGCGGGCGCGCCGCCGCTTGTTCCGGGCGACGATCGCACGGGTGACGACGGGGGGCAGCAGGTCCTTGGCGAGCCTGCGCCACCTGGCGGCGGGCCTGCGCACGGGGACCGGGGCCGGCCGCGCGGGCGGCGCCGCGGGCGCGGGGTGCAGCAGCGGCGGCGGCGCGGGCACCACGGCACCTTGGTCGCCGATGCGGACCAGGGGACGTCCCGCGACGGTGTCGGTGCCGTGCCAGAGGTCGCTGCGGCCCTCCAGCCAGGCCTGGAGCGCCTTCTGGTAGGGCGCGGGGTCGTCCCAGGTGGCGTAGAGCTTGGAGGCCGACACGCAGATCGGGTGCAGATCACCGCCCACCACGGCGGCCCAGACGGCGGCCGCGACCCCGGGGCAGTGCTCGGACCGGTAGTCGTCGAAGGCCACGACCCCTCCGGGGGCCGTCACGGTCCGCGAGGTCTCGATGTCCGTCACCACGTGCTCGTACAGGTGGGAGGCGTCGATGTGGACGAAGCGGCAGCTCTTGGGGCGGACCCGGTCGGCGACCACGGAGGTGGGGGCCTGGATGAGGGTCGGCAGGGCCGGGTGGAAGGCGAGGTAGTTCGTCTCGAAGCCGCGGCGCGTGAGCGTGGGGTACGAACCCTGCGTCTCGGCGAGGTTCGATTCGTCCGTCACGGGCGAGCCGAAGAGGTCGCAGACGGTGAACTCCTCCCCCGGCCGCAGGTGGCCGCCGAGGAAGATGGCGCTCTTCCCCATGAACGCACCGAGTTCCAGGAGATCGCCCGCCAGCGGGTCGCCGGTGTCCTGATGCGTGAGGAACCAGTCGAAGAGCACCTGGTCGGATGCGGAGAACCAGCCTTCGACCGCGCTGTACGCGGCGGGGACGGACGGGGTCGGCTCACCCTCGGGGGTGGTGACGGGAGCCTGTGAAACATGTGACACGGAGCGTCATCCTCCAGCGGAACGGGAGCGGCTCAACACGGACACCCGGCCGGGTAAACGGCACCCTAAGGCCCGTACGGCCCTGTGACGAGACTCCGGCGCGGTATGCGTGGAATCAGCACCCGCCCTTTCCCGTTCCAGCCGTTTTACCACCTTACGTCCGGGATGCCCGCCTCACGTCAGTACGGGCGTACGGGACCCGGCGCTGGGCCGTTCCCTGCGGCCCGCCGGCGCAGCCGTTCGGCGGCGGCGTTGCGCACGCGGCGGGTGCGGGCGGCTTCCGCCAGCAGGCTCAGGGCCTCGTACGAGGTCAGCGACTGGGCGGCGGTGCGCTGGCACCAGTCGGAGGCGGCGGTGAGCGCGGCCGCGGACCAGGGCTCGCCCCGGGTGATGGCCTTGAGCAGCTTCCACTCGCGCAGCCTGCGCTCCGGGAACGCCCGCCCGGCCAGGACGGGGGTCATGGCCCGGGCCCAGGCGGGGAACCCCTCGTCGGCGAGCAGCCGTGCGGCCCGGCGGTCGAGGTGGGTGACCACGGCGCTCTCCGCCATCACCGGGTCGGGGTCGCGCAGGACGGCGGCGACCACCTCGGCCTCCCCGCTGTCCCCGCCCTTTCCCGTTCGGCCCGCCACCGCGGCCAGGGACTCCAGGTGGCGGGCGTATCGCCAGTGCTCGGAGGGCGCCGCACTCCCGGGCGCCGCCGGGCCCCGCCTTCCCGGCAGCCCTCCGGGCCGGGCCGCCGGCCCGGCCTCCCGGCCGGCGGCGGACGGCCGCTGTCTGTCGTTCCCGCTCCCCATGACACCCATTCCACACGATGTCCGTGAACGGGTGGCGGTCAGGGTGGTGGTCAGGGTCGCGTCAAAGCTCCTGCCCCGTCCCGTGCCCGGGCTCGGGCAGCGGGGCCCCCGTCTCCAGGAGCGTCTTGAGGCTGGAGGCGAGCATCGGCCAGGCCCGCCCGCACATGCCGATCAGCGTGCCGCCGGGTTCGAAGTCCTCGTGGAGGATGGTCAGCCGTGCGAGGGTGTCGCCGACCGGCTCGATCTCGTAGGTGACCTTGGTGCGCCGCTCCCCCGCCAGCGCGGCCCGCAGCTCCTCGCCGACCCCGACGGAGGCCGCCCACTCCGGGGAGAAGGTGTGCCACGTGTAGGAGAGCCGGCGGTCCGGAACGCAGTCGAGGACCACCTGCGCGGGATCGCTGGTGCGGGCCCCGCGCTCGACCCAGTCCATCGTCGAGCCCACCGCCCAGTCGGTCTCGAAGCTCAGACCCCAGTACCGCCGGGTGAGGGCGGGCTCGGTGAGGGCCTGCCAGACCCGGGCGGGGTCGGCCTGGATGTACAGGGTGTAGGTGATCGCGCTGTCGCTCATGGCCCCATGCTGCGGGACCGCATGCCGCGTATGCCGGATTTCGCCCCGCACGCCGTGATCACCGGCAGAGGGCCGTAGCCCCCTGCCGCGCCCCTCACCAGCGGGTGCCCTCCGCGGGCAGCTCGGTGGGCGGCGTACGGACGGGGGCGGGCAGCGACAGGTGCCCGCGGGCCGCGTGCACGGCCGCGAGCTCGTGGTGACCGGCCGGGCCCCAGTCGCTGAGCTCGCGGACCTGCTCCGGCGTGGCCAGCAGCCGCGCGTACGCCGGGTCCGCGGCCGCGGGCACCGAGGTCAGGCGGGCCGCGGTACGGGCGTGGACGGCATCGGTACGGGCGTGGTCCGCCTCGGTACCGGCACGGGCGGCCCGGTCGGCGCAGCGGTAGCCGAGCGGGAACGCCCCCGAGACCGGGCCCGCCGCCGGGGAGGGCAGGTGGACGGCGCCCGTGGCCCGGGCGACCAGCACCAGGACGCGGCCGTCGGGGGCGAACAGCCAGCCCGAGCGTTCCCCGACCGGCAGCCGGGCCGGGACCGGGCCGGGGTGCCAGGCGCCGCGCTGTGCGGTGCGGCGGGGGCGCAGCACGCCGAGCCGGTCCAGGGCGGTGGGCGCGGTGGGGCGGCCGCCCTCCAGGAGGGCGGGGCCCGCGCCGTTGATGCGCGCGCGCAGCGCCGACAGGGTGCGGCGGGCGTCGCCCGCGTCCATCAGGGCGGGCAGGTCAGCGGGCTCGGCGAAGTCGATGCCGGTGATCTCCTGGGCCGGGAGCCGGACGGCGGCGATCCGCTCGGGGCTCCAGGTGCCGCCGTCGTAGACGTGCAGGATCTCGCCGGGGAAGCGCATCTCGGGCGGGAAGCCGGGGGTGTCGGCGGCGATCCAGTCCACGGCGAGGCCGCGCGGGTAGTGGCCGTCGATGCCCAGTTCCTCGCGCACCTCGCGGGCCGCCGCGGAGCTGGGGGCCTCTCCCCGGTCCATCGCCCCGCCGGGCAGCAGCCGGTCGGTGCGGTAGTCGACGCTCTGGACCAGCACGCGGCCGTCGGCATCGGTGACCAGGACGACGGAGGCGGCCCAGAACCCGGCACGCGAGGCCCCGTAAGCCTGCGGGGTCATCCACGTCCCGGCCGGCCGCTGCCCGGCGGACCCCTCCGGCGCGGGCGGCTCCCCTGCGGGCACCGCCCCCGCGGGCCCTTCGGCCACGGAGACTTCGGCCACGGCCTCGTCGGTCGCGGTCTCGTCGGTCAGCTGCGGCATTCGGAACTCCGTTCACCGTGGGTGGACCCGCCGCCTGTGCAACAGCGGGGGCGGCCCCCTGGTTACGGCGCCCCCGCCGCCCGCGCCCGCCGACCCTTCTTTGCCGCCCCTATACCTCCTTATTACCTGGTTATGTATTCCTTGATACGTTCCGCATGCGGGCTGGCGGCCGGAAAAGCCGCCGGTCCGACCACGTCACCGGACCGAGGAGAGACCCCCGCCATGCGACGCGCTTCCCGTACGGGCACCCGTGCGGCCACCGGAGGAAAGCGGTGGACCGTCCCGGGTCTGGCGGGTCTGGCCGGCGGGGCCGCGATCCTCGGCTTCGGCGGGCTGTACGCCGCCGGACTGCTCCTGACCGGGGAGGACGTCGCCCCGGGAACCAAGGTGCGCGGCGTCGACATAGGCGGGCTGAGCCGGGCGGAGGCCCGCCGGGTCCTGGACCGCGAGCTCGGCCCGGCCGCAGCGGCCCCGGTCCCGCTGCGCGTCGGCGACCGCACCGAGCAGGTCCCCGCAGCCACCCTCGGCCTGTCCCTGGACACCGCCGGGACCGCCGAGCGCGCCGCGCGTGCGGGCTCCGGCCCCCTCACCGTCATCGGCCGGCTCTTCGGCTCCGGTGACCCCGACCTGGCTCCGGTGGTCCGCCTCGACGAGAAGGCGGCCCGCTCCGCACTGGACACCGTGGCGGACAAGACCGGGCAGGAGGCCCGCGAAGGGGGCGTCGCCTTCGAGAAGGGCAAGGCCAAGGCGGTCCCCCCGGTCACCGGGGTCGCCCTCGACGTCGACGCTTCCCTGGGGGCCCTGCGCGCGGCCTACCCGCAGCCGGCCGGTGAGCCCCTCGGCCTGCCCGTTCGGCGGACCGAGCCGAAGATCGGGCAGCAGGAGACGGACCGCGCCCTGAAGGAGTTCGCCGAGCCCGCCGTCTCGGCCCCGGTGACCCTGACCGCCGCGGGCAAACGGATATCCGTCGCCCCCGCCGTCCTCTCCCGGCACCTGGCCGTGAAGGACGACGGCGGGGGCCGCCTGGTCCCTGCGCTCGACGCCAAGGCCCTGCTCGCCGACCCCGCCCTCGCCGGACCGCTGCGCCAGGCGGTGCCCGGCCCGGCCGAGGCGCGGCTCGCGGTCGACGCCGCGGGCGCGGTCACCGTCGCCGAGGAGGGCCGGGCCGGCCGCCAGGTCACCGAACGCACCCTGGGCGACGCCGTCCTGCCGCTGCTGACCGGGTCCGGCGCGGCCGCGCGTACCGGCGAGGTCGCCACCGAGGCCGTACAGCCCCGGCTCACCCGGGACACGGTCCAGCAGCTCGGCATCAAGGAGAAGGTGTCCTCCTTCACCGTCAGGTACGAACCGGCCGCCTACCGCACCACCAACATCGGCCGGGCCGCGGAGCTGATCAACGGCTCCCTGGTGCTGCCCGACCAGACGTGGAGCTTCAACAGCACGGTCGGCGAGCGCACGAAGGAGAACGGCTTCGTCGACGGCCTGATCATCAACAACGGGCAGTACGAGAAGGCCTCCGGCGGCGGGGTGTCGGCCGTCGCGACCACCGTCTTCAACGCGATGTTCTTCGCGGGCGTCAAACCCGTCGAGTACGGCGCCCACTCCTTCTACATCGAGCGCTACCCGGAGGGCCGCGAGGCCACCGTCGCCTGGGGCAGCCTGGACCTGCGCTTCGCCAACGACTCGGGCAAGGCCCTCTACATCCAGGCCGAGGCCAGTGACACCGCCGTCACGATCACCTTCCTCGGGACGAAGAAGTACGAGGAGATACGCGCCACCCAGGGCCCGCGGACCAACGTCAAGCAGCCGGCCACCCGCACGGGCAGCGGCCCGAAGTGCGAACCGCAGTCCCCGCTGGAGGGCTTCGACGTGGCCGTCGACCGGGTCTTCGTCCAGGGCGGCACGGAGATCAAGCGGGAGACGATGAAGACCCGCTACACGCCGCGCGACAGCGTGAAGTGCGGCGCGTGAGAACGGACGGCCCGGGCGGCGAGGACCGCAAGAACGGCACGGGGAACATGGGGGGCTCGGGAAACGCCGGCAGCACGGGGGGCACCGCCCGGCTGGCCGGGGTCGATGCGGTGCGCGGCCTCGCCGTCCTCGGCATGTTCGCCGTGCACGTCGGGCCGGGCGCCGATCCCCAGGGCGCCGGGTACCTGATGGTGGCGGCCGACGGGCGCGCCCCCGCCCTGTTCACCCTCCTCGCGGGCTTCTCCCTCGTCCTGGCCCAGCGCGGCCGCGACCGGGCCGCGCTGCCCGACGGCTGGGCCCTGCGGTACCGTCCGCTGCTCGCCCGGTGCGCCTTCCTGGCCGCGCTCGGCCTGTGGCTGGCCTCGCTGTGGCCCGGGATCCTGGTCATCCTGGCGTTCTTCGCCGTGTACTTCCTCGCCGCCGAGCCCTTGACCCGCCTCTCCACGCCCGTGCTGACCGCCGTCGCGGCCGTCTCGGTGGTGGCGGGCCCGCTGCTGTCCTTCCTGCTGGGCCCGGTCTTCGGGTACGCGGCCGGTGGCCGCGGGCTCGTCCCGGAGATGAGCGGCCTGACGAGCTGGGCCGGGCTGGGCGACGCCCTGTGCGCACTCCTGCTCACCGGCGCGTACCCGCTGGCCACCTACTTCCCCTACGTCCTGGCCGGGATGGCCCTGGCCCGGCTCTGCGCAGTGCAACGGAGGCCGGTGGCCCTGCGGATGGCGGCCTGGGGCACGGCGGCCGCGGTCGCCGGGTACGGCTCCGCCTGGGTCGCCGCCCACCTGTTCGGCACGCGGGAACGGCTGCTGGCGGCGATCGCCGTCCACCACCCCGAGGCCATGACCGCAGCCGATCCCGTGCGCGCGGTGCTGGGCGGGCAGTACGGCGCCGTGCCCAGCACCTCCTGGGACTGGCTGCTGGTGGCCGACCCCTACAGCCAGACGCCCCTGGAGACGCTCGGCAACGCGGGCGTGGGCTGCGCCCTCATCGGCCTGTGCGCCCTCCTGGCCCGCAGCCGCGCCGGTGCCCGGCTGCTGCGCCCGTTCACCCTGCTCGGGGCGATGGCGCTGAGTGCGTACGTGGTCCACGCGCTGGTGCTGGCCGGTCCGGCCCACGGCGCCGCCTCCTGGTCGGCCTGGATCCTCTTCAGCGCCGCGGCCCTGGGGCTGACCTGGGCCTGGCAGCGGGCCTGGGCGCACAGCCCGCTGCGCCGGGGGCCGGTGGAACACGCCCTGCGGCTGGCCACGTACGGACGGCCGCGGGCGGGCTGAACGGTCAGTCCTCCAGGGCGTCCAGCACCTTGCCGAGGTCCACGAACTTGAAGCCGGTGGCGGCGCGTTCCCCGCTCTGCGGGGTCTCGTGGCCGTCCTGCACCACGAGCAGGCCCCTCGGGTACTTCTTGCCCAGGGGGGCGTTCAGGGCGGCCGCCCCGTCGCACTCCTCGGAGCCGTCGACGGTGGCCGACCCGGTGATCCGGAAGCCGCCCTCGTACGCGTTGCCTTCGTCCGCCTCACGGTCGTAGGCCGCGAAGGTGTCGTCGCCCTGGCTCGACGCGAGCAGGTACCCCTCGCCGCCGGACCGGGTGAGAAGCGTCAGGCCTTCGACGTCGGCGGACAGGCGCCGGCCGCCGAATCCGGCATCGGGCCCCGGCACGCACTCCTCGGTCGCCTCGTCGTAGGTGCCGGGCGTGCCGAACTCGCGCACCTTGTCGACCAGTTCCGGGGTCCCGGTGAGGTCGGCCCGCAGCCGCCAGATGCCGATGTCCTCCTGGCCCGCGTACAGGGTGCCGTCGGCCGGGTCCACGACCATGCCCTCGACCTGGGGCAGCTGGCCCGGCTCGGCGCACGGCGACCAGCCGGCGCCGTTCGGCAGCCGGAAGGCGGACGGCAGGTCCAGGGTGCGGACCGTGCGGTAGCCGACCGTGCCGGAGACGGTGGGCAGGAGCTCCAGCAGGGCGATGGTCGTGGTCTCGCGCCGGCTGACGAGGGCGTACGAGCGGCCCGTGGTGCGGTCGGTCCAGGTGGCGAGGCCGTACGCGGTCCGCTGGCCGTTGATCTCGTCCTGGCCCGTGGAGAAGACGGGCCGGGCCGCCGGGTCGGTGACGTCGGTGAGCGGGCCGCCGGGCCGGTCGCGGTCGATGCGGTAGAAGCGCAGCCGGTCGTTGCCCCGGTCGCTGGTCACGGCCAGGTCGGCACGGCCCTTGCCGAGCCGCATCCCGTGCACGAGGTCCACGTTGTTGAAGCGGCCGGGGGCGTCGCCGGGAGCCGGGCCGGCCGGGGCGGGGACGGACTGGACCTGCCGGGCGTCGAGGTCGTAGACCCGCAGGCCGCCCTCCTTCGCCGTGGCCACGACCAGACTGCGGCCGGGGTCGGCGGTGTTGCGCCAGATCGCCGGGTCGTCGGCGTCCGCGTTGCCGCCCGCCTCGTCGTCGTACAGGGCGGCGGTCTCGGCCCGGGCGGTCACGCCGGGCAGCGCGGCGCCCCGGGACGGGTGGGCCTGCGCGGGCGCCGTGGCGGCGAGCAGCGCGAGGGCCGTCAGGCCGGCGGCGGTCGCTGCGGACCGCCGGATGCGGGAGAGCGGCACGAAGGGGCTCCTCGGGTGGGATAGGGGGCGTACGGGTGGGGTGCTGGTCGGGGTCAGCATCGGACCGCTGCGTGACCGTCGCCCCAGCACACGGCCCTGACGGTATGGATGTGGCATGAACACCACATGTACGAGCTTCGCCGTCGGTCCGGCATGCCGTCACAGGAACGCCCCGGCGCACGGAAAGGGGACGGTCAGCGCGTGCGGGCGCAAGGCTCACTCGTCCGCGTGACGGACGGGGCTCCGGCGCCCCCGGTACGGCAGGGTGGGCGGATGCAGTCGCGCCGGGCCCTGACGCTGCCCCTGAAGCTGTCCCTCGCCGTGTTCGTCCTGGCCACCGGGTGCGTCACCGTGCGGCCCGCGGCTCCGCCGAGCGCGCCGGGTCCCGTGCCCGCGGCGACCCGTACGGCTCCCCCGCACGCACGGCCCCAGCCGCAGCCCCCCGCCTGGCCGTTGGGCACCCTCCCCGCGGTACCGGCGCCGGTACCGGCGGCCGGGGCCGAGGGGGCTGACGGGGCTGCCGGGGCCCCGGAAACGGCTCGGGCAGTGGTCGAGGCGGCCCGGCCGGCCCCCGCCCGGCCCCGCCCCCCGCGCCGCGAGGCCTCCGCCGGCCGGGAGCGACCCGCCCGGCCCGCGGCGCAGCCCCGCCGCGTGCGGGCCTCCGTCCCGGCGGCCACACCCCGCCAGCGGCCGCCCGCTGCGGCGAAGCCGAGGCCCGCGCCGCAGCGTACGTACGACATGGCGCCCCTGTGCGAGGCCGCCAAGGGCACGGTGTCGCCCGCCATCGTGGCCCTGTGCCGGTAGCGACCCCTGCCCGCGGTTAGGCTCGGGGCCGTACGCAGGACGGCACGGGGAGCGGGACATGGGCGGCGCGGCAGCGGAGGTGGCCTCGGCCACCCTCTGGCACCTGAAGGAACTGGCGCAGGAACGCCCCGGCGAGGTCGAACTCCTCGAAGGCTTCACCGAGGCCGAGATGGACGGCTGGACGGTCGCGGTACCGGAGGAGGTACGGATCGTCCTGCGCGAGATCGGCGGGGTGGAGAGCGATGACCACGCGTACTCCTTCGGGCCGCGCGGCCGCGAGCGCTTCGACGACGGCCACTGGACCCTGGGCGAGGTGGACTTCGGCGAAGGCTCGCTGATCGTCGGCGTCGCAGCCGCGGGCTGGGGCCCGGTCGTGGCCGTCAGCCCGTGGGGCGGGGACCCCGAAGTCACCGTGCAGGCACCGGAGTTCGTCGGATGGCTGGCCGGGTTCGCCGCACGCCTGGCCGACGGCGGCACGGACCTGCCCCCGGCCGGGTCCGGCGGGGTGGCGAAGGCGATGGCGGCGGCCACGCCGAGCGTCGAGGTGGCCGAGGGGACCGACGCCGCACTGGCCGCGCTCGTCGGCCGCGGCAACCCCCTCACCGACCTCGTCGACCTGCACGCGCTGCCCGGCTATCCGTGCACGGTGGACTGGGCTCCGTACTTCTCCACCTCCCACAACACCGCCGACACCGGAAGCAGCGAGGTCCAGTTCGAGATCGTGGGCGAGGGCCGGGCCCTGCTGCTGCACTCCATGGTCATCGGGGACTTCCTCGGCCGGCCGGTGCGCCGGCACCGGGTGCCCGCCGACGCCGGACAGCGCGCGGTGGCCGAACTGCGGGACCTGGCAGTCGAGTTCCCCGGATACCTCGCGCTCCAGGCGGGCTGCGCCGATTCCGTGATGGACGGCTGGGGGCTTCCGGTGCCCGAGGAGGTCCGCGGGGTGCTGCGGGAGATCGGCGGCGTGACGGTACCGGGACTGCCCGCGCTGCGGCTGCTGCCCGGGGCGCCCGAGCACGCCGTGGACCCCGAGACGCACCGGATGCTCGGCGGGGACGGGACGTACTGGCCGCTGGCCCGCGTCGAGTACGGCCGCAGCAGCGCGCTGGCGCAGGTCCGCATCGACCCGGCGTCCGGCCGGTGGGGGTACGCCGTCTCGGTGCCCACCGACCCGAAGGGACTGCGGGAGCACCCCGAGGTGACGCTGCTGGCCGAGTCGCTGGCGGACCTGCTGCTCTCCTTCGCCCGGCGGGCCCGGCGGGCGACGCAGCGGCCGGACTTCGCGGGCCGGGTGCCCGACGCCGGCGGGTGGCTCTTCCCCAACACCGGCCGGCCCTGGCCCCGTCCCACCCCGGTCGCCGAGTGGCGCGGCACGTCCGATCCGCTGCTCGCGGCGGCCACCGCACTGCCGCCGGGGACCCACGCGGCCGACCTGCGCGAGGTCCCGATCCCGAGCGACCTGTGCTTCTACCGGGCACGGGACTGGCCGTACGGGGCCCGGCTGGACCACCTGCACTTCGCGGAGGGTGGCCGGCTGGCGGCGGCGGTCCCCACCTCACCCTGAGCCACTGGGCTGCGCCGCTGCACGGTTTCCTCGGCTCGGCCCCGCCCGCCGTGTTCCCTGCGGGGCTCGGCGGTGTCCCGTGCGGGGCTCAGCGGTGGGGTGGCGCCCCGCCTGCGGCGCCGCTGCTACGGGGCTCCGCCCCGGACCCCGCGCCTCAAGCTCCCCCAGACTCCGTCCGGGGGGACCCCCGGGCGGGGCTGATTTTGCCCAGGCTGGGCGTTGGATGTGCTGGCCGGGATGGTGCTTGCCTTGGTCGGGGGTGTGGGGCGGGGTCCCTCCGGAGTGTCTCCTCGGCTCGCGCACTGAGCCCCGGCTTCGCATGTCCGGCCTAGGTTGCGCGCTCGTCCTGCGGGGACCCTCCTGCGCGCCCCCACCCCACACGCCCCGGCGTTGGAAGCGAAGCCCTGGTCGAGGGGAGTGGGGACACTGCGGGGTGCCCCCGCAGGACGAGCGCGCAACCCGGGCCGCCGCTTTCTACGGGGCTCAGTGCGCGAGCCGAGGAGGTACCCCGGAGGGGCACCGCTCCCCGACCCCCCACGCACAAGCCGCCGCTGCAACGAGGCCAAAAAACAGCCCCGCCGGCGTTTGAGGCGCGGGGTCCGGGGCGGAGCCCCGTGCAACGAAGCCGCAGACGGGGCACCACCCCACGGCCAAGCCCCGCACGGGACACCGCCGAGCCCCGCAGGGAACACGGCGCAGCCACCGTCATCCGAGTGGCCGCGGCCCGGTCTGCCGGGCCGGGGCGGCCGGTTGGGTTGGATGGGCAGGGCGGGGTCCGACCGGAGCCCCGTACCGCCCTCCATCCCCACGGAGTCGCCATGGCGAAGATCGCGCTCTTCGGAGCGACCGGCAGCATCGGAACCCGGGTGCTGCACGAAGCACTCGCGCGCGGTCACCAAGTGACGGCCGTCGTACGTGATCCCGCGCAGCTCGGGGGTCTCGGGGAGCACGGTGAGGTGGTGGCCGGGGACGTCCTGGACCCGGCGTCGGTGGCCGCGTCGGCGGCCGGGCAGGACGTGGTGGTCAGCGCGTTCGGCCCCGGTTCGGGGGATCCCGGCGCGATCGTGGCCGCCGCCAAGTCCCTGATCGGCGGGGTGCAGTCGCTCGGTCCGGACGCGCCGCGGCCGCGCGTGGTCGTCGTGGGCGGCGCCGGGTCGCTGCGGACCCCGGGCGGCCCGCTGGTATGGGACGCGGCGGGGGTCCCGGAGCCGGTGCTCGCCGTCATGCACGCCCACGGGGACGCACTGGACTTCCTGCGCACCGTGCCCGTGGAAGAGGTGCGCTGGACCACCCTCAGCCCGGCCGCGCAGATCGAGCCGGGCGAGCGCACGGGAACGTACCGGCTGGGCCTGGACGACCTGGTCACCGGCGAGGACGGGCGGAGCCGGATCTCGACGGAGGACTACGCCGTGGCCCTGGTCGACGAGATCGAACGCGACGCGCACGCGGGCAAGCGGTTCACCGTCGGCTACTGACGGACGGACGTCACCGGCCGCGGTCGGCTCCGGCCGGCCCGGCCCGGTTCGGGGGTTATTGAGTGGATCGGCCTGCTCCGCCTACCTAGAGTGACGGCACACCCCGTCGTCGGCCTGGAGCGGACCATGCGTACCCACTACCCCCGCACTCCCCACCTGCCCTGGTCCCCGGGAGCGGCCTCGGACGACGTGCGGGCCGACGGTTTCGCGGGCCTGGCCGGGCGCGAGGTGGTGGTGACCGAGAAGCTCGACGGGGAGAACACCACGCTCTACCGGGACGGGCTGCACGCCCGCTCCCTCGACTCCGCCCACCATCCTTCGCGGGCCTGGGTCAAGGGCCTCCAGAGCAGGATAGGCCCGGGGATCCCGGAGGGCCGGCGGGTGTGCGGGGAGAACCTGTACGCCCGGCACTCGCTGCCGTACGGGGAACTCGACAGCTGGTTCTACGGGTTCTCGGTGTGGGACGGGGAGCACTGCCTGGACTGGGACCAGGGCGTACGGTTCCTGCGCGGTCTGGGCATACCCACCCCGCCCGTCCTGTGGCGCGGCACCTTCGACGAGCGGGTGCTGCGCAGGCTGAAGCTCGACACCGCGCGCCAGGAGGGCTACGTCGTACGGACCGTGGCGGGCTTCACCCGTGCGGACTTCGGGCGGTGCGTGGCGAAGTGGGTGCGCCCCGGTCACGTACAGACGGGTACGCACTGGATGTTCGCGCAGGTCGTGCCGAACGGGTTGGGGCCCGCCGCCCCGTTGTGGGCGGTGCGCTCCGGGGCCGAGCCCGATGCGGCGGAGCTGTCGGCGGCCGTCGGCATCGGGACGGCGGACGGGGCCGGGGCGGACGCGGCCGCGCCGGACGGGTCCCTCGCAGCCGCGGTGGCCGAGGCCGCCGCCCGGATCGACGCGTCGGGGCGTACCGGGGAGGCCAGGCTGGCCGGAGTGCTGGCCGCGCTGCTGCACCGCGTACCGCGCGCCCGGATCGCGGCGCTCGCCGCTCCGGGACCGGCGGCCGGGCCGGTCGGTACGGGGCTCGCGCGGCGGGTGGCCGACCTCGTCGGTCTGTACGGGCTGCTCCAGCGGCCGTTCCCGGACGCCGAGCGGCGGACCGGGCTGATCAGGATGACGGCCGCGGCGGATCTCGGGCTGCTGCACGCCCTCGCCGGGGCGCTGGCCGGGGACGGGGCGGCGCGGGAGTGCGTCGAGTGGTCCGCGCTGTGCGCCGAGGAGGCGGGGCTGCTCGGACCCGATCCGCTGGGCCCCTTGCGCACCGGTGTCCGCGAGGCGCTGGCCGGGCTCTCCCCCGAGGCCGCCGACCGCTGCTGGGCCGAGGCCCGCCACCTGTACTCGCTGGGCAGGATCACCACCGCCGAGGAGGCGGTGGCGGCCACCTGGCGTTGGCGCGCGGGGGACTTCCCCCGACTGGTCCAGCTGTGCGGGCCCTCGGGCAGCGGCAAGAGCACCTTCGGCCGCGCGCTGCCCGGCGTGGACACGTACATCAGCCTCGACGACCTGCGTACGGCCCGCGGTTCGCGCGCCGACCAGGGGGCCAATGCGCAGGTGCTGCGCGAGGGCCTCGACCGGCTGGACGCGGCACTGGCCCGCGGCGGAACCGTGGTGTGGGACGCGACCTCGCTCACCGACCAGCAGCGCGGCCTGGCGGGCTCGGTCGCGCGGCGCCGCGACGCGCTGGTGACCCACGCCGTGGTGCTGACCGACGAGGCGGAGCTGCAGCGCCGCAATGCCGTGCGGGCCCATCCGGTTCCCCCGCAGGTACTGGCCTCGCAGCTGCGCCGGTTCGACCCGCCCTATCCGGGCCAGGCACACCGCACCTGGTACGTCGGCGCGCGGGGCGGGGTCCAGGACGTGGCGGGCAGCCTGGACACGACCGACGGCGGGGAGTGCTGATGCGCACGAGCGAGGAGCTCTACCACCGGGTGCGCTGGGACGCCCGGTTCGACCCGGCGCGGTTCGTGCTCGGGCTGCTCCAGCGCGGGGCCGGGCCGAAGCGGGTCCCGCTGCCGTCCTTCGTGCCCGGAGGCGACATCCCCTGGCACCGGGTGCTGTTCGTCGAGGCGGACGGGGAGCTGGTGTGGGACCGGGCCACGGGCGTGGACCGGATCGACGTGACCGAGGCGGGGCGGGTCCGCCGTCCGCGGCTGCTGCGGGCGCCGTTCTTCACGGCGCGTACCCCGTGCGCCTGGGACCCGGCGGACGGCGGCGCCTGGCGTCCCGTCGAGGACGTGCCCGCGGACGGTGCAGGGGCCGGGGCTCCGGACCGGGTGCGGCTGCTGACCTGGAACACGCTCTGGGACCGGTACGACGCCCCGCGCATCGCCACCGACCGGCGCAGGCCGGTGCTGCTGGCCGAGCTGGCGGCCGCGGACGCCGACGTCATCGCGCTCCAGGAGGTCGAACCCGCGCTGCTCGGCATGCTGTTGGCCGAGCCGTGGGTGCGGGCCGGGTACACCGTGGGGGCGGACCCGGGCGGCCGGGACGTCACCGCGTACGGGCTGCTGGTGCTGAGCCGGCTGCCGGTGCGGGAGGCGGGGGTGCACCGGCTCGGTCCGCACAAGGCGGTCGCCGCGGTGACGGTGGACACCGCGGCCGGGGCGCTGGTCGTCGCGGCCGTGCATCTGACCAGTGACCACGCGCAGGACGGCGCGGACCGCAGGAGGACCGAACTGGCCCTGGTCGCCGAGGGGCTGGGCGGGCTCGAAGCCGATGTGGCACTGCTGGGCGACTTCAACGACGGCCGCTCGGGGGAGGCCGGACCCGCGGCCGCGCTGGGGCTGCGCGACGCCTGGAACGAGGTGCACGGGGCGGCCGATGCCACGCCCACCTTCGACCCGACGGTCAATCCGCTGGCCGCGGTGGGCTCGTTGACGGGGCGGGCCGGGCGGCTCGACCGCATCCTGCTGGGTCCCGCGGGAGCGCGGGTGACCCGGGCGGCGCTGCGCGGCGACTCCCCCGGTCCCGGAGGGCTGTTCGCCTCGGACCACTTCGGGGTGGAGGCGACGGTGGAGTTCGGGCCGCGTGCGGGGACGGGGAGCCTGGAGGTACCGGCGAGCGCACGCACCGCGGTGGCCTGGCTGCCGCCGCACGACCCGGTGGTGGAGGAACTGCGCGGGGAGCACGATCCTCAGGTGGGGCGCTGGCCTGCGCACGTCAACCTGCTCTTCGGCTTCGTGCCCGAGTCCGCCTTCGAGGAGGCGGCGCCACTGCTGGCCGAAGCGGCCGCCGGGAGCACGCCGTTCACCGCCCGTCTGGAGGGCGTGCACAGCTTCGGGCAGCGGGAGGACGCCACGCTCTGGCTGGATCCGGCGGCCGCGGGGGATGCGCCGTGGCAGGAGCTCCGGGCGGCCCTGGTGGAGCGGTTCCCGGGCTGCCGGGGACGGGCGGGCGGGTACGCCCCGCACCTCACGCTGGGCCGCAGCCGGGACCCGCAGCGGGCGGTGGCCGAGGCTGCGGCCCGGCTCGGCGGGGGCCGGCCGGTGCGGGTCGGGGAGCTGGCGCTGCTCTCGCGGCGCGGGGACGGGCCGATGCGGGTCCGGGCCACGGTGGCCCTGGGCACGGGCGAGGTGCGCTGGCTCCCGGAACACACGGACGAGGCACCCCCGGCGCCGGACCCGGCCCGGCGGGCGGACCCGGCCGACACCGCCGGGCCGGACCCGGACCTGGTCGCGGCGCGGGTCGCGGCGGCCCTGCCCGAGGGGGTCGTGCACCTCGCCGGATCCCGGCGCATGGGCTGCGCCCTCCCCGGGGCGGACCTCGACCTGGTGGCCGTCCTGCCCGGTGCGCCCGCCCTCGCGGAGGTACGGGCACGGGTGGCGGCGGCGCTCCCCGAGGCCGAGCGGATGCGGGAGGTGACCGGCGCGCGGGTGCCGGGGCTGCGGCTGCGCGTCGGCGTGCTGGACGTCGACCTGGTGGTGGTCGCGGCCGGCGCGGCGGACCCGGCCACGGCGGTGGCCCGGCGGGCGGACCTGGGCGAGGCCGCGGCCGTGGCCCTGAGCGCGGTGAGCGACGCGGACGCCGTACGCGCCTTCGTGGACGCAGAACCTTCAGGCCCGGTCACCGCGGGCGCCGGGCCCGCCGGCCCGGAGGCCGTCGCCTGGGCGGGGCTGGCGCGGGAGGTGAAGGCGTGGGCCCGCTCACGGGGCCTGGACTCGGCCCCTTTCGGCGGGTTGCCGGGGCTGGCCTGGGCGGTGCTCGCGGCGCGCACCGTGCGCACTGCCGGGCCGCTCGAACCCCGGCCCCTGCTGCGGGAGTTCTTCGGCATGTGGGCGGCCTGGGACTGGCGGGAGCCGGTCACGCTGCACCCTCAGGCCGCGGGGGCGACGGCCGACGGGCCCGACCCGGTGACCGTGCTGACCCCCTCGGCGCCGGTGCGCAGCTGCACCGCTCAGGTGGGGCCGGGTCTGCGCGACCTGCTGGTGCGGGAGCTGTACCGGGCCTGGGAGCTGCTGGAGTCGGATCCCGGGGCCGTCCGCGAGGTCCTGGCGGCGCCTGCGCTGCACCGCAGGCATGCGGCCTGGGCGGTGGTGACCGTACGGGCGGCCACGGAGCGGGAGTTCGAGGAGTCCCTGGGCCGGGCGCGCGGCCGGCTACGGGCCCTGCTCGGCGCGCTGGCCGAGGCGGGCGTCACCGAGGCCCATGCGTGGCCGCGCCCGTTCGGGACGGGTCCCGGGGTGGCCCGGTTCGCCATCGGGCTGGGCGCCGCGCCGCCGGACTCGGCGCGCCTGGCCGCGCTGGCCTCGCCCTGGTCCTCGGGGCTGGCGGGGGTCGAGGTGGCCTGGGCCGCGGGGGCGGACGTACCGGACCTGTACTGATCACGGTGCCGGCCTCCTCGGCCCCGTCGTACTGACGATTAGCGAACACAGGACAGCATCCGGGCCGGGCAAGAGAACACTTCTCGAACCCGGCCCGAGCTCCGTCCCGCCCAGCGGGCGCGGCGGGACGGAGCGGTCAGGAGCCTCAGTAGAGCCCGACCAGGTTTTTTCGTCAATACTTTTCACAAGGATTGAAGAAACTCCAAGTTCACGGGCCTGCAAGGGATATGACATGTCGTTCGGCCTTCAGTTCATGAACGCGCAAACCCTTGACGGCCACCCCGGCGGGCAGTTCACTCACGCTTCGATCCCCCCGGATCCACGACGTCAGGAGCACCCCGCATGCCCCTCCTCTCCGACCGCCCGCCGCGCCTCACCGTCGCGGCGCTCGCCGCCGCGCTGGTGGCGGCCCTCCTGGTACTCCTGCCGAGTACCGCGGCCCAGGCGGCTCCCGTCCTCCTCTCCCAGGGCAAGTCCGTCACCGCCTCCAGCCTGGAGGGCGCCGGCACCCCGGCCGGCGCGGCCGTCGACGGCGACAACGGCACCCGCTGGTCCAGCCAGTTCGCCGACCCCCAGTGGATACAGGTCGACCTCGGCGCACCGGCCCAGCTGAGCCAGGTCGTCCTGCGCTGGGAGGCCGCGTACGCGAAGGCGTACCGGGTCGAGCTGTCCACCGACGGCAGCAACTGGTCCACCGGGTACTCGACGACCGCGAGCACCGGCGGCGTCCAGACCCATGACATCACCGGCACCGCCCGCTACGTCCGCGTGTACGGCACCCAGCGGGCCACGGGCTACGGCTACTCGCTCTGGGAGTTCCAGGTGTACGGCACGACGGGCACGGGACCTGTGATCCCGGGCGGGGGCGACCTCGGCCCGAACGTGATCGTCTTCGACCCGTCGACGCCGAACATCCAGGGCAAGCTGGACGAGGTCTTCGCCCAGCAGGAGTCCGCACAGTTCGGCTCCGGCCGCTACCAGTTCCTCTTCAAGCCCGGCACGTACAACGGGCTGAACGCGCAGATCGGCTTCTACACCTCGATCTCCGGCCTCGGCCTGAACCCCGACGACACCACCATCAACGGTGACGTGACCGTCGACGCCGGATGGTTCGGCGGCAACGCCACCCAGAACTTCTGGCGTTCGGCGGAGAACCTCGCCCTGAACCCGGTGAACGGGACCAACCGCTGGGCGGTCTCCCAGGCCGCACCGTTCCGCCGCATGCACGTCAAGGGCGGGCTGAACCTGGCACCCGACGGCTACGGCTGGGCCTCCGGCGGCTACATCGCCGACTCCAAGATCGACGGCCAGGTCGGCAACTACTCGCAGCAGCAGTGGTACACCCGCGACAGTTCGATCGGCGGCTGGTCCAACGCGGTGTGGAACCAGGTGTTCTCCGGGACCCAGGGCGCTCCGGCGCAGTCGTACCCGAACCCGCCGTACACCACCCTGGACACCACGCCCGTCTCCCGCGAGAAGCCCTTCCTCTACCTGGACGGCGCCGACTACAAGGTGTTCGTCCCCGCCAAGCGCACCAACGCCCGCGGCACCTCCTGGGGCAACGGCGCGCCGCAGGGTTCCTCGATCCCGCTGAGCCAGTTCTACGTGGTCAAGCCGGGCGCTAGCGCGGCCACGATCAACACCGCGCTGACCCAGGGGCTGCACCTGCTCTTCACTCCCGGGGTCTACCACGTGGACCGCACCATCCAGGTGAACCGCCCGGACACGGTCGTGCTGGGCCTCGGTCTCGCCACGATCGTCCCGGACAACGGGGTCACCGCGATGAAGGTCGCCGACGTGGACGGCGTGAAGCTCGCCGGCTTCCTGATCGACGCGGGCACCGTCAACTCGCCGACGCTGCTGGAGGTCGGTCCGGCCGGCGCGGCCACGGACCACGCCGCGAACCCGACGAGCGTCCAGGACGTGTTCGTCCGGGTCGGCGGCGCTGGCGCGGGCAAGGCCACCCTCGGCATGGTGATCAACAACCACGACACGATCGTCGACCACACCTGGATCTGGCGGGCCGACCACGGTGACGGGGTGGGCTGGGAGACCAACCGCTCCGACTACGGGTTCCGGGTGAACGGCGACGACGTCCTGGCCACCGGACTGTTCGTCGAGCACTTCAACAAGTACGACGTCGAGTGGAACGGCGAGCGCGGCCGCACGATCTTCTTCCAGAACGAGAAGGCCTACGACGCGCCGAACCAGGCCGCGATCCAGAACGGCGCCACCAAGGGCTACGCGGCCTACAAGGTGGCCGAGTCGGTGAACACCCACGAGGGCTGGGGCCTGGGCAGCTACTGCTACTACAACGTGGACCCGACGATCCGTCAGGAGCACGGCTTCCAGGCCCCGGTGAAGCCGGGCGTGAAGTTCCACGACCTGCTCGTCGTCTCGCTCGGCGGCAACGGCCAGTACGAGCACGTCATCAACGGCATCGGGGCCCCCACCTCGGGCACCTCGACCGTCCCGTCGACCGTCGTCTCCTTCCCCTGATCCACCCCTGACCCCCGCGAGGACGCGGGGCGGCCCGGCGGCCGCCCCGCGTTTTCCGGGCCTGTCGAGAGAGCGCTCTCCCAACCGGGGAGCGCGGCGTCCACCCACCCGAGGAGCAGAAGTGGCACTCCGACCGCGGACCCTGAACGCCTTACTGGTCTCGGCGGCCTTCGCCCTGACCGCCACCGCCGGTCTCGGCGGCCTCGCGCTCACCGCGCAGGCCTCCCCCGACACCGACACCGGTACGGCCGTGCACGCGAACATGGACCACTCCGCCGTGGCCCCGGTCGCCACCGGCGACGACCCGGACGGGGACGGCTACATCCCGGCCGTCCCCCAGGTCACCGGGGTCACCCCGTCCTGGGAGAACCCGCCCGACCGGTACTTCCACGAGTTCCAGGCCAACTGCGCCGTCACCCGCACCGCTTCGGACGACCCGATCGTCTACCCGGGCCGTGCCGGCGCCTCCCACAACCACACCTTCCTGGGCAACACCACGACCGACGCCTTCAGCACGACCGCCTCGCTCAGCGCGGGCGGCACCGCCTGCACGGCCCCCGGCGACCTCTCCGGCTACTGGATGCCGACGCTGTACAACGGCAACCAGCCGGTCCTGCCGACCGGTCCGCAGGTGATCTACTACAAGACGGGCGTCACCGACTACAAGAGCGTGCGCCCCTTCCCCAAGGGCCTGCGGTTCCTCGTCGGCAGTCCGACCCAGACAGCCGCCGAGTTCCGGGGCCACCGGGGCTGGGTCGAGGGCTGGGAGTGCGGCGACAGCTTCAAGAACACCGGGTTCCCGGCGAACTGCCCGGCCGGCACCCAGCTCAACATCCGTATGCAGGCACCCAGTTGCTGGGACGGCAAGTACCTCGACACCCCCGACCACAAGGCGCACATGGCCTACCCGGTGGTGAAGCCCGGCAACAACGACAACGTGTGCCCGGCGAGCCACCCGGTCGCGCTGCCCATGGTCGAGTTCAAGATGGCCTTCCCCGTCAGCGGGGACATGTCGCAGGTCCGGCTGTCCAGCGGCAGCGGGCACTCCTTCCACTACGACTTCTTCAACGCCTGGGACGACCGCACCCTGGCGGCCCTCGTCGACCACTGCATCCGCGGCGGCCTGCAGTGCAACTCCCGCGGCTACGACGAGACCCACCCCGAGGCGGGCGCCGCGCTCGGCCCCGACCACCGGCTCCCTTGAGCCCGTACCCCCTCCCCCCACCCGAAGGAGGTCTCCGCGTGCACTCCCGCATGCGTTCCCTCGTCACGGCCGCGCTCCTCGCGGGCGCCGTGACCGCATGGCCCACCGCCCCGGCGCACGCCGCCGGCAGCGTGGTGAAGGTGACCGGATCGCAGGGCAACTGGCAGCTGACGGTGGACGGTTCGCCGTACCTCGTCAAGGGCGTCACCTGGGGTCCCTCCCCGGCGGACGCCGGACGGCTGCTGCCCGACGTGACATCGCTCGGCGCCAACACGATCCGTACCTGGGGCACCGATGCGAGCAGCCGCCAGCTGTTCGACGCCGCATCGGCGAACGGCATCAAGGTCGTCGCCGGATTCTGGCTCCAGCCGGGCGGCGGCCCGGGCAGCGGCGGCTGCACCGACTACCTCACCGACACCGCCTACAAGAACAACATGCTCGCCGAGTTCTCCCGCTGGGTGGAGGCCTACCGCGACCACCCGGCCGTGCTGATGTGGAACGTCGGCAACGAATCGGTGCTGGGCCTGCAGAACTGCTACAGCGGCGCCGCGCTGGAGAACCAGCGCAACGCCTACACCGCCTTCGTCAACGACGTGGCCAAGGCGATCCACCGCATCGACGCGAACCACCCAGTGACCTCCACCGACGCCTGGGCCGGCGCCTGGAGCTACTACCAGCGCAACTCCCCCGACCTGGACCTGTACTCCGTCAACTCCTACAAGGAGGTCTGCGGGGTCCGGCAGGCCTGGGAGCAGGGCGGCCACACGAAGCCCTACCTGATCACCGAGACCGGCCCGGCCGGTGAGTGGGAGGTGCCGGACGACGCGAACGGGGTGCCGCTGGAGCCCGGCGACCAGGCCAAGGCCGACGGGTACACCAGCGCCTGGAACTGCGTCACCGGCCACCGGGGCGTGGCGCTCGGCGCGACGGTGTTCCACTACGGCACCGAGTACGACTTCGGCGGCCACTGGTTCAACCTGACCCCCGCCGGGGAGCGCCGCAAGATGTACTACGCGGTCAAGCGGGCCTACGGCGGGAACACCGCCGGGGACAACCTGCCGCCGACCGTGTCCGTGCCCTCCGTGGACGATCCGGGCGCCGTCCCGGCCGGCAAGGAGATCACGGTCCGGGCCCCGGCGACCGACCCCGAGGGCGACCAGCTCGCGTACGAGGTCCTGTGGGGCAGCAAGTACGTGGACGGCGGGGGCGGCCTGGTGTCCGTACCGTCGACACACCTCGGAGGCGGCGCCCTGAAGGTGACCGTCCCGGCGAGGACCGGCGTGTGGAAGCTGTACGTCAAGGTCAAGGACGGGCGGGGCAACGTGGGTGTCGAGCAGCGCTCGGTGCGGGTGGTGCCGCCCCCGGTGGCGGGCACCGACGTGGCCCTGAACCGTCCCACGACCGCCTCCAGCTTCCAGAACGACGGCTGGGGCGGCTGCCCGTGCACCCCGCAGCTGGCCACGGACGGGCGCAGCGACACCCGCTGGGCCAGCTCGTGGTCCGATCCTCAGTGGCTCCAGGTGGACCTGGGGTCGGTGAGGCAGCTGCGGCACGCCCAGCTGGTGTGGGAGTCCGCGTACGGGAAGGCGTACACGATCAAGGTGTCGGACGACGGCCAGAACTGGCGGACGGCGTACGCCACCTCCTCCGGTGACGGCGGGATCGACGACTTCGACGTCCTGGCGTCGGGCCGGTACGTGCGGCTGGAGCTGACCCAGCGCGGCACCGGCTACGGCTACTCCCTGTTCCACTTCGGGGTCTATGCCTGAGCGGACCCCGTGAACCCCGCGCGTCGCCCTTCTCCCCGCCGGGCGGCGCGCGGTCACGTGTGTCCGCGGCGTGGCGCGCCGCTCAGACCTCGATGACGATCTTGCCCGCGGTGTGGCCCGCCTGGCTCAGCTCGAAGGCCGCCCCGAGGGAGGCCAGCGGGAAGGTCTCGGCGACGGTGACGTCCAGAGCTCCGCTGTCGGCGAGCCGGGCCAGTTCCGTCAGGTCGCTGCCGACCGGGCGCACCCACATCCACTCGCCGCCCGAGCCGGTCACGGTGGGGTCGGCGATGGAGGCGTGCCGGCCGTCGTCGTGGAGGACCTCGCGGGTGACGTCGAGGACCCCGCCCACGAAGTCGGCGACGACGGTGACGCCGTCGGGGGCCAGGGCGCGCACCCGGTCGGCGAGGCCGTCCCCGTAGGCGACGGGTTCGGCGCCGAGCTCGCGCACCCGGTCGTGGTTGCGCGGGGAGGCGGTGCCGATGACCCGGGCGCCCAGGGCGCGGGCGATCTGCACGCCGAAGGAGCCGACTCCGCCGGCGGCGCCGTGGATGAGGACGGTGTCGTCCTTGCCGGTGCCGAGGCGGGTGAGGACCTGGTAGGCGGTGAGTCCGGCGAGGGGCAGGGCGGCGGCTTCGGCCCAGCCGAGGGAGGCCGGCTTGCGGGCCAGGGCCCGGACGGGCACGGTGACGAACTCGGCGCAGGTCCCGCCGTGCACGTAGTCCTTGCGGACGTAGGCCATGACCTCGTCGCCCTCGGCGTACTCGGGGGTGTCGATGCCGACCCGCTCCACGGTGCCGGACACGTCCCAGCAGGGCACGACGGGGAACACGACGTCCATCAGCGGGTCGAGTCCGCCCGCCATGATCTTCCAGTCCACCGGGTTGACGGAGGCGTACTTCACGCGGACGAGGACCTCGCCCGGTCCCAGCTTCGGCAGCGGCAGCCGGGTCTCGGTGAGCACCTCCGTCCCGCCGTACGTCTCGTAGACAACCGCGCGCATGGTGTTCTCCTGCGGCATGTACCCGACCTCTCCGTGAGCTGCTGGAACCGCCCCCGGACCATCCCACCACGCGGGCCGCGCCCGCCCCGAGAAGCGGGGCGGGCGCGGCGGGGGCGAAGCGGCGGCGGGGTCAGCCGGAGCGGTGCGCGGCGATGATCCCGGCGTAGCGGCGGCCGCTGGACTTCACGGTGCGGCGCTGGGTGGCGTAGTCGACGTGGACCAGGCCGAAGCGCTTGTCGTACCCGTAGGCCCATTCGAAGTTGTCCAGCAGCGACCAGGCGTAGTAGCCGGCCACGGGGGCTCCGCGGCGGGCGGCGCGGGCGCATGCGGCCAGATGGGCGGTGAGGTACGCGGTGCGCTCGGGGTCGTGGACGCTGCCGTCGGGTGCGACGGTGTCGGGGTAGGAGGAGCCGTTCTCTGTGATGTGGATGCGCCGGGCCCCGTACTCCTCGGTGAGCCGCATGATCAGCGTCTCCAGCCCGTCGGCGTCGACCTCCCAGTCCATGCCGGTGCGCGGGACCCCGGGGCGCTCGATCTGGCGGGCGAAGGGGGCCGGGCCGGCCGGGTCCGCGGTGACGACCTGCGGGAAGTAGTAGTTGAGGCCGGTCCAGTCGAGGGGCGCGGCGATGGCGGCGAGGTCGCCGGGGCGCTCGGGGAGGTCCACCGCGTAGACCTCGCGCATGTCCGCGGGGAAACCGCGGCCGTGGACGGGGTCGAGCCACCAGCGGTTGACGTGTCCGTCCATGCGCCGGGCGGCGGCGCGGTCGGCGTCGCTGTCGGTGGCGGGCTCGACGGTGGAGAGGTTGTTGACGATGCCGATCCGGGCTCCGGGGGCGGCGGCGCGGATGGCCTGGGTGGCCAGGCCGTGGCCCAGGAGCAGGTGGTAGGAGGTGCGGACCGCCGCGGTGAGGTCGGTCCGGCCGGGTGCCATCTTGCCCTCCAGGTGGCCGATCCAGGCCGAGCAGAGCGGCTCGTTCAGGGTGGCCCACTGGGTGACGCGGTCGCCGAGGCGCCGGGCGACCAGGGCGGCGTACGCGGCGAAGTGCTCGGCGGTGGCGCGTTCGGGCCAGCCGCCGCGGTCCTGGAGGGTCTGGGGGAGGTCCCAGTGGTAGAGGGTGACGGAGGGCTCGATCCCGGCGGCGAGCAGGCCGTCGACGAGCCGGTCGTAGAAGTCGAGACCCTTGGCGTTGGCGGGTCCGTCGCCGCCGGGGAGCACGCGCGGCCAGGCGACGGAGAGCCGGTAGGCGTTGGTGCCGAGCTGCCGCATCAGGGCGATGTCCTCGGGCCAGCGGTGGTAGTGGTCGCAGGCGGTGTCCCCGGTGTGGCCGCCGTCGATGGCACCGGGGACGCGGGTGAAGGTGTCCCAGATGGAGGGGGCGCGGCCGTCCTCGTCGACGGCTCCCTCGATCTGGTAGGCGGAGGTCGCGGTGCCCCAGGCGAAGTCGTGGGGGAACGCGGCGAGGTCGATGCCCGCGTGGTCCGCGGCAGGCTCGGTCATGGGAAGGCTTTCGGAAAGGGTCACTTGACGGCTCCTGCCGTGAGTCCTGCCACCAAGTACCTCTGCAACAGCAGGAATCCGGCGACGACGGGGATGCTGACGACGAGCGAGGCGGCCATGATCTGGTTCCAGTAGACGTCGTTCTGCGTGGAGTAGCCCTGCAGGCCGACGGCGAGGGTGCGGGTGGCGTCGTTCGTCATGACGGAGGCGAAGAGCACCTCGCCCCAGGCGGTCATGAAGGCGTACACGGCGACGGCGACGATGCCGGGCACGGCCGCCGGGATCACGACGCGGAAGAGTGCGCCGAGGGGGCCGCAGCCGTCGACGGTGGCCGCTTCGTCGAGGTCGCGGGGCACCGAGTCGAAGTACCCGATGAGCATCCAGATGGAGAAGGGGAGGGAGAAGGTGAGGTAGGTGAGGATCAGCCCGCCGCGGGATCCGTAGAGGGCGACCCCGGTGCTGTTCCCGATGTTCACGAAGATCAGGAACAGCGGGAGGAGGAAGAGGATCCCGGGGAACATCTGGGTGGAGAGCACGGTGACGGTGAACAGCCGGCGGCCGCGGAAGCGGTAGCGGCTGACGGCGTAGGCCGCGAAGACGGCGATGACCACGGAGCAGACGGTCGCGGTGCCCGCCACGATCAGGGAGTTCACGAAGTACTTCGCGAGCGGGACCGTGTGCCAGATGTCGATGTAGGGGCGGACGGTGAGCCCGGTGGGGATCCACCGGAACTGGCCCGCGACGTCCTTGAGGGGTTTGAGGGAGCTGGTGACCATCACGTAGACGGGCAGCAGCACGAAGCCGGACAGCAGGGTCAGGAAGACGGCCCGGACCGCCCGGAAGGACGCGGGCGGATCGAGCGGGCTGCGTTCTCTAGCGGGCATCGTCGTCCCTCCGGCCGCGCGTGGTGACCAGCAGGTAGACGGCGGTGACCAGCAGCAGGAAGAGCAGCAGCAGGACGGACATCGCCGATCCGGTGCCGAAGTTCCAGGTCACGAAGCTGGACTGGTAGATGTGGATGGAGATGAGGTCGGCGGCCTCCGGTGCGGACTTGCCGAACAGGACGAAGGGGGTGTTGAAGTCGTTGAAGGTCCACAGGAACAGGACCAGGACCAGCACCTGGTTGACCGCGCCGACCGAGGGCAGGGTGATCCGGCGGATCTGCTGCCAGATGCCTGCGCCGTCCAGCGCTGCGGCCTCGTAGAGGTCCCGGGGGATGTTCTGCAGGGCCGCCATGACGATGAGGAAGGCGAAGGGCCAGCCCTTCCAGACGGAGACGATCAGCAGCGCCCAGAAGCTGTTGTCGCCGAGCAGCCAGAAGGTGTGCTCGGAGCCGCCGAGGCCCAGCTGGTCGTGGATGACGTGGTTCACCAGGCCGTTGTCGCGCTGGAACATGAAGGCCCAGGTGATGACGGCCGCGTAGACGGGCAGTGCGTAGGGGACCAGGAAGAGCGCCCGCAGGATGCCGCGGCCGCGGAAGTTCTCCTGCATGAACACGGCGGCCGCGGTCCCGAGCAGCCAGCACAGGCCGACGGAGAGCAGGGTGAACAGGCATGTGGTGAGGAAGGATCCGAGGAGGGCCTCGCCGACGGGGCGGTTGATGTCGACGGCGAGGGCGTAGTTGTCGAAGCCCGTCCAGGGGGCGCGGGACCAGTCCCGGATGAAGAACTGGGTCAGCTCGCGGAAGCTCATCAGGATGCCCATCACCATCGGGACCAGGTGGATGAGCAGTTCGAGGAGGAGGGCGGGCAGCAGGAGGAGGTAGGGCAGGGCGGTGCGCCGCAGGCGTCCGGTGCGGCGCCGCGCGGGGGCCGCGGGCCCATGCGGCGGCCCCGCCTTCACGGGGGGTGGCAGTGTGGTGGGTGCGGAGGTCATCGCCGGGTGCTCAGTTCGCCATCTGCTGCTGGGCCTTGGTGAGCTTGGCCTTGACCGATTCGGTGGTCACCGGGCGGCCGGCCGCCGCGTCGGCGAAGAGCTCCTTGACGGCGGTGCCGACGGCGGTCTCGAACTGCGACTCCTCGGGAACCTGCGGGAGGGGCGCGGCGCTGGTGGACAGGGTGTTGCGCAGCACGGTGAGGTCCTCGTTGCCGAACGCGGGGTCCGACTGGGCGGCCTTGACCGGCGGGATGGAGCCGTAGGTCTTGTTGAGGATCTTCTGCTCCTCGTCGCTGGTCATGAACTTCACGAACTTCAGGGCGCCGTCGATGTTGTCGGTGTTGTTGAAGACGGCCAGGTTGATGCCGGCGACCATGGAGTTGGTGTTCCTGCCCGCGCCGGGGGCGCCTCCGGCGGGAACGGGCACGGGGGCCACGCCCCAGTCGCCCTCCTTCATGCCGTGCGCCTTGAAGCTGCTGGCCGCGCTCTGCCACAGGACCATGGCGGTCTTGCCGTTGGCGAAGTCCTGGAGGGACTGGTTCTTGTCGTACTCGGCGTTGCCGGGTGCGATGATCTTGTCCTTGGCCATCAGGTCGACGTACTGCTTGACGGCCTCGACGTTGCCCGGGGTGTCGAAGGTGGGCTTCCCGGAGGCGTCGAAGAACTCCGCGCCGTGCTGCTTGGACAGGACGAAGGCCTGGTGGATGTTGTTGGAGAGGTTCGACCCCTCGGCGCCCAGGGCCCACTTGCCGTCCCTGGACAGCTTCTGGCCGGTGGTGACCATCTCGTCCCAGGTGGCCGGGGGCTTGTCGATGCCCGCCTCCTGGAACATCTTCTTGTTGTAGTAGAGGGCGTAGGACATCGAGTACAGCGGGACGGCGGCCGGGTCCTTGCCCGTGGCGCCCGCCGAGCCGAGGGCGGACTCGACGAAGCGGTCCCGGCCGCCGATGGCGGTGAAGTGCTCGGCGTTCCAGGGCAGCAGCGCTCCGGTGGCCTGGAGCGAGGAGGACCAGGTGTTGCCGATGTTGAGCACGTCGGGACCCTGACCGGAGGCGGTGGCGGCGAGGATCCGGTTCAGCAGGTCGGACCAGGGGACGACCTCGAGCTTGACCTTGATGCCGGTCTGCTCCTCGAACTTCTTCAGCTCCGGGCCGAGGGTCGCCTGGTCCGCCGTGATGTCGGGGCCCTGGTTGGAGGCCCAGTAGGTGAGCTCCTTCGGGGCGGTGTTGGAGCCGCCCGCGTTGTCCGTGGACCCGCCTCCGCAGGCGGTGGCGGCGGCGAGGAGGGAGGCGGTGACGGCGACGGCGGCTGCGGCTCGGGTTCTGCGCATGACGGATCGGCCCCTTTCGGCGAGGTCGGGGAAAGGCCGGCGAGGAAGTACCGTGCGTCGTCTGCGCGGGACCTCTGCTGCGACTGTTTTTGTCCAGGCCTTAATTTAGGACGTGAGTTAAGCCTCGCGAAAGGGTCGCGTCAAGGGGTCGCGCAAGGGTATGTTGCGAGCGATGCCGGGGCGGAAGGAGCCACATGACGACGGGTCGTAGCGGACGAACGGTGCGGGACCTGCGGCGTGGCAACCGCAGCGCGGTACTCCAGCGGCTGTATTTCGGCGGACCGATGAGCCGTCAGGAACTCGGACCCGCCACCGGGTTGAGCTCCGGCTCCGTCAGCAACGTCGTCGGCGAACTCGTCGCCGACGGCCTGCTGGAGGAAGCGGGCGTCGTCGACTCCGACGGCGGCAGGCCCCGCACCCTGCTGCGTGTGACACCCGGCAGCGCCCACATGATCGGCGTCGACGTCGGCGAAACCCGGGTGCGCGTCGAGCTGTTCGACCTCGCCCTCACCGAACTGGCGCGAGCCGAGATGCCGTTGACGCCGCGCGGCTGCTACGACGTGGGCCCGATCGTCGACCACATCCAGGCCGGCATCGCCGCCGTGCTCGCCGAGGCCGGGGCCGGTACGCAGCGGCTGCTGGGCGTCGGCGTCGGAGTGCCCGGCATAGTGGACCGCGACGCACCCGGCGGCGCCGTCGTGCACGGCCAGACCATCGGCTGGGACGCCGTCCCGCTGGAGGCCCTGCTGCGCGCCACCCGGGCGCTCCCGGACGAGGTCCCGTACATCATCGACAACGGCGCCCGCACCCTCGGCCAGGCCGAGATGTGGTTCGGCGCCGGGCGCGGGGCCCGCGAGGCGGTCGTGGTCCTCTTCGGCTCGGGCGTCGGCGCGAGCCTGATCACCGACGGCTCGCCGGACGGCGGCACGACGGAGGGGACCCCGCTGGAGTGGGGCCACCTGACGGTCTCGGTGCGGGGCCGGCGCTGCCGCTGCGGAGCCCTGGGCTGCCTGGAGGCCTACACGGGCGCGGAATCCCTGCTGGCGCGGTGGGCGGAACGCGGCGGCGGCCCCGGGGACCTGGCGGACGAGGAGGAGGCGCTGGCCGCCCTGCTGGCGGCGGCGGGTACGCGGGATCCGGTGGCCGTGGAGGTGCTGGAGGAGACGGCGGAGTACCTGGGCGCGGGACTGTCGGACCTGATCAACCTCTTCCAGCCGGAGCGGATCCTGATCGGCGGCTGGGCCGGACTGATGCTGGGCCCGCACATCCTGGACGCCGTACGGGAACACGCGACGCGCTACTCCCTGCGCCATCCCGCCGGGCGGGTCAGCATCGGCATGGGCTCCCTGGGCCCGGACGCGGTCACGGTCGGCGCGGCCACGCTCCCCCTGTCGGCGTTCTTCGCCACGGGCGGCCGCCGTGTGCCGGCGGAGCCGGCCGTGGAACAGCCGGGCTGGCGGAAGTCTTTGGAGGTCCGGAGCGGGGCGGCGGGCCGCGGGGTCTGACCCTGTCCCTGCGGGGCTCGGCGGTGGGGTCGTGGCCTGGCTGCGGCGCCGCTGCTACGGGGCTCCGCGGTGTCCCGTGCGGGGCTCGGCCGTGGGGTGGTGTCCCGCCTGCGGCGCCGCTGCTACGGGGCTCTGCCCCGGACCCCGCGCCTCAAGCGCCGGCAGGGCTGATTTTTGCCCAGGCGGGGCGTTGGATGTGCTGGCCGGGGGTGTCCCCGCAGGACGAGCGCGCAACCAGGGCCGAACGTGTCCGACGGGGCTCAGTGCGCGAGCCGAGGAGATACCCCGGAGGGGCACCGCTCCCCGACCCGTACCGGACAGCCCCCGCTGCAACGAGGCAAAAATCAGCCCCTCCGGCGATTGAGGAGCGGGGTCTGGGGCGGAGCCCCAGAAAGGCTCGGCGCAGCCCGGGCCCCGTCAGGGGCGGGACAGGGTCAGGACGAGGCTCGGACCACCAGTTCCGGGGTGAACAGCACGCCCCGCGGCTCGGCCCCCGCGGCACCCCCGACCCGGTCCAACAGCAACCGCACCATCTCCGCCGCCATGTCCTCCACCGGCTGCCGCACCGTCGTCAGCCTCGGCCGGCACGCCGTGGCGGCGCTCGAGTCGTCGAAGCCGACGACCGCCACGTCCTCGGGTATCCGGCGGCCGTGCTCGCGCAGCACCAGCGCCGCCCCCTGCGCCATCAGGTCGTTGGCGGCGAACACCCCGTCCAGGTCCGGCCGCTGGGCCAGCAGGCCGCGCATCGCCTGCTCGCCGCCTTCGAGCGTGAAGTCGCCCTCGGCGACCGGCACCCGGCGGGCCGCCGCCGCCTGGAAGCCCGCCACCCGTTCCCGGCTCGCCGGGACGTCCGCCGGGCCCGCTATCACCCCGAGCCGGCCGCACCCCCGCGCCAGCAGGTGCCGGGCGGCCAGCGCACCGCCCTCGCCGTGCCGCAGGTCCACGTGGTCGAGCAGCACCCCGGCTGCCGGGCGGGCGAACAGCACGGCCGGCAGTCCGGCCACCGCCAGCATCCCCGGCAGCGGGTCCCGCGGGTGCGTGGTCACCAGCAGGGCCCCGTCCGCACTGCCCTGCCCGAGGTAGGCCAGCACCTCGGCACGGTCCACATAGGTGTCGGCCAGCATGAGCACCGGGTGCACCCCGCGCGGCCGCAGCGCCCGCACCACCCCACTGACGGCCCGGCCGAAGAAGGGGTCCTGGAAGACCCGGGAGGCGAACGCGTCGCGCTCCCCCGTGGTTTCCGAGCCCGCGCCGGACACCACCAGCGCCACGGCCCCGGAGCGCCGGGTCACCAGCGAACGGGCCGCCCGGTTCGGCACGTACCCGGTGGCCGAGACGGCCCGCTGGACGGCCTGCTGGATGGCCGGATCCACATTGCGGACCCCGTTCACCACCCGCGACACCGTGGCCCGGGACACCCCGGCTGCCCGGGCCACGTCCTCCAGGGTCGGCGGCGTTCCGGTACCCGGCGCCGCACCCTTTTCCCTGCCCCGCCCCGTGTCCATGGCCGCACTGTAGCGGCCTACGGACCCGCGCACTCCAGGTCTGTCCGGAGCGGCAGGTTCCCCGCGTTGGGGCCCGCCAGGACCGTGAACCGGCCCGGCTCCGTCACCCAGCCGCCGCGGTCCGCGGACCAGTGCTGCAGGGCCCGCGGAGGGACCCGTACCGACGCCGCCACCCGCTCCCCGGGCCCCGCCTCCACCGCCGCCCACCCGGCGAGCCAGCGCACCGGGCGTTCGACCGCGGAGCCGGGGCGCGCCAGGTGGAGCTGGACCACCTCGCGGCCGCGCCTGGCACCGGCGTTGCGCAGCTCGACGGTGATCTCGTGGCCGCCGTCCGGCAGCCGCCGGGGCGCGCCGAGCCGTTCGTACTCCCAGCTGGTGTAGCCGAGTCCGTGGCCGAGCCAGTACGCGGGGACCGTGCCGGCCCGTAGCCAGGCGCGGTAGCCGATGTGCAGCCCCTCCTCGTACGGGAGCACCCCGCGGGTGGGCCGGGTGGTGCGGACGGGGGCGTCGGCGAGGGTGGCGGGCCAGGTGGTGGGGAGCCGTCCGCCCGGTTCGGCGTGGCCGAGGAGGACGTCGGCGAGGGCGTGCCCGGCCTCCTGGCCGGGGAACCAGGTGAGGAGGACGGCGGCGGCGTCCGCGCGCCAGGGGAGTTCGACGGGCCCGCCGGAATTCACGACCACGACGGTACGGGGGTTGGCGCGGGTGACCTCCCGGACCAGCAGGTCGGCCGGGGCGGGCAGGTGCAGCGAGGTGCGGTCGCGGCCCTCGGACTCACCGCCCTCGGTGGTGCCGACGAAGACCACGGCCGCGTCGGCGCCCCTGGCGGTTGCCACGGCCTCGGCGAGCGCCCGCGCCGGGTCGGGGGCGGGCGGGGCGGCCGTCAGGACGGTGGCCCGCCCGGTGCCGGGGTCCAGCCGGCGGTGCGCGCGGACCTGGACCCGCCGGCCGGCCGTGAGCCGGACGCGGACGGTCCGCTGGGGCGGGTGGATGTGGACCACGGCCGGATCGTCACTCTCGGGCGGGAACTCCCCCGCCAGTACGGTCGTCCCGTCCACGTCGAGGCCGAGCGCACCGAACCCGCCGAGGCCGAGGGTCCAGGTCCCGCTCACGTCGGGGTCGAGTTCCGCCAGCAGCTCGACGGTGTGGGCGCCCGGGGGGAGTTCGGGCTCCAGGACCCGGCCGGAGGGCTGGTGCGCGCGGTACAGCACGGCTCCGGCGGCGTCCAGCACCCGCAGCCCTACGCCGGGGGCACCCGTCGCGGGGTCGCGGGCGTACGGTGCACCGAGCGCAGCCGGGCCCACCGCTGCCTCGGGACCAAGGGGCGGCGGCCCGGGCGCGTGGCGCAGCCGTATCTGCGGCGGCAGCGCGGCACGCAGCCCGGCCAGCGGAGTGACCACGGCGTGCGGGAACACCTCGGAGCTGCCGCCGCCCTGGACGCGGGGGTGGGCAGCGTGCGTCCCGATGACGGCGAGGCTGGTCAGCGCACCGGGATCCAGGGGCAGCGCGCCCCGGTTCTCCAACAGGACGAAACTCGCGGCAGCACTCTCCCGCAGCAGCCCCCGCACCCCACCGGAACCGGGAGCCGCCTCAGCGCGGGTGCCGGTGCCGGGCTCAGCGCTGGTGGCAGCCCCGGCCGCTGTGGCGGCGCCGGCGGCGGGCCGCGCAGGCGCGTGGGGGCCAGTGGCGGCGCCCGGCGGCGTGGCGGCTTCGGGGGTCGTGAGGGCGCCCACTCGGACGGCGAGGCGCAGGAGGCGGGTCGTCTTGTCGTGGATGGCCGCGGCCGGTACGCGGCCGTGTCCCACCGCCTTCACCAGGGCCTCGCCCCACGACCCGTCCGGGCCCGGCATCAGGAGGTCCTGTGCCGCGAGGGCCGAGGCGACCGTGGACCGGACCGCGCCCCAGTCGGAGACCACCACACCGTCGAAGCCCCACTCCCCCTTGAGCGGCTCCTGGAGCAGGGAACTCTCGGTCATGGTCGCCCCGTTGACCCCGTTGTAGGCGGACATCACCACCCAGACACCGGCACGCACGGCGGCCTCGAAGGGCGCCAGGTACAGCTCGCGCAGCACCCGTTCCGCGATCCGTGCGTCGAGGGTGAGCCGCTGCGTCTCGGAGTCGTTGCCGACGTAGTGCTTGGCCGTCGCCGCCACGCCCCGGGACTGGATGCCCCGTACGAGCGCCGCCCCGGTGCGGCCCGCGAGCAGGGGGTCCTCGGCGTAGCACTCGAAGTGGCGTCCGGCGAGCGGACTGCGGTGCAGGTTCAGGGTGGGGGCGAGCAGCACGTGCACCCCCTTGCGGCGGGCCTCGTCGCCCAGGAGCGCGCCGAGGCGCAGCACCCGTTCCTCGTCCCAGAGCGCGCCCAGCGCCCCGGCGCAGGGCAGCAGGGCCGAGGTGGAGCGCTCGTCCCAGCCGGGTCCGCGCACCCCCGCCGGGCCGTCGGAGAAGACCATCTCGGCCAGCCCGACGTTCGGTTCGGGGTGGGTGCGCCAGGTATCGGCGCCGGTCAGCAGCCGTACGCCCGCGTGCAGGTCGAGCTTGTCCGCGAGCCGGTCCGGGTCGACGTGCATGCCGATGGCCCCTTTCGCCCGGAGGCGGGAGACGGGAGACGGAGCTGAGGGACGGAGCTGAGGGACGGAACCGGGAGAGCGCTCTCCCGGATGATCCCCGGCCGCCCCTCAGCCTGTCAACGCCCTTGCACCGAAGGCGTCTCAGCCTCCGTGCACACCGAACTCGGCCTGGAAGCCCAGCCGTCCGTGCGCGCCCTCGGCGATCCGTTCGAGCACCTCGTCCAGCGCGAGGTAGGCCTCCCAGGCCTCGGCGCCGGCCGCGGCGGCGAGCCGGCCGGCCAGCAGGTCCTCCAGGTCCTGGACCCGCTTGCCCTTCCACACCTTGTCGGCGGTGCTGACGAGCAGTTCCTCGGTGCTCACGCCGGGCGCGGCCCACGTGGCGTGCGTGGCGGCGAACCGGGCCTCGCGCTCGGTGAACCCGTGCGCGAGCAGGAGTTCCCGCCCGGCCGGCTCGTGCGCGGAGCCGGGCCCGGCGAGCTCCTCGGGGTGCACCGCCTTGCCGATGTCGTGCGTGGCGGCCCCGAAGAGCACGGCCTCCCGGTCCACGGCCAGTCCCGGGGCGTACCCGGCGGTCCAGTCCGTCAGCTCGTGCGCGACGTCGTGCACGAGCCGCAGGTGCGCGGCGAGCCGCGGCGGCGCGGCGAGGGTCCGCAGCAGGGTGGCCACGACGGGCGGCAACGGCCGCAGCGCGGGCCCGCCCGGGGCGCCGAGCGCCCGCTCCAGGGAATCGGCGACAGTCATCGGATCATCCTAGAACCGGCCGCCGACCACTCCCCCGAGCACGCCGCCGCCAGGGCCGGTCACTCGTACTCCGTGCCGCCCTTGCGGGTCAGGTAGGCCGGGCTGACCGCCTTCGCGATGGCGCGCCCGCCGACCACCGGGCTGTAGCGCTCGGTACGCGGCCGGATGACGACGCCTTCCCGCAGGTGCAGGCCCCGCCCGGACACGGTCTCCCGGCCGCTGGCCAGCTCCAGCACCACGTCCAGGTCGTACGGGCCCTCGTACAGGTGCGGCACCAGCGGCAGTTCGCCGTCCTTCAGCACGGCGGCCGGGTCCAGCCACTGCACCTGCCCGTCGATCTCGGCGGAGACGTCGAAGACGGCGTAGGCGGGCGGCACGTCGGCGGTGGACGGTTCGGTGCCGTACGCCAGGTCCTGGACGCCCTTCCCGTAGACCTCGCCGAAGATCCCGACGCGGGTCGCCCCGAGCCGGGCGGCCAGTTCCGCGGCGACGGCCTCGACGCCGTGGCCCCGTACGGCCCGCCAGTACAGGTTGCGCTCGTCCTCCTTGAGGGCCAGTCCCTTCGAACCGAACCCCTTGGACGTGACCTGGACCCGCTCGTCCTGGACGACGTACGTGAACAGGCAGGCGGTGCCGTGCAGTTTCTCCGTGAGGACGACCTGCTCGCCGGGCTCGAAGATCTTCGGGTAGCGCTGGAGGTTCTCGATGTCGACCCACGGCAGCAGGTCGGGGGCGGACTCCACGTCGCCGTTCATGGTCGTGGGGACCGGTGGCGCCCATTTGGTGATGCCGAGCAGTCCGGCGAAGTCCGTGCCCTCCGCGGCGGCCTGCGCGAGGTCGACGTCGGCCAGGGCGCGCGGCCTGCACACCAGGCCCTGGGAGAGTTCGCCGCGCAGCCGGACCGCCTTGACCCGGTCCGAGGAGCCTCCGGCGAGCCGGCCGGTCAGGCCGAGCTCCTCGATCAGATCGGCAGGCAGGACGGCCTGTTCGGGTATGTAGAGGGCGAACTCGCCGGTCCGGTAGGCCCCCTTGGCGATGACGGCGCGGTAGAGGCCCACCTGGGCCAGTTCCAGGGCGTCGGCGTTCGGGTGCTCGTGGACGGTCAGTTCTTCGGCGGTGACCCGCAAGGTCGACATGGCTGGGCTCCTGGAGTTTCGTGGCCGGGCGGCGTCCGGGCAGGGCGTTCTCACCGGGTGCGGTGGTCGCCCGCACCGGTGAAGCCCAGTCTCGGCCCCGGCATTTGCGCTGGTCCACCGCTTATCGCGGTGTTAGCCTGCCGCGGCTCACCACACTTGAGGAGGCTCGTATGCCGGCTCGGCCCGTCACCGTCGTCACCGGCGGCAGCAGGGGCATCGGTGCGGCGACCTGTCTCAGGCTGGCCGCCGACGGCCACGATCTGGCGCTCGGCTACCTCCGCGACGCCTCGGCCGCCGAGGCCGTGGCCGCGCGGGTACGGGCCGCCGGTGCCCGCTGCGTCACGGTGCGCGCCGACACCGCGCAGGAGTCCGATGTGGAGCGGCTGTTCGACGTCGCCGGCGGCGAACTGGGCACGGTGACCGGGCTCGTCAACAACGCCGGGGTGACCGGCCCGCTGGGGCGGCTCGCCGACGCGCGCACCGAGGACCTGCGGCGGGTGGTGGAGGTGAACCTCCTCGGGTACCTGCTGTGCTGCCGCCGGGCCGCACGGGACATGGCGGAGGCGGGCGGCGGGGCCGTCGTGAACGTCTCCTCCGCCGCCGCCACGCTCGGCAGCCCCGGGGACTACGTGCACTACGCGGCGACCAAGGCGGCCACCGACGCCCTGACCGTGGGGCTCGCCAAGGAACTCGGCCCGGACGGGATCCGGGTCAACGCGGTGGCTCCCGGCATCATCGAGACGGACATGCACACGGCGATGGGCGACCCCGACCGTCCGGCCCGGGCGGCCGCCGGGATCCCGCTGCGGCGGCCCGGCCGGCCGGAGGAGGTCTCCGGGGCCATCGCCTGGCTGCTCTCCGCGGACGCCTCCTACACGACGGGGGCCGTGCTCCGGGTGTCCGGCGGCCGCTGACGCGCGGACGGGGACCCGGCCGGGGGCCGGCCCGGCGCGGGTCAGCCGCCGAAGGCCGCCTGGGTGGCCGGGCCGTAGACCCCGGGCTGATCGCCCTTGATCCCCCGGTCGCGCTGGAGCTGGGCGACCCCGCGCTTGGTCTGGCTGTCGAAGACGCCGGTCGTGGACACGTAGGTGAACCCCTGCCCGTAGAGCCGCTCCTGGAGGTCACGCACCGCCTCGCCGCTGTCCCCCATCCGCAGCGTCCCGGAGGCGGACTGTCCGGCCGACGCGCTCGCGGCGGCGCCGGCCTTGGGCGAAGCGGACGCGGACGGAGCCGAAGGGGAGGCTGCGGCCGAAGCAGAAGCGGAAGGCGAAGCGGAAGCAGAGGCGGACGACGCCGAGGGGGCGCCGGAGGCGGAGCCTTCGGGCGAGGGGGCGCCCCCGTCGGCGCTGCCGTCGGGGAGCGCGGGCACGGCCAGCGTGAGCCCTGGCGAGGGATCGGAGGGCGAGGGGTCCGCCGCCCCGGGGGTGCTGAACAGATACGCCAGGACACCGGCCGCGCCGAGGCCGAGCAGGGCAAGGGCGGCGACCGGGGACCGGCGGCCGCCTTCCCGGGCGTCGGTCCTTCGGTGTGCGCGGGAGCCGGTCGTCCTGAGGGGCGCCGGGCCCGGTTCCGCTCCGGAGCCACGGCCCGGGCCCCGGTCGGGATCCCGGTCCGGCTCCGGGGCCGGGTACGCCGGAGCCCGTTCGGGGACGCGGAAGGACACGGGAACGGGTCCGGACTGCGGCCAGGGCGTGACGGTCGGCGGGGACGCCCGGTCCACGGGTACGACGTACGGGCGCACGAGCAGGTCGTCGGGGACGACGCCGTCCTCTTCGGAGTGGTGGGACACGGCGACCGGTCAGGCCGCGAAGCGGATGAGGCAGGACTCGGGAGAACCACCGGCCGGGGCCGGGGCGAGCGAAGAGCGGACCGATATGGACATCTTGGGGTCTCCGAGTGCGGCTCATGCGGTGGTTCTCGATCGGGCGCACTCTGTCCCCTTTGCACATGCCCGGTCAAGCCTGATGTCCGAACTGCCCTTATCGGTCCGCAATCCGTGCGGCCGTGGCGGACCCGCGTCACCCGGACGCGTGAGGTGGAGGACCGGGCCGGCCGGAGGGTGCGGCAAGCTGGCCCGATGCAGTTACGCCGGGCCGTGCCCCTCTCCCTCCTCGCGCTCCTCGCGAGCGCCGGCTGCGTGTCCGTGGGGCCGGAGGCTCCGGTGCCGGTACGGGGTCCCGTACCGCCCGTCGGCGTGCCCGATGCGCCGCCGCCCGTCCCCGCCTCCTCACCGCTGCCGCTGGGGCAGCTGCCCGCGCCCGGACCCGATCCGGAAGCCGATCCGGAACGAGGAGTGCACTCCGGTGCCGACGGCAGCACCCCGGGTCCGGCACGCTCCCCCGGCAAGGCCGCCCGGCCGCCCACCGGACGTCAGGCGAAGCCGAAGGTGCCGCCCCGGCGGGTGCGCCCGCCGAAGCCCACGGCCGCCCACCCGCACCGCCACCCGGCCCTGCCCGCCCGGATGGACGAGCTGTGCGCGGCCGCGGGGGACGCCGTACCGCCGTCGATCGTCGACCTGTGCCTGAGGCAGTACGGCCGTTGACCCCGCCGCCGGGTGAACACGTACGAGTGCGAGTCTTGACCCTCCCCCTGTGTCAGACCCTGCACTGGAAGACGTCATGTTCACCATCGGAGACTTCGCCAAGCACGGCCGGGTGTCGGTCCGCATGCTGCGTCACTACGACGCGCTCGGTCTGCTGCGCCCGGCACGTGTCGACCCCTTCACCGGCTACCGCTTCTACGAGGCAGGGCAACTCGCCCGCCTCAACCGTGTCATCGCGCTCAAGGAACTCGGCTTCAGCCTGGACCAGGTCGGAACCATCCTCGACGAGCGCGTGGGCCCGGAGGAGCTGCGCGGCATGCTGCGACTGCGGCAGGCCGAGCTGGAGAGCGCCATGGCCGCCGCGCGAGCGGGGCTGCGGCAGGTCGAGGCGAGGCTCCGGACCATCGAAAGTGAGGGTTCCATGCCTGCTGAAGACATCGTCGTCAAGAGCCTCCCGGCCGTCCGGATCGCCGAGTTGACGGAGATCGCGGCCAGCTTCGAGCCGCAGCACATCGGGCCGGTCATCGGTCCGCTCTACGAGGAGCTGTGCCGCCGGTTCGAGACCGCCGGGGTGGCCGCGAGCGGCCCCGCCACCTCCTGCTACGAGGACGCGCCGGAGGCGGGCGCCGGGGCGGTCCGGGTGCACGCCGGGCTTCCGGTGGCGGCCTCGGTCCGGGCCGAGGACCTCGGCGGCGGGGTGCGGATCGTCACGCTGCCCGCGGTCGAGCGGGCCGCGACCGTGGTGCACCGGGGCGCGATGGACGCCATCCTGCCGACGGTCCAGGCGCTGGCCCGGTGGATCGACACGAGCGGGGAGCACTCGGCCGGGTACGCCCGTGAGCTGAGCCTGGCCTGCCCGGACGACCCCGAGCAGTGGGTCGTCGAGTTCCAGGAGCCCCTCGCCGACGGACCGCGGGCGTAACGGGTGCGGCGCGTCCTGGTCGTCGGGATCAGCGGGGCCGGCAAGTCCACGGCGGCCCGCGCCCTGGAGCGGCGGCTCGGGCTGCCCTTCCACGAGCTGGACGCGCTGCGGTTCTCCGGTCCGGGGTGGGCCGTCGACCCGGACTTCGTCCGGGAGACGGCCCGCCTCGCCGGGACCGAGCGGTGGGTGTTCGACTCGCTCGGCTACCCGGAGGTCCGCGACCTGCTGTGGGAGCGGGCCGACACCGTGGTGTGGCTGGACCACCCGCGGCACGTTGTGATGCGCCGGGTGCTGCTGCGCTCGCTGCGCCGGAGCCTGCTGCGGGAGCGGCTGTTCGGCGGGAACCGCGAGGCGTGGCGGGAGTGGCTGCGCGCCGACCATCCCGCCTGGTGGGCATGGGCGCAGTACGGGCCGCGGCGCGAGGAGATCGCCCGGCGCGCCCGGGACCCGCGGTTCGCACCGCTGCGCGTGGTGCACCTGCGGACGCCGCGGCAGGCCGAGGCGTGGCTGCGTGCGCAGGGGGGCCCTCCCGGGGCTCAGGGGCGGCGGCCGCAGGCCTGAGCACACCGGCGGGCCGTGCCGCGCCGGGCGGTGCGCAGGCGGCGGACGGTGGCCTGGCCGCGGCGGCGCCACTCCGCCCGCGGCAGACCGGCCCGCTGACCGCCGCCGGTGATCAGGGCGTTGACCGGGGTCATCGGGTCGGCCGCGAGCCCCTTCGCCAGCAGCACCCCGACCACGAGCGGGACCAGGGCCACGGCCAGGGCGGTACCGGCGGTGGTCACGTGCTGCATGCGCGGGCGGGGCTCGCTGCGCGGGGCTTCGTACGTCATGCCCCCATTCGACCAGCGGCGGCGCGGCGGGGAATCGGGGCGGATACTCAGGCCGTTGGGCATGAGGTACTCAGACGGGCCCGGACGTGCGGGGTGAGGGGATGGTGAGGGGATGACGGTGCCCGGTCAGGGCTTCGAACCGGCGACCGGCGACGGCCCTGCCGTACCGCCGGGGCTCGGGCGCGAGGCCGTGCTGCGGACGGCGTACGAGGGGCTGCTGCAGATCCGCCGTCTGGTGAACGGCGCCGGGGGCGCGGGGGTTCCCGCGGCGTGGGAGGTACGGCAGCCGGAGCGAGCGGTGGCGCTGGCGCTGGAGGCCTCGGGGATCCCGGCGTCGGCGGTGGACGCGCAGGGGCGGCGCACCCGGACGGGATACCGGGTGGCCGCGGCCGCCGGGGGCGGGCCGGGCCGGACGGAGGTCACCTGGCTCGGTGCGCCTGGCAGCGGCGCGGCCGAGGAGGAACAGGAACGGCTGACGGCCTGCGCGGCGGTACTGGAGCCCCTGGGCTGGGACTGCCTGCTCTACCGGGGCCCACGCCACCGCCGCTTCCTGGAGGTGGAACCCCGCCGCTGAGCCGGGGGCGGACAGCCGGCCCCGGGACCGCACCGCCCCGACATATTCGCTGGCCACGGGCGCCTGGCGGCGGCAGACTCGGCGCATGGGCATGCTCGACGCGATGGCGGAACGTACCGGCCGGGGGGAGACGGTGGAGTTCCGTCCGACCGGCGGTTCCATGGTGCCGCTGATCCGGTCCGGGCAGCGGGTGCGGGTCGGTCCGGCCGACCCTCGCCGGATCGAGGCCGGTGACATCGTCCTGGCCCGCGTCCACGGCACCGTGTACCTGCACCTGGTGCTGGCGGTGGACGCCGCACGGCGGCGCGTGCAGATCGGCAACAACCGGGGCGGCGTCAACGGCTGGACCGGCAACGACCGGGTGTTCGGCATCTGCCTGGGCGTGGACGGCGTGCCCCGCGCGGGCGCGGCCGCCAAGGTCCGCCCGCCGCTGTCGGGGGCGGCCTCCGCGGTGCGGCCCGTCCCCCTCACCTCGCACCGGCTCGACCTGCTCCCGCTGGGCGTGGAGCACGCCGACGAGATGGCCGTCGTCCTGGCCGACCCCGGCCTCCACACCTTCATCGGCGGCGCCCCGCCGACCGCCGGGGCGCTGCGCGTCCGGTACGCACGGCTGGCCGCGGGTTCGCCGGACCCGGCGACCGTCTGGTGCAACTGGGTGCTGCGGCTGCGCGACGGCGGGCAGCTGGTGGGTACCGTCCAGGCCACCGTCGCCGCGGACCTCGAACACGCCGAGGTGGCCTGGGTCGTCGGGACCGCGTGGCAGGGCCGGGGCTTCGCCGCCGAGGCGGCGGGGGCGCTGACGGGCTGGCTGCGGGAGCTCCCGGTCGGCCGGATCCTCGCGCACGTCCACCCCGGGCACGTTGCTTCGGCGGCCGTGGCCGAGGCCTGCGGGCTCCGGCCGACCCCGCACCGTCAGGACGGCGAGGTCCGCTGGGAGTCCGTGGGCGGATCCGCGAACGATTCCGTGGGCGGATCCGCGGACGGGTCCGCCCCGCATCCGTAGCGGGCGGCGAGGGCTGCCGCCGTAGCGGCGACCGCACTGCGCAGTTCGGGCGGGCCCAGCACCTCCGCCTCGGTGCCGAGCCGGAGCAGGTCCCCGACGGCGAGGGCCGTGGACTCGACGTCCAGCCGGACCCGCACCCAGCCCCCGGGATCCGCGCCGTCGGGGTCCGCCTCGGCCAGGGCCCGTACGCCCGCGGCGCCGAACTGCATCGGCAGCAGCCGCTGTCCCCGCGGCGAGAGGCTCAGTTCGGCGCTCTGCTGACGGCGCGCCACGTCCAGGCGGCCGACCGATCCCTGCCAGTGGGCGGCGAGGGCGAAGTCCGCGGGCCGCTCGAAGCCCTCCTCCGTGGTGTCCACCGTCAGGAAGCGGCCGACCCGGTAGGTGCGCACGGCGTCCCCGGACCGGGCCACGAGGTACCAGATGCCGCCCTTGAGGACCAGGCCGAGGGGATGCAGTTCGCGGTGCACCTCGCCGCGCGGGCGCCCGTAGCAGGTGCGCAGGACGCGCTGGTCCCAGACCGCCCGGGCGATCTGCCCGAGGTACGGGACCGGGTCCGCGTCCCGGAACCAGGCGGGTGCGTCCAGGTGGAAGCGGTCCTGGATCCGGCGGGCCCGTCCGGCCAGCGCCGCGGGGAGCGCGGCCTGCAACTTCAGCTGGGCGGCGACCAGGTCCGCACCGAGGCCGAGGTCCTGTGCGGGACCCGGCACCCCGGTGAGGAAGAGGGAGGCCGCCTGGTCGTCGGTGAGGCCCGTGAGGCGGGTGCGGTAGCCGTCGGGGAGCCGGTACCCGCCGGCCGGGCCGCGGTCGGCGTGGACGGGGACCCCGGCGGCGCCCAGGGCTTCGACGTCCCGGTAGACGGTGCGCACGGACACCTCCAGGGCCTCGGCCAGTTCGGGCGCGGTCATCCGGCCACGGTTCTGGAGCAGCAGGAGCAGGGAGAGGAGCCGGTCGGCGCGCATGGCACCCATGATCCCGCGTACCTGACAGCAGGTGTCAGGTACGGCTGCCAGCCTGGGGGCACAGCCTGATGAACCGCCGGACGCGACCGTCCGGCCTGCCGGGAGGACAACCGTGCCCACATCCACTCCAGCACCCGGATCCGTACGCACCGGGGGCCGTTTCACCTTCGCCGACTGGGAGGAGAAGCCGATCGGGCCGTCCGGGGCCGCTCCCCGGCTCGCGCACGCCCGCGTCACCAACGCCTTCACCGGCGGGATCGAGGCCTCCGGCACGCTCTGCGCGTACACGGTCGCCTACACCGGGGAGAGCACCGGCAGCTTCGCCGGCATGGAGCTGGTGTCCGGGAGCGTCGACGGGCGTCACGGCAGCTTCCTGCTGGAGGAGCGCGGCAGCTTCGACGGGACCGGTACGCGCTGCCGGTTCGAGGTGGTGCCCGGCTCCGCCACCGGCGAACTGGCGGGCCTGACGGGCACCGGAGGGTTCACCAGCCGTCACGGCGACCCTTCGGTCGCGTACGAATTCACGTACGCGGTGAGCTGACGGGCCCCAGGGGCGCGGCGGCGCACGCGCAGACGCGAAGGGGCGCGGAGCCCGAAGGCCCGCGCCCCTCCTGCCGTACCGGCCTCAGCCGCAGGTCACGGCGCGCCGAAGGTCAGCGTCAGCTGCGGGGTCCCTTCGGCCGCCTGGGCCTCCGAGGACCACAGCCACAGGGCGTCCGTACCGGTGCTGCTCAGGGCGAGCGCGTAGCTGCCGCCGAGGGCCGCGGCGACGGTCGCTGTGGTCAGCCCGGTGGTGTGCACGGCCGAGCCGTCCGGGATGCCGGCGAAGGTGCCGAGTGCCGGGGAGCCGAGGCCGGGACGGTTGGCGTAGGTGGTGGTGCCCTCCGTCCACGGTCCGGTGACGGGGACCACGGAGACGGTGTCCGCGGTTCCGGCGCCGGCCATGGTGCTCGTCTTGACCCCGAGCGTCGCCGACTTCAGCACGGTGCCCGCGGGTGCGGCGGGCAGGTCGAAGCGGAGGTAGCTCGCGTAGAACGAGGTGCCCCGTACGGCGAGGGAGCCGGAGGTGCCGTAGTTGGTGCCGGGAGCACCGGCGTTGGCGTAGGTGTCCTCGGCCGCGGTGACCTGGACGACCGAGTCGGCCGGGGCGGAGGCGAGGGCGTAGTGGTTCTGCACCTGGGCGGCGCCCAGGACGGTCGGGTAGACGGCGCTCTCGTCGAGCTGGCCCGCCCAGTACTCGCTGGTCGGGCGGGCCGGCCAGCCGCCGAGGCTGTCGCCGCCCACGTGCCAGTAGCCCGCGAAGTTCTCGTGGGTGGTGACGTTGAGCGTGCCGCGCTGGACGCCGTCCACGTAGAGGGTCATCCCTCCGGGGCCCTGGGTCGCGACGACGTGGTGCCACTGGTTGTCGTTGTAGGCGGCGGCGGTGGTGATGGTGCGGGTGGCTCCGGTGTAGACGCCGAAGACCAGCCTGCCGTTGTTGGTCATGTAGACGTGCTTGTCGTAGTTGCTGCTGCCGCGCGCCTGGTTGTTCCCGAAGCCGATGAGCTTCCCGCCGCGGGTGGTGTTGGTCTTGAACCAGGTCTCGACGCTGTAGCTGCTGCCCACCGTCTGGCGGCGGTCCCCGTACACCTGGGTGTCCGTGCCGTTGAGGCCGATCGCGGTGCTCGCTCCGGTGACGGCGCCGGGCGTCTGGCGCAGGGCGGGGGCGTTGTGGTGGACACCGCTGGAGGTGCCGCCCGTGGAGGAGTCGGCGACGAAGGGCAGTGCGGACTCGTCGTAGCGCCAGTACTGCTGGGCGCCGTCGGTGCGGACCGCGTTCGGGTAGGCGTCCACCGAGGTCGGGACGGTCACGCTCGCCGTCCCCGACTGGGCGCTGACGTTGCCCGCGGCGTCGGTCGCGGTGACCCGGTAGGTGTACGACTGGCCCGGTGCGACGGTGGTGTCGGTCCAGGAGGCCTGCGGGCGCCGGAAGAACAGGGAGTCGGCCGTGACCGTGCCGATCGGTGTGGCCGCGCCGTTGCGGTAGATCTTGTACGTCAGCGCGCTGTCGTCCAGGTCGAGGCTGGTGCGCCAGCGCACCTGGACCTCTCCAGGCTTGAAGCTGACCGCGCTCGCGACGGGCACGGTGGGTGCGCCCGTGTCCCCGGTGGAGGCGAAGCGGGTCAGGCTCTGCTGGGCCGCGCCGTTGACGGTGGTGAACTCTCCGCCCACCCACAGGTACTGGACGCCGGCCTTGGAGCCGATGCTCATCACGCGCGGGCCGATGCCCTCACCGATGCCGTCGTTGGTGTCGGGGGCCCATCCCAGCTTGCCGGTTCCGGTGGTCGGCTGGGCGAGCAGGTGGTGGCGCTGGCCGTCGGGGAACTCGCCGACGCTGGAGCAGTCGTGCGCGTGCGAGGCGCTGTAGAGGACGCTCTGGTACGGCAGGACGGCCTGGGTGGCACCGAGGCAGGTGTCGCGCCAGCGCTGGCCGAAGTCGCTGAGGTTCAGGGCGATCCGGCCGTCGAAGACGCCGCCGCCCGTGCCCTCGTTGGCGGTGTAGAAGCCGGTGGCGTCGGTGGCGATGTCCTTGACGACCGAGTTGGTCTCGATGAAGCCGGCGTAGGACCTGGTGAGGGAGCCGCTCGTGGCGTCGACGACGGCCAGGGCGTGCGTGTTCGTGCCGTTGACGGTGAAGAAGTCTCCGCCGAGCACCACCTTGCTGCCGTCCGGGGTGACCTCGACGGCGCGGCCGGGTTCGTCGGCGTTCGCGGTGAAGGGCTTCAGCGTCCCGTCGGTGGCGTCCACCGCGGCGAAGCGCTCGCGCTGCTGGCCCGCGACGGTGAGGAAGTCACCGCCGGCGTAGACGGTGTCGCCGGTGACGGCGAGGGCGCGGACGGTGGCGGCGAAGGCGGGCCGGAATCCGGTCTTCACCGTGCAGGTGGCCACGTCCACGGCGGCGAGGCTGGAGACGGGGGTGCCGTTCACGGCGCCGAAGTAGCCGCCCGCGTAGAGGGTCTCCTTGTCCGGGGAGAGGGTGAGCGCGCGGACCGTCGCGGTGCCGCTGCCGACGGTGAAGGACAGCTTGCAGGAGGTCGGCGCACCGGTCGCGGCGTCGAGCGCCACGAAGTTCACGGCCGGCTGCTCGCTGCCGCCGCCGCCCGCGGGGGGCCGTACCGCGGAGAAGGTGCCGCCGGCGAAGACCTGGCCGCCGGCTTCCGCGAGGGCCCAGACGACGCCGTTGGGCTGCCAGGTCGGGAGCGGGTCGGCGGTGAAGGCGACGGGCGGGGTGACGGCCGCGGCCTGCGGGACGAGGCCGACGCCGATGACGGTGCCGGTTCCGGCCAGGGACAGGGCGAGAGCGGTCGCCAGCCCTCTGGATCTACGCATGAACCCCCCAGTTCGGTGTGCGGGCGGCCGTGTCGCCTGCTGGTTCGCGACCGCTGTCGGGCATGGCTGAAATCAGACGGACAATCGTCTGCATCCATGCATACGGGCGCACCTTAGAGTGGTTCTTCGTTGCGTTCATCACACTTGACGTATCGGATACCAAATTGATCCGGTCCGTACGCAGATCCCGGGGGGCATGGGAAGCATGAAGTACCCGCACGGCGCACCGGCCGTACCCCGGTGACGGCCGCCCCGTCCCCCGTCCCGTCCCTGACCTTCGCCGCCTGGCGTCCCGGACCGCCCCCGCGGTACGTGCCCCTGGCGGAGCTCCTCGTCCGCCTGGGCTCCTTCGGGCTGGGGCTCACCTGGAAGGTCGACCTCCCGGACGCGCCCCACGGCTGGATCCCGTCGCACGAATGGGCGACGGCCCGCCACGGCATCGGGACCCTGCGGCTGCTGGCCCTGGTCACGCCCGAGGTGCAGTTCGTCGACGGCAACTACGACGGCTACGACGCGGACGGCCGGCTCGTGCTGGAACTCCAGGAGTTCGACGGCACGAGCTGGGACGTAAGGAGCGTCGACCCGTGGGTCCTGGACGAGGTCCGCCGCTGGTTCCCGGACGCCCGGCCGAGCCCGCCGGGAGCCTGGGGCGAACTCCCGGCGTAGCGCCGCGGACGGCGGGGGCACCGCTCCCGTCACGCCCCCGGGAGGGGCCGGCAGAGCAGGGCCGCCGGGGAGGGCCGGGCAGCGGCGCGGGTGGTGAAGGCGATGCCCGCCGCGTACTCGGTGGGCAGGCACTGGCCCTTGTAGTGCCCGGAGGCGAAGTCCGCGCCCGGGCCTCCCGGCGGGCGGTTGTCCCCGCGGTCGAACCAGACGGTGCGCCCGCCCGCCGGGAGGGCGCTGCGGGCCGGTGCGCACAGCGCGGCCGAGACCCGCTGCCCCCGCAGGCTGTAGCCGGTCAGGAACTGGCCCGCCGGGCACTGGAACTTCGTGTAGCCGCCCGCCCAGTCCCCGCCGGGCGGCACGTACGCCTCGTCGCGCACGACGGTGTTCCCGCCCGTGGCGGCGCGCAGGCCGGAGGTGGCGCACAGGCCGCGGCCCCCGGTGTGGCTGAGTCCGGCCAGGCCGGAGCCGTCGGGGCAGACGGCCTTGCGGGCCCCGCTGTCCCAGTCACCGGCGGCCCGGGTGAGCAGCGAGGCGTTGTGGTCGCGGTGGTCCGTGGTCAGCTGGTGCCAGGCGGGGGCGGCGGGTACGGGTCCGGTGCGGCCGGGGGTGGCGGCGAGCCCGGTCCAGGGCCCGGTGCGCCAGTCGCCCGGATCGAGTACGCCCGAGCGCAGCCCGGTGGCGCCGTAACGCAGCAGGGCCCAGCTGTCGCCGCCGGGCGCGCCCTGAGCGGTGGTGCTCCAGCCGACCAGCGGCCAGTACGCGAAGTCCGCGTCGGCGGCGGTCAGATGGCCGGTGAGGTTGCCGAACCAGGCCCGTGGCAGGGTGCCGTTCTCGTCGGCGCCGATGCCGAACTCGCTGATCCAGACGGGGGCGGTGAAGTGCGCGCCGGTTTCGGCGGAGACGAAGAAGGCCTGGTCGTACAGGGTCTGTTCGAGCTGGGTCCGGGGCATGTCCTGGTAACGCAGGTCGCTGGTCTCGCCGATGCCGGTGGCTCCGCTGTGGCGCGGGCCGGTGTAGCCGTAGAAGTGGGCGGAGTAGACGAGCTTGCCGGAGACGGTGAGGGTGTGGGAGAGGGCGCGTACCGGGGTGAGGGTGGGGCGGCCGTGCGGGAAGCCGTCCACGGGCAGGCCGGTCCAGTTGATGCCCTCGATCACGATGAGCAGGTTCGGATTGGCCTCGGTGAGGATGCGGTCGCCCGCCTCCTGGGCGGCCGCGTGCCAGTCGTGCTGGTCGCCGAGGCCCCAGTTGGGGTCGTCGAGGACGTCGCGGCGGACCTCGTTGTAGAGGTCGGCGCCCACGACGCGCGGGTTGTCCCGGTAGCGGCGGGCGAGGAAGACCCAGTCGTCGGCCCACTGTGCGGTGGAGCGGCCGGAGCTGTTCCAGCGTTCGTTGCCGTCGAGGCCGCAGCACCACCGGGTGGTGACCGTGTGGTTGTTGAGGATGACGGCGAAGCCGCCTTCGGTGAGGGCGGTGACCACGGCGTCGTAGACCTGGATCGGGGTGCGGCCGCGCAGGGCCGGGTTGGCGGCCACGGCTGCGTCCGGGACCGGGGTGGTGGTGCGGAGCATCTCGTTGGAGAAGGGCAGCCGGATGCTGTTGAGGCCGAGGGCCCGGAAGTCGGCGAGCAGGGCGGGCAGGGGCACCCGGTCCAGGCCGATGGGGATGCCGTGGGAGTTCTGGCCGCTGTGGTGGGCGGCGGGGTCGTTGCGGTCGCCGGAGCCGTTCCAGGAGCCCTGGGCGCCGTCCCAGTTCCCCGAGCGCAGGCGGAAGCGGTTGCCCCGGGCGTCCACGATGTACCGGCCGCGGGTGGACAGCGGCGGGGTCCACTGCTCCTGCCCGGTGGCAGCGACGGCGTCCGCAGGGGCCGCCGGGACGGCCTGAGCTGTCTGAGCCGTCTGAGCTGCTGCCTGCGCGGGCAGGGCGCCTGCCAGGAACAGCAGGGCTGCCAGGACCGTACGTAAGAGGTTCTTCATCCCACTCCTGCCGGGCTCAGGCCGGCCCGGCGGCCGTGCCGCGCACAAGTTACCGGGCGGTCCGTGGCGGCGGAAGCGATGTGCCGGGGCACTTTCCCGCCCGTCGGCGGGCCCGTCCGCGGACCCGTCCGCAGGCCCGTCCACGGGCATGTGCACGGACCCCGTCCCACGGGCACGGCGCCGACGTGGGGAGCACATCGCGTGGCACCCGGCGAACCGGCGAAAGCGCCCCGCGCGCGCCCGCGCCCCTCTACCGTGCCCTGGGGGGGATCGTCGAGGGCACCGGAGGGCGGGGCGGATGGACGAGGAAGAGGACATGCGACTGGCGAGGATGACGCCGGAGATATCCCGCCGCACCCTCACCATGCTGCGCGGTCTGGTCGGCCTGGAGCCGCCCGAGCAGGTGCCGGAGGACGCCATGCTCGTGGCCGACGCGATCCTGGCCGAGCACGGCACCGACGGGCTGCGGGTGCTGGTCATGACCCTGGCCTCGTGGACGACGGCGCAGATCGAGAACGTGGCCGAGCTGAGCCGGCGCAGCCACGAGGCGGTGCTGGACGCGATGGAGCTGGCCTGTCTGGAGGCGAACGCCGAGGAGTAGCGGGCCCGGTCATGATCCGCTCGGCACCCCCCGGAGTTGTCAAGCGGAAACCGGCGGCTCCCGTCCGCCCTCGTTCGGGCGGTCGTCGGCGACACTGGGGGGAGCAGGAGCTTCGTGGGGGGTCGTGATCGGAGGCCGTCGTGAGCACACCTTCTCCCGTCCGGATCGCCGCCGTCCTGTCCACGGAGCATCGTGGACGGCTCATGTCCCAGGCCCGCGAGGTCAACTTCCCGGAGAACGCGCGGATCTTCGACGAGGGCTCCGCAGCCGAATCCTTCTGGATCGTGCGCTCCGGCACCGTGACCCTGCAGATACCGGTGCCGGGCCGGCGGCCCGCGTCCGTCGAGAACCTCGGCTCCGGTGAGCTGGTCGGCTGGTCCTGGTTGTTCCCTCCGTACGTGTGGCAGCTGAGCGCCGAGGCGATGACACCGGTGCGGGCCTACGAGTTCGACGCGACGGGCATCCGGATGCTCATGGACGCCGACCCGGCCTTCGGTTCCGCGGTGGGGCACTGGGTGGGGCGCGTCCTGGCCCTGCGGCTGCAGCAGACCCGCACCCGGCTGCTGGACCTGTACGCCCCGCGCCTCGCCGCTCGCTAGCGGGGAGGCCCCGGAGGCCCCTCGCTGCCGTTTCTGAGGGGTTTCCGGCGCGTCTCAAACCGGTTTCCAGGGTGGTGTTCGGCCGATTCGCCCCTCCGCTCCCCCACAGGTCAGCGCTCCCGCACCGCTGCGGTCTGCACTCATGCGGACACGATGAGTGACGTGAAATGGGGGTGGGAACGGGCGTTCGCGGGCCGCGTGGGCAAGACTCTGTCCGCTATCCGAAACATCCACCCAAGGGAGTGTTCGAAATGCGGTCCATCGCAAGGGGTCTCGGGCTCGGTTCCGCCGCCATGGCGCTCACCGCGCTCACCGCGCTGGCCTGGCCCGGAACGGCCGGAGCGGCACCCTCGGGCACGGCGAGCCTGTACGCGCCGTCCGCCCTCGTGCTCGCCGTGACGGCCGGGGACGACGCCGAGGCGGGTACGGTGCTGCGCGCAGTGACCCTCGTCTGCGCACCGACGCCCGGCGGCACTCACCCGGACCCCGTCGCCGCGTGTACCGAGCTGCGGGCCAGCGCCGACCGGCTGGACGTGCTCACCGAACCCGCCCCCGACGTCGCGTGCACCAGGGAGTGGAATCCGATGACCGTGACGGCCGACGGGGTGTGGGAGGGGCGGCGGCTGAGCTACGCCCACACCTTCGGCAATCCGTGCGGCCTGCGCAGCAGCTCCGGCATACTGTTCGACTTCTGACCTGAAGTCACCTGCCTCACCCGGGGCCGGCCGACGGCACGCAGCCGCCGGCCGGCCCTTCCGGTCGCCCGGCTCCGCCCCTGTCCCGGCTCCTCCTTGACCTGCCGTCAGCCCAGTTCGAGGCTGGTGACCCCGTACAGCCCGGCCAGGTCCGTCGCCGGAGCCGGGCCGGTGTACATCCGGGCGGTCTCGAAGGTCGGCTCCAGGCCCAGGCCGGTGACCAGGGCGGTGGCCCGCGGGTTGGCGTCGGGCACGTCCAGGGCGATCAGGCCGCCGGGCGCGCGGGCCGCCAGCGCCCGCAGCAGGGCGGCCGCGATCTCGGGGCCGGAGGCGTACAGCGGACCGATCCGGGAGGCTCCGCTGCACGGGCGGACCACGCCGAGCCCCTCGACGACCCCGTCGCGGACCGCGGCCAGCGCCGTCCGCCCGGGCAGGCCCGTCCAGGCGGAGAGGAAGGCGTCGCGCTCCGCGGGGAAGAACCGCCGGTCGTAGGCGGCGAGCCGGCCGAAGGGCAGCGAGGCCGCGTCCACCACCTCCACCCCGCCCGGCCCGCCGCCGGCGCGGCCGCCGGGTCCGGCGCCTTCGGGGACGCCTTCGGGGACGCCTTCGTGGCGGACGTTGTTCCAGGCCGGACGGAACCCGGACTTTCGGTAGTTGTCCTGCTGGGCGACCACCCCGTCGAGCCCGGCCAGCCGCCCGCCGAGCCGTTCCATCCCGGCGCGCCACAGCTGGATCCCGTACCCCTGGCCGCGGACCTCGGGACGGGTGATGTACAAACCGATGAAACCGAACCCGGCCCCGTAGCGCACGGCGGAGATGCAGCCCACCGGTTCACCGCCGAGCCGGCCGACGAGGAAGCCCGCCGGGTCGGCGACCGCGAAGGCGAAGCGGTCCGAGTCCCCCGGGTTCCAGCCCTCCTCCTCGGCCCACGCGCGGATCGTCTCCATGTCGGCGCCGCCGGCACCGGTGATCTCGAATCCCCTCATGTCCGGTGTTGTACCAGATGCCCACCGGGCGCACAGGAAGCCCTGTCCGGCCGGCGGGGGACGGTGGGGCCGGTCAGCCCGCGCAGATCACGTCGTCGAGCCGGATGGGCCGGGAGTCCAGGCGCACGTACGCGGTGAAGGTGTCGGTGACGCCCGCCTCCCAGTGCGTGGTGACGGTGGCCCAGCCGACGCCCGCCAGCTGGGCCACCGTCACCGGCCCGATGCCGATGTCCTTCGGCTGGTTCTGCGCACACAGCAGGACGTCACCGTCCGGGCTCAGCACCTGCCGCTCCTGGAGCACCGAGGAGATCCGGTACCGGCGGTCGAAGGCGGAGGGGCCGTGATCACCGTAGAAGGTGGTCAGGAAGGTGCCGATCTGGGAGGCCGTGTGCTGGCGCGTGGCCGCTCCGGGTGCCGCGGCGGTCGTGGGATCCGCTCCCGGGACGGCCGCGGAAGGCGGAGCGAGCAGCGCGAGCAGGGCCAGCGACAGGACACCGAGGCTGTACGGCATGAGCTTCATGCACCGGTTTGTACCCGCCTGCCCGGCCCACGGGAGGGACCCCGCGCGGATCTCACTCCACTGGAGGCCCGATTCACCGCAGGAACGCCCCTCCGGCCGCGCCGGACGTGCCGTGACCGGCGGGTAATACGGTCGCGGCCGACGGGGGCGCTTTCGTAGGCTCGCGACATGGGGAAGCCGCTCGTAGCAGTGTTCAGTGGGGCCGGAATGTCCACGGATTCCGGGATTCCGGACTATCGGGGTCCGCAAGGACTGTGGCGGCGGGAGCCGGACGCCGAAAAGCTCGTGACCTACGCGTACTACATGGCCGATCCCGAGATCCGGCGCCGGTCCTGGCTGATGCGGGCCGAGGTCGGGGCGCTCGGGGCGCAGCCCAACGCGGCGCACCTGGCGGTGGCCGGGCTGGAGCGCGGCGGGACCCCGGTGCGGGTGATCACGCAGAACGTGGACGGGCTGCACCAGATGGCCGGAATGCCCGCGCGCAAGGTCTTCGAGCTGCACGGCACCGCCCATTCGGTGGTGTGCACCGCCTGCCACGACCGGTCGGAGATGGCCGGGGCCCTGGCCCGGGTCGCGGCCGGGGAGCCGGATCCCGCCTGCCTGCGCTGCGGCGGGATCCTCAAGCCGGCGACCGTGATGTTCGGCGAGCGGCTCGACCCGGTCGTGCTGGGACAGGCGATGGCCGTGGCCAAGGGCTGCCAGGTGTTCGTCGCCGTCGGCTCGACGCTCCAGGTGCAGCCCGCGGCCTCGCTGGCCGGGATGGCCGCGGAGGCCGGGGCCCGCCTGATCATCGTGAACGCGGAGGAGACCCCGTACGACGCGCTCGCCGACGAGGTCGTGCGCGAGCCGATCGGGACCGCCCTGCCCGCACTGCTGGCCAGCCTCGCCGGGTGACGCGGGGCGGCCCTACCGGCCGTCGGCCGCGCGCCGCATCTCGGCCACGTCCAGCTTCTTCATCTTCAGCATGGCCGCGGCGGCCCGGGCGGCCCGCTCCGGGTCGGGGTCGGCGATCAGCTCGATGGCCTCTTCCGGGGTGACCTGCCAGGACACCCCGAACTTGTCCTTGACCCAGCCGCAGGCGGACTCCTGGCCGCCGTCGCGGGTGAGCGCCTCGTAGTAGTAGTCGGCCTCCGCGTCGTCGGCGCAGCGGATCTGGAAGGAGACGGCCTCGGTGAAGGGGAACTGGGGGCCGCCGTTGAGTCCGATGAACTGCTGCCCGTTGATCTCGAACTCGACGACCATGACCTCACCGGCCGGGCCCGGACCCGCCTCGGTGTAACGGCCGATCCGGCCCAGCCTGCCGTCCTTGAACACCGACAGGTAGTAGTCCGCGGCGGCCTCCGCGTCCCCGTCGAACCACAGGCACGTGGTGAAACCCTTGCTGGTCATGGCTGCCTCCAGGCGAGTGCGACGGACGGATCCGCGGTGGTGGACCCCGTCCCTCACATACAGACCGGCCCCGGGCCCGAAATTCATCGGTGGGCCCGGGGCCGGTCCGTGTCCAGCCTGGAATTACCTCGTACGGGTCACTTGGCGGAGGACCCGGTCACGCCGAGCATCCGGTCGACGACCCGCTTCGTGGCTTCGCCGTCGTCCAGGTCGCAGAACTCCGCGCGGAACGCCGCCCGCGCCTCGGCGTACTGCTCCCCGACCGCGTCCGCGTTGCGGACGGCCTCGACCAGGCTCGCCGAGTCCGCGAGCAGCGGGCCGGGCGCCTTCTCCTCCAGGTCGAAGTTGAAGCCGCGCAGCGTGCCGCGGTAGTGCTGGAGGTCGTACGTGAAGAGCAGGATCGGCCGGTCGGTCAGCGCGAAGTCGAAGATCGCGGAGGAGTAGTCCGAGATCAGCACGTCGGCGACGAGCAGCAGGTCCGTGGCGTCGGGCCAGCGCGAGACGTCGACGACGAAGCCGTCGCGGACGTTGTCGCGGACCTGCTCGCCCACGTTGTGGTGGCCGCGGACCAGCAGGACGTGGTCCTCGCCGAGCTCGCGGCGGGCCGCGTCCAGGTCGATCCGCAGGTCGAGCTTGTAGCCGCCGGACCAGCCCTCGCAGTTCTCACGCCACGTGGGCATGTAGAGGACGACCTTCTTGCCCTCGGGCAGGCCGAGCCGGCGCTTGACCTCCGCGATCCGCTCCGCGTCGGGCCGGACGAGCGCGTCCGTGCGGGGGGCGCCGGACTCGATGACCTCGCCCTGGTAGCCGAGGGCGCGCTTGAGCACGGGCGTGGCGTACGAGCTCGGAGAGGCGAGCAGCGTCCACTGGGCGCTGTCGTGCTCCAGGCCCTCCAGGACCTCGGGGCTCGTGTAGTAGTCGTGGACGAAGTCGTGGCCGATCTGCTTGATCGGCGTGCCGTGCCAGGTCTGGACGACGGTCTGGCCGGGACGGCGCAGGAAGTTCCGCGGCACGTTGGAGTTGACCACGTAGTAGCGGGCCCGGGCCAGCAGCTCCCAGGACTCCACGCTGTCGTACTGCACCGCGCGGGCGGTCGCGGGCACCTCGGCGCGGCCGTCGCGGACCAGCCAGACGTGTTCCAGCTTCTCCCCGCGGCGCAGCAGCTCCTCGTGGATGGCGCGCGGGGAGTCGCCGGCGCCGGTGCCCTGGAAGGCGTCGTAGACGACGACGTCCTTGACCGGCAGGGCACGCTGCGCCGGGTAGGTCTCGAAACGGGCCGTGCGCTGGGCGTAGTTCGAGCGGTCGTGCGGGCTCAGCAGCGGGTCGGAGACGAGGACCATGCGGTCGTAGAAGCGTGCCTCGACCCGCATCCGGCGGCCGTGCGTGGTGAAGGGGTGCGGGCCGGCGAAGAGCATGCCGGGGCCCATCTGCACGGGGGCGCCGCGGTCGACGCCGAGCAGGCCGGCGGTGGTGCCGCCCTCGGCGACGGGGCGCAGCGTGGGCCACCAGCGGCCCTCGGGAAGGGTCGTGCGGCCCGCGTAGGCCTCGGGGAGCACCGGCTCGAAGGTGGTCGTGAAGGTGTCTGCGTCACGGGTGACCGGGTAGCTGAACTCGACGCCGTGCACGTTGTGCAGGACGAGCTCGTAGGGCTCGTCGGTGGGGGCGAGGAAGCGGCCCCGCAGGGTCACGGCGCCGTCCTTGGCCTCGACGGCGTCGACCAGCGGGGGCGAGGGCTGGACGGAGAGGGTCAGGTGTCCGGTGTTCCCGCGCTTGGCGAAGAGCGAACGGCCGGCGTCGGCGCCGGGCAGGGCCATGACCAGGCCGGTGAAGCCGCCGCGCTCGTCGTGGACCAGGCGGTGCTCGGTGCCGTCGGCGGCGAGCACGGACAGGCTCCAGGGCTCTGGGGTCCACTCGCCGGGCTCGCAGGCGGCGTCCGGTACGGCGGCCAGCTCGGCCAGCGGGACGCGGACGGTGAAGGGGGTCCGGCCTGCGACGGCCGGGCCGGTCTCCACCGGGAAGGTGAGCGCCGCGGTGGTGCTGACGTGGACGGCCTGCAGGGTGGCTCCGGAGCCGACCCCGGCGGCGAGTTCACCGGCGATCTCAAGGGCGTCGTCGCCGGCCTTGCGGACGTCCAGGGCGCGGGCGCGGACCTTCTCCACCTGGATGGTGAGGGCTCCGGAGACGCTGGGGACGATGCGGACGTCCGGGGCTACCCAGTGCGGGGGCGGGTTCTGGCCGGTGTCGTGCTCGCCGCCCTTGAGCCGGGCGCGGTGCAGGCCGCCGGCGCCGGTGACGGCGATGGACGTGGTCCATATGCCCTCGTTCCAGGTGCCGCCCGACTGGAAGATCGAGGGGTCGACGACGGCGGTGAAGCCGGCCCAGTCGGCATGGCGGAGGGCGAGGTGCGGGGCGTTCACGGTGGCCATCGGGGAAGCGACCGTGCGGGCGCTGACGACGGAGCGGCGGCGCTTGCCTCCCTCGCGGAAGACCAGCATCTTGCGCGAGCCGATGCGGCTCTCCGCACCGAGGTGGCCGGGCAGGGCGTAGCCGCGCAGCAGGAGCTTGCCGTCGGCCCAGGCCGCCTGCTCCAGGCGGCTGACGACGCGGCGCTCGCGGGGGCCGAGGGTGAGGATCTTGGCGGGGACCGGCGGGCGGCCGTGCAGGAAGGGGTAGTCCGCCTGGGGGCGGGCGAGGCCCTTGACCGGCACGCTGTAGTGGTAGTCGCGCTGGTGGTTCTGGAGGGCGATGAAGTCCTCGACACGGCCTTCGCGGGCCAGGTACGCCTTGAGGCGGTCGGCGACGGTCAGGTCGGACCAGGGGCCGGTGCCGATCTCGCGGACGAGGCCGCCGACCTCCTTGACGAAGGCGGCGCGGAAGTCGGGGCCGCCTTCGCCGACGTACTTGTAGATGAGCGGGAGCTCCTCGCTCAGCACGTTGTAGTCGTATTCGCGGAGGTAGCGCTCATACTTGGCGCCCTGCTTGGCCTTGAGGGACTCGCGGACCAGGCGTACCGACTGCACGCGGTCGATGAGGGAGACGGGGTCGGTGGAGCGCTGGGTGATGGAGCGCTCGCCGGTCTCGCGGACGCGCCAGTGGTAGACGCAGTCGCTGATGATGTCGACGCTGGAGGCGAAGTAGTGCGCCGGGATGCTGACGGGGGCGTCCTCGTAGAGGATGCCCTCGGGGTACTGGAAGCCGTGCTCGTCCCAGAAGGTGCGGCGGTAGACCTTGTTCCACGCGGTGCGGTCGGTGACCAGCGCCGGGAACTTGGAGATGTGGGTCTTCAGCTGGGTCTTGGCGAAGGCCGCCCGGTGGCCCCAGGACTGCTGCATGCCGACGGAGCGGAAGCGCTTCACGTTGCCGCCCGCGAAGTCCGAGCCCGTCTCGTCGAGGGCGTCGATCAGCCGCTGGTAGGCGTACGTCGGCATGGTGTCGTCGCTGTCGACGAAGGCCAGGTACTCGCTGTCCTTGTGGGCGTGGCGGGCCCCCACGTTGCGGGCCGCGCCGAGGCCGGCGTTCTCCTGCATGACCACGCGGAAACGCTTGTCCCTGGCGGCGAACGCCTTGGCCATGACGGCGCTGGTGTCCGTGGACCCGTCGTCCACGAGGATGACCTCGAAGTCTTCGAAGGTCTGAGCGGCAATGGATTCCAGGCACTCGTCGAGGTAGAGCTCGACGTTGTAGACGGGGACGACGATGCTCAGGCGCGGGGGCATGGGTGGCGGATTCTCCAGCGTTTTATGCTTTATCGATGATCAGTTGATGAGAGCATCCTACTCGGTAACGGATTCATAAAATCCCCCTATCCCGGTCATACCGGAGCTGATCGCCGGGGCGGACGGCAAAGAATTCAGCCGCCCGCCACCCGGACGATGCGGTCGGACGTGGTCCGGCGAGGGGGAATGGCTGGTCAGACCTCCAGCTCGTTCTCGATCTTCTTCAGCTGGTGCCGTGCCATCGCAAGGTTCGCGCGGCCCTTGTCGAGGGCCAGGTAGAGGAAGAAACCGGCAGCTCCCCGGCCCTTCAGCAGCCGGATGAGGTGGTACTGGCCACCGAGGGTGATCAGGATGTCCTCGATCTCGTCCTTCAGGCCGAGCATCTCCATGGTGCGCACCTTGGCGCGCACCACGTCGGTGTTGCCGGCGGCCGCGACCGCGAGGTCGAGGTCCTTGCCGCCCCCGATGGTGCCGAGGGCCATGCCGCTGCCGTAGTCGACCAGGGCGGCGCCGATCGCACCGTCGATGGTCGTGGTGGCTTCCTTGAGTGCGGTCTCGACGTTGGCCATGGGAGGTACCTCTTTCTCTGTGGGCTGTGGTGGTGCCCGGTCCGGTCGGACCGGGGTGGTGGTCTGTGGCCGGCTCAGCCGGGGGGCGCCTCGGGACCGCGCCGCCCCAGGGTGTGGTCGATGAGCTCGGCTATGCGCAGGCTGGAGCGGCGGGCCTCCAGGTGGAGGCGTCCCACGTTCAGGCGCGGTTCCGCGATCAGGGTGAGGACGGCCGCGTCACCGGCCGCGTAGGTGGCGACGTATCCGTGCTCTCCGCGCACGAGCAGTTCGCGGAACGCGCCCTGGCCCGTGCTGTCGCTGAGCCGCTGGGCCACGGCGAGGGCGGCCGCGGTGAGCGCGGCCACGGACTCGGACTCGGTGGCGGCGCTGTCCTGGGCGAGCACCAGGCCGTCGCTGCTGGCGGCGAGGGCGCCGGTGAGCTGCGGTACCCGGGCCCGCAGCCTGCGGAGCTCGGCGAGTATCTCGGTCTCCGCTTCGGCGGGCACCGCACTCATGTCGGCCTTTCTCCTCTCGGGCTGTCTCCGCTCGGAGCGGTCGGCTCGCAGGACCGGTCGCAGCGGGAGCCTCACAGGCTTGCCTCCAGTGCGTCGCGTAACCGGCGGAGCAGCGCCACGTCCGGGGGTTGGGCCTGGGTCATCCAGTCGGGCAGGGGGGTCACGGCCGGCTCGGGGGCCGGCGCGTGCGGGGTGTCCACGAGTCCGGCTGCCGCGAGGCGCCGTACGTCGAGCAGCGTGTGGAAGGCGGGTCTGCCCATGAGCCAGGCGAGGTCCGCCGGGGTGCGCACGCCGTCTGCGTGGGCCAGCAGCATCCGCTGGCGGGGGGTGACGGTCTGGCCGGGTGCGGCGGCCCGGGGCACCACGGGTGCGGTGTCCAGGAGCGGGTAGGGCCACACGGCGTCGAGGAGCTCGCGGCGGCGCCGGGTCTCACGTTCGACGGCGTCGGCGGGGACGGAGCGGACGGAGCCGATCCAGTGGGTGGCCCCGCGGCGGAACCGGGAGGGCCCGCTGCCCGGGGACAGGGCGAAGAACGCTGCGTCGAAGATGGCGGCGAGGTGACATATCTCCAGTTCGCCGCCCGCGAGACCGCCGCTGTCGACGAGGAACCGGGCGACCTGGCGGCGGGCGCCGGCCTGGTTCACCGCCTCGCGCCAGCGTTCGGGGGCGAGGCCCCCACCGGTGGTGAGGAGCACGTCGAGGCCGGGGGTGGCCGGGCTCTCGGCGTGCACGATGCGGCCGTCTTCGAGGAAGAGGGTGCCGCGGTCGCGGAGCAGGGCGCCGGTGGCGCGCTCGGCGGCGAGCCGGGTGAGGAGCGGGGAGACGGCTATCGCGGCGGTGGGGGCCGGAGCGGTGGTGGGGACGGTCATCTGAGCACCAGCCCTTCGGCCAGTGCGCGGAGTCTGTGGCGGGCCATGGCGAGGTTGCCCTCGGCGCGGTCGAGCCACAGGTGCAGGAAGACGCTGCTGTCGAAGCTCGTCTCGACGAATCGGAGCACGTGGTAGCCGGTGCGGGTGGTGACGATCAGGTCCTCCACGGGCGGACCGCCCAGGCCCTGGCCCGCTCCGCCGCCGGATGCCGTGCCCTCCTCGGCCGGGGCGAAGGACTCGTACTCGGCGGCCGCCCGGGCCAGTTCGGCGGTCTCGGCGGCGGTCGTCTCGTGGTCGCCCACGGGCGAGTCCCCTGCGGTGCCGAGGGCCAGTCCGCTGCTCCAGTCGACCAGCGCGGCCCCCCGCGCACCAGGCAGGGCCATGGCTTCGAGCAGACATTCGTCGATCCCGGGCACTCGGGCTCCCCTCCCGGCCGGACCGTGCGGGGTGCACGGTCGTACGGCGCGACAGGAGGGAACTTACTCAAGTTCCACACTGCGAAAGGGCGTTCTGGCATTTTCCGCTGGAACATGCGCGGAAGCACGTGACACCTTGGCCGGAACACGACGACTTTTGATCAAGAAGGGCGCAGAAGATCGTCCGCGGTCCGGAACCCTCCGCTCCGCGCCGGTGTCCGCACGCGTGACCGAGCACGCGCAGCAGGCCGGAGGCGCTCCGGACGGCCCCCCGGCCGCCGCTGCCGGACCGCGCCCTAAGATCACCGGACACCGCTCCCGCCGCCCGGTCCACCGGGCGCATCCGGGTGCGGTGGGGGGAGGGAGAACATGGAGACCATCGGTGGAGTGGCGGCACCGACGCGGCCGTGCCCGGAGTGCGGCAACGGGGTGCCTGCACAGGAGGGGTACGTCGAGTGGTGCGCGCGGTGCGACTGGAACGTGGACCCGGGCGCGCCCGATCCGCATCCCGGCCGTCTCGCGGCCGTCCGGCGGCGCCTCGCGCGCCGGTACGGGGAACAGCTGGCGGCCGAACTGCAGCAGGGCGCGGGCGGCGCGTCCCACCGGCGGTGGGACACGGCGGGGGTGCTGGCCCTTGCGGTGGCGCTGCTGGTCCACGGGGTGACCGCGGCGCTGATCACGGCCGGGGTCCTGCTGATCGTGCTCGGGTGGGGTGCCGGGGCCCTGCCCCTGCTGGGCGTGCTGCTCCTGGGGATCGCGGCGGTGCTGCGGCCGCGCCCCGGCAGGCTGCCCGAGGGCGCTCCGGTGCTGTACCGGGCGGACGCGCCACGGCTGTTCGGCCTGATCGACGAGGTCGCGGCGCTCTGCGGGACCTCCGGGGTGAACGCCGTGGTGGTGTCCTGGGACGCCAACGCCTCGGTGACCTCCTACGGCTACCGGCGGCACCGGGTGCTGGACCTCGGGCTGGGCCTGTGGGAGGTGCTGGGGCCGCAGGAACGGGTGGCGCTGCTGGGGCACGAGCTGGGGCACTTCGCCCACGGCGACGTCCGGCACATGAAGGTCACGAGTGGGGCGCTGCACTCCCTCGCGGTCTGGCACTACATGCTCGGCCGAACCGAGCCCCGGCAGCTGACGGACCGGTTCGTGAACGCCCTGACCCTCCTGCCGCGGACGGCCGTGTACGGGCTGCTGCTCCTGCTCGACCGGCTGACCCTGCGGGACGCGCAGCGGTCGGAGTACCTCGCCGACGCCAGTGCGGCCCGCGCGGGTTCCACCGAGGCCGCCGTCGGGCTGATGGACCGGCTGCTGGTCACCGGCTCCGTCCACTCGGAGCTGCGCCGGGCGTCGGCGGCCGCCCGGATGCGGGGCGGCCCGGGCGGCCGAGAGGCCCTCGACCGGGCCGAGGAGGGACTGTGGGAGCGGCTGGCCGGTCACATCGGGGCCGTGCCGGAGCGGGAGTACGAGCGGCTGCGCCGGGTCTCCGCCCTGCGCGGGCACGCCGTGGACGACACGCACCCGCCGACCCATCTGCGCCGCCTGTGCGTGTCCGCCGGCGGACCGCTTGCGGCCGGTGTCGTATGCGACGAGGACCTGGAGGGGGCCGTGGCCGCGGAACTGGCGCCGGCCCGCGGCCTCCTGGCGCGCCGGGTGGTCCGCGAGTTCGGCTGAGCCCGGCCCGCGGCCTACCCGGTGCACGTGACGTACGCGGGCAGGGCCGCGTCCTGGATCAGGCGCCGCGGCAGGGACAGTCCGAAGCGGTGCTCCAGGACGGCGAGGGTGTCGCGGTCGCGGTGGTCGTACGGTTCGTCCTCGGGCCGGGCGCAGGCGCCGTCCGGGGTGAGGATCTTGGCGGCCACGAGGTCCGGCAGCAGGAAGTCCGGCTGGTGGCCGCCGCGCCAGCACTCCTCGCCGAGGCCGAAGCAGCACACGAGCTCGCCGTCCCTGGCGTACGCGAACTGCTTGGGCGGATGGTCCGGCTGCGGGTCGAGGTGGACGGCTTCCGCCCCGGCCCGGGAGACCTCGGCCAGCCGCTGCGCCCCGGCCGGCAGGCCGTGCTCGACGGCGAAGGACCAGCCGCCCCAGCTGCCGACGCGGGCGACCCCGTCGCCCTCCGTCGTCTCCGTGACCATGCTCCAGGCGTCCATGGCGCCCAGCGGTCCGGGGTCGAAGCCGGGTACCGCGCCGAGCCGCGCGGCGAGTTCGCGGGGGCCGATGCCCCGGGCGAAGGTCAGGCCCACGAACCACGCGTCCCAGTCGGCCAGCCACTGGATGCCGCCGCCCGCGTCCCCTGCGCTGTCCACCATCCGCGTGTCCCCCACGGTTCCCCCCGCGACGTCGGTGCTCCCCCCACCGGCACGATAGTCAGTCCGCGGGGCGCTCCGGGAGGAGTCGCTCGACCATCACCTGAATGAGTCCTTCCGTCGTCTGGGATCCGAGGAGCCCGGGCGCGGTCAGGTCGTCGACGACGAGGCCGAGCATGGCGAGGTAGAGCAGCACCACTCCCTGCCGGTCGCCGGGCAGGCCCGCCTTCAGGTGCCAGGAGACGTTGTCCTCCAGCTCGGCCGCCTGGAACCCGGTGAGTTCCGCCTGGAGTTCGGGGCGCCGGGTGCCCTCCAGGCGGAGCTCCAGCATCGCGATGTGCACGCTGCGCTCGCGCCTCATGCGTTCCAGGAGCCGTCCGAGGAGCACCTCGGTGTCCAGCGGACCGGTCAGGTCCGCGGGGTCCGGGGTGAGCCGTTCGCGGGTGCGGTGCAGGATCTGGACGAGCAACTGGGCCCGGTTGGCGAAGTAGTTCGAGGCGGTGCCGGTGGGTACGCCCGCCTCGGCGTCCACGGCGCGCAGCGTCAGGCCCCGGGAGCCCTCGCGCGCGAGCACTTCGATGGCGGCGTCGAGCAGCGCGGCGCGGCGCTGCGGATTCTGGCGCATGGTCGGGTCCCCGGGATGGGTGCGTACGGCACGGTGAGCACTGCAAGTGCAGTGCTCAGGTCACGGTAGCGGATGCGGGCGGTCCGGCCCCTCCCCAGTGCCGCCTCCCCCGTGTCAGGCTGCCCGTCATGGAGCGGATCATCGAGGAGATACGCGAGGACCTGGACCGCCGGATGGCCGTCGCGGCGGAGCGGCTCGCCGACCGGACGCTGGCCGAGGACCCCTCGTACGCCGCCCTGCTCGGCCGGGCCGAGCTGCGCGAGCGGATCCATCACAACCTCCGCCAGGCCGTCGAGGGCCTGGTCCGCAGCCTGGGCGGGCTCGCGGTGGACCTCTCCGACGCCCGGGCCACCGGTACCCTGCGGGCCGAACAGGGGCTGCCGCTCGCCTCGCTACTGCGCACCTACCGGCGGGGCGGGCGGCTGCTGTGGCAGACGCTGACCGAGGCCGTCGCCGCGCACGACCGCGAGGCGCTGCCGCGGCTGCTGCCGGGCGCGACCGCCCTGTGGGACGTGCTGGACCAGATGACCGACGCCGTGACCGAGTCGTACCGGCGTACGGAGGCCCGGCGCGGCGAGCGCGACCGGGAGCGCCGCGCGGCCCTGCTGGACGTCCTACTCGACGGGACGTCCGGCGCCGACGGGCCCGCGGCCCCCGAGGCCGCGGCGCAGCTGGGGCTGCCGGAGCGGGGCCGCTTCGCGGTGGTCGTCGTGGCCTGCGACGGCCCGCCGCTGCCGCCCGGGCCGGGTCCGGGCACCGGCCAGGGCGGCTACGGCCCCTCCCCGCGCGTGCTGTGGCGGATCCGCGCCGACGGGGAGACCGGCCTGGTGGAGCTCGGCCACCTGCCGCTGGAGTCCGTACGGGAACTCCTCGCCCCGGCCGGGGTCCGCGCCGGGATCAGCCCGGTGGTCCGGGCGCCCGCCGAACTGGCCGGGGCCCGCCGGCTGGCCGCCCTCGCCCTGCGCACCGCGCCGCCGGCCGGCGGCCCGCGGACGGTGCTCCTCGACGAACGGCTGCCCGCAGCGCTGGTCGCGGCCCAGGCCGAACTCGCGGGCCGGCTGCGCCGGGTGGTACTGGGGCCGGTGCTGGCGCTGGCGCCGGAGGACTGCCGGGTGCTGCTGACCACCCTGGGGACCTGGCTGGACTGCCAGGGTTCGACGACCAGGGCGGCCGAGCGGCTGTACTGCCACCGCAACACCGTCTCCAACCGGCTGCGCCGCATGGAGCAGCTCACCGGCCGCTCCCTGTCCGACCCCGCGCACGTGGTGGAGCTGACGCTGGCGCACGCGGCGGTGGTCCAGCGGGCCGCCGCGGACGCGGGCGCGGCGAAGCGCCCGGGGCAGGGGCCGGACCCGGCGGACCGGGCTACTGCTGCGCCGCGTCCCGGCGCTCCCGCTCCGCGGCCTTCGCCGATTCCAGGCGGTAGGGGACGTCGATCACCGCGACCCCGGGCATGAACAGCAGCCGCGCCTTCAGCCGCAGCGCGTTCTGGTTGTGCAGGGGCTGCTCCCACCAGTTGCCCACGACGTACTCGGGGATCACCACGGACAGCATGTCCGTCGAGGGGTCCGCGGCCAGTTCCTGTACGTAGGCCAGGATCGGGCCCACCACCTCGCGGTAGGGCGAGTGCAGGATCTTCAGCGGCAGACCGGGGTCGTGCTCGGCCCAGTCCTCGCGGAGCCGGGCCGCGTCCGCCTCGTCCGCCGCGACGGTGACCGCCGTGAGGGTGTCGGCCCGCAGGGCCTGCGCGTAGCCGAGGGCCTTGAGGGTCGGGGCGTGCACGGAGGCGACCAGGACCAGGACGTGGTGGCGGGCGGGCTTGCGCGGTCTGGTGCCGGGGGCGACGGCGACCTGCCGGGCGACCTGGTCGTAGTGGCGGCGTACGCCCTTCATCCCGAGGAAGAGCAGCGGCATGGCGATGACGACCAGCCAGGCCCCGTGGGTGAACTTGGTGATCAGGACGATGACCAGGACCAGGGCGGTCAGGCTGGCGCCGACCGCGTTGATGGCGAGGCGGCGGTGGATGTGCACCCGCTCCTCGCGCGCGGTGGCGGGCGAGGCGAGCTCCTTGCGCCAGTGACGGACCATGCCCGACTGGGAGAGGGTGAAGGAGACGAAGACCCCGATGATGTACAGCTGGATGAGGCGGGTGAGCTCGGCGTCGAAGGCGATGATCAGGGCGATCGCGGCGAGCGCGAGGAGCACGACGCCGTTGGAGTAGACGAGCCGGTCACCGCGGTTGTACAGCTGGCGGGGTGCGTAGCGGTCCTTGGCGAGGATCGAGGCCAGCATCGGGAACCCGTTGAAGGCGGTGTTCGCGGCGAGGATCAGCACACCGGCCGTGACGGCCTGGAGCAGGTAGAAGAGGAAGTGCCAGCTCCCGAAGGTGGCGCGGCCGATCTGCGCCAGGGCGGTGGACATCGGGGTGCCGGGGGGCAGGCCCAGTTCGGTGGGGTCCTCGGCGACGTGCACCTGGTACGACATGGCGAGGGCGGTGATGCCCACGAACATGGTCACCGACAGCACGCCCATCGCGGCCAGGGTGTTGGCCGCGTTCTTGGCCTTGGGCTTCTGGAAGGCCGGGACGCCGTTGCTGATCGCCTCGACACCGGTCAGGGCGGTGCAGCCGGAGGCGAAGGCGCGCATCGCGAGGAGCACGAGGGCCAGGCCGGTGTAGGTGCTCTCGGCGGTGATGGGCAGGTGGGCCGATTCGGCGCGGATGGTGTCACCGGTCGCCAGGCGTACGGCGGCGCAGGCGAACATGATGTAGATGACGAGGACGAACCCGTAGGTGGGGATCGCGAAGACCCGCCCCGACTCGCGCACCCCGCGCAGGTTCATCAGGGTCAGCAGCACCACGAAGCCGACGGACAGGGCCACTTCGTGGTGGCTGAGCGAGGGGATGGCGGAGGTGATCGCGGAGACTCCGGAGACCACGGAGACCGCGACGGTCATCACGTAGTCGACGAGGAGGGCGCTGGCCGCGGTGAGGGCGGCGGTGGGACCGAGGTTCTCGGCGCTGACGACGTACGCACCGCCCCCGCCGGGGTAGGCGTGGCAGGTCTGCCGGTACGAGGCGATGACCACCACCAGCAGGAAGACGATGGCGGCGGCCGCATACCAGGTGAGGTGGAGCAGTGCGACGCCGCCGAGGGCGAGGATCAGCAGGATCTCCTCGGTGGCGTAGGCCACCGAGGAGAGGGGGTCGCTGCAGAAGATCGGCAGTGCGAGCCGTTTCGGCAGCAGGGTCTCGCCCAGGCGCGCGGTGTCGAGGGGTTCACCGACCAGCACGCGTTTCGCATTGATACGCCTCATTGAGGCATGATCGGGCATGAATGCGCACGATTTGCGGTCCTTGCGCCTTTCGGGCGCCTGTGTCACCCGGCGAGTTCCTCCGCCCTGTGCGCCAGCCACAGGTCGTGGCGGGTACTCGGACACTGCAGCAGGGACCGCTCCAGGACCGCCTCGATACGGGTCAGCCGTTTGCGGGCGCCGGGCACCGAGATGCCCAGTGCGGCGGCGGTGGGCACGAGTTGACCGTCGTGGTCCAGCCAGGTGCGCACCGTGGCGCGGGCACCCGGCGGGGCCCCCGCCCCGGAGAGCGGGCCCAGGTGCGCCCGCGCCCAGGCGGTCAGCCGCGGGTCGCGCAGCACCTCGTCGAGGGCCGCCCTCGGCTCCGGCGCCTTCGGCGGGTCCGCCGCCTCCGACCCCTGCGGCACTGCGGCCGGGCCCCTCCCCGGGTCCGCTCCCCCGCCCCGCCGCACCCCGCCCGGCGTCAGCCGCAGCGCCAGCGACAGCGCCGCCTGGTCCGCGAGGCGCGCCAGCTCCAGCCCCAGCACCGCCTCGATCAGGCGCAGCCGGCCGGCCAGCGTGTTGCGGTGGATCTTCAGCAGCCGGGTCGCGTGCGAGGTGAAGTTCAGCCAGGCGTGGGCGGTGGCGCGCAGCTCCTGCGCGCCCGGGTCCTGGGGACGGCGGGGCTCGTACGCGTGCAGGGGCGCGAGGAGGGCCTCGGCCCAGCCCGCCCCCGCGCCGTGGGCGGCCAGCGCCAGCTCGGGCCCCGGCCCGAACCGGGCGTGCCGCTCCTCCCGGCCGCGGGCCACGGCCAGGGCGTGGAAGGCCTGTCCGTACGCGGCCGGGGCCTCGCGCAGGAACAGCTCGCCGCTGACGCCCACCGCGCAGTCCCGGGCCGCGCCCACCAGGGCCGTGGCCAGCGGGTCGTGGTCGGCGGCGGCCGCGGCCAGGCCCGCCGGGACGAACACGATGAGGTGGCGCACGTACACCGGGCAGCGCACGATCCAGGCCTGGCCGCCCGTCAGCTCCTCGCAGAGCCGTGTCACCTCGGCGCGGCTCCCGGTGCGGCATTCGACGACGTACATGCGCATCGGCTCGGGCAGCGAGGGGCCGAGCGCCTCGGCGATCTGATGGGCCGTGGACAGCCTGCCGTTCATCAGCAGGTGCAGCACCGCCTCCCGGGCCCGGGCCTCGGCCAGCGCGGCCCGCTCCTCGCGCCGCCCCGCCTCCTCGGCGCGCAGGACCAGGGCCAGCGGTACGGCGGCGTCCGCGAGGAGCGCCGGGGCGCCCGGATGGTGCTGCTGCTCCAGTACGGCGGCCAGCGCGCGGCCGCCCTCCAGCGCGAACAGCAGCGCCACCGAGCCGCCGCCGTGCAGGACGGCCGAGCGCACGCCCCGGGCGTTCATCTCGGCCGCGGCCCGTACCGCGAGCCCGGGGCCGCGGGCCTCCACCGTGTCCACCACCCCGGTCCAGCCGCCCAGGCGTGCGGCGAGCCACTCCAGGAGCGCCGCCGACCCGCCGCTGTGGGCGAGCCGGTGCAGCCTCAGGACGTCGTCGGAGCGCGACCAGAGCACGGGCGCCGGCAGGGCGTGGCGGTGCTGCATGGGACGCTCCCTCCGGTCCGGGCCAGGGTCGCCGATTCAATCATCCGCCGCACACTGTGCGCTGTGAAACCCGTCTCTCCCGGACACTGGGCACACCGAATCCTGCGAACGGGCCGGTGGCCGCCTAGGTTTGGCCGCAAGCGGCCGGGCCCCGGTGTTCACGGGGGAGGCACCGGGGTCGGGCCGCTCCTTCCGTGTACCCGCCGGCCGCGCGAGGCCGGCTGCCCCGCGCCGCCTACATCTTGGCGGCCGCGCTGCGGATGGCCTCCCTGATGCGGAAGTAGGTGCCGCAGCGGCAGATGTTGGCGATCGCGTCGATGTCCTCGTCGGTGGGCCGGCTGGTCCGCTTCAGCAGGGCGACGGCCGCCATGATCTGGCCGGGCTGGCAGAAACCGCACTGGGAGACGTCCTGTTCGAGCCAGGCCTCCTGCACGGGGTGCAGCTCGTCCCCGTCGGCCAGCCCCTCGATGGTGGTCACCGTCTTCCCCGCACACGCGGAGACGGGCACCACGCACGGCCGGACGTCCTTGCCGTCGAGGTGGCTGGTGCAGGCCTTGCAGACGTCGACTCCGCAGCCGTACTTGGGACCGGTGACGCCCAGCATGTCGCGGAGCACCCACAGCAGGGGCAGGTCGTCGGGGGCGTCCACGGTGACGCTCTGCCCGTTGACGGTGAAGGTGTGCGAGGGCACGGCGTACTCCTGGATCCGGGGCTATCGCGGGTAGGGGGTGAAGTCGACGTCGAAGTCGAGGGGGAAACTGCGCGGCTTCGAACCGGTGGCCCGGGCCCAGGCGTTGGCGATCGCACCGACCGCCGCCGGGACGCCCAGCTCGCCCGCGCCGCCCGGCTCCTCGCCGGTGGCGGGCAGGACGAAGACGCGTACGTCCCGCGGGGTGTCGCGCTGCTGCGCCCAGTGGAACTGGCTGTAGCTGCCTTCCATCGGGAGCCCCTTGTCCAGGTGGAGTCCGGCGCGCAGGGTGGTCGAGAGGGCGTCGGTGAGCCCGCCGATCATCTGCGCCTCCAGGCCCCGCGGGTTGACGGGCAGGCCCACGTCCACGGCGATGACGGCCTTGGTGACGCGGACGCGCTGCGGGTCGCGGGTGTCGATCTCGACGAGGCAGGCGGTGCGTGACTTGTACTCCTCGTGGAAGGCGATGCCCTGGGCGCAGCCCGGTTCCATCGGCCGCCCCCACTGGCCCTCGGCGGCCGCCTTGTCGAGGACGGCCCGCTGGGCTGCGGTCTTCAGGAAGGTCCGGCGGAACTGGTACGGGTCCCGGCCCGTCCGCGCGGCGAGTTCGTCCACCACGATCTCCTCCGCGCCGCGCGTGTTGGCGGAGTAGACCGAACGCCAGGATCCGGTGGGGATGCCGGTCGGCACCTCGGTCAGCGCCTGGGTGGTGAGCCCGAAGTGGTAGGGGGACTTCACCGTGGTGTGGAACAGGGTCTGCGCGAGGGTGGCGTTGCCGATGCCCAGCGGCAGGCTCGCGGCGGTGGCGGTGATGATCTCGCCGAGCCCGTGCCGGAAGTCGGTCTCGGCTGCGGCGACGCGGTGCTCGAAGCTGAGCACTTCGCCCAGCAGGTGGGTGGCGCGGATCTTGTGGTGGGTGGCGGGTCGCATCCGGCCGTGCCGGGTGTCGTCGACGCGGGTCCACATCAGGCGCACCGGTCGGCGGCAGGCCTTGGAGATCCTGGCGGCCTCCAGGGCCGCGTCGAAGAACAGCCTTCGGCCGAAGGAGCCGCCGGCCTGGACGACGTGCACGGTCACCTTGTCGAGCGGCAGGCCGAGGTCGGCGGCGATGGTCTGGCGGGCCACGATCGGGGACTTGAGCCCGGACCAGATCTCGGCGCGGTCCTCCCGCACGTCGGCGATCGCGGAGTTGGTCTCCATCGGGGCGTGGCTGACGAAGGCGAAGTCGAACTCGGCGTCCACGTACGGGGTCAGCAGCGGCGGCACCAGCAGGGGCGGGGTCGCGGCGCGCAGCTGGGAGCGGACCTGCGCGTCCGAGAGGTGGTCGGCGGGGCCGGGCCCCCAGCTGACCTGGAGGGCGGCCTTGGCGTCGAGCGCCTGCCCGAAGGTCTCGGCGACGACGGCGACCCCGGTCGGGACGGTGACCACGTGCAGGACGCCGGGCATGGCCTTGACGGCGGGGAGGTTGGAGACGCTGCGGACGGTACCGCCGAGCGTGGGCGGGCGGCGCACCACGCAGGGCTTGGCGCCGGGCACCTGGAGGTCGAGGGTGTACTGCTGGGCTCCGGTGACCATGGCGCGGGCGTCGATGCGGCCGGTGGGCTTGCCCACCAGCGTGTGCTTCGCCGCCTTCTTGGGGGTGGCGCCGAGCACGACCAGGCCGGGATCGGCGGCCGCCGCCGCGAGGCTGCCGTAGGCGGCGGTGCGGCCGTCGGGGGCCCGGACGACGCCGTCCGCGGTGGTCAGCTTGGCCGGGGAGAGGTTCCAGTTGCGGGCGGCGGCCGCGACGAGGCGGGCCCGCGCGGTGGCGGCGCACTGCCGGACCGGCCCGTAGAGCGAGCGGATCGAGTTGGAGGAGCCGGTGAGCTGGTTGAAGAGCAACTCGGGCCGTGCGTCGTCCAGTTCCACTCGTACGGCGCTCAGGGGTGCGTCGAGCTCCTCCGCCACCAGCATCGCCACGGCGGTGGTGAGCCCCTGGCCGACCTCCTCGCGCGGCAGCCGGAAGCGGACGGTCCCGTCCGCCTCGACGGCGAGGGCCAGCAGGGCCGAGGTGGGCGCACCGGCCAGGATGAACAGGTCACCGAGGTCGATGACATCGGCGATGGCGGGCAGCGAGGGCACCACTGCGCGGGCGGGCTGGGGGAACACCGCGTCGGCACCGGCCCGGGTGACGAGGGCGAGCGTGGGCGCGGCGACCAGGTAGGTGAGGAAGGAGCGGCGGCTCTGCCCGGTCATGTCAACGTCCCCACCTGCACGAACCCGCGATCGCAGGCCCTTCCCCGGTCATTACCGACACGTAGGGTAGCGATCGCCGGGTGCCGGGGGAAGCCCGGGGTTCCCCTGTCCCGCCGGGGATGGGTTCCTTCGTTCGGGGGGTACCCCGCCGGACGCCCTGACGGGGCCGGGGCGGCGCCGCGGTGGCGCCGGGCTCTCGTACACCTCGTCCGTACGATCGAGCGCCACCGGCAGCGGGGACGCATTCCGGCCGGTCCGGGGAGGGGCATCCGCCGCGCGGCCGCGGACGACGCCCGGCAGGGGCGGGCGGGTGGTGACCGGAAACGTTCGCACGGGCGGAAGGGGACCGGAAGGCCTGCGGCATATGCCTGGAGCAAGGCCGTTGCGGATGTTGCCAAACGTCTTACACGCCGTCGCCGCCTGTGCAACAGTCATTACCGGTCCTTCCTTCAGACTTGGCCGTGCCGCGCCTGTATCGGAGTTCTCATGCCGTCCCACCTGTTCGCGGACCGTCCCGCGCAGCCGCCCGAGCCAGGGTCGGTGGACGCGCTGATCTCGCAGACCCGGCGGCTGCGGGGAGAAGTGGATGCCGTCCGCCGGGACACCGTCGTGGACGACGACGACGCCCAGGGCCGCTGGCAGCGCGCCCTCTGCGACCTGGCCGTCCACCACCTCGACGACCTCGGCCAGCACCTCGGCCAGCTCAAGGAGGGCCTCCCGCCGGCCCCCGAGCGGATCGAAGCCCCCCAGGCCGCACCGGAACTCGCCCCCGAGGACCGCCAGACCCGGGTGGGCAGCGCCGAGTGGAACCTGCTGACCGACGAGGTCACCTGGTCCGACGAACTCTTCCAGATCTTCGGCCGCTCCCCCGAAGCCGGCGCGCTGCCCCTCGACGAGCTGGGCTCGACCCTCTTCTCGGAGGACCAGCCCCTGCTCACCGCCTGGGTGACCGCCTGTCTGGTGGACGGACGGCCCATAGACGGGGAGTTCCGCATCGTCCGGGCCGACGGCCGGGTCCGGACGCTGCACATGAGGGGCGAGCCGGTCATCGACTCCGACGGCTGCACGGCGTCCATGTGGGCCGTCCTGCGCGACGTGAGCGAGCTGCGCCGGAGCCAGCGTGCGGTGCGCGAGTCCCGTGACTCGTTGCAGCGCCGACGGGAGATCGCACAGACCGAACACCGGCTGGCGGTCGAACTGCAGGAAGCCGTGCTCCCCCCGTGGCGCGGCTCCCTGCGGTTCCCGAACGCCACCTCCGGCAGCCTGGACGTGGCCGCACACTACCTGCCCTCCGCGACCAGCGCGCTGATCGGCGGCGACTGGTACGACGCCCTCGAACTCCCCGACGGACGCTCCCTTCTGACGGTCGGTGACCTGACCGGGCACGGGGTGACCGCCACCTCCGGCATGGCGATGATGCTGGGCGCGCTGCGCGGCATGGCCATGGCGGGGATCGAACCGGGTCCGCTGATGGGCTGGCTCAACCAGCTGCTGGAGACCTCCGTCCAGCCCGCGCTCGGCTCCGCCGTGTGCTGCCGCTACGACCCCGCCCGCCGCGCCCTGACCTGGGCCCAGGCGGGCCACCCGGCACCACTCCTGTTCCGCCGCGGGTCGGGCCGCTCCCTGGCGCCCCCCGAGGGCGTGCTCCTCGGCGCCACCTCCGGCGCGACGTACGGACAGGCCGAGGAACGGCTTGAGGCGGGCGACGTACTCGTGCTGAGCACGGACGGACTGACCCCGCGCAGCATCGAGTTCAGCCGGACGGACGGCACCGAGCGGCTGCTGGCGCTCGCGCCGCGGTTCTCGGCGGCGCGGTCGGCGCACGACTGCGTACGACTGGTCCTGGAGGAGTTCGGCGAGAGCGAGCGCGAGGACGACGCCTGCGTGCTCGTCGCCCGGGTGGGCGGGTAGCAGGTAGCAGGTAGCAGGTAGGTACGCCGTACGGAGAAACCGACGTCGGGAGCTGCCCGCGGTGGGAGCTTCGGGGCCGCGCCGTCAGGCGCGGCCTTTCTCGTCTCGGTGCGGGCCGGCGTACGGGTCCGGGTGGGACCGGACCGATCGGGTGGGGCCGGGCAAGGTGCGTGGACGACCTGGCGGGTACGTCCTGACAGGTACGGCCCGGCGGATGCGGCCGGGCAGGAGCCGCCTGGCGGATGCGGCGGGCGGCCGGTGACGGCCTATCGGTGACGGACTGCCGGTGAGCTGGGGCGTAGCTACACCTGGCTGCCGCGCGGGCTGCGCGGCGCAGGGCTGTCCGGGAGGGCCAGCTCGATCTCCTCGCGCAGGTCCTCGATGCGCGCGTACCCGGCGTACTGGCCGGTGAGCCGGTACATCTCGCGCAGCCGGTCCCAAGTCCGGTGCGAGGAGGTCTCGTTCATTGAGACCAGCGCGAGGCGGGCGTAGCGGTCGGCCTGCTCCGGGTCGTCGGCGATGAAGCAGGCGGAGGCCATCGAGATGTAGTCGAAGATCTGCGAACGCTGGTAGCCGTCACCGCGCAGCCGCAGCGCCTCCCTGGCGTGGCGTGCGGCGACGGGGGCGGCCGTGGCGTCGTGGTCGGCGAGCGTCCGGTACGCCAGGGCCTGCATGCCGTGCAGGTCGGCCTCGTCGAAGTGCTGCATCCAGCTCGGCGGCGGTACGTCGCCCTTGTCGGAGACGAACAGCTCCTCCGCCTCGCCCAGGGTGCGGCGCATGGCCTGCCCCTTGCCCATCGCGGCCTGCGCCCAGGCCTCGATGGTGTGCAGCATGGCGCGGGTGCGCGGCAGGGTCTGCTCCCCCGAGCCGGACTGGGCCAGCTTCATCAGGTCGAGGGCCTCGTGCGGCTTGCCGAGGTGGACCATCTGCCGGGCGGCGCGGGACAGTGCCTCGCCCGCGCGCGGCCGGTCGCCGCCCTCGCGGGCCGCGTGCGCGGCGATGACGAAGTACTTCTGGGCCGTCGGTTCGAGGCCCACGTCGTGGGACATCCAGCCCGCCAGCACCGCCAGGTTGGCCGCCACCCCCCACAACCGCCGCTGGAGGTGGTCCGGGTGGTGGTAGGCGAGCATGCCGCCCACCTCGTTGAGCTGGCCGACGACGGCCTTGCGCTGGAGCCCGCCGCCTCTGGAGGCGTCCCAGGCCCGGAAGACCTCCACGGAACGCTCCAGGGCCTCGATCTCCTGCGAGCCGATCGGGGCTGCCTCGTAGCGGTCGTAACCCGCCGGATCGGCCTGGAAGGCGTCGCCCGCGCCCTGCGCGTCCCGGGCGGGGTCGGTGTGGAGCCAGTCGTACATGGCGTTGCTGAGAACTGAGCCGGCGGTGAGCGCGGCACCCGCGCCCATCAGACCGCGACGGTTGAGCATGAGGTCCATTCCCGTGAATTCGGTGAGGACCGCGGCCGTGCGTTCGGGCGCCCAGGGCACTCCGTCGGGGTTCTCCTTCACCCCGTCCGGCTGCCGTTTGGAGGTGCGCCGCTGCCGTACGAACCCGAGGTCCTCGATGGTCACGACACGACCGAGCCGCTCGGTGAACAGTGCTGCCAGTACCGTGGGCACCGGTTCGCGCGGGGTCTCCCCCATGTCGATCCAGCGCCTCACCCGCGAGGTGTCGGTGGCCAGCTGGTGGTGACCCATGGCCGCCGCCTGCCTGTTGACCATCCTCGCCAGTTCGCCCTTCGACCAGCCGGCCAGGCCGAACAGGTCGTTCAAGCGGGTGTTTGGACCTTTGCTCACGTCAAGCCCCCAGGTTCTCGGCTGACTTGACAGTAGCCCCCCGTCAGATGCCGAGCGACTATTCGCCAGGCTTCGCCAGGGCACGCTCGATGGTCCGCCACCCGCGGCTGGGTGTCAGGTAGGAATGCGCCTCCCCGACCCGGTCACCGGCGGAACTCCCCAGGGTGAAGTACGGGATCCGGCGGGGCGGCGTACGAACTCGTCGGCGCACGAAGGGATCCGTAACGCCATGTACGCATCAACGTCCTCCGTGTCCGCCCCGGTCCGCCCGCACCGCACGCTCCAGGCGGGCGGCAGCCCCTACCTCGACCCCGGCCGCCCGGCGGCCCCGGCGCAGGGCGCCGTCAGGGCGCGGCGGATGCCGGGCACCGGATCGCAGCCGCTCAGCGGCAGAATCGACCTCTCCGGGCCGCAGGGTGCGCAGCTGCGCACCGCGCTCGCGTCGGTCCAGCGGATCTGTCCGGAGTTCGCCCCGGTCCAGGTGCTGCGGCGCAGCGGCCGCTCGGTCCTCCTCGTGGGGACCACCGGACGGATGACCGCCGTCGCGAAGGTTTTACTGGATCACTCGCCCGAGTGGCGCGAGCGGTACCGGCACGAAATAGCGGCGTACCGGGCGTTCGTCCGGCACCGTCCGCCGGTCCGGGTCCCGCGGCTGATCGCCGCCGACCCCGAGAACTGCACGCTGGTGGTCGAGCGGATGGCCGGCCGGGTGGCGGCACTGCAGCGGCACCCGGTCGAGGCCCCGCCGCGGGTCGACCTGCGGGCGGCCCTCGGCGCTGTCTGCCGGGTCAACCAGTGGCGTCCGCCGGGCGAGCTGTTCGGGACCCCGATGAACTACTCGCGCCGGATCCTGCGCGACTACGAACTGGGTCTGCTGACCGACCGGGACCTGGGTGACCTGCAGAAGCTGCTGCACGGCGTGAAGATGTCGGGCACGGGCCTGCAGTTCAACCACGGTGACGCGCTGCTCTCGAACCTGCTCCTGTCCCCGGCGGGACCGGTCCTGCTCGACTGGGAACACGCGGGCTGGTACCTGCCGGGCTACGACCTGGCCACGCTGTGGACGGTCCTGGGCGACGCCCCGGCAGCCCGCAGCCAGATCAGCCGCCTCGCCCAGTCGGCCGGCCCGGCCGCCCGGGACGCCTTCCTGGTCAACCTGATGCTGGTGCTGACCCGGGAGATCCGGATGTCCGAGACGGCGGTGCAGCGCTCGATGCTCGCGACCGCCCCGGCCCAGCCCGTGCCCGCGGGCGCCCTGTCCTCGGGCGAGGAGCAGCGGCTGCTGCTGCGCCGCCTGCACGACGACGCCGGACTGGCCCGCCGAGCGGTCCGCGCGGCGGTCGGCACCCGCTGACCTCCGCCGGGTCCTCCTGACCCCCATGGTTGCCGAGCCCCGGGTCACCCGCCCGGGGCTCGGCAGTGTCCGCGTACGAGCGCGGGCGGGACGCGCCCTGCTCAGACGAAGCCTTGAGCCACCAGCTCGGTGGCGCCGACGGTGATGCGGTGGCGCCGGCCGGAGCCGCCGACGACGCGGCTGGAGCTCTCGGTGACGAGGCTGTCGCCCTCCAGCCGGTAGCCGAAGCCGCCGTACATGCCGGGTACGGGGAAGTACATGCGGGGCTCGTCGAGTTCGGTGAGGACGGCCAGCGCCGGCAGCTTCAGGCGGTGCCGGTCGGCGAGGCCGTGACTGTCGGCCCGGATCAGCGCGTGCAGCCGTCCTTCCAGCGCGGTCAGCGTCCCGGCCGGCAGCGGGTGGCGCACCAGGGGCCGCAGCAGCGCCGACACTCCCTTGTGGCCGCGGGCCAGGGCGATGTCGACGGCCCGCTCCCCGGCCGCGGTCGGCAGGGTGCGCCACGCGCCGCAGCCGACGAGCACCGCGGCGGCGTCCTGCGCGCCGTGCCAGGCCGCCTGGTGCAGCAGGGCGAATCCGCTGGGGCCGCCCACGCGCGTCGCGTTGACCCAGTCCGGGTGCTGCGCCAGCAGGTCGAACACGCGCGGCCAGTCCGCGTCGCGGGCCGCGTCCGCCAGCAGGTCCCGCCGGGCCACGAGGTCGTCGGGGTAGCCGTCGCGGGTGGTGACGCCGTCCCACACCGCGTGCTCTGTCTTCGCCATGCCCCGATCCTAGGTCGTGGCGTGCGGCCGGCCGCCGGGTGGCGCGTATGCCTTGACATCACATGATCCCCCGAACACCTTTCCTCTTCTGACGCGGCATCAGAGTGCCGTGCCGGTCCGCCCGTTCCTCGCGCTCCGCCCCCTCTCTCTTCCCCCCTACCGCCTGGAGACCGCCCATGACGTCCTCCCTCCCCTCCCGCCGCAGCGTCCTGGCCGGGACCGGTGCCGGGGTGCTCGCCGCCACCGTGCTGCCGGGCGGCTCCGCCCGGGCCGACGACGGGCCACCGCTCGGTGAGTACGACGTGGTCGTGGTCGGGTCCGGGGCCGCCGGGATGACCGCCGCGCTCACCGCCGCCGGGCGCGGGCTGAGCGTCCTGGTGGTCGAGAAGGCCCCCACCTTCGGCGGTTCGGCCGCGCGTTCCGGGGCGGGGATCTGGCTCCCCAACAACTCGGTGATCCTCGGCGCGGGGGTGCCCGACACACCCCAGAAGGCGGCGCAGTACCTCGCGGCCGTGGTCGGCCCCGAGGTGCCGGCCGACCGGCAGGCCGCATTCCTGGCGAACGGCCCGCGGATGCTCGACTTCGTGATGGCCAGCAGTCCGCTCCGGTTCCGCTTCATGGAGGGGTACAGCGACTACTACCCCGACCTGCCCGGCGGGCTGCCGAACGGCCGCTCCATCGAGCCCGACCAGATCGACGGCCGGATCCTGGGGGCCGAACTGGCCCGCCTGAACCCGGCGTACATGCCGGTCCCGGCCGGGATGGTGGTGTTCAGCCAGGATTACAAGTGGCTGAACCTGGCGGCGGTCAACGCCAAGGGGCTGGCCGTGTCCACCGAATGCCTGGCCCGCGGTACGAAGGCCGCCCTGCACGGGGAGAAGCCCCTGACCATGGGCCAGGCCCTGGCGGCCGGACTGCGGGCGGGGCTGCTGCGGGCGGGGGTGCCCCTCTGGCTGAACAGCCCGCTGGTGGAGCTGGTCCAGGAGGGCGGCGCGGGCGGGCCCGTGACGGGCGTGGTCGTGGAGAAGGAGGGCGTACGGGGCACCGTACGGGCCCGCCGCGGCGTGATCATCGGCTCGGGCGGCTTCGAGCACAACGCGCAGATGCGGGCGCAGTACCAGCAGCAGCCGATCGGTACCCAGTGGTCGGTGGGCGCGAAGGAGAACACCGGGGACGGGATCCGGGCGGGACAGCGGGCCGGGGCGGCGCTGGACCTGATGGAGGACGCGTGGTGGGGTCCGTCGATCCCGCTGCCCGGCGAGCCGTACTTCTGCCTCGCCGAACGGACCCTGCCGGGTGGCCTGATCGTGAACCGGGCCGGGGCGCGGTTCGTCAACGAGGCGGCCCCGTACAGCGACGTGGTGCACGTGATGTACGAGAAGGACCGGGGCGCGGCGGGCTCGCACATCCCGGCCTGGCTGATCGTGGACCAGAACTACCGCAACAAGTACCTGTTCAAGGACATCCTGCCGACGCTCGTCTTCCCGGACGCCTGGTACGAGGCGGGCGCGGCGAAGAAGGCGTGGACCTGGGACGCGCTGGCCGGGCAGATCGGGGTGCCGGCGGCGGCGCTGCGCGCGACGCTCAACCGGTTCAACGCCCAGGCGTGGAACGGCACCGACACCGACTTCCGGCGGGGCGCCACCGCGTACGACCACTACTACACCGACCCGAACGTGCACCCGAACTCGTGCCTGGCGCCGATCTGGGCGCCGCCGTTCTACGCGTTCAAGATCGTGCCGGGTGACCTGGGCACGAAGGGCGGCATCGTCACGGACGCGCGGGCCCGGGCGCTGCGGCCTGACGGTTCGGTGATCCCCGGCCTGTACGCGGCGGGCAACGCGAGCGCGGCGGTGATGGGCCACAGCTACGCGGGGGCCGGATCGACGATCGGTCCCGCGATGACGTTCGGCTACGTGGCGGCGAACGCCATCGCGGACGCGTGACGTCGGGGAGCGGTCAGCCCTGCTGGAAGAGCTCGGCGGGGAGCGGCTTCAGGAGGGCGTAGAGGTCATCGGTGATCGGGCGGTCCCAGCTGGCGATGGTCACCAGCACGTTGTCGCTGCGGTCGAACTGGACGCAGGAGATGCGGGACTCCGACAGCTTGATCTTGCGGACGATGAGGAGGTTGTCGCCCTGCATGACGGGGCAGTCCTCGGCGCCGGTGACCTCGACGTCCTCGTCGTTCTCCAGCGCGTCGAGGAGCTGGGCCACCTCGAAGGGGATCTGCCCGTCGGAGAGGTCCCGGGCGGGGGAGCCCTCGGGGAGGTTCCCGATGATCATCGCGGGGCCGCGTCCGCCGAACAGGTCGTAGCGGAGGAAGACACCCTGGCAGCTGCCGTCGGGCGCGGGCAGCAGCCCGGCCCCGAGATTGCCCGGCCAGTCCCCCGGGTCCATGGCCAGGACGTCGAAGTCCGGGCCGGCGGGTGTGGCGGCGCGGTGGCGGCGGAGGAAGGACATGCCGCCATGGTACGTGGCCGGGCGAAGTTTTCCGGCCCGGGGCCCCTCATCCGGCCGCCGTCCGGACCGGGGCCCCGTCGGGGGCCGGGCCGGGGTGCGGGGGTCAGGCCGGGGGGACCAGGGTGAAGTAGTGCGGGAGGAGCGCGGCGTCGCCCGAGACCTTCAGGGCCGTGGGCGGCAGCCGGTGCCAGAGGAAGAGTGCCAGGTCCGAGGCGGTCCCCGCGGCCTCGACGTCCACCGGGGCGGCGGGAGCGGGCAGCGGCAGGACCGTGTCCCCGGTGAAGGCGGCCGTCCAGGACTGCGGGCCGTCCGTACGCCGGAAGCGGTACCGCTCCCCCGTACCCGGCGGGGCCGCCCCCCGTAGCCGCCGGGCCGGGACCATCACCTCGAAGGTCTGGTCCACGGCGTCGGCCGCGAGTGCGGGGTCCAGCGGGGCCGGTGTGCCCGTCACGGCTTCGGCGTCCCAGCGGTGCAGGGCGGCCTCGATGGTCTGCATCCGCAGCCAGAAGCCGGAGCTCTGTTCCGGGGCCCAGGTCCACACCTGCGCCTCGGGTCCGAGCTCGGCGAAGAGCCGCGCGAGCTCCCGGGCGCCCTCGGCGAACCAGGCCGTCAGCGCCTCGGGGACCGGCTCCCGGTTGGGCGACCGCTCGGGCCGGGGCCAGGCCGCGAGCACCGCCGGGTCGGCCGGGAGCCCGTAGAGGGAGAGGTCGCCCGGGTCCGGGGGCCCGGTCAGGCGTTCGCGCAGGATGTGGGAGACGTAGCGCTGGACTCCCCCGAGGTGCCCGATCAGGTCGGACACCGACCATCCGGGGCACGCGGGGACCATGGGCGGCGCGCCACCGGGGCCGAGCGCGCTGCGCACGGCCTTCTCGAACGCGGCCGTCTCGCTCCTGAAGTGTGAGATCAGGGTGATGTGGTCCATGGGGTCACTGTGCCCGGGGAGCGGGCCGTCCTCCCCTCAGCCGCGGACGGTTCCGGCCAGTGCGGTGGGCAGCCCCGAGCGGTCCGTGCCGAGCTTGCGGCAGGCCGCGGACAGGTGCCAGTCCGGTTCGGTGACGCCGGGGGCGGCCTCCTGCCGGGCGGCATCGGCCGGGTCCGCGGGAGGCGGGCCCGGCTGCGCGGGGTCCGGACCGGCCGGGTCCGGATCAGCCGGGTCCGGACGGGCGGGGCCCGGTGGTGCGGCGTCCGGGCCGGCCTGGTGCGGACCGGCGGCGTCGGGACCTGCGGGGTCGGGACCTGCGGCGTCGGGATCGGCGGGGGCCGGACGGTTCGGGTCCGGACGGGGCGCCGCCGGGTGGGTGGCGGCCGTGCAGGTGGCGGCGGGCCGGCCGGCGCTCGCGGCGGCGGCGTCCCGGGCGTCCGCCCGCTGCGCCGCGCGCAGCTCCTCGGCCGTGAGCCCGTCCGCCGTCAGCCCCTGCGCGGCTGCGGCGGAACCGCACGGCAGGACGCCGCCCAGCGCGAGCAGGGCGTCGGTGGCCTCCGCCTCCAGTGCGTCGGCGCCGCATTCGCGGGCCGTCAGCACGGCCCGCTCCAGCAGGTCCGCGTCCCGCAGCTCGCTGCCCAGCGCGGCTTGCGCGCGGGCCAGTTCGTACCCGGCGGGGGAAGCGGCCAGCAGGGTCACCGCTTCCCGCAGCAGCCCCGCCCGGTCAGCGGGGGCGGCGACCTCCGCCGCGACCCGCAGGGCCTGGCCGATGCCCGAGGCCGCGCCGAAGGCCCGGGCCCGGCGGACCGCGTCGGCGGCCAGGTCCCGGGCGCGCCCGGGGTCCTGCGCCGCCACGGCGCGGGCCAGGTGCAGCTGCCAGGGGCACCAGGCCGGGTTCTGGATGCCGCGCGGGGTCAGCCGCCGGTCCACCGCCTCCAGTTCGGCGGTGGCGCCCTTGAGGTCGCCGCGGGCCAGCAGCAGTTCGGCGTACACGGTCTGGGAGTCGGGGAAGACCACGGCCGCGGGGAAGGGCTCGCGGTACTCGTGCTCCTGCGCCAGTTCCCAGGCCTCGTCGGTCCGTCCCCGCGCCAACAGGGTCGTGACGAGGATCGCTATGGCGTACCAGTGCACGGGCGTGCGGCGGCCCACCCGTTCGGCGAGCCGCAGCCCGGCGCGGGCCAGTTCCTCGGCCTCCAGGAGCCGTCCGCGCCGGTAGCGGATGTACGCGCGCAGGCTGTACGCGAAGGAGAGGTGGGCGCCGCGCCAGCCGTGCCGCTCGAATTCGGCGGTGCCCGCGTCGAACAGCTGCTCCGCCCGCCACGGCCGGTCGGCGTACATGTGGACCATGGCGGTGAGCACCGGGACCTCGAAGCCGCGGTCCTCGTAGGCCCAGCTGAAGTGCTGTTGCAGGGCCCGCTCGGCGTGGTGCAGGACCACGTCCACCGGTTCGCCGCGCAGGCAGGCGTCCCAGGTGCGCAGCCCGATGATGTACCGCTCGGTGAGGTCGCGGCCGGTCAGCCGGTCGGCGAGCTTGGCCAGACGGCGGGAGCGGGCCGGGGAGTCGGTTTCGGCGGCGTTGAAGGCGTCCCACATGAACTGCTCGGACTGCAGCCGCAGCCGGGCCCGGACGTCCGCGGTGTGCGGGATCTCCCGGGCGAGGGCCTGCGAGGCCTCGGCGAGGTGGTCGCTGTGCGCGAGGACCTGGGCGAGCCGGATGACGATGCCCTGGCGCAGGGCCGGGTCCTCGACCGGTTCGGCGAGGGCGGCCTGCAGGTGGTTGACCGTGTTGGCGGGCTCGGTGAGCAGGGAGGCGCAGCCGAGTTCGTAGAGGACGGCGGCGCGTTCGTCGAAGTCCGGGGGTTCGCGCAGGGCCCGGGCGAGCTGGCGCCGGGCGGCCTCGGGGGCGCCGGCCCGGAGGTTCTCGGCGGCGGCCTCGCGCAGGGTGCGCACCACCCAAGGGTCGTTCTCGGGGTGGGTCTCCAGCAGGTGGCGGGCTGCGGCGGAGGAGCCGAGGCCGGCGTCGACGACGGCTGCGGCGGCCTTGCCGTGCAGGGCCACGCGGAGGGCGTCGGGGATGGAGCGGTAGAGGGCGGTGGCGATGAGGGGGTGGACGAACTCCAGCCCGGCCTCGGGTTCTTCCGCGGTGCCGAAGCCCGCGGCGGCCGGTTCGGCGGGCGCGGCGGCGGCCAGGATGCGGGCGTCCCGCAGCCGCCCGGTGGCGTCCGCGGCCTCTTCGGTGCCGAGGGCGGCGACCCGGGCGGCGAGTTCCCGCGGGATGGCGGTGCCGAGGACGGCGCAGGCCCAGGCGAAGCGGACGGTGGAGGGGCCGAGGCGGTCGAGGCGGGCGACGAGGCCGCTGCCGCGCTGGGCCGCGGCGAGGTCGCGCAGGAGCGGAGCGCTCGCCCCGACCGGGGCCAGGCCCTTCTCCCGCACCTTGGCGGTGAGTTCGACGGCTTCGAAGGGGTTGCCGGTGGTGACGGCCCACAGTTCGCGGCAGAACTCGTCCTCGGCGTGGGCGTTGAGCGTCTCGCGGACCAGGGCCGTGACGGCGGGGGCGGTGAGCGGGGCCAGGGACAGCGGGCGCTGTCCGGCCCGGCCCGGCAGGGTCCGGAAGGCCTCGGCGTGCGCGGGCAGTTCGTCGGGGCGGTAGGCGACGACGAGGAGCAGCGGGAGGTGCTCGGCGCGCGGGGCGAAGGCGGCGAGCCAGCCGAGGGATTCGGGGTCGGCCCAGTGGGCGTCGTCGAGGACGAGGGCGACGGGGGCCTTCTTGACGACGAGGTGGGTCAGCACCCAGTCGAGTCCGTCGCGCAGGCCCTGGGGGTCGGGCGGGGCGCCCTGTTCGGGGGCGCAGAGTCCGAGGGCCGGGCCGACGATGGAGTACCAGCTGCCGAGTGCGGCGTGCAGCTCCGCCTCGGAGGAGCCGGCGAGCTGGGGCTGGATGAGCTGGCGGGCGACGTGGAAGGGCTGGCCCTGCTCCTGTTCGCCGCCGCGTGCGGCGAGGACGGTGCAGGTACGGGCGTGGGCGCGGCGGCGCACTTCGGCCAGCAGGGGTGGTCTTGCCGAGTCCTGCGGGGCCGGAGAAGGCGAGCAGTGCGCCGCCGGAATCGGGCCCGGGGCCGGTGAGCTGGTCCAGGGCCTCGTCCACAGTGGCGAGTTCGGCCTCGCGTTCGACCATCGTGCGGTGTCTGCGGGCACGGTTTTCCGTCATGGCTGGTACCCCCCAGGCCTGTTCAGAGGATCAGCGTACGCCCGCGCACACCGCGAGGGGTGCCGGTGCGGGGAAAGAATCCGATCTTCTGTGCGGAGCCCGTCCGGGGGGTGTAGGGGCGCCGGTGCGACAGGGGTCGGGCAGGGGTCCGGGAAGGGTTTTCAGTCCTGTGCGGAACGGGCGGCGAGGCCCTCCAGGACGGCGACGGCCTCGGCGGCCCGGTCGGCGGCGACGAAGAGGTGGTCGTGGTGGTAGCCGGCGATGACGTTGCAGCTCAGGCCGTGTGCACCGAGTTCGGTGGCGAAGGCGGCGGTGAGGCCGACGGCGTCGAGGGCGGAGTGGATCCGCAGGGTGATCCAGCCGGCGGTGTAGTCGTAGGCGAGGCCTGCCGCGTCGGCGTCCTCCTGGCGCAGGACCAGGGTGAGCCCCTCGGGCTCCAGGACGGTGGCGACGGGGGCGGTTCCGGCGGGGGCCGTCGGGCCGGGGACGGTGCAGAACACGTAGAGCCCCTCGTTCAGCTCGGGCCTCATACCGCTCAGCAGTTTCCGCAGGTCGCTCTCTCCACTCATACGGACACCATACCGATCATCCCGCTTTGACCGGTTCGGCACCGCGGCGGCCGGGTCCGGCCCGGACCCGGCCCGGACCCGGCCCCTGGCCGGCGCTACGTCAGGTCGAACTCTCCGCCCCGGGCGTCCAGCACGAACTTGTTCCACTCGTCCGGCGCGAAGATGAGCGAGGGACTCTCGGGGCGCTCGCTGTTGCGCATCGCGACGAAACCCTCGACGAAGGCGATCTGGACGTCACCCGCTCCCCGGCTGCTCGACCGCCAGTCCGCCTCGGTGAGATCGAGCTCCGGCTTGCCCCAGCCGGCCAGGGGCTGTGAAGTCATGCTCTCGGCCACGTGCGTGCTCCTCCCGGTACGTCGTCCGGGGGCCAGGTTAACCACCGCAGCGGGTGCCGCACAGGCCACTGTGAGTCACCCGTGACCGGTCCGGCACTCCGCCCGCGGGCGCCGCCGCGCTCAGGAGGCCGGCGGCTCGGCTCCCACCAGCCACATCGCGAAGAACTGCGCACCGCCGCCGTACGCGTGGCCCAAGGCCCGGCGCGCGTCGGGAACTTGGTGTTCGCCTGCCTGGCCGCGGACCTGGAGCGCCGCCTCCGCGAAGCGGATCATGCCGGAGGCGCCGATCGGGTTGGTGGACAGGACCCCGCCGGAGGGGTTCACCGGCAGGTCCCCGTCGAGTTCGGTGACCCCGGCCTCCGTGAGCTTCCAGCCCTCCCCCTCCTCCGCGAAACCGAGGTTCTCCAGCCACATCGGCTCGTACCAGGAGAACGGCACGTACATCTCCACCGCGTCGATCTCCCGCCGCGGGTCGGTGACCCCGGCCTGCCGGTAGACGTCGGCGGCGCAGTCCTTGCCCGCCTGCGGGGACACGAAGTCCTTGCCCGCGAAGAGGGTGGGCTCGCTGCGCATCGCCCCGCCGTGCACCCAGGCCGGGGGCCTGGGCGAACGGGCCGCGCCCGCCCGGTCGGTGAGGATCATGGCGCAGGCCCCGTCGGAGGACGGGCAGGTCTCGGAGTACCGGATCGGGTCCCACAGCATCGGCGAGGCCTGGACCTTCTCCAGGGTGATGTCGTGCTCGTGCAGGTGCGCGTAGGGGTTCTTCAGCGCGTTGCGCCGGTCCTTGTACGCCACCAGCGAGCCCACCGTGTCGGGCGCACCGGTGCGCCGCATGTACGCGCGCACGTGTGGGGCGAAGAAGCCGCCGGCGCCGGCGAGCAGCGGCTGCTGGAAGGGGACGGGGAGCGAGAGGCCCCACATGGCGTTGGACTCGGACTGCTTCTCGAAGGCGAGGGTGAGGACGGTGCGGTGGACCCGCGCCGCCACCAGGTTGGAGGCGACCAGGGCGGTGGATCCGCCGACCGATCCGGCCGTGTGCACGCGCAGCATCGGCTTGCCGACGGCGCCCAGCGCGTCCGCCAGGTACAGCTCCGGCATCATCACGCCCTCGAAGAAGTCGGGGGCCTTGCCTATGACGACCGCGTCGATGTCCGCCCAGGTCAGCTCGGCGTCCGCGAGGGCGCGCGCCGCCGCCTCCCGGACCAGTCCGGCGATGGAGACGTCGTGGCGGGCGGCGACGTGCTTGGTCTGGCCGATCCCGACGACGGCTACGGGCTCTTTGTTTGTCGCGCTCAACGCGGGTCCCCTTCCAGGACGGCGACCAGGTTCTGCTGGAGGCAGGGGCCTGAGGTGGCGTGGGCGACGGCCCGGTCCGACTCGCCGCGGTGGATCCGGGCGGCGGCCTCGCCGATCCGGATCAGGCCCGCGGCCATCATCGGATTGGCGGCGAGCGGCCCGCCGGAGGGGTTGACCAGCACGTCGTCGCCGAGGCCGAGGGCTTTGCGGAGCACGACCTCCTGGGAGGAGAACGGCGCGTGCAGTTCGGCCGTGTCGACGGGCCGCTCGAAGAATCCGGCGTGCTCGGCGGCGGTGCGGGTGGACGGGGAGTCGGTGAGGTCGCGCAGGCCCAGTCCGTGGGCCTCGATGCGGTGGTCGATCCCGGTGATCCAGGCGGGCCGCTCGCACAGCCGCCGTGCGGTGTCGCCCGCGGCCAGGACGACCGCGGCGGCGCCGTCGCCGATGGGCGGGCAGTCCCCGGTGCGCAGCGGTGCCACCTGGTAGTCGCCCTGCGGTACGGGGCCGGCGAGCTGGGCGTGCGGGTTGGCCTCGGCGGAGCTGCGGCTGCGGGCGCCGATGGCCGCCAGGGCGTTCTCGTCGGTCTCGCCCGCGTCGATCAGGGCCTGGGCCTGGAGGGCGGCCAGGGCCACCGAGTCGGGCCAGAGCGGGGCGAGGTAGTAGGGGTCGAGCTGGCGCGTCAGGACGTCGCGCACCGAACCCGGGGAGGACTTCCCGTACGAGTAGACGAGCGCGGTGTCGGCCTCGCCGGTCTGGATCTTGACCCAGGCCTCGTAGAGGGCCCAGGCTCCGTCCATCTCGACGTGCGACTCGGAGATCGGCGGCCAGGCCCCGACGCCGTCGAGGGTCATGGTGAAGGAGAAGGCGCGGCCGGCGAGGTAGTCGCTGGAGCCGGAGCAGGTGAAGCCGATCTCCTTGGCCTTCAGGCCGGTCCGGGCGAGGACCTGGTGCAGGACCGGCATGACCATTTCGACTTCGCTGAGTTCGTCGGTGCGGCGCAGGTGGTCGCTCTGCGCGAAGGCGACGACGGCCACGTCGCGTGCGTACCTCGGCGTCGGCGGCATCAGATGAGCTCCTTGTACGCGTCGTAGTCCGCGTCCGGTTCGCCGGTGGGTTGGTAGTGGTCGGGGTAGCGGCCGCCTTCGGTCCAGACGGGCTCGACGCGCAGGCCCATGCGGACCTGGTCGTAGGGGATGCCGCCGATCCGGCCGTGCAGGGCGAGCCCGGCGCCGTCGAGGGCGATGTGTGCGTAGACGTAAGGGACTTCGATGTCGAGGTTCTTGGCCTTGATGTTGACGATGCAGTAGGTGGTGACGGTGCCGGCCGGGCCGACCTCGACCTGGTCGGTGGTGGCGACGCCGCAGGTGGGGCATGCGCCGCGCGGCGGGACGTACACCTTGTGGCAGGAGGGGCAGCGTTCGCCCACGGTCTTCTGCCGGGAGAGGCCGTCGATGTAGGCCGTCTGTGCGCGGCCGGGGCTGTACGTGTAGTCCAGGCGGGCCTCGGCGACGATGCCGGTGACGGCGTCGTCGAAGGCTCCGTCGTGGGGGGTGGCCCCGCCGGCGGCCGGACCCTCGTAGGGCTCGAAGCAGGCGATGTCGGTGATGGCGCCGGACCGTTCGGCGGCCCAGCGCACCCGTACGCGCATGCCGGTGCGGACGGATTCGGGGCCGGGGACGTCGAGGGCGTGCAGCAGGGCGGTGTCGGCGCCGTCGAGCTTGACCAGCACCCAGGCGAAGGGGGTGCCCAGGGGCTGGTGGGGTCGGGGGCGGCCGTTCCAGGCCCAGGTGGTGACGGTGCCGGTGGCGCCGACCTCGACGAGGTCGCGGATCTCTTCGGCGGTGACGGGGTCGTACTCGGCGGGCGGGACCATCACCTTGCCGTCGGAGGTCCGCACCCCGAGCACGACGCACTCGCGCAGCCCGGTCAGGAAGGCGCTCTGGACGGGCCCGAGGGACCGGGTGAAGGGGAACTCGACGACGAGGGGCGCACGGAGCACCTCGGGTGGTGTCGCGGCGGCTGTCATGGGCGGCTCTCCGATGTTCAGGACGGGTACGGAGCACGGGACGAGAACGCGGTTGCGGGGACGGAGCCCGGGCCCTGGCGGGCAGGGGGTCGGGGCGGAGCCCTGCGCCCCGGGCGGGGCGGGGCGGGTCGGCCGGAGGACGGGGTCGGGGCGGAGGCGGGGACCCGGACCCCTGGCGGGGGCCGGAGCAGCGGGTCGGAAGCGGGACCCCGGACCCGGACGGGACCGGAGCGCGGAGGCGGGGGCGGCGTCCCCGCTCGGAGGCGGCCCCGAGAGCGAGGCCCGTACCCGGTGGCCCCGGGTACGGTCCCGAGCCTCGGCACGGGCTCCGGGGCGGCCCTTGGTCACCGGGTACGGGGTGGGCCCGGATCCGGAGCGGCAGGCTGGAGGCGGAGCCCCTGGTCCCGGGCGGGCCCGGGGAACGGGGTCGGGGCCGGAGTCGGAGTCCCGGTCCGAGGCGGGGCCGGAGCCGCGGGAGCGGGACGGGCCGCCCCGGGCCCCGGGGCCCCGGCAGCGCGCGGGGCGGGAGCCCCGGCGGGCCCCGCGGGCGCCCGTACCTGCCCGCCGTCCCTCCGCAAGGCCCCGCAGGGACCGTGCCGGGCTACTCCCGCCGGTACACCGGCGGCCTCTTCTCGGCGAAGGCGCGCGCGCCCTCCTTCGCGTCCGCCGTGTCGAAGACCGGCCACCCCCGGATGAGTTCCGCGGCCAGCCCCTCCGTCTCCGTCATCTCGGCGGTCGCGTACACGGACGCCTTGACGGCCTCCACGGCGAGCGGCCCGCACGCGTTGACCTGTTCGGCGATCTCCAGGGCCTTCTCCAGTGCGGTGCCGTCGGGCACCACCTGCCCGACCAGGCCGATCCGGGCTGCCTCGTCCGCGGAGTACGGGCGGCCGGTCAGCAGCATCTCCAGGGCGTGCGTGCGCGGGATCTGGCGCGGCAGCCGCACCGTGGAGCCGCCGATCGGGAAGAGGCCGCGCTTGACCTCGAACAGCCCGAAGGTGGCGCCCGCACCCGCGACCCGGATGTCGGTGCCCTGGAGGATCTCGGTGCCGCCCGCCACGCAGTAGCCCTCCACGGCCGCGATCACCGGCTTGCGCGGCCGGTGATGGCGGAGCATCGCCTTCCAGTGCAGGTCGGGGTCGGCCCGCAGGCGGTCCCGGTACTGGTCGCCCGCCATCCCCTTCCCGGCCAGGGCCTTGAGGTCCATGCCGGCGCAGAAGTCCCCTCCCGCGCCGGTCAGGACGACGGAGCGGACCGTGTCGTCGGCGTCCGCCTCCAGCCACCCGTCGTACAGGCCCACCAGCAGCGGCAGCGAGAGCGCGTTCTTCGCCTCGGGCCTGTTCATGGTGAGCACCAGCGTGGCGCCGTGCCGTTCCACGGTCAGGTGTTCTGTCCCACCCATTGCCGTCCTCCCGTCTCAAGACCTAGAACAGGTTGCAGTAGGGGCGGGTGCAGTTCAATAGTTTTCTGACACTCAGTCAGATTTCTTGGGCTGCTCCCTTCCCAGTTGGGTCCGGCGGCGCTCTAATGACCGCCGAGCAGACCACCCATGGGGCCAGCCATGGGAACTCCCGCGGTCAGGAGGAACGGTGGAGTACAACCTTGCCGACCTGTTCGAGTCGGTCGTGGACGTGGTCCCTGACCGCGAGGCCCTCGTGTACGTGGACCACCCCGGGACCGGCGCCGAGCGCCGCCTGACGTACGCGGAACTGGACGCCGCGGCGAACCGGATCGCCCACCACCTGCTGGACAGCGGGCTGGAGCCCGGCGAGCACCTGGGCCTGCACCTGTACAACGGGATCGAGTACCTCCAGACCGTGCTGGCCTGCCTGAAGGCCCGGCTGGTCCCGGTGAACGTCAACTACCGGTACGTCGAGGAGGAGCTGGTCTACCTCTACAACGACGCCGACCTCGCCGCGCTGGTCTTCGAGGGCGAGTTCACCGCGCGGGTCGCCGCCGCGCTGCCGCAGACCCCCCGGCTGCGGCACCTGGTCCGGGTCGGCACGGTCCCGCCGGGCGCACCCGAGCCGCGACTGGCGCCCGTCGCCTTCGAGGACGCCGAGGCGGCCGGTTCGCCCGGGCGCGGTTTCCCGGCCCGCAGCGCCGACGACCTGTTCATCATCTACACCGGCGGTACGACGGGGATGCCCAAGGGCGTCATGTGGCGGGCCGAGGACCTCTTCTTCGCCGGGCTCTTCGGCGGCGAACCCACCGGCGAGCCGGTGAAGCGGCCCGAGGAACTGGCCGAACGGGTCGCGGCCCGCGGGGACGGCCTCACCTTCTTCCCGGCTCCCCCGCTGATGCACGGCACGTCGACGCTGACCTCGTTCATCGCCTTCAACTACGGCCAGCGGGTGGTCATCCACCGCAAGTACGCGCCCGAGGAGGTGCTCCGCACCATCGAGAAGGAGAAGGTGTCGAGCGTGTCCCTGGTGGGCGACGCGATGCTCAGGCCGCTCATCGACGCCCTGAACGGCCCGCTCGCGGGGACGGACCTGTCCTCGCTGTTCAGCGTCTCCTCCTCGGGCGCGATCATGTCGGAGACGGTGCGGGCCGAGTTCCAGCGGCTCGTCCCGAACGTGCTGCTCCTGAACAACTTCGGCTCGTCGGAGTCCGGCTCGAACGGCAGGGCGACGGACGACTCCGGCCCGGAGAAGGGCTTCCGCCTCGAGGTCAACGACCGCACGCAGGTGGTCGACCCGGTGACGCACGAGCCCGTCCCGGTGGGCGAGCCGGGACGGCTGGCGCAGCGCGGCCACGTCCCGCTGGGCTACTACAACGACCCGGCCAAGACCGCGGAGACCTTCTTCCAGAAGGGCACGGAGCGCTGGGTCCTGCTCGGGGACATGGCGACCGTCGACGAGGCGGGCATCGTCACCGTCCTCGGCCGCGGCTCGCAGTGCATCAACACGGGCGGCGAGAAGGTCTACCCGGAGGAGGTCGAGCAGGCACTGAAGTCCCATCCGGACGTGTACGACGCCCTGGTGGCCGGTGTCCCGGACCCGACGTGGGGCAGTCACGTGGCCGCGGTGGTACAGGTCCGCGAGGGCGCCCGGACGCCTTCGCTGGACGAGATCCAGACGCACTGCCGGACCAGGCTGGCGGGGTACAAGATCCCGCGGCAGCTGGTCATCGCGCCCGCCATCCAGCGTTCGCCCAGCGGCAAGGCGGACTACCGCTGGGCGAAGACGGTGGCGACGGAGGCGGACTCCGCCCACTAGTCCCCGACCCGCAGTACCCCGGCCCCCGACCGGCCGGCCCCCGACCCGGGCCAGGACCCCGCCCCGCCGGGTCCTGGCCCGGGCGCGCGAGGTGCGCCTGCGGCCACCAATTCAGGCGATCACTCGTTCGAGTCATTGATTTCCCCGTCAGGGTCCGGCAATCTACCGAATGATCGGTCGGGTGGCTCATGATGAGGTGACGGCATGACGGCGTACGCGGATCTCCAGGACCAGGGCGAGCGGCTGGGCCCCGACGAGCTGGCCGCGCTCCAGCTGACGCGGCTGCGCGCGACCCTGCACCGCGTCTACGACCGGGTGCCCCACTACCGGCAGGCCTTCGACAAGGCCGGGGTGCACCCCGACGACTGCCGCTCCCTCGCCGATCTCGCCCTCTTCCCCTTCACCACCAAGGCGGACCTGCGCGAGCAGTACCCCTTCGGCATGTTCGCCGTCCCGCGCCCCGAGGTCCGCCGCATCCACGCCTCCAGCGGCACCACCGGACGTCCCACCGTCGTCGGGTACACCGACGGGGACCTCTCCACCTGGGCCGACGTGGTGGCCCGGTCCCTGCGGGCCGCGGGCGCGAGACCGGGCCAGCTCGTCCACATCTCCTACGGCTACGGACTGTTCACCGGCGGCCTCGGCGCCCACTACGGCGCCGAGCGCCTCGGCTGTACGGTCGTCCCCGCTTCCGGCGGGATGACCGACCGGCAGGTCCGGCTCATCCAGGACTTCCGGCCGGAGGTGATCATGGTGACCCCCTCGTACATGCTGACCCTGCTGGACGAGATGGAGCGCCAGGGCATCGATCCGCGCGCCACCTCGCTGCGGACCGGCATATTCGGCGCCGAGCCCTGGACGCAGGAGATGCGCCGGGAGATCGAGGAACGGCTCGGCATCGACGCGGTGGACATCTACGGACTGTCCGAGGTCATCGGACCGGGCGTGGCGCAGGAATGCGTCGAGACGAAGGACGGGCTGCACATCTGGGAGGACCACTTCTACCCGGAGGTGATCGACCCGCTGACGGGCGCGGTGCTGCCGGAGGGAGAGCCCGGCGAGCTGGTGTTCACCTCCCTCACCAAGGAGGCCATGCCGATCGTGCGCTACCGCACCCGGGACCTGACGCGGCTGCTGCCCGGCACCGCGCGGCCGTCCTTCCGCCGGATGGAGAAGGTCACCGGCCGCACCGACGACATGATCATCCTGCGCGGGGTGAACCTGTACCCGACCCAGATCGAGGAGGTCCTCCTGCGCACGCCCGGGCTGGCACCGCACTTCCAGCTACGGCTGACCCGGGAGGGCCGGATGGACGCCCTGACCGTCCGGGTGGAGGCCCGGCGGGAGACCGGGTCCGCCGAGCGGGAGACCGCGGCGGCCCAGGTGGTCCGGGCGGTCAAGGAAGGCATCGGGATCTCCGTGGCGGTGGAGGTGGTCGACCCCGAGACGCTGGAGCGTTCGGTGGGGAAGATCAGACGGCTGGTGGACCTCCGTGACGGAGGGAAGCCCTGAGACACGCACCGGGCCTCTTCCGGCCGCCCACGGACCACTGAAACCACCCCTTCGGGCCTACTTCGAGGCCGCTCCCGGGAGCCGGGACGGCCCTGCGGGTAGTGCATGAGGCGTGACCTCGATCTTCCGGCGGCTCCACGACCGGCTCCAGGGCTCCCCTGCCGGGCTGGCCTGGAGCCGTGGCCGGGAGATGGAGCTGATGCACCGGGCGATGGGCTTCGCCGCCCTCGGGTTCCTCACCCTGGTGCCCCTGCTGGTGGTCGTCGCGGCCGCTGCACCCGGCAGCGGTTCCGGCTTCGGCCGGTGGCTGGGCCAGGCCCTCGGGGTCACGGAGTCCTCGCGCGCCCGGGTGGAGATGGTGTTCGGCGCGGCCGACCTGGCCCTGGAGCGGACGACCGCCTTCGGTCTGGCCGCCCTCGCCGTATTCGGCCTGACCTTCGGTTCGGCCGTGCAGACCGGCTACGAGAAGGTGTGGGACCTTCCGACCGCCCGCTGGCACACCATGTGGCGGCACGTCGTCTGGCTCGCGCTGCTGGTCTGCTACCTCGCCCTGCTCGTCGCGATCCCCGCGCCGTCCGACGAAGCCGTCGGCACCGTCCTCGGCACCCTGGGCGACCTGCTCGGCACCTGCGTGTTCTTCTGGGGCTCGCAGCGGCTGCTGCTCGGCGGCCGGGTCCGCTGGCGGGCCCTGGTCCCCGGAGCGGTGGCGACCAGCCTCGGGCTGCTGGGGCTGCGGATCTTCTCCCAGCTGGTGTTCTCCCCGCTGATCGCCTCGAATGCCGTGACCTACGGCCCCTTCGGCACCCTCCTCGTCGTCCAGTCCTGGCTGGTCGGCGTCGGCTTCGTGGTCTACGGCGGGGCCCTGGTGGGCCGTCTGGTGCACGAACACCTCACCCTCAAGCGTCTGCGCACCAGCGGAATCCTTCCCGCCGATGACCCCGCCCCCCACGGCCCCGATTCCCACGGCCCCGGATCGCATCGCCCCTGACCCACCGGCCCCGGCGCAGGCCCGGCCGTCAGCCGAGTGCGCCCGGGGCGCCGGCGAACCGTTCGCGCAGCTCGCGCTTGAGGATCTTGCCGCTGGCGTTGCGCGGCAGGGCCTCCACGAACAGCACCCGCTTCGGAGCCCTGAAGTGGGCCAGCTCCTTGCGGGCATGGGCCAGCAGGTCCGCCTCCGTGACCTCCCCGCGGGCCACCACCACCGCCGTGACGGCCTCGATCCACCGTTCGTCCGGCAGCCCGATCACCGCAGCCTCGGCCACCCCGGGGTGGCCGTACAGCACGTCCTCCACCTGCCGGGAGGCGACCAGCACCCCGCCCGAGTTGATGACGTCCTTCAGCCGGTCGACGACCGTGAAGTACCCCTCGGCGTCCCGTACCGCGAGGTCGCCCGAGCGGAACCAGCCGTCCCGGAAGGCCTCCCGCGTCGCCTCCGGATCGTTCCAGTAGCCCAGGCACAGCTGCGGCGAGCGGTAGACCACCTCGCCGGCCGTCCCCGCCGGGACCTCCTCGCCCCGCTCGTCGACGACCTTCGCCTCCACGTGGCGCACCGGACGCCCGCAGGACTCCAGCCGCCCCTCGTGTTCCCCGGGCCCCAGGACCGTGGCCAGCGGCCCGATCTCGCTCTGCCCGAAGCAGTTGTAGAAACCGAGCCCCGGCAGCCGGGCCCGCAGCCGCTCCAGGACCGGGACCGGCATGATCGAGGCCCCGTAGTACGCCTTGCGCAGGGCGCCCAGGTCGCGCCGCCCGAACTCCGGATGGCCGGCCAGGGCGATCCACACCGTGGGCGGCGCGAAGAGGCTGTCCGCACGCCCCGCCTCCACCAGGTCGAAGACCTGCTCCGCGACGGGCGCGTCGAGGATCGTGTTCTGCGCCCCCACCGCCAGGTACGGCAGCAGGAAGACGTGCATCTGCGCCGAGTGGTAGAGCGGCAGCGAGTGCACCGGCCGGTCCCCCTCGGCCAGGTCCAGTGCCTCGATGGCGCTCTCGTACTCGTGGGCCAGTGCCCGGTGCGTCATCATCGCGCCCTTGGGCAGGGCGGTGGTCCCCGAGGTGTACAGCAGCTGGACCACGGCCTGCGGGTCGCTGCTGCGTTCGTACGGCCTCTGCTGCGCCTGCGGGTCCGCCAGCGCCCGTAGGGGCCGGACCCCGTACCCCTCGGGCACGCGGTCGGCCAGCTCGGGGTCGGTGAGGACCAGCGAGCTCCCCGAATGCCGCAGGACGTGCCGGAGGTCCTCGCCGGTCAGGTTCTGGTTCACCGGGACGTGGACGAGTCCCGCGCGGGCGCAGGCGAGGAAGGCGATCAGGTAGGCGTCGCTGTTGTGCGCGAAGGTGGCGACCCGGTCGCCGGGGGCCAGCCCGTGGTCCGTCCTGAGCTGGGCCGCGGCGGTGGACACCGCGGCGTCGAGGCGGGCGTAGCTCCAGCTCCGGTCCCGGTAGCGCACCGCCGTCCGGTCCGGGGTCCGTCGCGCGCTGTCCCGCACCAGTCCGTCGACCGTGTTGTGCCGCACTTCCGTCATCACCCGGGTCACCGCCTGTCAGTTCGGGGACTGCATCGTGAGCGGAGCCCTGGCGCCCGACTCCGGCCGCAACCTAGCCCAACTCCACCCCGCCGACCACCGGGCGGTGGATACCAAACGGGATGTTGACAGATCGTCGGGTGACCTGCGTGAGTGTGGGACGAGCGACCCCAGCACCACCGGTTTCACGGGCAACCACGCCCGACCGCAGGCCACTTGGGAGACACGTTGCGCCCATTAGATGCACACCGACCCCTACGCCCCCTACGCCGCCGCGTCGCCCTGCTGGGCGCCGCCCTGCTCGCCGCCACCGCTGCCGTGCCGCAGGCCGCGGCCGCCACCGACGACGCCGAGGCCGCGTCCGCCGGCAGGCTCTCGGCGGTCGTCCGCTACACCGAGCACGGGATTCCGCACATCCTCGCCAAGGACTACGCGGACCTCGGCTTCGGCACCGGCTGGGCCCAGGCCGCCGACCAGGTCTGCATCCTCGCCGACGGCTTCGTGACCGTGGCGGGCGAACGCTCCCGCTGGTTCGGCCCCGACGCGGCTCCCGACGGCTCGCTGTCCTCCGCCACGAAGAACCTCTCCAGCGACCTGTACTTCAAGGGCGTACGCGAAGCGGGCACCGTCGAGAAGCTGCTGGCCGCCCCCGCCCCCGCCGGACCCAGCGGGAAGGTGAAGGAGCTGATGCGCGGCTGGGCCGCAGGTTACAACGCGTGGCTCGCACAGAACCCGGTCACCGATCCGGCCTGCAAGGGCACGGGCTGGGTCCGCCCGGTCACCGCCGCCGACGTGGCCGCCCGCGGCTTCGCGGTGTCGGTCCTCGGCGGCCAGGGGCGCGGCATCGACGGCATCACGGCCGCCCGGCCGCCGGGCCCCGCCGCCGCCCCCGGCGCCCCCACCGCCCCGCAGCCGGATATCGACCCGGCCGCCGCCGCGGAGGCCGCCCGGGAGTTCTTCGACACCACCCGCTACGACAGGGGCTCCAACGCGGTGGCCTTCGCCGGGTCGACCACGAAGTCCGGCAGCGGCCTGCTGCTCGGCAACCCGCACTACCCCTGGCACGGCGGACGCCGCTTCTGGCAGTCGCAGCAGACGATCCCGGGCGAACTGAACGTCTCGGGCGGCTCCCTGCTCGGCACCACCGTGGTCAACATCGGTTTCAACGAGAAGGTGGCCTGGAGCCACACCGTGTCCACCGGCACCCCGCTCAACCTGCACCAGCTCGCCCTCGACCCGGCCGACCCCACCGCCTACCTGGTCGACGGGAAGCCGGAGAAGATGACCCCGCGCACCGTCACCGTCCCGGTGCCGGGCGGCGATCCGGTCACCCGTACCCAGTGGTGGACCCGCTACGGCCCGGTCGTCACCGGCCTCGGCGCGGGCCTGCCCCTGCCGTGGACCGCCGGTACGGCCTACGCGCTGAACGACCCCAACGCCGCGAACCTGCGCGGCTCCGACACCGCGCTCGCCATGAGCCGGTCCCGGTCGGTGGCCGGGATCCAGGAGGCCCTGCGGCGCACCCAGGGGCTGCCCTGGGTCAACACGGTGGCGGCGGACTCAGCGGGCGGCACGCTCTTCACCCAGTCCCAGGTCCTGCCCCGGATCACCGACGAGCTCGCCGCCCGCTGCTCCACCCCGCTCGGCCGGGCCACCTACCCCGCCTCGGGCCTCGCGGTCCTGGACGGCTCCCGCAGCGACTGCGCGCTCGGCTCGGACCCGGACGCGGTCCAGCCGGGGGTGTTCGGCCCGGGCAAGGCGCCCACGCTGCGCGACGCACCGTACGCCGAGAACTCCAACGACAGCGCCTGGCTGGCCAACGCACAGCAGCCGCTGACCGGCTACGAACGGGTCTGGGGCAACGAGGGCACCCCGCGCTCGCTGCGCACGCGCGGCGCGGTGGAGGACGTGGCGGCGATGGCCGCGAAGGGACGGCTGACCGTGGCCGACCTCCAGGCCCAGCAGTTCGCCGACCGGGCTCCGGCCGGTGACCTGGCGGCGGCCGACGCGGCCGCCGCCTGCGCGGCCCTGCCCGGGGGGACCGCGACGGCCGGGGACGGCTCTGCGGTGGACGTGTCGGCGGCCTGCCCGGTGCTGGCGGGCTGGGACCGTACGGCCGACGCCGACAGCCGCGGTGCGCTGCTCTTCGACCGGTTCTGGCGCAAGCTGACGGCGTCGACACCGGCCAAGGACCTGTGGCTGGTGCCGTTCTCGGCGGCCGATCCCGTCGGCACTCCCCGTACGCTCAACCGGGCGGCGCCCGGTGTCGCGCGGGCCCTCGCGGACACGGTCGCCGAGCTGAGGGCGGCCGGGATCGCCCTGGACGCCCCGCTGGGCGAGCACCAGTTCGTCGTCCGTGGCGGGCAGAAGCTGCCGGTGGGCGGCGGCACCGAGGCCCTCGGCGTATGGAACAAGATCGAGGCGCAGTGGAACGCGGCGGCCGGCGGCTACGCGGAGGTCGTGCACGGCTCCAGTCACGTCCAGGCGGTCGGCTGGGACGGCAGCCGCTGCCCGGTGGCGCGCACCCTGCTGACGTTCAGCCAGTCGTCCAACCCGAACTCGCCGTTCCACGCGGACCAGACCGGGCTGTTCTCGCAGGAACGCTGGGTGACGTCGAGGTTCTGCGAGCGGGACATCCTCGCTTCGCCGCGCCTGAAGGTGGTGTGGGCGCGCGAACGCCGCTGACCGGCGGCCGGACCGGCGGGGCCTCGCGGGGTCCCGCCGGTCCGGCGGCGGTCACGGGCTGATGGCGAGGAAGATGAAGGCCGCGAACACGACGAGGTGGACGCCGCCCTGGAGCAGCGTGGCGCGGCCGGGCGCGATGGTCAGGGCTCCGACGACGACCGTGAGGGCGAGCAGCACCATGTGGACCGGGCCGAGGCCGAGGGTGAGCGGGCCGGAGAGCCAGACCGAGGCCAGGGCGATGGCGGGGATGGTCAGGCCGATGCTGGCGATGGCGGAGCCGTAGCCCAGGTTGAGGCTGGTCTGGACGCGGTCGCGGCGCGCGGCGCGTACGGCGGCCAGGGTCTCGGGCAGCAGGACCAGCAGGGCGATGATCACGCCGACGACGGCGTTGGGCAGACCCGCACGGGCGACGCCCGCCTCGATGGTCGGGGAGACGGCCTTGGCATCGCCGACGACGGCGACGAGCGCGACGAACAGCAGGCCGAGGCTGATCAGCGCGGCGCGCGAGGTGGGCGGTTCGGCGTGGTCCTCGTCCTCGCCGGCGGCGGAGGGCGCGGCGAAGGCGGAGGCGGTCGCGGGGACGGTCTCCTCGCGGTGGCTCTTGGTGTCCACGGGCAGGAAGTAGTCCCGGTGACGGACCGTCTGCACGGCGATGAACAGTCCGTAGAGGGCGAGCGAGGCGACGGCGGCGAAGGTCAGCTGGGCGGTCGAGAACTCGGGGCCGGGCTTGGACGTGGTGAAGGTCGGCAGGACGAGGCTGAGGACGGCGAGGGTGGCGACGGTGGCGAGGGCGGCACCGGAGCCCTCGGCGTTGAAGACAGCCACCCGGTTGCGCAGGGCACCGACGAACAGGGACAGGCCGACGATGCCGTTGCAGGTGATCATGACGGCGGCGAAGACGGTGTCCCGGGCGAGCGAGGCGGTCTTGTCCCCGCCGTCGGCCATCAGGGTGACGATGAGGGCCACTTCGATGACGGTGACGGCGACGGCGAGGACCAGGGACCCGAAGGGTTCGCCGACCCGGAGGGCGACGACCTCGGCGTGGTGGACGGCCGCCAGCACCGCGCCCGCGAGGCACAGCGAGACGACGGCCACCGCCCATGAGGGCAGGTCGCGTCCCCAGCTGAAGGCGAGCGCGGCGAGGGCCACCACGGGGACCACGACGGTCCAGTCGGTCAGGGGCGATCTATGCGTTGCCGTACTCATATGAGCCAAGTTGCCAGAACTGTCCCCCCGGTGCGGCGCAAGGCGCGCCCCAGCGGCCCTGACGTGGCCCTTCTCACGAACTCCCGGGCGCGCCGACCCCCTGACGGGCCCCGTGCGCGTCGGGTCGGCCGAGGCGCGTCGTCAGGATCGGCCGAAGAACGGCTGGCCCCGGGCGGCCGGTAGCAGATGGAATGCCGGTGTTGCCGCCGATCGGGCGGTATGCGCTGTCGCTCACCCCCCGGCCGCCCACCGGCGCCGGGGCCGACGACCAGGAGACCTGCTTTGCGCCGCACATCCCGCTTACGCACCGCCCTCCTCTCCGCGACCGCCGCACTGGCCGCGACCGCGACCGTGGCCGCCGCAGCACCGGCCGGCGCCGCGCCTGCCGCCGGCCCGTCCGCCGCAGCGCCCGCGGCGGCCGCTGCCGTGGGCCCCGTGAACGTCTACCTCACCGGCATCGGGGGCGGCCCGCAGAACATCGCCGCGGCCGCGGCCTACGACTCCCTCAACCGTCAGGCGGCCGACGCCGGCTTCAGCGGCTCCCAGTGCCGGGTGACCGAGGGCCCGCTCTACCACTACGTGGCCGCGAACTACTGGCAGGCCATGATCAAGGCCACGTGCAGCGGCGAACCGGCGGTGACCGCCCCCACCCGCAGCCTCAACCGGCTCATCGGCCCGACCGGGGAGCACATCAGCACCGTCTGGAACGTCCCGCCGGGCTACTCCGTCGAGGGCAGCCTCGGCCAGCTGTACACGAGCCCGCGCGAGGGCACGGTCCCGCTGTACCACTGCGTCGTCCGCAAGGACAACTTCCTCTCGGGGGACGTCAACTGCGAGGGCCAGACCTACGTCTCCCGGCTCGGCTGGTTCTACCCGGGCCAGCCCGCGGGCGTGGGCACCCAGCCGCTGATGCGCTGCATGGTCGGCAAGCAGCGCGAGTTCTTCGAGTCCAACAACACGAACTGCGAAGGCCAGACCTCCGGCGGCCAACTGGGCTGGATCTCCACGGGCTGACCCGGCACCCGGCGCCCGGCGCCTGCATCCTGCGTACGGCGCGCTGCATACGGACGCTCCCGAGTCGGGGCGTCCGTATGTGCCGTCACATCGGGCGTTCGTGGCCCTCCCAGTACGGGTCGCGCAGGCGGCGCTTGTAGAGCTTGCCGTTGGGGTCGCGGGGCATCGTTTCCACGAAGTCGACCGTCTTGGGGCGCTTGTAGCCGGCCAGCCGGCGTTCGCAGTGGTGGAGGATCTCCGCGGCCAGGGCGTCCCCGGCCTCGAAGCCCTCCGCGGGTTCGATGACCGCCTTGACCGCCTCGCCCCAGGTGTCGTGCGGGATGCCGAAGGCCGCGGCGTCGGCGACCGCCGGGTGGGTGAGCAGGGCCGACTCGATCTCCGCCGGGTAGATGTTGACCCCGCCCGAGATGATCATGTCGATCTTGCGGTCGCGGAGGAAGAGGTAGCCCTCCTCGTCCAGCAGCCCCAGGTCGCCGACGGTGAAGAAGTCGCCGATGCGGTTCTTCTTCGTCTTGCCCTCGTCCTTGTGGTAGCTGAAGCCGCCGGTGTTCATCTTCAGGTAGACCGTGCCGAGTTCGCCCGGGGGCAGCCGGTTGCCGTCGTCGTCGAAGACGGCCAGTTCGCTGATCGGCCAGGCCTTGCCGACCGTTCCCGGCTTCTTCAGCCAGTCCTCGGCGGTCGCGAAGGCCCCGCCGCCCTCGCTCGCCGCGTAGTACTCCTCCACGCACCGGCCCCACCAGTCGATCATCGCCCGTTTGACGTGCTCGGGGCAGGGCGCGGCTCCGTGGATGGCGTGCCGCATGGACGAGACGTCGTAGGCGTCCTTCGTCTCCTGCGGGAGCGCCAGCAGCCGGTGGAACTGGGTGGGCACCATGTGCGTGTGCGTGCAGGCGTGTTCGTCGATCAGGCGCAGCATCTCCTCGGGTGCCCACTTGTCCATCAGCACCAGGGGGTGCCCGATGTGCAGTGCGGCGCCCGCGAACTGGAGGACGGCCGTGTGGTAGAGCGGCGAGCAGACCAGGTGGACGTTCCCGTCGAAGGGGCGGATGCCGAAGATCCCGAGGAAGCCGCCGAGGTACGTCTCCTCCGGGAGCTTGCCGGGCAGCGGGCGGCGGATGCCGCGGGGTCGCCCGGTGGTTCCGGAGGTGTAGTTCATGACCCAGCCGAGGGTGCGGTCCGCGGGGACGGTCCCGGGCCGGCCGTCGAGGAGGTCCCCGTACGGGCGGAAGCCCGGGACCGTTCCGACGGCGTAGCGGGCGCCGGCGGGCAGCGCGGCCTCGTCGGCCGCGGCGGTCGCGGCGTCGGCGAACCGCTCGTGGGCGATGAGGACCTTGGCCCCCGAGTCGGAGACGATCCAGGCGATCTCGGGGCCGACGAGGTGGTGGTTGACGGGGACGAGGTAGAAGCCGGCCTGGGAGGCGGCGAGGTAGGCGGTGAGGAACTCGACGCCGTTGGGGAGGACGACGGCGAAGACCTCGCCGCGTTCCAGGCCCGCGGCGCGCAGTCCGTGGACGAGCCGGTTGACGTCGGCGTGCAGCCGGCCGGCGCTCCACGCCTCGCCCTCGGGTGTGATCAGGACGGTGCGGCCGGGGTCGGCGCCCGCCTGGGCCCAGAACCCGTTGGGCGGCTGCTGCTGGGGCGTGCTCTCGGTCATCTCCCGGCCTCCTCAGGCTCGTCCGGCGATGCGGTTGATGCGGTCGACGGCCTTCTCGAAGCCGCGGGTCAGGTCGTCGAAGACCGCCTGGACGGAACGTTCGGTGTTCATCCGGCCGACGATCTGGCCGACGGGGGTGCCGAGCAGCGGCTGGACCTCGTACTTCTGGATCCGGGAGACGGCCTCGGCGACCAGCAGCCCCTGGAGCGGCATGGGGAGTGCCCCGGGGCCCTCCGGGTCGTCCCAGGCGTCGGTCCACTCGGTGCGCAGCTGGCGCGCGGGCTTGCCGGTGAGGGCGCGGGAGCGGACGGTGTCGCCGGATCCCGCGGCGAGCAGCTTCTCGGTCAGGGCGCGGGAGTGGAGGTCGGCCTCGGTGGTGGTGAGCCACAGGGAGCCGAGCCAGGCGCCCTGGGCGCCGAGGGCGAGTCCGGCGGCGATCTGTTCGCCGCTGCCGATGCCGCCGGCCGCGAGCACCGGGAGGGGGGCGACCGCCTCGACGATCTCGGGGACCAGGACCATGGTGGCGATGTCGCCGGTGTGACCGCCGGCCTCGTAGCCCTGGGCGACGACGATGTCGATGCCCGCCTCGGCGTGGCGGAGGGCGTGCTTGGCGCTGCCGGCGAGGGCGGCGACGAGCACGTCGTGGTCGTGGGCGCGCCGGATGACGTCGGCGGGCGGGGAACCCAGCGCGTTCGCCAGGAGTTTGATGGGGTAGTCGAAGGCGACGTCCAGCTGGTTGCGGGCGACCTGTTCCATCCAGCCCGTGATCCGCCAGCCGGACGCCTCTCCCTCGGCGAGTTCCGGCACGTGGTGCTTGGCGAGGGTGTCGCGGACGAACTCGCGGTGCCCGGCCGGGATCATCGCCTCGATGTCGGCCTCGCTGATGCCGTCGACGGCCTTCTTCGCGGGCATGACGACGTCGAGTCCGTAGGGCTTGCCGTCGGTGTGCTCCTGCATCCAGTCGAGGTCGCGTTTGAGGTCGTCGGGGGCCGTGTAGCGGACCGCACCGAGTACGCCGAAGCCGCCTGCACGGGTGATCGCGGCGGCGACCGCCGGGAAGGGCGTGAAGCCGAAGATGGCGTGCTCGACTCCCAGTTTCTTGCTCAGCTCCGTCTCCATGGCCCGCAGGATGCCGCAGCCCGGCGGCCGAGGGAAGAGATTTTCTGATGCAGTGTCAGATTCTTTGCGGCCCGGGCGGTGCGGGCGCGGGCGGCGGGCGGGCACATACCCACTAGCGTGCGCAGGCAGGGACAGGAGGGCCGCACATGGGCAGTCAGCAGCACACGGGGGCACCGGCCGGGACCACGGCGGACGGAAGCACGCCGGACGGCACCCCGGACGGGCCAGGGCCGGACAGCGAGGGCCCGGGCGGCAACCGCGCGGCCGACGGGTACGCGGCGGACGCACGGCCGGGGGGCCGGGTCGGCGGCGGGCTGAGCCGGCGGCGGCTGGGAGCGCGCCTGCTCGCCCTCGGCGGGGTGCTCGTCCTGCACGCCGCGCTGCCCGGATCAGCAGGCGCGGCGGGCGCCGCCGGCAGCCCGGCCGAGCGGCGGGCCCTGCAGGGGCTACGGCTGCGGTACGGCTCCGCGCGTCAGGCGGGGCTGCTGGAGCGGCATCTGGAGGGGGTGGCGGACGAGGCGCGGCGGTTCCTGGGCCCCTCCCCCGAACACCCCTACTACGCGGGGGCCGTGGTCCTCGCGGGCCGCGGCCGCACCGTCGCCCTGCACCGTGCCATGGGCGACGCCGTCCGGTACGCGGACTACGACGGACGGACCGACCGCGTACGGGAGTTCCCGGCGGCCGAGCGGATCGCGATGGCCGAGGACACCGTCTTCGACCTGGCCTCGCTCACGAAGCTGTTCACCTCGATCCTGGCCGTGCAGCAGATGGAACGGGGCCGCCTGGAGCTGGAGGCCCCGGTACGCCGCTACCTGCCGGAGTTCACGGGCGGCGGCAAGGAGGTGGTCACGGTCCGCCAGCTCCTCACGCACACCTCCGGACTCCGCTCCTGGGCGCCCTTCTACCAGGAGTCCACCCGCGAGGGGCAGCTGAGGCTGCTGTGGTCGGTGCGGCCTCAGGAGACTCCTGGGACCGTGTACCGGTATTCCGACCTCAACCTCATCTCGCTGCAACTGCTCTTGGAACGGATCACCGGCCGCACTCTGGACGCGCTGCTCCACGACGAGATCACCGCTCCGCTCGGGATGCACCGCACTCGTTACAACCCACCGCTCTCCTGGCGCCGGGTCACCGCCGCCACCGAAGTGCAGCGCCCGCCCTGGTCCGGCCTGGACCGCGGGCTGGTGTGGGGCGAGGTCCACGACGAGAACGCGTACGCCCTCGGCGGGGTCGCAGGCCACGCCGGGGTCTTCGGCACCGCCTGGGACCTGGCCGTCCTCGCCCGCACCCTCCTCGACGGCGGTGTCTACGCCGGCCGGCGCATCCTGCGCCCGGCCTCCGTGGAACTCCTCTTCACCGACTACAACACCTCCTTCCCCGGCGACGACCACGGTCTCGGCTTCGAGCTCTACCAGCACTGGTACATGGGGGCCATGGCCACCCCGCACTCCGCCGGGCACACCGGGTTCACGGGCACCTCCCTGGTCCTGGACCCCTCCACCGACTCCTTCCTCGTCCTCCTCGGCAACTCCGTCCACCCCGTACGCACCTGGCGGGCCGGCAGCGCGCCGCGCGTCGCCGTGGGCAACCGGTTCGCCCGCGCCGTCCCGGTCCGCACCCGGCACGGCGGCCCGGCCTGGTTCTCCGGGATCACGCCCGGCAGCTCGGGCACCCTCACCCTGCCGCCGGTGACCCCGGCGACCGGCGCCGCCCGGCTGCGCTGCGCCGTGTGGTGGGACACCGTTCCCGGCGAGGGCGCCTTCCACCTCGAAGTCCGCCCCGACGGCGGGACCTGGGAGCCGCTGCCGTTCAGCACGGTGCGCTCCACCGGCGGCGCCGCCGAACAGTGGCCGCGGGGCACGGCCGGAGGCTGGTCCGGCCGCGTCTGGCACCGCCTGGAGGCCCCGCTCACCGCCGCCCGGGCGGGCCGCGAACTGCGGCTGCGCTTCCGGCACACCGCGACGGGGCGTTACGTCGGCCGCGGGGTCTACGTGGATGCCGTCCGGGTGGCGGAGCCTTCGGGCCTGCTCTTCTCGGAGGACCGTCCGGCCGACGCGGCCCGCGTCGAGGCGGAGGGCTGGACCAGGTCGGCGGACTGACCTGGCCCCGGGGCCGGGCTCGCGCCCCGTGCGGCATAACCGACGTGACCCCGTGCGTTGGTACTCGTTGGTGAGGTTCGTTGACCGTTCAACACGAAGGAAGGCAGATCCCCATGACCGACGTCATCGACTGGGAACACCCGACCGACCCCAAGCCCGGCTGGACCCTGGACCACATCAAGCAGTACGTGGCCTCGAACGGCGCCGAGGGCCAGTACTGGAACGGCACCCAGACCCTCCTGCTCACCACCCTGGGCCGGGTGTCCGGGAAGCCCGTGCGCACCCCGCTCATCTACGGCGAGGCCGACGGCTCCTACCTGATCGTCGCGTCCAAGGGCGGCGACGCGGCCCACCCGCTCTGGTACCGGAACCTGAGCGAACACCCCGAGGTGCGCATCCAGGTCGGCCCCGAGATCATGCAGGGCACGGCCCGCACGGCGACGGCCGGGGAACGCGCCGCGTACTGGCCGGTGATGGTCGGGCACTGGCCGGCGTACGACGAGTACCAGGCCAAGACGGACCGCGAGATCCCGATCGTGGTCATCGAACCCGTCCGCTGAGACCCGTGTTCAGTGCCCGAGCACGGCCATCGCCGCGTTGTGGCCCGGGACCCCGCTGACCCCGCCGCCGCGGACCGCTCCCGCCCCGCACAGCAGCACGTTGCGGTGGGCGGTCTCCACGCCCCAGCGTCCGGCGCCCCCCGGCTCCGCGTACGGCCAGGACAGGTCCCGGTGGAAGATGTGCCCGCCGGGAAGGCGCAGTTCGCGTTCCAGGTCCAGCGGGGTCTTCGCCTCGATGCAGGGGCGGCCGTCGGCGTCGAAGGCCAGGCAGTCGGTGAGCGGCTCGGCCAGGTGGGAGTCGAGCTGCGCGAGGGTGGCGGTGAGCAGTACCTCGCGCGCCTGCCGGTTGTCGTGTCCGAAGAGCCGGGCCGGAGTGTGCAGGCCGAAGAGGGTGAGGGTCTGGTAGCCCTGCCCGGCCAGCTCCGGTCCGAGGATCGTCGGGTCGGTCAGCGAGTGGCAGTAGATCTCCGAGGGCGGTACGGAGGGCAGTTCCCCGGCGGCCGCCTCCGCGTGGGCCCGGGCCAGCTCGGCGTACCCCTCGGCGATGTGGAAGGTGCCGCCGAAGGCCTCGTGGGGGTCCACGGCGGTGTCCCGCAGCCGCGGCAGCCGCCGCAGCAGCATGTTGACCTTGAGCTGGGCCCCCTCGGGCGCCGGCTCGGCGGGTTTCTCGCCGAGGAGTTCGGCCAGGGCCCGCGGCGAGGCGTTCACCAGCACCGTGCGTCCGGCGACGCTGCCCTCCCCCGTTGCCGTCCGGAAGGTCACCTCGGCCGGTGCGGTGCCGTCCGTGTCGATCCGCAGCACCTCGTGCCCGGTGACGATCTCCGCCCCGGCCTGCCGTGCGGAGGCCGCCAGGGCGTCCGTCAGCGCGCCCATGCCGCCGACCGGGACGTCCCAGTCGCCCGTCCCGCCGCCGATGACGTGGTAGAGGAAGCAGCGGTTCTGCGCGAGCGAGGGGTCGTGCGCGTCGGCGAAGGTGCCGATCAGACCGTCCGTGAGGACGACGCCCCGGACCAGGTCGTCGGCGAAGTGCCGTTCCACCGCCCGTCCCAGCGGTTCCTCGAAGAGCATCCGCCAGGCGGCCTCGTCGTCGATCCGGGCCCGCAGCTCCTCCCGGGTGGGCAGCGGCTCGGTCAGCGTCGGGAAGACCTTCTTCGCGAGCTGCCCGGTGGTCGCGTAGAAGGCCCGCCAGCTGTCGTACTCGCGGTCCGAGCCGGTCAGGCGCGCGAAGGACTCCCGGGTGCGCTGCTCCCCGCCGCCGACGAGCAGCCCGCCGGGTCGGCCGCCGCGTTCCACGGGGGTGTACGAGGAGACGGTGCGCCTGCGCACCTCGAACCGCAGGCCGAGATCGCGCACGATCTTCGCCGGGAGCAGGGAGACCAGGTAGGAGTAGCGCGACAGCCGGGCGTCCACCCCGGCGAAGGGGCGGGTGGAGACCGCGGCGCCCCCGGTGTGCCCGAGGCGCTCCAGCACCAGCACGGAGCGTCCCGCCCGGGCCAGGTAGGCGGCCGCCACCAGGCCGTTGTGTCCGCCGCCCACGATCACCGCGTCGTAGACGGCCTGGCCGAACGGGGTGTGCCGGGGACCCTCGGCGTGCCGGGAGTCATCGGATGCACCCTGGGAGCCCCACGTGACAGTCATGGCTCTTGGTAGCACACCTGGCCGAGCCGCTCCAGACAGTGGGCCTCGTCGGCGTGGGCCAGCGCCGTGTCGGGGTGCTCGTCGCCGAGGCTCCGCTCCCGGATGCCGGAGAGGTCGCGGTAGATCGGCAGGGCCTCCTCCCAGCGGCCGAGCCGGCCGAGGCCGACGGCCAGTTCCCGACGGCTGACCAGGGTGTCGGGATGCTCCGCGCCGAGGGCCTCGGCCCGTACGGCGGCGACCTGCCGGGCCTCGGCGACGGCCTCGTCCCAGCGCTCCAGCCGGCCCAGGTTCACGCCGAGGACGTGGCGGGCGCGGAGCGTCTCGGGGTCGGCGGCCCCGTACGCCCGGGTGCGGTCGCCGACCAGGGCCCGGAACAGGTCGAGGGCCTGAGCGGAGCGGCCGGTACGGCCGAGGGCGATGCCGACCTCGTAGCGCGCGGCCAGGGTGTCGGGGTGGTCGCGGCCCAGCACCCGCTCCCGTACGGCGGCGACGTGGCGGAAGCCGCCCAGGGCCTCCTCCCAGCGCTCCAGCCGGCCGAGCGCGTACGCCACCTCGTAGCGGGTCAGCAGGGTGTCGGCGTGCTCGGCGCCCAGCACGGCGGTGCGCGCGGCGGCGACCTCCTGCGCTGCGGTGTGGGCGTCCGCGAACCGGCCCAGCGCGCCCAGGGCGCAGGCCAGGTTGTGGCGGCAGCGCAGGGTGTCGGGGTGGTGCGGGCCCGCGGTGCGCTCGCGGGCGACGAGCACCGCGCGGTAGATCTCGTACGCCTCCTGGTGGCGGCCGAGCCGGCCCAGTTCGTACGCCGCCTCCTGGCGCGCGGCGAGGGTGTCGGCGTGGTCCGGGCCGAGGACCCGGGCGCGTCCCTCGGCCACGGTCACGTACACGGCCAGGGCCGCCTCGGGCCGGCCGGCGCGGCTGAGGGCGAAGGCGCGGGTGTGCCCGGCCGCGAGGGCAAAGGCTCCGGTGTCCTCGTGGCCGTTCCCGGCGGGGCCGCCCGCTGCGGGGCCGTTCGCGTCCGGGGCGGGGCGGCGCGGGACCCCGTAGGCGACGGTGAGCCGGGGGTCCTGCGCGGGCTCGGGGCGGACGATGCGCTGTGCGGCCGTGGTGCGGGCGGCCGTCCAGGATCCGGTGAGCACGGCCCATTCGCCGCTCGCGGGACGGGCGTCGAGCCCGGCCTTGCGCCCGGCGGTCATCCCCCGGGCCCAGGCCGGGAGCGGGCCCCGGGCGCCGAGCGGGCCGCCCGGGCCGAGGCGTTCCTCGACGAGGCGGCGGTGCAGGTGGCGGGCGTCGCCCGGCCGGTCCTCGGGGCGCTTGCCGAGCAGGTCGAGGACCACCCGTTCGAAGTAGCCGGGCAGCTCCGGGCGGTGCTCGCGCAGCGGCACGGGCACGTTGTCGCGGTGGCCGACCAGGACCGACCAGGAGTCGCCGAGGTCGAACGGCGGGGCGCCGGTGGCGATCTCGTAGAGGACGCAGCCCAGGGAGTAGAGGTCGCTGCGGTGGTCCACCTCGCCGCCCGCGATCTGCTCGGGCGACATGTAGTGCGGGGTGCCCATGGCCATCCCGCCGCCGGTGAGCTTGGCGGTGAAGCCGATGTCGTGGGCGAGCCGGGCGATGCCGAAGTCGCAGATCTTCACGGTGCCGTCGGTGAGGCGCATGATGTTGGCCGGCTTCAGGTCGCGGTGGACCACGCCCTGGTCGTGCGTGTAGCCCAGGGCCGCGGCCATCTGCTCCGCGATGTCGACGACCATGTCGACGGGGAGCGGGCGCGTCTCGTTGTCCTCCAGGAGCTGGCTGAGGTTGCGTCCCTCCAGCAGTTCCATGACGAGGTAGAGGGGGCCGCCCGCGGCGCTGTCGTCGCCGAAGTCGTGGACGACGGTGACTCCGCGGTGCTGGAGGGACGCCGCGACGCGTGCCTCGCGGCGGAACCGCTCGCGCAGCACCTGGGTGAAGTGGGCGTCCTGCTCCACCCCTATCGGCTTGAGGCACTTCACGGCGACCTGCCGGCCCAGCGATTCGTCCCTGGCCCGCCACACCTCGCCCATGCCGCCGCGCCCGATGAGGTCGAGGGAACGGTACCGGCCCTGGATCAGTCTGGACTCCGCCATGTCTTAAAGCCGCCCCCGTCGTCGTGCTGCGCCCTCCCCGGCCCGTCCAGTATGGCCGCTGATGTACGCAGTGTGTACGTCGAGGGGCGGCTCCCGGGGCCCATGCGACGCATCGCTTTCAAGATGTGACCTGGAGGCAGCTGCCAGCGTAGACCTGCGGGAATGCTGCGCAGCACGCGACCTGTGAGGCGCATGCGGCGGGTGACGACCCGTGGGGCCGGTGCGGGCCGCCCGTACAGCTGGTGTGCCCAGCCGGGGAGGGAACCGTACGCGAGGCCCGCCAGCGGGCGCCACAGCAGGTTTCGGCCAGGGACCAGGAGTGCGGGGACGGGCGGGCTGCGCAGGAAGGCGTCCACGGCGAGGGCGTCGGCGCCTGCGGCGAGCGCGGGGCGGACCTGCCCGAAGTACGCGGCCAGCTCCTCCGTGTCCCGGGGGACCCCGGCGGGGTCGAGGCCGACGAGCCGGGCGTTGACGCGGTTCTCGTCGACGTAGCGGTCGGCCTGGGCGGGGGTGAGGGGGACGCCGGAGCGGCGCAGGACGTGCAGGAAGCTGTCGATCTGGGCGCAGTGGATCCACAGCAGCAGCTCGGGGTCGTCGACGCGGAACGTGCGGCCGCTGTCCGGGTCGGTCGCGGACAGCTTGCGGTGGATCCCGCGGACCCGCGCCCCGGCCCGTTCGGCCTCCTCGGTGGTGCCGTAGGTGAGGGTGCCGACGAAGTCGGCGGTGCGCATCAGCCGCCCCCAGCCGTCCTGCTCGAAGGAGGAGTTCGCCCTGACCCCGCGCACGGCCCGCGGGTGCAGGGCCTGCAGGTACAGGGCGCGTACCCCGGCGATCCACATGACCGGGTCCCCGTGGCACTGCCAGGTGACGGACGCCGGCCCGTAGAGCCCGGGGTCGGGCCCGCGGACGGGGTCCGCTTGCTCGTCGGTACGTGGCCGCATCTCACACCTCCTGGGCGGGTTGCCGGGAGCGCTCGCGCGCGGACCCGGGTCGCTGTCGGCGGGCGTACCGGTGTCCTCGCGTCCACTCCATCACGTTTCCCAGGACACCGGTGATCCACTCCTCGGCACGCGGCGGGCCGCGGGCGGGCCGGGGCTCCGGAGGGGTGCTCGCGGGTGACCGCTGCAAGGTGCCGGACCACGGCGGACGGGTGCGCCGGTCCGGCTGACCGGGTGAGCGGCTGCGGAGTACGCTCCCGCGTGCGGGGCCGGGTGGCCTCCGAACGGGGGGTAGCCGTGGCCGTGCCCATGTGTCCGCTGTGCAGTGACGACGAGGACGTCGAGGCCCGCACGCTCGACGGTGGACGCCGGATGGTCAGGCACCGGTGCGGCTACGAGTGGGAGCACCGGGAAGCCGCGCCCGTGCAGAAGAATCCGCCCCGCGCCTTCGGCGACCTCAAGGCCCGGTTCCCGAAACCGGAGGATGTCGATCCCGCGCGGCGGGAGCGGGTGGACCGGCTGAAGGAGCAGTACCTGGCCGTCAGGCCGGGCTCCGCTCCCGAAGTGGCCGCGTACTGGGCGAAGTACCAGCGGGTCTTCTCCCCCGAGGGCCTGCGCACCGGCAGCCCGCGGCTCCTGAAGGACTTCGCCAACTCCGAGATCGGGGCCCGGCCCGGGAACCAGGCCACCTTCAACTCCGCCTGGAACGACATGGGCGACGCACTGGCGGGCGAGGCGACCCGTGCGACGGTCGAGTACCTCCTGTACGGACCCGCAGACGTGCCGCTGGAGGACCGGTTCCAGCAACTGCTGGACGGCGCGAAGCCGTTCGCGATGACCGGTTTCAAGGAGGCCCTCCTGACGAGGGTGCTCTGCGTGGTGCATCCCGACCGGTTCCTGACGATCCTCAAGTACACGACGGAGGCGGGCGGCAAGCGGGAGATCGCGCGCAAGGTGTACGGGCTGGAGCTGCCGGCACCCGAGTCGGTGAACTGGACCCGGGGCCGCCTCATCCTCTGGAGCAACGACCTCCTGCACACCCTGGTGGGCGACGGCTTCGCGCACCAGCAGCACTCCGCCGCGTTCCTGTGGTGGGCCAAGGACCGGGTCGAGGAGCACGCGTAGGGCGGGAGGTCAGCGGCGGACGCGGGGCATGCCCAGGCCGATCCAGGAGATGATCTCGCGCTGGACCTCGTTGTTGCCGCCGCCGAAGGTGAAGATGACCGCGCTGCGGTAGCCGCGTTCGAGTTCGCCGTGCAGGACCGCTCCGGCGGAGCCGTCCTTGAGGGAACCGGCCGCGCCGACGACCTCCATCAGCCAGGCGTACGCGTCCCGGCGGGCCTCGGAGCCGTACACCTTCACTGCGGAGGCGTCCTGCGGGGTGAGGGTGCCGTCCTGGACCGCGTTGACCATCTGCCAGTTGAGCAGCTTCATCGCGTCGAGCCGGGCGTGGGTGCGGGCCAGGCGGCCGCGGACCCAGGAGAGGTCGATGACGCGGCGGCCGTCGGCGAGCTTCGTCCCGGCGGCCCAGCGCTGGACGTCGTGCAGGGCGCGGATGGCCATGGTGCCGTGCGCGGCCAGGGTGACGCGTTCGTGGTTGAGCTGGTTGGTGATCAGGCGCCAGCCCTTGTTCTCCTGGCCGACGCGGTGGCTCGCGGGGACGCGGATGTCCTCGTAGTAGCTGGCCGTGGTGTCGTGCGAGGCCAGGGTGTTGATGAGGGTGCAGGAGTAGCCTGGGTCCGAGGTCGGCACGAGGAGCATGGTGATGCCCTTGTGCGCGGGCGCGTCCGGGTCCGTGCGGACGGCCAGCCAGACCCAGTCGGCGGTGTCCCCGTTGGTGGTCCAGATCTTCTGGCCGTTGACGACGTAGGTGCCGCTCGCCTCGTCGCCCTCGCGCACCGCCTTGCACTTGAGCGCGGCGAGGTCGGTGCCCGCGTCGGGCTCGCTGTAGCCGATCGCGAAGTCGATCTCGCCCGAGAGGATCTTCGGCAGGAAGTACGCCTTCTGCTCGTCGGTGCCGAACTGCATGATGGTCGGCCCGACGGTGTTCAGGGCCATCAGGGGCAGCGGTACGACGGCCTGCGCGGCCTCGTCGAAGAAGATGAACTGGTCCATCGCGGACATGCCCCGGCCGCCGTACTCCTTGGGCCAGCCGACCCCGAGCCAGCCGTCCGCGCCGAGCCGGCGGATGGTCTCCCGGTAGAACCGCTTCTGGGCGGCCGGGTCCTCGTAGCGGGCGTAGACGTCCTCGGGCACCAACTCGGCGAAGTAGGCGCGCAGCTCGGTGCGCAACTGCTGCTGCTCTGGCGTGTATTCGAGGTGCACGGCCCCTCCGGGAGTCTCGCGGTCCAGCCGGTCGCTGTGGCGGCGGGGGCAGACTAGAACTTGTTCCAAGAATCCGGAAGGGTCGGCGGGCCGGGGGTTTGCGCCGGCCCGCCGCTCGCCGTCAGTTCAGGGCGCAGATCATGGCCTCGGCCGTGGCGGCCATCGCCGTACGGGCGGCCGTGAGGTAAGGGCGGGGGTCCGCCGGGGTCAGGTGGGTGCGGATGGCCTCGGTCATGGCCACGTTCAGCGCGGTGCCGATGTTGACCTTGCGGATGCCTCCCGCGACGGCCGCCGCGAGCTCCGCGTCCGGCAGCCCGGAGGAGCCGTGCAGGACCAGCGGCACGTCGACCGTCTTGGCCAGCCGTGCCAGCAGCGCGTGGTCCAGGGCGGCGGTGCGGCTGGTCATCGCGTGGCTGCTGCCGATGGCGACGGCCAGTGCGTCGACCCCGGAGTCGGCGACGAACCGCCGCGCCTCGTCGGGGTCCGTACGCGCGCCCGGCGCGTGCGGGTCCAGGGGCGCGGCCCCGTTCTTGCCGCCCACCTCCCCCAGCTCCGCCTCGATCCACAGCCCGTTGGCGTGGGCCCAGTCGGCGGCCGAGCGGGTGGCCTCCAGGTTCTCGCCGTACGGCAGGTGGGCGGCGTCGTACATGACGGAGCTGTATCCGGCGTCGCAGGCCTGCTGGAGGAGGTCGGGGCTCTTGACGTGGTCCAGGTGGAGTCCGACCGGGACCGAGGCCGCGGCCGCGCAGGCGGCGGCCGCGCGGGAGATGGGCAGCAGCTGTCCGGCGCGGAACTTCACGGCGTTCTCGCTCAGCTGGAGGATGACCGGCAGCCCGGCAGCCTCCGCGCCGGCCACGACGGCCTCGGCGTGCTCCAGCGTGATGATGTTGAACGCGGCGACGGCGCGGCCCGCGGCGGCAGCGTCCAGGACGAGCGGTCCGGCGGGGACGAGGCTCATCGGACCGCCTCCTCGCCCGTGGTGAGGACGACCGAGCGGGTCAGGTGGCGCGGCGCGTCCGGGTCGAGGCCCTGGCGGGCCGCGACGGCGAGCGCCAGCCGGTGCACCCGGACCAGCTCGGCCAGCGGGTCGAGCCGGCCGGCCACCCACTGGGCGCCGGTGCCGCGGACCTGTTCGGCGAGCCCTTCGGGGGCCTCGCCGAGCGACCAGGTGACGGTACCGGGCCCGGAGACGCTGATCGGGCCGTGCCGGTACTCCATCGCCGGATAGGACTCGGCCCAGGACAGCGAGGCCTCGCGCATCTTCAGCGCCGCCTCGTGCGCGAGGCCGACGCTCCAGCCGCGGCCGAGGAAGGTGAACTGCCCCCGGCTCTCGGCCTCGGCGGGCAGCGGTTCGGCCAGCGCCGTGCGGGCGTCGGCGACCACGCCGTCGTCGTGCAGCCCGAGGTGGGCGCGCAGCAGGGTCAGGGCGGTGGTCGCGAAGCGGGTCTGCACGACGGACTGTTCGTCGGCGAAGTCGAGGACGACGAGCTCGTCCGCGACGCTCATCACCGGCGTCGCCGGATCGCCGATGACGGCGGTCGTGGGCACGCCCGCGTCCCGCAGCCCGGACAGCAGGTCCAGCACCTCGGTGGTGGTCCCCGAGCGGGTGAGGGCGACGACGCGGTCGTAGCGCCGGTGGCGGGGGAACTCGGAGGCGGCGAAGGCGTCGGTCTCCCCCTGCCCCGCCTCCTCGCGCAGCGCCGCGGCCGCCTGGGCCATGTAGTACGAGGTCCCGCACCCGACGATCGCGGTACGCTCCCCCCTCTGCGGGAGCACCGCCCGCCGCGCCGGGGCCAGTTCGGCGGCCCGCTCCCAGCATTCGGGCTGCGTGCCCGACTCGTACGCGACGTGACTCATGCAGGCTCCCTGATACGGCGGGTGGGTCTGAATGGCGCTTGGTGCGTTCATGCGGTGGTGCAGCACGACGGAGTATGCGTTTTCCTGCAAGATAGCTGGCACTTTCGCGCAACTTCAAGCATCAACGGAAATGATCCCCTGAGTTAGTGTCGGCACGTAGGCCGATGGAGAACACCGAAGGGGGCGGCCGATGACCCGCAAGGAGCGCTGGCAGGCACTGCTGGACCTGCTCGTGGACCGGGGCGAGCTGGAGGTGGAGCCGGCGGCCGAGACCCTCGGCGTGTCCGCCGCGACCATCCGCCGCGACCTCGACCAGCTCGCCGAGCAGCAACTCCTGGTGCGCACCCGCGGCGGGGCGGTGCTGCACGGGGTCTCGTACGAACTCCCGCTGCGCTACCGCACCTCGCGCCGCGCTGCCGAGAAGCAGCGGATCAGCGGGGCGGTGGCCGCCCTGATCACCCCGGGCGAGGTGATCGGCCTGACCGGCGGCACCACGACCACCGAGGTGGCCCGCGCCCTGGCCGGACGCCCGGACCTCGCCACGGGCACACCGGCGCTGACCGTGGTCACCAACGCCCTCAACATCGCGGGCGAGCTGGTGATCCGCCCGCAGTTCAAGATCGTCCTGACGGGTGGCGTGGCCCGCCCCCAGTCGTACGAGCTCACGGGCCCGCTCGCCGAGGCCGTCCTCGGGCAGCTCAGCGTGGACACCGCGGTGCTCGGCGTGGACGGGTTCGACCCGGTGGACGGCGCGGCTACCCGCCACGAGGACGAGGCCTCGGTCAACCGCCTGCTGTGCGAACGGGCCCGCCGGGTGGTCGTCGCGGCGGACTCCAGCAAGCTCGGCGTACGGGCCTTCGCCCGCATCTGCGCGACGTCGGCGGTGGACGTCCTGGTCACGGACACGGGTCTGGCCGACGACGTCGCGCAGGCGTTCACCGCGGCGGGCGTGGAGGTCCTTCGGGTGTGAGGGGTCCTGCGGGGGTGAGGGGCCCTGCGGGGTTGCGAGGCCCCGGTCGACACCCCGCGGCGGGCGGCGGAGCATGGAGGGGAAGGGGTGGGCAGCGCCCGCCTTCGTCTCCCCCGAACGGGGGCACCAGCATGTACGGACGCACCCGGCGCGCCCTGATCGCCTCCCTGCTCGTCTCCTCGGTGGCGTGCGGCGGCGCGTTCGCCCTCGCGCCCACCGCCGGCGCGGCGGCGGCCCCGGCCGCCAGCTGTACGGTCACGCCTTCGGCGGACGGGACCTCGGTCACCATCTCCGGTGAGGGGTTCACGGCTCCCCGCAACCTCAACGACGGGGAGACGACCCAGAGGCTGAACGTGGACGCGAACGGGAACTTCCTGCTCAAGCGCTTCCAGAAGAACGTCGACTACACGGTCCTCGCCGTCGCGGAGGACCAGGCCGACGTCTTCGTCAACTGCCGTGTGGTCAAGGCCCCGAACCCCCAGGACCCACAGCAGAAGCCGACCCCGCCGGGCACCGGGAACGACCGCGAACAGGGCCGCCTGGCCGGCGGCGAGGCAGGCCGCGCCGCGGCCGCCTTGAGCTGCAGCACCCGGCCGGAGGCCGACCGCAGCGCCGAGCACAGCGACGTCTACTGGCAGAGCTGGACCCGCGCGGCCAACCGCGCCTTCGACGCGATCTGCAACCGCCGCTGAGCCCCGGCCCCCGCACCGGCCCGCACCACCGGGCCGGGCGGCCTCAGTGCGTGGGCAGCCGTTCCGACGCGCGCACCAGGGCGGCCAGGACCGGCGCGATCAGGGGGTGGGACTCGGCGCCGCGGCGGGTGGCCGCGAAGACGCGGCGGGTGGCGGAGGCGCCGGTGACCGGGCGGACCTGGACCTCCTTGAGGTCCATTCCGCGCAGCGCCGAGCGCGGTACGAGCGCCACCCCGGCCCCCGCCCCCACCAGGGCCGTCACGGCGCGGAAATCGTCCGAGGAGTGTCGGAACCGGGGCTGGAACCCCGCCAGTTCGCAGGCCAGCAGCGTCACGTCGTGACAGGGGTTGCCGGGGTACTGCCCCACCCACTCCGAGTCGGACAGGTCCGCCAGGGACACCGCGGGCAGGTCGGCCAGCGGGTGCCCGGAGGGCAGGACGGCGTCGAAGGGCTCCGCGTACAGCGGGAGGACCGAGAGCCGGGCGTCTTCCGCGCCCGGGCCGCCCCGGTACTCCACCGCCAGCGCCAGGTCCGCCTCGCCGTCCAGCAGCATCGGCAGGCTCTGGTCGCCCTCGGCGTCGCGGACCCGCAGCCGGATGCCCGGGTGCTCCAGGGCGAGGCCGGCGATCGCCGGGGCCAGCACCTCGGCGATGCCCGTGGCGAAGGCGGCCACCGTGACCTCGCCCGCCGAGCCGCCCGCGTACGCGGCGAGTTCGGCCTCGGCCCGCTCCAGCTGGGCCAGTACCTCGTTGGCGTGCCCGACCAGGATCTCCCCGGCCGCGGTGAGCCGTACGCCCCGTCCGCTGCGGGTGAGCAGGGCGTGGCCGGTCTCCTGCTCCAGCGCCGCGAGCTGCTGGGAAACGGCGGAGGGGGTGAGGTACAGGGCTGCGGCCGCGGCGGTCACCGTACGGTGGTCCGCCACGGCACGCAGGATGCGCAGCCGGCGGGGGTCGATCACCCTGCCATTGTCTCAGGCCGTGCGGACCTCCCCGGCCCCGCTGATCACGCGCGGCCCCTCCGGCCCCTCGGGCCTCAGACCTTGGTGGCTTCCAGCGCCGCGCGGGCGTCGACGAACGCCGCCACCGCGCGTTCCACGTCCTGGGTGGAGTGGGCGGCGGAGAGCTGCACGCGGATGCGGGCCGCGCCGAGCGGCACCACCGGGTAGGAGAAGCCGATCACGTAGACCCCGCGCTCCAGCAGCAGTTCCGCCATCTTGGCGGCCTCCGCCGCGTCGCCGATCATCACCGGGGCGATGGCGTGGTCGCCGGGGAGGACCTCGAAGCCGGCCTCGGTCATCTTCGAGCGGAAGAGCGCGGTGTTGGCGGCGAGGTGCTCGCGCAGGTCACCGGCGGACTCCAGCAGGTCCAGGACCTTGAGGGAGGCCGCGGCGATGACCGGGGCGAGGGAGTTGGAGAAGAGGTACGGGCGCGAGCGCTGGCGCAGCAGTTCCACGATCTCGGTGCGCGCCGCGACGTAGCCGCCGGAGGCTCCGCCGAGGGCCTTGCCGAGGGTGCCGGTGATGATGTCGACGCGGTCCATGACCCCGTGCAGCTCCGGGGTGCCGCGGCCGCCGGGGCCGACGAAGCCGACGGCGTGCGAGTCGTCGACCATGACCATGGCGTCGTAGCGGTCTGCCAGGTCGCAGATTTCGGCGAGCGGGGCGACGTACCCGTCCATGGAGAAGACGCCGTCGGTGACGATCAGGCGGCGGCGGGCGTCCTGCGCCTCCTTGAGGCGGGTCTCCAGCTCGGCGAGGTCGCGGTTGGCGTACCGGTAGCGGCGGGCCTTCGACAGCCGGATGCCGTCGATGATCGAGGCGTGGTTGAGGGCGTCGGAGATGACCGCGTCCTCGGCGCCGAGGAGGGTTTCGAAGACGCCGCCGTTGGCGTCGAAGCAGGAGGAGTAGAGGATGGTGTCCTCCTGGCCGAGGAAGGCCGACAGCCGCGCCTCCAGCTCCTTGTGCACCTCCTGCGTGCCGCAGATGAAGCGGACCGAGGCCATCCCGTAGCCCCAGCGGTCCAGCGCGTCCTTCGCCGCGGCGACGACCTCGGGGTGGTCGGCCAGCCCCAGGTAGTTGTTGGCGCAGAAGTTGAGGACCTCCCCGGGGGCGCCGCCCGCGGTGACGGCCACGGCCGCGTTCTGCGGGGTGCCGATGACGCGCTCGGGCTTGTGCAGGCCGGCGGCGCGGATCTCGTCGAGGGTGGTGCGCAGGTCCTCGCGGACGGACTCGAACATGTACGGGTTCTCCTTGTGCGGCGGAGGGCGGCTGGCGGCGGACGGCCGCTGCGGAAGGTGGGGCCGGGCCCCGCGGAGGGGGGAGGGTGTGCGGGGCCCGGCCGTAGGGAGATGGTCTGCGGGACGGTCCGGCGTTACGCCGTCCAGTCCAGGATGATCTTGCCGCTGCGGGCGGTGGAGGCCTCGTCGAAGGCGGCTTCGAAGTCGCGGTGCGAGTAGCGGCCGGTGATGACCGGGCTGAGGTCCAGGCCGCCTTCGAGCAGCACCGTCATCGCGTACCAGGTCTCGAACATCTCGCGGCCGTAGATGCCCTTGATGGTGATCATCGAGGTGACGACCTTGGCCCAGTCCACCGGGAACTCCTGCGCGGGCAGGCCCAGCATGGCGATGCGGCCGCCGTGCGTCATGTTGTCGATCATGTCGCGCATGGCCTCGGCGCGGCCGGACATCTCCAGGCCGATGTCGAAGCCCTCGCGCAGGCCGAGCTGCGCCTGGGCCTCGGCGATGGAGGACTCGGCGACGTTCACGGCGAGGGTGGCGCCGGCCTTGCGGGCGATGTCCAGGCGCTCGGGGCTGACGTCGGTGATGACCACGCTGCGGGCACCCGCGTGGCGGGCCACGGCCGCGGCCATGATCCCGATCGGGCCTGCGCCGGTGATCAGCACGTCCTCGCCCACCAGCGGGAAGGACAGCGCGGTGTGCACGGCGTTGCCGAACGGGTCGAAGATCGCCGCCACGTCCAGGTCGACCGCGGTGCGGTGCACCCACACGTTCTGCGCGGGCAGCACGACGTACTCGGCGAAGGCGCCGTCGCGGCCGACGCCGAGCCCGATGGTGCTGCGGCACAGGTGGCGGCGGCCGGCCAGGCAGTTGCGGCACTTCCCGCACACCAGGTGGCCCTCGCCGCTGACGAGCGCGCCGACCTCGATGTCACGGACGTCCGCGCCGAGCGCCGCGACCTCGCCGACGAACTCGTGGCCGAGGACCAGGGGGGTCTTGACCGCGCCCTGCGCCCAGCCGTCCCAGGCACGGATGTGCAGGTCGGTCCCGCAGATGCCGGTGCGCAGCACCTTGATCAGCACGTCGCCGGGGCCGTACTCGGGCTCGGGAACGTCCATGAGCCACAGCCCGGGTTCGGCCTTGTGCTTGACGAGTGCCTTCATGGGGTGGCTCCAGGCATGCGGAAGGGGGCGCCGTGACGCGCGGGGCGCGGGTGGCGTCGGTGACATGAACAATCTGCCGATCTTCCGGGTGATCAGTCCATCGAGACTTTCTTAAACGGGTCGACAGCCCAGCTTCACACCTATGCTCCTCAAGGACGGGGTGGGGCACGGGCCGGTGACGGCGCGGGGAAAAGGGGAGGTGGGGGGCGTGCCGAGTCTGCGCAGCAGGGCGCTGTCGGCGGCGCTGATCGCGACGGGACGGCGAAGACGGTTCGCCAGCGCGGAGGCGGTACGGACCCGGGTGGCCGAATCGGCCCGGCGCCCCGCCTCCCACCTGCCGCCGCGGTCGCTGGGGCGGGTGGCGGAGATAGCGCGCACCTTCGTCGGGGCCTGGCCCGTGTACGACGTCGCCCCGCGGGCGGCCGAGCCGGTGGTGCAGGTGCTGTACCTCCACGGCGGCGGCTACGTCAACGAGCTGGTCCGCCCGCACTGGGCGATGGTCCGGACCCTGGTGACCGAGGCCGGGGCGCGCGTGGTCGTACCGGCGTACGTGCTCGCCCCGCGCGGCACAGCCGACCGGACGGTTCCGGTCGCCGCCGATCTGCTGAGCGGCCTGATCGCGGGCGGCGGCGCGGGCGGGACGGTGCTCATCGGGGATTCCGCCGGGGCCGGGCTGGCGCTGGCGGCGGCCCAGCGGCTGCGGGACCGTACCGGGGCGCAGCCCTCCCGGATCGTGCTGATCTCGCCGTGGCTGGACGTGACGATGAGCCATCCCGAGCAGGCGGCGCTCGAAGCCGCCGATCCGATGCTGGCCCGGCCGGGACTGCGGGAGGCCGGGCGGCTGTACGCGGGGAACCTGGCCTGTGACGATCCCCGGGTGAGCCCGCTGCACGGTTCGTTCGCGGGGCTGGCGCCGCTGACGGTGTTCACAGGGACCCGGGACATCCTGACCACGGACAGCAGGGAACTGCTGCGCCGGGCCCGCGCGGAGGGCGCCGAGGTGGAGTTCCACGAGGAGGCGGGACTGCCCCACGCGTACCCGCTGCTGCCGGTGCCGGAGGGGCGGGCGGCGCGGGAGCGGATCGTGGAGCTGACCCGGTCCGCGGCGCAGGGGTGAGTCCGGGTCCGCAGGGCCCGCCCCCGGGGCCGGTGCTGGTGCTGTGACCGGCCCCGCTACGCCACGCAGGTCATCAGCGAGCTGATCGGCCAGGCCCGGTAGCCCGTCCAGTACTCCTCGTCGCGTACGTGGTCGGCGGGCGGGGTGCGGTTCGGCTGCCAGCCCACCGTGCTGAAGCCCGCCTCGACGGCGGCTTCGGCCAGGTCGGTGTGGGCCCACTCGTGGAACTCGAAGGGCAGCGGCGGGTCGATGAGGAAGTGCGCCTTGAGCAGCGGCGCGTCCCCGGCGTGGACCCGGTCGAGGATGCGGACCCCGTACGGGGACCAGTCGACGCGGGGGAACGCCCCGGCGTTGGGCACGATGGCCAGCATCCGGCCTCCCGCGCGCAGGCTGGCACGGACGGACCGGAACATCGCGTGCAGCGAGGTGCGGTCGGGGGTGTGGTTGAAGGGGTAGACGGCGGTGGCCAGGTCGAAGGGCCCGAGGCCGGGGAGGCCGGCGACGTCGCTGACGTGGTATTCGATGTTCCCGGCGGCCGGCAGGTCCTGCGCCGCCGCGTGCTCGCGGGCGAGCTTGATCATCTCCGCGGAGGCGTCCACTCCGACGGTCCGGCGGGCGCCGCCCCGGGCCAGCAGCCGGGTGTGGTGCCCGTAGCCGCAGGCCAGGTCGAGGGCGTCGAGCCCGCGGACCCCGCCGAGCGCGTCGAGGGCTCCGTGCAGCGTGTAGGTGTCGGCCGCCGAGAAGGCCGCCGTGAAGCTGGACTCGGCGTCGCTCTCGCCGAGGATGTCGTACTGGAACCGCATGCTCTGCCTTCCGGTGGCCTGCCGGCGGGGGTGGGGGTGGGGCGGGGATGCGTGCGTATCGTGCCCCGCTGCGCGTCCGGGCTACGGCCCGTACGCCCGTCCGTCCCCCGGATGAGGGAAGCGGTCGGCCTATCGCGGGGGCCTGAGCGATCCTCGCGGGAGGCGGGGCAGGGCCCGGCCCCCGCCCGTTCGCCCTGGTCAGCGGCGCTCGTTGGGCGTTCCGCTGAGGGGGTCCGGCGTCCTTGGTCGGGACAGCGCATTGCGGGGAGGGGGGTGCCCACGGCTTGGATTGCCAAGATCAAGAAGGCAGGAAGGCAAGAAGGCGGGAAGGAAACGCATGACACCCATGCTCGGCGGCTGCACGCCCTGGCCCGATGAGTTCGTCGACCGCTACTGGGGGGCCGGGCACTGGCGTGGCTGCACACTGGACAACCTGCTGCGCGGCTGGGCCCTGCAGTACGGGCCGCGGACCGCGCTCGTGCACGGCGCCACCCGCATCACGTACGCGGCCCTGAACCGGCGCGTGGACCGCATGGCCGCCGGGTTCCGGCTGCGGGGCCTGCGGCCCGGGCAACGGGTCGTCGTCCAGCTGCCGAACGTCCCCGAGTTCGTCACCAGCGTGTTCGCTCTGATGCGCGTCGGCCTGGTGCCGGTGCTCTGCCCGGTCACGCACCGCGCGGCCGAGGTGTCCCACCTCGTACAGGTCACCCAGGCCGTCGGCTACGTCGGCCCCTCGACGTACCGGGGCTTCGACCACACCGCCATGACCGCGGACATCGCGGCCGCAGGACCCTTCCTGCGCCGGGTGTTCACCCGCGAGGAGCCGGGCACCGCCTCCCCGTACGGGGGCCTGACGACCGACCCCGCGGGCTGCCAGTACAGCTCGCTGGACGCCATCGACGCGCCGCCCGAGCCGGCGCTCGCGCTGAGCGCCGGCCAGGTGGCGTTCTTCCTGCTCTCCGACCGCACGACGGGGGCGCCCGTCCTCGTTCCGCGCACCCACGACGACTACGCCTACCAGGCGCGGGCCGCCGCCGAGCTGGTGTCGCTCACCGAGGACGACGTGTACCTCGCCGCGCTGCCCGCGGAGTCCACCTTCGCCTTCGGCAGCCCGGGCATCGTCGGCATCCTCTCCGTGGGCGGCACGGCCGTCCTGGTGGAGGACCCGGCGCCCGCCGTCTGCCTTCCGGTCATCGAACGGGAGCGGGTCACCGTCACCTCGGTGGTGCCCTCCGTGGCCCGGCTCTGGCTGGACGCCCTCCCCGCGGTCCGGGCCGACCTGAGCAGTCTGCGCCTCCTGCAGATCGGCGGCGCTCCCCTGGACCGGGCGACCGCGGAGCGGGCGGCCGAAGGGCTGGGCTGCGGCGTACAGCAGGTCTTCGCCCGCGCCGAGGGGCCGCTCACGCTCACCCGGCCCTCCGATCCGGTCGAGACCGTGCTCGCCACGCAGGGCCGCCCGCTGTCGCCCGACGACGAGATCCGCATCGTCGACGCCGACGGCAAGGACGTGCCCGACGGGGAGTCCGGCGCGCTCCTCGCCCGCGGTCCGTACACCGTGCGCGGCTACTACCGGGAGCCCGAACGCACCGCTCGCTCCTTCACCCCCGACGGCTACTTCCGCACCGGCGACCTGGCGCGGCGCACCCCGGAGGGCGATCTGGTGGTGACGGGCCGTCTCCAGGAGGTCCCGGGCGGGGAGCAGGAGCCGTCGTCCCCCGCTCCGCCGCTCTCCTAGTCCTGCCAGTAGAAGAGCAGCGTCTGGACGTCCAGCGGGTCGCGGCCGCCGAAGTAGTAGACGCCGAGCCCGGTGACGCGGACCGAACCGGTGGCCGCGTCGATCCAGCGGAAGCCGGCGGCTTCGAGGGCGGCGCGGGCGGCGGGATCGTCCTCGTGGTTCCCGGCGAACGGCCCCAGAGTGCTGATCAGCACCTCGCGGCCCTTCGCCCCGTACCCGATCACGTGGTACGTGCCGCCGCCCTGGCGGTGGGCGTCTCCGCAGGAGACGGCGGGCCGGGGAGCCAGACCGGCGGCCGCCAGCGCCGCCGTGGCCGCGGCGAGCTGCTGCTGCTCGTCCGGCGCGGGCGGCGGCTCGGTGCACAGGGCCTCCAGCCGCCAGCGCGGGTCGCTCTGCTTCTCGCATGCGTGCCCGTACTCGTGCACGACCGCCCGCCGGATCTCCTCGTCCAGGCCGTCGACCTCCACCCGCGGGCTGCCCAGTGCCTCGTACGCGGCCAGGGTCGGCCCCCGGTCGCCGGTCAGCCGGTGCAGTGCGTACGCGGCCCACAGCTTCGCGTCGGCGGTCGGCGCCTCGGCGAGGTAGGCGCGGACCCCGTCCGGGCAGGTCAGGAACGACTGTGCGAGGTGGGCCACCTGCGGGTCGGGGTCGGCGAGCGCGTCGGTGACGTCCTCACCGGCACGGTGGCGCACGCGTAGCGCGACGGCCCGGTCCTCGGGCCGTCCGGCGCCGAGCTCGCCGAGCACCGACTCCACCCCGTACCGGTCCACGAGCGCGTCCAGTCCGGCCTCTCCGGTCGCCCGCCTGGTCGGCCAGTGGCTGAACGCGAGGGTGGCCAGTCCGGGCGCGGCCGTGAGGTCCCCGAGGGCCCCGCGGGCCCGGAGGACCGCGTCCGGCATGCCGTAGGCACTCTCGTGGCGCCGCTCCTCGTGGCGCAGCCAGGGAAGGAGCTCGGTGCGGTCGTCCAGGAGGCCGAGCAGGGCCCTGCGGACCGTACCGGAGTCTTGGGTGTCGCGGACGCACGCGAGCAGTTCGCCGACCCGTGCCTGCGGCACCCGGCCGGTCAGCGCCTCCACGCAGGCCGTGCGGCGCCACCAGGGCTGGGCCCGGTCGGCGGCGCACCGCGCGAGCCGGTCTGCGTCGTGGGCGCGCAGGCCGGCGGCGTCGGCCCGGCCTGCTTCGGGCGTCAGGGTCTCGATGTCGGACATCCGGGGATGCTACTGCGCACCCGGGCGCGGCCCGCAGTGCATTGCGTCAGCCGGGCGGCGTACGGGTCGCTCGTGACGTACGGGGTGTACGGGGCGTACGGGGCTCAGTGCGACCAGGACCGGGCGGGACGGGCCGCCCGGGGCCGGGCAGGAGCTCGCACACCCCCGGGCGGCGAAGAAGCACCGGCGCCGCCGCTCACGGGTCCGCCGACGAGGGCTCCGAGGCCGTCCTGGAGGGGTTTGGCCAGAGTGGTGGTCGCCTGGAAGACGCCCCACATCACGGCGAGGAAGAAGGGGATGCCGAAGCAGCGGGAGAGCAGCAGCCGGTCCGCGCGGTCGGTGAGGGTGGGCCGGGCCGGGCGGCCGGCAGCCCCGGGCGGTGCGGCGCGTGCGATGACGGCGTGCGCCCAGTCCTAACGGGCCGAGTGCTCCGGCCGGTCCCGGGTGCGCTCACCACCGCCGAGGGCGCATCCTGGCGGTGTGACGGCGAGACCGGACGGCAGCGGCCCCGCCCCTGACACCACAGCCCCGCCCACAGCCGCGGCCGGGGCCACGGCCGTAACCTCGGTGCTCGCGCGGGCGACGGCCGAAGCGGTGGCGGCGGTCGGAGGGTACGGGGGCGGGGTATATCTGCGCTCGCGCACGGAGGGGCTGCTCCTGATGGCCCTGCTTTCGGGCCTGCCGGGGCCGCTGTTCCGGCCCTGGTGGCGGATGCACGTGAACCGCCCGTACCCGGTGGCCGAGGCCTACCGCTCGGGCCAGTCCGTGCACCTGGCCGACGCGGAGTCCTCGATGCGCCGGTTCCCGCAGCTCATGGCCGGACTGCCCTACCCCTTCGGGTCGCTGTACGAGCCGGTGACGGCCGGGAAGCAGCGGTTCGGCGTCCTGCTGGCGCTGCGCGCGGCCACCCCCGGCGTCCCGGTGAGCGCCGACGACCGGCAGCGGCTGCGCGCGGCCGCGGACCGGCTGGGCCGCGAACTCGCCGCGCTGGCAGATGCCGGGGAACCGGTGGTGTGGGAGGGCGAACCAGTGGTGGTGGAACCGGCCGCCGGCACCGAGGCGGCGGATGCCGGCATCGACGCCGGCACCGGCGCCGGGACCGGCGCCGCCGAGGCCGTGGACCGGTTCGCGCAGGCCGTGCTGTCCGTGGACCGGCAGGGCCGGATCCGCTTCGGCAACGCCGCCGCCTCGGCCCTCCTCGGCCCCGGCGACCCGCCGCTGCGCGGACGGGTGGTCTGGGAGGCGCTGCCCTGGCTCGGGCATCCCGCGTACGAGGACCACTTCCGGGCCGTGTTCCTGTCCACCCAGCCGGTGCACTTCTCGGCCCGGCGCGGCGAGGGTCCGTCCGGGACCTGGCTGTCGGTGGGCCTGTACCCCGGGCACACCGGGGTGACGCTGACGATCGGGGCGGCGGACAAGCCCGCCTACGCGCCCGCGTCGGCCACCCATCCGGGTGCGGGGCTGGGCTCCCCCGCCGACCGGGCCTCGGCGCTCTACCGGCCGGTGGCCCTGGCCATCGCGCTGACCGAGGCGGTCACCGCCCGTCAGGTGTCGGCGGTGGTCACCGAGGAACTGCTGCCCGCCTTCGGCGGCCGCCAGCTGGCGATCTACATGCTCGACGAGCGGCATCTGCACCTCGCCTGGGAGACCGGCTTCCCCCAGGGCTTCCTGGACCGGTTCGACGGGGTCGCTCTGGACGTGCGGCTGCCCGGGGTGGAGTGCCTGACCTCGGGGCGGCCCCTGTTCTTCGAGTCGATGGAGCGCCTGGCGGCGGCCTATCCGGGCATTCCGCTGGACGCCCACGTGGGGGCCCGCGCCTTCCTGCCGCTGATCGCCTCCGGGCGGCCCGTGGGATCGTGCATCCTCGGTTTCGACGTGCCCCGCGGCTTCAGCCCGGAGGAACGCACGGTGCTGACCGCGCTGGCCGGCCTGATCGCGCAGGCCCTGGAACGGGCCCGGCGCTACGACAGCGAGGCGGCGCTCGCCCGCGGTCTCCAGTCGGCCCTGCTGCCGCACCGGCTGCCCGTGTGCGAGCACGTGGAGACCGTCGGCCGCTACCTCCCCGGCACGCAGGGGATGGACGTCGGAGGCGACTGGTACGACGTCATCGAGACGCACTCCGGACTGCTGGCCCTGATCATCGGCGACGTCCAGGGACACGGAGTGGCGGCCGCGGCGACGATGGGCCAACTGCGCAGCGCGGTACGGGCCTTCGCCCTCAGCGGCAGCACCCCGCAGCAGGTCGTGAGCGGCACCAACCAGCTGCTCATCGACCTGGACCCGGGCCAGTTCGCGAGCTGCTGCTACGTGCTCCTCGATCCGGCGTCGGGCTCGGCCGCGGCCGTCCGGGCGGGGCACCCCCAGCCGCTGCTGCGCCACCGCGGCGGGCGGACGGAGGTGCTGGACCTGCCGGGCGGGGTGGTGCTCGGCATCGACCCCGAGGCCACGTATCCCGTCACCGAACTGCGGCTGACGCGCGGCTCGGTGCTGGCCCTGTACACGGACGGGCTGGTGGAGAAGCCGGGCACGGACATCGATGCGGGGGTCGAACGGCTACGGGCGGCACTGGCCGCGGCCCGGCCGGCCCCGCTGACCGAGACGGCCGACCGGCTGATCGGCGAGACGGGCGACGACGACCGGCCGGACGACATCGCCCTGCTCCTGGCCTCCCTGACGGACGGGCCGGACGGCCCCGGGCCTCAGCCGCCCGCGGTGGCGCGGGCGTAGGCGTCACCGGCGATCAGCGCGTCCGCCACCATGCCGGCCGTGACCGGGAAGGGCATGTTGTGCGTGGTCTCGCCCGCTGCGGTGGCCGCGCGCCCGATGGCCAGGAGTTCGTCGCGGTCGGGATCGCCGAGGCCCACCTCGGCGAGGGTGGTCGGCAGGCCGACGGCGCGGCTGAACTTCAGGTAGGTGTCGAGCTCTTCGGCGGGCGCGCCCTCCAGGACGAGCTGGGCGAGGGTGCCGATGTTGACCTTCTCCCCGTGCATCATGCCGTGCGTGCGGTGCGAGACCGTCAGGCCGTTGTGGATCCCGTGGGCGGCGGCGAGGCCGCAGGACTCGAAACCGAGGCCGGAGAGCAGGGTGTTGGCCTCGGTGACCTTCTCCAGGGCCGGGGTGACCACGTGCTGTTCGGCGGCGAGGCGGGCCTGCGGGCCGTATTCCATGAGGGTCTCCCAGCACAGCCGGGCCAGGCTGAGGGCCGCCTCGGTGGCGAGGCCGCCGGCCATAGCGGTGCGGTGCGCGGCGACGCAGACGCGCGCCTCGTACCAGGTGGCCAGCGCGTCGCCCATCCCGGAGACGATGAAGCGGCTGGGGGCGCCCGCGACGAGCGCGGTGTCGACGAGGACGAGGTTCGGGTTGCGCCGGAAGAAGGAGTAGCGCTCGAAGGCCCCGTCCTCGGTGTAGATGACGGCGAGCGCGCTGGTCGGGGCGTCGGTGGAGGCCACCGTGGGGGCACTGACGACCGCGATGCCGCCGCGGGCGTGCCCGACGGCCTTGGCGGTGTCGATGGCGGTGCCGCCGCCGATCCCGATGACCACGTCCGCGCCGGCGGCCTCGGCCACGGCGGCGACCCGGTCGATCTCCTTCTGGGTGCACAGCCCGCCGAAGACCTCCTTGGTCAGGCGGACCCCGGCGGCCGCCAGGGAGTCGGTCACGGCCTTGTCGACGAGGCCCCAGACACCCCGGTCGGCGAGTACGACGGCGTTCCCTCCGAGGCGTGCGGTGTGTTCGCCCAGGTCGTGCATCGCATGCGCGCCCTGGACGTAGGTGGGCGGGCTGATCAGCATGCGCGTTCCGGCGGTCTTCACGGCACAATCCTCCACAGTTTCTTTTATTTCCGGCTTCCGTAATTACCAATACCACAGCCCGGGGCACGCGAAGAAATATCCTTCGCTCCTGCGGAAACAGGCCCTTTCGCGGTCCGATCAGGGACCAAAGACCCCGCCTGACGTGGGCACGGGCCGCAGTATCGTTCCTGGCGAGCGACCCGGAGACGGCCGTGGACCGGCGACCGGAAGCCGCGGAAGGAATCCCGAAAATTCCTTTGTCCGATTTCTGGCTTGCGTTTCACCATGACGAAGAGAGGCCCAGTGAAGAAGCTCATCAATTCCCCGGAGAATGTCGTCGCAGACGCTCTGCGCGGAATGGCCGAAACCCATCCGGAGCTCGCGGTGGAGGTGGGGACGGGCATCGTCACGCGGGCCGCCGGTCCGGCTCCCGGGAAGGTGGCGGTGCTGTCCGGCGGCGGCAGCGGGCACGAGCCCCTGCACGCCGGTTTCGTCGGGCGGGGGATGCTGGCCGGCGCGGTGGCCGGTCCGGTGTTCACCTCCCCCGTGCCGGACGCCATCGCACGCGCATCCGCCGCGGTCGACTCGGGCGCGGGCGTGCTGCACGTCGTGAAGAACTACACCGGGGACGTCCTCAACTTCACGATGGCTGCGGAGGACTGCGCGGACGAGGGGGTCCAGGTCGAGCAGGTCGTCGTGGACGACGACGTCGCCGTGACCCCGGTGGCGGGCGGGCCCGGACGCCGGGGCACGGGCGCCACCCTGTTCGTGGAGAAGATCGCCGGGGCCCTGGCCGAGGAGGGCGCGTCCCTCGCCGAGGTCGCCGCGGTGGCCCGCAAGGTCAATGCGAACGCGCGCAGTTACGGGGTGGCGCTGAGCTCGTGCACGACACCGGCCAAGGGCAGCCCCAACTTCGCCCTGGGCGAGGACGAGATCGAGCTCGGCATCGGCATCCACGGCGAGCCCGGCCGTGAGCGGCGCACCCTGATGACGGCCGCCGAGACGGCCGCGGTCATGCTCGACGCGATCCTCGACGACCTGCCGGAGGCGGCCGGCGCCCCGGTGATCCTGCTGGTCAACGGGCTGGGTTCGACGCCGCCGGTCGAGCTGTACGGGATGCGCGCGGAGGCCGGGCGGGTGCTCGCCGAGCGTGGGATCACCGTGGCCCGGTCCCTGGTGGGCAGTTACGTCACCAGCCTCGACATGGCCGGCTGCACCTTCACCCTGTGCCGGGCCGACGAGGAACTGCTGCGCCTGTGGGACGCCCCGGTGCACACCCCGGCCCTGCGCTGGGGCTGCTGACCTTCCGCCCGACGGCCTTCCGCCCGACGGCTTCCACCCGACGGCCTTCCCCCATCTGTCCGAGGAGACGCCCACCGTGACGACCCCACCCCGTACGACCACCGCTCCCGCACCCGTGCTGGACACCGCCTGTTTCCGCCGCTGGCTCACCGAGACCACCCGCCTCGTACGCCGTGACAGCGCCCGGCTGACCGAGCTCGACGCCGTGATCGGCGACGGGGACCACGGGGCCAATCTCGTACGGGGCTTCGGCGCCGTCGGGACCGCCGTTGCCGAGGCCCGGCCCGCGACGCCCGGCGCCCTGCTGGCCCTGGCGGGGACCACCCTCACCAATACCGTCGGCGGGGCCTCCGGGCCGCTGTTCGGCACGGCGCTGCGCCGTACGGGCAAGGTCCTCGGCGATCGTCCCGCCCCGACGGGCATCGAGCTGGCCGGCGCCCTCGACGTCGGACTGCGTTCGGTCCAGAAGCTGGGCGGCGCCGAGGTCGGGGACGCGACGCTGGTGGACGCGCTGGCTCCGGGGGTGGCCGCGCTGGCCGAGGCCACCGGGGCGGGACGGCCGCTGCGCGAGGCGCTGGACGAGGCCTGCCGGGCTGCGCGCGAGGGCGCCGAGGCCACGGCCGGGCTCCAGGCCCGCAAGGGCAGGGCCAGTTACCTCGGCGAGCGGAGCATCGGCCACCAGGACGCAGGGGCCCACTCGGTGGCGCTGCTGATGGAGGCGCTGCGCACGGCGGTGGAAACGGCCGACGCGGACATCCGTGCGGAGACGGAGGCGGAGGCGGAGGCGGGGCCGGAGACCCCGGCGCCGACAGAGGCCCGGCGGGAGGCGCAGGCCGAGCCGGAAGCGGCAACGGCAGCCGTCGCCGAGGCAGGTACGGGGGCCGCATCCGGGCCCGCGGCCGGCCGGAGCACGCGGACCGGCCGGGTCGGCGTGGTCCTGGTGTCCCACAGCGCCGCCGTCGCGGCAGCCGTGGCCGACCTGAGCGGCGCACTGCTGGGTTCGCTGGAGGCCGGCCCCCTCGCCGTCGCGGGCGGCACCCAGGACGGGGGCACCGGCACCAGTGCGGCGCTCATCCTGGCCGCCGTCCACCAGGTCGACGAGGGTCAGGGAGTGGCGGTGCTGTGCGACATGGGCAGCGCGGTGCTGACCATGAAGTCCCTGCTCGCCGACGAGCAGGCGCCGCTGCCCGCCGGGACCCGGATCGTGGACGCCCCGTTCCTGGAGGGCGCGGTGGCCGTGACGCTGACCTCCGCGCTCGGCGGCGACCTCGATGCCGTCCTGTCGGCCGCCGAGGACGCCCGCCACTACCGCAAGCGCTGAACAACGCGCCGCCACGGACCGGGCGGGCCGGTCACCGTTGCAGCACCGTGGAGGCCGCGAGGGTGAAGGTGTGCCCGGCGGGGTCGCTGAAGAGCCGGGCCTCGCGCGGGCCTTCCTCCGCGTCGGCCGACACCGGGAGGGCGCCGAGGGAGACGGCTTCCCGCTCGACCTCGTCCAGGTCGTCGGGGGCGACCAGGATCCTCAGGTGTGCCTGCTGGGAGTCCTCCGGACGGGGCCAGCTCGGCGGCGCGTAGCCGTGGTCACGGCGGACGGCGAGGTGGACGCCGGCTCCGCCGACGACCTCCACCATGTCGGCGCCCTCCCCGGCCCGCACGTCGGCGCCGAGCAGGCCGGCGTAGAAGAGTGCCAGTGATTCCGGCTCGGCGCAGTCCAGTACGAGAACGCTCGTCTTCGCGACAGTCATGTCGCCGCGCTTACCCGGCGCCGCCGTCCCTACGCCGGCCGGCGGCGCCCGGCCGTGCGCCGCCGGTGCATCGGCCCGGCTTCGGCGGGCTTCGGCCGGGCTCCGGCTCGGCAAAGCGGAAGGAAATTTGCCGGGGTGCGGCTACGGTTCCCGCACCCGGCTGCCGCGCAGACCGGAGGCGGTGACGACGCGAACGGGGCCTGGTGGAAGCCGTCCTGACGACGGATTCCGTACATGTACGGCTCTTGACCGGCGGATCGCGCGGCGATTGCATGTCGGCCCGGGAGCCACGGACCACGTGCTCACCACCGCCCCGGAGGCGATAGGGCTCCCGCGCTCGCACACCGCACCTGCCGATCGGAACCCCGCACCGATGACCGACACGCTCAGCGCCTCCCAGGCAGCCTCCCCCGCCACCGGGCCCGTCCCGCAAAAGCTCAAGCGTTCCATCGGCGTCGTCGGCGGGACCCTGCTCACGCTCTCGTGCGTGACGCCCGCCTCGACCCTCTTCGTGGTCGTGCCCGACCTGTTCGCGAGCCTGGGCACCTGGACCGCCCTCACCATCGCGATCGGTTCGCTGCTCTGCATCGGCGTCGCGTTCTGCTACTCGGAACTCGGCACCCTGATACCGAGTGCGGGCGGCGAGTACGCCATGGTCTCGACCCTGGCCGGCCGCCTCGCCGGGTGGCTGGTCTTCGTCCTGTCCCTGCTGGTCGTCATGGTCGTGCCGCCGGTGATCGCCATGGGTACGGCCGACTACCTCGCCCCGGTGGTCGAGATCCCGGCGCCGGTCGCGGGCGCCGGCGTGATGCTGCTCGCCACCCTCGCCGGGCTCCTCGACCTGCGGGCCAACGCCTGGATCACCGGCGTCTTCCTGGTGCTCGAAGTGGTCGCCGCGGCGCTCGTGGCCGTGCTCGGCTTCGCGCACAGCGAGCGGGGCGCCGGTGCGCTGGTGCACGGCACGGTCGCGGCCGAGGGCGGCGGCACCTCCGCCGTCACCGCGATGATGGTCGTCTCCGGACTGGCCATCGCCCTGTTCGTCACCCAGGGGTTCTCGACCGCCGTCTACCTCTCGGAGGAGCTGGAGGACCCTCGGCGCAACGTCGCCCGCACCGTCCTCACCACCCTCGCCCTGTCCGCCGCGATCATCCTGGTCCCGGTCATCGCCATCACGATGGGCTCCCCCGACCTGGACGCCCTGGCCTCCGGTGACCTGGGCGCGATGGTGACCGCCTGGTCCAATTCGGCCGTCGGCACCTTCGTCAGCCTGTGCGTGGCCCTCGCCATCGTCAATGCGGGCATCGTCATGGTCATCCAGAACTCCCGGGTGCTGTTCGCCTCCGCCCGCGACAAGGCCTGGCCCGAGCCGGTCAACCACGCGCTCGCCAAGCTCGGCCGTTTCGGCTCCCCTTGGGTGGCGACCCTGGTCGTCGGCGTCCCGGGCGCGGCACTGTGCTTCGTCAACCTCGACACCCTGTACGGGGTCACCGGCGTCTCCGTGACCGGCATGTACCTGCTGGTGGCGGTGGCCTCGCTGTACAGCAGGCGCGGGGCTCACAAGGAGGCGGCCGCCTGGCGGATGCCGCTGTGGCCCGCCGTCCCGGTCGTACTGATCGCCGTACTCGCGTACGTCCTGACCCAGCAGGAGGTCCAGTACCTGCTGTGGACGGGCGGGATCACCGCCGTCGCCACCCTGTACTGGGCGTTGTACCTACGGCCGCGGCACGGGACGCGCTGGCTGGTCAGTATTCCGGAGGACGGCCAGGACGGCGTCGCGTAGGGTCCCGGTACCGGGACCGCGCGGTCCCGCAGGGTGCGGGGTCCGTGGCGGAGTGGCCGATCGCAACCGACGGCGCCGGAGGTTCCCGGCGCTGTCGGGTAGCGGCCGGAGGGGCGGACCTGCCCGCCGGTCCCACGGGTTCGAATCCCGTCGGCCCCGCGCCCGGCACGGCTCGCCCCCGTCACACGCGAGGGGTATGCCGCTCCAGGAGGGCCCGTAGCCGGTCGGGGCCCCCGGCGCCCTGCACGCCCCGCTTGGGCAGGACATCGAGGCACATGATGTTGGGGTCCCGGCTGAGCAGGACGAAGTGGTCCGCCGTCTCCCGGTAGCCCTGGAAGACGGACCACTTCTGGACCAGCGTGCTGTGGTCGCTGCGGCAGGTGATCCCGGCCGCGGAGACGGTGGCACGGTAATCGCCCTGCCATTCGGTGATCCGCTGCACCTGGGCGGCCTGTAGTCGCGGGTACGCCCACACCAGAAGGGCGACGAACAGGAACAGAACCGTCGAGACCGCGTCGATGCTCCCGCGGCCCACGGCGGAGAGCACCAAGTGCCCCACCCACAGGGCGAGGAACGCGCCCCGCAGCAGGAGCCCGGTCTTCTTGATCCGCTCGCGGACCCTCAGGCCTGCCAGTGCGTCGGCGGACCGGGGCCGGTACACCAGCTCGACCGTGGTCTGCTCGCTCACGACGCCGTCAGAGGTTCCGGCCCCGTCGGCGACACCTTCGGCGCTGCGGCCCTCGGCCATCGTCCCTCCCCGGTATGAAGACCTGCGGATCCTACCGAACCGCGAGGCCGGGGCAGACGGCCGCCGGGGCGAACACCGCCCGGCCGGCGCGGCGTTGGGCCCGATGCCCGGCGGACGGCCACGCGTCCGCCCGAGCCTCGCCCGTACGCCGGCGGCCGGGCTGCTGGCCTGATCGCGCCGTCCGGCCTATGATCCGCGGCATGGCCGTCACCCAGCGCCTCCTGTCGCGCTCCTGTTGTCGTCGCTGACGCCTGCCCTTCTCCGGATTCCGTGTCCCCGCCCTCCCGCGGGCTCCCGCTGCCGTACACCTTCGTACGCCGGACGGTCTCCGGGCACACGCTCCGGCCCGCACCGGGCCTGCATCCGGCCCCCGGGGTCCCCCCTTCCCGGCGTCCTCCCCCGCGGGCACGTACCTCGCTCGCGCGCTCCCCGCACCTCTCCACAAGGAGTCCGTCCGCCATGAGCAATCCCTCCACCCCCGCCGTGCTCGACGCCGGCCAGGTCCACGACCGCCCCGAGGACTTCACCGTCGTCGACGTCCGCACCCCCGGCGAATACGCCTCCGGGCACCTCCCCGGCGCGGTGAACGTCCCCCTGGACCGGATCGCGCAGTCCCTGCCCGAACTACGACAGTCCGCTGAGGACAGGACGCTGCTGCTGGTGTGCGCCTCGGGTGCCCGGTCGCAGCGTGCGGCCCGCACCCTCGCCTCGCACGGCGTCACCGCCACCAGTCTGACCGGCGGCACCAGCTCCTGGTCGGCCCGCGGGTACGGGCTCGACTACCCCGCGGAGGGCCGCCGGTCGGTCTGGGCCATGGAACGCCAGGTCCGGCTCACCGCGGGCTCGTTGGTCCTCATCGGGCTCACCCTCGGCCTGCTGGTGCACCCGGCGTTCCAGCTGCTCGCCGCGGGCATCGGCGCCGGGTTCGTGTTCTCGGCGCTCACCGACACCTGCGGCATGGCCCTGGTCCTCGGCCTGCTGCCGTTCAACCGGCGCCGCTGACCCCTCTGGTACCGGAATCCGAGACGGTTGCATCCAGCATCCGGACTCCGCTTGTCCCCGCCCGCCCGACACCGACAGGATGCGGCCATGGCCCCCGTACTCGTATCGCGTCGTCACGTGGATCTGCTGCGTGTCTCGACCATGCTCTGTCGGGCCGACTCCTCCCGTACCCGCGGCTGTTGATCTGCTGATCCGCCGCGTCTGACACCGTACGGACGCCGCCCGCGCGCCCCGTCGCGCGCGCCTCTCCCCACCCCTGCCCCGCGCTGTCCCCGCGCGCTCTTCCCGCGCCGGATTCCGCCTTCCTTCCTGCCCGTGTACACGTGCCACCGCCTCCTTCCGCGGCCCCGGCGCGCGGCGCGGCGCTGCTCCGACGAGGTCCTCCATGCCGGAAAACCCGCTCCTGCTCCACTGGTTCCTGCCCACCGGCGGGGACGGCCGCGACCCCGGCGGCGTCACCGCCGTCCAGGGCCGCACCGGCGCCGCCACGCGGCGGCCCGCCGACATCCCGTACCTGGCCCAGGTGGCCCGGGCCGCCGAGCATGCCGGCTTCCACTCGCTGCTCACGCCGGTGGGCCTCGGCTGCGTGGACCCGTGGATCCTGACCGCCGCCCTGGCGCAGCACACCACGCGCATCGGCTTCCTCGTGGCCTTCCGCGCCGGTTTCGCCAGCCCGACACTGATCGCCCAACAGGCCGACGCCTTCCGCCGGTTCGCGGGCGGACGGATCGCCCTGAACGTGGTCACGGGCGGCGATCCGGCCGAGCAGCGCGCCTACGGGGACCAGTTGGAGCACGATGCCCGCTACGCCCGCACCGACGAGGTGATGGCGGTGCTCCGGGCCCTGCTGGACGGCAAGCAGGTGGACCACGAAGGTGCGCACCTGCGGATCGAGGGGGCCCGGCTGACCGATCCCGAGCTGCGGCATCCGGTGCCGCTCTACTTCGGCGGCGCCTCGTCGGCCGCGGAGGAGGTCGCCGCCCGGCAGGCCGACGTACAACTGCTGTGGGGCGAGCCGCCGTCCGCCGTCGCCGAGCGCCTGGCCCGGCTGCGCGAGCGGGCCCGGGCGGCCGGGCGCACCGTCCGGTTCGGCCTGCGGCTGCACGTCATCAGCCGGGACAGCGCTGCCGAGGCCTGGGCGGAGGCGGACCGCATCCTGGCCGGGCTGGACCCGGAGGCCGTACGGGCCAGCCAGGAGCGGTTCGCCGCGATGGACTCCACCGGCCAGGCCCGGATGACGGCCCTGCACGGCGGGGTCGCGGACGCCGCCCGGCTGACGGTGGCGCCGAACCTGTGGGCGGGCATCGGCCTGGTCCGCGAGGGCGCCGGGACGGCGCTGGTCGGCTCGCACGACGAGGTGGCCGCGCGGCTGGCCGAGTACCGGGCGCTGGGCATCGACGAGTTCGTCCTGTCCGGTTACCCGCACCTGGAGGAGGCGTACCGGGTGGGCGAGGAAGTGGCCCCGCGGCTGCGCGCACTGACCGCGTCGGCGTCGGCGTCGGCGGCTGGTTCGGCAGCGGGTTCGGCGGCCGGGGCATGACGACGCTGACGACCGGGGCCGGTCCGGACCTGCATGCGCAGGCCGCGCCCCTGCCCGGCAAGGAGGCGGACGCACGCCACCGGCGGCTGCGCGAGGCCCTGCGCTGGGGTGCGCTGCGGATCGTGGCCCTGGCGGTGCTCCTCGCGTCCTGGCAGGCGGTGGTGTCCGCGGGCGTGTGGCCCCGGGTGCTGGTGCCCTCCCCCGGGGAGGTGTGGCGGCAGTTCGTGCTGGCGTCCACGGTGCACGACGGGGTGCGGGGCGTCGGCGGGCACCTGCTGGTGGAGCACCTGGGGGTGAGCCTGGGGCGGATCGGTACCGGCTCCGGGTACGCGGTGCTCGCCGGGGTCCCGCTGGGCCTGCTGATCGGCACGGTCCGGCCGCTGGCTGTCGTACTGGAGCCGGCCGTGACCTTCCTGCGGACCCTGCCGCCGCTGGCGTACCTCTCGCTGCTCGTCATCTGGTTCGGCATCGACGAGGCCCCGAAGATCTGGCTGCTGGTGATCGCGGCGCTGCCGCCGATCGCCGCGGCCACGGCGGCGGCCGTGCGCACGGTCCCGGACCAGCTCGTCGAAGCGGCGCGTGCGCTGGGTTCGGGTCCCGTGGCCCTGCTGCTGTCCGTGCGGCTGCCGTCGGCGCTGCCCGAGATCCTCACCGGTGTCCGGATCGCCGTCGGTGTCGCGTACACCTCCGTCGTGGCGGCGGAGACCATCAACGGCGTGCCGGGCATCGGCGGAATGATCCGCGACGCGCAGCGCTACAACCAGACGGCGTTGGTGATCACCGGAATCCTGGCCATCGGCCTGTCCGGGATCGTGCTGGACGCCCTGCTGCGGCTCGTCGAGCGGGTCTCCGTGCCCTGGCGCGGCCGGGCCTGAGCCCCCTGCGGCCCGGGCCGAGCCCGCCCCTCCCTGTCCGTTCCCCCGTTCCACTCCCCCGTTCCCTCCCTGAACCTCACACCGGAGCGCAGCCATGCCCGCATTCCTCTCCCGCCGTACCGTCCTGCTCGTCGCCGCGGTCGCGCTGACCGCCTCCACCACCGCCGCGTGCGGGGACGGCGGCGCCACGGGCGGCCGGACCACCGTACGGATCGCGTACCAGGCCATACCCAATGCCGATCTGGTCGTGAAGAACCAGCAGCTCCTGGAACGGGCGCTGCCCGAAGTCGACGTCAAATGGGTCAAGTTCGAGTCCGGCGGCGACGTCAACACGGCCGTGGTCGCCGGGGCGGTGGACCTGGGCCTGGCGGGTTCGAGCCCGGTGACCAAGGGGCTTTCCGCGCCGCTGAACATCCCGTACAAGGTGGTGTGGATCCACGACCTCATCGGCGACAACGAGGCCCTCGTGGCCAGGTCCGGGATCGGCTCGGTGCAGGAGCTGGCCGGGAAGAAGGTGGCCACCCCGTTCGGGTCGACCGCCCACTACTCCCTGCTCGCCGCCCTCGCCGCGGCCGGGGTCGAGCCCTCCGCCGTGCAGATCATCGACCTCCAGCCGCAGGACGCGCTCGCCGCGTGGAAGCGGGGGGACATCGACGCGGCGTACGTGTGGACGCCGACGCTGAGCGAGCTGACCAAGGACGGCAAGGTGCTCATCAGCAGCCGGCAGCTCGCCCAGCAGGGCAAGCCGACCGCCGACCTGGGAGTGGTGACCGACGCGTTCGCCGCGAAGCACCCCGAGGTGGTCACCGCCTGGATCAAGGCGCAGGACCAGGCCGTCGCCCAGGCGCGCACGGCTCCCGACCAGGCGGCGAAGTCCATCGGCGCCGAGCTCGGGCTGCCGGTGGAGGAGGCGAAGCGGCAGCTGTCGGAGCTGGTGCTGCTGAGCGCGAAGGAGCAGACGGGGCCCGAGTACCTGGGCACGCCCGGGGCGCCCGGGAAGCTGGCCGCGAACCTGCACGACGCGGCGGTGTTCCTGAAGGGGCAGAAGGCGGTCGACGCGGTGCCGGACGAGGCGGCGTTCGGGCGGGCGCTCGCGGTGGAGGAGCTGGCCCGTGCCGCGAACTGACGTGGAGGGCAGGCCCGTTGCGGTCGTGGACCTGGCCGGGGTCGCCGTCCGGTACGGGTCGGCCCGGCAGCCGGTCACCGCCCTGGAGGGCGTGGACCTACGGATCCGCGCAGGCGAGTTCGTGGTCCTGGTCGGGCCGTCGGGCTGCGGCAAGACCAGCCTGCTGCGGGTGGTCGCGGGCTTCGAGCGGCCCTCCTCGGGCACCGCGCTGGTGCGGGGCTCGGCCCCGCGGCCGGGCGGCGGCACGGGGGTGGTGTTCCAGCAGCCGCGCCTGTTCCCGTGGCGCACGGTGGGCGGGAACCTCGGCTTCGCGCTGGCCCGCCACGGGGTGCCGCGCGCCGAGCGGGCCGGGCGGATCGCGGAGCTCCTGGAGCAGGTGGGGCTGGCGGGCACGGCGGGCCGGCGCACCTGGGAGCTGTCGGGCGGCCAGCAGCAGCGGGTCGCGCTCGCCCGGGCGCTGGCCGGAGAGCCGGAACTGCTGCTGATGGACGAGCCCTTCGCGGCGCTCGACGCGCTGACACGGGAGCGGCTCCAGGAGGAGGTCCGCACCCTGGCCGGGCGGCTCGGCACGACGGTGCTGTTCGTGACGCACTCGGCGGAGGAGGCGGTGCTGCTGGGTTCCCGGGTCCTGGTGATGGCGGCGGGTCCGGGCCGGGTGGTGGCGCAGCTGCCGGTCGGGCTCGGCCGGGGTCCGGACACGGACGTCCCGGGGCTGCGCTCCTCGGCCGAGTTCGCCCGCCTCCGGGGCCGCCTGACCGAGGCGGTGCGGCAGCCGTAGGGGCGGGCGGGGGCCTGCCGGGCAGGGGTCGGCGGTCCGGGGGCCGGGGGTCGGCGGTCGGGGCCCACCGGCACGGCCCTACGGGCGGTCGGCCGCCTCGCCCTGGCTCAGGGTGAGGGCGGTGTTCACCAGGCCGACGTGGCTGAACGCCTGGGGGAAGTTGCCGAGCTGGCGCCCGGCGATGGGGTCGTACTCCTCGGCGAGCAGGCCCACGTCGTTGCGCACGGCCAGCAGGCGCTCGAAGAGGTCCCGCGCCTCCTTGCCCCGGCCGGTCAGGTGCAGGGCGTCGGCCAGCCAGAACGAGCAGGCCAGGAAGGCTCCTTCGTCGCCGGGCAGTCCGTCGACCGAGGGGCCTTCGGTGGTGTAGCGGCGGACCAGCCCGCTGCGGCCGAGCTCCTCGCGTACGGCGTCGACCGTCCCGATGACGCGGGGGTCGTCCGGCGGCAGGAAGCCGACGCGGGGGATCAGCAGGGTCGCGGCGTCCAGCTCGCGGGAGCCGTAGTACTGGGTGAAGGTGTTGCGCTCCGGGTCGAAGCCCTTCTCGCACACGTCCTGGTGCACCTCGTCGCGCATGACCCGCCAGCGGGCCACGTCGCCGGGGATGGAGGGGTCGCGTTCGAGGGCCTGCACGGCCCGGTCGGCCGCCACCCAGGCCATGACCTTGGAGTGCACGAAGTGGCGGCGCGGGCCGCGCACCTCCCACAGGCCCTCGTCGGGGCGGCGCCAGTTCTGCTCCAGGAAGTCGAGGAGGGCGAGCTGGATCTGCCAGGAGTGGCGTTCGGAGGCGAGCCCGGCGGACCTGGCCACGTGCAGGGAGTCCAGGACCTCGCCGTACACGTCCAGCTGGAGCTGGTCGACGGCGGCGTTGCCGACCCGGACGGGGGCGGAGGAGGCGTAGCCGCGCAGCCAGGGCAGCTCGGCCTCGGGGATCCGCCGCTCACCGGCGATGCCGTACATGATCTGGAGGTCGGCCGGGTCACCGGCGACGGCGCGCAGCAGCCAGGCCCGCCAGGCGCGGGCCTCGTCGAGGAAGCCGGTGGCCACGAGGGAGCCGAGGGTGAGGGTGGAGTCGCGCAGCCAGCAGTAGCGGTAGTCCCAGTTGCGGACCCCGCCGAGCTCCTCGGGAAGGGAGGTGGTGGCCGCGGCGACGATCCCGCCGGTCGGGGCGTACGTGAGGGCCTTGAGGGTGATCAGGGAGCGGGTGACCGCTTCCCGGTAGGGGCCGTCGTAGCAGCACTGGGCGGTCCACTCCCCCCAGTCGGCGAGGGTCTGCTCCAGGGCTTGGTACGGGTCGATGGGCTCGGGGCGGGGCTCGTGCGAGGGGTGCCAGGTGAGGACGAAGGCCACCTTCTGTCCGGCGGCGATCGGGAACTGGGAGCGGGTGCTGTTGGCCTCGCCCCAGGTGCGGACGGGCGGTTCGCTGCGGAACCAGGCGGAGTCGGGTCCGGCGACGGCGACCCGGTCGTCCTCGCTGCGGCGGACCCAGGGCACGACGTGGCCGTAGTCGAAGCGCAGGCGCAGGGTGCTGCGCATCCTGACCCTGCCGCTGATGCCTTCGACGATGCGGATGACGTCGGGGGCGACGTCGCGCTGCGGCATGAAGTCGGTGACCTTGACGGTGCCGGTGTCGGTCTCCCAGAAGGATTCCAGGACCAGCGAGCCGTCGATGTAGGACCGGCGGGTGCACTGTTCACCGTCGGCGGCGCCGAGGGGTGCGATGCGCCAGTGGCCGTTCTCCTCTTCGCCGAGGAGCTTGGCGAAGCATGCCCCCGAGTCGAAGCGCGGCAGGCACAGCCAGTCGATGGACCCGTCACGGCCGACGAGTCCGCTGGTCATCAGGTCGCCGATGAGTGCGTAGTCTTCGATGGGTTGTGTCATTTGTGCGCTCTTCCCCCGAATACCCGGGGCCAATCAGCGCGGGCCCCGGGCACCCTCGTGCGCGCTAGTGCTCGGCCGGTGGAGCTTTCCGGCCGCAGCACCAGCTCCTAGTTCCTGACGAGGAGGAGGACGCCTCCCAGGACCAGGCCGAGGAGCACGGCGAGGGCGCCGTGGGCCGGGCGGTCACCGCGCAGCACGGGCGGCAGGAAGCGGTCGGCGGCGTACCGGCCGGGGCCGGTGAGGGCGAGGACGGCGGCCCCCGCGGTCAGGAGCAGTTCGTACTCGATGCCCTCGGGTGCGAAGAAGGACCCGGCGCCGTGGACGGCGATCGCGTTGACGAGGGTGCCGACGAGGGCCGCGGCGGCGAGCGGGGTGAGCAGGCCGAGGGCGAGGGCGAGGCCGCCCAGGGTCTCGGTCAGCCCGGCGAGGACGGCCATGGCGTCGCCCGCGGGGTAGCCGCTGGCGGTGAAGAACTGGCCGGTTTCGCTGATGCCGCCGCCGCCGAACCAGCCGAAGAGCTTCTGGGAGCCGTGGGCGGCCATGGTCAGGCCGAGGACGAGGCGCAGGAGCAGCAGGCCGGCGTCGTGGCCGGCGGGAAGGACGGCGGACGCGCGGGAGGGTACGGCCTGAGCGGCGGCCTGCGGCTTCGTCGGGGTGACGGAGGGGCTGGTCATGGGGGGAATCCTTCCGGTGGGGCGGCCCGTGGTCGGCAGGGCTGTCGGTGCGGCTGTCGGCCGTCACAGAGGTCGTTCAAATTCGAACCGCCGATGCCGACCCTAGCCATTGATTCAAATTGGAACAACCCGTGTAGGCTGGGGCCATGGCTGAGACGAGATGGCTGGACGACCGCGAGATGCGGGCCTGGAGCGGCTTCCTGGCCGCGTCGGCGCTTGTGAACCGCCGCCTCGACCAGCAGCTCAAGGACGACTCCGGCCTCTCGCACCCGCAGTACGAGATCCTCGTGCGCCTGGCCGCGGCCCCGGGGCGCGAACTGCGCATGACCGAACTCGCCAACGGGCTGATCAACTCCAAGAGCGGGCTGACCTACCAGGTCACGCAGATGGAGAAGGCCGGGCTGGTCCGCCGCCGCAGCTGCCCCTCCGACGTGCGCGGGGTCTTCGCCGTCCTCACCGACGCGGGCAGCGCCCGGCTGGCCGAGGCCGCGCCCGGGCACGTGGCGACGGTCCGGGAGGTCCTGGTGGACGTCCTGACCCCCGAGCAGCTCGACGCGATCGCGGCCGGGCTGGGCGAGGTCAGCCGCCGCCTGCGCGAACAGGGACACTGAAAGCGCACGACCGCCGCGCCGGCGGTACCGGAGACTGGAATCGGGGTATACGGCCGCCATGGACGGAAAGGTCTGGCTCACGCTGGCCGTGCTCGCGGCGGCCGCCCTGGCGGTCGCCGCCGCCGTGCTGCTCGTACGGGTCTTCAAGGCGCGGCGGCTGCTGCTCGACTCGGGCATCCCGCTGCGGGACAAGGCGCTCTTCTGGGCCGCGGTGATCTACACGGTCTCGCCGGTGGACCTGATCCCGGACCCGGTGTACCTGGACGACATCGGCGTGCTGCTGCTGGCGCTGAAGTCGCTGCACGCGGCCGCTGCGGCGGTCCGGCCCTCGAAGGAGCCGGGCGCCCTGTAGGGGCCGTACCGCCCCGGCAGGTCAACGGTGCTGGTCGACGAGGACCGGGTTCCCGTCGGGGTCGAGCACGAGGAAGCTCCCGGGGCCCGAGCCCGCGCCGAGCGGGGTGAATCCGAGCTTCTCGTAGAAGGCCCGCGAGGCCTTGATGTCGCGCACGGCCAGGCTCACGGAGAAGGCACCCAGGTCCATGCGCTCCAGCCTGGACGCGCCCCGCCGGGGCCGCAACCTCGGACGCCTCAGAGCACTCCGCGCGGACGGAACTGCACGCTGATCCGCGGGCCGGCCGCCCGCGCCGACTTCGGTACGGCGTGCTCCATGGTCCGCTGGCAGGAGCCGCCCATGACGACGAGGTCCCCGTGCCCCAGGGGCAGGCGCAGCAGGGTGGGGCCGCCCGCGCGGGGGCGGAAGGCGAGGTCGCGCGGGTCGCCGACCGAGAGGATCGCGACCATGGTGTCCTCGGTGGAGGACCGGCCGGTGCGGTCCCCGTGCCAGGCCACGCTGTCGCGGCCGTCGCGGTAGAGGCAGAGACCGGCGGTGACGAAGGGTTCGCCGAGTTCGGCGGCGTAGTGGCGGCTCAGTGCCTCGCGCGCCTCGACGAGGGAGGGGTGCGGGAGCTCCTCGCCCTCGCCGTAGAAGGCGAGCAGGCGCGGGACGTCCACCTCGCGCTCGTACATCTGCCTGCGTTCGGCGCGCCAGGGGACGTCGGCGGCGAGCCGTTCGAACAGCGCGTCGGCGCCGAGGAGCCAGCCGGGCAGCCGGTCCACCCAGGCCCCGTCCCCGAGCTCGGTGCGCCGCAGGCCGGCGAGCGGGCCGGGCCGGATCTCGTCGCCCTGGTCGAAGAGGGAGGCCTGGAGGCCGTGGAGCGCGTGCATGGATCCAGCGTAACCCCGGACTCGAACATCTGCGCGAATCCGAGCGCTGTGACGGGCCGGGCCGAGGCAGGACCGGTCAGCGCGTCGTCGTCGGCTGCCCCTGCTCGGCCTTCGGCTGGACCGGCTTGTGGCCGGGATAGACGTGGTCGGGGGTCACGATGCTGGTGATCGCCTCGCCGAAGAGGGTGCTGGGCTCCTGGCCTTCGTGCGTCACGTCGGTGTTCAGCAGGACGACCATGGTCGCCTGGGCCTCGGGCAGGTAGACGGTCAGGGATTCGTACCCGGGCAGCGAGCCGTTGTGGCCGATCCAGCCCTGGACGTCGAAGATGCCCAGCCCGTACCCCGCACCCGGGATGCCGACCGAGGTGGTCTTCAGCCGCTGCGCCTGGGTCGCGGGCGTCAGCAGCTTGCCGGTCGCGAGGGTCCGCGCCCAGCTGCGCAGGTCCTGGAGGTCGGAGATCATCGCACCCGCGGCCCAGGCCCAGGACGGGTCCCAGTCGGTGGCGTCCTCGATCTTGCCGGAGGCCGTCTGCTGCGTGTAGCCCTGCGCGTGCGGGTCGGGGAAGTACGCGTCGGTGGGGAAGAGCGTCCGCCGCAGCCCGGCCGGCTCCAGCACCTGCTCCCGGATGACGTCCTGGACCGGCCGGCCGGTGACCTTCTCCAGCAGGAGGCCGAGCAGGATCAGGTTGGTGTTGGAGTACTCGAACTCCGCCCCCGGCGCGAACTGCACCGGGTGCTTGAAGGAGAAGTCGAGCAACTGCTGGGGCGTGAACCGCCGGTCGGGGTCGGCGAAGAGCAACTTGCCGAACTCCGGGTCCTCGCTGTAGTTGAACAGCCCGCTCCGCATCCCGGCGAGCTGACGCAGGGTGATGCGCTCCCCGTTGGGGACGCCGCTGATGTACTTGCCGATGGGGTCGTCGAGGGCGACCTTGCCCTGGTCGACCAGCCGCAGGAGGGCCGTGACCGTGAACGTCTTGGTCTCGCTGCCGATCCTCGTGTGGAAATCGGTCTGCATCGGAGCGCGCGTGATCTTGTCGGCGACGCCGAAGGTCCTGACGTAGCTGCCCTTGCCGGGCGCCCACAGGCCCACGACCACGCCCGGCACCCGGGCCTCGCGCAGGGTCTTCTGGACGGCGGCGTCCAGCCGCGCCGCGACGGCCGGGGTCAGCTCGGCGAACTCCCCCTCGCCGTCCGGGGAGGGGGCGGCGGCCGGGACGGCGGCCGTGGCCACCGGCGCGGCGGAAGCGGACGCCGCAAGGGCGGGCGCGGCCAGCAGGCCGGCGGCGACGGCCGCGGCGCAGGCCCTGCGCCAGCGGCCGGGCACCTGGATGTGCGCATTCCTCACAGCACGCCTCCTGACCTGTCGTACGAGGATCAAGGCGAGGACGGGACGACACGAACAGACTAAGCACGCGGATTCCCCCGCCGCGCGGCGAAGGAGCCGCCCGGCCCGGGACCTGCGTCAGGGGGTGACGGCGCGGGCCTGCGCGGCCACGGCCCCGACGAAGCGCGCCAGCGCCTGCGGGTTGCCGTCCAGGAACAGGTTCGGCTCGATGAGCTCCAGCTCCATGACCACCGGTTCCCTGCTCTCGGCGAGCGTCAGGTCGACCCGGGCGAACAGCGGGGCCTGCGCGGCCGGGACCGCTGCGAGGGCGTCCTGGGCGGTACGGAGTTCCGCGGCGGTCGGGGCGTACGGGACGACCCCGGGGTGCGGCGCGCGGAGGTTGTCGATGACGCCGGGCTCGGTCAGCACGGGCCCCTTCCGGATCGCGTGGCTGAACACTCCGGCGAAGAAGACCAGGGCGCGCTCCCCCTCTTCGACGAGCCGCTGGTACGGCTGGACCATCACCGTGCGGCCCTGGTCCAGCAGCATCCGGGCGTGGCGCACCGCGTCCGCGTGGTGGCCCGGCTCGTAGCGCGCGGTGTCCAGGGAACCCGCGGAAACCGCCGGTTTGACCACCACGCCTTCGGGCAGATCGAAGTCCGCCTCGCGGTAGTTCCCGCCCGGGACGATGAACTGCGTGGGCACCACGCAGACATGACGCTCCGCCAGGTCGAGCAGGTAGCGCTTGTCGCTGTTCCAGCGCACCACGGGCTCGGGGTTGAGCAGCCGGGTGGCGCGGGCCGCCGCAGAGGCCCAGGCCAGGAAGTCGTCGAGGCGTTCCGCGTAGTCCCAGGTCGACCTGATGACCGCGAGACCGAAGCCGTCCCACGGCTCGGGCTCGGCGTCCCATGCCACGGCGCGGGTCTCCCACCCGTCGGCGCGCAGTGCGTCCACGACGAGCGGGAGGTCGGCGTCCCGGTCGAGACCGGCCTTGCTCGTCACGACCGCGATCCTGACAGCGCCCATGCGCTTCTCCCTCCCTGCGTCCGGGGGCCCACGGTAGACGGCGGGGCGGCCGGGGCGAGCGGCCGGGGCATCCGCGAGGGGTCCCGTGCAAGGGAACGCACGGATGCACCTGTGGACCTAGGCTGTGCCCCATGGGATCGGGCGCGCACCGGGCAGGTGCACAGGATGTGCAGGAGCGGGGCGACCGGCTGGAGGCCGCCGCTTCGGTGCTGGCCCTGCTGGCGGACCGGACGCGCCTGGCGCTGATGGAGCGGCTCGGGCGCGGCGAGGCCGATGTCACCACGCTCACCGAGGCCTGCGGCGCGGCCCGCCCTTCCGTCAGCCAGCACCTTGCGAAGCTCCGGCTGGCGGGGCTGGTCACCACCCGCAAGGACGGGCGCCGCGTCGTCTACTCCCTGGGCCATGGACACCTGAGGCGGCTGGTGGACGAGGCGCTGAACGTCGCGGACCACCAGCTCGGCTCGCTCCCGCCCCACGACTGAGCCGGCGGGGGCTGCGCAAAAGCGTGCTCAGGTACGCACATGTTGAGTACGATGGAGCGGTCCCCGCACTCCCCCGACCAGGACGGGGCCGGGTCCATGCTGTCCGTGCTGCGCAACACCGCCTACCGCAGGCTGTTCACGGCCCAGGTCGTCGCCCTGGTGGGCACCGGACTGGCCACGGTCGCCCTGAGCCTGCTCGCCCACGACCTCGCGGGCTCCGGTGCCGCCGCGGTCCTCGGTACCGCGCTGGCGATCAAGATGACCGCTTACGTCGCGCTCGCCCCGGTGATCGCCGCCGTGGCGGACCGGGTGCCCCGCCGCGCCCTGCTGGTGACCGCGGACCTCGTCCGTGCGGCGGTCGCGCTGGCCCTGCCGTTCGTCGACCGGGTGGGGCAGGTCTACGTCCTGATCTTCCTGCTCCAGGCGGCGTCGGCCGCCTTCACACCGGCCTTCCAGGCGACCGTCCCCGAGATCCTGCCCGACGAACGCGACTACACGCGGGCCCTGTCGCTGAGCCGCCTCGCCTACGACCTGGAGAGCCTGTTCAGCCCGGCCCTCGCCGCGGCCCTGCTGGCCCTGGTCTCCTACCGGTGGCTGTTCGCCGGTACGACCGTGGGCTTCGCGGCCTCCGCGGTGCTCGTCCTGTCGGCCGCCCTCCCCCGGCCCGCCCCGCCCGCGCACACCGACCGCTTGCGCACCGGGGCCGCCGCGGGCGCCCGGCTGTTCCTGGCCACCCCGCGGCTACGGGCCCTCCTCGCGCTCGACCTCGCGGTCGCCGCCGCCGGTGCGCTCGTCCTCGTCACCACGGTCGTCCTGGTCCGCGAGCACTACGGGCGGTCCGCCGGCGCCGTCTCCCTCGCGCTGGGCGCGTACGGCGCGGGGTCCGTGCTGACCGCCCTGTGCCTGCCGCGCCTGCTGGGCCGGTTCTCCGAGCGCGCGGTGATGCTGCCCGCCGCCTTCGCCCTGCCGCTCGTCCTGGCCTGCGTCGCCGCGCTCACCGCTGCCGCCCCCGGATCCCGGCCCTGGTCCTGGCCCGCGGCGCTGGCCGCCTGGGCAGCGATCGGCGCCGCCTGCTCCGCCGTGCTGACCCCCGGCGGCAGCGTGGTGCGGCGCTCGTCCGGCGACGCGGACCTGCCCGCGGCGTTCGCCGCCCGGTTCTCCCTCTCCCACTGCTGCTGGCTGCTGACGTACCCCCTGGCCGGGTGGCTGGCCTCGGGCGCGGGCCTGCCGGTGACCGCCGCCGTCCTCGGCGTCATCGCCCTGGCCGCCGCCACGGCCGCCGCCGCGCTCTGGCCCGCCCGGGACCCGTCCCACCTGGAACACGTCCACCCGGACCTGCCGCAGGGGCACCCCCACCTCGTGGACGCCCGCGCGGCGGCGGCCGGCTGGCGGCACGGCCACCACTACGTCATCGACCGGCACCACCGGCACTGGCCGAGGTGAGGGCCACGCCCGGTCACGCGTCCCAGGACCTCGGGCGCGCGAGGACCTCCCACTCACGGCGGAGCAAGGACAGGACGGCCACGTCGTGGCGCCGTCCGCGGTGCAGACAGGCGGAACGCCGCGTCCCTTCCCGGACGAAGCCCGCCCTGGCGAGGACGGCGAGCGCGGGGACGTTGGTGGTGTGGGTGACCGCCTGGAGGCGCTGCATGGGCAGTTCACCGAAGGCGAGGTCGGTCAACGCGTCGACCGCGTCGGTGCCGTGGCTCTGCCCCCGGTACTGCGGGTCCATCATCAGCTGGACTTCGGCGGTCCCGTCGACCATGTCCTGGTCCGTGAGCGCGATATGGCCGATCGGCGTGCCGTCGGGCAGCAGGACCAGGAAGTCGTCCCGGTCGTGGTCGTCCCGGTCCCGCTCCAGCCGCTCCCGCAGCGCGGGGAGCGAACGCGGCCAGAAGCCGATCTCGTGCGCGGCGACCGGGTCGGACCGCCAGCCGTGCATCAACTCGGCGTCGCTGTCGGCATCGAGCGCCGCGAAGGTCACCGTCCTGCCACGCCAGCACGGCACCCTGACCGTCGCAGAGTCCGGGTCCGTGTCCGTGTCCGGGCCCGTGTCCGCTTCGGTGACCACGTCGGCGACCGCGACCGTGCACCCGTTGTCCGTATCGTTCGATTTCACGGGCGGATGCTACGGCCGCCCTCGGCCGGCGGCCACCGCATTGCGCAACGGCGGGATCAGCGGCCGCCGCGGAGGTTCTGGATCTCCCGGCGTTCGCGCTTGGTCGGGCGGCCCGCACCGCGGTCGCGGATGCCGACCACGGCGGCCTCGACCGGGGTCGGGGGCGGCGGGCTCTTGTCGATCAGGCACTCCGCGGCGACCGGGGCGCCCACGCGCTTGGACACGGGCCGCCGGACCACCACGATCCGCTCGCGCCCCGCATGGAAGAGCCTCACCTCGTCGCCCGCGCGCACGGCCTGCGCCGGTTTGGCGCGTTCACCGTTGACCTTCACATGGCCCGCCCGGCAGGCGGTCGCCGCGGTCGAACGGGTCTTCGTCAGGCGCACGGACCAGAGCCACGCGTCCACCCGGACCGTACCGCCGTCCGTCGCCGCACCCGTTCCCGATACCTCATCAGCCATGCCCTGACTCTAGCGAGGGGGACAGGCAGGAGCGGAACGACTTTTGGCGGATGCGACAACACGGTTCGCACCTGCCATGCAGATCATCCCAAGAGAATTGCAAATGCGGGATACCTACCCCTACCTTGTGGCACATGCAGTCCTACACCATCGGACAGGCGGCCCGCCTGCTGGGCGTCAGCCCGGACACCGCGCGCCGCTGGGCCGACGCCGGCCGGGTCGTGACCCATCGCGACGAGGCCGGCCGTCGCCTGATCAACGGCCGCGATCTGGCCGCGTTCTCCATCGAGGTGGGCCAGGGCGCCCACAGCGAGGACGGCGAACCGTACACCTCGGCGCGCAACGCCTTCCCCGGCATCGTCACGGCCGTCACGCTCGGCGACGTGGCCGCTCAGGTCGAGATCCAGGCGGGTCCCCACCGGCTGGTCTCCCTGCTCACCCGTGAGGCCGTCGAGGAGCTCGGGCTGGAGGTCGGCATGCAGGCCGTCGCCCGCGTGAAGTCCACCAGCGTGCACATCGACCGCGCCTGAGGCCGGTCCCCGCGCCACCCGCTCAGCACCACCGAACGTCCCCACCCGCTCCGCCCGTCACCGGCGCGGGTCACCACCACGCGGAACCGGCACCCGACCGGCCGCCGACCCGACCGAGGAGCACTCCGCTCATGTCCGCGATCCTGAACCGCCGCCGTACCGCCGCTGCCGCCGCCCTGACCACGGCCCTGCTCCTGCCGCTGACCGCGTGCGGCGGCAAGGCCGACGAGAAGCCCGCCGCGGACGCCTCCGCGAGCGCCTCGAACCCGGCCCCCGCCGAGGCCAAGGCCGCGAACCTGACCGTCCTCGCCGCGTCTTCCCTCACCGACGTCTTCAAGACCGCCGGGGCCGCGTACGAGAAGGCCCACCCGGGCACGAAGATCACCTTCTCCTTCGCCGGTTCGCAGGAGCTCGCCGCACAGGTCAAGCAGGGCGCCCCGGCCGACGCTCTGGTCACCGCCGACACCAAGACGATGGACGGCCTCAAGACCGAGACCGGTGACCCCGAGGTCATCGCCAAGAACCGGCTGGTCATCGCAACCGCCAAGGGCAACCCCTTCAAGATCGACGAGCTGAAGGACCTCGCCGACACCAAGATCAAGGTCGTGCTCGCCGCGCCCGAGGTCCCCGTCGGCCGGTACAGCAAGGAGATCCTGGACAAGCAAGGCGTCACCGTGAAGCCCGTCTCCCAGGAGCCCAACGTCCGCGCCGTGCTGAGCAAGGTCGAGCTGGGCGAGGCCGACGCCGGTCTCGTCTACAAGACCGACTCCGCCAAGTCCGGCGACAAGGTCGTCCCCGTCGAGATCCCGGACGAGCAGAACGCCGTGGCCTCCTACCCGGCCGCCACGCTGAAGCAGTCCAAGAACGCCGACGCCGCCGCCGCGTTCGTGGCCTGGCTGAGCACCCCGGAGGCGCAGAAGATCCTCCAGGACGCGGGCTTCCAGCAGGCCTGAGGTCCCGAGGGGGGCTGCCCGGTCCGGGGGGACGGGCAGCCCCCCCCTCGGCTTTTCCGCACGGCAATCGGCTCCGGGCCGGGTCGGCCGCCGTCCCCGGCCACCGACCGCCGTACGCTGCCACCGCCGCCGTCACCTCCCCCGCCAGGAACTCCTCATGAGCAGACACCGCACCCGCACCCGGCCTCCCCTGACCCTGGCACTGCCCGCGCTGCTCGCCGTCGCGTTCCTGCTGCTGCCGCTGATCGGCATCCTCGTCCGCACCCAGTGGAGCGAGCTCGGCACCCACCTGACCAGCCCCGGCGTGGTCGAGGCCCTGCGGCTCTCGCTGCTGGTGTCCCTGTGGGCCCTCGGCCTCTCCCTCCTCCTCGGCGTCCCGCTCGCCTGGCTGCTGGCCCGCGTCGAGTTCCGGGGCAAGGCACTGGTCCGCTCGCTCGTGCTGCTCCCGATGGTGCTGCCGCCGACCGTGGGTGGTGTGGCCCTGCTGCTCGGCTTCGGGCGGCGCGGGCTGCTCGGGCCCTGGCTGGAGGGCACCTTCGGGATCACCCTGCCCTTCCACACCTCGGGCGCCGTCGTCGCGGCCACCTTCGTCGCCATGCCGTTCCTCGTCATCAGCCTGGAGGGCGCCCTGGGCGGCCTCAAGCAGAGCTACGAGGAGACGGCGGCCTCGCTCGGTGCCTCCCCGGTACGGGTCTTCTTCACCGTCACCCTGCCCATGGTGGCCCCGGGGCTGATCGCCGGCGCCGCGCTCACCTGGGCCCGCGCACTCGGCGAGTTCGGCGCGACCATCACCTTCGCCGGCAACCTCCCCGGCACCACCCAGACCCTGCCGCTCCAGGTGTACCTGCTGCTCCAGGACCAGCCCGAAGCCGCCACCTCCGTCTCCCTGCTGCTCCTCGCGATCGCCATGGGTGTGCTCATCGCCCTGCGCGGCCGCTGGACGGGCACCCCGGCGACCCGCGAGGACCGGGGCCCGGCCCCCTCGGACGGGCTCGCGCCCGACCCCGACCCGGACGTCTCCGCTGCCGCGGCGAGCGCGGTCACGGATGCCGCCCCGGCCCCGGCCTCCGTGACCGACGGCGGCTCCTGGCCCCTGCACGCCACCGTCACCGGCTTCAACGAGCTCACCCTCGACGCCGAACCGGGCACCACCATCGCCGTCGTCGGCGAGAACGGCGCGGGCAAGACCACCCTGCTGCGCGCCCTGCTCGGCCTGACCCCGCGCGCCCACGCCGAACTGCGGCTCGGCGACACCGAGGTCACCGCGCTGCCCCCGCACCGGCGCCAGGTCGCCTGGGTCCCCCAGGACGGGGCCCTGTTCCCGCACCTGACCGCCGAGGCCAACACCGCGTACGGGCTGCGCGCCCGCCGGGTGCCGCGCGCCGAGGCCCGTCGCGAGGCCCGCGCATGGCTGGACCGGCTCGGCGTCGGTCACCTCGCCCACCGCAAGCCCGCCCAGCTGTCCGGCGGCCAGGCCCAGCGCGTGGCCCTGGCCCGGGCCCTGGCCGCCCGCCCCCGGCTGCTCCTGCTCGATGAACCTCTCGCCGCCCTCGACCAGACCACCCGGGCACGCGTCCGGCACACCCTGCGCACGCACCTGGCCGACTTCGGCGGGGTCTGCCTCATCGTCACCCACGATCCCGTCGAGGCGGTGTCGCTGGCCGACCGGGTCCTCGTACTCGCCGACGGGCGCACCCTGCAGGACGCGCCGCCCGCCGAGGTGACCCGCCATCCCCGCTCACCGTGGGTGGCCCGGATGCTGGGACGCAACGCCTGGCCGGGCACCGCATCGGCCGACGGCCTCGCCCTCGCGGAAGGGGGCCGCCTGGTGGTCGCCGAGGCCCTGCCCGAGGGGGCCGAGGCGCTCGCGATCATCGCCCCGGAGGCGGTGTCCCTCCACCGCACGCGCCCGGGCGGCAGCCCGCGCAACGTGTGGCCGGGCACCGTGCGGGAGATCACCGCGGTCGGCAGCAGGCTGCGCGTCCTGGTCGCCTCCGGCCGGGCCCCCGACCTCGTCGCGGAGATCACCCCGGAGGCCGCCGCCGAACTGGGCATCGTCGACGGCGCCGAGGTGTGGACCAGCGTGAAGGCCACCGAGGTCACCCTCGTCCGTCTCTAGGTCGTCTCTGGGAGCGTCGGCCGCCCGAAGGGCGGGCGGACGGAGGGGCACCACCCGGGCGGGATCGGGCACGGGCCGCGGTCGCAGGGACGTCGGCCCGCTCGCGACCGTGCGTTCAGCCGGCCGCGGCCGCTCGGAGAACTGCTTGGATTCGGCCACCTGACTGGCATATGTTCGGCCGGGCCCGCGCGTACCAGCGGGCCTCAAGTGCAGGTCACACGTCCCGTGGGGGGAACTTCGTCATGTCCTTCGACCACCCCGGCCCAGCCGCCCCGCCGCCCCAGCACCCCGGCCCCGGGCCGGACGCCGTCCAGCCGGGGCCGTACGCGCCCTCGCCCGGGCAGCCGGTGCTGCCGGGACGGCCGGACTGGACCGCAGCGCCGCAGCCCGGCCCGCCGCAGCCCCGCGGCATCCTGCGCTCACCCCAGGGCCTGGCGGCCGCGGCGACCGTCCTGCTGTCCGTCGGGGCCGTCGTCAACCTCGTCTCGGTCGCCGGCAGTGCGTACAGCTACTCGGCGCTGCAGGACCTCAGTGAGGATCCCTGGTCGGAACCGGACAGCGCGCTCGCCTCGGTGGACATGCTCAACGGCCTCATCGGCGCGGTGCAGGTCATGTCCCTGCTCGCCACCGCGGTCGTCTTCATCATCTGGTTCCACCGCGTGCGCTGCAACGGGGATATATTCCGCCCCGACATCTTCACGCAGAGCCGCGGCTGGGCCATCGGCGGCTGGTTCATCCCCCTGGCGAACTTCGTCCTGCCCTACCGCACGGCGAAGCAGACCTGGTGGGCCAGCACCCCGTTGGGTCCCGACGGCTCCCACCGCACCCTCTCGGCCGCTCCGGTCACGACGTGGTGGCTGGTGTGGGTGGCTTCGGCGATCCTCGACCGGATCGCCGGCAGGCTGTACCTGACGTCGAAGAGCACCGAGGAGGTGCTGAACGCCTACGCCTTCGGGATCGTCTCCGACCTGGCCACGATCGTCGCGGCCGTGTTCGCCGTGGTCTTCGTGCGCAAGCTGACGGCCCTGCAGAACACCAGGGCCGCACAGGGACCGTACGCCGCGGCCGCAGGCCCGGCCCCGGTCCCGTCCGGGCGCCCCGTCCTTCCTCACTCCTGACGCAGGGTCGTGACCAGCTCGCGCGGCAGACCGTGGGTGTCGTGGAGGTGGTGGAAGTCCTCCTCGGTCAGCGGGCCCCGGAAGCGCGGCCGGGCGAGCACCTGCCGGCCGCGCTCCAGGAGCCTGCGGAACCGGCGTTCCTCCTCGATCAGCACCTGGAGCACGCCGGCCGGGCTCATGTCCTGCCGGAAGTGGTCCAGGGTGTGCCGGAACAGTTCGTCCGGCAGGTCCCCGAGGCCGCGCGAGGGGTCGTCCCGCCACAGCACGGTGAGCACCCGTCGCACCAGGCGGCGCAGCACGTAGCCGCGTCCGGTACTGGCCGGCCGGACGCCGTCACCGAGCACCACGACGGCCGAGCGCAGGTGGTCGCAGACCAGGCGCAACGGCCTTTCCTCCAGGGGCCACAGGGCCGGTACGAGACGGCGCCAGGGGTCGAAGACGTCGCAGTCGAAGACGGACGGCTCGCCCTGGAGCAGTGAGGCCAGCCGCTCAAGGCCGAGTCCGGTGTCGACGTTGCGCTGGGGAAGGGGCACGAGGGAGCCGTCGTCGAGCCGGCGGTGGCTCATCGTCACGTGGTTCCACACCTCCACCCAGCGGTCGTCGCGCGTGGGTGTCGACTCGGGCGGGCCGTCACCGCTCCACAGGAACACCTCCGAGTCGGGACCGCACGGTCCGACGGGCCCGTTGGACCACCAGTTGTCCTCCACGGTGAGTTCGACGGGGACGCCGTGGTCCTCCCAGACCCGAAGGGAAGCGGTGTCCGGACCGGTCCGGCCGTCGCCGGCGTAGGCGGTGGCGTGCAGCAGGCCGGGATCGATGCCGAGCCCCTCGGTGAGCAGCCCGTAGGCCCAGTCGAGGCTGAGCGGGCCTTCGTAGTCGCCCAGCGACCAGGTGCCGAGCATCTCGAAGACCGTGAGGTGCGTGGCGTCGCCGACCTCCTCCAGGTCCGTGGTGCGCAGACAGCGCTGTACGTTGACCAGCCGCCTGCCCAGCGGATGGGGGCGGCCCTGGAGGTGGGGCGTGAGCGGGTGCATGCCGGAGGTGGTGAAGAGCACGGGGTCGCCGGGCGGCGGCAGCAGCGTCGAGCCGGGGATCCGGCGGTGGCCGCGCTCCTCGAAGTACTCGACGAACGTCCTGGCCAGGTGTTCCGTCTGCATGGGATGACTCCTTCGCGTGAAGCGGGGGAGGCACCGGAGAACGGCCCGTTCAGTCGTCCGGCCGGGGACGGTTACGCCACGGCACCACCGACGGACCGTTTCCGGTCGCCGGTGGTGGGGAAGGTCAGGCGGCGGCAACCGGCGAGCTGGTCGCTCGCGCGGTCGCGGTGGTGTGTGAGCCGGTGACGTTCATGCAGGTCACGCTAGCGCGACCGGGGCCGCCGCCGCACAGGGTTTTCCCGCGCGCCGTCCGCGTGGCCGGTACCGGGGCCGTGACGTGCCGTCAGGGCCGAGCAAACGGCGGGTCAGTGGGCTCCGGCCGGTTGCGCCGTGTCCGGGTGGAGCCCGGTGGCGGTCGTGGCAGCGGACGCCGGAGCGGGGGCGGGGGCGGGGGCGGCGAATTCGCACCACACGCGCTTCCCGCCGCCCCGGGGTTCCACGCCCCAGTCGTCCGCGAGCTGGTCCACCAGCAGCAGCCCGCGCCCCGACACCGCCCAGTCGCCCGCCTCGCGCCGTTGCGGCAGCGCGCTGCTGGTGTCCTCGACCTCGATGCGGATCCGGCCCTCCGCGGTCAGCCTCAGGCTGACCGCGCCTCCGCCTTCGGTGTGCACCAGGGCGTTGGTCATCAGTTCGTCGGCGGCCAGCTCGATCTCGTCGACCCGGTCCGCCGCACCCCAGGCGGCGACGGCCGCGCGGATCAGGTGACGGGCCGCGGCCGGGGCGTCCGGGTCGCCGGGGTCCAGCCGGTGGTGCAGCGGGCCGCCGCCGCGGGCGGTCGGCGTGCCCCGGCGGCGCAGCAGGAGCAGGGCCATGTCGTCCCCGCCGCCCGAGTCCCCGACGAGGTCGCACAGCACGTCGGCGAGTTCCTCGACGTCGACGGGGCCCGCGCGGACCGCGTCCATGAACTCCCCCATGCCCGTGTCGCTGTCGGCGCCCGGCCGTTCGATCAAGCCGTCCGTGCACAGCAGGAGGGTGTCGCCGGGGTGCAGTTCGAGGCTGGTGACGGGGTAGCCGGAGCCGGTCCCCGGCCGGTCCCGCGGGGACAGCCCCAACGGCAGTCCGCCCGCCACCTGGATCCGGTGGCAGGATCCGTCGCCGCGCCGTACGACGGGGTCGAGGTGGCCGGCGCGGACCATGCGGAGCATCCCGGTGGTGAGGTCCACCTCGGCGTACGTGCAGGTGGCGAAGCGTTCCGTCTCCAGCTCGCGCAGGAAGGCCGAGGCCCGTTCCATCGCCGTACCGGGCGTGTGCCCTTCGAGGACGTACGCGCGCAGCACGATCCGCAACTGGCCCATGACGGCCGCCGCGTCCGTGTCGTGGCCCTCGACGTCGCCGATCATCACCCCGACCCGTCCGTCGCCGAGCGGGACCACGTCGTACCAGTCGCCGCCGATGTCCCGCCCGACCCGGGCGGACCGGTACCGTACGGCGATCAGCGCGCCCGGCACGGCCGGGATCCGGCGCGGCAGCATCGCCCGCTGGAGCCCCTCCGCCAGATCGTGCTCCTGCTCGAAGAGCATGGCCCGCTGGAGGCTCTGCGCGATGCCGCTGCCGAGGGCCATGAGCAGGTTGCGCTCCTCGGCGGTGAAGTCCCCGTCGCGCCGGTAGAGCAGCCCGAGCGCGCCGATGGGCCGGCCCTGGGCGATCAGCGGCAGGTAGACCCCGCTGCGGACGGACAGCGGCTCGATGTACGGCCACAGTTGCGGGTAGCCGAACTGGAACTCCTCCCGCGAGCCGAGGAAGACCGGCTGCATGGTGCGTACGGCCACGCTCATCGGGAACCGGGCGTCGATCCGCGTGTACTCGATCTCGGGGACGTACGAGCCCAGCTGTCCTTCCGCGACGAGGTGGATGCGGCCGCCGTCGACGATGCCCAGCATCACGCTGACGGCGCCGAGGTGCCCGAGGGCCTCGGGGTCCTTGAGGACGTCGGTGACGTCGTTGACGGTGCGGGCGTGGGCGAGGATGGCGGTGGTCCGCTCGACGACGCCGGTCATGCGGCGGCGGTCGTCCTCCTGGTTCCCGTCGGCTCCGGGATCGCCCGGGTCGTGGGCGGCGTCCCGGATGATCCCGATGATGCGGTACGGGCGTCCGTGCGGGTCCCGCAGGACGTGGCCCTGGACGTGCAGCCAGGACGGGGGGCGCGTGCGCGCCAGGGTCCTGACGTAGGCCCCGTAGTGGCTCTGGCCGGACTTGAGGGCCTGCGCGACCCGGGCGTCGAGCCGGGCCTCCTCGGCGGGCCCCAGGCGCGCCCGCAGTCCGGCGAGGGTTCCGTCGAACTCGCCGGGGCGCAGGTCGAGGACCTCGAGGGCGGTGGGATCCAGGTGCATCCGGCCGCTGTCGAGGTCCCAGTCGAAGGTGCCCATGCGATTGAGCGCGAGGCTCGTGTCCGGGCGCGCGGGCCAGTCGACCGCGGGGTCCGATCCCCTCTGGGCCATGCAGCCAGGGTCTCACTCCCGCCCGCCGGTGTCCCCACGGGCGGGCCCGCGCCCCGGGGGACGGCCTCCGGGCCCGCGCCCCTGCCTGGCCCGCGGCCGGAGCCGGGCCCGGTCCGGGGCGGTCTTCACGGGCGCGCGCCCCGGGCGGGCCTGTCTCCGCGGGGGCCGCGCCGCCCGGGCGGCGCCTCCCGGCGTGGTCGGACCGCGCGAGTCCGGCGGGCGGCGTACGAGCCGCGGGCCGCCTCCGTGCGGTGCGCCGTACGGGGACGACGCCGGCCGGTCCACGAACGGCGCGCCCGGTGCCGTGGCCGGAGGGGGCTGCCGGGCCGTGGCGTCCGGTGCGCTGTATGGCAACGCGGCGGACCGCGGCTCGCACCGGACCGGACCGGACCGTACCGGCATGGTCCCGGTCCGCCGACGCCGCGGGGTGCCGTGCCGGGCGTCACGGCCCGGTGGACCCTTCGGGTCACGGTGCTAGAAGGTGCGCGGCGGGTTCGCGTCGTGGACGAGCAGGGCGATCTGGACCCGGTTGTTGAGGTCGAGGCGGGTGAGGATCCGGGACACGTGGGTCTTCACCGTCGGCAGCGCCAGGTGCAGCTCCTTGGCGATCTCCGCATTGGACAGGCCGCGCCCGACCGCCAGGGCCACCTCCCGTTCGCGCCCGGCCAGCGCCGCCAGCCGCGCGCGGGCGGCGGCCTCGCGGGTGTCCTGTCCGGTACTGCCCGCCACCTGGTCGATGAGCCGGCGGGTGACCGCGGGGGACAGCACCGGGTCCCCCGCCGCGACCGTGCGGATCGCCGTCACGATCTCCTGCGGCGGGGTGTCCTTGAGGAGGAACCCGGCGGCGCCCGCGCGCAGGGCCCGCAGGACGTGTGCGTCGGTGTGGAAGGTGGTCAGGACCAGGACCTCGGGCGCGGCGGGCCGTCCCCGCAGGGCCTCGGTGGCCGCCAGTCCGTCGACGCCCGGCATCCGGATGTCCATCAGCACCAGGTCGGGTCCGTGCGCGGCCACCAGGGCCGGCACCTCGGCCCCGTCTGCGGCCTCGGCGACGAGCTCGATGTCCGGGGCGCCGCCCAGCATCAGGCGCAGACCGGCCCGGACGATCGCGTCGTCGTCGACCAGCAGGACACGGATCACCGGAGCCTCCCTCCTCAGCTCTGCCAGGGTAGCCAGGCGTGCACCCGGAACCCGCCGTCGGCCGGGCCGGAGGTCAGTTCGCCGCCCGCGAGCCGAGCCCGTTCGGCCAGGCCGATCAGCCCCTGCCCGCCGCCCTCGCCCTCGCCCTTGCCCTCGCCCTCTCCCCCGGCCGGACCGGGTCCGGGCGGGCGGGTGTTGGTGACCTCCAGGGTCAGCCGCTCCCCCGGCGCCCCGGCCACCCGTACGGTGACGGCGGAGCCGGGCGCGTGCTTGCGTACGTTCGTCAGCGCCTCCTGCACGATCCGGTACGCCGTGCGCCCGGTCAGGGCCGGGGGCACGGAACCGCCGGTCGGCACCGTCAGCTCGATCCTCCCGCCGGCCGCCCGGGCCTCGGCCACCAGCCTTTCCAGGTCGGCCAGTTCGGGCTGCGGCCGGTCGTGGTCCTGCCCGGCCGCCGTGTCCGCCCGCAGCACGCCGACAACCTCGCGCAGGTCGTGGAGGGCGAGGTGGGCGCTCTCCCGGATCACCCCGGCGGCCCGGGCGATCTCCTCCTGCGGAGCACCGGGGTTGTACTCCAGGGCGCCCGCGTGCACGCTCAGCAGCGAGAGCCGGTGCCCGAGCACGTCGTGCATCTCGCGGGCGATCTCCTCGCGGACCTCCAGCCGGGCCCGTCCGGCGCGCGACTCGGCGTCCGCCTCGGCCAGTTCGGCCCGTTCGCGCAGGGAGGCGATGAGCTGCTGCCGGGACCTGCGGAACAGCCCCCAGCCGATGGCTCCGGCCATCAGGGCGAAGTAGGTCAGCGCCGCGCCCGCACGGTCCTCGGACGTTTCCGGGAGCTGCCACAGGAAGACGGGCAGCGGGGCGAAGGCCAGCGCCGCCACCCAGGCCGTGACCCGCCACGGCCTGCTCGCGGCCACCGTGAACACCGCCACCAGGGCCGGGCCGGTCAGGTAGTGCGCCTGGCTGCCCGCCAGCAGCAGCACCACGGCCAGTTGCACGGGCCAGCGCCTGCGCAGCAGCACCGCCGCGCAGGCCAGCCCGCCGGCCGCCTGGTCGGCGGCCCGCCAGGCGGGGCCGAGGGTGTCGGGCACCGGGATGGACTGCGAACTGACGGCCGCGAAACAGGCGGCGAAGAGGAGCAGGCCCAGGTCTGCCGCCCAGTCCCGGCGGGTGCGGTGGATGTGGCGCATGTCCCGCAAATCTACGCGGGCCCCGGCCGCGAGCGGTCCTTGCGCGTCGAACCGGATACTTAAGTACCGCCCCCGGCCACCCAAAGGCCGATCCGGCGCCCCGCCCCGCCCGCCTACGGTCGGAGCATGACCTCCAGCCGTCCGAAATCCGGGCTCCAGACCCTGTCCGAGCTGCTCGCCTTCGTCCTCGTCGTGGGTGGCGTGAGCGGCCTGCTGCACGAGTGGGTCGACTGGATCCACTTCATGGGCTTCGTCCGCTTCCTCGTCCCCGACGGCTACGAGCTCTACGGCTACGGCGTCATGGTCGCGCTCGGGATCGCGGTGGGCCTGGCGGGCGATGCGCTCGCGGAGCGCGGGATACGGCGTACGTAGGCGGTCCCCGGCCCGCCAGCGATTGCCGGGGCCCGGACACGAGCGGACAATTGGATCATCCCACTTCGACTGAGATGGGGGATCCCCATGACAGGCAAGACGCGCCTCCGGTGGATGTACCGGGCGTCGATCGGCACCGGGATGGCGTGCGGACTGGCGATCGGTCTCGCAACACCGGCCTCGGCCGCGACGCTGGGCAGCCTGCAGTTGGACGCACCCGACGTGACCGTCTCCTTCCGGGACACCGACACGCTGGACTCGAAACACACGCTCGTCCTGCGTCCGCAGGGCGGCGCCGGTGAGGTCCGGCGGGTCGTCGTGGCCGGCGAGGTACCGAGCGTGAACAGGACGGTCGTCAAGACGGTGAACGCGGGTATCAAAGCGGGCGTCGCCTACTGCGCCGTGATCGAGACCTCGATCAGGGGGGACGAAGAAAAAGGAGACATCCTCGGGACCCCGTTCGGCACGACCACCGACTCCAACGAAATATGCTCCGAAGGGGCCGGGTCCGCCAATGCCCCGGTCGACGTCTCCATCGGCGGCATCACCGGCGAGGCCAACCCGCCCACGGGCACGAACCGCAATTACTGGGTCAGTTACTCGAACGCCGGCGGCGAAGCCAAGGGCGTCGTCATCCAGGTCCAGACCTCGGGCTCGCTCGCCGTACGGCGCCCCCCGGAGTCCGGCACCTTCAACGGCTTCCAGTGCGCCGCCACGGGTACCACCGGCTACCGCTGCACCGGCGGCACGCTGGCGAAGGGCGCCAAGAACCAGATCCCCGTTCTCGCCACGGTCGCCAGGAACGGCCCCGGGGCCATCCACGCCACCATCACCGCGACGGGCGACACGAACACGGTCAACAACGCCAACACGCATAACGTGATGGCGGTTCCGCCCGGATCGTGACGGTGTTCCGTCCCGGTCGACACCCCGGCCGGGACGGGGGAGGATGAAAAAGACGGGCGCCTTCCGATCAGCTCAAGGATCAGCCCAGACCGCCGCCCGTTCGGCGGCCGGAGGGAGAGTCCCGGGACGCGGTTCCGCACGCCGGCCCGTTCGCTCCCGGCGCCGCGATGCGCCCGTGACGATGTCGCGCCTCTGCGCGTCCGCCCACGGCCGTCTCTCCTCGTCCTCTCCCTCCGCACCCACATGAGGGAGGAACACCACCATGAACCGGCGCAGTCGTCGCACCACAGTCACTTCTCTGATCACCTGCACGTTCGTGGCCGGGAGCCTGGCGGCCCTGGCTCCGGCGGCGTCCGCCGCCCCGGGCATCGGCACCTGCACCGTGAAGCCGGCCGACAACGGCCTCAGCATCACCATCAGCGGCTCCGGATGGGCGCCCGACGACATGCCCCTGAAGATCGACGGCGGTGAGGGCGTCAGCGCGCTGGAGGGCGTCCAGCCCGACGGGTCCTTCTCCGTCAAGCGGTTCCAGAAGAGCACCGACTTCACGATCCTGCCCGCGAAGGGCGGATTCAAGAACTGCACGGTGGTCAAGGCCGACAAGGAAGCGAACTCGGACGCGATCAAGAAGGCGCGTGTCGAGGGCTTCAACGCCGGTGTCAAGGCGGGCAAGGCCGCCGCCCAGGAGAACTGCCAGAGCAACACCCACAAGAAGCCCAACAAGCACCCCAGCCTGACCGCACAGGACCAGGCCGTCGAGGACGCCTTCGACAAGGCCTTCCTCGCCGGATCCACCAGCGCCTTCGAGAAGTTCTGCCGCACCGGCGGCGGGGGCAACTGAAACACGGAAGCCGGTGTCGCTCATGAACACCCGTACCCGACTGGCCGTCCTGTGCCCGGCGCTCGCCGCGGCCCTCGCGCTGGGTTCGGCCTCCTTCGCCCAGGCCACCGCCCCGTCGGCCGTGACGGCCGGCACGTGCACCGTCAAACCCTCGGACGACGGCAAGACGGTGACCGTGACCGGGACCGCCTTCATCGGCACCGGCGGAGCCGCTCTGCGCGGCAGCAGCGGGAACGCCGTGGGCCTGGGGAATCTGGACGGGCTGAACGGGGTCTTCACCCAGTCCGGCCTGCCCCCCGGCGAGTACCTCGTCGAGTCGCAGAAGGGCCCGCTGATCAGGTGCACCGCGGTCGGTTCCGACAAGGACGCGACCGTGAAGGCCCTGCGGGAGGCCCGCATCCAGGGCTTCAACGAGGGCGTCAAGGCGGGCAAGGCCGCCGCTCAGGAGAACTGCAGGTCCAACACCCACAAGAAGCCCCACAAGGACTTCAACGAACACCCCGGCCTGACCGCACAGCAGGACCAAGCCGTGCAGGACGCCTTCGACAGGGCCTTCCTCGCAGGCTCCACCAGCGCCTTCAACAAGTTCTGCCGCACCGGCGGCGGCAACCGCTGAACCGCTCGTGTCCCGTACGCCGACACCGTGGTGCCGCTCCGCCCCGCAGGGCGCCGAGCGGCATCACCGCGTTCCGGCCGAACCGGTGGCCGTACCGGTGCCGCTGCCCGAGACGGTCGCCGTGACCGTGGCCGTGGCGGTGTCCGTGGGCGTGCCGGAGGACTTGTCCGCGTCGGACGGCGTACCCGGGTCGGACGGCGTGCCCGAGTCCGGGTCCCGGTCCCGGTCCTGGGGTGTTGTCGTGTCGGTGGGCGTGCCCGGGTCACTGGGGGTGCCCGAGTCCAGGTCCCGCCGGCGGTCCGTCTCGGTGGGCGTACCGGTGTCGGTGTCGGTTCCGCCGTCCGTGGGCGTGCCCGGGGAGGTGTCGGTACCGGGGTCCTCACCGGAGGGCCCGGTGCTGGTGTCCGGCGGCGGGCTGGGCGGCAGGGGCGGGACGACCGGCGGCGGCACCGGCTTGTCGTGGTCGCCGTGGTGGTCCCCGCGGTCGCGCTGGTACCAGCGCCGGTCCTGGTGGTCGTAGATGACGAACTTGTTGACGATGGTCACCGAGGGCGCGATGACCACGACCCGCGACGGCTGGTACGAGCTCCACGGCTGCCCGGTCCGCTTCGGGTCGGCCTTCAGCGGCACTGCCACCCGGAGCGGGTTCCCGCACGCGCAGCGCACCCGCGGTACGCCGCGGTCGTCCACCAGTACGGCGGTACCGGACTGGAGCACCGCCTGGTACGGGGTGGCCCGGCCGTCGCGGAAGCCGTGGTTCGTGACCCGGGTGTCCCAGCGCAGCTGCACCGGGGTCAGCGAGCGGAGGTAACCGGGCACTGCGGCGGGCCGGATGTCCAGGGCGGAGGCGAAGGCCTCGTTCTTGACGGGCTGCGCGGACAGCACCTTGATCTGCTTCTCGACGTCGCAGCTCCCGAGGGACTTGGTGCCCCCGTACAGGCCCGGCGAGGCGCCGCTCACGCTGCGGGTGGCCGTGGGGGCGGGCGTCGGGCCCGTCGTGGCGCTCGCGGTGGGCGGCGGTGACGGGGGTGGTGGCGGGGTGGCCCTGTCCGATGCGGTGGACACGGTGAACGGGTCGGGCCCGGCATCGGCGGCGGGCTGGAGGAACACCTCCCCGCGGGCCTTGTCGGAGGTGCCGCTGGGCCGGGTCAGCACCACGGCCAGGGCCACCACCGCGGCCAGCGCGACCAGTGCGGTGGCCAGCCGGGGCACGGACCGCCACCAGGGCCCCCGGCCCGCCGCGTCCCCTCCGGGAGGTCCGCCGGGACCGCCTGGCGGGGCCGGTGGCGGCGGTGCGGCCGGTGGCCCGTCCTGCCCGCCCGAAAGCGGCCCCGAGGGAGGGCCGGAAGGAGAACTGGGGGGAGGGCCGGGGGGAAGGCCGGACGGCGGACCGGAAGGCGGGCTCGTGGGGCGTTCGGACGGCGGCGGCTGCTGCTGCTCGGGGTGCGTGGTCACGGGCTCTTCTTCCCAGACGGAGGAGTTCCGGTCCCCTGTGGACGTTCCGACCTTCCGCCGCTGGTGCACGGAAATATCCGGATTTCTTGCACTCCTGCGGACCATTGTGTGCGCCGTCCGGGTGGTGCCCGCAAGCCGGGGGTGCCTACCGTTGCAGGGTGAGCCGAACGCCGACAGCACCCTCGCCCGGGGGATCCCGGAAGGCCTGGCGTGACGCCCTCCTGACCGTCGTCGCGGCCTTCGCGGTGATGACGGCGGTCGCGGCGGCCGGGCTGGCCTGTGCCGGTGCGGGCGACCTGCCCGACGGCGCGTTCCCGCACGTGGTGGCCGCCGTGGTGGTGATGGCCGCCGGCGGCTCGGTGGAGGTGACGGGCGGGGCCGGCTTCCTGGCGGAAGCCGATGCGAGCCTGTCGGCCATACCCCTCTCGGTGAGCCTGGCCGGGGCCCTCGTGGCCGGCCTCTGCTTCCTGCACCCCCTCCACAACCGGGCGGTGACCCGTCCGGGTGAACTCCTCTCCCGGACCGTCCCCCTGGTCCTGCTGTGGCTCATCGCGCTCACCGCCGTGGGGCTCTTCGCCCGCCAGGACTTCGGCATCGACACCGGCGACTCGCCCGTCGGGGAGATCGGCGAGCTGCTCGACTCCGCCCCGACCGTGGGCTTCAAGACCGCACTGCCCGCCACGCTCCTGTTCGGACTGCTGTGGATCCTCGGTCTGTTGCTGATCGCCCTGCTCGTCTCCCGCCGGGCACCGCTCCCGGCCCGCCTCGTCCGCTTCCACGCCGCGCTGCGCCCCGCCGCCTTCGCCACGGTGGCGCTGCTGCTCGCGTACGTCGTCCTCGGGCTCGGCGTCGGCCTGGTGGTGGCGGCGACCCAGGGCCACGGCGCGCGGACGCTGGCCGTGCTGCTGCTCGGGCTGCCCAACCTCGCCTGGCTCGCGCTCACGCTCGGCTTCGGCGGCGCCTGGGAGGGCAAGGTGGAGGGGCCGTTCGGGCTGCCGATGCCGCAGTTGCTGGACCAGGTGCTGCGCGGCGCCGACCTCTCCACGGTCGACGTGGCCTCGCTCGCGGAACGGGACGCCCGGGCGTGGTGGCTGGTGCCGGTGGCCGCGGTCCTGCTGCTGGGCGCGGGCGTACTGGCCGCCGTACGCTCCCCCGCCCACGTACGGGCCGTGCAGCACGCGCTCCACCTGGGCCTGGCGATGGGCCTCGGCACCCTGGCGGTGTGCCTGCTGGCGCAGGTCCAGGCACGGTTCGGGCTCTCGCTGCTGGGCATCGGGGCCGTGGACGGGCTCGGCGCAACGGTCGAGCTCAGCCCGGTCCTGTGGCGCACCGTGGGCCTCGCGCTGCTCTGGGGCGCCGTGGCGGGCTTCCTCGGCGCGCTCCTGGCCCGCCCGGTGCACCGCGGGGGCCGCGTCGACGAACCGACCGGACCGCCTCCCCGCTGACCCCTGCGGGACCCGGCGGTGCGGCCGTGGCCGTCTGCGGCGCCATTGGACGGTGCCCCGGACCCCGCGCCTCCGCCCAGGCCCTGGAGGGCAGGGCCTGGGCGGAGGGGAGTGGGGACGCTGCGGGGTGTCCCCGCAGGACGAGCGCGCAACCTGGGCCGAACGTGTCCGACGGGGCTCGGTGCGCGAGCCGAGGAGACACCCCGGAGGGGCCCCGCTCCCCGACCCCACCGAAGCCGGGTCCCGCCAGGGCCGAACCCGGCCCCTCCCGAGGTGCGGGTCCGGGACGGAGCCCGGCGCAGCGGAGCCGCGGCGCTACCTGCGGAACACCGGCATCGCCCAGCGCGGCGGCGGAGGAGGCGGTGCGAAGTCGGCCGGGAGTTGTGCGATCCGCGTCGGCGGATGTGCGACGCCGCCGCGGTCCGCCACCCCCGCCCCCGCCCGGCGCAGCGCCCCGGTGAAGGCCAGGCAGTTGTCCCACCGCTCCTCCGGGGACTTGGCCAGCGCCTTCGCGAGCACCTCGTCCACCTCCGGCGGCAGACCGGGCCGGCGGCTGCTCGGCGGGGCGGGCGGATCGTACTGATGGGCCCAGAGCAGGGCCATGTCGTCGTCCCGCTGGAACGGCGGGCCGCCCGCGAGCATCTCGTAGACGACGCATCCCAGGCTGTACACGTCGCACCGGCCGTCCACCGGCTTCCCGGAGATCTGCTCCGGGGCCACGTAGTCCAGGGTGCCCACGAACTGTCCGACGCTCGTGAAACCGGTGAGGGACAGCGATTTCTTCGTCAGTCCGAAGTCCGTGAGGTAGACGTGCTCGGGGTGTTCGCTGTCCGTGCCCTGTGCGACGAGGATGTTGCCCGGTTTCACGTCCCGGTGGACGAGGTCGTGGTCGTGCGCCGCGTCGAGCGCGGAGGCCACCTGGCCCGCGATCCGGGCGGCGGTCGCCACCGGGAGGGGACCGGTCCGGTCCAGCATCGCCCGCAGGTCCTGCCCCGCGACGTACCGCATGGCGATGTACAGCAGGTCTTCGGTCTCGCCCGCCTCGAAGACGGGGACGATGTGCGGGTGGTCGATGGCCGCGGCCACCTTCGACTCGTGGGCGAACCGCTTCCTGAAGGTGTCGTTCCGGGCGAGTTCGGGTGCCAGCAGCTTCAGCGCCACCGTCCGGTCGAGGCGCAGGTCCCGGGCCCGGTAGACGACGGCCATGCCGCCGCGTCCGATCTCGGCCTCCACCAGGTACCCGGCGATCTTCTGCCCGAGCAGGGCGGAGGGGCGGCCCCCGGCGGGCTGGGCGGCCATCACCGCTCCCCGGGCCCGGATCCGGGCCCGTCCGCGATCCGGGTGGGGGCGTGTCCGGTGGCCGCCTCGGGCAGCACGTCGAGCTGGACCTCCACGGGGTCCTCGGCTGCCTCGGGCCGCGGAGCCGCCGCCGGTGCGGAGCCGGGGCCGGTGCCGGCGCCTGGGCCGGTGGCGACCGCGTAGGTCGTCAGGCGGGTCCCGTCGCCGTACAGCCAGCGCCCGCCGGTGTCGTCGTACAGCCAGACGGACTCCCCGTCGAGCACGATCCCGGCCCGCAGCCCCCGTACGGAACGCCGGAAGGCCTCGGCGTCGGTGCGGCCCGCGGCGTGTTCGGCGGCGGCCCGCCGGTAGCGTTCCAGTGCGTCGGCGCTGCGCGCGAGCAGCGGCCCGGGGTCCTCGGTCCGTGCGGGGGGCCGCCCCTGGGCCGTGGGAGGCGGCTGCGGAACGGCGACCAGCAGCCGCCCGTCCACCCAGGCCGACCAGCCGTTGGAGCACAGGATCTGCGCCCACTCCCCGCGCCGGGACAGCAGCTGGACCGGCAGGAAGGGGTCCAGGGGTGCGGTCGGCCGGGAGACGTCGGGGCCCTCCCAGGCGGGCAGGCCCTCCTGGGGGACGACATGGGTGGGGCGGAAGTCCGCCGCCGCGCCGCCGGGTGCCACCGGGCTGCTGCTCATCGGGCCTACTTCCGCATGATCGCGGGCTCGTGCCGGCGCAGCAGTCGGGCGACCAGCACCCCGAACAGCACGGCCAGCGCCACCAGCATCCCCACGTTCAGCAGCCACACCCCGGCGCTGTGCGCGAAGAGCGGGTCGTCGGTGAGGGTGCCCGGCACCAGGGCGCCCAGGTCGATGGTGCCGGCCATGGCGCCGAGCGCCCACCGCGAGGGGACGAGCCAGGCGAGCTGTTCGACCACCGGGACCCCGTCCAGCTGGAGGAGGGCCCCGCAGAAGACCACCTGAACGATGGCGAGGAGGACCAGCAGCGGCATGGTGACCTCCTCCTTGGTGACCAGTGCGGACACCAACAGGCCGAGCATCATCGCGGTGAAGGAGAGCAGGGCGACGACGAGGGTGATCTCGGCCAGGGGCGGCAGGAAGACCCCCTGGCCGCCGGGGGCGCCGAGTTTCACGCCGAACAGGCCGACGAGGGTCAGCACCACGGCCTGGGCGACGGTGACGGCGCCGAGGACCACCACCTTGGACATCAGGTAGGCAGAGCGCGACAGACCGACGGCGCGTTCGCGCTGGTAGATCGTTCTCTCCTTGACCAGCTCGCGCACGGCGTTGGCCGCCCCGGTCAGCACTCCGCCGACGCACAGGATGAGCAGGGCGTTGATGGCCGTCTCCTGGGTGAGGGCGCTGCCGGCCAGGGCGCGGGCCATGGCTCCCATGACGAACGGCAGCGCGATCATGATGACGAGGAAGGTCCTGTCGGCGCTGAGCGCGGCCGCGTACCGGCGGACCAGGGTGGACAGCTGGGAGCCCCAGCTCTGGGCCTTGGGCGGCGCTTCGGCGAAGCCGGCCGGCTGGGCGCGGTCGCCGTCGGCGCCCGGCCGGCGTCCGGAGCTGTCGGCGTACTTGCGGTGCTGCGGCGAGGCGGCGTACTCCCCCGCCCAGTCGCGGTCCTGCTGGTTCTCGAAGGCCTCGAACGCTTCGGGCCACTGGTCGAAGCCGAAGTAGTCGAGGGTTTCGCCGGGCGGCCCGAACCAGGCGATGCGCCCGCCCGGGGCGAGGACCAGCAGCCGGTCGCAGACGTCCAGGCTGAGCACGCTATGGGTGACCACGATGACGGTGCGGCCGTCGTCCGCGAGGCCGCGCAGCATGTGCATCACCGAGCGGTCCATACCGGGGTCGAGGCCGGAGGTGGGCTCGTCGAGGAACAGCAGGGAGGGCTTGGTCAGCAGCTCCAGGGCGACCGAGACGCGTTTGCGCTGGCCGCCGGAGAGGCTGTGGATGGGCTGGTCGGCGCGCTGCTGGAGGCCGAGTTCCCCGATCACCTCGTCCACCCTGGCCCGGCGTTCGGCCGGGGCGGTGTCCTGCGGGAAGCGCAGTTCGGCCGCGTAGGTGAGGGCGCGGCGGACGGTGAGCTGGGCGTGCAGGATGTCGTCCTGCGGGACGAGCCCGATGCGGCTGCGCAGTTCGGCGTAGTCGCGGTACAGGTCGCGGCCGTCGTAGAGGACGGTGCCGTGGTCGGCGGGCCGCAGTCCTGTGAGGGCGCCGAGGAGGGTGGACTTGCCCGCTCCGCTGGGCCCTACGACGGCGAGCAGGCATTTGGCGCCGACGGGGAAGGAGACGCGGTCGAGGAGGGTCTTGCGGCCGTGGTCGACGGCGACGGTCAGGTCCTGGACGTCGAGGGAGACCTCGCCGGTGTCCACGTACTCCTGGAGCTGGTCGCCCACGAGGCAGAAGACGGAGTGGCCGATGCCGACGATGTCGCCCTCGGTGAGGGCTGCGGTGCGCTCGACGGGGGCTCCGTTGAGGTAGGTGCCGTTGTGGCTGCCGAGGTCGACGATCTCGTAGGTGCCGTCGGCGAGGGCGCGCAGCTCGGCGTGCCGCCGGGAGACGACGAGGTCGTCGATGACGAGGTCGTTGCCGGGGGCGCGGCCGATGCGGACGGCGGTGCGCGCGGCCAGCGGGCGGATGCTGGTCGGCTGCCGGAAGGTGCCGGTCAGGCCGGGCCGGAAGACCCCGGACGGCGCGGCGGCAGCCACCGGTCCGGGCGGCGGGGGCGAGGCCGGGGGCGGCTCGGGCGGCTGAGGCGGGGGCTCGGGGGGCGGGCCGGCGGCCGGGCCGGGAGCGGGGGTCCGGAGGTGGGCGAGGCCGAGTACGTCGGGCGCGGGTGCGGCGGGGGGGGCG
>NZ_JOFT01000024.1 GCF_000725805.1 Streptomyces xanthophaeus | reverse complement strand
CCACGCAAGTACGTCCAGTACGAGCCGTGGCCCTCCGCCTTGCGATGCACCGCACCGGACACCGCGACCCGGCAAACCTTTCCGGCCACAGCACTAGGCAGGGCCGGGCCGGTGCCGTCAGGTCCGGCGTGCCGGGGTGCGGGCCGCGGCCGCGGCCTCGATCAGGGAGGACATCACGCGGGTGTCCTTGTCCTGTTCGGGGTGCCACTGGACGCCCAGGGCCCACCGGACGGGGTCGGCCAGCTCGATGGCCTCCACCGTGCCGTCGGCCGCATGGGCGGAGGCCACCAGGCCGCGGCCCAGCCGGTCGACGGCCTGGTGGTGGTACGTCGGCACCTGCGCCTCCTCGGGGACCAGCGCCGCGTACCGGGTGCCGCGGACCGGCCGGACGGGGTGCCAGGACATGGTGCCGGGCGTGTCCATGTGCCCGTCGAGGTGCTGCGTCAGGGTGCCGCCGAGGACCACGTTCAGGGCCTGCATGCCCCGGCAGACGCCGAGCAGCGGCAGGTCCGCCTCCAGCGCGGCGGCGAGCAGGGCCAGCTCCCAGTAGTCGCGGACCGTGGCGGGGGCGCCCGTACGGGGGTCACGGGCGGCGCCGTAGTGGACCGGGTCCACGTCCGGGCCGCCCGTCACGACCAGACCGTCCAGCCGGTCCAGCACCTCCGCCGCCGCCTTGGGTTCGTCCGGCGGGAGCAGCACGGCCGTGCCGCCCGCCGCCTGGACGAGCCTGTAGTACCCCGCGGGCACGAGGGCGGCCGGGAGGTCCCACACGCCGTAGCGGGTGGACTCCTCCACATAGGTGCTGATGCCGATGAGCGGCTTGGGCACGTCGTCTACCTCCGGGACGGATGAGCGGTTCGGGCTGGAGCAGGATCTCAGTCCCGCGAGAGTTCCGCCTCGGCTTCGGCGAGGGCGGCGAACTCCTCCTCGGGCGCCGAGGCCACGAGGCGGCGGCGGCTGTAGAGCGCGAAGTAGGCGAGGGCGACGGCGTACACGGCCAGCGCGATGAAGGCCGCGTCCTTGTCCACCAGGAAGGTGGCGACCAGCGCCGAGAGGGCGAGGACGAAGGCCACCGATGAGGTCAGGATGCCGCCCGGGGTGCGGTAGGGGCGGTCCAGGTCCGGCTCCCGGCGGCGCAGCACGATGTGGGACAGGGCCATCAGCGCGTAGGAGATGGTCGCGCCGAACACCGCGATGTTGAGCATGCGCGCACCGTCGCCGGTGGCCGCGGCGAGCGCGAACCCGATCGCGCCGGGGATGACGAGGCCCAGGTAGGGGGCCTTGCGCCGGGAGGTGAGGGACAGGAAGCGCGGCAGGTATCCGGCCCGGGAGAGCGCGAAGAGCTGACGGGAACCGGCGTAGATGAGCGAGAAGAACGAGGCCACCAGGCCGGCCAGGCCCGCGTAGTTCACGAACCGGCTCAGCGCGGTCGGGCCGTCGTCCCCCTCCAGGGCGACGACCAGCGGGTTGCCCGCGGCCTTGACGGCGTCCGCACCCTGCGCGCCGGTCGCGGCGAAGAAGGTGATCAGGGCCAGCAGCGCGAGGATGCCCATGGAGATGGAGAGCGCCTTCGGCATGGAACGCACCGGGTCCTTGGCCTCCTCCGCCGCCAGCGGGACGCCCTCCACGCCGAGGAAGAACCACATGCCGAAGGGGAAGGCGGCCCAGATGCCCAGCACGCCCAGCGGCAGCCACGAGTTCGAGCCGAAGGCGTCCGCGTCGACGGGGATGTCGTTGAGGCCGCCGGCGTCGAACTCGGTGAAGGCGCCCACCGCGAAGATCAGCAGCGCGGCCACGGCGATGGCGGTCACGACGAGGCTGAAGCGCAGCGCCTCGCCGACGCCCCAGAGGTGGACGCCGATGAAGAGCACGAAGCAGCCGAGGTAGACCGGCCAGCCGGAGGTCAGGCCGAAGAGGCCGAGTGACTCGACGTAGTCGCCGATGAAGATGACGATCGCGGCCGGGGCCAGGATGTACTCGATGAGGATGGCGGTACCGGTGAGGAAGCCGCCCCAGGGGCCCAGCGCGCGGCGGGCGAAACCATAACCGCCGCCCGCGGTCGGCAGGATGGTGGAGAGCTCCGCGAGGGAGAAGACGAGGCAGGCGTACATCGCGCCCATCAGGACGGTGGCGATGGCGAGGCCGCCGAAGCCGCCCTTGGCGAGGCCGACGTTCCAGCCGGAGAAGTCCCCGGAGACGACGTAGGCGACGCCGAGTCCGGTGAGCAGCAGCCACCCGGCGCTGCCGCGGCGCAGGGTGCGGCGCGCGTGGTACTCGTGGTCCCCGCCCTCGGGGGACGGGGTGGGTGCGGGCACGGCGGTCAGCCGTGCGTCGATGTCGTCGGCCATCGTGCGCTCCTGCCTCAGGGCAATGGGCAATGGTTGTGGGGCGTACCTTTGCCGCAGTGGAGCGGGGTGCGCAAGACCTCTGCGTTAAAGAGAAGTTACGAAAGCCTCCCGGTCGGCGGGCGCGGTGCGGGCGCGGCAGCCGGCGGCGGCAGGCGGCGGCCGGGCGGGAGCCGGCCGGGATGCGGGTGCGCGGAAGGCGGCGGGCGGGCCGTGCGCCGCCGCCCCCGGGCCGGCTCAGGTCAGGAAGCCGCGCAGCAGGGCTGCCGTGCCGCAGCAGTGCTCGCGCATCGTCTCCCGGGCCCGGGCCGCGTCCTGCTCCCGCACCGCCTCGACCAGGGCGGTGTGCTGCTGCTGGGAGTGCTCCAGGTTGCGCACCAGCAGCGGGATGCAGTCCAGCAGGTCGTTGACGGTGGCCCGGACGGCCGCGTACTGGGCCGTCAGGGTGGCGGAACCCGCCAGTTCGCACAGGGTCAGGTGGAAGAGGGTGTCCTGGCGGCGGTAGTCGGCGAGCGGGGCGTCGTGCGTGGCCGTCAGGGCCCGGAGCAGCCGTTCGGTGCCCTCCTCGGTGAGTCCCTGGGAGGCGCACAGCCCGGCCGCGCCCACCTCCAGCACCTCGCGGAACCGCAGGACGTCCTCGATGTCCACCCCGGCGACGCGCCGGCGCAGCTCTTCCTCGACGCCGCCGGCCGGGGTGTCGGCGCGGGGCAGGACGAACGTTCCTCCGTACCGTCCGCGCCGGGACTCCACCAGGCCCTGGTCCTGGAGGACCTTGAGCACCTCGCGCAGCGTGACCCGGCTGATCCCCATCCGCTCCGCCAGTTCCCGCTCGGGCGGCAGCCGTTCCCCGCCCGGGACCAGGCCCAGCCGGACCACCTGGAGGATCTGCTCCAGGGCCTCCTCGAAACCGTTGCCCGCCCGCACCTGACGCAGCACGGGATTCAGCCGTGCGAGGGCTTCGCCTTCGCTCGCCGTATCGGTCATCTCGGCTCCTCCCCTTCCCAAGCAATGGTTCTATTCAATACCTTAGGCCTCCTCGGCTCACCGAAGGAGAGATTCCCGTGGTAGACCGCAAGCCGCCGCTCGCGATCGAGGAGCTCCGTGCCCTCGTCGCCAGCGGTGAGATCGACACCGTCGTCCTGGCCTTCCCCGACATGCAGGGACGGCTCCAGGGCAAGCGGTTCGCCGCACAGTTCTTCCTCGACGAGGTCCTCGAGCACGGCACCGAGGGCTGCAACTACCTTCTCGCCGTCGACACCGACATGAACACGGTCGACGGGTACGAGATGTCCTCCTGGGACCGGGGCTACGGCGACTTCGCCATGCACCCCGACACCGCGACCCTGCGCCGCATCCCCTGGAACCCCGGCAGCGCCTTCCTCCTCGCCGACCTCGCCTGGAACGACAGCACGCCCGTCGTCGCCGCGCCCCGGCAGATCCTGCGCCGCCAGCTGGAACGCCTCGCCGGACACGGCTACACCGCGATGGTCGGCACCGAGCTGGAGTTCATGGTCTTCCAGGACACCTACGAGCAGGCCTGGAACGCCGACTACCGGGGCCTCACCCCCGCCAACCAGTACAACATCGACTACTCCGTCCTCGGGACCGGCCGCATCGAGCCCCTGCTGCGCCGGATCCGCAACGAGATGCAGGCCGCGGGCCTGGTCGTCGAGTCGGCGAAGGGGGAGTGCAACCTCGGCCAGCACGAGATCGCCTTCCGCTACGACGAGGCGCTCACCACCTGCGACCAGCACGCCGTCTACAAGACGGGGGCCAAGGAGATCGCCGCCCAGGAAGGCGTCTCGCTCACCTTCATGGCCAAGTACGACGAGCGCGAGGGCAACTCCTGCCACATCCACCTCTCCCTGGGTGACGCCGACGGACGCAATGCGATGGCCGGCGACGGCCCGGGCGGCATGTCACCGGTGATGCGGCACTTCCTGGCGGGTCAGCTGGCCGCGCTGCGCGACTTCTCCCTTCTCTACGCTCCCAACATCAATTCGTACAAGCGTTTCCGGCCCGGTTCCTTCGCCCCCACGGCCGTCGCCTGGGGCGTGGACAACCGCACCTGCGCCCTGCGCGTGGTCGGCCACGGCCGCTCCATGCGCTTCGAGAACCGCCTCCCCGGCGGCGACGTCAACCCGTACCTCGCCGTCGCCGGTCTCGTCGCGGCCGGGCTCTACGGCGTCGAGAACGAGCTGGAACTGCCGGAGGTCTGCGCGGGCAACGCCTACACCGGCGACTACGCACACGTGCCCGGCACCCTGCGCGAGGCCGCCGAGCTCTGGGAGAACAGCGAGATCGCCAAGGCGGCCTTCGGCCCCGAAGTGGTCGCCCACTACCGCAACATGGCCCGCGTGGAACTCGACGCCTACGACTCCGCGGTCACCGACTGGGAGCTGCGCCGCTCCTTCGAACGCCTGTAAGGCGCGCACGCCCTCCCGCACGCGCCCGCCCGTCCCGCACCGAACCGAAAGTCTGAGAGGCACCACGTGTCCGATGTGCTGGCCCCGTCCGATCTCAGGGTGCTGAACCCGGCCACCGAGGAAACCGTCGCCGTCGTCCCGGCCGCCACACGGGACGACGTCGACGCCGCCGTGGCCCGCGCCACCGCCGCCCAGCGAGGCTGGGCCGCCGCGGCCCCCGCCGACCGGGCCCGGCTGCTGCGCCGCTTCGCCGCCGTCGTCGACGGGCACGTCGAGGAGCTGGCCCAGCTGGAGGTCCGCGAAGCCGGTCACACCATCGGCAACGCCCGCTGGGAGGCGGGCAACGTCCGCGACCTGCTCGAATTCGCAGCCGGGGGAGTGGAACGCCTCTCCGGCCGCCAGATCCCCGTCGCGGGCGGCATCGACGTCACCTTCCTCGAACCCCTCGGCGTCATCGGCGTGATCGCCCCCTGGAACTTCCCCATGCCGATCGCCGCCTGGGGCCTGGCCCCCGCCCTGGCCGCGGGCAACGCCGTCATCCTCAAGCCCGCCGAGACCACCCCCCTGACCGCGCTGCGCCTCGCCGAACTCGCCCTCGAAGCCGGGATCCCCGAGCACCTCTTCCAGGTGCTCCCCGGCCACGGGGCGGTGGCGGGCGACGCCCTGGTCGAGCACCCCGGCGTGGCCAAGATCGTCTTCACCGGCTCCACCCGCGTCGGCAAGCAGATCATGGCCAAGTGCGCCGAGAGGGTGAAGCGGGTCACCCTCGAACTGGGCGGCAAGAGCCCCAACATCGTCTTCGCCGACGCGGACCTGGAGGCCGCCGCAGCGGCCGCCCCCATGGCCTTCCTCGACAACACCGGCCAGGACTGCTGTGCCCGCACCCGGATCCTCGTCCAGCGCTCCGCCTACGACCGCTTCCTGGAGCTGCTCGCCCCGGGCATCGAGGGCGTCGTGGTGGGCGACCCGTCCGACGAGAAGACGCAGATGGGCCCGCTGATCTCGCGCGCCCAGCTGGACCGCGTACGGTCCTACGTCACCGACGACCTCACGGCCGTACGCGGCTCGGCCCCCGAGGGCCCCGGCTTCTGGTACCCGCCGACCCTCGTCACGGAGGTGGCCCCCACCGCGCCCGTGGCCACCGAGGAGGTCTTCGGGCCCGTCGCCGTGGTCCTGCCCTTCGAGGACGAGGAGGACGCCGTACGCCTGGCCAACGCGACCGCGTACGGACTCTCCGGCTCCCTCTGGACCCGCGACATCGGCCGCGCGCTGCGCGTCTCGCGCGCCGTCGCCGCGGGCAACCTGTCGGTCAACTCCCACAGCAGCGTCCGCTACTGGACCCCCTTCGGCGGCTACAAGCAGTCCGGACTCGGCCGCGAGCTCGGACCCGACGCCCTCACCGCTTTCACCGAGACCAAGAACGTCTTCATCAGCACGGAGGCCTGAAACCATGTCCAGCCAGACCCCTGAAGCGATCGTCTGCCGCCGCCTGGTCGGCCGCACCGCCGTGATCACCGGAGCCGGCAGCGGCATCGGTCTCGCCACCGCCCGCAGGCTCGCCTCCGAAGGCGCGAACGTGGTCTGCGCCGACATCGACGAGACGGCCGGCAAGGCCGCCGCCGAGGAGGTCGGCGGCACCTTCGTCAAGGTGGACGTCACCGACAAGGAACAGGTCGACGCCCTGTTCAAGACGGCCTTCGACACCTACGGCTCCGTCGACATCGCCTTCAACAACGCGGGCATCTCGCCCCCGGACGACGACTCGATCCTCACCACCGAACTCGACGCCTGGCGCCGGGTCCAGGACGTCAACCTGACCTCCGTCTACCTGTGCTGCAAGGCCGCCCTGCCCTACATGCAGCGCCAGGGCCGCGGCTCCATCATCAACACCGCCTCCTTCGTGGCCCGGATGGGCGCCGCCACCTCCCAGATCTCCTACACCGCCTCCAAGGGCGGCGTCCTCGCCATGTCCCGCGAGCTCGGCGTGCAGTTCGCCCGCGAGGGCATCCGGGTCAACGCCCTGTGCCCCGGGCCCGTCAACACCCCGCTCCTGCAGGAGCTCTTCGCCAAGGACCCCGAGCGCGCCGCCCGCCGCCTCGTCCACATCCCGCTGGGCCGCTTCGCCGAGCCCACCGAGATCGCCGCCGCCGTCGCCTTCCTCGCCAGCGACGACTCCTCCTTCATCAACGCCACCGACTTCCTCGTCGACGGAGGCATCTCCGGCGCGTACGTGACCCCCCTGTAGGCCCCGCCCCCAGTGAGCCACGCCAGCCGGGCGCCGCAAGGTGCCCGGCTGTCCCCTTCCCGGGCCTTCTCCCGGCCCCTTTCCACCCCGCTCCCGCTCCCTTTCCCGTGCACCGACCCCCGGAGGAACAGCATGCAGAGAAGATGGGCGGCCCCCCTCGCCCTCATAGCGGTCACCGGCTCCGGCCTCCTGCTGGCGCCCCCGGCCCAGGCGGGCCAGGCCGCCTGTCCGCGCGTGAGCGTCGGACCCGGCTGGTACGGGGACAACCAGGCGCGGCTCCAGGAGCTCATCGACCGGTACGGCAGCTGCCACCCGTACCGCCACGGCCGCACCAGACCCGTCGCCGTCTTCGACTGGGACAACACCGTCGTCAAGAACGACGTCGGCGACGCCACCATGTTCTGGCTGCTGCGCAACGGGAAGATCCGCCAGCCCGCGGGCGGCGACTGGTCCACCACCAGCCGCCACCTCACCCCCGCCGCGGCCCGGGCGCTGGCCGCCGCCTGCGGCCCGCTCGCCCGTCCCGGAGCCCCGCTGCCCACCGGCACCCCGCAGGGCGCCGCCTGCGCCGACGAGGTGAACGCGGTCTACGGCACCGCCGCGACCCGCACCGGCGCCGCGGCCTTCGCGGGCTGGGACCGCCGCACGACCGAACCCTCCTACGCCTGGCTGCCCCAGCTGATGCAGGGCTGGACGGCCCGCGAGGTACGCGGCTTCGCGGCCGCCGCCCGCAAGGAGAACCTGGCCGCGCCCGTCGGCGCCGTGCAGCAGGTCGGCAGCGGCACCGCCACCGGCTGGGTCCGCTACTACGACCAGCAGAAGGACCTGGTCAAGAGCCTGCAGAAGGCGGGATTCGACGTCTGGATCAGCTCCGCCTCGCCGCAGCCGGTCGTGGAGGTGTGGGCCGCGGGCGCCGGCATCGGCGCCGACCACGTCATCGGCATCCGCAACACCACCACGAAGGGCGGGAAGTTCACCTCCCACCTCCAGGGCTGCGGATCCGTCGCGGACGGCGCCGACACGATGATCACGTACATCGACGGCAAGCGCTGCTGGATCAACAAGGAGGTCTACGGCGTCCGGGGCGCCGCGGCCGAGAAGGTCCGGCCCGCCGCCAGCCGCCAGGTGTTCGCCGCGGGCGACTCGGACACCGACATCTCGTTCCTGCGAGACGCGACCGCCCTGCGGCTCGTGATCAACCGGAACAAGAACGAGCTGATGTGCCGCGCCTACGACGACAGCGACGGCAAGTGGATCGTGAACCCCATGTTCATCGAGCCCAAGAAGCAGAAGAGCAGCCCCTACCCGTGCGCCACGACGGGCTACGTCGACCACGACGGGACCCCGGGACCGGTGCGCCGGGACGACACGAGCATCGTCCCTGACCAGCAGGACCGGGTCTTCCCGAACTGACCGCAGTCAGAGGAAGGTGCGGCCCTCGCCCCGGTACGTCGGGGCGGTGGCCGTCACCCGGTCGCCCTCCACCAGGTGCAGCGTGTCGAAGCGCTCGCACAGCTCGCCCGCCTTGGCGTGCCGGAACCAGACCCGGTCGCCGATCAGCAGGTCGTCGGCCGGGCTCCCGAGCAGCGGGGTCTGCACCTCGCCCGCCCCCTCCTGGGGGTCGTAGCGCAGCCCCTCGGGCAGGTACGGGACCGGCAGCCGGTCCGCCCCGGCCGCGCCGGAGGCGGGATAGCCCCCGCCCAGCACGGTGACCACGCCGACACCGGGCCGCCGCACCACGGGCTGGGCGAACAGCGCGGCCGGACGGCCCCGGAAGGAGGTGTAGTTGTCGAACAGCCGCGGCACGTACAGCCCGGAGCCCGCGGCGATCTCCGTGACCGCGTCCTCCGCCGCCGTCTGCTGGACGCTGCCGGTCCCGCCGCCGTTGACGAACTCCAGGTCCGGCACGACCTCCCGTACGGCCCGTACTGTCTCGGCGCGGCGGGCGGCCAGCTCCTTGCGGGCCGCGGCCTGCATCAGCTGGATCGCCCGGGAACGCAGCGGACGCCCCGCCAACGCGTCCCCGACCCCGGCGACGTGACCCTCGTACCCCATCAGCCCCACCACCCGGAAACCGGGCCGGGCCGCGACCGCAGCGGCCAGCGCGGCCAGCTGGGACGGCTCGCGCAGCGGCGAGCGGCGGGCACCGACCCGCACCCGCCCGCCGAACAGGTGCAGCGCGGTGTCCAGCTCCAGGCAGACCCGCACCTCCTGCGTGCCGCCGTCCCGCGACCGGTCGACGAGCTCCAGCTGCGCCGGGTCGTCGATCATGACGGTGACCGCGGCGGCGAGCTTGGGGTCCGCGGCGAGCTCGGCGAAGCCGGCGCGGTCGGCGGACGGGTAGGCCAGCAGCACGTCCTCGAAACCGGAACGGGCCAGCCACAGCGACTCGGCGAGGGTGTACGACATGATCCCGGCGAACCCCGGCCGCGCCAGGACCCGTTCCAGGAGCGCACGGCACCGGACGGACTTGCTGGCGACCCGCACCGGCTTCCCGCCGGCCCGGCGCACCAGGTCGTCGGCGTTGGCGTCGAACGCGTCGAGGTCGACGATCGCCAGGGGCGCGTCGAGGTGCGCGGTCGCCCGGTCGTACCGGGCACGGTCGGCGGCGGGGGAGCTCATGGGCGGCAGCTTGCCAGACGGCTCTACCCGTGGGTAGGGGTCACGGCCGGACCCGGTGGGTCCGGTCGGGGCGCGCAGGACCGTAGAGTACGGGCAGGCAGCCGTACGGAACGGGGGGCGGAGCCGCCGGATGAGCACGTCTACACCGCCGACCGCGGTCCTGGGAGACCCCGGCCCGCTGTCGCCCCCGCCCCCGCGCCGCCACCCCGGACGGGTCCTCGCCGCCGTGGTGTGCGCCCTGCTCGGAGCGGGCCTGGCCGCCGGGGCCGCGGTCACCACCGTGGCGGAATACCGCGCCGCGCACCGCCCGTTGCCCCCCGACGCTGCCTACCGCAAGGCCGCGTCGCTGTGGCGGGCCGCCCCCGTGGACAGCCTCCTGCCGCCCGTCCTGACCGGCCCCTCGGCCGGACCCGGGTCGGCCGACCGGACCTGGACCCGGATCGGCCTGGCCCCCGACGCGGACTGCCCCGCCGCCCTCGCCGCCGACTGGCAGCAGCTGCTGGCCGCCACCGGCTGCACCCGCGTCCTGCGCGCCACCTACACCGACGCCACCCGCAGTTCCCTCGTCACCGTCGGCCTGGTCTTCACCCCCGCCGACGGCCCGGCGATGGCCGCCCTCACCGGCCGGCTCACCGCACCGCCCGCGTACGGGTTCACCGACGCCCAGCGCGCCGCCTGGGACGCCTCGGTGCTCCGCGAGGCCCCGGTCGTCGTCTACACGGTCTCCGCCTTCGCCGACGGCCGCCCCGTGGACGCGCCCCGGCCGGCCGGGGACCTGCTGAAGAAGGACGCCACCGGAGCCGCGGCCCAGGCCGGCCTCGGCCACGAGGCCAGGGGAGTCGCCGACCGCGTCCAGAGCGCCCTGCGGGCCCTCGCCGTCCCGCCCAAGCCCGCCTCACCCAGCCCGGAGCCCGCCCGATGAGCCGAGCCCGGGGGGCGTTCGCCCTCGCCCTCGCCGTCCTCCTCACGGCGGCGGCCGCGCCCCCGGCCGCCGCCGACGCCATCCGCGACCGGCAGTGGGGCCTGCTGACCCTGCGCGCCGAGGAGGCCTGGGGCACCACCCGGGGCGACGGCGTGACCGTCGCCGTCCTCGACACCGGGGTCGACGCCACGCATCCCGACCTCGCCGGGCAGGTCCTGGAGGGCACGGACCTCATCGGCATGGGCGCGGGCCGCGGCGACCGCGCCTGGGCCCGCCACGGCACCGCCATGGCCAGCATCATCGCCGGGCACGGCCACGGCCCCAGCGGCGGCCAGGGCGTCCTCGGCCTCGCCCCGCAGGCGAAGATCCTGCCGGTGCGGGTGATCCTGGAGGAGGGCGACCCGGGCCGGGAGAAGGCCCGCGAGAACAAGGGCGGCGCCCTCGCCGAGGGCATCCGCTGGGCCGCCGACCACGGCGCGGACGTGATCAACCTGTCCCTCGGCGACGACAGCGACTCGGCCCACCACGAGGCCGGGGAGGACGAGGCCGTCCAGTACGCCCTCGCCAAGGGAGTGGTCGTCGTCGCCTCCGCGGGCAACGGCGGCGAGGCCGGCGACCGCATCTCCTACCCGGCGGCCTACCCCGGGGTCATCGCCGTCACCGCCGTCGACCGCAAGGGCAAGAAGGCCCCCTTCTCCACCCGCAACTGGTACGCCACCGTCAGCGCCCCCGGCGTCGACGTGGTCATCGCCGACCCCGACCGCTCCTACTACGAGGGCTGGGGCACGAGCGCGGCCGCCGCCTTCGTCTCCGGCGCCGTGGCCCTGGTCAAGGCCGCCCACCCGGACCTGTCACCGGCGCAGGTCAAGAAGCTGCTGGAGGACACCGCGTCCGACCGGCCCGCGGGAGGGCGCGACGACGCCCGCGGTCACGGCACGGTGGACCCCGCCGCCGCGCTCCAGGTGGCCGAGGCCGTGCGGCCCGAGGCCGCGGTGCCCGTCGCCGCCGCGGCCGGGCAGACGTACTTCGGCCCCGGACCCGAACCGGTCCGGCCCCCCGCGCGCAGTGTCCTGCCGCGGGCCGCGGCGGCCGGGGCCGCAGCGGCGGCGCTGCTCGTCCTGGCCGGCGTACTGGCCCGGCGCCCGCGCGGGGCGCGCCACCGGGACCGGCGGGCAGCCCCGTACGGAGACCCGTACGCGGCACAGTAGGGTCGGGTAACTGTGGCGAACATGGCGAACAAGAACATTCCCGACCCCGGCTTCTCCGACGACGACGGATCGGCCGATCCGCGGCTGAGCGCGGCCCTGGCCGCCTGGGCCGAGGACCGGGCGAAGGAGCCCGAGGTGCTGGCCGCCCTGAAGGACGCCCGCCTGCTGGTACCCGTCGTCGCCGTCCTCGGCGAGGTCGAGACGGACCCGGAGACGGGCCTCAAGCGCGAGAAGACCAGCGACATGGCCGTCCCCACGCTGCGCGCGGGGGACCGGCGGGCGCTGCCCGCCTTCACCTCGACCGCCTCGCTCGCGCTGTGGGATCCCTCGGCCCGGCCGGTCGCCGTCCCGCTGCACCAGGCCCTGGCGGCGGCCGCGCACGAGAAGGCCGACACCGTGGTCCTGGACCTGGCGGGCCCCGTCCCCTACCAGCTCACCGGGTCCGCGCTGCTCGCGCTCGCCGAGGGCCGTACCGAGGCGGGCCCGCTCGCCGACCCCGCCGTACGGGAGGCTGTACGGGCCGTCGTGTCCGCGGAGCCCGCGGTGCTGCGCGCCCACCTGGTCCCGGGCGGCCCGGACTCCGACGGCACCCTCGCGATCGTGCTGGCCGCTGGCGGCCAGGCCCCCGCGGCCGCCCGTTCCGTCGCCGGGGCCCTGGCCGCCGACGAGACCCTGCGCGCCCGGCTGGTGCGCGGGCTGGACCTGGCGCTGCTGCCCGAGGGCGCGCCGGCGCCGCCCGGCGAAGCACTGTTCAGCCGCTGAAGGCACACGAGAGGGGCCTGTGGTCCGGGAGCGCTCCCGGACCACAGGCCCCTCTCGTGTGCCTGGGGTGTGCTGTGTGGTGCGTGCTGCGTGCTGCGTGCTCAGCCGAAGACCGGGCCGGTGAACTTCTCGCCCGGGCCCTGGCCCGGCTCGTCCGGGACGATCGAGGCCTCGCGGAAGGCGAGCTGGAGCGACTTCAGGCCGTCGCGCAGCGGGGCGGCGTGGAAGGAGCTGATCTCGGTGGCGCTCGCGGTGACCAGGCCGGCCAGGGCCGTGATCAGCTTGCGGGCCTCGTCGAGGTCCTTGTGCTCGGAGTCCGGCTTGTCCAGGCCCAGGTTGACCGCCGCGGCGCTCAGCAGGTGCACGGCCACCGTGGTGATCACCTCGACGGCGGGGACGTCCGCGATGTCGCGGGTCATGGCGTCGTAGTCGGGTGCGGCGTCGGCAGCGGGGTCGGCGGAAGGTGTCGCGTCAGTCATGAGCCCCACGATATGCCGTGCGGCGGGCTTGCAACGCGGGTGCTAGTATGTACTTCGACCGGCCGGACACCTGTGTGCCCGGCCCACAAGTGGAGGCTCCGATTCTCCCACCCGACCACCCCTAGGGGAGGCGGGTCACCGGTCAGGCGGTATCCATCGTTCCGTACGGACGATGGAAAGCTGCCCGAGTCTGCGCCCCGCGGTTCGCACGCGGCGGTGCTCCGGTTGTTTTGGAGCCCCTGCCTGTGCCCGGCGGGGCTTTTTTCATTCTCCCGCTGCGGTCGGTCTGACGGAATTACACGTCAGCGGCTGTCTGCCAGGCAGCCGTGTGGTGCTACCGAGGAGGATCCATCAGCACCGAGCCCCGCATCAACGACCGGATTCGCGTTCCCGAGGTACGACTCGTCGGTCCCAGCGGCGAGCAGGTCGGCATCGTGCCGCTTGCGAAGGCGCTTGAGCTCGCGCAGGAGTACGACCTCGACCTGGTCGAGGTCGCGGCGTCCGCACGCCCGCCGGTCTGCAAGCTCATGGACTACGGCAAGTTCAAGTACGAGTCGGCCATGAAGGCCCGTGAGGCGCGCAAGAACCAGGCGCACACGGTCATCAAGGAAATGAAGCTCCGGCCGAAGATCGACCCGCACGACTATGACACCAAGAAGGGTCACGTCGTTCGGTTCCTCAAGCAGGGCGACAAGGTCAAGATCACGATCATGTTCCGTGGTCGCGAGCAGTCCAGGCCGGAACTCGGCTACCGACTGCTGCAGCGACTGGCTTCGGACGTCGAGGACCTCGGGTTCATCGAGTCGAACCCGAAGCAGGACGGCCGAAACATGATCATGGTCCTCGGTCCGCACAAGAAGAAGACCGAGGCGATGGCCGAAGCCCGCGAGGCGCAGGCCGCCCGCAAGGCCGAGCGCCAGGGTGTGGCCCTCACCGACGACGAGGCTCCTTCCGAGGAAGCCCCACTCGAGGCGGAGGCCGACGCTGACGAGGCAGTCGCCTCTGCCGAGGTCACCGAGGCTGCCGCCGAAGAGGCGCCCGCCGAGGAGTCGAAGACCGAGGCCTGATTCCGGGGCAGCCCGTCTCGGATCACCGATACAACATGACGCTCCCTGGAGCCGGTCCGGCATCGGACCGGTGGGGGCGCCACCGACGAGGAGATAACGGCGCTATGCCGAAGAACAAGACGCACAGCGGTTCCAAGAAGCGCTTCAAGATCACCGGCTCCGGCAAGGTGCTCCGTGAGCGCGCCGGCAAGCGCCACCTGCTCGAGCACAAGTCGTCCCGTGTCACCCGCCGCCTCACCGGCACCGCGGAGATGGCCCCCGGCGACGCCGCGAAGATCAAGAAGCTTCTCGGCAAGTGACGTCCTCCGCTCCCCTGCCGGGAGCGGGACGTCAAGACCGGGACCCCATCGAATTCGGGCCGTGTGAAGACAACCACGGCCCCGCTACAAGGAGTTAAAAAGTGGCACGCGTCAAGCGGGCAGTAAACGCCCACAAGAAGCGCCGGGCGATCCTCGAGGCGGCCTCCGGCTACCGCGGTCAGCGTTCGCGCCTGTACCGCAAGGCCAAGGAGCAGGTCACCCACTCGCTGGTCTACAACTTCAACGACCGCAAGAAGCGCAAGGGCGACTTCCGTCAGCTGTGGATCCAGCGCATCAACGCCGCTGCCCGCCAGAACGGCATGACGTACAACCGCCTCATCCAGGGTCTGAAGGCCGCCAACATCGAGGTGGACCGCAAGATCCTCGCCGAGCTGGCCGTCAACGACGCCAACGCGTTCGCCGCGCTGGTCGAGGTCGCGCAGAAGGCCCTCCCGGCCGACGTCAACGCCCCCAAGGCCGCTGCCTAAGGGCTAGCCGGCCCGCATCACGCGGCCGGCCCCCACGGACCCGCAGGCATCACGCCTGCGGGTCCGTGTGCTTTCGCCCCGCACCACGGGGCGGACCCCCCGTGCCCGGACCCCCGAGAGAGAACCGCTGAAAACCATGGGTACCCCCGCCGAGCTGATCTCCCCCCGATCCCCGCGGGTGGCCGCCGCCAGGCGCCTGGCGCGGCGCAACTTCCGCACCAAGGAGCGCCGGTTCATCGCCGAGGGCCCGCAGGCGGTCCGCGAGGCCGTCGAGCACCGCGGGGCCACGGGCGAGTCGACCCTGATCGAGCTGTTCGCGACCGTGGAGGCCGCAGAGCGCTACTCAGGGATCATCGAGGCCGCCCTGGACGCGGGAGCCCGCGTGCACTACGCCTGTGACGAGGTGCTCGCCGAGGTCTCGCAGACCGTCACCCCGCAGGGCCTCGTCGGCGTCTGCCACTTCCTGGACTCGCCCTTCGAGGAGATCCTGGCCGCCCGGCCCAAGCTGGTCGCCGTCCTCGCGCACGTCCGCGACCCCGGCAACGCCGGTACGGTGCTGCGCTGCGCGGACGCCGCCGGTGCGGACGCGGTGGTGCTCACCGACGCCTCGGTGGACCTGTACAACCCCAAGTCCGTCCGGGCCTCCGTGGGCTCGCTCTTCCACCTGCCCGTCGCGGTGGGCGTCCCGGTGGAGCAGGCCGTCGAGGGGCTGCGGGCCGCGGGCGTACGCATCCTGGCCGCCGACGGCGCGGGCGAGGACCTGGACGCCGAGCTGGACGCGGGCACCATGGGCGGCCCCACCGCCTGGGTGTTCGGCAACGAGGCCTGGGGCCTGCCGGAGGAGACCAGGGCCCTGACGGACGCCGTCGTACGGGTCCCGATCCACGGCAAGGCGGAGAGCCTGAACCTCGCCACGGCCGCCGCCGTGTGCCTCTACGCGTCCGCGCGTGCACAGCGGGCGTCCGGAGGGTGCCGCTCCGTGACCCCCAGCTAGTAATGTGGCGGCCCGGGGGCCCACTGCGCTACTCGGAGATGTGGGGTACGGGGAGATGACCGTCGGTACGAACAGCTCACCCGGGACCGCGGGAGCCGCGGACGCGGCCGAGCGGCGGTTCCCGGGCGCCCCCGCACCCCAGGCCCCCTCCGGCGGGCCGCACACCGTGCCCCCGCAGGGCGCCGGGCCGCGCGGCGACGGAGCCGTCGAGCCCCCCGCCGCCTGCGGGCCCGGCTTCGCGATCGACCCCGACGACCTGCCCGACGGGCTCGTCGTCGCCGACGCCGGCGGACGCGTCATCTGCTTCAACCGGGCCGCGGCCCGGATGACCGCCACCGACCCCGGCCAGGCCCTCGGCGCCCGCATCGACAAGGCCCTGCCGCTGGAGGACCTGGACGGCCGCCGCTGGTGGACGCTCACCGACCCGTACGGGGGACTCGCCACACGGCGCGGACAGCCCGAACGGAACCTGCTGCTCCCCGGCGGCCGCGAGGTGCTGGTCTCCGCCCAGTACGTCCGCACCCACCCCAAGGGCCCCCTCAGCCGCCTCGTGGTCACCCTGCGCGGCACCGAGGCCCGCCGCCGCACCGAGCGCAGCCACGCCGAGCTGATCGCCACCGTCGCGCACGAGCTGCGCTCCCCGCTGACCTCCGTCAAGGGGTTCACGGCGACCCTGCTCGCCAAATGGGAGCGGTTCACCGACGACCAGAAGCGGCTGATGCTGGAGACCGTCGACGCCGACGCCAACCGCGTCACCCGGCTGATCGCCGAACTCCTCGACATCTCCCGGATCGACTCGGGCCGCCTGGAGGTGCGCCGCCAGCCGGTGGACATCGCCACTGCCGTCGGCCGCCACGTCCAGGCCCTGACCGCGAACGGCCAGGCCCCCGAGCGCTTCCTCGTCAGCGTCAGCCGCCCGCTGCCGGACCTGTGGGCCGATCCGGACAAGATCGACCAGATCCTCGGCAACCTCCTGGAAAATGCGGTGCGCCACGGTGACGGAACGGTCACCATCGACGTATCGCCGCATGAGAAGGGAACAGCCGTCACCGTGACCGACGAAGGCCCCGGGATCCCCGAGGAGTCGATGGGCCGCGTGTTCACCCGCTTCTGGCGGGGGAGCAAGCGCGGCGGCACCGGCCTGGGCCTGTACATCGTCAAGGGCATCGTGGAGGCGCACGGCGGCACCATCACGGTCGGCCGCGGCCCCGGCGGCGGCGCCGAGTTCCGATTTATCCTGCCCGTGAGCGCCCCGGCCTACCTCACGCAGTAACCCTGCGGAGCGTCTCGCCAGGCGGCCCACGGGCTCCTTCACCCCCAGCGACCTTTAGACTCGTCCTTTGGCACCTTTGTGTCCTTGTGACGAGCGTGCCGGTCGAGCGCGCAGCGCGGGGATCCACCAGCCAGCCATCGGAAGTACGGGAAGAGATGTCGGCACCGAACAAGTCGTACGACCCTGTCGAGGTCGAGGCACTGAAACCGGAAGAGATCGAGCGCATGCGGGACGAGGCGCTCGCCGCCTTCGCGTCCGCCGGTGACCTCGACGCGCTGCGGGAGGCGAAGACCGCGCACATGGGCGACCGTTCGCCCCTCGCGCTCGCCAACCGCGAGATCGGCGCCCTGCCGCCCCAGGCCAAGGCCGAGGCGGGCAAGCGCGTGGGTCAGGCCCGCGGCGCCGTGAACAAGGCCTTCGGGGCCCGCACGGTCGAGCTCGAGGCCGAGCGCGACGAGCGGGTGCTGGTCGAGGAGGCAGTGGACGTCACGCTGCCCTACGACCGCGTCCCCGCCGGCGCCCGGCACCCCCTGACCACGTTGATGGACCGCATCGCGGACATCTTCGTGGCCATGGGCTACGAGGTCGCGGAAGGCCCTGAGGTCGAGGCGGAGTGGTTCAACTTCGACGCCCTCAACTTCACGCCCGACCACCCGGCCCGCCAGATGCAGGACACCTTCTTCGTCCAGGGCCCCCAGGGCACCGAGGGCGACGAGTCCGGCGTCGTGCTGCGCACCCACACCTCCCCGGTGCAGGCGCGCTCGCTGCTGGAGCGCAAGCCCCCCGTCTACATCGTCTGCCCCGGCCGCGTGTACCGGACCGACGAGCTCGACGCGACGCACACCCCGGTCTTCCACCAGGTCGAGCTGCTCGCCGTGGACGAGGGCCTGACCATGGCCGACCTCAAGGGCACCATGGACCACATGGTGCAGGAGCTGTTCGGCGAGGGCACCACCACGCGCCTGCGCCCGCACTTCTTCCCCTTCACCGAGCCGTCCGCCGAGATGGACATGCAGTGCTACGTCTGCCGCGGCGAGTCGGTGGGCAACCCCGACCGTCCCTGCCGTACCTGCTCCAGCGAGGGCTGGATCGAGCTGGGCGGCTGCGGCATGGTCAACCCCAAGGTGCTGACCGCCTGCGGCGTGGACCCCGAGAAGTACAGCGGGTTCGCCTTCGGGTTCGGCATCGAGCGGATGCTGATGTTCCGCCACAACGTCGAAGACATGCGAGACATGGTCGAGGGTGACGTGCGTTTCACCCGGCCGTTCGGGAGTGAGATCTGATGCGCGTCCCGCTTTCCTGGCTGCGGGAGTACGTCGACCTGCCCGCAGGTGAGACCGGCCGCGACGTGGCCGCCAAGCTCGTCGACGCCGGCCTCGAGGTCGAGACCGTCGAGCAGCTCGGCGGCGGTCTGAAGGGCCCCCTCGTCGTCGGCCAGGTGCTGACCATCGAGGAGCTCGAGGGCTTCCGCAAGCCGATCCGCTTCTGCACGGTCGACGTCGGCGCCGCCAACGGCACCGGCGAACCGCAGGAGATCGTCTGCGGCGCCCGGAACTTCGCCGTCGGCGACAAGGTCGTCGTGGTCCTGCCGGGCGCGGTGCTGCCCGGTGACTTCGCGATCGCCGCGCGCAAGACGTACGGCCGCACCTCGCACGGCATGATCTGCTCCGGCGAAGAGCTGGGCATGGGCGACGACGGCACGCACGGCATCATCGTGCTGCCGCCCGAGTACGAGGCCGGTACCGACGCGATCGAGCTGCTCCAGCTCATCGACGAGGTCCTCGACATCGACATCACCCCGGACCGCGGCTACTGCATGTCCATGCGCGGTGTCGCCCGCGAGGCGGCGACCGCGTACGGCCTGCCGCTGCGCGACCCGGCGCTGCTCGACGTCCCCGCGCCGAACGGCTACGGCTACCCGGTCCAGGTCGCCGACCCGGCCGGCTGCGACCGCTTCACCGCCCGCACGGTCACCGGGCTCGACCCCGACGCGCGCTCCCCGATCTGGCTCACCCGCCGCCTGCAGAAGGCGGGCATGCGCCCGATCTCGCTCGCCGTCGACATCACCAACTACGTGATGCTCGAACTCGGCCAGCCGCTGCACGCCTACGACCGCGCGCGGATCGACGGCGCCATCGGTGTCCGCCGTGCCGAGCAGGGCGAGAAGTTCACCACCCTCGACGGGGTCAAGCGCACGCTCGACTCCGAGGACCTGGTGATCACCGACAGCAGCGGGCCGATCGGTCTCGCCGGCGTCATGGGCGGGGCCAACACCGAGATCGCCGACTCCGTCACCGACCCGGAGACGGGAGCCGTCACCGGCACGACGGACGTCGTCATCGAGGCCGCGCACTTCGACTCCGTGTCGATCTCGCGCACCGCCCGCCGCCTGAAGCTCTCCTCCGAGGCCTCCAAGCGCTTCGAGCGGGGCGTCGACCCGCAGGCCGCCGCCGCGGCCGCCCAGCGCACCGTCGACCTGCTCGTGCTGCTCGCGGGCGGCACCGCGGAGGCCGGGGTCACCGAGTTCCTCGCCCCGGGCGCCCCGCGCACCGTCGCGATGAGCGCGGACCACCCCGACCGCGTCGCCGGCATGGACTACGGCCGCGAGACCGTCGTGCGCCGTCTCCAGGAGATCGGCTGCGACGTCTACGGCCAGGACGAGCTCGTCGTCACCGTCCCCTCGTGGCGGCCCGACCTCGCCGAGCCCAACGACCTCGCCGAAGAGGTCATCCGGCTGGAGGGCTACGGGAACCTCCCGTCGACCCTCCCGCAGGTGCCCTCCGGCCGCGGTCTGACCGCCCGGCAGCAGCTGCACCGCCGGGCCGGCCGCGCGCTGGCCGGTGCGGGCTACGTCGAGGCGCTCAGCTACCCGTTCATCGGTGAGGGCGTCTTCGACCAGCTGCAGCTCCCGGCGCACGACGCCACCCGCCAGGTCGTCAAGCTGGTCAACCCGCTCTCCGACGAGGAGCCGGCGCTGCGCACCACGCTGCTGCCGGGTCTGCTCGGCGCGCTGCGCCGCAACGACAGCCGGGGCAGCCACGACCTCGCGCTCTTCGAGACCGGTTCGGTCTTCCTGGCCGGCCCGCAGCCGGGCGTCGCCGTGCGGCTGCCCGTCGACCGGCGTCCCACGGACGAGGAGATCGCCACCCTGGACGCGGCCCTGCCCGCGCAGCCGCGGTACGCCGCGGTCGTGCTGGCCGGTGCCCGTGAGCAGGCCGGCTGGTGGGGCAAGGGCCGTCCGGCCGACTGGGCGGATGCCGTCCAGGCCGCGCGCTCGCTGGCCGTCGAGGCCGGCGCGGAGCTCGTCGTCCGCCAGGGCCAGTACGGTCCCTGGCACCCGGGCCGCTGCGCCGAGCTGGTCGTCACCCTCGACGGGGTCGAGCAGGTCATCGGCCACGCCGGTGAGCTGCACCCGCGGGTGGTCAAGGCGATGGGCCTGCCGGCCCGCACCAGCGCGATGGAGCTCGACCTGGACCGCCTCGCGGCGGCCGGCGGCGAGGCCCTCCAGGCGCCCCGGATCTCCTCCTTCCCGGTGGCGACCCAGGACGTGGCGCTGATCGTGGACGCGTCGGTCCCGGCCTCGCAGGTGGAGTCCGCGCTGCGCAAGGGCGCGGGCGAACTCCTCGAATCGCTGAGGCTGTTCGACGTGTTCACCGGTGAGCAGGTCGGCGAGGGCAAGAAGTCCCTGGCGTACGCGCTGCGCTTCCGCGCGGCCGACCGCACGCTGACCGCCGAGGAGTCCACGGCCGCGCGCGACGCGGCGGTGGCACTGGCGGGCGAGCGGACCGGGGCGGTGCTGCGCGGCGCCTAGCCGCTGCCGCGGGACCCGTTCCAGGCCTGTTGAGGGGGCGATCCGGACCACCGGATCGCCCCCTTACGCCTTGGCGGGCGTGGGGGACTCCCGCCTCACTCGTTCGGGTGAGAACCCCGGTGGCCCGTGTCCCTCGCACCGGGTGCTCGGCACAATCGGTGCGGCCGAGGGGAGGCCGCGATGATCGGGGAGATGCCCCGGGTACGCCGGGTGGCCGTCGCCGCCTGGGGCGGCGCCGCGGTGTCGTGGGAGCTGTCCACCCCGGGCCGGCTGGCGCCGAGCCTCGCCACCTGCGCCGCCTTCCTGCTCCTGGCCACAGGCTGCGCCGTGCACATCCGGCGCCTGCTGCTGGCCGAACTGCGGCGCTCCCAGGAGATCGCGGGCGCGGCCCAACGGGCCCTGCTGCGACCGCTGCCCGGGCGGATGGACGGCCTGACGCTGGCCGCGGCCCAGCTCTCGGCGAGCCGGGGTGCCGCGGTGGGCGGGGACCTGTACGAGGCCGTGTCCACGGGGTACGGGGTCCGGGTGGTCATCGGCGACGTACGCGGGCACGGCCTGCCCGCGCTCGGCGCGGCCGCGGCGGTCCTCGGGGCCTTCCGCGAGGCGGCGTACGACGAGCCCTCGCTGGGCGGCGTACTGCTGCGGATGGAGCGGGCCCTGGGCCGCCACGTCCGCGACCGGTCCCGGTCGGAGCACCCGGCGGCCTGTCCGGTGGAGCCGCAGTCGCCGGCGGCCGAGGAGTTCGTGACGGTGCTGCTCCTGCAGATCGGGGCCGACGGCAGTCTGCTGGCCCTGAACTGCGGCCACCCCTGGCCGTACCTGCTGCACCCGCCGCAGACGGAGCGGCGCTGCGTACGGGTGGTGGACGGGGGCGAGACCCTGCCGCCGCTCGGGGTGGTTCCGATGCCCGACGGACTCTGGCCGGCGGAGTGCGGGAAGCTGCGGCCCGGGGACACGCTGTTCCTGCACACCGACGGGGCGGCGGACGCACGCGACGCGGACGGGCGGTTCTTCCCGCTGGAGCGGGTCCTCGCGGCCGACGCGGCGCTCACGCCCGCGCGGCTGGTCGCGGGCGTGCACGCGGCGCTGCTGCGGCACACCGGCGGGCGGCTCGCCGACGACGTCGCCCTGCTGGTGCTCCGCGACGACCGGCCCTGACCGGCCCGGCAGCGCCGAACCGCGCGCCGGGGCCGGTGGATGGGCCCGGCGCGCGTCCGGCCCGGTTCCTGCCGGGGCGCGGCGACCAACCGGGCACCGGCGGAACCGGAACGCGCCGCCCGCCTGCCGTGGAGTGTCGGGCAGACAACAGGACGGGCGGCGCGGTGACGGGTCGTCGCACTGTACGAGGGGGAGCCGACGACCCGGGCTACCTCTTGGCGAGGCCCTTAAGTGAACCGCCGTACGGCCCCCAAGCGGCAGGGTGCGTATCGCATTTATGCGCGTACTCGGTTCACACCCCGTGTGAAGCACGCACCCACTAGCCTGAGGAACGACGAGCCCCGGGGAGCGGCCCATGCAGCCCAATGTCCTGCTCGACGCCCTCCTCGCAGAGGCGGGCATGTCCCATGCCGGACTCGCCGCGTACGTGAACCAGGCGGGCCGCACCCGCGGTCTCGCCCTGCGCTACGAACACACCGCCGTGGCGCGGTGGTTGAAGGGCCAGCGGCCCCGCGGCCAGGTGCCCGACCTGATCTGCGAGGTGCTCGGCGGCCGGCTGCGGCGGACCGTGGGCCTGGACGACGTCGGGCTGGGGATGCCGGAGGGGGCCGGTGGCGCACCCGCCTCGCCGCTGAGCGGGTTCGTCGACCGGGCCGCCGCCCTGTGGCGTTCCGACGAACAGGGCCGGCCCCAACTCCTCACCGCGGCGGCGGTCATGGGCACCCCCGCCGTGATCCCGGTCTGGGAGTGGGAGAACCCGCCCGAGGACGCCGACGTCTCCCGCGAGGGCCCGGACCGGATCGGGCCCGAGCACATCGAGATCCTGCGGGCCGCCCGCGCGCACTACGAGCTGATGTACCGCAGGGCCGGCGGGGTCGCGACCCGGGCCAGGATCGTCCGCTTCCTCGGCAGCGAGACCGCGCCCATGCTGCGCGGGAGCTATCCCGACGGCCTGGGCCGCCGGCTGCACCGCGCCACCGGGTCCCTGGTGGCGGTGGCGGGCATCTGCGCGTACGACTCGGACGCGCACGGGCTGGCCCAGCGCTACTTCCACCAGGCCCTGCGCCTGGCCAAGGCCAGCGGCGACCGCGGGCTCGGGGCCTACGTGATCGCGCTGCTCGTCAACCAGTCCCTGCACCTGCGCGAGTACCGCCAGGCCGTCGCCTTCGCGGAGGCCGCGCTGCGCGCCGCGGGCCGCCACACCACCCCGGCGCTGGCCGCCGACCTGTACGCCATGCAGGCCAAGGCGTACGCCCAGCTCGGGGACACGCGCACCGCACTGGCCTGCATCCACAGCGCGGAGGCGGCCGCCGAGCGGATCCGGCCCGGCAGCGAGCCCGACGAGACCGGTTACGTCCAGCCGGGTCTCGTCAACGTCCAGGTGGCGCAGGCGCTGCTGAGCCTGGGGGACCTCGACGGGGCCCACGAGCAGGCGACGGCAGCCGTCGGCACCCCGGCGCACGACCGGGGCCGGGTGCACAGGCTGGCGATGCTGTGCGAGATCCAGCTGCGGCAGGGGGAGGCCGACCGGGCGGTGGCCGCGGCGGCCGAAATGGCCGAGCGGGCCAAGGGGATGGAGTCGCTGCGGCTGCGGGACCGGCTCAGAGCGGTCCGAGAGCAGTTGCTGACCAGCGGCTGTTCGGGCGCGGAGGAGACCGCGCAGCTCATCGACGGGGCGCTGCGCGTTCCCCTGTGAGGGCGTGAACTGCTGCCATGTTGCCACCAACTCGAACGGAAGGTGGCACAACCGTGCAGTGGACGAACCTCAGTGAGCAGACGGTGTACAAGAACCGCTGGTTCGATGTGAACCTCGCCGATGTGGAACTCCCCGACGGGCGGCACCTGGACCACTTCGTGATCCGGCTGCGCCCGGTCGCCGTGGCCACGGCCGTGAACGCGGCCGACGAGGTGCTGCTGCTGTGGCGGCACCGCTTCATCACGGACAGCTGGGGCTGGGAGCTGCCCGCCGGGGTGGTCGAGGACGGCGAGGACGTCGCCACGGCCGCCGCGCGGGAGATGGAGGAGGAGTCGGGCTGGCGGCCCGGCCCGCTCCACCACCTGATGACGGTCGAGCCGTCCAACGGGCTGACGGACGCCCGTCACCACCTCTACTGGGCGGACGGGGCCACGTACGTAGGTCACCCCGAGGACGACTTCGAGTCCTCGCGCCGCGAGTGGGTCCCGCTGGGGCTCGTCCCCGACATGATCGCGCGCGGCGAGATCCCGGCCGCCAACATGGCGGCCGGGCTCCTGCTGCTGCACCACCTGCGGCTGGGCTGAGCCGCCGGCGGTCAGCCGTACGGGTAGAAGCCCGAGCCGGTCTTGCGGCCGAGGCGGCCCGCGTCGACCATCCGCTGGAGCAGCGGAGGAGCGGCGTACAGCGGCTCCTTGAACTCGGCGTACATGGAGTCGGCCACCGAGGCCACCGTGTCCAGGCCGATCAGGTCCGCCAGCTTCAGCGGGCCCATCGGGTGGGCGCAGCCCAGCTCCATGCCGTTGTCGATGTCCTCGCGGCTCGCGATGCCCGACTCGAACATCCGGATCGCGGACAGCAGGTACGGGATGAGGAGCGCGTTGACCACGAAACCGGAACGGTCCTGGGCGCGGATCGCGTGCTTGCCCAGCACGTCCCGCACCAGGGCTTCGGCCCGCTTGACCGTCTCGTCGCCCGTGGTCAGTGCGGGGATCAGCTCGACGAGCTGCTGCACCGGCGCCGGGTTGAAGAAGTGGATGCCGATGACCTGGTCGGGGCGCGAGGTGGAGACGGCCAGCTTCACCAGCGGGATGGAGGAGGTGTTGGAGGCCAGGATCGCGTCCGGGCGGGTGACCACCTGGTCGAGGACCTGGAAGATCTCCGTCTTGACCTGCTCGTTCTCGACGACCGCCTCGATGACGAGGTCGCGGTCGGCGAATTCGCCGAGGTCGGTGGTGAAGGTGAGGCGGGCCAGGGTGGCGTCCCGCTCCTCCTCGCTGATCTTGCCGCGTTCGGCGGCCTTCATCAGGGAGTTGTGCAGCCGGGTGCGCCCGATCTCCAGGGCCTCGCCGGTGGTCTCGGCGACCTTCACCTCAAGACCGCTGCGGGCACACACCTCGGCGATACCCGCGCCCATCTGGCCGCAGCCCACTACGCCGACCCGTGCGATGTCGGTCGGGAGGGTAGAGAGGTCCGTCACATCGTGCCTTTCGCTGCTCATCCATCGCGGGTCCCCCGTGGGTCAGTGGTCACTGCATTCCGGCGCCCGCCACGCCCCCCGACGTTACCCCCGACCTTGACCCCGGTGACGGGCCGGGGCGGGCATGCTGGGCGCACGCGATCGATGTCACGCTACGGAACGGAGTGGTCACATGGAGTGGATCGGACGGCGGGGGCTGCTGGCGGGGGCGGCTGGTGCGCTGGTCACGGCCGCCGCCGGGCAGACGGGGGTGGCGGGTGCGGCCACCGGGGCCGGGGCGCCGGGGGCGCCGTCGGGGCCGGAACGGGCCCCCGGTCCAGCGGGAGCCGAGCCGCACCGCAGGGCCGCGGCGCCGGAGTTCCGCGGGATGTGGATCGCGTCAGTGACCAATGTGGACTGGCCCTCCAGGAGCGGGCTCTCCGCCGCGCAGCAGAAGCGCGAACTGCTGGCCCTCCTCGACGCGGCCGTGGCACGCCGGCTCAACGCGGTGATCCTCCAGGTCCGTCCGGCGGCCGACGCGCTGTGGCCCTCGCCGCACGAGCCCTGGTCCCAGTGGCTGACGGGGAAGCAGGGCGTGGACCCGGGCTGGGATCCGCTGGGCACGGCCGTGACCGAGGCCCACGCCCGCGGGCTGGAGCTGCACGCCTGGTTCAACCCGTACCGCGTGGCCAACCACACCGACCCCGACCGGCTGGCCGCCGGGCACCCGGCCCGGCGCAACCCCGGCTGGACGGTCCCGTACGGGGGCAAGCTCTACTACAACCCGGGGCTGCCGGAGGTGCGGCTGTTCGTGCAGGAGGCCATGCTCGACGCGGTCCGCCGCTACCCCATGGACGGGGTGCACTGGGACGACTACTTCTACCCGTATCCGGCTGCCGGGGAGTACTTCGACGACGACGCGGCCTACGAGGAGCACGGCGGCTCCTTCGCCTCACGGGCCGCCTGGCGCCGCCACAACACCGACACCCTGGTCAGCGAGATGTCCGCCCGGGTGCGCCAGGTCCGGCCGAAGGCGCGGTTCGGCATCAGCCCGTTCGCGGTGTGGCGCAACGCCGGGAAGGACCCGCTCGGATCGGCGACGGACGGCAGCCTCGCCACCTACGACGACCTGTACGCGGACACCCGCAAGTGGGTCACCGAGGGCTGGATCGACTACGTCGTGCCGCAGGCCTACTGGCACATCGGGCACCCCGTCGCCGACTACGCCGACGTCGTGCCCTGGTGGGCCCGGACCGTGGAGGGCACCGGCGTGGACCTGTACGTGGGGGAGGCCCTGTACCGCTGTGACGCCGACAGCCCCACCGAGGCCTGGCGCGATCCCGCGGAACTGTCCCGGCACGTCACCTTCGCCCGGGACTACGCGGAGGTCCGCGGCCACGTCTACTTCTCCGCGAAGCAGGTGGCCTCGGACCCCAACGGGGCGATGGCCGAGGTCGTCGCCGACCACTACGGCTCGGCCGTGCCCCCGCGTTGATTCAGTGGGCGGATTCTTCGGGGTGGCGGACCGTGCAGTCGGGTCCGGGAGCCATCAGGGCCTCGTGCCCGTCCTGGAAGCGGACCCGGTACGGGGGAGTTCCGTTCTCGCCCAGAACCTGGGTGATCTCGCCCACCTTGTCGTGCTGTCCGACGATCCTGCCGTGCTGCACCAGCTGGTCGCCCTCGGTCGCGCGCATACTGACCTCCTCGGTGGCGGTCCGATCCGGTGATTGCAGTTTAGGTCGTATCGCTGCTATTTGACCCGTTGGGTCACCACGATGCAGAGCAGTACGGCGCCCGCGGCCGCCGGTACGGCGGGGGAGAGGTGCTCGCCCAGCAGCGCCACCGACCACACCAGGGTGAGCAGCGGCTGGGCGAGCTGGAGCTGGCTGGCCCGGGGAGCCCCGATCTCGGCCATGCCGCGGTACCAGACGTACAGGCCGAGGAAGGTGGAACCGGCCGCGACCCAGACCAGGCCGGCCACCCCGTGGCCGGTGAGGTGCACCGGCTCGTACGCGAGCCCGATCGCGGAACCGGCCACGCTCAGCGGCAGGCACAGCACCAGCGCCCAGCCGATCACCTGCCAGCCGGGCAGCACCTTGGCGAGGCGGCCGCCCTCGGTGTACCCGGCGGCGCACACCAGCAGCGCGGCGAACAGGTAGGCGTCGCCCGCCGAGAGGGCGCCGCCGCTCTGCGCCACGGTGAAGCCGAGGACCACCGCGGCCCCCGCGCCGGCCGCGATCCAGAAGGCGCGCGAGGGGCGGGCCCCGGTGCGCAGCGCGGAGAGCGCGGCCGTGGTCAGGGGCAGCAGGCCCACCACGACGGCGGCGTGCGAGGTGGTGGAGGTCTGCAGGGCGAGGGTGGTGAGCAGCGGGAAGCCGACGACCACCCCGGCGGCGACCACGGCCAGGCCCGCCCAGTGGGCGCGGGCGGGCAGCGGGGCCCGCAAGGCCAGCAGGAAGACGCCCGCGACGGCGGCGGCGAGGACGCTGCGCAGGGCCACGAGGGACCAGGGGCCGAAGCTCTCCAGCCCCCATGCGGTGGCGGGGAACGTCAGCGAGAAGGCGATGACCCCGAGCGAGGCGAGCAGGGTGCCCCGGGTGGCGGCCGGGGCCGTACCCCGGACCGGGGAGTCTGCGACCGCTATCGTGGACGGGAGAGTAGCGCTATTCTGTGCTGTCATGTATGAGCGTAGCAGTGTGGCAGAGCTGGCAGAATCCCTCCGCTCCGAACTCGACCGCTACCCGATAGGTGGAAAGCTGCCGTCGAGCCGGGCTCTGGTCGAGCACTACCGGGTCAGCCCCGTCACCGTCTCGCGGGCCCTCGCACAGCTCGCCGCCGAGGGACTGGTGGTCACCCGGCCGGGCGCCGGGGTCTACCGGGCCCGGCCGCGCACCCAGGCCCCCGCGGCCGGGGACACCTCCTGGCAGGAGGTCGCCCTCAGCGCGGAGGGGGCCGGCGAGGTCGTCCCGCGGTCCGTCGACGCCACCGGGGTGCTGAGCACACTCGCCGCGCCGCCCGTCGGGGTGATCGAGCTCAACAGCGGCTACCTGCACCCCTCCCTCCAGCCCGAACGGGCCATGGCGGCGGCCCTGGCCAGGGCCGGGCGGCGGCCCGGCGCCTGGGGGCGGCCGCCCGTCGAGGGGCTGCCCGAGCTGCGCGACTGGTTCGCCCGGGAGATCGGCGGGTCCGTGGCCGCCGCCGACGTACTGGTCACCGCGGGCGGGCAGAGCGCGCTGTCCACCGCCCTGCGGGCGCTCGCCCCGCCCGGGGCGCCGATCCTGGTCGAGTCCCCGACCTACCCCGGCCTGCTGGCGATCGCCCGCGCCTCCGGCTGCCGCCCCGTACCCGTACCGGTGGACGCCGAGGGGGTCCGGCCGGACCTGCTCGCCGCCGCCTTCGAGGCCACCGGCGCACGGGTCTTCGTGTGCCAGCCGCTCTTCCAGAACCCGACCGGGGCGGTGCTGGCCCCCGCGCGGCGGGCCGAGGTGCTGCGCATCGCGCGGGCCGCGGGCGCCTTCGTGGTCGAGGACGACTACGCCCGGGCCCTGGCCCACGAGGACGCGGGCCAGCTGCCCCCGACCCTGGCCGCCGAGGACGCCGACGGGGTGGTGGTGCACGTCAGGTCCCTGACCAAGGCCACCTCGCCCAGCCTGCGGGTGGGCGCGATCGCGGCCCGCGGCCCGGTGGTGGACCGGCTGCGCGCCATCCAGGTCGTGGACAGCTTCTTCGTGCCCCGGCCGCTCCAGGAGGCGGCCCTGGAACTGGTCGGCGCACCGGCCTGGCCGCGCCACCTGCGGGCCGTGGCCGCCGAGCTCAGGCACCGCAGGGAGGTGCTCGCCGGAGCCCTGCGCCGGGACCTTCCCGCGCTGGAGCTGCCCCACCTGCCCTCCGGCGGGTACCAGTTGTGGGTGCGCCCGCTGGGCGCAGGGGACGACGCCGCCTTCGCCGCGGCCGCCCTGCGCGCCGGGGTGGCGGTCGCGGCGGGCCGCCCCTACTTCTGCGCGGAGCCGCCGGGCCCGTACGTCCGGCTGAGCTTCGCCGGGGTCTCGGGCCCCGGCGAGCTGGTGGAGGCGGTCCAGCGGCTGAAGGGCGGACTCCAGGAGGGGGCCTGGGCGGCCGCGTAGGTCAGGACGCTTGACCCCGCCGGGCCGACGGCTCACCATCGCCGCATGCATGTTCGGGTCTCGCTCGTCGCCGCAGCCCGTAGTTGCTCGCTGCTCGCCGAGCGCTTCGACGACGACCGGCCGCTGGACGGGACCGGCCTGCGGGCGCTGGAGGCGGCCGCCCGGAGCCTTGTACCGCTGGGCGCGGCCGGGCTGCGCTACTGCTCGCCGACCCCGCGCAGCCGCGCGACCGGCGAGGCCCTCGGGTACGCGCCCCTGGCGCAGCCCGCGCTGCGCGAGTGCGACATGGGCCGCTGGCGCGGGCTGACCCTGGCCGAGGTGACCGCCCGCGAACCGGGGGCCGTGGACCTCTGGCTCGCCGATCCGCGGGCCGCGCCGCACGGCGGCGAGTCCCTGCTCGCCTTCATCTCCCGGATCGGCGGCTGGCTCGACACCCGGCCCGCGGACGACGGGGGCGCGATCGTGGCGGTGGCGGAACCCTCGGTGGTCCGGGCGGCGCTGGTCTACGCGCTGAACGCGCCTCCGCAGACCTACTGGAACGTCGACGTCCGGCCGCTGTCCACGGTGACCCTGGCCGGCTGGTCGGGCCGCTGGCACCTGTCCTTGCAGGCGGCGCAAATCGGTTGAGCGCGCCGCGGGCCCCGGCCTAGCCTGCGCCCATGACCGGCATAGTGATCACCGACCTGACCGAGCGGCCCGAACTGGCCGCCCGCCTCTGGGACATGCAGGACTCGTGGCCGCAGTTCGCGCTCCACGACCCGGTGTCCTGGCTGCTGTACCCGCGCATGGTGGCCGAGCTGCCCGAGTACGTCCTGGTCGCCACGGACGGCGACGAGGTGGTCGCCCGGGCCTTCAGCGTGCCCTTCGCCCTGAACGCACCCGGGCGGGACGGGGCCCTGCCCGCGCGGGGCTGGGACCAGGTCCTCCTGTGGACCTTCTCCGACCTGCGGCGCGGCGTGCGCCCCGACACGGTGAGCGCCATCGAGATCAGCGTCGCCACCGGCCGGCAGGGCGAGGGCCTGTCCGGGCTGATGCTGGCCGCGATGCGGGAGAACGCCCGCAAGCGCGGCTTCGCCGAGGTCGTCGCCCCGGTCCGGCCGAGCGCGAAGGCGGCCGAGCCGGACGCCTCGGTCCACGAGTACGCGTACCGCACCCGCGAGGACGGGCTGCCCCACGACCCGTGGCTGCGGGTCCACGTCCGGGCGGGCGGGGTGATCGACTCGGTGGCCCCGCTGTCCATGACGGTCACCGGCTCGCTCGCCGAGTGGCGCGAGTGGACGGGCCTGCCCTTCGACGCCCCCGGCCCGGTCCGCGTCCCGGGGGCCCTGGTCCCGGTCCACTGCGAGCCGGAACAGGGCCATGCCGTCTACGTGGAACCCAACATCTGGGTCCGTCACCCGCTGGCACGGGGAGGCTTTGCATAAAACTGCGGAGATACGTATAGTCATGCCATCGACGAGGAGGGTCCGATGGCAGTACGTGTAGCGGTGGCCGGAGCGAGCGGATACGCGGGCGGCGAAGTCCTGCGCCTGCTGCTCTCTCACCCCGGGGTGGAGATCGGCGCCCTGACCGGCAACTCCAACGCCGGCCAGCTCCTCGGCTCCCTCCAGCCGCACCTGGTGCCGCTCGCGGGACGGACCCTGGAGGCCACCACGCCCGAGGTCCTCGCCGGGCAGGGCCGTCCGCACGACGTGGTCTTCCTCGCCCTGCCCCACGGTCAGTCCGCGGCCGTCGCCGCCCAGCTCGGCGAGGACGTGCTCGTCGTCGACATGGGCGCCGACCACCGTCTGAAGGACGCGGCCGACTGGGACCGATTCTACGGCGCCCCGCACGCCGGGACCTGGCCCTACGGCCTCCCCGAGCTGCCCGGCGGGCGCGCGGCCCTGGCGGGGGCCAAGCGCATCGCGGTCCCCGGCTGCTTCCCCACCGCCGTCTCCCTGGCCCTGTTCCCGGCGTACCAGGCGGGGCTCGCCGAGCCCGAGGCCGTGATCGTCGCCGCCACCGGCACCTCCGGCGCGGGCAAGGCCCTCAAGCCGCACCTGCTCGGCTCCGAGGTGATGGGCACCGTGACCCCGTACGGCGTCGGCGGCGTGCACCGGCACACCCCCGAGATGGTGCAGAACCTCTCCCCGCTGGCCGGGCAGCGCGTCTCCGTGTCCTTCACGGCGAACCTCGTGCCCATGCCCCGCGGCATCCTCGCGAACTGCTCGGCCAAGGCCCTGCCCGGCGTCACCGCCGAGGCCCTGCGCGCCGCCTACGAGAAGGCGTACGCCGACGAGCCCTTCGTCCGGCTGCTCCCCGAAGGCCAGTGGCCCACCACCCAGTCCGTCTACGGCTCCAACGCCGTCCACCTCCAGGTGGTCCACGACCCGTCCGCGCAGCGGATCATTGCCATCAGCGCCATCGACAACCTGACCAAGGGCACCGCCGGCGGCGCGGTCCAGAGCATGAACATCGCCCTGGGGCTCCCGGAGGAGCTCGGGCTTTCCACGATCGGAGTGGCACCGTGAGCGTCACGGCAGCACAGGGATTCACGGCAGCGGGCATCGCCGCCGGGATCAAGGCGAACGGCAACCCCGACGTGGCCCTCGTGGTCAACCACGGGCCGCGTCTGGCCGCCGCGGGCGTCTTCACCTCCAACCGCGTCAAAGCCGCGCCGGTGCACTGGTCCGAGCAGGTCCTGCGGGGCGGCGTCGTCAGCGCGGTCGTCCTGAACTCCGGCGGCGCCAACGCCTGCACCGGCCCCAAGGGCTTCCAGGACACCCACGCCACCGCCGAGAAGGTGGCCGAGACCCTCGGCGAGCCGCACAACGCCGGGGAGATCGCCGTCGCGTCCACCGGACTGATCGGCGTCCTGCTCCCCATGGACAAACTGCTCCCCGGCATTGAGACCGCCGCGGCCGCCCTGTCCGCGGACGGCGGCGAGGCCGCCGCGATCGCCATCAAGACCACCGACACCGTGCACAAGACGGCCACCGCCTCCGTCGGCGGCTGGACCGTCGGCGGCATGGCCAAGGGCGCGGGCATGCTCGCCCCGGGCCTGGCCACCATGCTCGTGGTCCTCACCACCGACGCCGACGTGGACGGCGTCACCCTCGACAGGGCGCTGCGCGACGCCACCCGCACCACCTTCGACCGGGTCGACTCCGACGGCTGCATGTCCACCAACGACACGGTGCTGCTGCTCGCCTCCGGGGCCTCCGGCGAGGTGCCGGCGTACGAGGAGTTCGCCGAGGCCGTACGGACCGTCTGCGCCGACCTGGCCCGCCAGCTGATCGGCGACGCCGAGGGCGCCAGCAAGGACATCCGCATCGAGGTCGTCGGCGCGGCCAGCGAGGAGGACGCGGTCGAGGTCGGCCGGTCCATCGCCCGCAACAACCTGCTCAAGTGCGCCATCCACGGCGAGGACCCGAACTGGGGCCGGGTGCTCTCCGCGATCGGCACCACCTCCGCCGCCTTCGACCCGGACCGGCTGAACGTCGCCATCAACGACGTCTGGGTCTGCAAGAACGGCTCGGTCGGCGAGGACCGGGACCTGGTGAGCATGAAGGACCGCGAGGTCCGCATCACGGCCGACCTGGCCACCGGCAGCGAGTCGGCCGTCATCTGGGCCAACGACCTGACCGCCGAGTACGTCCACGAGAACAGCGCGTACAGCTCATGAGCACAGCCCGCAAGCACACGGCCCTGCCCAAGGCGGAGATCCTCATCGAGGCCCTGCCCTGGCTGACGCGCCACAACGGCAAGATCGTGGTCATCAAGTTCGGCGGCAACGCCATGATCGACCAGGGGCTCAAGGCCGCCTTCGCCCAGGACGTCGTCTTCCTGCGCCAGGCGGGCCTGCGGCCCGTCGTCGTGCACGGCGGCGGCCCCCAGATCAACGCCCAGCTCGACAAGCAAGGCCTGATCAGCGAGTTCAAGGCGGGCCTGCGGGTCACCACCCCCGAGGCCATGGACGTCGTACGGATGGTGCTGGCGGGCCAGGTCCAGCGCGAGCTGGTCGGGCTGCTCAACGAGCACGGACCGCTCGCCGTGGGCATGACCGGCGAGGACGCCCACACCATCACCGCCACCAAGCACAGCCCGGAGATCGACGGCGAGCTCGTCGACATCGGCCGGGTCGGCGAGATCACCGCCATCGACACCGGAGCGATCGAGGCACTGCTGGCGGACGGCCGGATCCCGGTGATCTCCTCCATCGCGCGCAGCGCCGACGACCACCACGTGTACAACGTGAACGCCGACACGGCGGCCGCGGCCCTGGCCGCCGCCCTCGGCGCCGAGACGCTGATGGTCCTCACCGACGTCGAGGGCCTGTACGCGGACTGGCCCAGCAGCGACGAGGTCATCAGCCGCCTCACCGTCAGCGAGCTGGAGAAGCTGCTGCCCGAGCTGTCCAGCGGCATGGTGCCCAAGATGGAGGGCTGCCTGCACGCCGTGCGCGGCGGCGTCAGCACCGCCCGCGTGATCGACGGACGGGTCCAGCACTCGATCCTGCTGGAGATCTTCACGGACGAGGGAATCGGCACGATGGTCGTGCCCGACGCACAGGGAGGGGAAGTCAAGTGAAGGGCAATCAGGAGTACGCCGCCCGCTGGCGGGGAGCGCTGACCGACAACTACGGCACCCCCGCCCTGGCCCTGGTGCGCGGCGAGGGGGCCCAGGTCTGGGACGCCGACGGCAAGCAGTACACCGACTTCGTCGGCGGCATCGCGGTCAACGCCCTCGGCCACGCCCACCCGGCGATCGTCGCGGCCGTGACGCAGCAGGTCTCGACGCTGGGCCACGTGTCCAACCTCTACGCCTCCGAGCCGGTCCTCGCGCTCGGCGAGCGGCTGCTCCAGCTCTTCGGCCGCCCCGGCCGGGTCTTCTTCTGCAACTCCGGCGCCGAGGCGGTCGAGGCCGCCTTCAAGATCGGGCGGCTGACCGGGCGGACCCACATGGTCGCCACCGACGGCGGTTTCCACGGCCGGACCATGGGCGCCCTGGCGCTCACCGGCCAGCCGAAGAAGCAGGACCCCTTCCGGCCGCTGCCCGGCGACGTCACGCACGTCCCGTACGGGGACGCAGAGGCCCTGCGGGCCGCCGTCACCGAGGAGACCGCGATCGTCGTGATCGAGCCGATCCAGGGTGAGAACGGCGTCGTCGTTCCCCCCGCCGGGTACCTGACGGCCGCCCGCGAGATCACCCGGGCCACCGGCACCCTGCTGGTCCTCGACGAGGTGCAGACCGGCATCGGACGGTGCGGCCAGTGGTTCGAGCACCAGGCCCACGAGGGCGTGGAGCCCGATCTGGTCACGCTCGCCAAGGGCCTGGGCGGCGGTCTGCCCATCGGCGCCGTGGCCGCCTTCGGCGCTGCCGCCGATCTGCTCCGGCCCGGGCAGCACGGCACCACCTTCGGCGGGAACCCGGTGGCCTGCGCCGCGGGCCTCGCCGTGATCGACACCATCGCCGCCGACGGGCTCCTCGACCAGGTCAAGGCACGGGGAGAGCGGCTGCGCTCCGGAATCGAAGCTTCCGGGCATGCGCTCGTATCCCACGTCCGTGGTGCCGGCCTCCTGCTGGGTATCGTGCTGACCGAGCCCCTCGCGCCCCAGGTGCAGCAGGCGGCTCAGGACGCCGGCTTCCTGGTCAACGCGCCCGCCCCCGACGTCGTACGGCTCATGCCTCCGTACGTGCTCTCGGAGGCCGAGGCGGACGCGTTCGTCCGGGCACTGCCCGGCATCCTCGACGCAGCCAGCGGGGACGGATCCGGAGAATGAGACGACGATGAGTCAGGCACAGGACAACGAGCACAGGGGGTCCCCCCTGACCGAGTCCGGGGGAGGCCAGGCCGTCCCGCAGACCCGCACCGCACGCCACCGCCGGATCGTGGACATCCTCAACCGGCAGCCGGTCCGCTCCCAGAGCCAGCTGGCCAAACTGCTGGCCGACGACGGCCTGAGCGTCACCCAGGCGACGCTCTCGCGCGACCTCGACGAGCTGGGCGCGGTGAAGATCCGCAACACCGGCGGCGAGCTGATCTACGCGGTCCCCAGCGAGGGCGGCTTCCGCACCCCGCAGGCCCCGCTCGGCGAGTCCGCCAAGGAGGAGCGCATGCGGCGCCTCTCCAGCGAGCTGCTGATCTCGGCCGAGGCCTCGGCGAACCTCGTGGTCCTGCGCACCCCGCCGGGTGCGGCGCAGTTCCTCGCCTCGGCCATCGACCAGGCCGAACTCCAGGCCATCCTCGGCACGATCGCAGGCGACGACACCCTGATGCTCATCAGCCGCGACCCGGCGGGCGGCCAGGCCCTCGCCGACCACCTGCTGAGGCTGGCGCAGAAGGAGGGCTGAGCCGGTCCCGGCGGGGCCCTGCGGCGGACACCGGCCCCAGTGGCGCGGACACGGCCTCAGTAGCGGGTTACCGCCAGCTCCCCGGACTCCGTGCCGATCGCGATGTGCGGACCCCGCCGCGGGGCCGCCCAGCGCAGGATCGCCCGCATGGTCCCCGCCGGTACGGACACGCAGCCGGCCGTCGCGCCCTTGCCGTTCACGTGCAGGAAGATGCCCGCGCCCCGGCCGCGCACGGGCCGGTCGTAGTTGAAGGCGATCAGCAGGGCGTGCGCGTACTGCTTCTCGTACGTCACCAGGTGCTCGGCCTCGCCCGGCGCGCAGTCCGCGGGCAGCGGCTCGACCCAGCGGTTGTAGCTGACCGACGCGTTGTCCTGGCACCACCAGGAATGCTGCGTCACCCGGCGGTACCGGTACTCCGTCCCGGCCGGGGCCTGCCGGATGCCGAAGGCGTACGGGAGGGCGTACAGCCCCGTCGGCGTGGTGTCGGTGCCCTGGATGCGTGACGATCCCTCGGTGAGCCCGTTCGCCCCGAAGCGGGCCGGCGCGCTCCCCGCCTCGTACCAGCGTCCCGCCCGCCGGTCCCACCAGGTCAGCCGCCCGGTCGTGGAGCCGGGCGCGGGCGCCACGGCGGTGATCAGCTGACTGCCGCCGCCGGTGTCGGCGAGGCGGGCGGGCAGCGGCCCCTGACCCGAGGAGCCCTGCGGGAGCAGGGCGGTGACGATCAGTGAGCCGGTGACGAGAGCGGTACGCAGCACATGTCAGACCGTACGCGGGGGAAGGGGTACGGGCAGCGCAGGCAGGCCGTCGAGGCTGGACGCGACTTTCTTCTCGCAGTACCCGGCGAACTCCTCGTCGCTCTTGCGCGCGAAGTACTCCGCGTGGAGCGTGCACTCGCGCGCAGCCGGCCGTCTATGCGTTCATGAAGCTTTCCCATGAGCCGATTGCCTTCCCGGTGATCAGGGCGGCCGGGGATTTCACCAGGTGAGACGCATCCGGTGCCGCTCCTTCCAGCCGAGTTCGCTCTCGTACCGGCGCAGGAGCGCCCGCATCTCCCCGGGCTCGAAACCGCCCCTGAGCACCGACGCCTTCCAGTCCCACCGCCGCAGCAGGGACAGCGCGGTGCGCCGCAGCCCCGGGTCGGGGTCGTCCAGCGCGCCCGTCACGGACGGCAGCCCCTCGTCCGACCCCTGCGAGGCCAGCAGCCGCAGGGCGGCCCTGCGGAGGTGCACGGGGCGGTCCGGGCGGGCCCGTTCCACCAAGTGGGCCGTAGGCAGCCCCGGGGCCAGCGGGCGCAGCGACCGGGCCGCCTCCCGGACCACCGCCGGTGACGGGTCGTCCAGGAGCAGGAGCAGGGCCTGCGGTCCGGGTTCGGGGACGCCGAGCAGCCGCAGCGCCGCCACGGCCGCCGCCCGGACCTCGTCGTCACTGTGCCCGAGCAGGCCCGCCACCAGGGCGGAGTCCGCCCGGCTGCCGCATTCCGCGAGCCCGAGGACCGCTCCGGGCGTGGGGGATTCGGCGCACAGCCGCCGGTACGCCTCCCCGGCGTCGCCGCCCTCCTGGCGGACCAGCCACCGGGCACAGGCCCGGACCGTCCCCGAGGGGTCCGCGAGGTGCCGGGAGCCCTCGGCGGCCCGGCCGGCCGCGCGCAGGGCCGTGACCCCCGCCGCCCGCACGTAACCGGCGCGGGAGGCCAGCAGCGTGTCGACGGCGACGTCCTCGGAGCCCTGCGCGGCCATGGCGGCCAGCGCGGCCCGCTTCCACAGGTCCCGCAGCACGGCGTCCCCTTCCCCGGCGGCGCGCCGGGCCAGGGCGGGCGCCCCCATGGCACCCGCACCCTCCAGACTGATCCGTACGGCCGCCCGCCGGGTCCGCAGGTCGCGGTGGGAGCACAGCTCCGCCCGCACCGCGGTGTACCGCGGCTCGCGCAGCGCGGCCTCGAACGCCTCGACGGCCCAGCGGCCCTCACGGCGTCCGCGCAGGTGCATCACCATCGGGGTCAGACCGCGCAGGGTCTGCTCCCCGGCGTCCCGGAGCGCGTCGGCGACGACGCGCCGGGCGGCCTCGCGGACCTGCGGGGCCCAGTCCGCGCACCGCAGCACGGCCAGCGGGAGCAGCTCCGGGACACCCGCCGCGGCGACGACGGCGCCCTCCCTGATCCGTCCGTTCCAGTGGCACAGGGCGGTCGCCGCACGGGAACCGAAGGCTTTGGCCTCGTAGGGCGCCATGTACCGCACCCCGATGTCCAGCGCGGTCCAGGCGGCCGGGTCCTCGGTGTCGACGACCTCGTCGAGCGGCGTGTCCGTGCCGTCGGCGAGCTTCAGCGCCGCGTCCCGGCCCGCGTACAGCTCCCACTTCAGCCGCTCCTGGAGCAGTGCCCGGGCCCAGCCGCGCACGGCGGGGTCGCGGTGAGAGGTCAGGGACCGGGCGATCCGGCGCCGCACCAGGAGCGGGCGCAGCTCCAGCACGGCCAGACCGGCCACCCGCAGGGCATCGGGCCGGCCGGGGGCGAACAGCTCCAGCAGCCAGGACTCCGGCCGGGTGCGGGCGTACGGCAGCACCAGCGAGCGCACCGCCCGGACGGCGGGCGCGTGCGGGTCGGCCAGGTACGGCAGGAGTTCCTCCGGGGTGGCCGCGCCGTGCCTGCGCAGGCCCGCCAGGGCCGCGGCCCGCACCCGCCCCTCGGGGTGCCGGGCGAGGCCGCGCAGCAGGGGCAGGTCCGAGGCGTCCCCGGTCTCCGCCAGCCCGAACACGGCCCCCGGCACGGGGGAGTCCGCGCACAGCGCGCGGTAGTGGGCCAGGGGGTCCTGCCCGGCGGCGCGCAGCTCCCGGCGGGCCGCCTCCCGCACCGGGGCCGAGGGGTCTGACAGATGGGCGGTCAGCTCCCCGGCCCGCCCGGCGCCGCGCAGGGCGCGGACCGCGGCGGTGCGCAGGGTCGTGCGCGGGTGGACGAGCAGGGCGTCGAGGAGGGGGCCCGGGAGGCCGTCGGCGCTGTGCCGGGCCGCCTCCTCGCAGCGCTGCCGCACCACCGCGTCCCGGCCGGCCGCGGCGGTCTCCCACAGCTGGGCGGGCGTCAGGGCGCCCGCTTCCAGGGCCAGTCCGAGGGCGGCCCGCCGGACCTCGGGGCACCTCCCGCTGAGGGCTAACCCGGCCGCCCGCTCCGCCGGGAGCACGCCCGAGCGCAGCGCCGCGAGCCGGATCCGCGCCTCCGGGTCGGCGACGAGGCAGGCGACCCGGTCCGCCGTGAGCAGGCCGTGGGCCAGCGCGACCCGGACGGCGCCGAAGCGGACCTCATGGTCCGCATGACCCACCAGCTCCACGACCTGCGCGGCGGGCAGGGAGCCCAGCCGCTCCAGGACCAGCTCCCAGGCCCGGGCCCCGTGCCGGCGCGGGCCGACCAGCAGGGCGAGGGGCACCAGCGCGCGTACGTCCTCCTCCGTTGCTGCGGTCAGTTCCGCGGCCAGCACCGCCCGGGCGGCTTCCCGTACGGGCTCCGCGGAGTCGGCGCACCGGATCAGCACCAGCGGCAGCACTTCGGGCCGTCCCGCCGCGTGCCCGAGGGCGGCCTCCCGCACGCGGGGGTCGTCGTGGCACAGGCACAGTGCGAGTTCGGACCCGGCCGGGGGAGCGGCTGACCAGGTCACCCCGTGCCCGTCGTGCCAGTGCGGGGCGGTGCTCCAGTCGGCTATTTCGAGCGAGTCGAACCAGTTCACCCCGACCCGGACGGTGCCGGAGGATCTCCAGCCCCGGCGGGTCCAGGTGTTGCAGTGGACGCTCGTGTCGAGATCCGTCCAGTCCTGCGGACCGTTGCCGTCCAGGGCGCGCTGCGGGTCCTTGCCGTGGAGCAGGCGCTCGGCGGGTGAATAGAAGGCGGTCCGGGACAGCGGCGGCAGTATCTGCATGGCCGCAGCGTAGGGGGACGACACCCCCGCTGACCTCACATTATTCCATCGATTGACGAAACATACGGAGTAGTGCATAGTTATGCCTGTTGTTGGATGCACCGTGAGGAGAAACCCGTGACCGAGCGCGTCGTACTCGCCTATTCAGGCGGACTGGACACCTCCGTCGCCATCGGCTGGATCGCCGAGGAGACGGGCGCCGAGGTCATCGCCGTTGCCGTGGACGTCGGCCAGGGCGGCGAGGACCTGGACGTCATCCGCAAGCGCGCCCTCGCCTGCGGTGCCGTCGAGGCCGAGGTCGCGGACGCCAAGGACGAGTTCGCCGACGAGTACTGCCTCCCGGCGATCAAGGCCAACGCCCTCTACATGGACCGCTATCCGCTGGTCTCCGCCCTCTCGCGCCCGGCCATCGTCAAGCACCTGGTCGCCGCGGCCGAGAAGCACGGCGCCTCGGTCGTGGCCCACGGCTGCACCGGCAAGGGCAACGACCAGGTCCGCTTCGAGGCCGGCATCGCCGCCCTCGGCCCCGACCTGAAGTGCATCGCCCCGGTCCGCGACTACGCGATGACCCGGGACAAGGCGATCGCCTTCTGCGAGGAGAACGACCTGCCGATCGCGACCACCAAGAAGTCCCCGTACTCCATCGACCAGAACGTCTTCGGGCGCGCCGTCGAGACGGGTTTCCTGGAGGACATCTGGAACGCGCCGATCGAGGACATCTACGAGTACACCGCGAACCCGGCCCTGCCCCGCGAGGCGGACGAGGTCGTCATCTCCTTCAAGGAGGGCGTCCCGGTCGCCCTCGACGGCAAGCCCGTCACCGTGCTCCAGGCCATCCAGCAGCTCAACGAGCGGGCCGGCGCGCAGGGCATCGGCCGGATCGACATGGTCGAGGACCGGCTCGTGGGCATCAAGTCCCGCGAGGTGTACGAGGCCCCGGGCGCGATCGCGCTGATCACCGCCCACCAGGAGCTGGAGAACGTCACCGTCGAGCGCGAGCTGGCCCGCTACAAGCGGCAGGTCGAGCGGCGCTGGGGCGAGATGGTCTACGACGGCCTGTGGTTCTCCCCGCTCAAGCGCGCCCTGGACGGTTTCATCAACGAGGCCAACCAGCACGTCACCGGTGACATCCGGATGACCCTGCACGGCGGCCGCGCCGTCGTCACCGGCCGGAAGTCGGACGAGTCGCTGTACGACTTCAACCTCGCCACCTACGACTCGGGCGACACCTTCGACCAGTCCAAGGCCCAGGGCTTCATCGAGATCTTCGGCCTGTCGTCGAAGATCGCCGCCCGCCGCGACCTGGCCTGAGCCGGACCCGAAACCCATACCGAAGCAGTACGGACGGCCTCCCCGTTTCCTCCGCGGCGGGGAGGCCGTTGCACATCCGGAAACCAACAGGCTGTCGAAGCCATGCAGTCTTGAGGAGCAGTAGCTGTGAGCAGCAAAAACGGTGACGTCCGGCTCTGGGGAGGTCGTTTCGCAGACGGCCCTTCGGAGGCGCTGGCCCTGCTGTCGGCGTCCGTCCACTTCGACTGGCGCCTCGCGCCCTACGACATCGCCGGCTCGCGCGCCCACGCCCGCGTGCTCCACAAGGCGGGTCTGCTCACGGCCGAGGAACTCGGCCGCATGATCGCGGGCCTGGACCAGCTGGAGGCCGACGTGGCGAGCGGCTCCTTCACCGGCACGATCGCCGACGAGGACGTCCACACCGCCCTGGAGCGGGGCCTGCTGGAGCGGCTCGGCGCCGACCTCGGCGGCAAGCTGCGGGCCGGCCGGTCCCGCAACGACCAGGTGGCCACCCTCTTCCGGATGTACCTGCGCGACCACGCCCGGATCATCGGCGGCCTGATCGCCGACCTCCAGGACGCGCTGGTCGGCCTGGCCGAGAGCCACGCGGACGTCGCGATGCCCGGCCGCACGCACCTCCAGCACGCGCAGCCGGTGCTCTTCGCCCACCACGTCCTGGCCCACGTGCAGTCCCTGTCCCGGGACGCCGAGCGGCTGCGGCAGTGGGACACCCGGACCGCGGTCTCCCCGTACGGCTCGGGCGCCCTGGCCGGATCCTCCCTCGGCCTGGACCCCGAGGCGGTCGCCGCGGACCTGGGCTTCGAGCGCGGCTCGGTCGGCAACTCCATCGACGGCACGGCCTCGCGCGACTTCGTCGCCGAGTTCGCCTTCGTCACCGCGATGATCGGGATCAACCTGTCCCGGATCGCGGAGGAGATCATCATCTGGAACACGAAGGAGTTCTCCTTCGTGACCCTGCACGACGCCTTCTCCACCGGGTCGTCGATCATGCCGCAGAAGAAGAACCCCGACATCGCCGAGCTGGCGCGCGGCAAGTCGGGCCGCCTCATCGGCAACCTGACGGGCCTGCTCGCCACCCTCAAGGCACTGCCGCTGGCGTACAACCGGGACCTCCAGGAGGACAAGGAGCCCGTCTTCGACTCCTGCGACACCCTTGAGGTCCTGCTGCCCGCCTTCACCGGCATGATGGCCACCCTCACCGTCAACCGGGAGCGGATGGAGGAGCTCGCTCCGGCCGGCTTCTCGCTCGCCACCGACATCGCGGAGTGGCTGGTCAAGCAGGGCGTGCCGTTCCGCGTGGCGCACGAGGTCGCCGGAGAGTGCGTGAAGGAGTGCGAGGCCTTCGGCATCGAGCTCGACGAGCTGACGGACGAGCAGTTCGCCAAGATCTCGACGCACCTGACCCCCGAGGTGCGGACGGTGCTGAACGTGAAGGGCGCCCTGGCCTCCCGCAACGGCCGCGGCGGCACCGCCCCCTCGGCGGTGGCGGTCCAGCTCACCGAGCTGAAGGCCGACCTGGTCATCCAGCACGCCTGGGCGGCCCACAAGCAGTAGCAGCTCCCGGCGCGGGCAAGGCCGGACACGAACGTCCCGAGGGGGCGGCGGAGGCGATGCGCCCCCGCCGCCCCCTCGGCACAGGTGCCCGAAGGGAACCGTCTGTCCCTCCGGCAGCGTGTCCGTCCATGTCGTGATCACGAACGCCGAGGAGCTGACAGTGGAATCCGCAGGAGCACGTCCCTCCCGCCGCAGGGTGCTGATCTCGGGCGCGGGCGCCGCGCTGGCGGCCGGCCTGACCGCCGCCTCACCGGGCGGTGCCTACGCGGCATCGTCCGCGGCATCGCCCACCGTGCCGGCCGCGGGCGGGCCGCTGGCCGCGCGGCTGGCCGGGCTGGAGCGGGAGCACTCCGCCCGCCTGGGGGTCTTCGCCCGCAACACGGTCACCGGCCGCACCGTCGCGTACCGGGCGGACGAACGCTTCCCGATGTGTTCGGTCTTCAAGACCCTGGCCGCCGCGGCCGTCCTGCGGGACCTCGACCGGGACGGGGAGTTCCTCGCCCGGCGCATCCGGTACACCGCGCGGGAAGCCGAGGAATCGGGCTACGCGCCGGTCACCGGCCGCCCCGAGAACCTCGCGGGCGGCATGACCGTCGAGGCCCTGTGCGCCGCCGCCGTCAGCCACAGCGACAATCTGGCGGCCAACCTGCTGCTGCGCGAGCTGGGCGGCCCCCGGGCCGTCACCCGCTTCAGCCGCTCCCTCGGGGACCGGACGACCGGGCTGGAGCGGTGGGAGCCCGAGCTGAACTCGGCCGAGCCCTGGCGGACGACCGACACCACCAGCCCCCGCGCCATCGGGACGGCTTACGGGCGCCTCCTGCTCGGCGGGGCCCTCGAACCCGCCGACCGGGAGCGGCTGACCGGCTGGCTGCTCGCGAACACGACCAACACCGACCGCTTCCGCGCCGGACTCGGGCCCGACTGGATCCTCGCGGACAAGACCGGCGGCGGCAACGAGTACGGCGTGGCCAACGACGTCGGCGTCGTACGGGCCCCCGACGGACCGCCGCTCGTGATGGCCGTGCTGACCACCCGCCCCGGCCTGCCGCAGGGGCCCCGGGACAGCGCGCTGGTCGCGGCCACCGCGGCCCTCCTGGCCGACGCCCTCACCTGACCCGCCCCGACGGCCCGGCTCAGGCCGCCCAGTCCGCAAGCGCGTCGAAGTCCGCGCGGGTCAGGCCGATCCGTTCGTCGACGTGCCTCAGCAGGGCGTGCGCCGGGTGGCGCTGGTCCACGTACGCGCGGTCCGCGTCGGTGATGTCGTCGTCGATCCATGCGAAGGGCCGGGTGCCCGCGTACTCAAGGACGTACTGGGTCTTCCAGAACGTCCCGTGCGGCGCCCGGCCGTGCATCGAGGGCCAGTCGATGAAGGGGAGCCTGGGCAGGCCCAGGTGCGGGCCTATCCAGTCGTTGGCCTCGTCCTTCCACGTGGTGGCCCACACCAGCTCGTACGCGTCCGCCAGCGCGAGCAGCTCCGCGCCGTGGGAGTGGTCGAGCCAGACCCGCAGGGGCTTCGCGCTCTCGGCCTCGCGCCAGCCCGTGGGGCGCATCCGGTGGGTGGTGTAGCCGGCCGGGCGGCGCTGGGGCTTGGCCGCGTACGGGTTCAGGGGGCCGTCCACGTCGATCAGCAGCAGGGGCTTCGTCGGCTTCATCTCGTCAGGATTCCTTTCGTGCTGCCGCGGGGCAGCTCATTTTGCGATCGAATGAGACATGCGCGTCTCATTCGGGTTATGCTTGTCTCATGGCCATGGATCGTGACCAGGTGCTCCGCGACGCGGCGGCCCTGCTCTCCCGCAAATCGACCGCCACGATGGACGAGGTCGCCCGCGCCGCCGGAATCGGGCGCGCGACCCTCCACCGGCACTTCGCCGGGCGGGACGCCCTCGTACGGGCCCTGGAAGAACTCGGCATCCGCGAGTTCGAGATCGCCTTCGACAACGCCCGGCTCGAAGAGGGCACTGCGGTCGAGGCCCTGAAGAGGCTCGTCGCCCAGGCGGAGCCGAACGCCGAGCTGCTGGCCTTCCTCGTCACCGAGAACCAGCTCTTCGAGGGCGACCAGGTCCACGAGGGCTGGTCCCGGCTCGACGCCCGGGTGGGCGCGCTCTTCCGGCGCGGCCAGCAGGAGGGCGACATCCGGATCGACCTGAGCCCCGCATGGCTCACCGAGGCCCTCTACGGGCTCATCGGGACCTGCGCCTGGGCCGTCATGGACGGCCGGGTCGCGGCCAAGGACTTCCAGTACATGATCACCGAGTTGCTGCTCGGTGGCGCAAGACGGAGCGTGGAGTGATGAGCCGTACCGAACAGCTGAACCGGCAGACGGGGGCGGAGGCGAGCCGCCGCGGACGATGGCTGGCACTTTCCGTGCTCGTCCTGGCCGTGCTGCTGGTCGCGGTGGACGCCACCGTACTCGGACTCGCCACCCCGGCCCTCAGCGAGGACCTCAAGCCGTCGGGCACCCAGCTGCTCTGGATCGGCGACATCTATTCCTTCGTCATCGCCGGACTGCTCGTCTCCATGGGCTCCCTCGGCGACCGCATCGGCCGCAAGAAGCTGCTGCTCGTCGGCGCCACCGCGTTCGGCGCCGTCTCGGTCCTCAACGCCTACGCCACCAGCCCCGAGATGATGATCGTCGCCCGGGCCCTGCTCGGCGTGGCCGGCGCGACCCTGATGCCGTCCACCCTCGCCCTGATCCGCAACATCTTCCACGACCCCAGGGAGCGCAGCCTCGCCATCGGCATCTGGGGCGCCACCGCCTCGGCGGGCGCGGCCGTCGGACCCGTCGTCGGCGGAGTCCTGCTCCAGCACTTCTGGTGGGGCTCGGTGTTCCTCATCAACCTTCCCGTCATGGCCGCCCTGGTCCTCGTCGGCATCAAGCTGCTGCCCGAGTCCAAGAACCCGGTCGCCGGGCCCTGGGACCTGGTCAGCGTCGCGCTCTCCCTCGTCGGCGTCATCGGCGTGGTCTACGCCGTCAAGGAAGTCGCCACCCACGGCCTGACCTGGGGCGTCTGGGCCGCCGCCGTACTCGGCTCGGCCTGCCTGTACGCCTTCGTGCGCCGCCAGTTCAGCCTGCCGTCCCCGCTGCTCGACATGCGGCTCTTCAAGCACCGCGGCTTCTCCGGCGCGGTCCTCGCCGACCTGCTCACCGTCTTCGGCCTCTCCGGGCTGGTCTTCTTCCTCTCGCAGTTCCTCCAGCTCGTCCAGGGCCGGGACCCGCTGGAGGCGGGCCTGGCCGAACTGCCCGCCGCCATCGGCGCCGTGGCCACCGGTCTGGTGGCGGGCCGGTACGCCCGCAGGTACTCGGTACGGTCCGTCGTCACCGGCGGCCTCGCCGCCATCGGCCTGGCGCTGGCGGTGCTCACCCTGATCCACAAGGAGACCGGCTACCCGCTGCTCGGCGCCGCCCTGCTCATCGTCGGCCTCGGCGCCGGATTCTCCTTCACCGTCACCGCCGACGTGATCCTCTCCAGCGTCCCCAAGGAGCAGGCCGGTTCCGCCTCGGCCGTCTCCGAGACCGCGTACGAGCTCGGCGCAGCCCTCGGCATCGCCCTGCTCGGCTCCATCGTGACCGGCGTCTACCAGGGCTTCACCGCCCCCGCCTCGGTCCCCGCGCCCGTCGCCGACGCCGCGCACGAATCGCTGGGCGGGGCGGTCGAGGCCTCCAAGGCCCTGGACCCGCAGACCGCCGAGCAGATGGTGGGCGCGGCCCAGGAGGCCTTCGTCGACGGGCTGCGGCTCGCCTCCGGCGTCGGCGCGGCCGTCCTGCTGGCCACCGCCGCGGCCACCTGGTTCCTGCTCAGGGGACAGAAGCTCCAGGACGGCATCGAGCACTGACGCACCGCCAAGGGGTGCGGTCCCCGGCCGAGTTGACAGTCCGTCCGGCCGCGGGACACCATCCCGGCGATGGAGATCAACGATCTGACCCCGGCGGAACGCCGCGTGTGGGAGGCCTTCCCGCGCGGCGACGGCGTCGACTTCCGGGTCCGGCGCGACGACAGCTCCGCCGACGGAGCCGAGTGGGGTCCCGAACGCACCGTGCGCGCCGAGGTGTTGCGGGCCGTCCTGCTGGGCGCCTGCCCCGCCGAGCAGGGCCGGGTCCCAGGGCTCAAGATCAAGGGCGCGAAGATCGTCGGCAAGCTCGACCTGCGCTACGCGGTCATCGACCATCCCATCCGGCTGCGCGGCTGCTGGTTCGAGCGCAAACCCCTGGTCTACGGGGCCCAGTTGCGGGCCCTGGTCCTGGCCCACTCCACCCTGCCCGGCCTGACCGCCTCCACCGCGCGGGTGGACGTGGTCCTGCGGCTCAACTGCTGCCGGATCACCGGTCCGGTCCGGCTGCAGGGCGCCAAGATATCCGGCGGACTCTTCCTCCAGGGGGCGGTGATCGGCCCCACCGAGGGCGAGGAGGCGGACGAACCCCCGCTCCAGCTCAACCACGCCGAGATCGGCACCGACATCATCGCGAACGACCTGACCGTGCACGGCCAGCTACGCCTGAACGGTGCCACCGTCGCCGGTCAGATCAGCCTCGACGACGCCCGCCTGCTCGCCCCCGGCGCCATCGCCCTGCACGCCGAGAACCTGACCGTCGGCACGGACCTGCGGGCCCGGTCCCTCGAAGCCCGCGGCCTCGTCAACCTCACCGGCTCCCGGATACCGGGCCAGTTCTACCTCTCCTACGCCTCGCTCGCCAACCCCGGAGGCGTGGCCCTGCGCGCCTCCAGCTGCGTCGTGGGCGAGCTGTGGATGCGGGACTGCGAACGCGTCCAGGGCGTGGTCAACCTGCGCCGCTCCCAGTTCGACCTGCTCCACGTGCCGCCGGGCACCTGGCCCGAGAAGACCCGCGTCGACGGGCTCACCTATCGCACGCTCGCCCCGCACCTGCCCGCCGAGGAGCGGCTGCCCGCGCTGGAGCTGGAGGAGTCCGGCTACCACCCGTACGCCTACGAGCAGCTGGCCGCGGCCTACCGCACGGCGGGCGACGAGGCGGCCGCGCGGACGGTCCAGCTAGCCAAGCTCCGCCGGCACCGCCGCACCCTGCCCCGGCACGCCCGGCTCTGGGGGCTGCTCCAGGACGGCACCGTCGGCTACGGCTTCCGGCCGCTGCGCGCGGCGGGCTGGCTGCTGGCGCTGCTGCTGACCGGCGCGGTCGCCTTCGGCGCCCGGCCCCCGCGGGCGCTCAAGGCGGGGGAGGCGCCGGACTTCAACGCGGTGTTCTACACGATCGACCTGATGGTGCCGATCATCGGCTTCGGGCAGGAGTCCGCCTACGCGCCGAGCGGCTGGCACCAGTGGCTGTCGTACCTGCTGATCGTGACCGGCTGGGTCCTCGCCACCACGACGGCAGCGGGCGTCAGCCGGTCGCTCCAGCGGCAGTAGCGGTCAGGCCGCCTTGGCCTTGGTTGCGTACATGTCCACGTACTCCTGGCCCGACAGCCGCATGACCTCGGCCATCACCGAGTCGGTGACGGCGCGCAGCACGTAGCGGTCGCGGTCCATGCCCTCGTAGCGGGAGAACTCCATCGGCTCGCCGAAGCGGACGGTGACGCGGCCGGGGCGCGGCATGCCGGCGCCGCCGGGCTGGAGCTTGTCGGTGCCGATCACGGCGAACGGGACCACGGGAGCGCCCGTCATCAGGGTCAGGCGGGCGATGCCGGTGCGGCCGCGGTAGAGACGGCCGTCGGGGGAGCGGGTGCCCTCGGGGTAGATGCCGAAGACCTTGCCCTCGTCGAGGATCCGGCGGCCGGTCATCAGGGCGGCGACCCCGCCGTTGGCCCCGTCCCGGTCGACGGGGATCATGCCCGAGCCCGTGAAGAACCACGCCATCAGGCGGCCCTTGAGGCCCTTGCCCGTCACGTACTCGTCCTTGCCGATGAAGTGGACCGTGCGGTCGCAGACCAGCGGCAGGATCATGGAGTCGATGAAGGTGAGGTGGTTGCCCGCCAAAATCACCGGCCCGGTGCCCGGAATGTTCTCGATGCCCTCGACGCGGGTGCGGAACATCATGCGCATGACGGGTCCGACAGTGGCTTTGATGAGCGCGGTACGGAACAACGTGAGCCCTCCGGCATCGAAAAGCGGCTTCGCACGACACGGTGGTAGTGCAGGTGAGGACGATACTCGCGGGTCCGGTCTGATCGCACATCGGGTTCACGCGGTGGATACGCAGTGTTGACGCGTGTTTCCGCCATGTTCCGTAGCGTCTCACCCAGCGGACACCCTGCGCTGCCTACGATCGCCACGCCGGATCGGCATCCATCAGGACGAGGAGTGGCACCCATGACGCAGGGCGGGGCAGCGCGGCGCACGGTACTGGGGGCGGCGGCACTGGCGGCGGGCGGAGGCCTCGCCGGACTCTCCGCGGGACCCGCCTCGGCCGCGGAGGCCGGGCGCGGGGGCGGGTTCCGGGACCTCCCCGTCCCGACGGTGATCGGCCACCGCGGCGCCAGCGGATACCGGCCGGAACACACCCTCGGCTCCTACCGGCTCGCGCTGGACCTGGGCGCCGACGTCGTCGAGCAGGACCTGGTCCCGACCCGAGACGGCCACCTGGTGTGCCGCCACGAGAACGAGATCGGGGGCACCACGGACGTCGCAGACCATCCGCGGTTCGCCTCGCGCCGCACCACCAAGTCCGTCGACGGGGTGGCGGTCACCGGCTGGTTCACCGAGGACTTCACGCTCGCCGAGCTCAAGACCCTGCGGGCGAAGGAACGTATCCCCGCCGTGCGCCAGCGCAACACCCTCTACGACGGCCGGTGGGAGGTGCCGACCTTCGAGGAGGTGCTCCGCTGGGCCGAGGACGAGGGCCGGCGGCGCGGCAAGCGGGTCTGGCTGCACGCCGAGACCAAGCACCCCACCTACTTCCGCTCGCTCGGCCTCGGTCTGGAGGAACCGCTCGCCCGGCTGCTGCGCCGCTACGGGCGCGACGGCCGCAACGGCGCCGTCTTCCTCCAGTCCTTCGAGCCCTCCAGCATCCAGCGGCTCGCACGGCTCGTCTCCGCGCCGCGCGTGGTCCTGCTCTCCGCCGCGAACACCCGCCCCTGGGACTTCGAACAGGCCAAGGACCCGCGTACGGTCGCGGACCTCGTCACGCCCGCGGGCCTGAAGTGGATCGCCGGCTTCGCCCAGGGCATCGGCCCGACGCTGGACCTCGTCATCCCCCGCGACGCACAGGGCCGGCTCGGCACGCCGACCACCCTGGTCAAGGACGCCCACGCCCGGGGGCTGCTGCTGCACCCCTACACCGCGCGCAACGAGAACAGCTTCCTGCCGGCCGAATACCGCAAGGGCACGGATCCGGCCGCGTACGGGGACGCCTTCGCCGCCTTGCGCACCTACTTCGAGCAGGGCATCGACGGGATCTTCACCGACAATCCGGACACCGGGCTGCTCGCGGCGGAAGCTTTCCGTCCGGGCCGTCGCCCCGTCAGTCCGTAGCGGGTGGCCCGTCGTACGGGTGTCCGGATCCCGGCGGGGAAACCGCCGGGACCGGCCCCCGCGTCCCGCCCGGCATGGACCTGCTGAAGGACTCCGACCTCCTGAACGAACTGGGCCCGCTGCTCTCCGCCGAGGCGGCCGCCGAGGCCCCGGGCACCGGAGTGGACGCGGCCGACCTGGAACAAGCCGTCTGGGTCAGGCTGCTGGAAGGCGACGGGCGCACCCCCGACACCGCCGATCCGGCCGAGCCCGCCCGCTGGCTGCGCCGGGCGGTGCGCGCCGAGGCCCGCCGCGCCCGCCGCCGTGCCCGCCGGGAGGTGGCCTACGACCACCGTCACCCCCATGCGGGCGCCCGCCGCGGGGCTGGCGCGGACAGTGCGGGCGCCGGGGCCGGCGCACCGGAGGCCGCGCTCCTGCACGGCGAGGAGAAGCGCGTGCTGCGCTCCGCAGTAGCCCGGTTGCCCGGACGGTGCCCGGAGCTGATGAAGGCACTTCTTTCGCCCAGAGACCTCACTTACCGTGAAATCGCAGGAGAGTTGGGTATCTCACAAGGAAGTTTGGGGCCCGTCCGTTCCCGTTGCCTGGGATGTCTGCGCAGAATGCTGGCTGCAGAGGTTGCAGCTCCTGGCCTGCGGGGAAAGGAGCGGTAGACCATCGGGCTACCAGGTGAGCGGGAGGCATGCGCACATGGGCATGAGCGTGACCATTTCGGCGGCGGCTGCCGAGGACGCTGAGCAGATCTTCAAACTGCAGTACCTGGCGTTCCAGCGCGAGGCCGAGCTGTACGGGAACTACCTGATCCAGCCGCTCACCCAGTCCCTGGACTCCCTCAAGGGCGAGCTCGCCACGGACACCGTGCTCGTGGCCCGTCTCGGCGACGAGGTCGTGGGCACCGTACGCGGCAGCGTCGACGAGGACGGCACGGGCAGGATCGCCAAGCTCTGTGTCCACCCGCGCCTGCAGGGCCACGGCCTCGGGGCCCGGCTGCTGCGCGCCGTCGAGGAGGCCCTCGCGGGCCACGGCGGTACCGCCCGGTTCCGCCTGCACACCGGGCACAAGAGCGAGTCCAACCTGCGCCTGTACCGCAAGGCGGGCTACACGCAGGTCGGCGGCCGTACGGCCTCCGACGGCGTACAGCTGGTGATCCTGGAGAAGGAAGCCAAGGACCCGACCGACTTCGCGGTCAGCGCCTGACGGTCGCCCCCCTGCGCGTCAGCGCTTCGCGCGCAGCCAGAGCATCCCGGTGATCGGCAGGATCACCGGGATGAACAGGTAGCCCATCCCGAATTCGGACCACACGGTCGCGTCGGGGAAGGCCTCCGGGCGGATCAGGGTCCAGGTGCCCACGACCAGTACGCCGGCCAGTTCGGCGCCGCAGCACAGCAGCGCCGCCTTGCGGGCCCGTTCCCCGCCGCGCACCAGCGAGTAGGTGATGAAGGCGTACGCCAGCGCCGCCGCCGCGGAGAGCGAGTACGCCAGCGGCGCCCGGTCGAACTCGGTGGACATCTGGTAGGCGGAACGTGATACCGCGCCCACCACCATCACCCCGTACAGCCAGACCAGCAGCAGTCCCGGCCCGGAGACCAGCCGCTTGCGCGCGGCGGGAGTGTCGGTCGTCGTGTCAGGCACCGGTCGTTCCCCAGATGTCGTAGAGCCGCACTTCGAGGACGGCGAGGACGACGGCGGCGGCGGCCACCGTCACGGAGCCCCACTTGGAGCGCTCGGTCAGCGAGAGCAGGCCGGCGGCCGGGATCGCCGCGAGGGCGCCCACCAGATAGGCCACGAAGATCACCGCGCCCTCGTCGGGCTCCCCGCCCTGCGCCAGCTTGACGATCCCCACCACCAGCTGGGCCAGGACCAGCACGGTCACCACGGCCATGCCGATGAAGTGCCAGTCCTTCGTCGGCTGGTCCCGCCAGGCGGCGTGGCCGCACCAGGCGGCGAGGGCGAGAGCGGCCACGCCGATCGCGAGCGTCAGGGCATCGAGCATGGAGCGAGACTATTACGGGCCCAAAGACCCGATGCGCGCACCCCTTGTTCCGCGCTTTGCTGGAAGCCATGAAACTGCACGCCGAAGCCCTCCTGTTCGACAACGACGGCACGCTCGTCTCCTCCATGGAATCGGTGCACCGCTGCTGGACCCGCTGGGCCCGGGAGTACGGGATCACCGACGAGGCGTTCGCCCGCGTCGAGCTCCACGGCCGCCCCGCCGCGGAGATCATCGCCGAGCTGCTGCCCGAGCCCGTACGGGCCGGGGCACTGGCCCGGATCGAGACCCTGGAGGTCGAGGACGTGGCCGGAGGCGTCCTCGTGCTCCCCGGCACCAAGGACCTGCTGTCCGCCCTGCCTCCGGGCCGCTGGGCGGTGGTGACCTCCGCCACCCGCCCGCTCGCCGAAGCCCGGCTGCGCGAGGCCGGCATCGACTGCCCGGAGCTGGTCGCCGCCGACGACATCACCCGGGGCAAGCCCGACCCCGGGCCCTTCCTGCTGGCGGCGGCCCGGCTGGGCGTCGACCCCGCCCGCTGCGTGGTCTTCGAGGACGCCCCGGCGGGACTTGCCGCAGGCCGGGCGGCCGGGATGCGGACCGTGGCCTTGACCACAACCCACCCTGCGGCCGAACTCGTCGCCGATGTGGTCGTAGGGGACCTCTCCGTCATATCCGTGCAGGTCACCGATGGCGGACTGGTGCTCACGACGGACGGCTGACGACGCCGGTGCTGTCCGGAATACGGTTGGAATCCGTCCGCTATCCGGACAGCGTTGATCGGTGAGGGAGTCGGTCTGGTTTACTTGGGCCCATGACCACGACGAGCAGCCGCACCCTTGCGACCGAGGCGACGATGACGCCCGGTGCTCGTTGTATGTGTCGAATGTGCGCCTTCTGAGGGCCCCTTTCCTGCGCCTCGCGCCCCGAAGCGAGACCTGCCGAGCCTCTCCGTCACCAACTGCCCAGCAGTGCGGACACGCTCCTGCCCCGCGCACGTGCCACCGTCGTCACCAGCCCGTCCCGTACGGGAAGACGGCCACGGCCCGTACCGCGTCCCCAGATGTTTGCCCCGTGCCCGGCACCCGCTGCGCCGTGCACTCGACAGCGACGGAAATCCTGTGATCACCACATCGGGCCTCACGAAGGTCTACCAGTCCCGTGGCCGCGAGGTCACCGCCCTGGACGGCGTCGACCTCCACGTCCGTGAGGGCGAGGTCTACGGAGTCATCGGCCAGAGCGGCGCCGGAAAGTCCTCCCTGATCCGCTGCGTGAACCTGCTGGAGCGCCCCACCACCGGCACCGTGACTGTCGACGGGGTCGACCTGACCGCCCTCGCCGGGCGCGGCCGCCGCGCCGGCAAGGAGCTCCGCGAGGCCCGCAGCCGGATCGGCATGGTCTTCCAGCACTTCAACCTGCTGTCCTCGCGCACCGTCCAGGGCAACATCGAGCTGCCCCTGGAGATCCTCGGGATCTCCGGACGCGAGCGCTCCCGCAAGGCCCTGGAACTCCTCGACCTCGTCGGCCTCTCCGACAAGGCCAAGGCCTACCCCACCCAGCTCTCCGGCGGCCAGAAGCAGCGCGTCGGCATCGCCCGCGCCCTGGCCGGCGACCCCAAGGTGCTGCTCTCCGACGAGGCCACCAGCGCCCTGGACCCCGAGACCACCCGCTCGATCCTCCAGCTCCTGCGCGACCTCAACCAGCAGCTCGGCCTGACCGTCCTGCTCATCACGCACGAGATGGACGTGGTCAAGTCGGTCTGCGACTCGGCCGCCCTGATGAAGAAGGGCCGCATCATCGAATCCGGCACCGTCGCCGAGCTGCTGGCCACCCCCGGCTCCGAGCTCGCGGGCGAACTCTTCCCGGTCAGCGGCGCCGCCACCGGACCCGACCACACGGTCCTCGACGTCACCTTCCACGGCGACGCCGCCACCCAGCCGGTCATCTCCCAGCTGTCGCGGACGTACAACATCGACATCTCGATCCTCGGCGCCGCGATGGACACCGTCGCGGGCAAGCAGATCGGCCGGATGCGCATCGAGCTCCCCGGCCGCTACGAGGAGAACGTCGTGCCCGTCGGGTTCCTGCGCGAGCAGGGCCTCCAGGTCGACGTCGTGGACGCCGCAGAGCCCGCAGACGCCGTCGGCCTCGACGACGAGCTCGACACCGAAATCGCCGCACTGGTCAAGGATGGTGCCAAGTGACCTGGTCCGAGATGCAGCCCCTGCTCAGCCAGGGCACCTTCGACACCCTCTACATGGTGCTGTGGTCCACCCTGGTGACCGTGCTCGGCGGACTGCCCATCGGCATCCTGCTGGTCCTCACCGACAAGGGCGGCCTGCTGCAGAACCAGCCGCTCAACAAGGTCCTCGGCGTGATAGTGAACATCGGCCGCTCGCTGCCGTTCATCATCCTGCTGATCTTCCTGATCCCCGTCACCACCGCGATCGTCGGCACCTTCATCGGCCCCACCGCCATGATCGTCCCGCTCGCCATCGGTGCCATCCCCTTCTTCGCCCGGCTCGTCGAGACCTCCGTCCGCGAGGTGGACCACGGCCTGGTCGAGGCCGTCGAGTCCATGGGCGGCTCCGTGCCCACCCTGGTCGGCAAGGTGCTCCTCCCGCAGGCCCTGCCCTCCCTGGTCGCCGGCGTCACCACCACGGTCATCACCCTGGTCGGCTACTCCGCCATGGCGGGCGCGGTCGGCGGCGAAGGCCTCGGCTCCAAGGCCATCACCTACGGCTTCCAGCGCTTCGAGACCGGCTTCATGGTCGCCACCGTCGTGGTCCTCGTCGTGATCGTCACGGTGATCCAGCTGATCGGCGACGGCGTGGTACGCCTCCTCGCCCGGCGCGGCCGCACAGCCTGAACGGGTGCGGGCCGACCGCACCGTTCCCCCTCCGATTTCCCCAGCAGAGCCCGCACTTGTCGTGCTTGGGCCACCACCAGCAAGTCTCAGGTACTTGTTCAGCTAGAAAGGCACTCTTCGTGCGTAAGAACATCAAGCTCACCGCCCTCGCCGCCACCGCGTCCGCGCTCGTCCTCGGCCTCAGCGCCTGCGGCAGCTCCTCGGACCCGTCCTCCACCAAGGCCGACGGCGGCAAGGTCGACGAGAGCAAGCCGCTGGTCATCGCGGCCTCCCCGAGCCCGCACGCCGACATCCTGAACTTCGTCAAGGACAAGCTCGCGGCGAAGGAGGGCCTCAAGCTCGAGGTCAAGGAGTTCACGGACTACGTCCTGCCGAACACCGCCACCGAGCAGGGCCAGGTCGACGCCAACTACTTCCAGCACAAGCCGTACCTCGACGACTTCAACAAGAAGAACGGCACGCACATCGTGCCCGTCGTGAACGTGCACCTGGAGCCCCTCGGCCTCTACTCCAAGAAGGTCAAGGCCCTCACCGACATCAAGGCCGGCCAGACCATCGCCGTCCCCAACGACACCACCAACGAGGGCCGCGCGCTCCAGCTGCTGGCCGCGAACAACCTGATCACCCTCAAGGAGGGCGTCGGCACCAGCGCCAAGCTGTCCGACATCACCGACAAGAAGGGCCTGGAGTTCAAGGAGCTGGAGGCCGCCACGGTCCCGCGCGCCCTGAACGACGTGGACGCCGCCGTCATCAACGGCAACTACGCCCTCGAGGCCAAGCTCTCGCCCGCCAAGGACGCCCTGATCCTGGAGAAGGCCGAGGGCAACCCCTACGCCAACTTCCTCGCGGTCAAGGAGGGCAACCAGGACGACCCGCGGATCCAGAAGCTCGCCAAGCTCCTGAACTCCGACGACGTCAAGAAGTTCATCGAGGAGAAGTACCAGGGCTCGGTCACCGCGGCCTTCGGCACCCCCGCCTCCTGAACCACCCGGCCCGCCCCCCTGCGGCGGGTCCCGGCCCTGAACACGCCCTCGTACACGGCCCCGAGCCCGGCCCCGCACGCCCCGTCGGCGCGCGGGGCCGGGCTCTGCCCGCTTCCGGGCAACCCGGCCATGCACACCACCCGGCCGATGCTGCATGCTGTGGCCTACGACCCGCGCGGACACCTCTGCACAAACGGTCCCGCACCGCGGTCGCATCGCATCACGGTCGCACCACGGTCCCAGGCTTGGAGCTGCGCATGACTACCACCTTCCCGGACGTCACCATCAGCACGGACCGGCTGGTGCTGCGCCCCTTCGAGGAGGAGGACGTCACCGCGCTGACCGAGATGATGAACGACGAGCACGTCACCGCGTGGACCAGCGCGCCCCACCCCTACACCCAGGCCCACGCCCACCGTTGGGTCACCCGCGGATCCCACGCCGAACGCACCGAGGGCCGCGGCATCGTGTTCGCCGTCACCGAGTTCCTCACCCAGCGCCTCGTCGGCGTCGTCCACCTCCAGAACACCAACTGGCGCACCCGCTCCACCGAAGCGGCCTACGTCACCGCCCCCTGGGCCCGCGGCGAGGGCTACGCCAGCGAGTCCGTGCTCGCCGTGGCCCGCTGGCTCTTCCGCGACCAGGGCTTCGAACGCCTCGAACTGCGCACCGCCGCCGACAACACCGCCTCCCAGCAGGTGGCCCAGAAGATCGGCTGCATCAGCGAAGGCGTCCTGCGCAACGCGTGGATAGTGCGCATCCAGACGGCAGACGGCAGCTGGACCGACACCCGTACCGACCTCATCGTCTGGAGCCTCGTCCCCGAGGACCTGGAAGACCTCGACGACGACGCCGGCTACGACGGCTACAACGGCTTCGAGGACGAGTACTCCTACGGTCAGCGGGCCGACGCGCACGGCCACCGCGTCGGCGCCGACCGGACCTGACCGACCCGATGACCAGGTAGTCTCACCGTGCCCGCACCCTCCCCGCCTGCCCCCACTCCAGGAGACTGACGAAGATGGCCGACCGGGTCACGGTGATCGGCTGGGACGGCTCCCCCCTGACCGAGGCCGCCCGGTCCGCGCTCTCCGCCGCCACCCTGGTGGCCGGCGCGGCCCACCACCTCGCGCTCCCCGAGGTCCCGCCCACCGCCGAACGCATCCGCCTCGGCAGCCTGGGCCTCGCCGCGAGCCGCATCGCCGGGCACCGCGGCACCGCCGTCGTCCTCGCCGACGGCGACCCCGGCTTCTTCGGCGTCGTACGCACCCTGCGCGCCCCCGAGCACGGCCTCGAAGTCGAAGTGGTCCCCGCAGTCTCGGCCGTGGCCGCCGCCTTCGCCCGCGCCGGAATGCCCTGGGACGACGCCCAGGTGGTCGTCGCCCACCCCCGCACCCTGCGCCGCGCCGTCAACGTCTGCCGCGCCCACGGCAAGGTCGCCGTCCTCACCTCGCCCGGGGCGGGCCCCGCCGAACTCGCCCTGCTCCTCGGCGGAATCCACCGCACCTTCGTCATCTGCGAGGAACTCGGCACCGACCGGGAACAGGTGAGCGTCCTGACCTCGGACAAGGCCGCCGACCACACCTGGCGCGACCCGAACGTCGTCATCGTCATCGGCGGCGCAGGACAGACCGCCACCGCCGACCCGGGCTGGCTGCTCGGCCAGGGCCCGGCCCACTCCGCCGGCCGCGGCTGGGCCCGGCCGCGCCCCGAACCCGGCGGCGAGGGGCAGTCCGCGCAGCTGCGCGCCGCACAGCTCGCCCGGCTCGGCCCGCGCACCGGCGACCTAGTCTGGGACATCGGCGCCGGCAGCGGCGCCTTCGCCGTGGACGCCGCGGCCTTCGGAGCCGCCGTCATCGCGGTCGACGCCGACCCGCTCGCCTGCGAACAGGTGACGGCCGCCGCCCGCAAGCGGGGAGTACAGCTCCAGACCGTCGCCGGGCGTGCCCCGTACGTGCTGGAGGACCTGCCCGAGCCGGACGTCGTACGCGTCGGCGGCGGGGGAGCCGAGGTGGTCGCGGCCGTCGCCGACCGCCGCCCCGAACGGATCGTCAGCCACGCCTCCACGCGCGACGAGGCGGAGGCCATCGGCCGGGTACTCACCGAACACGGGTACGCCGTCGAGTGCGCCCTGCTCCAGTCCGTCGGCCTCGACACCCGCACCTGGGCCGAACAGGACCGTTCCGTCGTCTTCCTGCTGGCAGCGGAACGCCCCCTGACCCGCTGAGACGGGGGCCGGGGTAGGCTGGCCGATCGTCGTACCGCACCGGACGTTTCGGGCACCGCGACACCGCACGGACGCGCGACGTGGCGCAGTCCACAGCGGACCGTGTCGGTAATGGCCGCCGCGGTGGCGAACGGGCGCGACAATGCTTAGTGGTTGTCGTGCGGGCACGTGCGAGACGAAGGCGTCTCACGGCAACTCTGCACGGCGCCCTCGTGGGCTGCCGGGCGATCGAAGAGGCAACACCGATGGGCGAGGGGTACGCATGACTGACACCGGCCAGGTCCCGGGCGAGGGTCACCCGGACAATGCGGGCATGGTGGATCAGCAGGGCATCCCCGCTCCCGGCCAGCTGCCGCCGCCGCTCCCGGCCGGCTACGCGTTCCAGGACCTCGTGGACGACCCGGCCGGTCCGGAGGACGAGGAACTGCTGCTGATGCCGAGCAGCCAGGGTGCCTGGAGCGACCCGCAGATCGTCCCGCCCGCCCCCGCCTTCCCGGTCGAGCCCCCGCTGGGCGAGCTGCCGCACTACACGGACGCGCCCTACGGCGGCGGTTCCGCGTACCCGGAGGCCCCGGCGGCGTACGCCGAGCCCGCGGGCTACGCCGACTTCCCGCAGCCCGCCTTCCCCGACGCCTCCTACATGGCCGGCGCCCACGAGGCGGGCGGCCGTGACTCCGGCGCGCTCGACCTGGGCGGGCTGGTGCCCCCGCAGGCCGTTCCGGCCGCGCCGACGGCGCCCGCGGCTCCGGCCCGGCGCCCGCTGCACATGGGCCCGCCCGTGCCCGAGGCCACCGGCGGCGTCGTACGTTCCCTCGCGGACCGCGGTCCCGCCGCGGCCCCCGCCCAGGCGGCCGCTGCGGCCCCGGCTCCGGTCCAGCCCGGCCCGCTGGTCTCGGCGCTGAGCACCCCGGTCACGCCGGTCCGCCACGCGGGTCCGCCCACCACCGGGCCCGAGTACCTCGACATCCCGCGGGCCGAGGTGCCGCCGCAGGCCGGTGAGCCGTGGGCGCCGGAGCCGGTTCCCGCCGCCCCGCCGTTCCCCGCGCCCTTCCCCGGCCCCGAGGACGCTCCCGTAGCCGTGCCCGCCGCCGTCGGGGCGCCCGAGCCCGTGCAGTTCGCCGCCGAGCCCGAGCCGCTCCCCGTGGCGCCCGAGCCGGTGCCGGCCGAAGCCGTGGCCCAGTCCGTGCAGCCGGAGCCGGTGCCTGCGCCGGAGCCGGTCCAGGCGGAGCCGGCCCTGCCCGAAGCGGCGCAGCCCGAGCTCGTCCAGCCCGAACCCGTGCAGCCGGAAGCCGTGCAGCCGGAAGCCGTTCAGCCCGGGCCGGAGCCCGTGCCCGTGGTGGCCGAAGCCGTACAGCCCGCGCCCGGCGAGGCCGAGCCCTTCCCGCCGGTTCCCGCGGAGCCCGCGGTGGCCGCCGAGCCGGTGTTCGAGCAGCCGCCGGCGCAGCCTGAGCCCGTCGTGGCCGAACCGGCCCCCGCCGACCAGGCGCAGCCCCTCCTGGCCGCGGCCGAGCCCCTCCCGGCGCAGCCGCCGGCGGTCCAGCCCGAGCCCGTCCAGCCCGAGCCCGTCCAGGCAGTGGCCGAGCCCCAGTCCCAGCCCGTCGTCGCCGTGCCCGCCGAGGCGGCCCCCGCGGCCGAGCCCGCCCCCGCGGAGGTGTCCGAGCCGGTCCAGGCCGAGCCCGCCCCGGCCGTGGCCGAGACGCCTGAGGCCGTCGCGTTGCAGCCGACCGCAGCCGAAGCCGCCGAGCCGGTGTCCGCCCCGGAGCCGGAGCAGCCCGTAGCGGCCGCCCCCGCCCCCGCAGCGGAAGCCGTCGAGCCGCTGCCCGCCGAGGCGGCCGAGGTGTCCGAGGGGCCCGCCGAAGCCCTGCCCGGGGCGGATGCGCCCGAGTACTCCGCGGGCGAAGCCGCCCCCGGCTACGCCGACGCCGAGCGCGAGGCCGTCCTGCGCGTCATGCGCGAGCGCCGTGACATCCGCAAGGGCTTCCGCACCGACCCGATCCCGCACGAGGTGCTCCTGCGCGTCCTGGAGGCGGCCCACACGGCGCCCAGCGTCGGGCACTCGCAGCCCTGGGACTTCGTCGTCATCAAGTCGGCCGAGACCCGCCGGACCATGCACGAGCTCGCCCAGCGCCAGCGCGAGGCCTACGCGAAGTCCCTGCCCAAGGGGCGGGCGAAGCAGTTCAAGGAACTCAAGATCGAGGCCATCCTCGACACCCCGGTGAACATCGTCGTCACCGCCGACCCCACCCGGGGCGGGCGCCACACCCTCGGCCGGCACACCCAGCCGCAGATGGCCCCGTACTCCTCGGCCCTCGCCGTCGAGAACCTCTGGCTCGCCGCCCGCGCCGAGGGCCTCGGCGTCGGCTGGGTCAGCTTCTTCGACGAGCGCGAGATGGTCCGCGAGCTGGGCCTGCCGGAACACCTGGAGGTCGTCGCGTACCTGTGCGTCGGCTACGTCGACGAGTTCCCGGACGAGCCCGAGCTCGCGCAGGCGGGCTGGTCCCAGCGCAGGCCGCTGTCGTGGGTCGTGCACGAGGAGACGTACGGCCGCCGCGCGCTGCCCGGCGAGGAGCCGCACGACCTGCTCTCCGAGACGGTCGCCAGCATCCGGCCGCTCGACGCCAAGGCGCTCGGCGAGGCCTGGGAGCGGCAGAAGCGCATGACGAAGCCCGCCGGGGCCCTCGGCATGCTGGAGATCATCTCGGCGCAGCTCTCCGGGCTGTCCCGGGTCTGCCCGCCGCCGATCCCGGAGCCCGCGGCCGTCGCGATCTTCGCCGGTGACCACGGGGTGCACGCCCAGGGCGTCACGCCGTGGCCGCAGGAGGTCACCACGCAGATGGTGGCCAACTTCCTCGGGGGCGGCGCGGTCTGCAACGCCTTCGCCAACCAGGTCGGCGCCGAGGTCTGTGTGATCGACGTCGGTGTGGCCGGGGACCTGCCCGCCACTCCCGGCCTGCTCCCGCGCAAGGTCCGCCCGGGCACCGCCGACCTCTCGGTGGGCCCGGCGATGACCCGCGAAGAGGCCGTCGCGGCCATCGAGGTGGGCATCGAGACCGCCCGCGACCTGGTCGCGGCGGGCAACAAGGCACTGCTCACCGGTGAGATGGGCATCGCGAACACCACGGTGTCGGCGGCCCTGATCTCGGTCTTCACCGGGGTCGACCCCGCCGAGGTCACCGGCCGCGGCACGGGCATCAACGACGAGACCCACGCCCGCAAGGTCGAGGTCGTCCGCCGCGCCCTGGAGCTCCACCAGCCCGACCCGGCCGACCCGATCGGCGTCCTCGCGGCGATCGGCGGCCTGGAGCACGCGGCGATCGTGGGCCTCCTGCTGGGCGGCGCCTCGCTCCGGACCCCGGTGATCCTGGACGGCGTCAGCGCGGGCGCTGCCGCCCTGGTGGCCCGGGCCATCGCCCCGGAGTCCCTGTCGGCGTGCATCGCGGGTCACCGCAGCGCGGAGCCGGGGCACGTGGCGGCCCTGAACAAGCTCGGCCTGCGCCCCCTCGTCGACCTGGACCTGCGCCTGGGCGAGGGCACGGGCGCACTGCTGGCCCTGCCCCTGGTCCAGAGCGCGGCCCGTGCGATGCACGAGGTCGCGACCTTCGACTCGGCGGGCGTCACCGAGAAGTGACCCGGCCAGGAGAGGCGGCGCCGCGCGGCGCCGCCTCCCCGGGACCCCGGGCCCCACGCCCCCGAACCGGCCCGACGGACGGCCTCACGGACCGGCCTCGGACCGGCGGACGGACGGCTACGGGCGTGACACGGCACCGGCTCAGGGCTCCGAACCGGACCGGCCCACGGCGGGCCTTCGGCCGGGTCCACGGACCGGCCCACGGCCGGGCTCAAGGACCAGCCCACGAGCAGGCCCGGACCGGTCCTCGGACCGGCGGACGGACGGCTACGGGCGTGACACGGCACCGGCTCAGGGCCCCGGACCGGCCCACGGCCAGCCTTCGGGCGGGTCCACGGACCGGCCTACGGGCGGGCGAGGGACTGGTCCACGGACCGGCCTGCGGGCGGGCTCACGGACCAGCCCACGGGCAGGCCAGGGACTGGTCGGGATCGGCCCACGGGCGGGCCCGGGACCGGCCCTCGGGCGGGTTCACGACCGGCCGAACCCTGGCCTAGGGGTCGGCCAAGGCCCGGCCCAGGGACCGGCCGAAGCCCGGCCCGCGGGCCGGCGGAGCCCCGGTCCGCGCCCCCGCGAGGCCCGCGCCGTATGGTGGACCCGCAGCAAGAACCCGCACGTCAGCACCCCGCCGCTCCAGAGCCGCAGCGGCAAGACAGAACGACTGCCGCATCAGGAGCGCACCGCCATGGCCGAACACCCCGCGTACCCCGTCGGTCTCCGACTCGCCGGCCGCCGCGTCGTCGTCATCGGCGGCGGCCAGGTCGCCCAGCGGCGCCTCCCCGCCCTCATCGCGGCCGGCGCCGACGTCCTGCTCATCTCGCCCTCGGCCACCCCCTCCGTGGACGCCATGGCGGAGACCGGCGAGATCCGCTGGGAGCGGCGCCGCTACGAGGACGGCGACCTGGCCGGAGCCTGGTACGCGCTGATCGCCACCCAGAACCGCGAGGACAACGAGCGCGCCTCCGCCGAGGCCGAGCGCGAGCGCGTCTGGTGCGTCCGCGCCGACGACGCCTCCGCCGCCACCGCCTGGACCCCCGCGACCGGCCGCAGCGAGGGCGTCACCATCGCCGTGCTCACCGGCAACGACCCGCGCCGGTCCGCCGCCGTACGCGACGCCGTCGTCGAGGGCCTGCGCGAGGGCACCCTCACCGCGCCCGCCCACCGCCGCACCAGCACCCCCGGCGTCTCCCTCGTCGGCGGCGGCCCCGGCGACCCCGACCTGATCACGGTCCGCGGCAGGCGCCTGCTCGCCGAGGCCGACGTCGTCATCGCCGACCGCCTCGGCCCCCGCGACCTGCTCGACGAGCTCCCGCCGCACGTCGAGGTCATCGACGCGGCGAAGATCCCGTACGGCCGGTTCATGGCCCAGGAGGCCATCAACAACGCGCTGATCGAGCACGCCAAGGCCGGCAAGGCCGTGGTCCGCCTCAAGGGCGGGGACCCGTACGTCTTCGGCCGCGGCATGGAGGAGCTCCAGGCCCTCGCCGAGGCCGGTATCCCCTGCACCGTCGTCCCCGGCATCTCCAGCTCCATCTCGGTGCCCGGAGCCGCCGGCATCCCCGTCACCCACCGCGGCGTGGCCCACGAGTTCACCGTGGTCAGCGGGCACGTCGGACCCGACGACCCGCGCTCCCTCGTGGACTGGGCCTCCCTGGCGAAGCTCACCGGCACCCTGGTGATCCTCATGGGCGTCGACAAGATCGGCCTGATCGCCGAGGCCCTGGTCCGCCACGGCCGCGCCGCCGGGACCCCGGTCGCCGTCATCCAGGAGGGCACCACCGCCACCCAGCGCCGGGTGGACGCCACCTTGGCCACGGTCGGCGAGACCGTCCGGGCCGAGGAGGTCCGTCCGCCGGCCGTCATCGTCATCGGCGAGGTCGTCCGGGTCAACACCCCCGACACCCCCGACACCCTCACCGGCACCAGCGCCTGACAGGCCGTTGGCACCACACCCAGGACAAGGCAGTATCACCCTGTGGCTGATCTCATCACCGTCGAGGACCCCGACGACCCGCGCCTGCGCGACTACACGGGCCTGACCGACGTCGAACTCCGGCGCCGGCGCGAGCCCGCCGAAGGCCTTTTCATCGCCGAGGGCGAGAAGGTCATCAGACGCGCCAAGGACGCCGGCTACGAGATGCGCTCCATGCTGCTCTCCGCCAAGTGGGTCGACGTCATGCGCGACGTCATCGACGAGCTCCCGGCCCCGGTCTACGCCGTCAGCCCGGAGCTCGCCGAACGCGTCACCGGCTACCACGTGCACCGCGGGGCCCTCGCCTCCATGCAGCGCAAGCCGCTGCCCACGGCCGAGGAACTGCTCGCCACCACCCGGCGCGTGGTCATCATGGAAGCCGTCAACGACCACACCAACATCGGGGCCATCTTCCGCAGCGCCGCCGCCCTCGGCATGGACGCGGTGCTGCTCTCCCCGGACTGCGCGGACCCGCTCTACCGCCGTTCCGTGAAGGTCTCCATGGGCGCGGTCTTCTCCGTCCCCTACGCACGCCTCGACGCGTGGCCCAAGGGGCTGGACTCGGTCCGCGAGGCGGGCTTCAAGCTGCTCGCCCTCACCCCGCACCAGAAGGCCTCGCCGATCGACGTGGCCGCGCCCCAGTCCCTGGAGCGGGTCGCGCTGATGCTCGGGGCGGAGGGCGACGGCCTGTCCACGCAGGCCCTGGTCGCCGCCGACGAGTGGGTACGCATCCCCATGGCGCACGGCGTGGACTCGCTGAACGTCGGCGCGGCCGCGGCCGTCGCCTTCTACGCCGTCGCCCAGGGCCGCACCCCGATCGCCTGAGAAGCCTCCGCTAGAGCTTCTGGGCCGCCGCGATGCCCAGCGCCACGATCAGCGTCACCACGACGAACACGATCAGGCGCTGGCGCATCAGCTTCGGGTCCGGCCGCGACGGCCGCCGCCCCGTCCCCGTCGTCCGGGGTGCCGGGCGGCCGCCCGTACGCCCCGCCGTAGGCCGCGACGAGGGCCCGCCCGGGTTGCGCGAGGACGAGGGCCGCGAGTGCGGTCCGCTCTGCGGGCCGCCCTGGGTCCGGGGCGTGGCGGGGGCGCCGGGGCGGCGCTCCGTCTGCTGGTCGGCGTACAGGTCGCCGGCCTCGGGGAGCCGTCCGGTGGGCCGCTCCGCACGGACCCGCTGGGCCGGCGGGCGTCCGTCGGAGAGCCCCTGCGCCTCGCGGGCCGCGATCTCCTTCAGCCGCATCGACAGCTGGAGCGTGCTCGGCCGCTCCTCCGGGTCCTTGGCCAGGCAGGCCCGTACGAGGGGCGCCAGCGCGTCCGGGACCCCCACCAGGTGGGGCTCCTCGTGCACGACCCGGTACAGCATGACCTCGGAACTGCCGTGGCCGAAGGGGGAGTCCGCGGTCGCCGCGTAGGCGAGGGTGGCGCCGAGGGCGAACACGTCGGTCGCGGGGGTGACGATCGCGCCGCGCACCTGTTCGGGCGCCAGGAAGCCGGGGGAGCCGACGGCCGTGCCGACGTGCGTCAGGGTGCTGGCACCGGTGGCCCAGGCGATCCCGAAGTCGATGATGCGCGGGCCCTTGGGGGACAGCAGGATGTTCGAGGGCTTGAGGTCCCGGTGGACCACCCCCGCCTCGTGCACGGCGACCAGACCCTCGGAGAGCGCGGCGCCGATCGCGGCGATCTGCACGGCGGTCAGGGGGCCTTCCTCGGCCACCTTGTCGTGCAGGGAAGGCCCGGGGACGTACTGGGTGGCGAACCAAGGCCGCTCGGCCTCCAGGTCCGCCGCCACCAGGCGGGCGGTGCACCCGCCCCGGATCCGCCGGGCCGCCGACACCTCGCGGGCGAACCGCGAACGGAACTCCTGGTCCTCGGCCAGGTCCGGCCGGATCACCTTGAGGGCGACCCGCTGCCCGCGCCGGTCCGATCCCAGGTAGACCACGCCCATGCCGCCGGCGCCGAGCCGGCGGTGCAGTCTGAACGAGCCGACGACACGCGGGTCCTCGCGCCGGAGCCGCATCATCGCCATGTCCACCCCGCTGACCGGTCGTCCTGTTGACGTGGCACAGCTTACGGACGATCCGCCATGCGCGCTCAGAGGCCGCGCCCTCGCCCGGAGATTCGATCGTCAGTGCGGGGCAGTCCACTTGAGGGATCCTCAAGTCCCCCGGACGATACTGGGACGGCAAGGCCGAACGGTGCCAAAGCCCCCTGAAATCAAGGTCATTGACCCCGGCATCGGGCCCTTTCGCCGGGCGGGGGCGGACCGTACGGCCCCGACAGCCGGATCGATCTTGCAGGTGGACCGTACGAGGACACGCATGAACAGGGAGTGACGGAAGTGAGTGAAGTCACTACCCTCCGGTCATCCCCTCCGGGAAGACCCCGAGCGCGGGCCAGCGGTCTCCACCCAGGGGAGTACACGAAGGTGGCCCCGTCATCCTCCCGGAGGCCCGTGAAGGGGTACGAGGGCATGAGGCCAGGGGCCGTCCACACGCCTAGTGTTGAAGACAAGCGGCGGGCGGAGCACTCGTCCCCCGAGGTCACAAACCCGCCGCTGCCAAACGACAGGGAGAGGACCATGGCGGACATCGCACGGCAGGGACGCAAGGCATTCGCGTTCAACGGCCATGAGTCCGGCACGCGCCACCCGCTGGTGGCCGCGGCCATGGTGCTCCCCCTGGCCGCCGTACTGCTGTTCCTCTTCGGAGGCTTCGAGCAGGTGGCGGCGCAGGCGTCGTCCGTGGGGCTGATGCTGGGGCGCTGAGCGGCGCCCCGTACCCGGGAGAGCGGCCCGGGTACGTGTCATCGGCCCGTCAGCCCCGTGGGGACGGGGGTGAAACGGACGGCAGGTGAAGGGTGCTGCCCGTACGGCTGGGGAGTCGGACGGGCAGCACCCTTTTTTTCATGCCCTCGGGCCCCGCGTAGGCTCGTGCCGCACGAGAGGGAGGCGCACGCCGACGGGGGAGGGGGCCTGGTTCCGCTGGAGCGACGAGCCGTTCGAGACGTGGGCGCGAGCGCGGGCTCCGACGCCCTGCCCGCCGCGCTCGCGGCCTGGTACGCCGCGGGCCCCGGCCCCGGCCCCGCGGCGCACCAGGTGCTCGCCGACCGGGAAGACGGGACCGTGGTGCGCTGCGGCGGGACCGTGGCCAAGGCCCATGCCGCGGACGCCGACCGGGAGGCCCTCGCGGTGCGGCTGCGGATCGCCGGGCACCCCGCGCTCGCCGGGGTGCTGCTGCCCCCGCTGCGCACCGCGGCCGGGTCCCTGCGGGGACGGCCCGTGTCGCTGTGGCCCTACGGGAGCCCGGTCGACCCGGAGCGCCCCGAGGACGCCCCCTGGGAGGCCGTGGCCCGGCTGCTGGCGGCCCTGCACCGGGTTCCCCCCGGCTCCCTACCCGGCCCGGTCCCGCCGATGCGCGGCCCGGCCAAGCTCGCCCGCGCCCTGGACCGCCTGGCGCGGGCCGTCCCGCAGCCGTCCCGCCCCGCAGGGCCGGGGGAGGCCGACGCCGACGCCGTACGGGCCGCCGCGCGCACCCTGCCCGCCTGGGCCCGGGGCGGTGCCGTGGCGCCTCCCGGCGGGGGACTGTGCCACGGGGACCTGCACCTCGGGCAGCTGGTGCGCCACCCCGCCCCGGACGGGCCCTGGCTCCTCATCGACGTCGACGACCTCGGGGCCGGCCTCCAGGCGTGGGACCTCGCCCGCCCCGCGGCCTGGTACGCCGCAGGGCTGCTCGACACCGGGACCTGGCTGCGCTTCCTGGACGCCTACCGCGGCGCCGGGGGTCCGGCGGCCGGTGCGCCCGGCGCCGACCCGTGGCCGGAACTGGACCTCGCCGCCCGCGCGCTCACCGTGCAGAGCGCCGCCCTGGCGCTGGCGAAGGCTGCGGAGGCGGGCCGTCGACTCGAAGAGGTGGAGCGGCTGATGGTGGACGCCTGCGCCCGAATTGCGGCCCTCCCGGCCGACTTGAACTCCGTGTCCCCGTCGTAGGGTGAGCTTCCCGTCATCGGGCATGCATCCGATGGCGATGTCCACGGCGAGGAGTTGATCCGGTCATGCAGTGTCCGAAGTGCCACGCGGCGATGCACACCTACAACCGCAACGGTGTCCAGATAGAGCAGTGCAGCGGCTGCCGGGGGATCTTCCTCGACTACGGCGAGCTGGAGGCGCTGACCCGCCTGGAGTCCCAGTACACGGCGCAGCAGTACGGTCAGGTCCCCCCGTCGGCCGCGCCCCCGGCGCCCTACCCGGCCCCGCACGCGGCCCCGGCTCCCGCCTGGGGCGCCCCGCACCACGGCGGCCACGGCCATCACGGTCAGCACCGCGGAGGCTTCGGCCGGATGCTCTTCTCCTCCTGAGGCGCTTAGGCGCTGAGGCGCTGGGCCGCTGGGGCGTCGAGGCGCACCCGGGCACGACAGAAGCCCCGGCCGTGGTGACGGCCGGGGCTTCCGGGTGGTGCGCGATACTGGGATTGAACCAGTGACCTCTTCCGTGTCAGGGAAGCGCTCTCCCGCTGAGCTAATCGCGCGGGCTCCACGGCTTGGAAGCCGCAGATCAAGCAGGTGGTGCAGGTCTTGCGAGTGCTGCGTGCGCGATACTGGGATTGAACCAGTGACCTCTTCCGTGTCAGGGAAGCGCTCTCCCGCTGAGCTAATCGCGCGGGGATCCTTGCGGATCAGTGGACGATACTGGGATTGAACCAGTGACCTCTTCCGTGTCAGGGAAGCGCTCTCCCGCTGAGCTAATCGTCCTTGGAGGTGGAGACGGGATTTGAACCCGTGTAGACGGCTTTGCAGGCCGTTGCCTCGCCTCTCGGCCACTCCACCATGGAGCTGCAGGGGTTCTCGGGAAGAAATCCCCCACTTCGAGCGGACGACGAGACTCGAACTCGCGACATCCACCTTGGCAAGGTGGTGCTCTACCAACTGAGCTACGTCCGCAGGTCACCGTGTTCGCTCCGGGGTTTTCCCCTTCGCTCCCTGGCGACGTGTTGAACTCTAGCGGATTCCCGGGCCAGCTCAAAAACGCGTTTCCGCAGCGTGCTGCCGCTCGATCACCAACGGTCACCCGGCAGTCGCCTCACCGGCGCCGCCGCGTCACCGGTCATAGACTCGCAGCCGTGCACGACCTGCCTCCTCTGGCCCGCTTCGGCGGCCTCCTCGCGACCGACCTCCGAGACGTCACCAGTGATCCCGCCGCCCTCGACTCCACCGGGTTCTGGGCCGTGGCCGCGGACTTCGAAGGGCGGCTCGTCTGCGCGCGCTTCGGGGACATACGTCCGGACCCCGTCCCCTCACCCGTCCCCGGGGCCTGGAGCGGCCCCGACCCCGACGAATGGACCTCCTCGCTCGACCGGGCCGCCTACACGGCCGGCGTACGGCGCATCCGCGAGCACATCGCCGCAGGTGAGGTCTACCAGGCCAATCTCTGCCGGGTGATGTCCGCGCCGCTGGCCGACCCGGCCGGCGCCGATGTCGACGCACTCACCGCCCTGCTCGCGCGCGGCAATCCGGCGCCCTATGCAGGAACGATTCGGCTCCCTGCTCACGGCGTCGAGATCGCCACCGCCTCCCCCGAGCTCTACCTGCGCCGCACCGGCCGCCACGTCGCATCGGGCCCCATCAAGGGCACCGGCCGCACCGTCGCCGACCTGCTCCCCAAGGACCACGCCGAGAACGTGATGATCGTGGACCTCGTACGCAACGACCTCGGCCGGGTCTGCGCCACCGGCTCCGTCACCGTGCCCGAGCTGTGTGCCGTGGAGGAGCACCCCGGCCTGGTCCACCTCGTCTCCACCGTCAGCGGGGAGCTCGCCGAGGGTGCGGGCTGGCCCGAGCTGCTCGCCGCCACCTTCCCGCCCGGCTCCGTCACGGGCGCCCCGAAGTCCTCCGCCCTGCGGATCATCGAGGCACTGGAGACCGCCCCGCGCGGCCCCTACTGCGGCGGCATCGGCTGGGTCGACGCCGACCAGGGCAAGGCCGAGCTGGCCGTCGGCATCCGCACCTTCTGGATCGACCGGGAGGCCCCCGGCGGCCCCCGCCTGCTCTTCGGCACCGGCGCCGGCATCACCTGGGGCTCCGACCCCGACCGCGAATGGGCCGAGACCGAGCTGAAGGCCGCCCGGCTGCTGCGGGTAGCGTCAGGGATCCACGAGGCGCCCGTCCGCCCGCGCGGCGAACGGGACTAGGGGAAGGACAGCACGGTGAGGATCTGGCTCGACGGAGCGCTGCGGGACACGGACGACGCGAAGGTGTCCGTGTTCGACCACGGTCTGACCGTGGGCGACGGCGTCTTCGAGACGCTCAAGGCGGAACGCGGCCGGGCCTTCGGGCTCACCCGCCACCTGGAGCGGCTGACCCGCTCGGCCCGCGGCCTCGGTCTGCCCGACCCCGACCTCGACGAGGTGCGCCGGGCCTGCGCCGCCGTACTGGAGGCCAATCCGATGCCGCTCGGCCGGCTGCGCGTCACCTACACCGGCGGCGTCTCCCCGCTCGGCTCCGACCGCGGCGAGGCCGGGCCCACCCTGATCGCCGCCGTCGCGCCGACCACCCGCCGCCCGGACACCACGGCCGTGGTCACGGTGCCCTGGGTGCGCAACGAGCGCAGCGCGGTGACGGGCCTGAAGACCACCTCGTACGCCGAGAACGTCGTCGCGCTGGCCGCCGCCCACCGGGCCGGAGCCTCCGAGGCGCTCTTCGCCAACACGGTCGGCCGGCTCTGCGAGGGCACCGGCTCCAACGTGTTCGTCGTGCTCGACGGGGAACTGCACACCCCGCCCGTCGCCTCCGGCTGCCTGGCCGGCATCACCCGCGCCCTCGTCGCCGAGTGGGCCGGGGCCAAGGAGACCGACCTGCCCTTCGAGGCGCTGGAGCAGGCCGAGGAGGTCTTCCTGACCTCCTCGCTGCGCGACGTCCAGGCGGTGGTCCGGATCGACGGCCGGGAGATCGGCTCGGGTCCGGGTCCCGTCACCGCCGGGGCGATGCGGGCCTTCGACGCCCGCTCCGCCGACGACCTCGACCCTTAACCCCTGTCGCACCGGGCCGCGGGGCGGGTAGAACTCGGACGATGACCACCACCCTGCGGCCGTCCGGGCCGCTTCAGCAGAGCGAAGGCGGGGCGCGCACGCGCCCCTACGAGATCCGGGTCAACAGCAGGCGCGTCGGCGCCCTGCTGATCACCTCGGACACCCCCTTCGGGCCGACCGTCGGCGAGATCCGCGACCTCGGGGTCGAGACGCCCGACCGCGGCCGGGGCCGGGCCACCGTGGGCGCGCTGGCGGCCGAGGAAGTGCTGCGCGGCTGGGGCTGCCGCCGGATCCGCGTCTCGGTCCCGGCGGACTCGGCGGCGGGCCTGCGCCTGGCCCGGTCCCTCGGCTACACCGAGTACAGCCGCAACATGGTCAAGGACCTCCCCGAGGAGCCCCCCGCACTGTCCGAGGGCGTACGGGGCCGCCCGATGACGGAGGCCGAGTACGGGTCCTGGTACGCCGAGGCGGTCCGCGGCTACGCCGAGGACTGGATCGCCCGGGGCATGCCCGAAGAGGCGGCCCGCACGAAGTCGGCCACGGACCACGAGAACATGCTGCCCGCGGGCGCGGCCACACCCGGGGTCTCCTTCTCCGTCCTGGAGGCGGCCGGAGAGCCCGTCGGGCACATCTGGGTCGCACCGTCGGGGGACGGCTCGTACGTCTTCGACGTCGGGGTCGACCCGGCCCACCGGGGCCGCGGGTACGGCCGCGACCTGATGCTCCTCGCGGAGGGCACGGCGCTCGCCGCGGGCCACCGCACGCTCGCCCTCCACGTCTTCACGGACAACACCCCGGCCCTGCGCCTGTACGAGTCCCTCGGCTACCGCCCCACCCAGTTCAACTACGCCAAGGACCTGATCTAGCTCGCGAGCAGGCGGTCGGCGATCTCCTCGATGCGGGCGCGCAGGCCGTCCTGGCTCTTGCCGCCATCGAGCCGTTCGCCGTCGATCACGTAGGTCGGGGTGCCGCTCACGCCGATCGCCTTGCCCTCGGCCTGGTCGGCGTCGACGATCAGGATGTGCCGTCCGTCGATCAGGGCGGTGTCGAACTCCTCCACGTCGAGGCCGAGTTCGCGCGCCACGTCCAGCAGGACCGGCTCACCGCGCTCGCCGAGTTCGGCGGTGCGGGCCAGCAGGGCCTCCGCGTACGGCCAGCCCTGGCCCTGCTCGACGGCCTCCTCGGCGGCCTGCGCCGCGGCGAAGGCGTGCTTGTGCTTCTCCAGCGGGAAGTGGCGCAGCCGGATGTCCAGCCGGTCGCCGTAGCGGGCCCGCAGGGCGCGCACGTCGTCCAGGGCGCGGTGGCAGTCCGGGCACTGGAGTTCGCACCAGACGTCGAGGATCACGGAATCGGTCATACGGACAGTCTCCCAGCACCGTGCCGCCGGGCCGACCGGGACCCGGGCGGCCCGGCCGGGACCTGGGGAGGAGGCGCGACCCGGAGATGTCCCGGAGATCCGTCCGGGCGGCGCCGTGCGCCTGGCCGCCACGGCGCCGGCCGGTGCAGGATGGATGGGGACAGACCGCCCAGCTCTGGAGGACCGCATGCTCGCCGAGACCATATGTTCCGCGGTGTCCGCGGCGGGCCTGGGCATCGCCGCCGTGACCGCGTACCGCAAGCGCTTCCTGGCCGCCACGCGGATCGCCGCGTACGCGCTGGTGCCGGTGGGGCTCGTGCTGACCGGCGTCGTGGAGTGGGTGTCCGGGATGGTCTTCGACCCGGCCGTCTGGGTGGGCTTCGGCCTGCTCGCCCTCGCCGGGCTGCTGCTCCTCACCACCCGCGCGGTGGAGCGCCGCGGCCTCGGCAGGCGGGAGGCGGGCAAGCAGGCTCCGCAGGCCGTCGCACCGGCCGCCTCCGCCCCCTCGCTCGACGCGGGACCCGCCGCCCGCCCGGGCGGCCGCCGCAGCGCCCCGGCCGCACCCGCGGAGGACTTCTCCGACATCGAGGCGATCCTGAAGAAGCACGGGATCTGACCCCGGCGGCCCGGCCGCCCACAAGATCGGGCGAACTCCCGCGCGGAAGTTGGCGTGTTGAGGCACGGATGGCGGCGTGCTGCGCCATCATCGGCCCGACATGCTCGACACATCGCAGGGTGAGCCGACGGTTCCCGCGCCGCTCCCCGCCCCCGTCGCCGAGGAGCCGCGAGGCTGCCTCTTCGCGCTCTCCCAGCCCCCGTTGATGATCTTCCTAGGAGTGATCGGCACCTTGCTGCTGCTCGCCGCCGTGCACGATCTGTTCCTGCTCTGAGGCCTCCGCGCCGGCCTCCTTGCGCCGGGCCCGGTAGGCCGCCACGTGCAGCCGGTTCCCGCAGGTCCGGCTGTCGCAGTAGCGCCGGGAACGGTTCCGGGAGGAGTCCACGAAGGCCCGTCGGCAGTCCGGGGCCTCGCAGCGGCGCAGCCGCTCCTGCTCGCCGGAGACCACGATGAAGGCCAGCGCCATGCCGCCGTCGGCCGCCAGGTGGTCGCCCACGGAGGCGCCCGGGGCGAAGTAGTGCACGTGCCAGTCGTAGCCGTCGTGGTCGGTCAGCTGCGGGGTGGTCCCGGCCGTCGCCACCAGCTCGTTGATCAGTGTGGCGGCCGCACGGGAGTTCGGTGCCGCGAAGACCTGGGCGAACTTGCCGCGCACCGCCCGGACGCCGGCGAGGTCGCGGGCGCCGAGCTCGCCGACGTCGCTGATCGCGTACTCCTTGACGAAGGCGCGCAGCGCGCCGATGTCCGCCAGCGCGTCGGGGTGGTCCACCTCGGCCGCGGTGTTCACCAGCGCGACGACGACGTCGAGCGCGCGACGGGTGTCGTGGGGGATCTGCACGGGGTCTCCCTCGGGGGCCGGGCCTGCGACGACGACCTGTGCCGCCGCTGGGGGAGGACTCTAGCCGGTCCCTCTGGCGGGCTGTCCCCACGCACACCGGCGCCGTCCTCGTGGATGGCTTCCGCGAGAACAGCGCCGGCACTGCCGTATGTGGTTGTCCAGCTCGCACCGTCGCCCCGAGTCGGACGGTGTCGAGCGGGTGTATCCCTGGCTCAGCTTTCGGCCAGGATGTGGGAGAGCTCCTTGTCGAGGTCGAAGTGCCGGTGCTCGGTTCCTGGCGGAACCGCGGCGTCCGTCCGCTTGAGGAACGACTCGAGTGCTCGGGCGGGTGCTTCGAGCAGTGCTTCTCCCTCCGGTGAGCTCAGGGCGATGCAGACGACGCCCTGACCGTGGCTGCGGGACGGCCAGACGCGGACGTCGCCGGTACCGGTGGGCCGGTGGAGGCCCTCCGAGAGGAGGTCGCGGGCGAATACCCATTCGACCGTCTCCTCGGCGCCGGTGTGGAAGGTGGCGTGCACGGCGTAGGGGTCGGCCGTGTCATACCGCAGGCCCGCGGGAACAGGCAGTGAGGACTCGCTCGACACAACGAGGCGCAGGTGCAGCTCGCAGCTGACCGTGGTGTTCATAAGCGCCAGGGCCTTTCGCTCAGTGTGCGCTCGGGGATTCGCACGTCGGCGAAATCGACATGCCACCTACGGTGCCGTTGTAAACCCCTCTGACCGTTTTGCGGACCTCTGGGTCCCTCGTACGGCGGATCCAAACCACCATTCACGTGTGTATCCGGCTCGGGGTAGATTCGACCCATGAATACGGGGAGTGACCGCGAGATCCATGAGTCCACAGCTGCCGAGCCGGCCGCCGCCGAGACGCCGCACGTCTCGAAGGCCCCGGCCTTCGTCAAGGCGCGCCGGACGCTGCACCTGAGCTGGCAGGTCGGCGTCTTCGTCGTCGGCCTGGCGGTGATCGCCGCCGGTGTGGCCATGCTCGTCCTGCCCGGCCCCGGCTGGGTCGCGATCTTCGCGGGCCTTGCGATCTGGGCCACCGAGTTCGCCTGGGCCCACCTCGTCCTGCGCTGGACCAAGCGCAAGGTCACCGAGGCGGCGCAGAAGGCGCTCGACCCCAAGGTCCGGCGCCGCAACATCATCCTGACCAGCGCCGGGCTCGTCATCGCGGCCGCGCTGGTGGGCTTCTACCTGTGGAAGTACGGGCTCGTGCTGCCCTGGGACATCAAGGATCAGTGATGGTCAGGGAGCACCGCTGACATGGGGTAATGTTTGCGGTGCGTCCGGGCGATTAGCTCAGTGGGAGAGCACTTCGTTCACACCGAAGGGGTCACTGGTTCGAACCCAGTATCGCCCACCCGGACCAGAGGCCCGGAGACTTTCACAGTCTCCGGGCCTCTGTCGTCAGCCGAGCCGGCCCAGCGCGTCCCGCAGTCGCCGGGCATCGCGCAGCCGCTTCTCGTACGTCGCTCCCACGGCCAGCAGCAGCAGACCCGCCAGGGCCGGCGGCAGCCAGCGCGGGAGCGCACCCACGACCTGCGCCACGTACGGGGCCAGCTCGTGCAGGGCCACCGCCGCCAGCACGGCGCCGCCCAGCAGCAGCGGGGCCTGGAGGCGCCGGTGGGCGCCCGCCAGGGTCACCGCCAGCGCGGCCACCCCCAGCAGCAGCGGCCGCAGCCAGTGCTCGTCCCCCCAGGCCGCCAGCAGGCTCGGCAGCAGCGTGGCCGCCAGACCCGGGCCGTACGCCGTCCAGGACGAGCACCGCGGGTCCCGGCGGCGCCGCAGCAGGCCCACCACGAGCGCGGGCACCGTCACCGGCAGCGTGTACGCCTCCGGCGCCGTGACCCCGGCCTCCGCCAGCCGCACCCACGTGGCCAGGGCGAACAGCGCCCCGGCGGCCCAGCCCACCGGGCGCCGGTCCGCCCGCACCGCCGCACCCGCGCAGACCACCCCGGCCAGCGCCAGCACCAGCGACACCACCGTGGCCCGGCCGCCCGCCGCCGCCAGCAGCACGGCCACGCCGCCGGACACGGCCGCCGCGATCTCGGACGCCACCCGGACGCCGCCCAGCCGGGGCCCGAAGGCGGCCACCGCCGCCGGGACCGCCAGCACCGGCAGCGCCCACCAGGACAGCGCCAGCTCCGCGGCCGCGGAGGCCGCCACCAGGACGCCCGTGGCGTACCCGACGGCGCACACCGCGGCCCCCGGCCGCGCCCAGCGCGGAGCGGGCCCGTACGCCGCTCCCGCCGCGCAGCCCGCGCCCAGCAGCCCCCACACCGCGAAGGTGGCCGCACGGCCGTCCAGCGCGGCCAGGGACACGTTCGCGGCCCCGGCCAGGCCGCACAGGGCCGCCGCCACCGCCACGCCGCGCGCCCGGGACCGCAGCACCAGCAGGCCCGCGCCGGCCGTCACCGCCAGCTGGGCGGCGAACACCGCGGCCACCGGGAAGCCGAGCAGCAGCGGCGCCGTGAACAGCCCCGACCAGGCCAGGACCACCGCCACGACCAGCGCCTCGGGCCGCCGCAGCACCCGGGACAGCCACCAGGCCGCCCCCGCCGCGGTCAGCAGCACCACCGGTACCGCCGCCCCCGGCCAGTACGGGTCCGCCGACGGCGTCGACCCCGCCCACACCTCGCCCAGCACCCGCACCCGCGCCAGCAGCGCCGGGGCCACCGCCGACCAGGCCGCCAGCGCCGCCAGGGCCGTCACCAGCGCCCCCGCCAGGCACAGGCCCCGCCGGACCTGCCCCGGGAGCCCGGGAGCCCGTACGGCCGCCAGCAGCGGCAGCGCCACCAGCAGGTGCGCCACCACCGTCCAGCCCGGATCCAGCTCCGGACGCACCGCACCGCCCAGCGCGGTCACCGCCGCGAGGCCGCCCGCGAGCGCGGCGGACCAGGCGCGCGGCCGCAGCCAGGCCACCGCCACCCCGGCCGCCGCCACCGCCAGCAAAAGGAGCCCCGGGGCGAGCGCCGCCGCCACCGAGCCCGCGGACCACGACCGGACCGCCCCGATCAGCAGCGCCCCCGAGCCCAGCACCGCCGCCGGGACCCACGCCACCGCGGCCGGCAGGGCCCGGGCCCGCAGCGCCAGCGCCGCGTCCAGTGCCGCCGTCGCCAGCAGCGCCCAGCCGAGCCCCAGCGGCCCGGACTGCGCGGCCAGCGCCGCCAGCGGCAGGGGCCACTGCGCCGCCAGCACCGCCGCGGGCACCGGGATCCGCAGCGCGGGCAGCCGACGGGCCAGGCCCATCCCGTACCCGGCCCACATCACGGCCCCCACGGCGGTCGCGGCCGCCGCGTAGCCGAGCGGGTCGGTGTCCGGCAGGGCGACCGCGTACAGCGCGTACGCGTCCAGCACCGTCAGCAGCAGACCCACCGCGGCCACCGACTCGGCCGTCGACCTCAGCCCGCGCCGCAGCAGCAGCACCGGCGCCCCCAGGGCCGCCGCCGTCACGACCGCCAGCACGGCGGAGCGCCCGGCGATGCCCAGCGAGCCCCAGCTCACCAGGGTGAAGGCGAGTGCGGCCACGGCCAGCAGCACCGCGCCCAGGACGAGCAGCACGTTCTGCGCGCTCGGCGCCGAGGCCTCCTTCGCGGGCCGCCCCGGAGCCACCCACCCGGGAGGCGGGCCCCACGCCCCGGCCGGAGCCGGACCGGAGGAACGCAGCATCCGCAGCAGCCAGTCCCGGCGCGTGAGCAGGTACAGCCGCCGGGAATCGAGTTGGGCCAGTTCGCGGTCGATGAGCGCCAGCTCCTCGGCCGGCGGCAGGGGCGTGTTCATGAGGGGGAGTGTGGCGCCCGTCACGCCGTCAGGACATCGGCGTGCGTACTCAGATCCGCCCTGAGTACGCACGGGGCGTCGCATCCGTCACCGGTGTCACCGGTGTCACCGAACCGGGCGTGCGCGGCCCGGCCGCGGGACAGACTGGACCCATGCACCAGATCCGCCGGGACCGCTGGAGCCACTACCGCTTCCGCAGCGTGTGGGACCTCGACGCCCCGCACACACGCGTCTACGCCGTACTGGAACGGATGGGGGAGTACCCGCGCTGGTGGCCCCAGTTCCGCAGGGTGGAACGCGTCGACGACCGCACCGGCACCGCGCTGATCCGCTCGGCCCTGCCCTACGCCCTCCACGTCACCACCACCGAACTGCTCCGCGACCCGCGCCGCGGGGTCCTGGAGGTGGCGCTCGACGGCGACATCGAGGGCTGGGCGCGGTGGACCGTACGCCCCCGCGGCGGACCCGGCGCCCCGCGCACGCGCGCGCTGTACGAGCAGGAGGTCGAGGTGCGCCTGCCCCTGCTGAGGCGGCTCGCCGTGCCAGGACGCCCGGTGTTCAGGCTCAACCACGCCCTGATGATGCGGGCCGGACAGCAGGCGCTCGCGGCCCGGCTGACCTCTTCCCCGGAAGCGGTTTGAACCAGCCCCAAGGCTTCTGTATTGTTCAGTGCGTTCCCGGGCGATTAGCTCAGCGGGAGAGCACTTCGTTCACACCGAAGGGGTCACTGGTTCGATCCCAGTATCGCCCACCGGGACAGGCCGGTCCGTCTGATGACGGACCGGCCTTCCGCATGTACGGCCCCCTCCGCTCACGCCGCCGTCGACAGGTCGGGCCGCAGCGGCCAGTGCGGATCCACCGGCTCGGGAGTGCCCTGACGCGCGAACCACGCCTGGAGGCCCCGCGCCTGCGCCGCGTGCCACACCTGCTGGAGCGTGTGCAGCTCCGCCGGGGTCAGCCGCTCCAGCCGCCCCGCGAACCGCCGCCCCACCGCCCGTACGAGCTCCAGCGAGGCCATCGCGTCCGCCGCCGCGTCATGGGCGTCCTCCAGCTCGATCCCGTAGTGCGCGCACAGGTCCGTCAGCGTCCGGCGGCCCTTGCGGTAGCGGTCCAGGTGCTTGTCCAGCACCCGCGGATCCAGCACCGTCAGCGGCCGGTTGTCCAGATAGCGCGACAGCGAGGACGCCCGGTGCCTGCGCAACTCCCGGTCCAGCAGCGTCAGGTCGAAGGGCGCGTTCATCACCACCACCGGCCGGCCCGCCACCTGCTGCTCCCCGAGGGCGCGGGCTATCTCCTCCACCACCGGCGCCGGCCAGCGGCCGTGGCGCTGGAGGTGCTCGTCGGTGAGGCCGTGCACTTCCGTGGCCCCCGGCGGCACCGGCACCCCGGGGTTGACCAGCCAGCGCGTGGAGCGGACCCGGCCGCCCGCACACTCCTGCACGATGAGCGCGGCGGACACGATGCGGTCCGACTCCACGTCCACCCCGGTCGTCTCCGTGTCGAATGCGGCCAGCGGGCCCTCGTACCAGCGTGTCATGGCGAACTCCTCGTCCCCGGTCGGCAGATGGGGCACCCGGGCGCGGCCGCCTCGGAACGTGCCACCCTTGCCCGAATCGGTGATACCCGGGCTGTTTGCCCCGTACGCCGTTTGCGGGTGCCCGGGTGCGGAGACAACTTTCCTGGGGGGCCGTACACATGACCGGTCGTCACCCCACCACCCACGGCAGAGCCCGCAAGGCATGGGGAGCCGGCCATGGCGCTCGCGCAGCCCGAACAGGGCGGGGTGCTGCAGGGGCAGATCGATCCGCGAAGCGGACCGCTGCGCGGCACACTCGCCACCACCGCCTGCATGGAGACCCTTCAGGTGGGATACCTGCACGCCGTCGCCGCCGCGGCCGGCTGCTCGCTCTCCCAGCCCTTCCCGGACAACGGCATCGACTGGCACGTCAGCCACGGTGCGCCCGAGCACGTCGTCGACGACGAAGTCACCATCAAGGTCCAGCTGAAGGCGACCTACCAGGTGGCGCCCAGCCCGGCCGGACCCACCTTCGGCTTCACCCTCGACAACGACCACCTGGTGAAACTGGCGCGCACCCCGGTCGCCGTCCACAAGATCCTCGTCGTGATGCTCGTCCCGCGCGAGCGCGACCAGTGGCTCTCCGCCGGGCACGACCGGCTCGACCTGCGGCACTGCTGCTACTGGACCAACCTCGCCGGACAGCCCGTGACCGGCCGCCGCCGGACCACCGTACGGATACCGACCACTCGGATCTTCGACGACCGGGCGCTGTGCGAGATCATGACCCGGGTCGGGTCGGGAGGGACACCCTGATGCACTGGCACTCACCGAACCTCGAACCGCTGTCGTCCCCGGAGCACTTGGGGTACGCGGACCTCACCCGCCCCGGGACCCCCGACCCCGCGCAGGTCGACCCGGCGGTGCTCGGCGCGCTGCTGCACCGGCACGGCTGGCTGCGCCGGGGCGGGGCAGCCGGGCGGTACGGGCGCTGGACGCCGCCCGCAACCCACCCCGGCGCGGTCTCCGCGACCAGCCTGCTCGTCCCGGAGAGCCGGACCTTCCCCGACTGCGCCGACCTGCTGGAGGAGGCGCTGACCGCCCTGTCGCGCAGCGCGCTGCCCTCGGCGCGCGAGGTGCTGTACGGGCTGAGCGTGCCGAGCGACGAGATCCGCTGGGAACGGGAGATCCCGGAAGGGCCGTACGGGCTCCGGGGCGACGCCGCGTGGACGGTGCAGGAGCAGCTGCGCTCGGCGGCCCGGCAGCTCCTGCTGGCGGGGGCGCTGGCGGACCGGGCGAGGGCCGGCTACTACGGGGCCCGGCACCGGGGGCAGGCCGAACGGTCCCTGGACGGGGTGCTGGTGGGCCCCTCTCCCGGCGGCCGGCGGCTGACCGCGTACGTCCCGGTGGACGGGGGCCGGGGGACCGTGACGCGGCTGCACCACGCGCTGCACGCGGCCCGCGAGGCGGTGGACTACCGGCGGGCCACCGGCGGCATGGAGGCCTTCGACGCCGCCGTGCAGGCAGGGGTCAGCCGGGAGCTCGCCGACGCGCTCATCGCCCTGGTCCGCGGCTCGGAAGGGGCCAGGATCGCGCTGGCCTGGGCCCCGGCGGCGGGGGTCCCGGCGGGTTGCGCGGCCCGGCCGGAGCCGGTGGAGTTCTCGCCGGGCGACCTGCCGGTGCTCCGCGACGCGGCGGCCCGCTACACCCGCGGGGAACCGGCCGTCGCGGTACGGATCGCGGGCGCGGTGGTCCGCATGCGGCGCTCGGCGGCGGGCGGCGGCGGCACCGTCCGGCTGCGGGTCCTGGGCGGGGCGGAGGTCCCGTACGTCCGCGCCGCGCTGGACGAGGAGGCGTACCGGGTGGCGGGCCACGCGCACCTGGTGGGCCTGCCGATCCGGGTCAGCGGGCGGCTCCAGCGGCGGGGCGGCTTCCGGCGGCTGGCCGACGCCACGGACGTGACGCCGGTCCCGCTGGACGAGGTCGAGCGGGACCGCCTGATGAAGTCCCTGGACGACGCCTTCGACCCGGCGGACGTGCTGCCGACGGACGACCCGGCCGACTAGGCCCGACCGGGCCCGACCGGGTCGAACAGGCTCGCGGGCGCACAATGTGCGTGCGGCGGCGTCGGCCGGCGTGGTACTCCACCGACATGGACGATCTCCTCACGGCACGGCTCGTGCTCCATCCGATGACTCCCGGCGAGGCACAGCACGTGGCGGCGGGCGAGCCGCACGGCGGCGCCCGGTGGGAGCCCGGGTACCCCGGCGCGGCGGACGTGGCCGGGGCCAGGGCCTTCCTGCGGGTGTGCGCGAGCACCGGGGACCCCCAGCCGTTCGGCGCGTACGAGATACGCCGCCGCGAGGACGGGCGGGCGATCGGCGGCCTGGGCTTCCACGGCCCCGCGGACGCCGAGGGGGCCGTCACGATCGGCTACGGCCTGATCCCGTCGGCGCGGGGCGCGGGTTACGCCGCCGAGGCGCTCCGGGCCCTCCTCGCCCTCGCCCGCGGCCTCGGCGTCACGCGCGTGCGCGGCGACGCGGACCACGACAACCGGGCGTCCCACCACGTGATGACCGCCGCCGGCATGCGGATGGTGGCCGAGGACGGGCGGCTGAAGTACTACGAGATCACCTGGGCCGGGAGGGACTAGGACGGCCTACGGCCTTGCCGTGGTGACCGCACTGCGGGTGAACGAGGCCATGCGCAGGCCCGGGGCCGGGGAGAAGTCCGCGCCGCGGACGAAGCCCCGGCCTTCGTACAAGGTCACCGCGGGGAGGTTGGCCGCGCCCGTGGTGACGGCGACCTTACGCCCCGGGAAGGTCCCGGTCAGCGCGTGGTCGAGCAGCGCGGAGGCGACGCCGCGGCGGAACCAGGCCGGGGACACGCAGAGCCGGTCGAGGTGGACGACGCCGTCCGCGGCCTCGTCCCAGGCGAGGAACCCGGCGATCCCGCCCGTGGGGGACACGGCTCCGAGCCACCGGAGCGGCCGGGCCCGCAGCTCCGCCAGGCTCTCGCGGAGCGCCGGGATGCCGTCGAAGCCGATCAGCTGCGCCTCCACCGCGTACGCGGCCCGGCCGATGCGGTGGACGGCCTCGGCGGTCGCGTCGTCGCTCAGGTGCAGCGTGCGGATCAGCGGGCCGGGCATGCGGGTCCGTTCGGGTCGCGGGGCGGGGCGTCCACGCTACCGGGCGGGCCCGGAGTTAACCGTTTAGCGGCTCAGCCACTCCGCTCGGTACGATTCAGACGCGCAGTGTTCGCTCGCGCACCCCCTGAGTCAGGAGAGACCGGTGTCAGACGTCCGTGTGATCATCCAACGCGATTCCGAGCGGGACGAGCGCGTGGTGGCCACGGGCACTACGGCAGCCGAGCTCTTCGCCGGCGAGCGCACCGTCGTCGCCGCGCGCATCGCGGGTGAGCTGAAGGACCTCGCGTACGAGGTGAAGGACGGCGAGACCGTCGAGCCGGTGGAGATCTCCTCCGAGGACGGCCTGAACATCCTGCGCCACTCGACCGCGCACGTCATGGCGCAGGCCGTGCAGGAGCTCTTCCCCGAGGCCAAGCTGGGCATCGGCCCGCCGGTCCGGGACGGCTTCTACTACGACTTCGACGTCGCCAAGCCCTTCACTCCCGAGGACCTCAAGGTCATCGAGAAGAAGATGCAGGAGATCCAGAAGCGCGGGCAGAAGTTCGCCCGCCGCGTGGTCACCGACGAGGCGGCCCGCGAGGAGCTCGCGGACGAGCCGTACAAGCTGGAGCTCATCGGCATCAAGGGTTCCGCGTCCACCGACGACGGCGCGGACGTCGAGGTGGGCGGCGGCGAGCTGACCATCTACGACAACCTCGACGCGAAGACCGGCGACCTGTGCTGGAAGGATCTCTGCCGCGGTCCCCACCTGCCCACCACCCGCAACATCCCGGCCTTCAAGCTGATGCGCAACGCGGCCGCCTACTGGCGCGGCAGCGAGAAGAACCCGATGCTCCAGCGCATCTACGGCACCGCCTGGCCCTCGAAGGAGGAGCTCAAGGCCCACCTCGACTTCCTCGCCGAGGCCGAGAAGCGCGACCACCGCAAGCTCGGCAACGAGCTGGACCTCTTCTCCATCCCGGACGAGATCGGCTCCGGCCTCGCCGTCTTCCACCCCCGCGGCGGCATCATCCGCCGGGTGATGGAGGACTACTCGCGCCGCCGGCACGAGGAGGAGGGCTACGAGTTCGTCTACTCCCCGCACGCCACCAAGGGCGCGCTCTTCGAGAAGAGCGGCCACCTGGACTGGTACGCGGAGGGCATGTACCCCCCCATGCAGCTCGACGGTGGTACCGACTACTACCTCAAGCCCATGAACTGTCCGATGCACAACCTGATCTTCGACGCGCGCGGCCGCTCCTACCGCGAGCTCCCGCTGCGCCTGTTCGAGTTCGGCACCGTGTACCGGTACGAGAAGTCGGGCGTCGTGCACGGCCTGACCCGCGCCCGGGGCTTCACCCAGGACGACGCGCACATCTACTGCACCCGCGAGCAGATGGCGGAGGAGCTCGACCGCACCCTCACCTTCGTCCTGAACCTGCTCCGCGACTACGGTCTGACCGACTTCTACCTGGAGCTGTCGACCAAGGACCCGGAGAAGTTCGTCGGCTCGGACGAGGTCTGGGAGGAGGCGACCGCCGTCCTCCAGCAGGTCGCCGAGAAGCAGGGCCTCCCGCTCACCCCCGACCCGGGCGGCGCGGCCTTCTACGGTCCGAAGATCTCCGTGCAGGCGCGCGACGCCATCGGCCGCACCTGGCAGATGTCGACCGTCCAGCTGGACTTCAACCTGCCGGAGCGCTTCAACCTCGAATACACCTCGCCGGACGGCTCCCGCCAGCGCCCGGTCATGATCCACCGAGCGCTGTTCGGTTCGATCGAGCGGTTCTTCGCGGTGCTGCTGGAGCACTACGCGGGCGCCATGCCGCCGTGGCTGGCCCCGGTCCAGGCCGTCGGCATCCCGATCGGCGACGGGCACGTGGAGTACCTCCAGGCGTTCGCCGCCGAGGCGAAGAAGAAGGGCCTGCGGGTCGAGGTGGACGCCTCCTCCGACCGCATGCAGAAGAAGATCCGCAACCACCAGAAGCTCAAGGTCCCGTTCATGATCATCGTCGGCGACGAGGACATGGCCGCGGGCACCGTCTCCTTCCGCTACCGCGACGGTTCGCAGGAGAACGGCATCGCCCGTGACGAGGCGCTGGCGAAGCTGGCCAAGGTCGTCGAGGACCGCGTCCAGGTCTGACCCGGATGAGCGTGTGACCGTACGGAAGGCCCCCGGAGATCGATCACTTTCCGGGGGCCTTCCTCGTACACGCAGGCGAGGTCATATGCTGCATGCCATGACGATTCAGCCGGAGCAGCAGATCGGTGTGGGCACGCAGGACGCGTTCCAGCGTCTGTGGACGCCCCACCGGATGGCGTACATCCAGGGGGAGAACAAGCCGACCGGCCCGGAGGCCGGGGACGGCTGTCCCTTCTGCGGGATTCCGGAGATGTCGGACGAGGACGGCCTGGTGGTGGCGCGGGGCAAGCACGTCTACGCCGTGCTGAACCTCTACCCGTACAACGGCGGGCACCTGATGGTCGTCCCGTACCGGCACGTCGCCGACTACACCGAGCTCGACGCCCCCGAGACGGCCGAGCTCGCGGACCTCACCAAGCGGGCCATGGTCGCGCTGCGCAAGGCGTCCGGGGCGCACGGTTTCAACATCGGCATGAACCAGGGCGCGGCCGCCGGGGCCGGCATCGCCGCGCACCTGCACCAGCACATCGTGCCGCGCTGGGGCGGGGACACGAACTTCATGCCGGTCGTCGGCCACACCAAGGTGCTGCCCCAACTGCTCGCGGACACGCGGCAGATGCTCGCGGACGCCTGGCCGACCGGCTGACGGACCGGTCGGCGGGCGGGGCGGACCCTACGCGTCGTACATGTCCGCCTTGCGCGGTGCGGGCTCCTGGATGAGGCCGCTCATGATCGAGGACCGGTTGGTGAAGCGGTCGGTGTCCACGCCGTTCTCCTCCAGGACCTTGAAGGTGGCGGCGTGCACCGACCTCAGGACCGGGGCCACGGTGCGCAGGGCGTCGTCGGCCATGAACCGGTGGCGCCACATCGAGCCCGCCCACACGTGGCGCAGGCCGAAGGGCTCGGGCAGGACCAGCTTGCCGCCGAGGAAGTCGAGGACCGGCGGGTACCAGGTCAGCGGGGCCCGCACGGCGAGGCGCACCACCTCCGCGGTGTCCACCAGCGGCAGCGGGCGCTCCACGGTCTCCCAGAAGCGGATGCTCTTGGGGACCTCGACCACCGGGGCCTTGGACTTCGTCGTGAACAGACCGTGTACGGGGCCCAGGGCGTGCGCGGTCACGTCCACGCGCAGCGTCTTGTAGAGCACGGTGACGGTCACCAGCATGGTGATGACGAGCTGGCCGTCCCAGAGCGGGTACTGGATGCCGAGGTAGTGCCGGTTGCCCGCGCTGAACTGCTGCTCGTTGCAGATCCGGGTGATCTCGTGCGGCTTGATGAGGAAGGTGTCGGTGTTCTCGCCGGTGGGGCGGGCCACCTCTGCGGCGCCCTCGCCGACCGGGGTGACGATCCAGTGCTGGATGGCGGCGGGCGGGAAGCCGCCGGTGTGCAGGGGGCCGCGTTCCAGCTTGCGCAGCTGGGCGTCGATCGCGCGTATGACGTCCCAGCTGCGGAACGGGTGGATCTCCATGCCCTCGTCCTTGGGGGCGAGTTCCTCGGCCATCTGCCAGCTGCCCCAGCGGGTGCCCATGCCGAGGATGCCCTTGGGGCCGGCGTAGAAGACGTGGTTGCTGTGGTCCTCCGCGGTCAGCTTGGCCAGCTGGTGGCGCAGGTCCTCGCGGGCCTTCTCGTCGGGGTTGCCGGGCACCGCGTCCGGGATCTTGGCGCCGATGCCGCTCCCGTCCAGCAGCCCGTCCCAGCGTGAACGCAGGTCGGCGGCGGTGGACTCGCACAGACGGCGGGCGAGGAGCCAGCCGAGGGCCGGGGCGATGATCATGGCGCGCAGGTAGAGGCCGAAGAAGCCGGTGAACGGCAGCCGGAACATCAGGACGGCCACCAGGATGCCGACGCCGACCAGCAGCGCGGTGCCGATCCAGGACGCGTGCTTGCCGTCGCCGGAGGACAGGGACTTGCGGAGCTGGAACAGGCCCAGCCACAGCAGCAGCCCCGGCAGGAACAGCACCCCGCACACCAGCATGATCAGGCGGAGCTTCTGGTCGCGTTCCTTGCGGATGCGGGAGGCGGCCAGACAGTGCTCCACGACGGTCTGCGGGTCGGCGCCGAAGGACTGGATGAGCGGTTTGCGGCCCCCGCCGAGGGTGCGGGCCTCCACGGCCCGGCAGAAGGCCTCGCCGAGGCTGGGCTCGAAGAGGGAGATCTTGGGCGGCTTCACCGTCGCCGGGTGGTTCTCGCTGTTGGCCTTGAGTATGGACTCCAGAGTGGTGTCCTCCGCGCCGTCCCGGTACGCGGCGGAGGCCAGTGCGTTGGTCGCCGCCGTCTGTCCGCCGCCGCCCTGGAGCGGAATCTGTGCCCCGGGCCTGAAGTCGAATCCGTCGTCCGCCACCGCTGCCCCCATCGCTGTGCGTTCCCGCTCTTTTGGTGCGCCGACGAGCCTATCGGCGCATCCCGCCCCATGGTCATGGGACAGGGAAATGCCGCCCACCGCAAGCTGGTTGGGTGGGCGGCCTCCGTGGTGCTATGTCAACTAGCTTCCCTTCTCGGCCTGTTCGCGCATCTTTTCCGCGATCTGCGGGGGCATCGGTTCGTGGCGGGCGTAGGACCGGGCGAAGCGTCCGGTGCCGTGCGAGACGGAGCGCAGCTCGATGGCGTAGCGGCCCAGCTCGATCTCGGGGATCTCGGCGCGGACCCGGGTCCGCCCGGCTCCGGCCTGCTCGGTGCCCACGACCCGGCCCCGGCGTCCCGCGAGGTCGCTCATGACGGGGCCCACGTACTCGTCGGGCACCAGGACGGCGAGCTCGGCGACCGGCTCCAGCAGGTGCACGCCGGCCTCGGCGGCGGCTTCGCGCAGGGCGAGGGCCCCGGCCGTCTGGAAGGCGGCGTCGGAGGAGTCCACCGAATGCGCCTTGCCGTCGAGCAGGGTGATGCGCACGTCCACCAGGGGGTAGCCCGCCGACACCCCGCGGGCGGCCTGGCCGCGCACGCCCTTCTCGACGGAGGGGATGAACTGCCGGGGCACCGCTCCGCCGACGACCTTGTCGACGAATTCGATGCCGCTGCCGGGCGGCAGCGGCTCGACCTCGATCTCGCAGATCGCGAACTGGCCGTGCCCGCCGGACTGTTTGACGTGGCGGCCGCGCCCGGCGGCCTTGGCGCCGAAGGTCTCGCGCAGGCTCACCTTGTGCGCCACGGGGTCCACCTGCACCCCGTAGCGGGTGCGCAGCCGTTCCAGGGCGAGGTCCTGGTGGGCCTCGCCCAGGCACCACAGGACGAGCTGGTGGGTGTGCGGGTTCTGCTCCAGCCGCATGGTGGGGTCCTCGGCGACCAGCCGGGCCAGGCCCTGGGAGAGCTTGTCCTCGTCGGCCTTGCTGTGGGCCTCGATGGCGAGGGGGAGCAACGGGTCGGGCATGGTCCAGGGCTCCATCAGGAGCGGGTCGTCCTTGGCGGAGAGGGTGTCGCCCGTCTCGGCGCGGGTGAGTTTGGCCACGCAGGCGAGATCGCCGGCGATGCACCGGGTGAGGGGGCGCTGCTGCTTGCCGAAGGGGGAGCTGAGGGCTCCGATGCGTTCCTCCACGTCGTGGTCCTCGTGGCCGCGGTCGGCGAGGCCGTGACCGGAGACGTGGACCGTCTCGTCGGGCCGCAGGGTGCCGGAGAAGACGCGGACCAGGGAGACGCGGCCGACGTACGCGTCGGAGGAGGTCTTGACGACCTCGGCGAGGAGCGGGCCGTCGGGGTCGCAGGTGACCTCGGGGCGGGCGGCGCCGTCGGGCGTGGTGACGGCGACGGGGGCGCGTTCCAGCGGGGTGGGGAAGCCGCCGGTGACGAGTTCGAGGAGTTCCACGGTGCCCAGGCCCTGCCGGGCGCCGTCGGCGGCGGGGGCGGCCATCAGCACCGGGTGGAAGGTGCCGCGGGCGACGGCCCGCTCCAGGTCGTCGACGAGGGTCTTGAGGTCGACGTCCTCGCCGCCGAGGTAGCGGTCCATGAGCCCCTCGTCCTCGCTCTCGGCGATGATCCCCTCGATCAGGCGGGACCGGGCGCCGGTGATCAGGGCGAGCTCCGCGGGGTCCGGATCGCGTTCGGTGCGTTCCCCGGAGGAGTAGTCGTAGACGCGCTGGGAGAGCAGGCCCAGCAGCCCGGTGACGGGGGAGTGGCCGTCGGCGGCGGCCGGTCCGTACAGGGGGAGGTAGAGCGGGAGGACGGCGTCCGGGTCGTCCGCGCCGAAGGTCTCGCCGCAGACGGTGGCCATCTGGGTGTAGTCGGCGCGGGCCGCCTCCAGATGGGTGACGACGATGGCCCGGGGCATGCCGACGGCCTCGCACTCGTCCCAGACCATGCGGGTGGCCCCCGAGAGGCCTTCGGACCCGTCCGCGGCCGAGACGACGAAGAGGGCCGCGTCCGCTGCGCGCAGACCGGCCCTGAGTTCCCCGACGAAATCGGCGTATCCGGGGGTGTCCAATACGTTGATCTTGATCCCGCCCCATTCGACGGGGACGAGGGAGAGCTGGACGGAGCGCTGACGGCGGTGCTCGATCTCGTCGTAGTCGGAGACGGTGGCGCCGTCCTCGACCCGGCCCGCCCGGTTGACCGCGCCCGCGGTCAAGGCGAGGGCTTCGACCAGCGTGGTCTTGCCTGAACCGCTGTGGCCGACCAGCACGACGTTGCGTACGGACGAAGGCCGGTCGGCCGTCAGTGCCCTGCCGGCGGCTCCGGATTGGTGTGATGTGGCTCCCATGGTGCTCGTGCCTCCCGGTGGTGACGGTGAGGAGGGTGGGTCCTGCGCGGAGAAAACGCGGTTCTTCGAGCTTTGCACTGCTGTCACACCGCGTCCATACGTCGTACCGGTGGCGTACGGGGAGGGGCCCGGGGGCGGTCCACGGCCGGAAGAACGCCTCACGGAGGGCGAACCGGTGGGTGCGCGGCGTCCGGGGGGCGGTGTGCTGGCTACGATGGGCCAGCCGGTGGCCGTGGTGGCCGTGCGGCCCAGCGACCCTCCGGGAAGGCCATGCTGAACAAGTACGCGCGTGCATTCTTCACGCGTGTTCTCACGCCATTCGCCGCTTTTCTGCTCCGGCGGGGGGTGAGCCCGGACGCGGTCACCCTGATCGGCACGGCCGGAGTGGTGGCGGGAGCGCTGTTCTTCTTCCCCAGGGGCGAGTTCTTCTGGGGCACGATCACCATCACCCTCTTCGTCTTCTCCGACCTGGTGGACGGGAACATGGCCCGCCAGGCCGGCATCTCCAGCCGCTGGGGCGCCTTCCTCGACTCCACCCTCGACCGGGTGGCCGACGCGGCGATCTTCGGCGGACTCGCGCTCTGGTACGCGGGCTCCGGCAACGACAACGCGCTCTGCGCCGTGGCGATCTTCTGCCTGGCCAGTGGCCAGGTGGTCTCGTACACGAAGGCCCGCGGGGAGTCGATCGGACTGCCGGTGGCCGTCAACGGGCTCATCGAGCGCGCCGAGCGCCTGGTGATCTCACTGGTCGCGGCCGGCCTGTCCGGGCTGCAGACCTTCGGGGTGCCGTCCTGGATCGGCGTGCTCCTGCCGGTCGCCCTGTGGATCGTCGCGGTCGGCTCGCTGGTCACCCTGATCCAGCGGGTGGTCACCGTACGCCGCGAGTCGGCCGAGGCCGATGCGGCCGCGGGCGAAGGCGGCGCCGCCTGATGGGCAAGGCACAGGACAAGCTGGTCGACGGGCTGTACGGCCTCGGCTGGGCCGGGGTCAAGAAGCTCCCCGAGCCGGCCGCGGTCGCCCTCGGCCGCAGGATCGCGGACTACGCCTGGAAGCGGCGCGGCAAGAGCGTGCTGCGCCTGGAGTCCAACCTGGCCCGCGTGGTGCCGGACGCCGGGCCGGAGCGGCTGCGCGAGCTGTCGCAGGCGGGCATGCGCTCGTACATGCGGTACTGGATGGAATCCTTCCGGCTGCCGACCATGGACCCGCAGCGGTTCGGCACGGACGTCGAGATGAAGGACGACCACATCCTCCGCGAGGCCCTCGCCTCCGGACGCGGGGTCGTCGTGGCCCTGCCCCACCTGGCCAACTGGGACCTCGCCGGAGCCTGGGCCATCGGCCACATCGGCGTCCCCTTCACCACGGTCGCCGAACGGCTCAAGCCCGAGAGCCTCTACGACCGCTTCGTGGCCTACCGCGAGAGCCTGGGCATGGAGGTCCTGCCCCACAGCGGGGGCGCCGCCTTCGGCACCCTCGCCCGCAGGCTCCGCTCCGGCGGGCTGGTCTGCCTGGTCGCGGACCGGGACCTGTCGGCCTCCGGGGTCGAGGTGGACTTCTTCGGGGCCGCGGCCCGGATGCCGGCCGGGCCGGCGCTGCTGGCGCAGCAGACGGGTGCGGTGCTGCTCCCGGCGACGCTCTACTACGGGGACTCGCCGAAGATGTACGGCCGGATCCACCCCGAGGTGGAAGTGCCGAAGACGGGTACGCGGACCGAGAAGACCACCGTCATGACCCAGGCCCTGGCCGACGCCTTCGCCTGGGGCATCGCCGAGCACCCGCAGGACTGGCACATGCTGCAGCGGCTGTGGCTGGACGATCTGACCGACCAGGGGGAGCGCCCGTAGTGAAGATCGGCATCGTGTGCCCGTATTCGTGGGACGTGCCGGGCGGCGTCCAGTTCCACATCCGGGACCTGGCGGAGCACCTGATCCGCCTCGGCCACGAGGTGTCGGTCCTGGCCCCGGCGGACGACGAGACCCCGCTGCCGCCGTACGTGGTCTCGGCGGGGCGGGCGGTGCCGGTGCCGTACAACGGCTCGGTGGCCCGGCTGAACTTCGGCTTCCTCTCCGCGGCCCGGGTCCGGCGCTGGCTCCACGACGGCACCTTCGACGTGATCCACATCCACGAGCCCGCCTCGCCCTCGCTGGGGCTGCTGTCCTGCTGGGCCGCGCAGGGGCCGATCGTGGCCACCTTCCACACCTCGAACCCGCGCTCCCGGGCGATGATCGCCGCGTACCCGATCCTCCAGCCGGCGCTGGAGAAGATCAGCGCGCGCATCGCGGTCAGCGAGTACGCGCGGCGCACGCTGGTGGAGCACCTCGGCGGGGACGCGGTGGTGATCCCGAACGGCGTGGACGTCGGCTTCTTCGCCTCGGCCGAGCCCAAGGCGGAGTGGGGCGGCCAGACCCTCGGCTTCATCGGCCGCATCGACGAGCCCCGCAAGGGCCTGCCGGTGCTGATGGCGGCCTTCCCGAAGATCGTGGAGGCCTGCCCGGACGTACGGCTGCTGGTCGCCGGCCGGGGCGACGAGGAGGAGGCGGTGGCCTCCCTCCCGGCGGAGCTCCGCTCGCGCGTCGAGTTCCTCGGCATGGTCTCGGACGAGGACAAGGCGCGGCTGCTGCGCAGCGTGGACGTGTACGTCGCCCCGAACACGGGCGGCGAGAGCTTCGGCATCATCCTCGTCGAGGCCCTCTCGGCGGGCGCCGCGGTGCTCGCCTCGGACCTGGACGCCTTCGCGCAGGTGCTGGACCAGGGCGGCGCGGGCGACCTCTTCGCGAACGAGGACTCCGACGACCTGGCACGGGCCGCGATCGCCCTCCTGCGGGACCCGGACCGGCGCGCCGAGCTCAGCGCACGCGGCTCGGCGCACGTGCGCCGCTTCGACTGGTCGACCGTCGGGGCGGACATCCTGGCGGTCTACGAGACGGTGACGGACGGCGCCGCCGCGGTGGCCACCGACGAACGCGTCCCCCTGCGCACCCGCCTCGGCTTCTCGCGGGACGCCTAGCCCGAGGCCTCGGCTCAGGCCCGGGCCCGGCAGAGCGGCCGCCGCCGCTGAGGCTCCCGCGGCCAGGGCCGATGGGGATGCGGCGGGCGCGGAGCGGTAGGGTCGCGCAGCGTGATCGAAACCCTTGTCTGGATCGCCCTGGCCCTCGGAGTCGTCGGGGTCTACCTCAGCTGGACCGCCGGGCGGCTCGACCGGCTGCATTCGCGCATGGACGCGGCTCGAGCCGCACTCGACGCGCAGCTCGTACGGCGGGCCTCCGTGGTGCTGGAGGTCGCCACCTCCGGGGTGCTCGACCCCGCCTCCTCCCTGGTGCTGTACGAGGCCGCGCACGCCGCGCGCCAGGCCGAGGAGGAGCAGCGGGAGGTCGCCGAGAGCGAGCTCAGCCAGGCGTTGCGGGCGGTGTTCGCCGACGCCGACCAGGTCGAGGTGCTCAAGGCGGCCCCCGGCGGGGCGGAAGCCACCGAGGAGCTGGCCGCGGCGGTCCGCCGGGTACCCATGGCGCGGCGCTTCCACAACGACTCCGTACGGGCCGCCAGGGCCCTGCGCAGGCACCGCAAGGTGCGCTGGTTCCGGCTGGCCGGGCACGCTCCCTTCCCGTTGGCCTTCGAGATGGACGACGAGCCTCCGGCGGACCTCGCGGAACGCCCGGTCTAGGGGGCGGTCCAGTGCCGCAGGGGACAAGTGAAGAGGCCACCGGCTCCACATTGGCCCTTGCTGTGGACTGGTCGGTGGGGTTTCCTCGGCGAGTAGAACCCGTCTTCCTTTCGAGTGAGGTCATCCGTGAGCACGCTTCCCACCTCCCCCCAGTCCGCTGAGTCGGCCATCGGCACCTCGCGCGTCAAGCGCGGCATGGCCGAGCAGCTCAAGGGCGGCGTGATCATGGACGTGGTCAACGCCGAGCAGGCGAAGATCGCCGAGGACGCAGGCGCCGTGGCCGTCATGGCCCTGGAGCGGGTTCCGGCCGACATCCGCAAGGACGGCGGGGTCGCCCGCATGTCGGACCCGAACATGATCGAAGAGATCATCGAGGCCGTCTCGATCCCGGTCATGGCCAAGTCCCGCATCGGCCACTTCGTCGAGGCGCAGGTCCTGCAGTCCCTCGGCGTCGACTACATCGACGAGTCCGAGGTCCTGACCCCGGCCGACGAGGTCAACCACTCCGACAAGTGGGCGTTCACCACCCCCTTCGTCTGTGGCGCCACCAACCTGGGCGAGGCCCTGCGCCGCATCGCCGAGGGCGCGGCCATGATCCGCTCCAAGGGCGAGGCCGGCACCGGCAACGTCGTCGAGGCCGTCCGCCACCTGCGCCAGATCAAGAACGAGATCGCCCGCCTGCGCGGCTACGACAACAACGAGCTGTTCGCCGCCGCCAAGGAGCTGCGCGCCCCGTACGAGCTCGTCAAGGAAGTTGCCGAGCTCGGCAAGCTCCCGGTCGTGCTGTTCTCCGCCGGTGGCGTCGCCACCCCCGCCGACGCCGCGCTGATGCGCCAGCTCGGCGCCGAGGGCGTCTTCGTCGGCTCCGGCATCTTCAAGTCCGGTGACCCGGCCAAGCGCGCCGCCGCCATCGTGAAGGCCACCACCTTCTACGACGACCCGAAGATCATCGCGGACGCCTCCCGCAACCTGGGCGAGGCCATGGTCGGCATCAACTGCGACACGCTGCCCGAGGCCGAGCGCTACGCCAACCGCGGCTGGTAGTCGGACCATGACCACCCCCGTGATCGGTGTCCTGGCCCTCCAGGGCGACGTACGGGAGCACCTGATCGCCCTGGCCGCGGCGGACGCCGTGGCCAGGCCGGTCCGGCGCCCCGAGGAGCTCGCCGAGGTCGACGCCCTGGTGATCCCCGGCGGCGAGTCGACGACCATGTCGAAGCTCGCCGTGCTGTTCGGCATGCTGGAGCCGCTGCGCGAGCGCCTGGCCTCCGGCCTGCCCGTGTACGGAACCTGCGCCGGCATGATCATGCTCGCCGACAAGCTCCTGGACGGCCGTGAGGACCAGGAGACGCTCGGCGGCATCGACATGATCGTCCGCCGCAACGCCTTCGGGCGCCAGAACGAGTCCTTCGAGGCGAAGGTCGACTTCGCGGGCATCGAGGGCGGCCCCGTCGAGGGCGTCTTCATCCGCGCCCCGTGGGTCGAGTCCGTCGGTGCGTCCGCCGAGGTGCTCGCCACGTACGACGGCCACACGGTCGCCGTGCGCCAGGGCAACGTCCTGGCGACCTCGTTCCACCCCGAGCTGACCGGCGACGTCCGGGTGCACGCGTACTTCGTCGACATGGTGCGCGCGGGGCTGTAACGGCGTCCCGGTAGGATCTGAGGCGAACACTGTTGGTGACGCGAAGGAGACAGGCAGATGTCCGGCCACTCTAAATGGGCTACGACGAAGCACAAGAAGGCCGTGGTTGACGCCAAGCGCGGCAAGCTCTTCGCGAAGCTGATCAAGAACATCGAGGTCGCGGCCCGTATGGGCGGCGCCGACATCGACGGCAACCCGACCCTCTTCGACGCCATCCAGAAGGCCAAGAAGAGCTCGGTCCCGAACAAGAACATCGACTCCGCGGTCAAGCGCGGCGGCGGCCTCGAGGCCGGCGGCGCCGACTACGAGACGATCATGTACGAAGGCTACGGCCCGAACGGCGTCGCGGTGCTCATCGAGTGCCTCACCGACAACCGCAACCGCGCCGCCTCCGACGTCCGCGTCGCCATGACCCGCAACGGCGGCTCCATGGCCGACCCGGGCTCGGTCTCGTACCTGTTCAACCGCAAGGGCGTCGTGCTCCTGCCCAAGGGCGAGCTCTCCGAGGACGACGTCCTGGAGACGGTCCTCGACGCGGGTGCCGAAGAGGTCAACGACCTCGGCGAGAGCTTCGAGATCATCAGCGAGGCCACCGACATGGTCGCGGTCCGCACCGCGCTCCAGCAGGCGGGCATCGACTACGACTCGGCCGACTCCAACTTCCTGCCGACCATGCAGGTCGAGCTGGACGAAGAGGGCGCCCGCAAGATCTTCAAGCTGATCGACGCGCTGGAGGACAGCGACGACGTGCAGAACGTCTTCGCCAACTTCGACGTCTCGGACGAGGTCATGGAGAAGGTCGACGCCTGACGCGCCGCGGCCGACGGCTGCCGCCTGCGACGGGCCGACAGGACACACCCTGTCGGCCCGTCGCTTTGTCAGTGGGGCCCGATAGCCTGCACGGACACGGACAGGTGATCGATGGACAGGGGGTGGCCCGGTGCGCGTGCTCGGCGTGGACCCGGGGCTGACGCGGTGCGGCGTCGGCGTCGTCGAGGGAGTCGCGGGCCGTCCCCTGACCATGATCGGCGTGGGAGTCGTACGGACCCCCGCGGACGCCGAGCTGGGTCACCGGCTCGTCGCCATCGAGCAGGGCATCGAGGAGTGGCTCGACACCTACCGGCCCGAAGTGGTCGCGGTGGAGCGGGTGTTCAGCCAGCACAACGTCAGCACCGTGATGGGCACCGCCCAGGCCAGCGCCGTCGCCATGCTGTGCGCCGCCCGGCGCGGCCTGCCCGTCGCCCTGCACACCCCCAGCGAGGTCAAGGCCGCCGTCACCGGCAGCGGCCGGGCCGACAAGGCGCAGATCGGGGCCATGGTGACCCGCCTGCTGCGGCTGGCCGAACCGCCCAAGCCCGCCGATGCCGCCGACGCCCTGGCCCTCGCCATCTGCCACATCTGGCGGGCCCCCGCCCAGAACCGCCTCCAGCAGGCGGTCGCCCTGCACGCCTCGAAAGGCCGTACCCGATGATCGCCTTCGTCAGCGGCGCGGTCGCCGCGCTCGCCCCCACCCTGGCCGTGATCGAGGTCGGGGGAGTGGGCATGGCCGTGCACTGCACGCCGAACACCATCTCCGGCCTGCGGATGGGCGAGCAGGCCCGGCTGGCCACCTCCCTGGTCGTCCGCGAGGACTCGCTGACCCTCTACGGCTTCGCCGACGACGACGAGCGCCAGGTCTTCGAACTGCTCCAGACCGCCAGCGGGGTCGGACCGCGCCTGGCCCAGGCCATGCTCGGGGTGCACAGCCCCGACGCCCTGCGCCTCGCCGTGTCCACCGGCGACGAGAAGGCCCTGACGGCCGTGCCGGGCATCGGGAAGAAGGGCGCCCAGAAGCTGCTGCTGGAGCTCAAGGACAAGCTGGGGGCCCCGCTGGGGGCGAGCGGCCTCGTCGGCGCGCAGCGGGCGGTCGCCACCGGCCCGGCCCCGTGGACCGAACAGCTCGCCGCGGCCCTGATCGGGCTCGGCTACGCCTCCCGCGAGGCGGACGAGGCGGTGGCGGCCGTCACCCCGCAGGCCGAGGCCGCCATCGCCGCGGGCGGCTCCGCCCCCGTGCCACAGCTCCTGAGGGCCGCCCTCCAGAGCCTGAACCGGGCCCGCTGACCGGCCGGGCGGAGCCCGGGAGACGGACCGGCCCGACGATGCACCCCGCACCACACCGAGAAGGCAGACTGACACCGTGAACTGGGACGACGAGACCACTGCCGAGGAAGAGGCGCGCATCGTCGCCGCCGCCGCAGACGGGGAGGACACCGCCGTCGAGGCGGCGCTGCGGCCCAAGGACCTCGGTGAGTTCGTCGGCCAGGAGAAGGTCCGCCAGCAGCTGGACCTCGTCCTCAAGGCGGCCCGCCAGCGCGGCGCCACCGCCGACCACGTCCTGCTCTCCGGCGCGCCCGGCCTCGGCAAGACCACGCTGTCGATGATCATCGCGGCGGAGATGGGCGCCCCCATCCGGATCACCTCCGGCCCCGCGATCCAGCACGCGGGCGACCTCGCCGCCATCCTCTCCTCCCTCCAGGAGGGCGAGGTCCTCTTCCTCGACGAGATCCACCGCATGTCCCGGCCCGCCGAGGAGATGCTCTACATGGCCATGGAGGACTTCCGGGTCGACGTGATCGTCGGCAAAGGTCCGGGGGCCACCGCGATCCCGCTGGAGCTCCCGCCGTTCACGCTGGTGGGGGCCACCACCAGGGCCGGACTGCTGCCCCCGCCGCTGCGCGACCGCTTCGGCTTCACCGGGCACATGGAGTTCTACGCCCCCGAGGAGCTGGAACGCGTCATCCACCGCTCCGCCCGCCTCCTCGACGTGCAGATCGACACCGCCGGGGCCGCCGAGATCGCCGGACGCTCCCGCGGCACCCCCCGCATCGCCAACCGGCTCCTGCGCCGGGTCCGGGACTACGCCCAGGTCAGGGCCGACGGGGTGATCAACCGCGAGGTGGCCGGTACCGCCCTCCAGGTGTACGAGGTGGACGGGCGCGGGCTGGACCGGCTCGACCGGGCGGTCCTGGAGGCCCTGCTCAAGCTGTTCGGCGGCGGGCCCGTCGGCCTGTCGACCCTCGCCGTGGCCGTCGGCGAGGAGCGGGAGACCGTCGAGGAGGTCGCGGAGCCCTTCCTGGTCCGCGAGGGCCTGCTCGCGCGGACGCCCCGGGGGCGGGTGGCGACGCCCGCCGCATGGGCCCACCTGGGCCTCGTACCGCCGCAGCACGGCGGGAGTGGATCAAGCCGACAACAGGGCTTGTTCGGGGCGTGACGGCGCGGAGGTTCGACCGGTCAGGAACTGCGGTGCCATGCTGGGCGTTGTTCCATCGGTGCGGACTCGCCTAGACTCCGCCGATGCCGACCCTTCGGGTCGGCGTGCCCACCCCCGTAGAAAAAGGCCGTCTCCCGTGCGGTCGTGCGAAGGATCTCCGTCCCGTGAATCTCGTGACACTCCTCCCGTTCATCGTGCTCATCGGGGCGATGTTCCTGATGACCCGTTCCGCGAAGAAGAAGCAGCAGGCGGCCGCGCAGATGCGCGACCACATGACTCCCGGCACCGGCGTCCGCACCATCGGCGGCATGTACGCCACGGTGAAGGAGGTCGGTGACGACACCGTCACCCTTGAGGTGGCCCCCGGCGTCCACGCCATCTACGCGAAGAACGCCATCGGCGCCGTCCTTGAGGACGCGGAGTACAACCGCATCGTCCACGGCATCGGCGACGACGCCGTCAGCGACACGCCGGTCGTCCCGGACGACGCCTCCTCCCTGACCGAGGAGCCGAAGACCGAGCTCGGCAAGGGCGAGGACGAGGCCCCGAAGCTCGACCTGGGCAAGAAGGACGCCACCGACGCGGACGCCACCGGCGACCAGCCCGGTGACGAGCCCAAGGACGGCAAGGCCGACGGCGGGACCGGCTCCAAGTAGGACCCGGCCGGGACCGCGAAGGCGCCTGACCGGCGGCCGACGCGGTCCTTCGCCGGTGACACTTCTGCGGGGGGCAGGGGTCCCCACCACACATTTCGTGGCCGTCCGCGCGCTGACCCGGCGCGGGACGGTTGGACAGGGAGAAACGACAAGGTGGCAGCACCGAAGAAGGGCCGGCGGCCCACGGGGGCTCAGGGGAGGCCGGGGCGCGCCCTGGCGATCATCCTGATCGCGATGGTGGCGCTCACCGCGGGGATGTTCATCTCCAAGCAGACGACTCCCCGGCTCGGCATCGACCTCGCCGGCGGCACGAGCATCACGCTCAAGGCCAAGAGCGAGCCCGGCAAGCCGAACGCGATCAACAAGACCAACATGGACACCGCGGTCGGCATCATCGAGCGCCGTGTCAACGGTCTCGGCGTGTCCGAGGCCGAGGTCCAGACGCAGGGCGACGACCACATCATCGTCAACATCCCCAAGGGGATGAACGAGAAGCAGGCGCGCGAGCAGGTCGGTACGACCGCCCAGCTCTACTTCCGCCCGGTCCTGGCCTTCGCCGACGGCGCTCCGGTCGCCCCCGAGGCCCCGCAGAGCCCGAGCCCCTCCGCGAGCGGTTCCGGTGCCCCGAAGGCGGAGGACGGCAACAAGTCCTCCCCCTCGGCCACCCCGTCGTCCAGCGCCACTTCCCAGGGCCGCGCGCTCAGTGAGGCCCTCAAGGCCCCGAACGCCCCCTCTCCCTCGCCCTCGGCGAGCGAGTCGAAGAAGGCAGACGACAAGGCCGAGACCCCGGCGCCGACCCCTTCGGGTGACGCCGCCGCCGCCGACCTCCAGGCCAAGTTCGCCGCGCTCGACTGCACCGACGAGGCGCAGCGCACCGCCGTCGGCAAGGGCGTCAAGCCCGAGGAGCCGACGCTCGCCTGTGGCCAGCGCGGGACCGCCTGGGGCAAGTGGGTGCTCGGTCCGGCCGCCGTCGAGGGCAAGGACGTCAAGAGCGCCAAGGGCGTCATCGACCCGCAGACGGGTCAGTGGATCGTCACGATGGACTTCAACGACCGCGGCTCCGACGCGTTCGCGAAGGTCACCGGCGAGCTCTCCGCGAAGCAGCCGCCGCAGAACCAGTTCGCGATCGTGCTCGACGGCGACGTGGTCTCCGACCCGTCCGTCAGCACCGCGATCACGGGCGGCAACGCCCAGATCTCCGGCGGCTTCACCCAGCAGTCCGCGCAGGACCTGGGCAACATGCTCTCCTACGGCGCCCTGCCGCTGTCCTTCCAGGAGGACAGCGTCACCACCGTCACGGCCGCCCTCGGCGGTGAGCAGCTGCGGGCCGGCCTGATCGCCGGTGCCATCGGCCTGCTCCTCGTGGTGATCTACCTGCTGGTGTACTACCGCGGTCTGGCCTTCATCGCGATCGTCAGCCTCCTGGTGTCCGCGGTCCTCACCTACACGATCATGGCGCTGCTCGGCAAGGGCATCGGGTTCGCGCTGAACCTGCCCGCCGTCTGTGGTGCGATCGTCGCGATCGGCATCACGGCGGACTCGTTCATCGTGTACTTCGAACGCATCCGTGACGAGATCCGCGAGGGCCGCACCCTGCGTCCGGCCGTCGAGCGGGCCTGGCCGCGTGCCCGGCGCACCATCCTGGTCTCCGACTTCGTCTCGTTCCTGGCTGCCGCGGTGCTCTTCATCGTCACCGTCGGCAAGGTGCAGGGCTTCGCCTTCACGCTGGGTCTGACCACCCTGCTCGACGTGGTCGTGGTGTTCCTCTTCACCAAGCCCGTCATGACGCTGCTGGCGCGTACGAAGTTCTTCTCCAGCGGTCACCCGTGGTCCGGGCTGGACCCCAAGCGGCTCGGCGCCAAGCCGCCGCTGCGCCGGTCCCGGCGTGCCGGTGCCGCCCCCGCCCCCGTCGACGCAAAGGAGGCGTGAGAGATGTCGAAGCTGGGAGATCTCGGCGCCAAGCTGTACCGCGGTGAGGTCGGCTACGACTTCGTCGGCAAGCGTTTTCTCTGGTACGGCGTTTCCATCCTGATCACCATCACGGCGATCGTGGCCCTGGCCGTTCAGGGCCTCAACATGGGCATCGAGTTCAAGGGCGGTGCCGTCTTCACCACCCCGAAGACGGCCGTCTCCGTCGCCAAGGCGACCGAGGACGCGGAGAAGGCCTCGGGCCACGACGCGATCGTCCAGGAGCTCGGCACCGGCGGCCTGCGGATCCAGATCTCCGGTCTGGACACCGCCTCGGCCGCGGACGTGAAGAAGCAGCTCGCCACCGACCTGAAGGTCACCGAGGCGGACATCAACGCGGACCTGGTCGGCCCCAGCTGGGGCGAGCAGATCGCGAACAAGGCCTGGACCGGCCTCGGCGTCTTCATGATCCTCGTGGTGATCTACCTGGCCATCGCCTTCGAGTGGCGGATGGCGGTCGCGGCGCTGATCGCGCTGATCCACGACCTCACCATCACCGTCGGCGTGTACGCGCTCGTCGGCTTCGAGGTCACGCCGGGCACGGTCATCGGTCTGCTGACGATCCTCGGTTACTCCCTCTACGACACCGTCGTCGTCTTCGACGGTCTGAAGGAGGGCTCGAAGGACATCACGAAGCAGACCCGCTTCACGTACAGCGAGATCGCCAACCGCAGCATCAACGGCACCCTGGTCCGCTCGATCAACACCACGGTCGTCGCACTGCTCCCGGTCGGGGCCCTGCTGTTCATCGGCGGCGGCTTCCTGGGCGCGGGCATGCTCAACGACATCTCGCTGTCGCTGTTCGTCGGCCTCGCGGCCGGTGCGTACTCCTCGATCTTCATCGCGACCCCGCTGGTCGTGGACCTGAAGGAGCGCGAGCCGGCGATGAAGGCGCTGAAGAAGCGCGTCCTGGCGAAGCGGGCCTCCGCGGCGGCCAAGGGCGAGTCCCTGGACGAGGGCTACGAGTCCGGTACCGACGGCGACGAGCCCGAGGTCGTCTCCCCGGGCCGTTCCGGGCGGCGCCGGTGACCGGGCCGCTGTCCGAGGACGTACGCGAGCTGCTGCTCAGCCGGATCAAGGACGTAGCCGACTACCCGAAGCCGGGCGTGATGTTCAAGGACATCACCCCGCTGCTGGCGGACCCGAAGGCCTTCGCGGCCCTGACGGACGCGCTGGTGGAGCTGGCCGGGCAGTACGGCGCGACGAAGATCGTCGGACTGGAGGCGCGGGGGTTCATCCTCGCGGCGCCGGTCGCGGTCCAGGCCGGGATCGGCTTCGTACCCGTGCGCAAGGCCGGGAAGCTGCCGGGAGCGACGCTGGCCCAGTCCTACGAGCTGGAGTACGGCTCCGCGGAGATCGAGGTCCACGCGGAGGACCTGTCGGCCGGTGACCGGGTCATGGTCATCGACGACGTCCTGGCCACCGGCGGCACCGCCGGGGCCTCGCTGGAGCTGATCCGGCGGGCCGGCGCGGAGGTCGCCGGAGTGGCCGTCCTGATGGAGCTGTCCTTCCTGCCGGGCCGGGCCAAGCTGGCCGGCACGCTGGGCGACGCCCCGCTGGACGCCCTGATCGTGGTCTGACCTGCAGCACGGCGAGCGGCGGGCATCCGGGAGACCCCGGGTGCCCGCCGCTTTGCGCTGCACCTTCCACTGCGCCGCCGGGCCGGGACGGGTGCGCGGGAATGCGGCTGCAGGGCCCAGGAGGAACCACGGAGAACAAGGTGACGCAACCCTCGCTACGATGGGTTATCCGGACCGGACACGGGCACCGGATCCACCCCCAGACTCCGTCCGGGGGACCCCCGTGAGGAGCGCTCTTGCCAGACGAGGCCCAGCCAATCTCCGCCGCGCAGCCCGACCCGCAGGCCGAGCCGGCCGCGGCGCCCGCAGCCACGCCCCCGCCGGCCCCACCGGCCCGGCCGGCCCCGCCGGTCAAGCCCGCGCCGGCGAAGTCGGCCGGCTCCTCCAACCGGGTGCGCGCCCGGCTCGCCCGCCTCGGCGTCCAGCGTTCCAACCCGTACAACCCGGTACTGGAGCCGTTGCTGCGCATCGTCCGCAGCAACGACCCGAAGATCGAGACGGCCACCCTGCGCCAGCTCGAACAGGCCTACCAGGTCGCCGAGCGCTGGCACCGCGGCCAGAAGCGCAAGAGCGGCGACCCGTACATCACCCACCCGCTCGCGGTGACCACGATCCTCGCCGAGCTCGGCATGGACCCGGCCACGCTCATGGCGGGCCTGCTCCACGACACCGTCGAGGACACCGAGTACGGGCTGGAGGACCTGCGCCGTGACTTCGGCGACGCGGTGGCCCTACTCGTCGACGGAGTCACCAAGCTCGACCGGGTCAAGTTCGGCGAGGCCGCGCAGGCCGAGACCGTCCGCAAGATGGTCGTCGCGATGGCCAAGGACCCGCGCGTCCTGGTGATCAAGCTCGCCGACCGGCTGCACAACATGCGGACCATGCGCTACCTGAAGCGGGAGAAGCAGGAGAAGAAGGCCCGCGAGACCCTCGAGATCTACGCGCCGCTGGCCCACCGCCTCGGCATGAACACGATCAAGTGGGAGCTGGAGGACCTCGCCTTCGCGATCCTCTACCCCAAGATGTACGACGAGATCGTGCGACTGGTGGCCGAGCGGGCGCCCAAGCGCGACGAGTACCTCACGATCGTCACCGACGAGGTGCAGACCGACCTGCGGGCGGCCCGCATCAAGGCCACCGTCACCGGCCGCCCCAAGCACTACTACAGCGTCTACCAGAAGATGATCGTCCGCGGCCGCGACTTCGCGGAGATCTACGACCTGGTGGGCATCCGCGTCCTCGTCGACACCGTCCGGGACTGCTACGCCGCCCTCGGCACCGTGCACGCGCGCTGGAACCCGGTCCCCGGCCGGTTCAAGGACTACATCGCGATGCCGAAGTTCAACATGTACCAGTCGCTCCACACGACGGTCATCGGACCCAGCGGCAAGCCCGTCGAGCTGCAGATCCGCACCTTCGACATGCACCGCCGCGCCGAGTACGGCATCGCCGCCCACTGGAAGTACAAGCAGCAGACCGTCGCCGGCACCTCCAAGGTCCGCACCGACGTCCCGCAGGCCGCCAAGGGCAGCGCCGGCCAGGACACCGTCAACGACATGGCCTGGCTGCGCCAGCTGCTGGACTGGCAGAAGGAGACCGAGGACCCGGGCGAGTTCCTCGACTCGCTGCGCTTCGACCTCTCCCGCAACGAGGTCTTCGTCTTCACGCCCAAGGGCGACGTCATAGCGCTGCCCGCCGGAGCCACCCCGGTGGACTTCGCGTACGCCGTCCACACCGAGGTCGGCCACCGCACCATAGGGGCCCGGGTCAACGGCCGCCTCGTCCCCCTGGAGTCCACCCTCGACAACGGCGACCTCGTCGAGGTCTTCACCTCCAAGGCCGAGGGCGCCGGTCCCTCCCGTGACTGGCTGGGCTTCGTCAAGTCCCCGCGCGCCCGCAACAAGATCCGCGGCTGGTTCTCCAAGGAGCGCCGCGACGAGGCCATCGAGCACGGCAAGGACGCCATCGCGCGGGCCATGCGCAAGCAGAACCTGCCGATCCAGCGCATCCTCACCGGCGACTCGCTCGTCACCCTCGCGCACGAGATGCGCTACCCCGACATCTCCTCCCTGTACGCCGCCATCGGCGAGGGCCACGTGGCCGCGCAGGGCGTCGTGCAGAAGCTGGTCCAGGCCCTCGGCGGCGAGGACGCAGCCAACGAGGACATCGAGGAGTCCATCCCGCCGGCCCGCGGCCGCAGCAAGCGGCGCGGCAACGCCGACCCCGGCGTGGTCGTCAAGGGCGTCGAGGACGTCTGGGTCAAGCTGGCCCGCTGCTGCACCCCCGTGCCGGGCGACCCGATCATCGGCTTCGTCACCCGGGGCAGTGGCGTATCGGTTCACCGCGCGGACTGCGTCAACGTCGACTCCCTCTCCCAGCAGCCCGAGCGGATGCTGGAGGTGGAGTGGGCCCCCACCCAGTCCTCCGTCTTCCTGGTCGCCATCCAGGTCGAGGCACTGGACCGGTCCCGCCTGCTGTCGGACGTCACCCGCGTCCTGTCGGACCAGCACGTGAACATCCTGTCCGCGGCCGTGCAGACCTCCCGCGACCGGGTGGCCACCTCGCGGTTCACCTTCGAGATGGGCGACCCGAAGCACCTGGGGCACGTCCTGAAGGCCGTACGGGGCGTGGAGGGCGTCTATGACGTCTACCGCGTGACCTCGGCCCGCAGGCCGTAGCGCACACCCGCACGCACGCACGCACCCGCCCGCACGGGAAGGGCCCCGGTACGGAGATCCGTACCGGGGCCCTTCCCGTGACCGGGGTCGGCGCGGTGATCAGCCGCCGAACTCCTCAAGGCCCTTCAGCGCCTGGTCCAGCAGGGCCTGGCGGCCCTCCAGCTCGCGGGCCAGCTTGTCGGCCTTGGCGTTGTTGCCCGCCGCACGCGCCACGTCGATCTGGCCCCGCAGCTTGTCGACCGCAGCCTGGAGCTGCCCCGTCAGACCGGCCGCACGGGCCCGCGCCTCCGGGTTCGTACGCCGCCACTCGCCCTCTTCGGCCTCCTGGATCGCCCGCTCCACGGCGTGCATCCGGCCCTCGACCTTCGGCCGGGCGTCCCGCGGCACGTGGCCGATGGCCTCCCAGCGCTCGTTGAGGGAGCGGAACGCGGCGCGGGCCGCCTTCAGGTCCGTGACCGGGACGAGCTTCTCCGCCTCGACGGTCAGCTCCTCCTTCAGCTTCAGGTTCTCCAGCTGCTCGGCGTCGCGCTCGGCGAACACCTCGCTGCGCGCGGCGAAGAACACGTCCTGGGCGCCGCGGAAGCGGTTCCACAGGTCGTCCTCGGACTCGCGCTGGGCCCGGCCCGCCGCCTTCCAGTCCGCCATCAGCTCGCGGTAGCGGGCGGCCGTCGGACCCCAGTCCGTCGACTTCGACAGCGACTCGGCCTCCGCGACCAGCTTCTCCTTGACCTTGCGGGCATCCTCGCGCTGCGCGTCCAGCGAGGCGAAGTGCGCCTTGCGGCGCTTGGAGAAGGCGGACCGGGCGTGCGAGAAGCGGTGCCACAGCTCGTCGTCCGACTTGCGGTCCAGCCGAGGCAGGCCCTTCCAGATGTCGACCAGGGCCCGCAGCCGCTCGCCGGCGCTGCGCCACTGGTCGCTCTGCGCCAGCTGCTCGGCCTCGACGACCAGGGCGTCCTTGGCCGCACGGGCCTCGTCCGTCTGCTTGGCCTTCTGGACCTTGCGCTCCTCGCGCCGGGACTCCACGGTCGCCACCAGCTGGTCCAGCCGGACGCGCAGCGCGTCGAGGTCACCCACGGCGTGGTGCTCCTCGACCTGCGTGCGAAGGTGGTCGATCGCCGTCTGCGCGTCCTTGGCGGACAGATCGGTGGTCCGCACGCGCTTTTCGAGGAGGCCGATCTCGACCACCAGGCCCTCGTACTTGCGCTCGAAATAGGCCAGGGCCTCCTCGGGGGTGCCCGCCTGCCACGATCCGACGACCTTCTCGCCCTCGGAAGTACGCACGTACACGGTGCCCGTCTCGTCGACTCGGCCCCACGGGTCGCTGCTCACAGCGCCTCCTCCACCTGATGCCTGTGAGGGGTTCACCCCCGGGCATCGTCCACAGTTTCCTGGGGCGGGCAGCGCCCGCCCTGCACAACGCCAACATAGGCGACCGCCGGGCCGGCTGTCCGCATCCCGCACGACGGAATATCGACGTAGCGGGCGCGGACGCCGCCGGACACGGCCCGGGCCGCCGAGGGGACCGTCAGCCCTGGGTGACGGTGCCCTTCTCGATCTTGACCTCCGTCTTCGGCGCCCCGTCCTGGCCGCCGTCGGCCGTTCCGGCCTTGGCGATCTCCTCCAGGACCTTCAGACCGGCCGCGTCGATCTTGCCGAACGGGGTGTACCCCGGGGCCAGCGGGCTGTCCTTGTAGACGAGGAAGAACTGGCTGCCGCCCGTGCCCGGCTGACCGGTGTTGGCCATGGCCACCGTGCCCGCGGGGTACGTCACCTGGCCCTGCTCGTTCGGCTTGCCGAGGGAGTCCAGGTTCTCGTCCGGGATGGTGTAGCCGGGGCCGCCGCGGCCGGTGCCCTCGGGGTCGCCGCACTGGAGCACGAAGATCCCGCCGGCCGTCAGCCGGTGGCACTTGGTGTTGTCGAAGTAGCCCTTGTCGGCGAGCGACTTGAAGGAGTTCACCGTCTGCGGGGTCTTCGCCGCGTCCATCGCGAAGTTGATGTCGCCCGCGCTGGTCTTCAGCGCGAAGGTGTACTTCGCCTTCTGGTCGATCGCCATCTCCGGCGAGGGGGACTGCTTCGGCGTGGGCTCGGCGGACGGGCTCGCCGACGGGTCGGCCGCCTGGTCCTTCTTGTCCGAGTCGAAGACACCGCCCACGATGAGGCCGACGAGCGTCGCGATCACCACGGCCACCGCCGCACCGATCACCGCCGCACGCCGGCGCGCCTTCTGCCGGGCCTCGGCCCGACGCTGCTGCTGGCGCTCGTACTTCTCCCTGGCGAGCTGTCGCCGCCGCTGATCGCTCGTGACCACCGGGTCGTCTCCTTGTGCGTGTCTGGTACCGCTGTCCGGGCTGGGTTAGGGCGTACCGTATATGGGTTCGCTGTGTAATGAGGGGCGCCGGTAGGCTCTGAGCAGCTGCATTCCGATCCGCAGCCTCCCGCCGGACGACGATTGAGGACGAACGTGCTGATTGCCGGGTTCCCCGCCGGGGCCTGGGGGACCAACTGTTACGTGGTCGCCCCCGCCGCAGGCGAGGAGTGCGTGATCATCGACCCGGGCCACCAGGCCGCCCAGGGTGTCGAGGAGACGCTGAAGAAGCATCGGCTCAAGCCCGTCGCGGTCGTGCTGACCCATGGCCACATCGATCATGTGGCCTCGGTGGTCCCGGTGTGCGGAGCACACGACGTACCGGCCTGGATCCACCCCGAGGACCGCTACATGATGAGCGACCCGGAGAAGGCCCTCGGCCGCTCCATCGGTATGCCGCTCATGGGCGAGCTGACCATCGGCGAGCCGGACGAGGTCCGCGAGCTCACCGACGGAGCCGGGCTGAAACTGGCCGGAATGGACTTCTCCGTGGCGCACGCGCCGGGCCATACCAAGGGGTCGGTGACCTTCAAGATGCCCGAGCTGGCCGACGTACCGCCGGTCTTCTTCTCGGGCGACCTGCTCTTCGCCGGCTCCATCGGACGTACCGACCTGCCCGGCGGCTCCCACGCCGAGATCCTCGAGTCGCTGGCCCGCGTGTGCCTCCCGCTCGACGACTCGACCGTGGTGCTGTCCGGCCACGGTCCCCAGACCACCATCGGCCGCGAGCGCGCGACCAACCCGTACCTGCGGGAAGTCGCGGCAGGCCTGGCAGCGGACCCGACCGCCGCTCCACGACGAGGAATGTGACGAGAGTTTCGTGGCTACTTTTCAGGCCCCCAAGGGCACGTACGACCTGATCCCGCCGTACTCGGCCAAGTACCTGGCGGTCCGTGAGGCCATCTCCGGCCCGCTGCGGAAGTCCGGCTACGGATACATCGAGACGCCCGGTTTCGAGGACGTGGACCTCTTCGCCCGAGGCGTCGGCGAGTCCACCGACATCGTGACGAAGGAGATGTACACCCTCACGACCAAGGGCGGCGCCAATCTGGCGCTGCGCCCCGAGGGCACCGCCTCCGTGCTGCGCGCGGCGCTGGAGGCCAACCTGCACAAGGCCGGCGGCCTGCCGGTCAAGCTCTGGTACTCCGGCTCGTACTACCGCTACGAGCGTCCCCAGAAGGGCCGGTACAGGCACTTCTCGCAGGTCGGTGCCGAGGCCATCGGCTCCGAGGACCCGGCGCTGGACGCCGAGCTGATCATCCTGGCCGACCAGGCGTACCGCTCGCTGGGCCTGCGCAACTTCCGCATCCTGCTGAACTCGCTGGGCGACGCGGAGTGCCGTCCCGTCTACCGGGAGGCCCTCCAGGGCTTCCTGCGGGGGCTGGACCTGGACGAGGAGACCCTGCGCCGGGCGGAGATCAACCCGCTGCGCGTCCTGGACGACAAGCGCGAGTCCGTCCAGAAGCAGCTGGTCGGTGCCCCGATGCTGCGGGACTACCTGTGCGAAGCGTGCAAGGCGTACCACTCCGAGGTCCGTGAGCTGATCACTGCTGCGGGCGTGGTCTTCGAGGACGACGAGAAGCTGGTCCGCGGGCTGGACTACTACACGCGCACCACCTTCGAGTTCGTCCACGACGGTCTGGGCTCGCAGTCCGCGGTGGGCGGCGGCGGCCGCTACGACGGTCTCTCCGAGATGATCGGCGGCCCCGCACTGCCCTCGGTCGGCTGGGCGCTGGGCGTGGACCGTACGGTGCTGGCGCTCGAGGCCGAAGGCGTCGAGCTGGACATCCCGCCGGCGACCAGCGTCTTCGCGATCGCCCTGAGCGACGAGGCCCGCAAGGTGCTGTTCGGGGCCGTCACCGAGCTCCGCAAGACGGGCGTCGCGGCGGACTTCTCGTACGGTTCCAAGGGGCTCAAGAGCCACATGAAGAACGCCAACCGTTCGGGTGCGCGCTTCACCGTCGTCGCGGGCGAGCGCGATCTCGCCGAGGGCGTCGTCCAGCTGAAGGACATGGAGTCCGGGGAGCAGGACGCCGTGGCGCTGGCCGACCTGGTCGCCACTGTCCGGGCACGCCTGGCCTGACGGCCGGTTCTCGCAGGAAGGGCGGGACGGGGGAGACCCCGTCCCGCCCTTCCTTATCTCCATCGAACGGTGCGGACACAGCCCCGTACGGCACAATGGCCGGTGCTTGTTGACCTTGTAGATGCGGAGCGGGGCGGTATGACGACACGAGGCACGGACGCGGACACCGCCCCGAGGACGACGGTCGGCGCGAGCCGGGCCCTGGCCCTGCTGCTGGTGATCACGGGGGCGGCCGGTCTGCTCGCCGCGTGGGTGATCACGCTCGACAAGTTCAAGCTGCTGGAGGACCCGAACTTCGTCCCCGGCTGCAGCCTGAACCCGATCGTCTCCTGCGGCAACATCATGAAGAGCGACCAGGCGTCCGCCTTCGGCTTCCCCAACCCGATGCTCGGACTGGTCGCCTACGGGATCGTGGTCTGCGTCGGCATGAGCGTGCTGGCCGGGGCCCGGTTCGCCCGCTGGTACTGGCTGACGCTGAACGCGGGCACCCTGTTCGGCGTCGTCTTCTGCGGCTGGCTCACCTACCAGTCCCTGTACAACATCAACTCGCTCTGCCTGTGGTGCTCCCTGGCCTGGGTCGCCACGATCCTGATGTTCTGGTACGTCACCGCGCACAACGTCCGCGAGGGGCTGCTGCCCGCCCCGGCCTGGCTGCGGGGCTTCCTCGACGAGTTCACCTGGGTGCTCCCCGTCCTGCACATCGGGATCATCGGGATGCTGATCCTGACCCGCTGGTGGGACTTCTGGACCTCCTGAGCCCGGGCGGCCTTGTCGGTGGCCTCGCATAGGCTTCCGGTGTGGAACCAGACCTCTTCACCGCCGCTGCCGAGGAACGCCAGGAGAAGGACCCTTCGAGCTCTCCGCTCGCCGTCCGGATGCGTCCGCGCGTCCTGGACGAGGTCGTCGGCCAGCAGCACCTGCTGAAGCCCGGCTCACCGCTGCGGCGGCTGGTCGGGGAGGGGGCCGGCGGCCCGGCCGGGGCCTCGTCGGTGATCCTCTGGGGTCCGCCGGGCATCGGGAAGACCACCCTGGCCTACGTGGTCAGCCAGGCCACGCAGAAGCGGTTCGTGGAGCTGTCCGCCATCACGGCGGGCGTCAAGGAAGTACGGGCGGTCATCGAGGGCGCGCGCCGCGCGGCCGGTGGCTACGGCAAGGAGACCGTCCTCTTCCTGGACGAGATCCACCGCTTCAGCAAGGCGCAGCAGGACTCCCTGCTGCCCGCGGTCGAGAACCGCTGGGTGACGCTGATCGCCGCCACCACCGAGAACCCGTACTTCTCGATCATCTCCCCGCTGCTGTCGCGGTCGCTGCTGCTCACGCTGGAGCCGCTCACGGACGAAGACCTCAGTGCGCTGATGCGCCGGGCCCTGACGGAGGAGCGGGGCCTCGGCGGCGCCGTCACCCTCCCCGCGGACGCGGAGGCGCACCTGCTGCGGATCGCCGGTGGCGACGCCCGGCGGGCGCTGACCGCGCTGGAGGCGGGGGCCGGGTCGGCGATCGCCAAGGGCGAGGAGGAGATCACCCTCGAAACGGTGGAGGAGGCAGTCGACCGGGCGGCCGTGCGCTACGACCGGGACGGCGACCAGCACTACGACGTGGCGAGCGCCCTGATCAAGTCGATCCGCGGCTCCGACGTGGACGCGGCGCTGCACTACCTGGCGCGGATGATCGACGCGGGGGAGGACCCGCGGTTCATCGCCCGGCGGCTGATGATCTCGGCGAGCGAGGACATCGGGCTGGCCGATCCGACGGCGCTGCCGCTCGCGGTGGCAGCGGCCCAGGCCGTGGCCATGATCGGCTTCCCCGAGGCCGCGCTGACCCTGTCGCACGCCACGATCGCGCTGGCCCTGGCCCCGAAGTCGAACACCGCCACGACGGCGATCGGGGCCGCGCTGGCCGACGTACGGGCCGGGCTGGCGGGCTCGGTCCCGCCGCACCTGAGGGACGGGCACTACAAGGGGGCGGCGAAGCTGGGGCACGCCCAGGGGTACGTCTACCCGCACGACGTGCCGGGCGCCATCGCCGCCCAGCAGTACGCACCGGACGAGATCCACGGGAAGCGGTACTACGAGCCGACGCGGTACGGGGCCGAGGCCCGGTACGCGGACGTGGTGGAGAAGGTCAGGGAGCGGCTGCGCGGCGGGTCCTGACCCGCGCCTGCGCGGTCGGCGGCGCCGCGGTGGCTAGGCTCCGTCGCATGCGATGCCGAGGCCTGCGCCGGGGCCGTGCTCCGCTCGTCGCCGTGACGGCGGCGGCGCTGCTGCTCGGCGGGTGCCATCACGAGGACGCGCAGCCCGCGTCGCCCAGGGCGCTGGCCCAGGTGCCGCTCGCCGGCGCCGGGTTCCCGCCCACCGCGGCCACCGCGAGGACCCAGCTGGCGAAGCTGAAGGTGGAGTGGGGCAAGAACTGGCAGACGTACAAGCGGGAGAACTTCGGCCGGTACTGGTCCGACGAGACCGATGCCGTCGGCGGGCGCAACGGCTGTGACACCCGCGACGACGTGCTGCGCCGGGACCTGAGCGAGCTGCGCCAGGGGGACCGCAACCCCTGCGTGGTGGTGTCCGGGGTGCTGCACGACCCGTACACCGGGAAGGCGCTCCCCTATACCTACCGGCGCGCCTCGCAGATCCAGACGGACCACGTGGTCGCGCTCGGCGCCGCCTGGCGGGGCGGCGCGTACGGCTGGACCCCGCAGCGCAGGCTGGAGTACGCCAACGACCTCGACGTGCTGCTCGCCGTGGACAAGCAGACCAACTACGACAAGGGCAGCAGGACCGCCGACAAGTGGAAGCCGCCGAGGCGGGAGTACTGGTGCGAGTACGGGCGCCGGTACACGGGGATCAAGGCCAAGTACCAGCTGTCCGTGACGGCGCCCGAGAAGCTCGCCCTCCAGGGACTGCTCGCGACCTGCCCTCAGTGAGAGGCGGCCGAGAAGAGCGTGTGCATCGCCCGGCGCAGGCCGCAGATGTCCGCGACCGGCTCCGGGAAGTCGAAGCGGACGTCGAACGCACCGGCGGCGCCGCCGGTGAAGCGGACCCGCAGGCCGAGGCGGTCCAGCGCGAGGGGGACGGCGGTCATGGCGTCCGCCTCCCCTGCCCCGCGCGACCCCAGCAGCCCGCACAGGTCGCCGAGTCGCTCGCCGTGGGCCGAGTGCAGGTGCTGGAGCAGCTCCGCCTCGTGCCGGGAGATGGGGTCGGGCTCGGCCGTGGCCAGGGCCTCGGGCTCCACGTGCTCGGCGCCCCACAGGTCGTCCACCGATATCTCGCCGACCTCCAGGCGCAGCAGCATCCAGGCGGGGCGGCCCGCGTACGGGGGCTCCAGGGACTCCGCCATCCCCAGCAGTTCACCGACGGGCTGCCGCTCGGCGAGGAGCGCGGCGCAGGCCGGACGGTCGTCCCCGCGCACCGGCGTGAGCCACCCGGCGAGCCATGCGCGGCCTCGGATACGATGGGGCACGGACACCGGCGCCACGTCCGTGATCTCGATCACGGCGGTGAGGTCGTCGTCCTGGGCGTGAGCGGCTGCCCTGGCAGCCGCGGATTCCCCGGAAACAAGGAGAATCACGTCCCCGTCCGGGGTGACGGTCCGTGCGACCGGCATCCCTGTCCCGAACTCGTCGGATGCCTGGCAGTCACGAGCACCCGGCAGAGTGAGGGATACTGAGGCGTTGGACTCTACGAGGGTTCGTACGCGTTCGGCTCCGGTGAGCTGCCGAACGCCTTCCCTGGGACGCGGCTGACCTTGCTTATCGTCGTCGAAAGCGGATTCCGTTTCGTTGGAATCCGAACTTCGATGCGCACTGGGCAGGGGGATCCCATGTGGTCGAGACATTACGTCCTCCTCGCTAAGGTAAGCCTCACCTAACTTACATGGAGGTAGGTTCCACGTGAACCAGAAGCGACCCAAGGTCAAGAAGTCGCGTGCCCTCGGCATTGCGCTGACCCCGAAGGCCGTCAAGTACTTCGAGGCCCGCCCCTACCCGCCGGGCGAGCACGGCCGTGGCCGCAAGCAGAACTCGGACTACAAGGTCCGTCTGCTCGAGAAGCAGCGTCTGCGCGCTCAGTACGACATCTCTGAGCGTCAGATGGCCCGCGCGTACGACCGCGCCAAGAAGGCCGAAGGCAAGACGGGCGAGGCGCTGGTCGTCGAGCTCGAGCGTCGCCTCGACGCCCTGGTCCTGCGTTCGGGCATCGCCCGCACCATCTACCAGGCCCGCCAGATGGTCGTTCACGGCCACATCGAGGTCAACGGTGGCAAGGTCGACAAGCCGTCGTTCCGTGTCCGCCCGGACGACGTCATCACCGTGCGCGAGCGCAGCCGCGAGAAGGTTCCGTTCCAGGTTGCCCGTGAGGGTGGCTACGCAGGCGAGGGCGAGACCCCGCGCTACCTGCAGGTCAACCTGAAGGCCCTGGCCTTCCGCCTGGACCGCGACCCGAACCGCAAGGAAATCCCGGTCATCTGCGACGAGCAGCTGGTCGTCGAGTACTACGCCCGCTGATGCAGGCCTAGTACTCACAGGTTGGTCGAAGCCCGCCGTCCCCTCGGGGACGGCGGGTTTTCCGCGTTCAGGGCTGGTCCGCCGCCGCCCTGCGAGGGGCCCGCGCACCGCGCAGCCCGCCCCGGCCCGCCGACCGCGGCGAGGGCACCGCCCCGCTCCGCTCCCCGGGCGCCAGGCTCGCCCGCACGACGAGCGCCTCCCGGCTCAGCTCCCGCCCCTCCGCGGCGTGCGCCGCGTAGCGGTCCGCGCCCAGCAGATCGCCCGCCCGCTCCTGGCACATCAGCCGCGGGGCGTTGAAGTACCCCGAGCCGAAGAGCTGCAGGCCCACCCCGTCCCACATGGGCTCGGCCGCACCCTGGAGCACCGCGGCCTCCGCCGGATGCCCCTCGGCGACCGTGACCAGGGCCAGCAGCTCCAGCGCCAGCACCAGACCGACGAGGTCGTGGAAGGTGTGGTTGATCTCCACGCACTCCGTCAGCAGCCGCCGCGCCTCGGCCGTCGCCCCTGAGTCCAGGGCCGCGTACGCGAGGACGTACAGGGCGTACGCCTTCGTCCAGCGCTCCCCGCGCTCCTCGCAGATGTCCCGGACCTCCTTGCACAGGGACAGCGCGCCCGCCAGCTCCCCCTGGAAGGCCAGCGCCATCGCCAGCTCCACCTGGCACATCAGCACGCTGCTGTTCAGCTCACCGGCCTCCCGGTACCGCTCCAGCGCCGAACCCAGCAGCTCCCGGGCCCGCGGCATGTCGTCGGAGACCAGGGCCAGGCAGCCCAGCCGGTGCACGGCGTAGGCCGAGGCCACCGCGTTCTGCGTCTGCGCCGCCGCGTCCCGGCACTCGTACAGGGCGCTCATCGAGGCCACCGCGTCCCCCTGGAGGGCCGCGACGTAGCCGAGGACCCACAGCGCCTTCAGCCGCGAGCTCTCGTACGCGTACTCCGACTGCCCGGAGCCCGGGGCGGCTCCCGCGGCGGGCTCCAGGGCCCGGTCCAGCCAGTGCCGGCCCTCCGTCAGCCGGCCGCAGCCCGCCCAGTAGAACCACAGGGTGCCCGCCAGGTACTGGCCCAGGTGGGCCTCGTCCGGCTCGTCCAGGCAGCATTCGAGGGCGAGCCGCAGATTCGGCAGCTCCGCCTCCACCAGGGCGGCGACCTCCTGCTGGCGCGGACCGAACCAGTCCAGCTCGCACCAGGTCGCCAGCCCCATGTACCAGTCCCGGTGGCGACGGCGCAGCCGCCGGGCGTCACCCGCCGACTCCAGCCAGCCCGCCCCGTACAGCCGTACGGTTTCCAGCATCCGGTAGCGGACCCCGGCGGCCGTCTCCTCCCGGACCAGCAGGGACTGCGCGAGCAGCTCCCCGACCAGGTCCAGCACGCTCTCCACGGGCAGGTCCGGGCCCGCGCACACGTACTCGGCGGCGTCCAGGTCGAACAGGCCCGCGAACACCGACAGCCGGGCCCACAGCAGCCGCTCGTCCGCCGTGCACAGCTCGTGGCTCCAGCCGATGGCCGTGCGCAGCGTCCGGTGCCGGGGCAGTGCCCCGCGCGGGCCGGAGCCCGCCAGCAGGGCGAAGCGGTCCTCCAGCCGGGCCAGCACCTGCGCGGGGGACAGCACCCGCAGCCGGGCCGCCGCCAGCTCCAGGGCCAGCGGGATCCCGTCGAGACGGGCGCACACCTCCGCCAGTGCGGCCCCGTCCGCCCCGGTCGCCGCGAAGTCCGGACCGGCCTCCGCGGCCCGCTCCACCAGCAGCTCCAGGGCCTCGGCGGCGGCCAGCGGGGCCAGCGGGAGGACCCGCTCCCCGGCCAGGTCCAGCGGGCGGCGGCCCACGGCGAGCACGCGCAGGCCGGGGGAGCGCAGCAGCAGCTCCCGGACCAGGCCGGCCGTCTCCTCGACCAGCTGCTCGAAGCCGTCCAGGACCAGCAGCAGGCGCCGCCCGGCCAGGTGCTCGGCCAGCACCGTGCGCGGCGGCCGGGTGGTGTGGTCGGTCAGGCCGAGCGCCTCCGCGAGGGCGAGCTCCAGCAGCGCGGGATCCCGTACGGAGGCCAGCTCGGCCAGCCATACCCCGTCGCAGTAGCGTTCCTGCGCTTCCTCCGTGTCCGCCGCTGCGGTCCCGGTGGCGAGCGTCCGGGCCGCTGCGAGGGCCAGCCGGGACTTGCCCACTCCGCCCACGCCGGTCACCGTGACCAGTCGGGAGGACTCCAGCAGCCGCCCCAGCCCGGCGAGTTCGCCACCCCGCCCGACGAACCGGTTCAGCTCCGAGGGAAGATTGCCCCAGGCGGTGTGTCGAAGGGGTGTCTGTCGCATGGGACACGGAGGGTACTGGTCCGCATGCGCTGCGTACAAGGCGGGTGTCCCGACCTCGGAATTCCGGTACAGCCGGGGATCTCCGGCGCGATAGGGTCGGAGGACGAATCTTCAGCAGTGCAGGTACAGACAGAGAGCGGTGTGACGTGTCCGGTGGAGAGGTGGCCGGGATCCTCGTGGCCGTCTTCTGGGCCATCCTGGTCTCCTTCCTCGCGGTGGTGCTGGTGAGGCTGGCCCAGGTACTGAAGGCGACCACCAAGCTGGTGGCCGACGTGACCGACCAGGCCGTGCCGCTGCTGGCCGACGCCTCCACCACGGTCCGCTCCGCGCGCACCCAGCTCGACCGGGTCGACGCCATCGCGAGCGACGTGCAGGAAGTCACCTCCAACGCCTCCGCACTGTCCTCCACCGTCGCCTCCGCCTTCGGCGGACCGCTGGTCAAGGTCGCGGCCTTCGGCTACGGCGTCCGTAAGGCCCTCGGCCGCACGGACGAGGTGCCCGCCAAGACCTCCCGGCGTCCACGAAGTGACGGCGGTAGCCGTACCGTGATCGTCGGCCGTACGGTGTCGGCTGCCCGGCGCCGGAAGCAGAAGGGCTGACCGCCGATGTTCCGCCGAGCCTTCTGGTTCACCGCAGGCGCCGCCGCCGGTGTGTGGGCCACCACCAAGGTCAACCGCCAGCTCAAGAAGCTGACGCCGGAGAGCCTTGCCGCCCAGGCCGCCGACAAGGCCGTGGAGGCGGGCCACCGCCTCAAGGACTTCGCCCTCGACGTCAAGGCGGGAATGACGCAGCGCGAGGACGAGCTGAACGATGCACTGGGGCTGACCCAGGACCCCGACCGGCCCGACAACGTCACCGCCCTCCCCGGGCCGCGGCGGCTGCGGGTCATCGCGCACGACCCGCACGACAAGACCACCGACCGACCGAAACTTTCGTACGACCGGAATGAGGACCACTGATGGAGTCGGCTGAAATCCGCCGCCGCTGGCTGAGCTTCTTCGAGGAGCGCGGTCACGCCGTTGTCCCTTCGGCGTCGCTCATCGCGGACGACCCGACTCTGCTGCTGGTGCCCGCGGGCATGGTGCCCTTCAAGCCCTACTTCCTGGGCGAGGTCAAGCCTCCGGCCCCGACGCTCACGAGCGTGCAGAAGTGCGTCCGCACCCCGGACATCGAAGAGGTCGGCAAGACCACCCGCCACGGCACGTTCTTCCAGATGTGCGGCAACTTCTCCTTCGGGGACTACTTCAAGGAAGGCGCCATCAAGTACGCCTGGGAGCTGCTCACCAGCTCCGTGGCGGACGGCGGCTACGGCCTGGAGCCCGAGAAGCTCTGGATCACCGTCTACCTCGACGACGACGAGGCCGAGCAGATCTGGCGCGAGAAGATCGGCGTCCCCGCCGAGCGGATCCAGCGCCTGGGCAAGAAGGACAACTTCTGGTCCATGGGCGTCCCCGGACCCTGCGGCCCGTGCTCGGAGATCAACTACGACCGCGGCCCCGAATTCGGCGTCGAGGGCGGCCCGGCCGTCAACGACGAGCGCTACGTGGAGATCTGGAACCTGGTCTTCATGCAGTACGAGCGCGGCGCCGGCGACGGGAAGGAAGACTTCCCGATCCTCGGTGACCTGCCCTCGAAGAACATCGACACCGGTCTGGGTCTCGAGCGCCTCGCGATGATCCTGCAGGGCGTGCAGAACATGTACGAGACCGACACCCTGCGCGTGGTCATGGACAAGGCCACCGAGCTGACCGGCGTGCGCTACGGCGCCGAGCAGGGCACGGACGTCTCGCTGCGCGTGGTCGCCGACCACATCCGCACCTCGACCATGCTCATCGGCGACGGGGTCACCCCCGGCAACGAGGGCCGCGGCTACGTGCTGCGCCGCATCATGCGCCGCGCCATTCGCAACATGCGCCTCATGGGTGCCACGGGCCCGGTCGTCCAGGACCTGGTCGGCGTCGTCATCGACACGATGGGCGAGCAGTACCCGGAGCTGGTCACCGACCGCAAGCGCATCGAGACCGTCGCCCTCGCCGAAGAGGCCGCCTTCCTCAAGGCTCTCAAGGGCGGCACCAACATCCTCGACACCGCCGTGAGCGAGACCAAGGCCGCGGGCGGCACCGTCCTGTCCGGCGACAAGGCGTTCCTGCTCCACGACACCTGGGGCTTCCCGATCGACCTCACCCTGGAGATGGCCTCCGAGCAGGGCCTCTCCGTGGACGAGCCCGGCTTCCGCCGCCTGATGCAGGAGCAGCGCGACCGGGCCAAGGCCGACGCCAAGGCCAAGAAGACCGGCCACGCCGACGTCTCCTCGTACCGCGAGATCGCCGACCGGGCCGGGGCCACCGAGTTCACCGGCTACGCCACCAACCAGGGCGAGTCGACCATCGTCGGCCTGCTGGTCAACGGCGTCTCCGCGCCCGCCGCATCCGAGGGCGACGAGGTCGAGGTCGTCCTCGACCGCACCCCCTTCTACGCCGAGGGCGGCGGCCAGCTCGCCGACCAGGGCCGCATCAAGCTCGACACGGGCGCCGTCATCGAGGTCCGCGACGTCCAGCAGCCCGTCCCGGGCGTCTCCGTGCACAAGGGCTCCGTCCAGGTCGGCGAGGTGACGGTGGGCGCCTCCGCGTACGCCGCCATCGACATCAGGCGCCGCCGGGCCATCGCCCGCGCCCACTCGGCCACCCACCTGACCCACCAGGCGCTGCGCGACGCCCTCGGCCCCACGGCCGCCCAGGCCGGTTCCGAGAACTCGCCCGGCCGCTTCCGCTTCGACTTCGGTTCGCCGAACGCCGTCCCCGGCACGGTCCTCACCGATGTCGAGCAGAAGATCAACGACGTCCTCTCGCGCGAGCTCGAAGTGACCGCCGAGATCATGAGCATCGACGAGGCGAAGAAGCAGGGCGCCATCGCCGAGTTCGGCGAGAAGTACGGCGAGCGGGTCCGCGTCGTCACCATCGGCGACTTCTCCAAGGAGCTGTGCGGCGGCACGCACGTCGGCAACACCGCCCAGCTGGGCCTGGTGAAGCTGCTCGGCGAGTCCTCCATCGGCTCCGGCGTGCGCCGCGTCGAGGCCCTCGTGGGCGTGGACGCGTACAACTTCCTCGCCAAGGAGCACACGGTCGTCGCCCAGCTCCAGGAGCTGGTCAAGGGCCGTCCGGAGGAGCTGCCGGAGAAGATCGCCTCCATGCTCGGCAAGCTGAAGGACGCCGAGAAGGAGATCGAGAAGTTCCGCGCGGAGAAGGTCCTCCAGGCCGCCGCCGGGCTCGCCCAGAACGCCCAGGACATCCACGGCGTGGCCCTCGTCGTCGGCCAGGTGCCGGACGGCACCGGCGCCGACGACCTGCGCAAGCTGGTCCTCGACGTCCGCGGCCGCATCCCGGGCGACCGCCCGGTCGTCGTGGCCCTGTTCACCGTGGCGAACGACCGCCCGCTGACCGTCATCGCCACCAACGAGGCGGCCCGCGAGCGCGGCCTCAAGGCCGGTGACCTGGTGCGTGCCGCCGCCAAGACCCTCGGTGGCGGCGGTGGCGGCAAGCCGGACGTGGCCCAGGGCGGCGGCCAGAACCCGGCCGCCGTGCCCGAGGCCATCGCCGCGGTCGAGCGCCTCGTCGTCGAGACGGCCTGACGATGACACTGCGCCGCGGCCGCCGTCTCGCGATCGACGTCGGTGACGCCCGGATCGGGGTCGCGTCCTGCGACCCCGACGGGGTGCTGGCCACGCCGGTCGAAACCGTGCCGGGACGTGACATCCCGGCCGCCCACCGGCGGCTGCGGCAGCTCGTCGAGGAGTACGAGCCCCTCGAAGTCGTGGTCGGCCTCCCGCGCTCGCTCAGCGGGCGCGAGGGGCCGGCCGCGGCCAAGTGCCGCGCCTTCGCCATGGAGCTCGCCAAGGGCATCAAGCCCGTGGGGGTCCGGCTGGTCGACGAGCGGATGACCACGGTCACCGCCGCGCAGGGGCTGCGGGCCTCCGGGAAGAACGCCAAGAAGGGCCGTTCGGTCATCGATCAGGCGGCCGCCGTGGTGATTCTGCAGAACGCTCTTGAGACCGAACGGGTATCAGGTAATCCGCCCGGTGAGTGCGTCGAAGTGGTTGTCTGATCGCGATACGGTAACGTTCCGCGAAATGAGACGGCATTCGAACAGCCGTCGCCACCACTAAAGAGGCGGAACCGGGTGTCGCGGCGAGGAGAAGCCGTGGCCTTCGTCTCGCGGCTCTAGGGGACCGATGACTGAGTATGGCCGGGGCGGCGGCTCCGAACCGTGGCATCCCGAGGACCCCCTGTACGGGGACCAGGGATGGACCGCGCACCAGACCCAGCAGGGCCAGGTGCCGTACGGCGGGGACCAGCAGCAGTATCCGCAGGAGCCGCAGTACCAGGAGCAGTACCCCGCTCAGTACCCGCAGCAGCCGCAGCCGCAGTACGGCGAGCAGCAGCAGTACCCGCAGTACACGGAGCAGCAGCAGTACCAGCAGCAGGCCTACGCACAGCAGAACCAGCAGCAGGCCTATGCCCAGCAGCACGCCCAGCCCCAGGCCCCGTCCCCGCAGCAGCCGGTGTACGACAGCCAGGGCTGGGACACCGGGCAGGGCCAGTATGTGGCCGCCGCGGTGCAGGCCGACCCGTACGCGGCGGCGGATCCGTACGCCCAGCCGCAGGTCGGCGCCTACCCGGGCGAGAGCCCGGACCTCTACACCAGGCCCGACGCCTATCCGCCGCCGCAGCCTCCGGGCCGCCGCCACCTGGAGCCGGAACCGGCCGAGGAGTGGCAGGACGGCGAGGCCCAGGAGGGCGCCGACGCCGCGGACGAGGACTCCGACGCGTCGATCCTGCCGGGCGGCGACGGCGGCGAAGGGTCCGGCGGACGCCGTTCCGGCCGCTCGAAGGGCGGCAAGCCCAAGAAGCGCAGCGGTACGGCCTGCCTGCTGACCGCCCTCGTCATCGTGGGCGTGGTCGGCGGTGGCGGCTACTACGGCTACACCTTCCTCAAGGCCAGGTTCGCCACGGCCGCGGACTACACGGGCGAGGGCAGCGGCGAGGTGATCGACGTCGAGATCCCCGCGAACTCCACGCTGACGAGGATGGGCAACATCCTCAAGGAGAAGGGCGTCGTGGCCAGCGTCGAGGCGTTCACCGCCGCGGCGAACGCCAACCCCAAGGGCAAGTCGATCCAGCCGGGCGTGTACCCGCTCCGGAAGGGGATGTCGGCCTCGTCCGCGGTCACCTTCATGACCGACCCCACGAAGCTGAACGTCATCACGATCCCCGAGGGCAAGCGGAACGTCGACGTCTACAAGCTGATCGACACCCGGCTGGGCAAGTCGGAGGGCACCACCGAGGAGATCGCCAAGCGCGAGGCCAAGAACCTCGGGCTGCCGGCCTGGGCGGGCAACAACCAGAAGATCATGGACCCGCTCGAAGGCTTCCTCTTCCCGGCGCGCTACGACGTCAGCTCGGACAGCACGCCCGAGTCCCTGCTCAAGCAGATGGTCAAGAACGCGACGGACAAGTACAGCGAGCTGGGGGTCGAGGGCAAGGCCAAGGAGCTGGGCCTGGAGAACCCGCTCCAGGTGATCACGGTCGCCAGCCTCGTCAACGCCGAGGGCAAGCACCACGAGGACTTCCGCAAGATGTCCGAGGTCATCTACAACCGCCTGAAGAAGACCAACGACGTCACGAACCAGAAGCTCGAATTCGACTCGACGTACAACTACATCAACAAGTCGAGCGAGCTGAACTTCTCCCTCAAGGAAGCGCGGGCGCTCGACAACCCGTACAACACCCACTTCGTCAAGGGACTGCCGCCCGGCCCCATCGGGAACCCCGGCGTGGAGGCCGTGACCGCTACGCTCGACCCGGACCACGGCGGCTGGATGTTCTTCGTGTCGGTCGACGGGAAGACGACCTCCTTCACCAAGACCTACGAGGAACACCAGAAGCTCGCCGACGAGTTCCAGGAACGGCAGAAGCAGAAGAACGGCGGGTAAGCACGACATGTCACGGATACGGGCCGCGGTGCTGGGTTCGCCCATCGAGCACTCCCTCTCACCGGTGCTGCACCGCGCCGCCTACCAGGAGCTCGGCCTCGACGACTGGTCCTACGACCGCTTCGAGATCGACGAGGCCGCTCTCCCGGCGTTCGTGGGCGGCCTCGGTCCGGACTGGCGGGGCCTGTCGCTGACCATGCCGCTCAAGCGGGCGGTCATCCCGCTCCTCGACGGCATCAGCGACACCGCGGCCTCGGTGGAGGCGGTCAACACGGTCGTCCTCACCGAGGACGGCCGCCGCCTCGGCGACAACACCGACATCCCCGGCATCGTCGCGGCCCTGCACGAGCGCGGCGTCGAGAAGGTGCCCTCCGCGGCCGTCCTGGGGGCGGGGGCCACCGCCTCCTCGGCGCTGGCCGCCCTCTCCCGGATCTGCACCGGCGAGGTCACCGCGTACGTCCGCTCGCGCGCCCGCGCCGACGAGATGCACCGGTGGGGCGAGCGCCTCGGCGTGGCCGTCCGCACGGAGGACTGGTCGCAGGCGGCCGGGGCCCTCGCCGCCCCGCTGGTGATCGCGACCACCCCGGCCGGCACCACGGACTCCCTCGCCGCATCCGTGCCCGAGGGCGCCGGGACCCTCTTCGACGTGCTCTACGACCCCTGGCCGACCGCCCTCGCGGCGGCCTGGTCCGAGCGCGGCGGCAAGGTCGTCGGCGGGCTGGACCTGCTGGTCCACCAGGCCGTGCTCCAGGTCGCACAGATGACCGGCCGCCCCGGACCCCTCGCGGCCATGCGGGCCGCGGGAGAACGGGCCCTCGCCGGCCGCTAGGTCGGCTCTTTCGGATCTTGTCGGTCAGGTCCGCGCCGTCCGGTGCCGTGCCGGGCGGCGCGGACCCGGCAAGAGCCGAAAGAGACGGCCTAGCGTCACCGGGGCCCTCCGGGGCTCCTCAGGGCCGTCCGTCCCAGGCCCGTGGGCGCTCAGCTGATGGACAAGCCGTCCGATTGCTGGACCGGGGCCCGGTGTACCGGTCCGGACATGGGAGGATCGGGTACGGCGGGTCCGGGCCGCGCACCCGATCGCGCCGTCGCTGTATCAGGCGCGAGCATGAGGAGCATCGTTGAGCAGGTTGCGTTGGCTGACTGCCGGGGAGTCGCACGGACCGGCGCTGGTGGCGACGCTGGAGGGCCTTCCCGCCGGCGTCCCGGTCACCACCGAGCTGGTGGCCGACCACTTGGCCCGGCGCCGGCTCGGCTACGGCCGCGGTGCCCGGATGAAGTTCGAGCAGGACGAGATCACCTTCCTCGGCGGCGTCCGCCACGGGCTCTCGCAGGGTTCGCCGATCGCCGTCATGATCGGCAACACCGAGTGGCCGAAGTGGGAGACCGTCATGTCGGCCGACCCGGTCGACCCCTCGCTGCTGAAGGACACCGGCCGCAACGCGCCGCTGACCCGCCCCCGCCCCGGTCACGCCGACCTGGCGGGCATGCAGAAGTACGGCTTCTCCGAGGCACGCCCGATCCTGGAGCGCGCCAGCGCCCGTGAGACGGCCGCCCGGGTCGCCCTCGGCGCCGTCGCCCGGTCCTTCATCAAGGAGGCCGCCGGCATCGAGATCGTCTCGCACGTGGTCGAACTGGCCGCGGCCAAGGCGCCCTACGGCGTCTACCCGACCCCCGCCGACGTCGACAAGCTCGACGCCGACCCGGTGCGCTGCCTCGACGCCGACGCGTCGAAGGCGATGGTCGCCGAGATCGACCAGGCCCACAAGGACGGCGACACCCTCGGCGGCGTCGTCGAGGTGCTCGCGTACGGGGTCCCCGTCGGCCTCGGCTCGCACGTGCACTGGGACCGCCGCCTCGACGCGCGCCTCGCGGCCGCGCTCATGGGCATCCAGGCCATCAAGGGCGTCGAGGTCGGCGACGGCTTCGAGCTGGCCCGCGTACCCGGGTCCAAGGCGCACGACGAGATCGTCTCCACCGACGAGGGCCTGCGCCGCACCTCCGGCCGCTCCGGCGGTACCGAGGGCGGCCTGACCACCGGCGAGCTGCTGCGCGTCCGCGCCGCGATGAAGCCCATCGCGACCGTGCCGCGCGCGCTGGCCACGGTGGACGTGGCGACCGGCGAGGCGACGGTGGCCCACCACCAGCGCTCCGACGTGTGTGCCGTGCCGGCCGCGGGCATCGTCGCCGAGGCCATGGTCGCGCTCGTCCTGGCCGACGCGGTCGTCGAGAAGTTCGGCGGCGACTCGGTCCCCGAGACCCGGCGCAACGTGCAGTCCTACCTCGACAACCTGCAGATCCGGTGACGCGCGGACCGCTGGTCGTCCTCGTCGGCCCCATGGGGTCCGGCAAGTCCACGGTGGGCGCGCTGCTGGCCGGGCGGCTCGGCGTCCCCTACCGGGACACCGACGCCGACATCGTGGCGGCCCAGGGCCGGGAGATCGCCGACATCTTCGTCGACGAGGGCGAGCCGTACTTCCGTGAGCTGGAGCGCAAGGCGGTCTCCGCCGCCGTCGCCGAGCACACCGGAGTCCTCGCCCTCGGCGGCGGCGCGGTGCTCGACGCGGACACCCGTGCGCTGCTCGCCGGCCTCCCCGTCGCCTACCTGTCGATGGACGTCGAGGAAGCCGTACGGCGCGTGGGCCTCGGCGCCGCGCGCCCGCTGCTGGCCGTCAACCCGCGCCGCCAGTGGCGCGAGCTGATGGAGGCCAGGCGCCCCCTGTACACCGAAGTCGCGCGCGTCGTGGTGACCACCGACGACCGCACCCCCGAAGAGGTCGCGCAAGCGGTCCTCGACGCTCTGGAGTTGAAGGACGTATGACAGACCAGGTGACGCGGATCCAGGTCGGCGCGAGCCCCGGACACGACGCGTACGACGTGCTGGTCGGCCGGCAGCTGCTCGGCGAACTCGGCACCCTGATCGGTACGAAGGCCCAGCGGGTCGCCGTGATCCACCCCGAGGCCCTGGCCTCGACGGGCGAGGCACTGCGCGACGACCTGGCGGAGCAGGGCTACGAGGCGGTCGCCATCCAGGTGCCCAACGCCGAGGAGGCCAAGACCGTCGAGGTGGCGGCGTACTGCTGGAAGGCGCTCGGCCAGTCCGGCTTCACCCGCACCGACGTGATCGTCGGCGTCGGCGGCGGAGCCACCACCGACCTCGCGGGCTTCGTCGCGGCCAGCTGGCTGCGCGGGGTGCGCTGGGTCGCCGTACCGACCACCGTCCTCGCGATGGTGGACGCGGCCGTGGGCGGCAAGACCGGCATCAACACCGCCGAGGGCAAGAACCTCGTCGGCGCCTTCCACCCGCCCGCCGGCGTGCTGTGCGACCTCGCGGCCCTGGACTCGCTCCCGGTCAACGACTACGTGAGCGGCCTGGCCGAGATCATCAAGGCCGGATTCATCTCCGACCCGAAGATCCTCGACCTGATCGAGGAGGACCCGCAGGCCGCCCGTACGCCCGCAGGCCCGCACACGGCCGAGCTGATCGTGCGCTCCATCCAGGTCAAGGCCGACGTGGTCTCCAGCGACCTCAAGGAGTCGGGCCTGCGCGAGGTCCTCAACTACGGCCACACCCTCGCGCACGCCATCGAGAAGAACGAGCGCTACAAGTGGCGGCACGGCGCGGCCGTGTCCGTCGGCATGGTCTTCGCGGCGGAACTCGGCCGCCTCGCCGGACGGCTGGACGACGCGACGGCCGACCGCCACCGCGAGATCCTGGCCTCGGTCGGCCTGCCGCTGACCTACCGCGGCGACCAGTGGACCAAGCTGCTCCAGACCATGCAGGTCGACAAGAAGTCCCGCGGCAACCTGCTGCGCTTCATCGTCCTGGACGGCCTGGGCAAGCCGACCGTCCTCGAAGGACCCGACCCGGCGCACCTGATCGCCGCGTACGGCGAGGTGTCGGCGTGAGCCGGCAGGTCCTGGTGCTCAACGGCCCCAACCTGGGCCGCCTCGGTTCGCGCGAGCCCGACGTGTACGGGGCCACCTCGTACGCCGGACTCGTGGAGAGCTGCCGCGCGGTGGGCGGGGAACTCGGCTTCGACGTCGAGGTCCGCGAGACCAACGACGAGGGCGAGATGATCCGCTGGCTCCACGAGGCGGCGGACGGGAAGATCCCCGTGGTGATCAACCCGGGGGCCTTCACGCACTATTCGTACGGGATGCGGGACGCGGCCGCGCAGCGCACCGCTCCGCTGATCGAGGTGCACATCTCGAATCCGTACGCCCGCGAGGAGTTCCGGCACACCTCGGTCATCGCCGCGGTGGCGACCGGGACGGTGGCGGGCTTCGGCATCGGCTCGTACCGGCTGGCGCTGCGCGCGCTGGCGGACGAGATCACCGCCTGACGCTGCGCCCGGCGGCGCCGGGGGAGGTGCTGGTGGACGGTGGGACCTCCCGGGTCATATAACGTTCTCGCATCAGTCGCCGGAACGAGACGGAGTGGCAGCGGATGCAGCAAGGAGTGGGGGGCGGGGGCGCAGGCTGGGGGCAGTCGGGACAGCACCCGGCCGCGCCGGCACAGCCGCCGATACCCCCGGCGCAGGGTTGGCCGGGCTCCCCGGCCGTGCCGCCGCCCCCGGCGCCGCCCGTGGGGGAGACCACCGGCCACATTCCGCTTCCGCCCGCGGTGGCCGGTACGGGAGGAGCGACCCTCGCCGTCCTGCTCATCGGGCCGGCGGGCGCGGGCAAGACCACCGTGGCCCGGCACTGGGCGAGCACCCGCCCGGTGCCGACCGCCCACGTGAGCCTGGACGACGTCCGGGAGTGGGTCTGCTCGGGCTTCGCGGACCCGCAGGCGGGCTGGAACGACCACTCCGAGGCCCAGTACCGCCTCGCCCGCCGCACCTGCGGCTTCGCCGCCCGCAACTTCCTGGCGAACGGGATCTCCTGCATCCTCGACGACGCCGTCTTCCCGGACCGGCCGGTGGTGGGCCTGGGCGGCTGGAAGCGGCACGTGGGCCCCGCGCTGCTGCCGGTGGTCCTGCTGCCGGGCCTGGAGATCGTCCTGGAGCGCAACGCGGCCCGCTCGGGCAACCGCAGGCTCTCCGACGAGGAAGTCGCGCGGATTCACGGGCGGATGGCGGGCTGGTACGGCTCCGGCCTGCCGATCATCGACAATTCGCACCTCGACGTTGAGGGGACCGCGCGGGCCCTGGACGAGGCGCTGGCCCGCGCGATCGCGGCTCCCGCGGCCTGGTGACCGAGGCGGGGCGGCGGCCCACCGCCTTCCCGCTTCCCCACCCGCTTCCCCTTCCGTTTGTTTCCCGCGAGGGCTGAGGCCCCGTCCGGACGCGCTCGTCAGGCCGGATGCGCGGGGCGCTCGTACGCTCGAAGACATGTCAGACGTGTACGCCGCCCGCCGTGGCCTGCTCCGCGACCGATGTGCCGCCGCGGGGAACGCCGCCGCACTGATCACGCGTCCGGCGAACGTCCGCTACCTCTCCGGGGCGTCCCCGCTGGGTGCCGTACTCCTCGTGGGCCCTTCCGAGGACGTGATGTTCTGCGGTTCGGCGCCCACCGGTGAGGCCGACGAGGGCCGCCTCGACGAGGGGCTCGCCGTCTCCGTGCTGTCGGGCCCCGGCGGGGACCCGGCCGTGGCCGCGGCCGATCTGGCCGCCGCCGTACGGGCCGACTCGCTGGCGGTGGAGGAGCACCACCTCACCGTGGGCAGGCACCGGGCCCTGCGCTCCGTGGCCCCGACGCTGCGGCTCGCCGACCTCGGGACCGCGGTGGAACAGCAGCGCCTGGTCAAGGACGAGGAGGAGATCGCCTGCCTGCGGATCGCCGCCGAGATCGCCGATCAGGCCCTCGGAGAGCTGCTGGAGTCGATCCTGGTGGGGCGCACGGAACGGCACCTGGCCCTGGAGCTGGAGCGGCGGCTCGTGGACCACGGGGCGGACGGGCCGGCCTTCCCGACCTCCGTCGGCACGGGCCCGCACTCCGGGCGCTCCCGGCACCGGCCCTCCGACCGCCGGGTCGAGGAGGGCGACTTCCTCTCCGTGTGCCTCGGCGCCAACTACCGCGGCTACCGGTGCGAGATCGGCCGGACGTTCGTGATCGGCACCACCCCGGCGGACTGGCAGATCGAGCTGTACGAGCTGGTCTTCGCCGCTCAGCGGGCCGGCCGCGAGGCGCTGCTGCCGGGCGCCGCGTACCGGGACGTGGACCACGCGGCACGCTCCGTTCTGGACTCCGCGGGCCACGGAGACTGCCTCGCGGCGTGGATGGGACACGGTGTCGGTCTCGAAATCGACGAGGACCCGCAGCTTGCACCTACGGCAATGGGTAAACTGGACGCTTGCGTGCCGGTCACCGTCGAACCGGGGGTTCACCTCCCGGGCCGGGGAGGTGTCCGGATCGATGACACGCTCGTCGTACGCCCCGAGGCGGACGGCGGTCCCGAGCTACTCACCATTACGACCAAGGAGCTGCTCGCGCTCTAGCCCGCTACGGCGGGCTGTGCGCGCACCCGTGGTCTTCCAGTGCAGGAGATTCCGCAACCGTGGCTTCCACGAACGACCTCAAGAACGGCATGGTGCTGAAGCTCGACGGGGGCCAGCTCTGGTCCGTCGTCGAGTTCCAGCACGTCAAGCCCGGCAAGGGCCCGGCCTTCGTGCGTACCAAGCTCAAGAACGTGCTCTCGGGCAAGGTCGTCGACAAGACCTTCAACGCCGGCGTCAAGGTCGAAACGGCCACGATCGACCGCCGTGACATGCAGTTCTCGTACATGGACGGCGAGTACTTCGTCTTCATGGACATGGACACCTACGACCAGCTGATGGTCGACCGCAAGGCTGTCGGCGACGCCGCCAACTTCCTGATCGAGGGCTTCACCGCCTCCGTCGCCCAGCACGAGGGCGAGGTGCTCTACGTCGAGCTCCCGGCCGCGGTCGAGCTCAAGATCGAGCACACCGACCCGGGCGTCCAGGGCGACCGCTCCACCGGCGGCACCAAGCCCGCCACGCTGGAGACCGGCTACGAGATCCAGGTCCCGCTCTTCATCACCACGGGCGAGACGGTCAAGGTCGACACCCGCACCAGCGACTACCTCGGCCGGAAGAGCAACTAACCCGTGGCTGCTCGGAGCAATGCGCGCAAGCGCGCCTTCCAGATCCTCTTCGAGGCCGACCAGCGCGGTGTGCCCGTGCGCGAGGTCCTCGCGGACTGGATCCGCCACGCGCGGTCGGACGACCGGCAGCCGCCGGTCAGCGCCTTCACGATGGATCTCGTCGAGGGGTACGCCGACAAGGTGAACCGCATCGACGACCTGATCGTCACCTACGCCGTGGACTGGGACATCGACCGCATGCCGGTCGTGGACCGCAACCTGCTGCGGCTCGGTGCCTACGAGCTGATCTGGGTGGACGACACCCCGGACGCCGTGGCCATCGACGAGGCCGTCCAGCTGGCGAAGGAATTCTCCACGGACGACTCTCCTGCGTTCGTGAACGGCCTGCTGGGCCGTTTCAAGGAGCTGAAGCCGAACCTGCGGCGCGACTAGCGCCCGGGTCAGGCAGGGCGGAGGGCCCGTGGCGCATGCGCCACGGGCCCTCCGCCTTCTGCTGCGCCGATCCGCGGCCGTGCCAAAGACCGGTGGCGCCGGCCCCTTGCGGGACCGGCGCCACCGGTAAACGTTTCTGCTGGCCTGGAGCCCGAGGCTCAGGCGTCCTCGTGCGCCACGGCGCGGCGCGCGTCCGCGTCCAGCACGCCCCAGCTGATCAGCTGCTCGGTGAGGACCGAGGGGGACTGGTCGTAGATGACGGCCAGGGTGCGCAGGTCGTCCTGGCGGATCGACAGCACCTTGCCGTTGTAGTCCCCGCGCTGGCTCTGGATGGTCGCCGCGTACCGCTGGAGCGGACCGGCCTTCTCAGCGGGCACGCCCGCGAGGCGCTCAAGGTCGAGACGGAGCTTCGGCGGCGGCTCGGCGGCCCCGCCGGGGGTCGTGCCCGGCAGCAGCTCCTGCACCGGAACCCCGTAGAAGTCCGCCAGCTCGGCAAGGCGCTGGACGGTCACGGCGCGGTCCCCGCGCTCGTAGGAACCGACCACCACGGCCTTCCAACGGCCCTGGGACTTCTCCTCGACACCGTGGAGGGAAAGGCCCTGCTGGGTGCGGATGGCGCGGAGCTTGGCCCCGAGCTGTTTGGCGTATTCGCTGGACATAACGCTCCCGGACGCTGTGACGCTGTGACGACATGGACGCTGTGACGGCCTTGACCACGTGCGGCTCCGCCGCGCGGCTGGTAACTCACTGTGAGGTTACGCAGCGTTACTTGGATGCGTCAAGCCGAATGCTCTCCGCCGCCTCTTTCAGGGGGGCCGGTGCGAGCCCGGTTCGGGCGCGGTGGAATCGTCCTGCTACCGTGGAGGACGTACATCAGACGTCCTTTAAGGTCCGTCCCGTGAGGCGGAGAAGGAGGTCCTTTTCATGGACGCTCACCAGAGCGATGCCCGCCCCGTACTCGAGGCGCAGGACATCGCGCGGGTTCTGACCCGCATCGCCCACGAGATCGTCGAACGCGCCAAGGGCGCCGACGACGTGGTGCTCCTCGGCATCCCCACCCGCGGCGTGTTCCTCGCCCGCCGGCTGGCCGCCAAGCTCGAAGAGATCACCGGCACGAAGATCCCCGTCGGCTCCCTCGACATCACCATGTACCGCGACGACCTGCGGATGAAGCCCGCCCGCGCGATCGGCCGCACCGAGATCCCCGGCGACGACCTCGACGGACGCCTCGTCGTCCTCGTCGACGACGTGCTCTTCTCCGGGCGCACGATCCGGGCCGCCCTCGACGCGCTCGGCGACCTCGGCCGCCCCCGCGCCGTGCAGCTCGCCGTCCTCGTCGACCGCGGCCACCGCGAACTGCCGATCCGCGCCGACTACGTCGGCAAGAACCTCCCCACGTCGCTGCGGGAGACCGTCAAGGTCCAGCTCCAGGAGGAGGACGGCCGTGACGCCGTACTGCTCGGCCAGCAGACCCCCCGGACGGCAGGGCAGTAGTTCCGACGCGTGAGGGCCCCCGCGGGGCCCCGCGCCGCGCTGCGCCCGGCCCCGCCCCGCCCTGCCCGCACTCCCGCCAGTCAGTCCGCCTGCCTGCCCTTTCGACCTACGGAGCACCCAGATGAAGCGCCACCTCATCTCGGCCGCCGATCTCACGCGCGACGACGCCGTCCTGATCCTCGACACCGCCGAGGAGATGGCCCGCGTCGCGGACCGGCCGATCAAGAAGCTGCCCACCCTGCGCGGTCTCACGGTCGTCAACCTCTTCTTCGAGGACTCGACCCGCACCAGGATCTCCTTCGAGGCGGCCGCCAAGCGGCTCTCCGCCGACGTCATCAACTTCTCCGCCAAGGGCTCGTCCGTTTCCAAGGGCGAATCCCTGAAGGACACGGCCCTGACCCTGGAGGCGATGGGCGCGGACGCCGTCGTCATCCGCCACCACGCCTCCGGCGCCCCCTACCGGCTCGCGACCTCCGGCTGGATCGACTCCGCCGTGGTCAACGCCGGTGACGGCACCCACGAGCACCCCACCCAGGCCCTGCTCGACGCCTTCACCATGCGCCGCCGCCTGGTCGGCCGCGACGCGGGCCTCGGCAAGGACCTCGACGGCCGCCGGATCACCATCGTCGGCGACGTCCTGCACAGCCGGGTGGCCCGCTCCAACGTCCTGCTGCTGCACACCCTCGGCGCCCAGGTCACCGTGGTGGCCCCGCCCACGCTGGTCCCGATCGGCATCGAGAGCTGGCCCTGCGAGGTCTCGTACAACCTCGACGAGGTGCTCCCGAAGTCCGATGCGGTGATGATGCTGCGTGTGCAGCGCGAACGCATGAACGCCGCCTTCTTCCCGACCGAGCGCGAGTACTCCCGCCGGTACGGGCTCGACGGCGACCGGATGGCCAAGATGCCCGAGCACGCCATCGTCATGCACCCCGGCCCGATGAACCGCGGCATGGAGATCACCGCCGCGGTCGCCGACTCCGACCGCTGCACGGCCGTAGAGCAGGTCGCCAACGGCGTCTCCACCCGGATGGCCGTCCTGTACCTGTTGCTCGGAGGCTCCGAGCCCGCCGTCACCACCCCCGCTGCCTCCCGCCCGTCGCCCACCACCACCCTTGATGGAGGCGCTTCGCGCCGTCCCTCTGATGCCGAGGAGAGCAAGTAACCATGAGCAAGATCCTTATCCGTGGCGCGAAGGTACTCGGCGGCGAGGCGCAGGACGTCCTGATCGACGGCGAGACCATCGCCGAGGTCGGCACCGGCCTGTCCGCCGAAGGCGCGACCGTCATCGAGGCCGAGGGCCAGACCCTCCTCCCCGGCCTCGTCGACCTCCACACCCACCTGCGCGAGCCCGGCCGCGAGGACTCCGAGACCGTCCTCACCGGCACCCGCGCCGCCGCCTCCGGCGGCTACACCGCCGTCTTCGCCATGGCGAACACCTTCCCGGTCGCCGACACCGCCGGCGTCGTCGAGCAGGTCTGGCGCCTGGGCAAGGAGTCCGGCTACTGCGACGTGCAGCCCATCGGCGCCGTCACCGTCGGCCTGGAGGGCAAGCAGCTCTCCGAGCTGGGTGCCATGCACGACTCCGCGGCCCGCGTCACCGTCTTCTCCGACGACGGCAAGTGCGTGGACGACGCCGTGATCATGCGCCGCGCCCTGGAGTACGTGAAGGCCTTCGGCGGCGTCGTCGCCCAGCACGCCCAGGAGCCGCGCCTCACCGAGGGCGCGCAGATGAACGAGGGCGTCGTCTCCGCCGAGCTGGGCCTCGGCGGCTGGCCGGCCGTCGCCGAGGAGTCGATCATCGCCCGTGACGTGCTCCTCGCCGAGCACGTCGGCTCCCGCGTCCACATCTGCCACCTCTCCACGGCCGGCTCCGTCGAGATCGTCCGCTGGGCCAAGTCCCGCGGCATCGACGTCACCGCCGAGGTCACCCCGCACCACCTCCTGCTCACCGAGGAGCTCGTGCGCTCGTACAACGCCGTCTACAAGGTCAACCCGCCGCTGCGCACCGAGCGCGACGTGCTGGCCCTGCGCGAGGCGCTCGCCGACGGCACGATCGACATCGTCGCCACCGACCACGCCCCGCACCCCCACGAGGACAAGGACTGCGAGTGGGCCGCCGCCGCCATGGGCATGGTGGGCCTGGAGACCGCGCTCTCCGTCGTCCAGCAGACGATGGTGGAGACCGGACTGCTCGACTGGGCGGGCGTCGCCGAGCGGATGTCCTTCGCCCCGGCGCGCATCGGCGGCCTGGACAACCACGGCCGCCCCGTCTCGGCAGGTGAACCCGCGAACCTGACGCTGGTCGATACCTCGTACCGTGGTGTCGTGGACCCCGCACATTTCGCCTCCCGCAGCCGCAACACGCCTTACGAGGGCCGTGAGCTGCCGGGGCGCGTCACTCATACCTTCCTGCGGGGCCGGGCAACGGTCGTGGACGGGACGCTGGCGTGACACCTGCTGTAATCCAACTGGCCGCCGAGGCCGCCGAACGACGGTCGGCGGAGGTGACGGACTGGGGCGCACGCATGGCGTGGGTGATCGGTCTGCTCGTCTTCATCGCGTTTGTGTACTGGCTGATGCGGCAGGGCTGGAAATGGCGAGGAGCCCTGCAGAACGACCTGCCGGAGCTGCCCGCCGCCCCCGAGGGCCTCCCCGAGCACCGGCTGGCCCTGACCGGCCGGTACCACGGGTCCACCACCGCGGGGCAATGGCTCGACCGGATCGTCGCCCACGGCCTGGGTGTCCGCAGCCGGGTGGAGCTCACGCTCACCGATGCGGGCCTCGACGTGGTCCGTCCGGGTGCCACCGACTTCTTCGTACCGGCCGCGCAGCTGCGCGGCGCCCGCCTCGACAAGGGAATCGCGGGCAAGGTACTCACCGAGGGCGGTCTCCTCGTCGTCACCTGGGCGCACGGTGACAAGGAGATCGACTCCGGATTCCGCTCCGACCGCGCGGCCGAGCACGCCGCGTGGGTCGAGGCGATCAACAACATGAACTCATCCATCACGACGGAAGGCGCCGAACGATGACGACCTCCACCAGGGGAGCAGCCAAAGCTCCCGCCGTACTCGTCCTGGAGGACGGTCGGATCTTCCGCGGCCGCGCCTACGGCGCTGTGGGGGAGACCTTCGGTGAGGCCGTGTTCTCCACCGGCATGACCGGCTACCAGGAGACCCTCACCGACCCGTCGTACCACCGCCAGGTCGTCGTCATGACCTCCCCGCACGTGGGCAACACCGGCGTCAACGACGAGGACCCCGAGTCCTCCCGCATCTGGGTGTCCGGCTACGTCGTACGCGACCCCGCCCGCGTCCCCTCCAACTGGCGCTCGCAGCGCTCGCTGGACGAGGAGCTGGTCAGGCAGGGCGTCGTCGGCATCTCCGGCATCGACACCCGCGCCCTGACCCGCCACCTGCGCGAGCGCGGCGCCATGCGCGTCGGCATCTTCTCCGGCGAGGCCTGGACCGGCGTCCGCGACGAGGCCCTGCTGGCCCGCGTCAAGGAAGCCCCGCAGATGAAGGGCGCGAACCTCTCCGCCGAGGTCGCCACCAAGGAGACCTACGTGGTCCCCGCCATCGGCGAGAAGCGCTTCACCGTCGCCGCCGTCGACCTCGGCATCAAGGGCATGACCCCGCACCGGATGGCCGAGCGCGGCATCGAGGTGCACGTGCTGCCCGCCACCGCCACCGTCGAGGACGTCTACGCGGTCCAGCCGGACGGCGTGTTCTTCTCCAACGGCCCGGGCGACCCGGCCACCGCCGACGGCCCCGTCGCGGTCATGCAGGGCGTCCTCGCCCGCAAGACCCCGCTGTTCGGCATCTGCTTCGGCAATCAGATCCTGGGCCGCGCGCTCGGCTTCGGCACCTACAAGCTGAAGTACGGCCACCGCGGCATCAACCAGCCGGTCCAGGACCGCAGCACGGGCAAGGTCGAGATCACCGCGCACAACCACGGCTTCGCCGTCGACGCGCCCCTCGACAAGGTCTCCGAGACCCCCTACGGCCGCGCCGAGGTCTCCCACGTCTGCCTGAACGACCAGGTCGTCGAAGGCCTCCAGCTGCTCGACCAGCCGGCCTTCTCCGTCCAGTACCACCCCGAGGCGGCCGCCGGCCCGCACGACGCCGCGTACCTCTTCGACCGTTTCGTGAATCTGATGGAGGCCGAGCGTGCCTAAGCGCACCGATATCCAGTCCGTCCTGGTCATCGGCTCCGGCCCGATCGTCATCGGCCAGGCCGCGGAGTTCGACTACTCCGGCACCCAGGCCTGCCGCATCCTCAAGGCCGAGGGCCTGCGGGTCATCCTGGTGAACTCCAACCCCGCGACGATCATGACCGACCCGGAGATCGCCGACGCCACGTACGTCGAGCCGATCACCCCCGAGTTCGTCGAGAAGATCATCGCGAAGGAGCGCCCCGACGCGCTGCTCCCGACCCTCGGCGGCCAGACCGCGCTCAACACCGCCATCTCCATGCACGAGCAGGGTGTGCTGGAGAAGTACGGCGTCGAGCTGATCGGCGCCAACGTCGAGGCCATCAACAAGGGCGAGGACCGCGACCTCTTCAAGGGCGTCGTCGAGGCCGTCAAGGCCAAGATCGGGTACGGCGAGTCCGCCCGCTCGGTCATCTGCCACACGATGGACGACGTCATCCAGGGCGTCGAGACCCTCGGCGGCTACCCCGTCGTCGTGCGCCCCTCCTTCACCATGGGCGGCGCCGGCTCCGGCTTCGCCCACGACGAGGACGAGCTGCGCCGCATCGCCGGCCAGGGCCTGACGCTCTCCCCGACCACCGAGGTCCTCCTGGAGGAGTCCATCCTCGGCTGGAAGGAGTACGAGCTGGAGCTGATGCGCGACACCAAGGACAACGTGGTCGTCGTCTGCTCCATCGAGAACTTCGACCCGATGGGCGTCCACACCGGCGACTCCATCACCGTCGCCCCGGCGATGACCCTGACCGACCGCGAGTACCAGCGGCTGCGCGACATCGGCATCGCGATCATCCGCGAGGTCGGCGTCGACACCGGCGGCTGCAACATCCAGTTCGCGATCGACCCCACCGACGGCCGGGTCATCGTCATCGAGATGAACCCGCGCGTCTCGCGCTCCTCGGCGCTCGCGTCGAAGGCCACCGGCTTCCCGATCGCCAAGATCGCCGCCAAGCTGGCCATCGGCTACACCCTCGACGAGGTCCCCAACGACATCACCGAGAAGACGCCGGCCTCCTTCGAGCCGTCCCTCGACTACGTCGTCGTCAAGGCACCGCGCTTCGCCTTCGAGAAGTTCCCGCTCGCCGACGCCACCCTCACCACCACCATGAAGTCGGTGGGCGAGGCCATGGCCATCGGCCGCAACTTCACCGAGGCCCTCCAGAAGGCCCTGCGCTCCCTGGAGAAGAAGGGCTCGCAGTTCACCTTCGTCGGCCCGGTCGGCGACAAGGCGGAGCTGCTCGCCACCGCGGTCCGCCCGACCGACGGCCGCATCAACACCGTCATGCAGGCCATCCGCGCCGGCGCCACCCAGGAAGAGGTCTTCGAGTCCACGAAGATCGACCCCTGGTTCGTCGACCAGCTCTTCCTCATCAAGGAGATCGCGGACGACCTGGCCGCCGCCGAGAAGCTCCACCCCGAGCTGCTCGCCGAGGCCAAGCGCCACGGCTTCTCCGACGCCCAGATCGCCGAGATCCGCGGCCTGCGCGAGGACGTCGTCCGCGAGGTCCGGCACGCGCTCGGCGTCCGCCCGGTCTACAAGACGGTCGACACCTGCGCCGCCGAGTTCGCCGCGAAGACCCCGTACTTCTACTCGTCCTACGACGAGGAGTCCGAGGTCGCCCCGCGCACCAAGCCCGCGGTCATCATCCTGGGCTCCGGCCCGAACCGCATCGGCCAGGGCATCGAGTTCGACTACTCCTGCGTCCACGCCTCCTTCGCGCTCAGCGACGCGGGCTACGAGACCGTGATGGTCAACTGCAACCCGGAGACCGTCTCCACCGACTACGACACCTCCGACCGCCTGTACTTCGAGCCGCTCACGCTCGAGGACGTGCTGGAGATCGTCCACGCGGAGTCCCTCGCGGGCCCCATCGCCGGCGTCATCGTCCAGCTCGGCGGCCAGACCCCCCTCGGTCTCGCCCAGGCCCTCAAGGACAACGGCGTACCGGTGGTCGGCACCTCGCCCGAGGCCATCCACGCCGCCGAGGACCGCGGCGCCTTCGGCCAGGTCCTCGCCGACGCGGGCCTGCCCGCCCCCAAGCACGGCACCGCCACCACCTTCACGGGTGCCAAGGCCATCGCCGACGAGATCGGCTACCCGGTCCTGGTGCGCCCGTCCTACGTGCTCGGCGGCCGCGGCATGGAGATCGTCTACGACGAGACCCGCCTCGAGGCGTACATCGCCGAGTCCACCGAGATCTCCCCGACCCGCCCCGTGCTGGTCGACCGCTTCCTCGACGACGCCATCGAGATCGACGTCGACGCGCTCTACGACGGCCACGAGCTCTACCTCGGCGGCGTCATGGAGCACATCGAGGAAGCGGGCATCCACTCGGGCGACTCCGCCTGCGCCCTGCCTCCGATCACCCTCGGCGGCCACGACATCAAGCGTCTGCGGGTCTCCACCGAGGCCATCGCCAAGGGCGTCGGCGTACGCGGCCTGATCAACATCCAGTTCGCGATGGCCGGCGACATCCTCTACGTCCTGGAGGCCAACCCGCGCGCCTCCCGGACCGTCCCCTTCACCTCGAAGGCGACCGCCGTCCCCCTCGCCAAGGCCGCCGCCCGCATCTCGCTCGGCACCACCATCGCCGAGCTGCGCGCCGAGGGCCTGCTGCCGAAGACCGGCGACGGCGGCACCCTGCCGCTCGACGCGCCGATCTCCGTCAAGGAGGCCGTCATGCCCTGGTCGCGCTTCCGCGACATCCAGGGCCGCGGCGTGGACACCGTCCTCGGCCCGGAGATGCGCTCCACCGGCGAGGTCATGGGCATCGACTCGGTCTTCGGCACGGCCTACGCCAAGTCGCAGGCCGGCGCCTACGGCCCGCTGCCCACCAAGGGCCGCGCGTTCATCTCCGTCGCCAACCGCGACAAGCGCACGATGATCTTCCCGGCGCGCGAGCTGGTCGCCCACGGCTTCGAGCTGATGGCCACCTCCGGCACCGCTGAGGTGCTGCGCCGCAACGGCATCAACGCCACCGTCGTGCGCAAGCTCAGCGAGGGCGAGGGCCCGGACGGCGAGAAGACCATCGTCCAGCTCATCCACGACGGCCAGGTCGACCTGATCGTCAACACCCCGTACGGCACGGGTGGCCGCCTCGACGGCTACGAGATCCGCACGGCGGCCGTGGCGCGCGGCGTCCCGTGCCTGACGACGGTCCAGGCGCTCGCCGCGGCCGTCCAGGGCATCGACGCCCTCAACCACGGCGGCGTGGGCGTGCGCTCCCTCCAGGAGCACGCGCAGCACCTGACCGCGGCACGCGACTAGCAAGCAGCCCGTACAGCCCGGACACGGGAGGGGGGACACCGGTTTCACGACGGGTGTCCCCCTTTCCATGAGCGCAGAGGGATCCTTCTCGACGATGTACAAGCTCTTCTTCAACCTGGTCTTCAAGCGGATGGACCCGGAGCAGGCCCACTACATGGCCTTCCGCTGGATCCGCCTCGCCGCCCGCACCCCCGTGCTGCGCACCTTCCTCGCGGCCTGGCTCGCCCCCCGCCACAAGGAGCTTCGCACCGAGGCCCTCGGCCTGCGGATGCACGGCCCCTTCGGCCTCGCGGCGGGCTTCGACAAGAACGCCGTCGCCATCGACGGCATGTCCATGCTCGGCTTCGACCACATCGAGATCGGCACGGTCACGGCCCGGGCCCAGCCGGGCAACCCCAAGAAGCGGCTGTTCCGCCTGGTCCCGGACCGTGCGCTGATCAACCGCATGGGCTTCAACAACGAGGGCTCCGCCGCCGTCGCGGCGCGTCTGGCCGCCCGTACGCCGGTCTTCAACACCGTGGTCGGCGTCAACATCGGCAAGACCAAGGTGGTGCCCGAGGAAGAGGCGGTGGCGGACTACGTCGCCTCCACCGAGCGCCTCGCCCGGCACGCCGACTACCTCGTCGTGAACGTCTCCTCCCCGAACACCCCGGGGCTGCGCAACCTCCAGGCCACCGAATCGCTGCGGCCGCTGCTGACCGCCGTGCGCGAGGCCGCGGACCGGGTCGTCACCGGCCGCCGGGTCCCGCTGCTGGTCAAGATCGCCCCGGACCTCGCGGACGAGGACGTGGACGCCGTCGCCGACCTGGCCCTGGAGCTCGGCCTCGACGGCATCATCGCGACCAACACCACCATCGCCCGCGAGGGCCTGGGGCTGAAGTCCTCCCCGGCCCTGGTGAAGGAGACCGGCGGGCTGTCCGGCGCCCCCGTCAAGGAGCGCTCGCTGGAGGTCCTGCGCCGCCTGTACGCCCGTGTGGGGGACCGGCTGGTCCTCGTCGGCGTCGGGGGCGTCGAGAACGCCGAGGACGCCTGGCAGCGGATCCTGGCCGGGGCCACCCTGGTCCAGGGCTACAGCGCCTTCATCTACGAGGGCCCCTTCTACGCCCGCGCCATCCACAAGGGCCTGGCCGCTCGCCTGGCCAACAGCCCGTACGCGACGCTCGCCGAAGCGGTGGGCGCCGAGAACCGAAAGGCCGCGCTGTGAGCACTGTGACCCCCTTCGGCACCCGCCTGCGCGCGGCGATGGACACCCGCGGACCGCTGTGCGTGGGCATCGACCCGCACGCCGCGCTGCTGGCCCAGTGGGGCCTGGCCGACGACATCGCCGGCCTGGAGCGGTTCTCCCGTACGGTCGTCGAGGCGCTGGCCGAGTCGGTGGCGGTCTTCAAGCCGCAGGCCGCCTTCTTCGAGCGGTTCGGCTCCCGCGGTGTCGCGGTGCTGGAACGGACCGTGGCCGACGCCCGCGCCGCCGGCACCCTCGTGGTGATGGACGCCAAGCGCGGCGACATCGGCTCCACGATGGCGGCGTACGCCTCGGCCTTCCTGGACCCCGCCTCCCCGCTCTTCTCCGACGCCCTGACGGTCTCCCCGTACCTGGGCTACGGCTCGCTGAAGCCCGCGGTGGACCTGGCGCGCGCGTCGGGCGCGGGCCTGTTCGTCCTGGCCCTGACCTCGAACCCGGAGGGTGCGGAGGTCCAGCGGGCGGTCCGCGAGGACGGCCGGACCATCGGCGCGACGATGCTGGCGCACCTGGCCGCCGAGAACGCGGGCGCGGCTCCCATGGGCTCCTTCGGAGCGGTGGTCGGCGCCACGCTGGGCGACCTGTCCTCCTTCGACCTGGACATCAACGGTCCGCTCCTGGCCCCCGGCATCGGGGCGCAGGGCGCGACGGCGGCGGACCTGCCGGGCGTCTTCGGCAAGGCGGTGGGCAACGTGGTGCCGAACGTCTCGCGCGGCGTGCTCAAGCACGGCCCGGACGTGGCCGCCCTGCGCTCCTCCGCGGCCGCCTTCGCCGACGAGATCCGCGCGGCCGTCTCCGCGTAGCGGTCCCGGACGGGCCGCTGTGACCCTCATCACGGTCGCTGCCGTGGTGAGGGGCCGCGCAGGGGGCCTGCCGCACGCGGATTCGGGCCGCTCGGGGGCCCTCGGGGCCTGCGCATCGCACGTCGTGACGAAAAGAGAACGTCTGTCACCGGACAAAACCGGGGTGTTTTGTCCTAGATGTACGGTTCGGTGGAGGCTGACCAGGACTTTTCGTCCGTTCTCGCTGACTGGAGCGGCCATGGCCGCTAGTCTCCGATCAGAGTGAACGAGCAGCGAACGAGCATCACCGCTGTTCGGGACCTCGCCAGGTGGGGTGCCTGCGGGCTCTCCACCGGTCCGTATCCGACAGTTCGACATCCGAGGTGACGTAGGCGTGGCTCTTCCGCCCCTTACCCCTGAACAGCGCGCAGCCGCGCTCGAAAAGGCCGCCGCGGCTCGCCGGGAGCGGGCCGAGGTGAAGAATCGACTCAAGCACTCCGGCGCCTCGCTCCAAGAGGTCATCAAGACGGGCCAGGAGAACGACGTCATCGGCAAGATGAAGGTCTCCGCCCTGCTGGAGTCCCTGCCTGGCGTGGGCAAGGTGCGCGCCAAGCAGATCATGGAGCGCCTCGGCATCTCCGAGTCCCGGCGTGTCCGAGGTCTCGGTTCCAACCAGATCGCTTCTCTGGAGCGTGAGTTCGGCACCCCTGCCGGCTGACGCGTCGCCCGGAGTGCTTCCGGCGTTCTCAGGCAGTCCCGGGAACCTGGATAATCGCTCTATGGCAGCAGAGGTTCGTCCGCGGCTGACCGTGCTCTCCGGCCCTTCGGGGGTCGGCAAGAGCACGGTCGTCGCGCATATGCGCAAGGTCCACCCGGAGGTATGGCTCTCGGTGTCGGCCACCACCCGCAAGCCGCGGCCCGGTGAGCGACACGGAGTCCACTACTTCTTCGTCTCCGACGACGAGTTCGACAAGCTGATCGCCAACGGCGAGCTGCTGGAGTGGGCCGAGTTCGCGGGCAACCGCTACGGCACACCGCGCGGCGCGGTCCTGGAGCGCCTGGAGAACGGCGAGCCGGTCCTGCTGGAGATCGATCTCCAGGGCGCCCGGCTGGTCCGCGAGTCCATGCCCGAGGCCCAGCTGGTCTTCCTCGCCCCGCCGAGCTGGGACGAGCTGGTGCGTCGGCTCACCGGCCGCGGCACCGAATCGGCGGAGGTCATCGCACGCCGGCTCGATCAGGCCAAGATCGAACTCGCTGCCGAATCGGAGTTCGACACCACCCTTGTCAACACCTCCGTCGAGGACGTAGCGCGCGAGCTGCTAGCCTTGATGGAAGTTGTCTGATCGTTGACCGTTTCTTCGGTTAATGTTTGATCTTTCACCCATCTTCGGAAGGTAGAGCGTGTCCTCTTCCATCACTGCGCCCGAGGGCATCATCAACCCGCCGATCGACGAGCTGCTCGAGGCCACGGACTCGAAGTACAGCCTCGTGATCTACGCGGCCAAGCGGGCGCGTCAGATCAACGCGTACTACTCGCAGCTCGGTGAGGGCCTGCTCGAGTACGTCGGCCCGCTGGTGGACACCCACGTCCACGAGAAGCCGCTTTCGATCGCGCTGCGCGAGATCAACGCGGGTCTGCTGACCTCCGAGGCCATCGAGGCCCCGGCTCAGTAAGGCACCGAGAAGTCCTTTCACCACAGGCCCGGCAGAACATCTGCCGGGCCTGTGGTGTGTCATGGAGGGGTACGACGGCCGGAGCCGAAGCCGTCGCGCGCGTCGAAGGGAAGTACGTGGTGGGTAAGCCGAAGGTCGTCCTCGGGGTCAGCGGCGGGATCGCCGCCTACAAGGCGTGCGAGCTGCTGCGCCGGCTGACCGAGTCCGGGCACGAGGTACGGGTGGTGCCCACGGCGGCCTCCCTGAACTTCGTCGGCGAGGCCACCTGGGCCGCCCTCTCCGGGAACCCGGCCTCCACCGAGGTGTGGGAGACCGTCCACGAGGTGCCGCACGTGCGCATCGGCCAGTCCGCCGACCTCGTCGTCGTCGCCCCGGCCACCGCGGACATGCTGGCCAAGGCCGCCCACGGGCTGGCGGACGACCTGCTCACGAACACCCTGCTCACCGCCCGCTGTCCGGTGGTCTTCGCCCCGGCCATGCACACCGAGATGTGGGAGCACCCGGCCACCCAGGAGAACGTGGCCACGCTGCGCCGCCGCGGAGCCGTCGTCATCGAGCCCGCCGTCGGCCGTCTCACCGGCAAGGACACCGGCAAGGGGCGGCTGCCCGACCCCGAGGAGATCTTCGAGGTGTGCCGGGGCGTCCTGGCGCGCGGGACGGCCGAGCCGGACCTCGTCGGCCGGCACGTGGTGATCAGCGCCGGGGGTACGCGCGAGCCGCTGGACCCGGTCCGCTTCCTCGGCAACCGCTCCTCCGGCAAGCAGGGCTACGCGCTCGCCCGCACCGCCGTGGCCCGCGGGGCCCGCGTCACCCTGGTCGCGGCCGACACCGCGCTGGCCGACCCCGCCGGGGTGGACCTCGTACGCGTCGGGACGGCCGTGCAGCTGCGGGCCGCCGTGCTGGAGGCGGCCCGGGACGCCGACGCCGTGGTGATGGCCGCGGCCGTCGCCGACTTCCGGCCCGCCGAGTACGCGAGCGGGAAGATCAAGAAGAAGGACGGGCAGGAGCCCGCTCCCGTCGCGCTCGTGCGCAACCCCGACGTGCTCGCGGAGGTCTCGGCCGACCGGGCGCGGGAGGGTCAGGTGGTGGTGGGATTCGCCGCCGAGACCGACGACGTCCTCGCCAACGGCCGGGCCAAGCTCCTGCGCAAGGGCTGTGATCTGCTCGTGGTGAACGAGGTGGGCGAGGCCAAGACCTTCGGATCGGAGGAGAACGAGGCCGTGATCTTGAGCTCTGACGGAGCTGAGGTCCAGGTTCCCCATGGGCCGAAGGAAGCCCTGGCCGAGGTGATCTGGGACCAGGTCGTGGCCCGGCTTACCCCGCGACGCGCCTGAGCACGGCGCTTTTCCTGGGCGAATCCGTACGCCAGAATGGAGTGTCGCAGGTCACGTGGCTCCCATAAGGCGAGACGGGTGGTCCGTGAAACGGTGGCGACCGATAAACTGCAGTCGGAACGTGATCGGGCGCAGCCCCCGATGTGGTCCCGCCAATTGATCAGCCAGCAGCCGCTGCAACCCCAGGGAGCGATGTGTCCCGCCGCCTCTTTACCTCGGAGTCCGTGACCGAGGGCCACCCCGACAAGATCGCTGACCAGATCAGCGACACGATCCTCGACGCCCTGCTGCGCGAGGACCCGACCTCCTACGACTCCTCGAAGAAGGGCTTCGACGGCGCTTCGTGCGGTGTGTCGGTGTCCATCGGTGCGCAGTCCCCGGACATCGCGCAGGGTGTCGACACGGCGTACGAGAAGCGCGTCGAGGGCGACGAGGACGAGCTCGACAAGCAGGGCGCGGGGCAGGGCGCGGGCGACCAGGGCCTGATGTTCGGCTACGCGTGCGACGAGACGCCCGAGCTGATGCCGCTCCCGATCCACCTGGCGCACCGGCTCTCCCGTCGGCTGTCCGAGGTCCGCAAGAACGGGACCATCCCGTACCTGCGTCCCGACGGCAAGACCCAGGTCACCATCGAGTACGACGGCGACAAGGCCGTGCGTCTGGACACCGTCGTGGTGTCCTCGCAGCACGCGTCCGACATCGACCTGGACTCGCTGCTCGCTCCCGACATCCGGGAGTTCGTCGTCGAGCACGTGCTGGCGCAGCTCGTCGAGGACGGCATCAAGCTGGACACCGAGGGCTACCGCCTGCTGGTGAACCCGACCGGGCGC
>NZ_JOFT01000023.1 GCF_000725805.1 Streptomyces xanthophaeus | reverse complement strand
GCCGAAGCCCGCCCCCCGGCCCGTCCGGCCCGAACCGGCGCCGCCGAAGGCCGCACCGGCCCCCGCGCCACCCCCGGCCCCCAGGGCTCCGGCACCGCCGCCACCGCCCCCGTCACCGCCGCCCGTGGTGACCCCGCAGCCCGCGCTCAAGCCGGTGGCCCGGCCCAGCTATCACGCGCCCTCCCGCAAACCGGCCGAGCATCACATCTCGCCCGTCACCTTCACCTTGCTGACCGCTGCTCCGGCCGTGCTCGCGATCGTCGCGCTGCGCCCCCGGTAACCCTCACGCCCCGCCCGTAATCGATTGGGAGTCATCTTGTCGGAATGGCTCGTCCTGTCCCTCGCGATGGCCGCGGCCTGTGCCGTGGTGCTGTCCATCGCCTTCTTCAATCACAGCCGGATCGGCGAGGACGACGATCCGAACGAAACGCCCGACGTCATCGAGTACATGACGATGATGATCGGGGTGATCTACGCGATCGTGCTGGGCCTGGCGATCGCAGGTGTCTGGGAGGGCCGCGGGGCCGCCCAGGAGAACGTGCGCCAGGAGGCGCAGGCCCTCCACGAGGTCCACGTCCGCTCCGAGGTCTACCCGGCCGAGGTGCGCAAGAAGATCCGCTCCGATGTCGACGCGTACGTCACGTACGTGGTGGACACCGAGTGGAAACAGATGGCCGAGGACGGCAGACTCACGGACCGCGGCGGGGAGCTGCTGGAACGTATCCGCCGGGACGTCACCGACTACGAGCCGCAGACCGACCACGAGGGGCAGGCCTATCAGCCGCTGGTCGACCAGGTCGCGGTCGCGGACGACGCGCGCAGCGCCCGGGGCCTGAGCGCCGGGGCCACCATGCCGGGGGTGGTGTGGTTCGGCCTGATCGCCGGGGCCCTGGTGACGGTGGGACTGATCTTCACCCTGCAGATCCGGCGCTCGTTCAGGGAGTTGCTGCTGGCCGGCCTGTTCAGCGCGCTCATCGCGTTCCTGCTGTTCCTGATCTGGGACTTCGACGCGCCGTTCGGCCGGGGCATCTCGGCCACCGCGGAGCCGTTCCTCGCCCAGTTCCCCCATCTGGGCCCGGGCGACTGAGCACCGCCGGCACGACGGCCCGCCGACCCTCCGGGCCGCCGACGCCCCAAACCGGGGACGGGGCTCCCGTCCCCGGTTCGGCCCAGGGCCATGCCCCATTCGCCCGTTCCTGATCGCGGGTCACCGCCGCCGCGCCTAGCGTGACGGACATCGAGGCGCACGAACCCCCACGTGCGGAAACCGTTCCGCGGCTGCTCCTCGGGGATCCGGAGAATCAACCATGGGTGCGATACGTACCTCCGCCACAGCCCTGCTGAGCGCCGGCGCCACGGGCGCCGTCCTCGCGCTCGGTGTCCTCGCCGCGCCCGCCGCGACCGCGGCCGAGGCGGGCACCCAGAAGGTCACCTCGTTCGGCTTCACCCTCACCCCCTCGACGGTCGCCCCCGGCGGCCAGGTGGTGCTCGCGGTCAGCGGCTGTGACGCCGCCTCCGCCACTGCCTCCTCCGGTGTCTTCGACACCGTGAGCATCGAGCGCGGCAAGACCGCACGGGTCACCGTGGACCGGGACGCCCGGCGCGGAGCCCAGTACTCCGTCTCCTTCACCTGCAACGGGGAGAACGGCTCTGCCGATCTGACGATCGCCGGCGGCACGAGCACACCCACCACCAGTTCCACACGGACGGGCACCGCCACGGCCGCGCCCGTTCCCGTGCCCGCCCGGTCGGCCGGCTCCTCCGTCGCCCCCTCCGCCCCCTCCGCCCCCTCCGCGCGCGGTGTGCGCGGCGGCCTCGGCGGCAGCGTGGCCGGGCTGGATCCCGTGGAACTCGGTGCCGGTACGGTTCTCTTCCTCGCGGCAGCGGGCGGATCCGCGTACGCCCTGCGCCGGCGCTCCGCCGGCCGCAGTCACTAGCACGTGTCCCCTCGCACACCCCTCCTGGTCTTCCTTGTCCTCCTTGCCCTCGACCGCCGGTCGCCCCGGGTCCTGGTGAGGACCCGGGGCGAACTGCGGTCGATGCTTCCGGGGGCCGACCGGGGAGATGCGTCAGGCCTCGGAGCGCAGCGGACGGCGACGACGGATCACGTGGGCGCCCGCGCCGAGTGCCGCGACGCCGACGAGGCTCGCGCCGATGGCGGTCTCGGCGGTGGACGGGCCGATGGACCCGCCGATGCCGCCCTGGGCACCGTTGCCCTCGAGGATCCGGAAGCGGTGGGTGGCGACCAGATTGCTGTCGTTGCACTTGACCGACAGGGTGTGGTTGCCCGGCGAGGCGTGGTTGAAGATCCGCACGGTGGCGAAACCGATCGACCCCGCGGACAGGTTGGCCGGCGGGAACTGGCCGTGGGAGCTGACGGTGCCGCCGTGGCCGCAGCCCGAGGCGCTCACCTGCATCGTGGAGCCCTGGTGCACGGCGTACGGGTTGACCGAGATGTTGCTGGGGCCGTTACCCCCGCCGTTCGGGGGGTTGGCGGAGGCGAGTGGAGCACTGAGGGCGATCGCGGCGCAGGCGGCCGCCGTCACGGTAAGGGCGCGGAAAGCACGCATGGTGGAACCTCCAGCGGGAAGCGCCCCGGAGCGTCGGCCCCGGATGATCGACGAGAACGCCTCCCACGACGAACCCTCCGGGCGGCCCGCAAGCTCCGCATTTCCGGCTTTGGTCCGCTCGGTTGAGCGACACGCCGAAGCGGAGACGTTTCAGCTGACGGATCCGCAGGTCACGACCCGTCAGGCATTTATGTGACGATTACCTGTATGGGCGCACCTCTTCCGGCCCCTTCCCACTCCCGCGCGGCCCGCTCGCCCTCCCCTCGCCCTCCCCTCGCCGCCCGCCCGCCACCCGTTCGCCCCTCCCCCCTCGCCGTCGCGTCGGCGCAGCCTTAGCGTGCGTGAGAGCAGGGCGTACTGGGGCGGGACAGGATCGCGGGTCGGGACCCCCGCGTCGGGAAGGGAGAACGATGGGCGAGGACGAGACCGGGCAGTCACGCAAACGCTCACCGTGGGGCGTACTCGCCCTGGTCATGCTCAGCGGCCTCGCCATGGTGCGCAACGGTGTGGACTTCGAGGACGGGCCGCCCCAGCCCACCGCGGCCTCGGCCGTCGCGGTGACGGCGGGGCAGCTGCCTGCGAACCCTCCGCAGCCGCCCGCGGACATGGAGGTGCTGGACCACTCGTCGGTGCAGCGCATCCGGATCCCCACGATCAACGTGGACGCTCCGGTGATGACGGTCGGGCTGGACGCGGAGGGCTGGATCGACGCGCCGCCGCCGCAGGACCGCAATCTCGCGGGCTGGTACCTCAACGGCATCTCGCCGGGCCAGCGGGGCTCTTCGGTCATCGTGGGCCACGTGGACAACGCGCAGGGCCCGGCGGTCTTCTACGGCCTGGGCTCGCTCAAGCCGGGCAGTCAGGTCGAGGTGGAGCGGTACGACGGGCGCACCGCGGTGTTCGAGGTGTACGGCGTGGAGGTGTTCTCGAAGGAGAGCTTCCCCGGAGCCCGGGTGTACGGGGACACCGGGCACGCGGAACTCCGGGTCATCACCTGCGGCGGCGGCTACTCCAAGGCCCGCGGCTACGACGGCAACGTGGTCGTCTTCGCCAGGATGGTGGCCACCCGCTGAGGCTCAGCGCGGCGGCAGCACCGGGAGCGTCATCCGGTAGCCCCGCGCGAGCAGTTGGGGCAGGTACGAGGACAGGGCCTGGACGCTCTGGGAACGGTTGCCGCCGGCGTCGTGGGACAGGACGATCACCCCCGGCGCGGCGCCGCCCAGGACCCGGGAGACGATCGTGGCGGTACCGGGCTCCTTCCAGTCCAGGGTGTCCACGGTCCAGGCGAGCGGCTCCATGCCCAGCTCGGCCCCGACCTCGAAGGCGGCGCGGTTCCACTCCCCGTACGGGGCCCGGAACCACACCGGCGCCTCGCCGATGGTCCGTTGCACCACGTCGCTGGTGTCGGCGATCTCGGCGGCGAGCGCGGGGCGGCTGAGCCGGGTCAGGTGCGGGTGGGTCCAGGTGTGGTTGCCGATGACGTGTCCCTCGGCGACCATGCGGCGCAGCAGGTCGGGGTTCTCGGCGGCCATCTCCCCGCAGACGAAGAACACGGCGCGGACGCGGTACTGGGCGAGGGTGTCGAGGATGGCCGGGGTGTAGCGGGGGTCGGGCCCGTCGTCGAAGGTGAGCACCATGGCGGCCGCGCTCGGGTCGGAGGGCAGTTCCAGGATCGGCCGGCTGCGGACGGCGGGCTTGGCGGCGGTCTGCCGGGTGGGGGCCTCGGCGGTCATCGGCCGGAGCCGGTAGGACCGTTCGGGCAGTCCCTGGGACAGGGCTCCGGGCGCTCCCGCGGCGGGGGCCGGGCCCGGTCCGGCGGCCGGGGCGGGTCCTGCTGGGCCGCCCGCGGCGCCGCTGCCGGGCCCGCTGCCCTCGCCTGCGCTGAGCAGTCCGGAGGCGGCGGCAACTCCGAGGAAGACGGCGGTACGCAGGAGCACGCGTCGCCCTACTGTCGGCTCGTCATTTTTCATTATTACTACGTATCAACGACATCGGTCCGGATGTCGAGAGGCACGGACGCACCTCGTCCGCCTCACCCGCTCGGACCAGCGGTCACGCTCCTGCGCCCCGGCGCACCAGCGGGAACGGGAGCGTCTCGCGAATCGTCAGACCCGTCAGGAACATCACCAGGCGGTCGACGCCGATGCCCAGGCCGCCCGTCGGCGGCATGGCGTATTCCAGGGCGTCCAGGAAGTCGTTGTCGAGTTCCATCGCCTCCGGGTCCCCGCCCGCCGCCAGCAGCGACTGGGCGGTGAGGCGGCGCCGCTGCTCGATGGGGTCGGTCAGTTCCGAGTAGGCGGTGCCCAGTTCGGTGCCGAAGGCGACCAGGTCCCAGCGCTCGGCGAGCCGCGGGTCGCGGCGGTGCTGGCGGGTGAGCGGGGAGACGTCGGTCGGGAAGTCCTTGTAGAAGGTGGGCAGCTTCGTCCTCTCCTCCACGAGCCGCTCGTACATCTCCAGGACCACGTCCCCGCGGGTGTTGTCCGGGGTGTGCGGCACCTTGGCCCGGTCGCACAGCCTGCGCAGCACGTGCTCCTCGGTGTCGGCGTCGACCTCTTCGCCGAGGGCCTCGCTGATCGCCCCGTACATCGTCTTGACCGGCCAGGGACCGGAGATGTCGTGGACGACGAGCTTGCCGTCGGGTCCGGCCTTGTGGGCGATCGGGGAGCCGAAGGCGGCCGTGGCGGCGCTCTGGATCAGTTCGCGCGTCAGGTCGAGCATCACGTCGTAGTCGGCGAAGGCCTGGTAGGCCTCCAGCATCGTGAACTCGGGGTTGTGCTTGTAGGAGACGCCTTCGTTGCGGAAGGTGCGGCCCATCTCGAAGACCTTCTCCATGCCGCCCACGCAGAGCCGTTTGAGGTACAGCTCGGGCGCGATGCGCAGGTACAGGTCCAGGTCGTAGGCGTTGATGTGGGTGCGGAAGGGCCGGGCGTTGGCGCCGCCGTGGATCTGCTGGAGCATCGGGGTCTCGACCTCCAGGTAGCCGCGCTCCAACAGTCCCTGGCGCAGGGCCTGCACCGCGCTGGAGCGGGCCCGTACGACGTCCCGTGCCTCTGGGCTGGCGACGAGGTCGAGGTAGCGGCGCCGTACGCGGGCCTCGGGGTCGGCGAGGCCCTTGCGCTTGTCGGGCAGCGGGCGCAGGCACTTGCCGGTCAGCTGCCAGGACCGGACGACGAGGGACAGCTCCCCGCTCCGGCTGGTGCCGATCTCGCCGGACGCGACCACGTGGTCGCCGAAGTCGACCTGTGAGGTGAAGGTGTCCAGTACGTCGGCCCCGGTCTCGTCGCGCGTGAGCATCAGCTGGACGTCGCCGGACCAGTCCCGGAGCACCGCGAAGACCACTCCGCCGAGGTCGCGCACGACCATCAGCCGCCCGGCGAGGGTGGCCTCCTCGCCGGAGCGGGTGCCCGGCGGGTAGCCGGGGTGGACGGCCTTCAGCTGCGCCACGGTGTGGGTGCGCGGGCGGATGCCGACGGGGTAGGGGTCGGTGCCGGCGGCCCGGATGCGCTCCACCTTGTCGTGGCGCACCCGGACCTGCTCGGGGAGCCGTTCGGCCGGGACGGCGTCGGTGTCCTGGCTGACCGCGTCCAGGTTGAGGGAGGCGATGGAGGGGAGCCCCTCGGTGGTGGCGGGGTTGGTGAGGCCCTTGGGGTGGCCGTTGCCCCACAGGGTGCGCAGGCTCGGTACGGAGACGAAGCCCTCGGCGATGCCGGAGGCGAGGCTGACCCGGGCGAGCGAGCCGGCGTCCTGGTAGCAGAGGAACCGCGGGTACCACTCGGGCCCGTACTTGACGTTCGAGCGGTACAGGGCTTCGAGCTGCCACCAGCGGGAGAAGAACAGCAGCAGCTTGCGCCACAGCTTGAGGACGGGGCCCGCGCCGATCCGGCCGCCCTCCTCGAAGGCGGAGCGGAAGACGGCGAAGTTGAGGGAGATCCGGCGCACGCCGAGGCCGGGGGCGGCGGCGCAGAGCTGCGCGACCATGAACTCCATGACCCCGTTGGGGGCGCTGCGGTCCCGGCGCATCAGGTCGAGGGAGATGCCGTCCTTGCCCCAGGGGACGAAGGAGAGCAGGGCGATCAGCTCCCCCTTGTCGTCGAAGGCCTCGACGAGCAGGCAGTCCCCGTCGGCGGCGTCGCCGAGGCGGTCCAGGGCCATGGAGAAGCCGCGCTCGGTCTCCGTGTCGCGCCACCGGTCGGCCCGGTCCACGATCATCTGCATCTCGTCCTCGGAGAGGGCGGAGTGGCGGCGGATGACGGTGGTGGCCCCGGTGCGCCGGACGCGGTTGACGGCCTGCCGGGTGACGCGCATGTCGCGGCCGTCGAGGTCGAACCGGGCGACGTGCAGGATCGCCTCGTCGCCGAGCTGGAGGGCGCTCAGCCCGGAGCGGGCGTAGGCGGTGGCGCCGTCCTCGGAGGCCCCCATGACGGCGGGCTGCCAGCCGTGGCGGCCGGCCACGGCCAGCCAGGCGTCGATGGCGGGGGTCCAGGCGCCCGGGTCGCCCACCGGGTCGCCGCTGGCGAGGCAGACGCCGGCCTCGACCCGGTAGGTGACCGCGGCCATGCCGTTGGGGGCGAAGACGACGGCCTTGTCGCGCCGGGTGGCGAAGTAGCCGAGGGAGTCGGCCCGTCCGTAGGCGCCGAGGAGGGCCCGGATGCGGGGCTCCTCGTCCCCGTGCAGGGCGGCGGTCAGCCGCTGGGAACGGAAGAGGGTCGCGGCGGCGTTCAGCAGGGCGAGGGCGCCGAACAGGCCGAGCAGGAAGTACAGCGGGCGGGGCGGGCGCCCGTCGAACTGCCGGGCGGAGAAGAGACCGCCGAAGACCTGCTTGGCGGCCCAGTCCAGCCACTGCCCCTTGGGCAGGGTGCCCGGGAAGATCGCCACGAGTCCCCAGCCGACGAGCACGGCGGCGAGCAGGCCGAGGCCGAGGACCATCAGGGCGCGCCACAGGGCGCCGGGGCGGGAGGCCGCGTAGAACTCCTGGCGGGCGGCGATCAGCAGCACGAGGGCCGCCACGGCCAGGGCCATGGAGGGGACGCCGATCCAGTAGTCGCCGACGGCCATGTCCAGCACGTCGTCGAGGATCAGCAGGGCCAGATAGGTGACGACGATCCACCAGGCGACCTTCTTGCGGGTGCCGAGGGCCGCCGCGAGCAGGAAGAGGAAAACCGCGTAGGCGAGGTTCGCGCTGACCGGCACCACGATCAGGTCGAGGAAGCGCACGACGTGGCGCAGCAGCCGCCGGAGCGTGGGCGAGAGCGCCAGCAGGGCGCACAGCAGGCCGATGACGCCGAAGAACGCGCCGAATCCGTCGGGCACCCGGTGCAGGAAGCGGTTCCGGGTTCCGCGGGTCTCCTCCAAGCTGGCACTCATGGTTCGCACTGTAGGGAGGGCGGCGCCGGTCCGCGCGCCGAGCCCGCTAGCCTCGGGAGGGTGACAGAGCACGTGAACACGGGATTCGAGCGCGGCACGGACGGCCCGAAGGTGATCCTCGCCGGGGTTGACGGTTCGGATTCCTCGCTGCGGGCGGCTGCGTACGCGGCGGGCCTGGCCCGGCGGCAGAACGCACTGCTGGCGCTGGTGTACGTCCAGCCGGTGATGGCGGCCGGGGCCTCGACGGGGGCGCCGGTGGCGGATGCGACCGGGGAGATCGCCGAGGAGCTGGTCGCGGAGATCCGCGAGTCGGCGGAGCGGCTCAAGGGGATCTACGAGGTGCGCTGGCAGTTCCACACCTTCCGCGGCGATCCGTACGCGGGGCTGGTCAGCGCGGCGGAGGAACTGACGGCGGACGCGGTGGTGGTCGGTGCCTCCGAGCAGGCGGGCCACCGCATCGTGGGGTCGGTGGCGATCCGCCTGGTCAAGGCGGGGAAGTGGCCCGTGACCGTGGTGCCCTGACCGGGCCGGGCGGCTGCCGGGTCACCGGGCCGGGCCGCTGCCGGTCACCGGCCCGCCCGACGGCCCGGCCGGGGAACCGCCCGGCTGCGGGCTGCGGGCTACCGGCCCTGCGTCAGGCCGTCCTTGGCCGCGTCGCGGCTGAGCACGGCGTCCGAGACGGCCTCCTGGGCGGCGCGGTAGTCCTCGCGGCCGGGCTGGGCGGCGAGGGCCGCGGGGAGGTTCACCACCCGGCCCGCGTCCCGGTCCATCAGCTGCGGGACGAACTCGGCCTTGGTGACCTGCCAGCGCTGCCCGGCCGTGGCCGGCGGGGCGAAGGTGAAGCGCCCGATGGAGCCGTAGCTCCCGCGCGCGTCCTCCGCTCCGGAGTGGTTGAACATCTGCCCCGCGACCTGGTCGCCCATGCCGTAGACGATCCAGGTGCCGTTGACCTTCTCGTAGGGCTGCGGCACGTGCGCGTGCGTGCCGAGGATGAGGTCGATGTCGGGACGGCCGTCCGTCTGCGAGGCAGTCAGCGCCTTGCCGAGCGAGAGCTGCGTCCCGTCCGGTTCCGTCTCCCACTCCGTGCCCCAGTGCACGCTCACCAGGACCACGTCCGCGCCCGCCTTCCGGGCGGCCCGCGCATCGGCGACGATCTTGTCCTGCTGCATCAGGTTGACCGCCCACGGCTGGCCTTCGGGCATGGGGTAGCCGTTGGTGCCGTAGGTGTACGCGAGGTGCGCGACCTTGGCGGAGCCCACCGTGTACGTGGTCACCGCGGCCGCCTCCGCCGCCGTACGGGCCGAGCCCGCGTGCCTCAGGCCGACCTTGTCGAAGCGGTCCAGGGTGCGGCGCAGGCCGTCGGCCCCGTCGTCCAGGGTGTGGTTCGAGGCCGTGGAGCAGCCGTCGTAGCCGGTGGCCTTCAGCGCGTCGGCGATCTCGGGCGGGGAGACGAAGGCTGGGTAGCCGGAGAAGGGGCCGCCGTCCTCCCCGTAGATGGTCTCCATGTGGCACAGGGCCAGGTCGGCCGCGGAGACCACCGGTTTCACGCCGGAGAACATGGGGCCGAAGTCGTAGCCGCTGCCGTCCGCGTCGGCCGCCCCCTGGCGGATGACCGAGGTGTGGGGCAGGACGTCGCCGCTCGCGACGAGGGTGAACCCCCGGGCCGCCGGGGCCCCTGCGGCGGTGGACGGCGCCGGGCTGCCGGAGCCCGCGAGGCGGGCCGGAGGGGGTCCCCCGGAGGCGGAACAGCCGGCGGCGGCCGACAGCAGGAGGGCGGCGAGGAGGGCTGCGGACTGGCGGGTGCGCTTGTTCATCTGCCGCGACTCCCATTAATAGGACTATCGGATTACCTGCAATCCATAGAAGGAGACGATGAGAGTCAAGGAACGGCTCCGTCCGCATCCCCGCGCCCACCCGGACGGCGCAGGCGGCTGCGGCAACGGGGTGACGGGACGCCGGCGTGACGGGACGCCGGGGTGACGGGACGTCGGCGTGACGGGACGTCGGCGTGACGGGGACTCCGGAGTGACGGGATGACGGGAAGACGGCCGTGCCGTTCGCCGTGCCGTTCGACCGTTCACCGACCGGTCCGGCCGCCCACCGGACGACCCGGGGGCTTGGGCGCAATGGCCGGGCGGGACGGTTCCCGGTCCGCTCCGTGCAGGTGAGGGTGGATGCGTCGCCCACCCCGACGGACAACCCCGCACCCCGGAAGGAGCCCCTCGTGCCGCTCTCACCCACCCTCCGGCGCACGGACCCCGAGGCGCTGGCCGAACTCCAGCGCGACCACGGGCGGGCCCTGTTCGGATTCCTGCTCGGCCTCACGGCGGGGGACGCCCAGCGGGCCGAGGACCTCGTCCAGGAGACCCTCGTGCGGGTCTGGCAGCACCCCGAGGTCCTGGCCAGCGCCCACGACTCCATGCGGCCCTGGCTGTTCACGGTGGCCCGCCGGCTCGCGATCGACGCCCGCCGGGCCCGGCTGTCGCGGCCCCAGGAGGTGGACCCCGAAGGACTGGAGCAGGCCCCGGCGCCCGAGGACGCGGTGGCCGGATCGGTCACCGCGATCGACGTCCGGCGGGCCGTCGGCTCACTGGGCCCGGAGCACCGGGAGGTGCTGCTCCAGGTCTACTTCCGGGACCGGTCCGTGGCCGAGGCCGCGGCGGAGCTCGGCATCCCGGCCGGGACGGTCAAGTCCCGTACGTACTACGCCCTGCGCGCCCTGCGGAAGGACCTCCAGGGGTACGGGTACGGCCTCGGAGCCTGAGAGGATGGCGCACGGGAAGGACACAAGGGGCGTCCCGAACGTGCACCGAACGGACACAAGGCATAAGAAATTCGGCACCAGACTGTTCAAGTTGAGTAAACATCCCCCGCTCGTGGAGTCGTGGGGGGAAGGCTCAGGGCTTGACGGCGGGACGGCTCAACGCGCGGGAGAAGGTGGAACGGTGCAGCCCGAGGGTATGAACGGCACCAGTGACGGCGGGCTGGCGGTGCCCATGGCTTGGCTCTACGCCGAGTACATCGCGGACGAGCTGCTGCGCACGGGCCGGCTGATCCCGGTCAGCACCCTGGAGTTCAGGGCCGGACGCGACACGCTCGCCCTGACGATCTACCTCTCGGACGCGGCCGGTGAGCTCTCCGGGATCCGGGTGGTCTCGCAGCTCGACGAGTGGCTGTCGCTGACGGCGTACGGGCACCCCTGGCGCGACTGGGTGCACACCCGGTTCCTCGACCTGGGCGAGGCGGCCCGGGAGCGCGGCGCGGCCGAGGACCCGGACCTGGAACTGGCCCGGGCCGCCTGGCGCTGGCTGGACGGCACCGAACTCTTCGCCACCAACCTCGAACCCGGCCTGCCCGGCCACACCGAGCTCCCGCCCGGGCTGGACGAGAACGCCCGCGTCTGGACCCCGGCCTGGCAACTGGGGCTTCCCCTCGGCCACTTGGCCATGCACCTGTTCTGAGAAGCCGATGCGCCTCCAGCGGGGGCGTCTCAGATCAGGCTGTCGAACTCGCCGAGCAAGGCGCCGACCACCATCACGACGGCCCCGCCGGCGAAGAGGAGGCCGATACCGAGGGTGAGAACAGCCGGGACGGCATCCCGGATCCGCCGGCCCCGCGACTGCAGCGGATGGACGCGGCCGGGGTCGCGTGGGTCGTACGCCGCCTCGATGCTCCAGGTCTGGACGGAGTGCCGCACGGTGCGGACCAGCCCGCACGGATCCGTGTACCCGTACGGGTCGGGCCTGCCCTGGAGCCGGACGCCAGCCGTCCGGACGCCGTGCTTGCGCAAGTACCGCTCCTCGAACGGTCCGTACGCGAGGAGCACGCCGAGCATGAGGATCGGTATCCCGAAGACGCTCAACGGGATGATGAGGATCATGGCGGCCGGGCTTCCGGCGAAGCCCACGAGCACGCATGAACCGATGGCCACCAGGGACGCGAGGAGCGCGCCGCGCTTCACCGCGCGAAGCCAGTCCCGGTAGCCCGGCTCGTACAGGCGCTCGCCCTGGACGAGGTCCGCGCCGTCGATCGCCTCCGTCTGCGCGGTCCGCTCCGGCAGGGCGGCGTTCACGGCGTCTGCGAAGGCGAAGGCGGCGGCGTCGTCCGCCACGTCCCACACCCGGTGGACGTGCGTCTTGTCCGTGGTCGGTGCGGCGGTCAGCTCGATCGCGACGGACTGCCCCTCGGCGAGCACACGGCTGACGGCCTTCAGCGGGATGTGCAGCTGCTCGTGCGGGTGGCGCACGATCAGCACATCGCTCTCCACGAGCACGACGGTCTCCCTGCCGCCGTGGAGAGCGGGCATGTGAGAAGTGATCGACGTGTGCGTGATCGTAGGCGCGAAATCACCGGTGCAGGAGGCCACTTCGACAGGGAAAGCGCAACTTCGACAGGGGCCGCGCAGGCAGCTACCTTCACCTGGTCCTCGGCGATCGCCCACGGACGCACAGGAGTTCCTTGGGGCTGAGCCACCCGCACCGGGATGAGCCGTTCACACCCCACGCACCCTCGCGGCACCCCCGACCAGGGAGAGAAGCATGCCCCGTCTTGCGCTGTACACGTTCGGCAGCCTGAAGTCACCCCTCTGCGATCCCGCACCCCTCACGCGCGAGTTCTACGCACGCGGTGAGGCCGTCTACCGGAAGATCAGTCAGCACCCCGGACATCTCGCGCGCGCAGAAGCGGCGGACGGAGACCGGGGCCTGTTCTTCGGCGCGGACTGGGGCGCGTGGGGCGAATTCGCCGTACCCGCCTGGTACGACAAGGGCCGTACGGTGGAAACCACTGCCCTGGCCACGACCCTCTCCCTCTGGACCGGCCTGCGCCCCGCCTTCGACGCCGTCTACACCGGTCTGCACCGTGAGGCGCTGAACAGGCGCTACGACTGGTTCGAGAGGACAGGACACCCGAATCACGTGTTCTGGTGGGTCTGCGACGGCGCGATACCCACCTGGCAGGACGGGGTTTCCAGGCTGGAACACCTCGCCGACCACGGCTCCGCGCCCCACGCCTTCACCTTCCGCCACGCGTTCGCCCCGGACGGAACGAGGACGGCCGGAATCGGCCACTGAGCCGACCCGCGCGGCCGCGAGCCAAAGAGACGGGGCTAAGGGGAGTCCGCGGCGCCCCGCCACTCGGAGCGCCGGCTCGCCGGGGCCTCGGCGGGGTCCGTCACCAGGCCCGTGAAATCGGCCTCGTTGCGCTCGGCCCGGGTGACGTACCACCGGGCGATGAGCCACAGGAGCGGGTACACCAGCACGCCGAGCGCCAGCCACACCAGCGGCCCCGACCCGGCCCGCGGCAGCAGGAAGACCAGCGGCAGGGCCGCCACGAGCAGGGCGAGCGCGGCCAGCGCCCCCAGGCCCGCGCGCAACTGGCTGCGCATGAGGGCCCGTACGTAGGTCGCGCCCAGGGTGGTCTGCTCGGATATCTCCGAGCGGGCCGGGGTGTGCGCGGGCGGCCGGCGGCGGGTGCCCCGGGGCACCCCGGTGACGATCTCGCGCCGGGGCGGCGACTGCTGCTCCTCGGCCATGGCGGGGAGTCTACGCAGCGCCGGGCTATTTGAGGAGGCGCGAGAGCCGCCGGTCGGCGAGCGGCTTCCCGCCGGTCTGGCAGGTGGGGCAGTACTGGAGCGAGGAGTCGGCGAAGGACACCGAGCGGACCGTGTCCCCGCACACCGGGCAGGGCTCCCCGGCCCGGCCGTGCACCCGCAAGCCGCTCCTCTTCTCCGCCTTCAGCTGTCCGGCGGCCAGCCCGTGGGCCCGGGCGACGGCCTCGCGCAGGGTGTCCTGGACGGCTGCGTACAGGAGGGCGGTCTGCTCCTCGTCGAAAGAGGCGGCCAGTTTGAAGGGCGAGACCCTGGCCCGGTGCAGGATCTCGTCGCTGTACGCGTTCCCGATGCCCGCGACGACGCTCTGGTCGCGCAGGACGCCCTTGATCTGGCGCCGCTCCCCCGCCAGCAGCGCGGCGAAGGCCTCCTGGTCGAACCCCGGTGCCAGCGGGTCCGGACCGAGCCGTGCGATGCCCGGCACCTGGAGCGGATCGCGCACGACGTACACGGCGAGGCGCTTTTGCGTCCCGGCCTCGGTGAGGTCGAAGCCGCCGCCGCCCTGAAGGGCCACGCGCAGGGCGAGGGGCCCCTTGCCGGGGCGCGGGGGCTGGGCGGGCAGGGTGTCCTGCCAGCGCAGCCAGCCGGCCCGGGCCAGATGGGTGACGAGGTGGAGGTCTCCGACGGCCAGCGCCAGGAACTTGCCGTGGCGGGCCGTGGCACCGGCCGTGCGGCCTTCGAGGGCGGTGACCGGCGGGTCGTACGTCTTGAGCACGCTCACGGCGAGCGGGTGGACGCGCTCCACCACCCGCCCGGTCAGGTGCTCGTCGAGGTACTCGCGCAGGGCCTCGACCTCCGGCAGCTCCGGCATGCTCCCAGCCTGCCGCCGCCTCAGGCGAAGCGCGAGCTGGGCACGGGGCCGGGTGAGCCGAGGTGGTCGCGGCTGCCCGTGAGCCAGCCGGGGGCCACGGCCGCGACGTAGGCCCGGAAGGCCTCGTCGGGGTCGGGCGGGGTCGCTCCGTCGCCCGGGTCGGCGGCGGGGTCGGCCTCGGCGATCTCCCGGGCTATCTCCTCCGCGGGGCGGTCGTCGTCCTGCCACGCGACCGAGACGATCTGGGCGAGGAGGGCGCTGGAATCGGGGCTCACCGGGGGCGGGCTGGTCCAGCACGTGGCGTGCTCGTGCAGCACCTCCCCGTCGGCGCGCCTGCGCAGGCCCTCCACGAGGTCCGGGTCGATGCCGTTCAGGTCGTACGCGACGACGACGGTGTCCGTCCGCCCGGGCTCGTACGGTACGGCGGGCAGCCCGAGCACCGCGGCGGCGGCGAGCCCGAGGATGCGGTCGGAGCGGCCGGGCAGCAGCGAGACGGTGGTGGGCGCGAGGCCGACGGCGGCCAGGGCCGTGGCGAGCCGGTCCAGGCCGCGGCGGCACAGCTCGCGGCTGTCACCGAGGTAGGCGTAGCGGCCGGTCATCCCGGCGTCGTAGCCGTACGGGGACACGGTGCCCAGCAGGGTCCCGGTGAGGGCGAACTGCCAGCCGCGCAGGTCGGTGGCGTCGAGCGGCCCGGCGCCGGCCGCGTGTTCGGCGCGGGCCAGCATCCGGCGCTGCCGGGCGTGTGCCCAGTGCCAGGTGGCCTCGTCGGGGTCGGGCAGCCGGGCGGCGACGGCCCGGGCGCCGGCGGTGTCCCCGGCGAGGAGGGTGTGGTGGACCAGGAGGTACGTCTCGGGCCAGGCGGGCAGCCGGTCGCCGCGGGCGGCGAGCAGCCCGGCGGCCTCGGCGTGCCGGTGCTCGTCCTCCAGCGCGGAGACCAGTTCGGCGAGCAGCGGCCGGGAGTCGGGGAGCAGCCTGAGCGCCTCGCGCAGCGGTGCGACGGCGAGGAAGGCGATGCCGCGTTCGACGCAGCCGTAGCCGAGGTCGTAGAGGGCCTGGGGGTCCTGGGGCCGTTTCGCGGCGGCCTTGGCGGCGTCGGCCAGGTCCTTGAACCCGGCGGCGTCGGCCAGGGCGCGGGTGGCCTTGGCGAGTTCGGGGAGGGGGGTCGTCTCGGCGTGCGGCCGCAGGGACCGTACGGCTCCGGGCAGATCGCCGTTCTTGAGCAGTCGGCGCACGTCTTCCATGGCGTTGGTCATCGCCTCGATCCTGGGGGACCGCGGGCGCCCGCCGCAACGTACTTTCCCCGGCCGGGAGTTGGCTTCTGGGCGCGGCCCCCTAAACCATGACGAATTCGCACCACACGCACTTGCCGCTGCCGCGCGGTTCGACGCCCCAGTCGTCCGCCAGCCGGTCCACGAGCATCAGGCCCCGTCCGGAGACGCCCGAATCCCCCGCTTCGCGGCGCCGCGGCAGTGCGCTGGAGCGGTCCTCGACCTCGACCCGCAGCCGTCGTTCGGCGCCGGGAAGCACCCGCAGGGTCACGATCGCCGGGCCGTCGGTGTGCATGAGGGCGTTCACGATCAGCTCGTCGGCGACCAGCTCGATCTCGTCCGCGCGTTCCCGCGCGCCCCAGGCGCGGACCGCCGCCCCGATCATGTGGCGGGCGGCCACCAGGGCCTCCGGGTCGCCCGGTGCCACGTGCTGCTGGAGGCGGCCGCCGCCGCGCGGGAGGTCCTCGATGTCGCGGCGGAGCAGGAGGAGCGCCATGTCGTCGTCCCCGCCGCGTTCGTCGACGACCCCGCACAGCCGGTCCGCGAGGAGCTGGAGGTCGGCGGGGCCGCTGCGGATGAGCCCGGCGAGCAGCTGGATCCCGTCGTCGAGGTCGGCTCCGGGCTGTTCGACCAGGCCGTCCGTGCAGAGCAGAAGCGTTTCTCCCGGGTCCAGTTCCACGGTGGTCACCGGGTACTCCAGGCGTCCGAACTCCGCCGACAGGCCGAGAGGCATCCCGCCGCGCACCGGGATCCTGCGGCAGTCCCCGTCGCGGGTGCGCAGCAGGGGGTCGATGTGGCCCGCCCGGACGAGCTGGAGCACGCCCGTCGACAGGTCGGCCTCCACGTAGGTGCAGGTGGCGAAGCGGTCGGTGTCGAGCTCGTGCAGGAACACCGAGGCCCGGGCCATGACCGTGCCCGGGGAGTGCCCTTCGGCGGCGTAGGCGCGCAGGACGATCCTCAGCTGGCCCATGACCGCCGCGGCGTGGGTGTCGTGGCCCTGTACGTCGCCGATGACCGCGCCGACCCGGCCGCCTGCGCGCCCGCCGGTCTGGGAGCCGCCGGGGAGCGGGATGACGTCGTACCAGTCGCCGCCGATGTCCTGGCCCATCCGGGCGGAGCGGTAGCGCACGGCGATCTGCCCGCCCGGTACCGGCGGGATCCGCCGCGGCAGCATGGCCTGCTGGAGGCCTTCCGCGAGGTCGTGTTCCTGTTCCAGCAGCATCGCCCGCTGGAGGCTCTGCGCGATGCTGCTGCCCAGCGCGACGAGGAGGTTGCGCTCGTCCTGGGTGAAGCCGTCCTTGTCCTGGTAGAGCAGTCCGATGGCGCCGATCGGGCGGGCCTGGGCGATCAGCGGCAGGTAGGCGGCCGCCGAGATGTGCATGGAGGAGATCTTCGCCCAGAGGCCGGGGTAGCCCTGGGCGAACTCCTGCGCCGAGTCGAGGAAGCGGGGCTGGAGCGAGCGGACGACCTCGCTCATCGGGTACGGCTCGTCGATGCGCGTGTAGCGGGTGCCGGGGACGAAGCTGCCGACCGGCCCTTCGGCCACGAGGTGGATCCGGCCCGCCTCGACGAGGCCCATCACCATGCCCATGGAGCCGAGCCGTTCCAGGCCGTGGGCGTCGCCGAGGGCGTCGATGACGTCCTGCACGGTGCGGGCGTGGGCGAGGGCGGCGGTGGTGCTCTCGACCACGGAGGTCTGGCGGCGTCTTTCCTCGTCGAGGCCGAGCCGCTCGGCCGAGTGGCTGAGCTCCTCGGTGGCGTCGCGGACGATGCCGATGATCCGGTACGGACGGCCGTCCGGCCCGCGCATGACGCGGCCCTGGGTGTGGGTCCAGCGCAGCAGGCCGTCGCGGCACCGGATGCGGAAGTAGGCGCCGTAGGTGTCCTCGCGGCTCTTGAGGGCGCTGGAGACGAGGGCGTCGAGCCGGGTGGCCTCGGCGGCCGGGACCCTCGGCGAGAGGGACTCCGGCCGTCCGTCGTACTCCTCGGGGGCGGTGTCGAAGACGTCCAGGGCCGCGGCGTCCAGGTGCATGAGCCCGGTGGCCAGGTCCCAGTCGAAACTGCCCATCCGGTTCAGTGCCAGTGACCGGTCCGGATGCGCGGGCCAGTCGTCCGGGAGGGAAACGGTGCTCGGCACCGGTCCACCATGACACACGGGCCGGTCAGGCGCTCTCCAGCGACCAGTCGGCGTCGGAGGGGGCCAGCTGGGGGTCCTGTTGCTGGTCCTGCTGCTGGTCCTGCTGGTCCTGTTGCGGTTCCTGCGGCGGGTAGGGGACGGCGAAGGGGTCGTTCGGGTCGTACGGCATGGGGTTCGCGCCGTCGGGGTCCAGCGGGAGGTCGGGGTCCGACGGGTACGGCGACGCCGGGTCGTACGGCAGGCCGGTGGTGCCGTCCTGCGGAAGGCCGCCGGGCTGGTCCGAAGGGAGTCCGTTCGGGGGCTGCTGGGGCACCCGCGGGTTCGTCCGCCGGTCCCGTCCGGTGTCGGGCACGGTGTCCGGGCCGGTCTCCGGGTTGGTGCCGGTGGCCGGCGGGCAGTCCGTGGCCCGGGGCGCCGGGGCCAACGGAGCAGGTGGGGCGGGTGAGGCCGGCGCGCTCGGGGCCCCGGGCTCCGTCGGGGGTGCCGTGCGGGCCAGGCTGTTGGCGGGCCGGGTCGGGCAGGGGTCGGACGGGGTGGTTCCGCCGGGATGGGCGGGCCCGTGCGGGATGCCGTCGGCGGGGTCGAACGCGGGCGGCACCGCCGGGACCCGGTCCTGGGCCCCGTCGTCGCCGGTCCTGCGCTCGATCCAGGTGTTGTCGGTGACGTTGACGATCACCAGGTTGTTGATCACGTGCGGGGTCGGTTCGATCACGACGACCTGGTTGGGCCGGTAGCCGCTCCACGGCTCACCCTTGTGCACCGGCGAGCCCTTGGCCGCCCGCGGGGCCTGGAGCGGATTGCCACAGGCGCAGCGCACCCGGGGCATTCCGTGCTCGTCGACGAGGACGGCGGAGCCCGCCTGGAGGACGGACTGGAAGCTGTCGGCCGCTCCCTCGCGGAAGCCGTGGCTGGTGACCCGGGTGTCCGCGCGGAGCACCACGGGGGTCAGGCCGCGCAGAAAGTCAGGGATCTTCGCCTGTTCGATGCCGGAGGCCTCGGCGAAGGCGCGGGCCTTGGCCTCGTCGGCGGTGAGGTAGCGGACCTGCTGTTCCACGTCGCAGCTGCCGAGGCGCTGGGTGCCGCCGTACAGACCCGGGGTGGCCGCGTTCACCGTGCGGATGCCCCGTCCGGTCGGATTGGGCACCGGGGGCTGTACGGGGGCGGACTCGCGGGTGGCGGAGGAGGCGGTGAAGGGGGCGGGCCCGGCGGCGGCCACGGGCTCGAGGTAGAGCTCCTGGCTCTCGGGCCCGGGCGCGCTCACGGGTTCGTCGGCGCCGCCGCAGCCCGCGGCGAACAGGCCGAGGACGGCCAAGAGGGCTGCTCCCGCCGGTCCATGACGGCGCGGAGCCTGACGAGGTGTCGGAGGTGTCAGTGCATCCACGCTTTTCTCCCTTTTCGCCCCGGTTGCTTCCTCTTGTCTGCCGCATCCTCGCGGAAGCCGCAACCGGAGCGCGTCTTGAACATGTTCAACGAACCTCATAGAGTCACACCTGCGAGTTGAACGCGTTCAAGGCTTTGGTCCGCACTCATTTCGGGGGGGGGTCCGCATGACCGTACTGGTGAACCTGATCGTCACCCTGGGCATGCTGTTCGTCCTGCCCGCCGGCCTGCGCCTGATCGACCCGGTCGCACTGCGCCGGGCCGCCCGGCTCTGGCCCCTGCTCGCCGCACCCGGCGCCGCCTGCCTGTGGCTGCCGCGCGGCGCCCTCGCCGTAGCGCTCGCGGCACTGTACGCGGCAGCCGCGCTGACCCTCGCGGCGCGGGCCCCGGCCCGGCTGCTGCGGGCCCTCCCCCGGGACCCGTCCGACGGGACCCGTCGCCTCGGGCCGCCCGAGGCCGCCGTGCTCACCGCGCTCGTCTCGCCGTCGGTCGCCGCGGTCGCCCTGGTAGCCGAACGCGCGGGCCACCGGCTCTTCGGCTTCGACCTGGACATCCTGGCGCTGACCGTGCCGCACTTCCACTACGCCGGGTTCGCGGCCGCCCTGGTCGCCGGGCTGGTGTGCCGGGCGGCGGCGCCCGGCCCCTGGGCCACCGGGGCGGCGTACAGCGTGCCCGCGGGCACCGGACTCGTCCTCCTCGGCTACTTCGTCGACGACTGGGCCGAGCTGGTCGGGGCGGTGGTGCTGACCGGCGGGATGTGGGCCGTGGCGCTGCTGACCTGGCGGGAGATCCGGCCCTCGGCACGCGAGCGGACCACCCGGGCCCTGCTCGCGCTCTCGTCGGCCGTCCTCGTCGCCACCATGCTGCTCGCCCTGTGGTGGGCGGCGGGCGAGGCCACCGGCATCGCGCACCCCACCTTGACCTGGATGGCCGCGACCCACGGCCTCGGCAACGCGCTCGGATTCGCCCTGTGCTCGGTGCTCGCCTGGCGCCGGCTGACCGCATACGCACCCACCCGCCCGGAGGAGACCACCCCATGACCCGACTCGTCGGCGCCGGCCGCAGCACCTTCAGCTACCCCGACCGGGGCGCGACGGACCGGCTCCCGCTCCCCGCCGGATACAACCACCTCCACCACCGCACCCGGATCGGGCACGGACGGGCCGCCTTCGAGGCCGCCGGGGTCGCCGTCACCACCTTCCGGGCCCACCGGACCTCGGGCATGCGGGTCCGGGCGGATGCCCGGGCCGTGCGGCCCGGCAGCCGCGTGGAGGTCGGCATCGGCGTGGGGCCGATGCGGGTCACCGCTCCGTGCGAGGTGATCTGGACGGCGTACGAACCCACCCGCATCGGATTCGCCTACGGGACCCTCGACGGCCACCCCGAATGCGGGGAGGAGTCCTTCGTCGTGACCATGGACGCCGACGGCACGGTCTGGTTCACGGTGACCGCCTTCAGCCGCCCGGCCTGCTGGTACACCCGGCTCGCGGGGCCCGTCGTCCCCTTCCTCCAGCTGCGGTACGCGCGCTGGCTGGGCCATACGCTGCGCAAGCTGGCCGCAGCCGCCTGACCGGCCCGATACTGGAGGCGATGGACTGGTTCACGGCACCCGGGTACTGGCTGGGCCGGCTGGTCTTCCAGCGGGCCCTGGCCGGCGTCTACCTCCTCGCCTTCATCGGGGCCGCCCTGCAGTTCCGGGCCCTGATCGGGGCGCACGGCATGCTGCCCGTGCCGCGCTACGTACGGCACGTGCCCTTCCGCCGCGCCCCGAGCCTGTTCCAACTGCACTACTCGGACCGGCTCTTCGCCTGCTGCGCCTGGACCGGGGCCGCAGTGTCCGCCGCACTGGCCGCGGGGGCCGGCGACCGGATGCCGCTGGCCGCGGCCATGGGTCTGTGGGCCCTGCTGTGGCTGCTCTACCTCTCCGTCGTGAACGTGGGACAGACCTGGTACTCCTTCGGATGGGAGTCGCTGCTGCTGGAGGTGGGCTTCCTCGCCGTCTTCCTCGGCAACGCCCGGACCGGTCCTCCGGTCCTGGTGCTGTGGCTGCTGCGCTGGGTGCTCTTCCGCGTGGAGTTCGGCGCGGGGCTCATCAAGATGCGCGGGGACCCCTGCTGGCGCAAGCTCACCTGCCTCTACCACCACCACGAGACGCAGCCGATGCCCGGGCCGCTGAGCTGGTTCTTCCATCACCTGCCCAAACCCGTGCACCGGGTGGAGTGCGCGGCCAACCACGTCACCCAACTGCTCGTCCCGGTGTTGCTGTTCACCCCGCAGCCGGTGGCCTCGTACGCCGCCGGTGCGATCGTGGCCACGCAGCTGTGGCTGGTGCTGTCGGGGAACTTCGCCTGGCTGAACTGGCTGACGATCACGCTGGCCCTGTCGGCCGTGGACTTCACCGGGCTCGCGGGCCCGCCGCCGGCCGCGGCCTCGCAGGGGGCGCCGGTGTGGTTCGTGGTCCTGGTCTGCGCCGTGACCGTGCTGGTCCTCGTACGGAGCCGGCTCCCCGTGCTCAACATGGTCTCCCGGCGCCAGGTGATGAACCGCTCCTTCGACCCGCTCCACCTCGTCAACACCTACGGGGCGTTCGGCACCGTGGGCCGGATCCGCGACGAGGTCGTGGTCGAGGGCACCGCCGACCCGGTGCCGCGCACGGACGGGGACTGGCGCGCGTACGGGTTCAAGGGGAAACCGGGCGAACCGGGCAGGATGCCGCGCCAGTTCGCCCCGTACCACCTGCGCCTGGACTGGCTGATGTGGTTCGCCGCACTGTCCCCCGGTTACGCCCGGGACTGGTTCGGCCCCTTCGTGGAGCGGCTGCTGGCGGGCGACCGGGACACCCTGCGCCTGCTCCGCCACAACCCCTTCCCCGGCGCCCCGCCCCGCTACGTCCGGGCCCGGGTGTACCGCTACCGGTTCACCACGTGGCGGGAGCTGCGCGAGACGGGCGCCTGGTGGCACCGCACGCTGCTGCGCGAGTACCTGCCGCCGACCCGGCTGGAGGATGCGGCCTGGTCAGAGCCCGAGTAGCGCGGCCTCCCGCTCGGCGGAGACGCCCTTCTGCGGCCGGTCGGGCCGGTGCGGGGGCACGCCGCCGATCGACTGGAGCCAGGCCCAGGTGTCGGCCACGGTCTCCGCCACCGGCCGGCACACCAGGCCCGCGGCGAGGGCCTTGCCGACGTCGCCGCCGAACATGAAGTCGTGCAGCTCCCCTTCCGGGAGCCAGATGGGAAGCTCGGTCCAGGGCTCGATCCCGGCGGCCTCGATGGCCGCGGCGTCGGTCCAGCGCGGCTCGGCCGAGGCGCCGGTGGCGGCCGCGCAGGCCGCCAGCAGGCTGCCCATGGTGGCGTGCCCGGGCGGGGAGACCAGGTTGTAGGCGCCACCGAGCCCGGCGGCGGCCGCGTCCAGGGTCCAGCGCGCGAGGTCGCGCACGTCGACGTACTGGAGCGGCAGGTCGGCGTGCCCGGGCGCGAGGAAGGGGCCGCCCCGGGCTATGCGGTTCAGCCACCAGGGCAGTCGGCCCACGTTCTCGTACGGGCCGATGATCAGCCCGGCGCGGACCAGCAGGGCGCGGTCGCCGAAGGCGTCCAGGGCGGCGAGTTCACCGCCCCGCTTGTCCTGCGCGTAGGCGATGGCCTCCGCGTCGGGAGAGCCCTCGACCAGCGGGCCGTCCTCGTCGAGACCGGCCGGGGCCGGGTAGGCGTACACCGAGCGGCTGGAGACGTACGCGTACGCCCCGGCCCGGCCGCGCAGCAGGCGGGCACTGTCGCGGACGGCGGTGGGGGCGCCGCTCCAGGTGTCGACGACGAGGTCCCACTCCCCCTCGGCGAGGGCGTCCAGTCCGCCCGGCGCGGTGCGGTCGCCGTGCAGTGCGGAGGTGCCCGGCGGGGGCGCGTGGTGGCCGCGGTGGAACACGGTCACCTCCCAGCCCCGGGCGAGGGCGTCCTCGGTGATCGTGCGTCCGACGAATTCGGTACCACCCAGCATCAGCAGCTTCATGCGCCTCAGCCTGCCGGGACGGCGGACCCGGCGGAAGTCGTGATCGCCCTCAGCGATGACGCTCACGGCGTAGGGAGTTCGGGAACCGGACCCCGTCGGCGGCTCGGCGGCTCCTCGGCCGCCCGGGCGGTCAGGGCAGCGCCCCCGGCACCGGTCGGGCGGGGGCGCTTGACGGGGCCTGGTGCCTCGTGTCCGTGAGCGCGCGGGCCCGTGGCCCGCGGCCTCGGGGTCAGTCGATGCCCTGCAGGATGTGTGGGTCGGCCAGGTCGTCCTCGTAGCCCGCCAGCCGGATCGGGGCGGACCGGGCCCAGACCTCCAGGCTGCCGAGCTCATCCGAGCGGGGCTTGGTCTTGCGCACCGTAGCTTCCAGCAGCACCTGGTCGGGCTTCGTCTTGTCTGTCACCGCGCACTCCTTTGTGTCGCGTAACCCGGCTGGCGGGACCGCGCTGGTCAAGGGACTCAAGGATTACCGGACGCGGTGGCGCCGTGGTGGAGCGTGGCCTGGTTGGGGCCGTCTTGATGACCCTCAGAGTACACATATGAGCGGACCCCCGCTCGATGGAAAGGCAAAATCCACACCGACCATTTGTTTTCGCCGCGAGTTCAGTAAGTCGTGGGGCCGGGCGTCCGTGACGGATGGTCTGCTCGACGCCGGCCTACCGATGACGGAGGGAGCGGACGTGACGAAGTCCGGTGTGGTGGTGGTCAGTTGTGTCGACGAGCTGATGGAGCTGCTGCTCGCCTGCCGGGGCGCCTGGGACACCCCCGACCGCAGCGGCGATCCGGTCGACCTGCACGACCACGGGCTCCAGACGGCCGCCCTGTTGCGCCGGTCACATCCTTATGACAAGGAGCTCCAGGTCGCGGGGCTCGTGCACGACCTCGGGCATCTACTCCGTCCGGGTGACGACGCCGGCCACGCCGACCACGCGGCGGCGGCGCTGCGGCCGCTGCTCGGTGGTCGGGTGGCCCGGCTCGTGCGGCTGCACGTGCCGGCCAAGCGCTATCTGGCCGCCGTGGAGCCGGAGCGGGCGCTGTCCCCGCAGAGCGCGCTGACGCTGCGGGCCCAGGGCGGGGTGATGGACCCGGCGGAGGTGCGCGCCTTCGCGGCCGACCCCGACGCCGAGGCGGCGGTGACCCTGCGCCAGGCGGACGACGCGGGCAAGGTGCCCGGTCTGGACGCGGGCTCGATGGAGGACTGGCGGCCGGTGCTGGACCTGGTGGCCGCCGGCGCGTACGCGTCCCGGCCCGCCCTGCGCACGTGACGACGGGGGACGGGGAGCGCGGGGAGCCCGGTACGGGGCGGGCGCGGCCGCGCGCGGCCGGGCGGTCGGGCGGCCGGGCAGTCGGGCGGTCGGGCGGTCGGGCAGTCGGGCGGTCGGGCAGTCAGGAACGTGCCCGGGGCCTGGGCCCCGGGCGGCCCGGCTACCAGTTGGCGGGGGCGTAGTCCTTGAGGAAGACGCCGAACAGGTCCTCGCCGGCCTCGCCGCGGACGATCGGGTCGTAGACCCGGGCCGCGCCGTCGACCAGGTCCAGGGGAGCGTGGAAGCCCTCCTCGGCCAGGCGGATCTTGTCGGGGTGCGGCCGCTCGTCGGTGATCCAGCCGGTGTCGACCGCGGTCATCAGGATCTGGTCCTTCTGGAACATCTCCTGGGCGCTGGTGCGCGTCAGCATGTTGAGCGCGGCCTTCGCCATGTTGGTGTGCGGGTGGCCTGCGCCCTTGTAGCCGCGGCTGAAGACGCCCTCCATCGCGGAGACGTTGACCACGTACCGGCGGCCGGCCCCGGCCGCGGCCATCGCCGGGCGGAGCTTGCTGATCAGGATGAACGGCGCCGTGGAGTTGCACAGCTGCACTTCGAGCAGCTCGATCGGGTCCACCTCGGACACCGTCTGGATCCAGCTGTTCGTGTCGTGCAGGTCCGGGACCAGACCGCCCGCGTCGATGGCGGTGCCCGCCGCGATCCGCTCCAGCGAGGCGGAGCCGGAGACCAGCGCGAGCTCGGTGACGTCCTGCGCGCTGAGCTTCTCGCCCTTGCCCGTGGGCAGGGCGGCGACGCGGTCGACGGTGCCGCTGCCGAAGGTGCCGATGACCTCGGCGGAGGGCAGCTCACCGGCCGGGAGCGGGGCGTTCTCGGCGGCGACCAGCTCGCTGTAGGCACCCGGGGAGCGGCGCACGGTCTGCGCGGCGTTGTTGATCAGGATGTCGAGCGGGCCCTCGGCGGCGACCGAGTCTGCGAGCGCGACGACCTGGGCCGGGTCACGCAGGTCGATGCCGACGATCTTCAGGCGGTGCAGCCACTCGGAGCTGTCCTCCATGGCCTTGAAGCGGCGGATCGCGTCGTTCGGGAAGCGGGTGGTGATGGTGGTGTGCGCGCCGTCGCGCAGCAGCCGCAGGGCGATGTACATGCCGATCTTGGCGCGGCCGCCGGTGAGCAGGGCGCGGCGGCCGGTCAGGTCGGTGCGGGCATCGCGGCGGGCGCGGTTGAAGGCGGCGCAGTCCTGGCACAGCTGGTGGTAGAAGGCGTCGACCTCGACGTAGCGGGTCTTGCAGATGTAGCAGGAGCGCGGGCGCTGGAGTATTCCGGCGATCGGGCCCTTCGTGGCGGCGGTCAGGGCGTTGCCCTGGGTCTCGTCGTCGATGCGTTCGGCGGAGCCGGTCGCGGTCGCCTCGGTGACGGCCTTGTCGTTGGCGGTCTTGGCGGCGCGGCGCTCCTGGCGGCGGCGCTGCTTGACCGTGCGGTAGAGGCCGGCGGTGGCACGGCGTACGGTGACTGCGTCGGGGTGGTCGACGTCGAGCTTGTCCAGCTCGTCGAGCACGCTGAGGCAGAGGGCCAGCCGCTCGGGGTCGATACCCGGTCCGTAGTTCTGGACGTGGTCCTGGCTGTCTTCGGTCACCGTCATGCCCGCTGCCGTTCCTTGCTCATTCGTCCGCATCCGCCTGCTGCGGAAGTCCCCAAAAGGGGAACTGTACGGATTCCCCGTGCCCGGGACCAAACCCGATCAAGCCACTTTCACGCTGCGCCAGGGGCCGGTCACCTCGCGCAGCGGACTCCGGCGGACTCTGCGGTGGCCGTGTACCGGCTCTGCAGCGGTCCCGGACCCGCTCTGTACTGCGTCCGCACTACCCCTGGCCTGATCTGGTACTCCATCTGGACTATGCCTGGAGTATGACTCGTGACCTCCTGCGGGAGGAGGAAGGGACCGTCCCGGTGGGGCATTGTTGAACCTATGAGTGCCCTAGCGCTGTCGGTACTGCTCTGCCTCGTGTCCGCCCTCGCGTACGCCGGTGGGGCGATCGTCCAGGAACGGGTCGCGGCGAGCACGCCGGACCGCTCGTACGCCCCGCTGCGCCGGACCGGCTGGTGGGTGGCCGTGGGGCTGAACGGCCTCGGCGCCCTGCTGCACGTGGTGGCGCTGGCCTACGGCCCGCTGAGCCTGGTCCAGCCGCTCGGCGCGCTCACCATCGTATTCGCGCTGCCGATGGCGGCGTACTTCGTGGGGCGCCGGGCCGGTACGGCCGCCTGGCGCGGTGCCGTGCTGGCCACGGCGGGCCTGGCCGGGCTGCTGGCGCTGACGGGCGGCGACGGGCGGGCGGAGCAGAGCCTGGCGGGTGCGGAGCGGAACCTGTTGCTGATCGTGACCGGAGCCGGGGTGGCCGTGCTGTTCCTGGCGGCGCACCGGATGCACCGGGCGGTGCTGCACAGCGTGCTGCTGGCCGCGGCGGCCGGGCTGGTCTTCGGGATGGCCTCGGTGTTCACCAAGTCGGTGGCCGAGTCCTTCGCTCCGGACGCCCTGGGCGCCCTGTGGCCCGACCTCGCGGCGATCGCCGTCCTGGCGGCGGCCGGGCTGCTGCTGTCCCAGGCGGCGTACCGGGGTGCCGGGCTGACCGCGCCGCTGGCCACGGTGACCGTGGCCAACCCGGTGGTCGCGGCGGTGGTCGGCATCTCCCTCTTCGACGAGGGCTTCCGGTACGGGGCCGCGGGCACGGCGGCGGCGGTGGCCAGCGCCGTACTGGCGGCGTCCGGCCTGATCCTCCTCACCGCCGTGCCCCCGCACGTGCGGGGGTCAGATGCTGACCCCGTGGCCGCGGAGGTACTTGAGCGGGTCGATGTCGGAGCCGTAGCCGGGCCCCGTGCGCACCTCGAAGTGCAGGTGCGGTCCGGTGGAGTTGCCGGTGGAGCCGGAGCGGCCGATGCGCTGGCCTCCCGAGACCTGCTGCCCGGCCTTGACCGACAGCGCCGACAGGTGCGCGTACTGGGAGTACCGCCCGTCGGTGTGCCGGATGACGACCTGGTATCCGTACGCACCGGCCCAGCCCGCGGAGACGATCTGACCGGGGCTCACGGACTTGACGGAGGTGCCCGTCGCCACCGGGAAGTCGATGCCCGTGTGGTAGCCGCTGGACCAGGAAGAGCCGGAGACGCGGTAGGCGGTACCCAGAGCTGCATCGACCGGGGCGGAGAAGCCGCCCGCGGCGGGCTTCTGCTGCGCTGAGGCGGGTGCGGCGGGCTTCTCGGCCGGCTTGACGGCCGGTTTCTCGGCCGGTTTCTCGGCCGGCTTGGCGGCGGGCTTCTCGGCGGCCTTTTCGGCGGGCTTCTCCGCAGGCTTTGCGGCAGGCTTCTCCGCCTGCTCCTGCGCCGGTTCCACGGGCTTCACCGGCTCCGCCGTGCGCGGCGGCTTCTCCGGGTTCTGGGCGGGCGGCGCCGTGGTGATCCGCAGGGTGAGCCGCTGGCCGGGGAAGATCAGGTTCGGGTCGGCGCCCACGGTGACCCGGTTGGTCTCGTACAGGGCCTGCCAGCCGCCCTCGACGTGCTGCTGGGTGGCGATCGCGGACAGCGAGTCACCGGGCGCGACGACGTACGGGTTCGGCAGGACCGGGGTGCCGGTCGGCCGGGGGATGACGGCAGGCTGCTGGGCCGGCGCCGACTGCTGGATCTGGATCTGGACCTTCGGCGCCTGCCCCTGCTGCGGGGCGACGGCCGGGGCCGGACCGCTGCGCGAGAGCCCGGCCTTCTTCCCGCAGGCGGGCCAGGCCTGCGGCCCCTGGCCCCCCAGGACCTTCTCCGCGACCGCGATCTGCTGGTCCTTGGTCGCCAGGTCCGCGCGGGCGGCGTAGGCGGTCCCGCCGAAGGCCCGCCAGGTGCTCTGGCTGAACTGAAGGCCGCCGTAGTAGCCGTTGCCGCTGTTGATGTTCCAGGTGTTCGTGGACTCGCAGGCGGCGACCTTGTTCCAGGTGTCCACGGAGGCGGCGTGGGCCGCTCCGGCGCCGATCAGCGGGAGCGCCATCCCGGCGCCACCGGCGGTGACGACGAGCGAGGCCCGGTTGATGCTGCTCGGCTGATACCGGCGGTGCCGGCCCCGTACACCCATGGGAGCCCCCATCGAAGACATCAGGAACCGCACAACCTAACGTCACCCACAGGGCTTGACAAGGGGCGCAACAGGGCGCGTGCCAGCGGAATTTGACGCCTTCTCGACGTGGGGGCGGCCGTCGTCCGGGGTGGGCGGGGTAGCGTCGGCACTCCCCGCACACCGAAGCACGCAGGAGCACACGCATGAGCACCAGCACAGCCCAGATCGGCGTCACCGGGCTCGCAATCATGGGCAGCAACCTCGCCCGCAACTTCGCCCGCAACGGGTTCACCGTCGCCGTGCACAACCGGACCACCGCGAAGACCGAGGCGCTGGTGGAGGAGTTCGGGCACGAGGGCAGCTTCGTGGCTGCCGCTTCGGCGAAGGAGTTCGTCGATGCGCTGGAGCGCCCCCGGCGCCTCGTCATCATGGTGAAGGCGGGCGATCCCACCGATGCCGTCATCCGCGAGTTCGCCCCGCTGCTGGAGGAGGGCGACGTCATCATCGACGGCGGCAACGCGCACTTCGAGGACACCCGGCGCCGCGAGAAGGAACTGCGCGAGCAGGGCATCCACTTCGTGGGCGTGGGCATCTCGGGCGGCGAGGAGGGCGCGCTCCTCGGTCCGAGCATCATGCCTGGCGGTTCCGCCGAGTCGTACGAGTCCCTCGGCCCGCTGCTGGAGAAGATCGCCGCCAAGGCCTCCGACGGCACCCCGTGCACCTCGCACGTGGGCCCCGACGGCGCCGGACACTTCGTCAAGATGGTGCACAACGGCATCGAGTACGCCGACATGCAGCTCATCGCCGAGGCCTACCACCTGCTGCGCGAGGTGGCCGGCTACTCCCCCGCGAAGATCGCGGACACCTTCCGGGAGTGGAACCGCGGGCGGCTGGACTCGTACCTGATCGAGATCACCGCGGAGGTGCTCGCGCACACGGACGCGGCGACCGGCCGTCCGTTCGTGGACGTCGTGGCCGATGCGGCGGAGCAGAAGGGCACCGGGCGCTGGACCGTGCAGATCGCCCTGGACCTGGGTGTTCCGGTGTCGGGGATCGCCGAGGCCGTCTTCGCCCGGGCGGTCTCCGGCCACGCGGACCTGCGGACGGCCGCGCGGGGGCTCGCCGGTCCGACGGCCACCGCGCTGGCCCCGGAGGCGGCGCAGGCCTTCGCGGCGCAGGTGGAGCAGGCGCTGTACGCATCGAAGATCGTCTCGTACACGCAGGGCTTCCACCAGATCCGGGCCGGCAGCGAGGAGTACGGCTGGGGCATCGACCTGGGCGCGATGGCCTCCCTGTGGCGGGGTGGCTGCATCATCCGGGCGGCCTTCCTGGACCGGATCCGCGCCGCGTACGACGCCCGGCCGGACCTGCCGAGCCTGCTGGCCGACCAGGGCTTCGCGGACGAGATCGGCGCGGCGCAGGACGACTGGCGGGCGGTGCTCGTGGCGGCGGTCCGCCAGGGCATCCCGGTGCCCGCCTTCGCGGCCTCGCTGGCGTACTACGACGCCCTGCGCGCGGAGCGGCTCCCGGCGGCGCTCACCCAGGGCCAGCGCGACTTCTTCGGGGCGCACACCTACCGGCGCACCGACCGCGAGGGCTCGTTCCACACCCTCTGGAGCGGCGACCGCTCCGAGGTCCGTACGGACTGACCCGCGCGTCCGGCGTTCAGCTCAGGGGCCCGGGCTGCGGAATCGGCGCGGGCCCCGGCGGGGCCGGGATCGGGTCGGGTTCGGGGACGGGCCCGGGTACGGGCGGCGCGGGCGGCGGGACCGGCGCCGGGTCCGGGAAGGGGCTCGGCCCCGGCCCGGGCTGCGGCTGCGGATCGGGTCCCGGGACGGGCGGCTGCGTCAGTTCTGGTTCTCGCACCATGTGTCCCACCTTCCCCCGATGCCGCCGGGTACGCCCCCCGAAGGCCCCGGCCCGGCCGGACGGCTCGGCTCAGGACGGGCGTCGGGCGGGCAGCAGCGCCAGGCCCGCCGCCAGGCCGGTGGCGGGGCTGGAGAGGACCGGGACGCGCGTCGTGACCAGGTCCGCTGCGGCCGCGATGGAGACCTGGGCGAGGACGATGACGTCCGCGTCCGAAACGGCGTCGGCGGCTGCGGCCACCAGGGCGAGGCAGCCGGCCGTGTCCCCGGCCGCGAACCGCTCCCAGGCTCCGGCGACCAGCTGCGTACGGACCGACACCGCGGCTCCGGCGGCCTCCTCGGCCAGCAGCGCCTCGGTCGGCGCCCTGGTCGATTCCACGGTGGCCAGGACGACGATCCGCGGGCCCGTGCGCACGGCCGCCGCAGCCATCGGCCGGTCCACCCGGAGCACCGGGGCGCCCAGGGCGGGGGTCAGGCCCTCGGCGACCGCACCGAGGGTCGAACAGGTGACGAGCACGGGCCCCGGCCCGCCCATCCCGCCCGCTCCGCCCGGCCCGGCGTCGGTGAGCAGCCCCAGCAGGGCCGGGGCCACCGCCTCCGGCCCTTCCGTGCGGGCCCGGTCGAGCAGCTCCGGGACCACCAGGTGCCGCAGGACGGCCCCCGGGTGGCTGCGGTCGCGCAGGGCCTCGAAGACAGGGACGTGCACCGGCGAGGTGTGCAGCAGGAGCAGGCCCGTCACCACAGGTGAGGGTCCGCGGCCAGCTGGGCCTTGGCCGCCTCGACCACCGCGGCCGGCGCCTCGGGTGCCTCGTCGGGGTGTTTGGCGGCCCAGCTCGCCGCGTAGGGGCACAGCGGGACGACGGGCACGCCCTCGGCCGCGGCGAGCCCGTAGAAGGTCCGCACCAGTCCCCCGGCGATGCCGCGGCCCTCGTGTCCCGGCTCGACGACGGTGTGCACCGCCACGAGGGCGTGCGGCGCCTCGGAGAGGACGAAGTAGGCGATGTACCCGACGGCCGTCCCGTCCTCGGTCGCCAGCAGCCGTCCGGCCGCGCGCTCGTCCGTGAACTCGATCGGAGTGTTCCCGTCCATGGTCCTCGACTCCCCTCAGCCGGCCACTGCGTGCGGGCTGCGCTCCTGGTCCGTTCCCGGTACCGGGGCGGACGGGTCCGCCCCCAGTTCGACGATCCGGTTGTCCGCGTCGACGTGCACGACGCGGGGCTCGAACACCCGGGCCTGCGCGTCCTCGATCTGGGCGTAGCTGATGAGGATGACGAGGTCGCCGGGGTGCACGAGGTGCGCGGCGGCTCCGTTGATCCCGATGACCCCGGACCCGCGCTCGCCCTTGATGACGTAGGTCTCCAGGCGGGCGCCGTTGGTGATGTCCACGATGTGCACGAGCTCGCCGGGCAGCAGGTCCGCGGCGTCGAGCAGATCGGCGTCGACGGTCACGGAGCCGACGTAGTGCAGGTCGGCCTGCGTGACGGTGGCCCGGTGGATCTTGGACTTGAACATGGTGCGAAGCATGCGAATACTCCCGATATGTCTGCTCCCTGCCTGCTCATTGCAGGTCAAGGGCGGTCTCCGCAGATTACAACCATTCGCATGTTCGGTCAGCTCCCTGCCCCGAACAGTGGCGTACAAGGACCCCGGCTCACCGGCCGCCGCGCCCGCGGAGGCGTCCTTGCTCCATGGCATGCACGGGCCTGGAGGCGGCGGAGGCCGGAGCTGGGAGCCGTGAGCAGCAAGCTGCTGGATGCGGTCGATTCCAGGCATGTGCAGTGTGTGTGATGGCGGCGATCGATCAACTATCGATCCAGATCGATCAACGGAGATATCCGTCCCAGTCAAGGCCACTTGGCTTACCCGAACTGACTATGCTCGCCTCGCGTGTTGCGCTGCATTCACCGCGCGTCGAACCTCGCATTGCGCGCAGACGGAGCCCGGCCGCAGAGAGGCGTGACCACCAATGCGATCTCGAACCGGCCTGTCGGGCGCACCCATTAGAACATCTTTGCTCGGCCGAGCAATGTCCCGACCGTTCTTGTCGGCGCAATGCATCACGCCCAGTCCACTCATTCCAGACTGTTTAGGGACCCTTCGATGGTTCGTGCAGGTTCAACCCCTAGAGCGCTGCCGCGTGCAGTGGCTCCGGCATGGCTTATCCCCCCTGTTGCCCTGGCTGGGGCCTGCGTCGTGGCGCTGGTCTGTGTTTCCGCGCAGATACGCACGCCGGTTGCCTGGTGCGGCCTCGTCGCGGTCGTCCTGACGGCCATCACTTCGGCTGAGACGGCGCGCCGGACGCGCGCGGCAGAGGCGGCCCGCTACGCGCGGGCGAACGCCGAGGTACAGCGGTACTACGCGCAACGCGAGGCCGTGCTGCTCGCGCGCTTGTCCGATCAGCGGGCCACCACTGTATGGCTCGCCGAAGAGCTCCTCCCCGCGGCTGTCGCCCGCCTGCAGCAGGGTGAGCCCGTTTCGGAGATCCTGCACTCCGTCCCGTTCGGGGGACATCTCGACAGCGAGTTCGCCGAAGCGCTCCGGGCAGCTCTGCGCACGCTCCTGGAAGCCGTGGATGCCGAGGAACGCACACGGGACTCGTCGCAGCGGGCCCTGGTGGCGATCGCCCGGCGGGTCCAGGCGATCGTGCATCAACTCGCCAAGGACCTGCGCGACATGCAGATCCTGCACGGTACGGATGTCGTGGTCTCCCATGGCCTGCAGGACATCGACCATCGCAATGCCCTGATCGGGCGCCTCGCGGCCAGCATCGCGGTACTGGGTGACGCCCGGCCCGGGCGTCAGTGGTCGAAAGCGATTCCGCTCTACGACGTCGTGCGAGGGGCCATGTCACGCATCGTGGACTATCCCCGCGTGAAGTTGCAGTCGGTGACAGAGGTCGCTGTGATCGGCCAGGGAGCCGAGCCGCTGATCCACCTGCTCGCCGAATTGCTCGACAACGCCACGACCTTCTCGCCGCCGCACGCCCCGGTCGAGGTGACCGCGAGCGAGGTGCCCTCCGGTATCGCGATCGAGATCGAGGACCGGGGGGTCGGGCTCACCGAAGAGGTCCGCCAGCGCATCGACCGGGTCATGGCTCAGGCATCATCCGGCACCGGTCTGGCGGACCTGGGCGAGGCGACGCAGCTCGGCCTGCCCGTCGTCAGCAGGCTGGCCCGCGAGAACGGCCTCGACGTCGACTTGCGCACCTCCGCCTACGGAGGAGTGCGGGCCGTCGTGCTCGTTCCGCGGCGCCTGATCACCACAGTTCAGCAGCCTGCCCCGAAAGTCCAGCAGTTCGCGCCGAGGCCCACGGGCGCACCGACCGTGCCGACCGTGCCGACCGTGCCGAGGCCGACGATGACGCATGATGCCGCAGCCGATTCCGGCGAGGTCAAACAAACCGTCAACGGACTGCCGCAACGGCGACGCGAGTCGCCCGTCCCGACACCGGTCGTCCGCACAGCCCCTCATCCCCCTGCCGCGCCGGCCGCCACCCCGGGAACGGCCGGCGCACCCCGGCAGCCGGGCCTGATGTGGGAGGCGTTCAGCGGCGACAACAGACCGGCCACGGGCCCTTCCATCCGAACCAGCGAGCCATCAGACGAGGGTGAGTAACCGTGCCGCCACTTCTCAACATGGACTGGATGCTCAAGGAGCTTGCGGCCAGCGTCCCGTACGTGCGACACGTGGTCGTGTTGTCGTCAGACGGTCTGTGCATCGGTCAAGCGAACACGGAGCCCGACACCGCTGACGCGATCGCGGCCGCCTGCTCGGGCATCCAGAGCCTGGCGAAGGCCATCGCGCAGAAGTTCCCGCACGGAGACGGCTCGACCCACATGGTCGGGATCGAAGTCGACGGCGGTTACTTCTCCCTCATGGCGGCCGGACCCGGAGCCTATCTCGCGGTGCTGGCCGATGCGGAGGTGGACGCAGGATTGCTGGGCGACCGCATGCGCACGCTGGTGGTCCGGATCGGCCAGCACATGACCAGCCCGCCTCGTGATGACATCGGGCAGGCAATGTGACGTCACAAAACCAGGACGCATGGGATGAAGGCAGTCCCGTGCCGCTTTATGTCATCTCCGGTGGCCCAGGTTCCTCAGCCAAAGCCTTCAACCTGGTCACCCTCGTCGCATCGAGGTCCGCGCCCGAACCCGGTATGCAGCCCGAGCAGGCGGCCATTCTCGCCATGTGCCAATACCCGTTGTCGGTGGCCGAGATCTCCGCGTATCTCAGCCTGCCGTTCAGCGTCATCACGGTGCTGCTCTCCAAGCTCGTGGACCACGAGCGAGTTGAGGCCACTGCTCCCGTTCCTGTGGCGGCGGTCCCCGAACTTGGCCTTCTGGAGGCGGTGATCCATGGACTACGCAGGCTCTGACGCAGTCGCCGCCGGCCCCCGCCGCTCGGCCGTTCTGCTGCCGCACGGCGCCAGAGGGGTCAAGGTCGTGATCGTCGGCGGCTTCGGGGTGGGCAAGACGACCATGGTCGGGGCGGTGAGCGAGATCCCGCCCCTGACCACCGAAGAAACCATGACGCAGGCCGGCGTCGGGATCGACCACAATCCCGGCGCGGAAGGCAAGAACACCACGACCGTTGCTCTGGACTTCGGCCGCATCAGCATCAACGAGGAGCTGATCCTGTATCTCTTCGGGACGCCGGGACAGGAGCGCTTCTGGTTCCTCTGGAACGGCATCTTCGAGGGCGCACTCGGAGCCGTGGTCCTCGTCGACACCCGGAGGATCGAAGTCTGTTTCGAGATCATCACCCGTCTGGAGGACCGTCGAGTCCCCTTCGTCGTGGCCGTCAACACCTTCCCCGAGGCGCCGCAGCACCCGCTACCAGCCCTGCGCACTGCTCTGGCACTCAACGAATCGGTGCCCATCGTCACCTGTGACGCACGCGACCGGTCGTCCAGTCGCGACGCGCTCCTCTCGCTGATGGGCTACTTGTGTACCCTCGCCGCCGCTCAGGAGTCCGCATGACCGTCCCCCCCGCTGACCACACCACCACGGAACCAGGGCTCACCCCGCCCCAGGGGTGCCCGGCCCACACCGGCACGGGACTCGACGCGGCGACCCCGCTGTGGGGCGCCGCCGCCGAGACCGACCCCATGGGCCTGTACGAGAAGTTGCGTGCCGCCCACGGTCCGGTGGCGCCCGTCCTGCTCGACGGGGACGTACGGGCCTGGCTCGTCCTGGGGTACCTCGAGAACCGTGATGTGGCCAGCCGCTCCACCCAGTTCTCCCGCGACCCCCGCACCTGGCACGGCTGGAAGAGTGGCGAGATCGACGCCACCACCTCGCCGCTGGTGCCGATGATCGGCTGGCGACCCGACTGCGTTTGTGCGGACGGCGAAGAGCACCAGCGCCTGCGCGGCGCGGTCACGGCCAGCCTCGACCAGTTCGACCAACGCGGAATCCGCCGCCACATCACCCGCTTCGCGCACCAGTTGGTCGATGAGTTCTGCGGGGCGGGCAGCGCGGAGCTGGTCGGCCAGTTCACCGAGCACCTGCCCATGCTCGTGCTCACCCACCTGCTCGGAATGCCGGACGAGTACGGTCCCAAGCTCGTGCACGCCGCCCGGGACCTCTTCAAGGGCACCGAAACGTCGCTCGCGAGCAACGCCTACGTGCTGAAGACCCTCGAGCAGCTTGTCGTCGACAAGCACGCGGCGCCCGGGCAGGACATCGCATCCGTGCTGCTGGCCCACCCGGCCGGCCTCACGGACGAGGAGGTGCAGCACCACCTGCGCCTCATCTTGCTCGCGGGCTATGAGACGACCTCGAATCTCATGTCCAACGTGATGCGGATGGTGGTCACCGACCCGCGGTTCCGCGGGTCGTTGGCCGGCGGCCAGATGACCTTGCCGGAAGCAGTGGAGCAAGTGCTCTGGGACGAGCCGCCGCTGATGGTGTGCCCGGGTCGCTGGGCCACCGGTGACACCACCCTCGGAGGGCAGGAGATCAAGGCGGGGGACATGCTCCTGCTGGGCCTGGCCGCCGGGAACGTCGATCAGACGGTCCGCCCGGACTCCTCGACCCGCGTGCACCACAACCGCGCGCACCTGTCGTTCAGCGCCGGCGCCCATGAATGCCCCGGCCAGGACATCGGCCGTGTCATCGCCGACGCCGGCATCGACATCCTGCTCACCCGGATTCCCGACATCAGCCTGGCGGTGCCCGAGGAAGAGCTCACCTGGCGCTCCTCCACCTGGTCCCGGCATCTGACGGCGCTGCCCGTGAAGTTCGCGCCCCGCAGTCCGGAAGCCCATGACGTGCTGACACCGCTGCCGGCCGCGCCCCCGCCGAGCAGCGGTATGTCGACGGCGCCCAAATGGCCGCTATCCGAGCCGGTGTTGCCGCCGCCTGCCAAGCCCCGCACCTCGTGGCGGGCGCGGCTGAGGAGCTTCCTGCGGAAGCTGTAGGCCTCGCAGCTCGCATCGGAACCGAGCATCACAGCCGAGGAGGCTGCCGGACGGCGTGGGTCGGCAGCCTCCTTCGAGCTGGTGCGGCGCCCTCACGCGTGGGTCGACGTCGTGAGGCCTCATGACGAGACCTCATGACACCGAGACACAACGCCCGCCGGTGGGCACAGCGGCGGTGGAAGTCCGCTGCTCTTGGGACGGACCGTCTGCCGGAGCGTAGCGAGGCGCCCCGGTGTACCACGCATGGAGGCCGGACAGGAAACTGCAAGCACCCCGGAGCCACGACTCCAGCTCGATCCGTTCGCCCTGGTTCAGCCCGGCTCGCTGGACGACCGTGGGCAGTTCGCTCCGTGTGAGGTGCTCGAAGTGGCGCAGTCGGGCGGTCACCAGTTCGGCGGCCGCATGCATCGCCTCCTGGACGGATAGGCCCAGGGACGCCTGGAGGACTATGACGAGGTTGTTGACGTCGTGTTCGTCATGGACCTCCCGCTGATAGGAGGCGATGTCGTTCGCCATCCCCATGTAGTCCATGAAGGCGTCGAGCAACGCACGGAAGGCTCGGCTGTGCCGGATCTGCTCAGGGATCCGTGCACCGGTGGAGAGTTCCACGGAGTAGGGGGCGGTATAGGCGGCAAAGCTTTCACGGCGGAACTGGGCATACTCGATGAGGTCCGGGACACGGCCGGCGCGGCTGTTGGCCAGTTCCTGGACTCCCGCGTCGATGTACCTTGCCAGGGCGCGGTTGAGCCCCTGCTGCCAGTGCGCCAGTCTCGGGGGGAACAGTCGTTGCTGGAGGTCGGCCATGCCCCTTTCGACGGCATTGGTCGGCTCCGGCAACCGGGCGCCCGGCTCCAGCGGCAGGAAGGCATGGAGGCGGTCGGTGAAGGCTTGGGCGCCTGCGAGGTCGCCCGTCCGTTTGAAGGCGGAGGCGAAGTAGTCGTCCCAGGCCAGAGCCCAGAGGTTGAACCGGTGATTGAGCCGGAGGTCGGCGGGTGAGGCATCAGGAAGGGCCCAGGCGGTCAGCCGGTCAACGGCCATTGCGTGGAACTGGGACCGGGTCCAGATGGCCCGGTGGGCCGACGGTGCTTCGTCGCTGTCCAGCATGCCCATCTCTCGCGCCCACGTCTCGGTCTCCTCGTGCAGGGCCAGCAGAGACGGATTCACCCGCACCGGGTACGGCATCCGCAGTATGGGCAGCTTGATGGCCTGCACTGTCATGAGATCCCTGCTTCCCTTTCGGCGCGCGCCGGTGGTGCGTGTACCAGCGATACAAACCGGTGACGCGCCGTCACGAGTTCGAGATCATCCCGTGGCCGGTCTCTGGCGCGTCCGGGTCATGCCCCTTGATCGGGAACTGGACGAGGATCGCGCATGCCAGTTCCTGGAACATGACTTCTCCCTCCGAGACAGCCCATAGGCTGACGATCGCCGAACCGGTCCCACCCTTCGGTGCTCCAAAACGTGCGCCCACCCCGGCCAATCCGCAACCCCACGTAGCCGTCCTCGGCCCGCGATTAGGGCTGGTTTGCGGGTAATGAAACGATCCTTCTGGGTCAACTTGGCTCAAATTCGATCCTTAAGCCAGTCATGATCGGCCAATGATCGTCAGTCGGCATGCGCGCGCCTGCGGTCCCGATATGGCTCTGCACGGCGTGGGGGGCCCGCCGCTCGTCCGTTCGCGGCGAACCATGACGGCGATCTCGCAGACGTGGTACGGCAGTTGGCCGTAGTGTCGGGCGCGCAGACCGTGCGGGGAGGTTCATGATGCGGGCAGTGGTGTCAGCGGGGCGGATGGTGACCGGACCCGGTGGGCGGGAGACCGCCGACGGCGCCGTCCTCGTCGACAAGGGCGTGATCGCGGCGGCCGGGCCGCGCGCCACGGTCGAGGCGCAGGCCGGGCCGGACGTGCCCCGGCTGGCGTTTCCGGAGGGCACCCTGCTGCCGGGGCTCATCGACACCCACGTCCACCTCGCACTCGACGCCGGGCCCGATCCCGTGGAAACCCTGCGGGCCGCCACCGACACCGAGTTGTACCCGGGGATGGCCGAGCGGGCGTTGCGGCTCCTCGGCACGGGCGTGACCACGGTGCGCGACCTCGGTGACCGGGGCGGGCTCGCGGTGCGCCTGCGGGAGGAGATCGCGGCCGGGCTGCTCCCCGGGCCGCGCGTCCTCGCCGCCGGCACTCCGCTGACCGGGCCCGGCGGGCACTGCTGGTTCCTCGGCGGCGAGGTCGAGGGGGCGGACGCCATCCGGGCCGCGGTCCGCCGCAACGCGGAGAGCGGAGTGGACCTCATCAAGGTGATGGCCACCGGCGGCGGCATCACCAAGGGCGGCCCTCCCGTCTGGCAGGCCCAGTTCACGACGCAGGAGCTACGGCTCGTCGTGGAGGAGGCGCAGCGGTTCGGCCTGCCCGTCGCCGCGCACGCCCACGGCACCGAGGGCATCGAGGCCGCGGTGGCCGCCGGGGTGGACACCATCGAGCACTGCACCTGGATGGCGCGCGACGGGTTCGACGTACGGGAGGACCTGGTGGCCGCGATCGCCGCCCGGGGCATCGCGGTCGGCCCGGCGGCCAGCCCCGACTGGCGGGGCTTCGCTGAGCGCTTCGGCCGGGAACGGGCCGAGGAGATGTTCGGCCGGATCCGCTGGATGGCGCGGCGCGGCGTACGGCTCATCCCCGGTACCGATGCCGGGGTCTCCCGGGCCGTCTTCGACGGCTTCGTCTCCAGCCTGGAGTTCTTCGAGCACATCGGGATGACACCGGCCGAGATCATCGACCTGGCCACGACGGGCGCGGCGCAGGCCCTGGGCATCTCCCACGACACGGGCCGGCTCACGGCGGGCCACCGCGCCGACCTCCTCGTCGTGGACGGCAACCCGCTCTCCGACGTGCAAGCCCTGCGCTCGGTCCGCCTCGTCGTCGCCGGAGGCCGCCCGTTCAGCCCCGGACGGCGCCTGCCCCGCCATGAGCTCCGATCGTGCCGTCCGGAACAGCCGACCCCTGCGCAAGCAGACCGGTATCCGAGCTCTGCACCGGAGTAGGGCGGACAGCCCAGGTCGTCCCGCACACCGTCGCCGTGGACGGGCGCACGCTGCACGTGGGCTGGTTCACCGAACAGGGCCCCAGCAAGCTGGTCCTGCTCGCCGGTACCGGCGGACGCCCGGACCTCCTGGTCGTCCCGCCCCGGACGGCACCCGCCACCGCGTCCCGTCGGCCGGCTGCCGCGGCTCGTGCGGGCGGGGTCGAGGAGTGGCTGCGGTCCCAGCAGGTTTCCCGTCCGCAGGACTGACCCGCCGGGCCCCGATGGTGAGAACCGACCAGTTTTGGTGAGTGGCACCCACCCGCCGGGCAGTGGGACGGACCTAGCGTCGAGGTGGGGCCGGGGCCCGCCCCACCTCCGCGTTCCCACCTCCCAGAGGTGGGGCCGGGGCCCGCCCCACCTCCGCGTTCCCACCTCCCAGAGGAGTTACGACCGTGCCGATGCAGCCCTGGTTCACCGATGCCAAACTGGGCATTTTCCTCCACTACGGGATCTACGCCGTCGACGGCGTCGCCGAGTCCTGGTCGCTCTACAGCGGCGAGCTGTCACGGGAGGAGTACATGGGCCAGCTCGCCGGGTTCACCGCCTCCGCCTTCGACGCCCGCGCCTGGGCGAAGCTCTTCACCCGGGCGGGCGCCCGGTACGCCGTGCTCACCGCCCGGCACCACGACGGCGTCTGCCTGTGGGACACCGCCGTCAGCGACCTGAACGTCGTACGGCGCACCCCGGCCCGGCGCGACCTGGTCGCCGAGTACACCGGGGCACTGCGCGAGGAGGGCCTCAAGGTGGGCCTGTACTACTCGCATTCGGACTGGAGCCACCCGGACTACGCGAGCGTGGTCCACCCGCAGCCGCCGAACGAGGACGTGGCCGTCCACCCGCTCGTCGCCCCGGCGGACGGCAAGGAGTACCCCGAGGCCTGGGCCCGGTACCTGGCGTACCGGGACGCCCAGGTCGGCGAGTTGGTCTCGCGGTTCGGCCCCGACCTGCTGTGGTTCGACGGCGAGTGGGAGCGCAGCGAGGAGCAGTGGGGCATGGGGCGGCTCGCCGCACAGATCCTGGAGGGGAACCCGGAGACGGTGCTCAATGCCCGGATGCTGAGCCACGGCGACTACGCGACCCCCGAGCAGGGGGTCCCCCTGGAGCGGCCGGCCGGGCCGTGGGAGCTGTGCCTGACGCTGAACGGTTCCTGGGGCTTCCAGCCGCAGGACCAGGAGCACAAGTCGGTCCGCCAGCTGGTGCGCTACTTCACGGAGACGATCGGCATGGGCGGGAACCTGCTGCTGGCGGTCGGCCCGCGGGAGGACGGCACCATCCCGCAGGAGCAGGTGGAGCGGCTGGAGGGGCTCGGTGCGTGGATCGCGGCGCATTCCGAGGCCGTCTTCTCCACCGTGGCCGGGCTCCCCGCCGGGCACCACTACGGGCCGAGCACCCTGTCCGCGGACGGCCGCACCCTGTACCTGGTCTGCTTCGACCCGCCCCGCGAGGCCGTGTCCCTGCGCGGTCTGCGCAGCCGGGTGCGCCGGGTCTCGGTGCTCGGCACCGGCGCGGAGCTCGGGCACCGGGTGACCGGCGGCCTCGGTGAGGTGCCGGGGGTGCTGTGGATCGATGCCCCGGCGCCCGGGGACGTGGACGAGCAGGCGACCGTGCTCGCCGTGGAGCTCGACGGGCGGCTGGACCTCTACCGGGGTCCCGGACGGGACTGAGGTCACGGCCGCCCGGCCCGTACGGCTCGCGGCGAGGCGCCCAGTTCGCTGCGGCAGGCCTTGTTGAAGGCCTGGAGGTCGCCGATTCCGACGGCCGCGGCGATCGCGGGGATCGGCAGGGTCGACTCGCGGAGCAGGTGACGGGCGCGCTCCAGACGCCGACGCCGGAGGTACGCCACCACGGTGCCCCCGGTCTCGGCGCGGAACAGCCGCAGCAGGTGGTTGTGCGAGACGTCCGCGGCGCGGGCGATCTCGGGCACGGTGACGGGCCCGGCGAGCCGGGACTCGATGTACGCCACCGCCGCCGCGACCGCCGGATGCGGGCGGGGGACTCCCCCGGCCGGTTCGGCGAGGTCCGCCAGCTGCCACAGCACGTCCCACACCTGCGCGTCCGCCCGGCGCGGGGTGTGCGGGGCGGACGCGACGGCCCGCAGCAGGAGTTCGGACAGTGCCGGGGTCAGCGCTCCGGCGTCCTGCACCACCGGTACGGGGGTCAGCGGGCCGGTCCCGGGCAGCGCGAAGTGCACGTAGAGGTGCTCCGAGCGGCCCCGGTAGCGGTAGCCCACGACCGCGCCGGGCGGCACCAGGCTCACGCGGCCGGGCCGTAGGGCGTGCGCGGTCCCGTCCACGGTGAGTTCGGCCTCGTAGCGGTACAGGTGGAGCTGCCACAGGTCCGGCAGCCGGAAGACGTCGAGGCGGCCGGCCGTCCCGTGCACGCCGACGCCGAGCGCGGCCACGCGCGGCGGTTCGTCCAGGGGGACGCCGACGGTGCGGCCGGACTCGGTCCAGTGCGTCTGGTGCGTCAAGGCGGGGCCTGTCTACGGGATGACGGTGACGGAGCCGAGCTGGAGGCAGGTGCCGCCGGTCTGGGTGACGGTGACCGTGTGGCTGCCGGGGGTGAGGTGGTCGACGGTCCGGTACCTGTGCCGGGGGGGGTACGCGCCGGTGTGGACGGCCTTCACCGTACCGGCGGGCAGTCCGTCGACGCGGGCGGACGCGGTGCCGTCCCCGGTGGACATCGGGCCGCGCAGGACGAGTCCGGTGCCGGTGAAGGAGATGATGCCCGGGCTCGACGCAGACGCAGCTCCGGGACATCCACAGCGCGTCCGGCGACCCGGTGGGCGTCCTGCGCGTGGACGTCCTGCGCGTGGACATCGCCTCCGCGCTCCTCGACGGCCTGTGCACGGCGGTGGCGGTGGACCTGCCGCCTCCCCCCGCCTGACCTGCAGGTACGGCTCCCCTTCGGCGGCGTCCGGCAGCGCTCGGCGGAGTTCGGCCGCCCGGCCATCAAATACGCTGGGAGCATGATCACTTGTCGAGCCGTCAGTGGCGCCCGGCGAGCGGGGGCGCCGTGCTGATCCTGGATCTGGAGACCGTGGCTCCGGGCGAACGGGTGGAGGCGTTCCACCACGCGCTGACGGACGAGTCGGTGCCCAACGACATCGTCCACGAATCGCCCGCCCGGTCGGTCCGCGCGCGGATGGAGCTGTGGCAGATGGGCGGCATCCCCATGTTCTCCACGCGCAATTCCGGTTTCACGCTCCGCCGCACGGCCGCCCACGTACGCCGCCACCGGGCACGCCCCGTGGTCTCGGTCTCGCTCCAGACCAGGGGCCTGGGCCGGGCCGAGGTCGCGGGAGAGCAGATGCTGTTCGGCGCCGACGACATGGCCGTCTTCCACGAGCTGACGCCGCGCACCTACGGCTGGTCCGGCGACGGCGCCTCCCAGGCCATGGTGTTCGACGTCGAGCGGCTCGGCCTGCCGGTCGAGGCCGTGGTGCAGGCGTCGTTGCGGCTGCGCGCCAGCCCGATGTACGACCTCGTCCTGCACCACCTGCGCGGGATGTGGCGCAGCCCCGGGCGGCTGGCGGCCGATCCCGGGGCCGCGGCGTGCGCCCAGGCCACCACCGAGCTCGTACGCGCCCTGCTGGTGTCTGCGGCGCACGACGAGCGGAGCCCGCTGGTCGGCTCGGCCATGCACGAGACCCTGCTGACCCGCGTGATGGCCTACGCGCGGCGGCACCTCACCGATCCCGGCCTCACACCCGAACGGATCGCAGCGGAGCACTCCGTGTCGCTGCGTCAGCTCTACCTCGTGCTGGGCCGCGCGGGCATCAGCCTGGAGCAGTGGCTCATCGCCGAGCGGTTGGAGGAGGCCCGGCGGATGCTGGCCTCGCCCCGGTACGCCCGGCTCACGGCCGCGGCGGTCGCCGGCCGGTGCGGGTTCAGCAGCCGCAGCCACTTCACCCGGCGGTTCCAGGCCGCCTACGGGCTGACGCCGCGCGAGTGGAGGCTGCTCCAGCAGGTCCCCGCGGCCCCGTCCGCCGTCGCGCGGCCGTCGTGAACCGGGGTGGACGCGCCTGCACTCTACAGATGTAGAGTGAGGGCCTGCGGCCGCGGAGGACGCGCCCGGACCCGACGGAGGGGTGTTCCATGCCGAATCGTCACGCGGTGGTGGCCGGGGCCGGGATCGGCGGCCTCACGGCCGCCGTCGCACTGCACCGCCGCGGCTGGCAGGTCACCGTCTGCGAACGCGCCCCCGAACTCCCCGTCACCGGCGCCGGGATCGGCCTCGCCCCCAACGCCCTGCGCGCACTGGACGCCATCGGCGTCGACGCCGCCCGCGCCGCCGGAAGCGCCGTCCCGGAGACGATGGGTGTACGCCGCTCCGACGGCCGGTGGCTCACCCGGGCGGCCACCGCGGACATGGCCGCCCGCTACGGCATGCCCCCGATCGCCGTCCCCCGCCCGGCCTTCACCGCCGCCCTGGCCGCCGCCCTGCCTCCGGAGGCCCTGCGCTACGGCACCACCGTGACCGGCGTCGACGACGCTGCGGGCCGCCCGACCGTCCGGACGTCGGCGGGCCCGGACCTGCCCGCCGATCTGGTCGTCGCGGCCGACGGCATCCACAGCCCGCTGCGCCGCGCACACTTCCCCGGCCACCCCGGCCTGCACTACATCGGCGAGACCGCGTGGCGGGCCCTCGTCGACGCCCCGGACCTCGGGGCACCGGCCATGAGCGAGACCTGGGGGCGGGGCGAACGCTTCGGCGTGACCCCGCTGTCCGACGGCCGGCTCTACCTCTACGCCACCGCCGTCGTCCCGGCCGGCACCCGGCCGGCCGACGCCCGCGCCGAACTCCGCCGCCGCTTCGGCGCGTGGCACGACCCGATTCCGGCCCTGCTGGACCACGTCGCACGGCTCGACCCAGCCGACGTCCTGCAGAACGACCTCTACGACCTGGCCGCCCCGCTCCCCCGGCTGCACCACGGCCGGATCGCCTGGCTCGGCGACGCCGCCCACGCCATGGCCCCCAACCTCGGCCAGGGTGGCTGCCAGGCCATCGAGGACGCGGTGGTCCTCGCCCACCTGCTGCCCTCCGGCGACGGCACCGACCGTACGGACCCCGTCCCGGCCGCACTCGCCGCGTACACCGCCGCCCGCCGCGAGCGCACCGACGCCGTGCGCGTGCGAGCCCGCCGGGTCGGCCGTCTGGGCGCCCTGCGCAGCCCTCTCGCAGTGGCTGCGCGCGACCTCGCGGTGCGCGCCGTCCCCGACCGGCTGGCCCTGCGCGGCCTGGACGACCTCTTCGACGGCTTCCGCCTCCCCCGGTAGCGCGGCCCCGGAGGGACACCGAACCGGCCGGCAGGCCGCCGGCCTACGCGACGGGCCCGGCGGGGTCCGCGCGTCCGGCGGCCCCGCCGGACTCCGCCGCGCTGCGGACCTCTGCGCGCCACTGCCGTGGCGGACGCCCGTGCAGGGCCTTGAAGGCGCGGCTGAAGTGCGACGGGCTGCGGAAGCCCCAGCGCAGGGCCACCGCGGCGATGGACGGGTCCGCACCGGCCCGCCGCAGGAGTTCGCTGCGGCACTGCTCGACCCGGCGCTGCCGGATCAGCCTGCCCACGGTGGCTTCCTCCGCCTCGAAGAGGCGGTGCAGGTAGCGGACCGAGATGCGGTGCGCCGCCGCGATGTGCTCGGGGGCGAGGCCGGGGTCGGCGAGGTTCGCGTCGATGTACCGCCGGATCCCGGTGACCAGGTGCCCGCGTCCCGTACCGCAGGCCCCGTCCCCCGCGTCCGTCAGCTCGTCGGCCAGCCCCGCCACCAGGTCCGTGACGATGCCCCCCAGGGCCTCCCCCATCGCCCCGGGACAGCGGGCCCCCGCGTCGTCCGCCTCCGGCAGCAGCGCCGCGATCAGCGCGGCCGTACCGCCCGAGGTGGGAACGGCCCGGCCGGTGAGCGGGCGGAGGGCGCCCGGGGCCAGGCCGAGGGCGTGCGCGGACATCCGGGCCAGCAGGATCCTGGCGTCCGCCTCCTGTTCCAGCGCGAAGGCCCTGTCGAGGTCGATCAGCGCCAGCTCCCCCGCGGCCACGGTGGCGCCGCGGCCGTCCTGTACGAGACGGGCGGCCCCCCGGCGCGGCAGGACGAGGACGACCGCGTCCCCGGCGCCGCGGGCCACGAGGCCGGGGGTACGGCTCAGGCGGAGGGGGCCGCCCGCGCAGGTGATCAGCCGCAGGGAGCCGAGCTGGTGCAGGGTCAGGGAAGGGCCGTACGGGTCGTCCTCGCTGACCCGGGCCCGTACGGGGGCCAGCCATCGGGACAGCGCCTCCTGGAGGTCGGCGCCGGGTGGGGCCGCGCCGGGTGGGGCGACGGTCTCGGGGTGGGCGGACATGACGACTCCTCATGCGGTGGTGCGGTCGGGCGTGGCGGTACGGACGGCGCGCCATCGGCTCGGCGGCATCCCGTACGCGGAGCGGAAACTCCGGCTGAAGTGGGCGGCGTCGGCGAAGCCCCAACGTGCCGCCACCGCGGCCACGCTGATGTCCTGCCGCCCCGGCCGGGCCAGCTCGCGGCGGGCCTCCTCCAGCCGGCAGTGCCGGATCCACCGGCCGGTGGTGCTGCCGTGGGCCGCGAAGAGCTTGTGCAGGTGGCGGACCGAGATGTGGTGCGCGGCGGCGACGGTCACGGGTGACAGGCCGCGCTCCGGGAGACGGTCGTCGATGTGGGCCCGCAGACGGCCGAGCAGGGTCCGGTGGCAGCAGCCCGGCGCGGGATCCGGAACCCGCTCCTGCCGTCCTCGGGCGCGGTCCTCGTCGGCCAGGACCGCCATGACGGTGACCAGTTCGGCGATGGCCGAGGCCGCCTGCGCCGCGCTGTGCGGGGCGGCGGGGAACTCCCGCAGGACCGTCCGCAGGAGGCGGGCGAGCAGCGGAGCCACCGGTCCGGCGGGGTGCGGGCCGCGGGTGCCCAGATCCCGCACCTGCCGGTCGGTGAGGGCGAGCACGCGGTGCGGGATCCGCACCAGGTGCAGTTCGAAGTCCTCGGTCTCGTGGAGCACGAGGGGAGCGGCTCCGTCGACGACGAAGACCTCCCCCGGCCCGCAGGGGCGGTCGGCGCCGCCGGAGGCGGGCGCGGCGACCCGCGCGCGGCCACGGGTGTGGAGGCCGAGCACGAGGTGCGGGGCGGAGGCGGCGCAGCCGCCGGCGGGCAACGGCGCGAGCGGCTGCGCCGCACCGGACACCGTGACCACCTCCAGGAAGCCCAGTCCACGGGTGGTCACCCGGTTGCGGTGCGGGGCGGTCTGCTGCGGTACGGCCGTCGAACTCATGCTGTCCCCTGGTCAACGCGTCGCCCCGGGGGTACCGGGGCGATGTGCCGGAACGGGACGTCCCGGGTCGGGTGTCCTCGTGACGACAGCCTGCGCGGGGAGCCGGGCGGCGGGGAGGCCCGCGGGCGCATCCCTGCACCGAGGGGCAATCGCACTGCACGCCGGGGCACGACCTGGCCTGCCCGGTGTCAGCGCGCCTGCCCGTCCGTGGGGTCGACGAAGCGGCGGATGGAGGTGGGGGACGCTAGGCCGTGCGGGACCGGGCCGGTGCGCGTCCGCGTGCACAGCTCTTGCCCCGGGGCGCACGACACCGCCCGGCCGCCGCCGCCCGGCTCCGCCGTCGGCTCGTAGGCTGGGCGCATGTCTTCCCTCTCCCTCCGCGTCACCGGCCGGGACCTGCCCGGGCTCACCTGCGGACCCCATCACCACGTCCATGTCGGTGTGCAGCGCGGACGCGAGCCCGAAGGACTGGCTGCGGGGGACGCGGCACAGGCCGTCTGGGAGTTCGCGGTCACCCGGACCACCGCGCCGGACGGGTCCCCCGATTTCCGCGGCCCCCATGTCCAGGGCGGGCGCGGAGCCCGGTTCTTCTACCTGACCTGGGGCGAACTTCCCCCGGGCGGCGCCTTCGTGATGTTCCGGCGGATCAAGCTGTTCTTCGCGGACCTCCCCTCCTCGGCCCTGGAACGCGGCAGCGCTGCGGGAACCCTCGCCCTGACCGACGCCGACGGCATGCCGCTCTGCGGCGCGGTCCGCCCCCCGGCGGTCACCTGGACCGCATAGGTCCTGTCGTGGCGGCGGGTCCGGTCGGAGCGCACACTGGAAGGGTCCCGTCGGGGGCCGTTCACAGGGCCGGGAGCCCGTCATGCCCGTCACCCGCAGGAGGCTCGTCGCCGGGGCCGTGACCGCGGCCCTCCCCCTGGCGTTCCTGACACCGGCCGCACCGGCCGCGGCCACCACCTGCACCGGGCACTACCCCGTACGGATCGCCGACGGGTACGCCGGCCTGTACACGGAGTCCAGCCAGAGCCCCCGGCGGCCCTCGTGCTCCGTGGTGACCAATACGGCCACGGACGGAACGGCCCTGCTGATCCGGAGCACCGAAGGCCTCGTCGAGCCGACGTCCGACCCGGCCGGCGGCGTCCGGGACGCGCTGCGCGAAAGCGCCCGACAGGCCGCTCAGGACATCGTGGGGAGGGGGGCGACGGTCGTGCTGCCCGGCGAATCGGTCATCCTCCACTACTCACCGACGAACAGCTTCACCGTCTCGATCGCCGACAACCGGGTCAGCGCCGCGGGCAAAGTGGCCGGCTTCATCGCCTCGTACGCCCTGCGGAAGGCGATCGCCACCGGAACACCGTGGCTCGATACCGCCCTGAACCGGGCCAGCCTGAAGTCGGACATCGCCGCGTGTGCAGCGGCGGCGGCCACGGCGTGGAACCAGACCAGCGCCGACCAGACCTTCCCGGAACTCGCGGCCGTGCTCGCGCAGACCGCGCAGGAGGGGTCCGGCCCGTGCAAGACGGCCTACACCACCATCAAGGGCTTCGACCCCGCCCCCGTCCCCGCCCCCACGCACCGCACCTCGCTCGCCTGGCAGCAGACCCTGCACGAGGCCCAGCCCTACGGCCGCATCCACTGGAGGACCACCTGGACCCGCTCCCACACCCTCCCGCTGCGCCCGCTGATCCTCCAACTCCTGCCCCGGTGACCACGGCTGGGCCGGTTCAGGCCGACGGGTTCATACCTGCGGGTGAGGGCGGGGCGCTCGGGGGTGGTGCGGGCGTCGGGATTGTCTAACGTGGACGCGGGAGTGGCGGGCAGCCACCCCGTGGCACGGTCGAAGGCTCGGGAGCTGGCAATGGCGGGGCAGCACAGGACGTCCCTCCGGGTGCGCCTGCGGTACCGGTTCGACCATCTGGTGGCCCGGGGCACCACCGCGCTCGTCGGCTGGCTGGCGCTGGCCTGCCTCGCCGTCGTGCTCCCGGCGAGCGCGGTCCTCGTGTGGGCCGACCGGGGCGCCCCGAAGACCTTCTCCGGCAAGCTCACCGCGGTGTGGGTCAGCGTGGGGCAGACGCTCAAGATCGGGGGCGCGGTCGGGCCTCCCGTGTACGTCGTCGCCTCCGTGGCCCTGGCCCTGGTAGCCCTGCTGTTCGTGTCGGCCCTGGTCAGTCTGATCACCACCGGCATCAACGAGCGCATCATGGCCCTGCGCCTGGGCCACTCCACCGTGGTGGAGTCCCGCCACACCGTCGTACTGGGCTGGTCGGACCAGGTGTTCCCGGTGGTCGGGGAACTGGTGGCCGCCCATGCGAACCAGCGCCGGTCCGCCCTCGCCGTCCTCGCCCCGATGGACAAGGTGGCGATGGAGGAGGCGATCGCCACCCACGTCCCCCACACCGGCCGGACCAGGATCATCTGCCGGAGCGGCCGCACCACCGACCCGACGGAGCTCGCCCGCGTCAGCCCGCAGACCGCGAAGGCGGTGCTCGTCCTGCCGCCCGACACGGAGTGGGGCGACGCCCACGTGGTGAAGACCCTGCTCGCCCTCGACACGGCCGTACCCGCCGGTGGCGACACGGTGGTGGTGGCGGCCGTCCGCGACGCCCGCAACCACCCCACGGCGCGGCTGGCGGCCGGGCCGGGCGGACACGTGCTGTGCATCGACGACATCGTCGCCCGGCTCCTCGTGCAGACCGCCCGCCAGCCCGGACTCTCCCTCGTCTACCAGGAGTTACTGGACTTCGACGGAGACGAGTTCTACACCGCTGCTCCCGGGCCGCTCGTGGGCCGGACCTTCGGCGAGGCCCTGCTCGCCTTCACCACCTCCTCGGTGGTCGGCCTGCTGCACGCCGACGGAAGCGTCGCGCTCAATCCTGATCCCGCCGCGGCCGTCGGCGCGGACGACCGGATCCTCGTCATCTCGCAGGACGACGACACGGCCGTGGCGCAGGACGTGTCCTCCTTCGTCGACGAGGCCGTCATGGTCACGGCCCGCCCCCGGACCCCCGTGGCCGAACGGCTGCTCCTCCTCGGCTGGAACCGCCGCGCCCCGCTCGTCCTGGAACAGCTCGACGAGTACGTGAGCCCCGGCACCGTCCTGGACGTGGTGGCCCTCGACGACGGGACGACGACGCGCAGCGCCTACGAGGCCGCGGCGGTCCGCAGTCGGCTCGAAGTGACCTTCCGCGGCGGGGACATCACCGATCCCCGCGTCCTGGACAAGCTGGACGTGCCCGCCTACGACGGCGTGATGGTGATCGCCGAGGACGCAGCCGCGCCCCTGGACTCGGGGGCCCTGCCCCAGGCCGATGACAGGACGCTGGTCACGCTGCTGCACCTGCGGGCGATCGGGGAGGCCGCGCACCGGGAACTCTCGCTGACCACCGAGATGTCCGACGACGCCAACCGGCTGCTCGCACCCGCCCGGGACGGCGCCGACTTCATCGTCAGCGGACGGCTGATCAGCCTCCTGATGACCCAGGTCTCGGAGAGCCCCCACCTCGCCGCCGTCTTCGAGGAGCTGTTCCGGGCGGAGGGTCACGAGCTGTACCTGCGGCCGGTCACCGACTACGTCCGGGCCGGGTACGAGGTCAGCTTCGCCACCGTCGTCGCCTCGGCGCGCCGCAGCCGGGCCTGCGCGGTCGGCTACCGGCTGCGTGCGGAAGCCGCGACGGGGCCCGGCTACGGGGTGCGGATCAACCCCGACAAGCGCCAGCGGGTGCGTTTCGCCGAAGGGGACTGGCTGATCGTGCTCGCGGAGAGCTGACGGCGCCGCCCCTCGGGGAGGGGCGGCGCCCGGACAGCGGCGGGCGGGGGGGCGGCGGCCCCGTACGCCCTACGCCGAGTGGACCTCCAGGGCGCTGCGCACCGCGGACTCCAGGGCCCCCTCGATCCAGGCCGGCTTGATCGAGGTGTGGCAGCCGGCGAAGTGCAGGCTGCCCTCGGGCTCGCGGACGTGGGGGAAGAGCTCGGTGTGCTGGCCGGGCAGCAGGACGGAGGCCTCACCGTAGGCGTACGGGTCGCGCATCCAGGACTGGGTGCGCCCGACCCCGGTGTAGAACACCTCGATCCGCTGCCCGAACACCTCCTGGAGTCCGGCGAGGGCGCGCGGGTAGCGCTCCGCGTCGTCGAAGGAGTCCCACTTCAGGGCGTCGTCCGCCCAGCTGTAGGAGGCGAGGATCACGCCGCCCTGGCTGCCCTCGACGGGATAGGAGGGCTGGAACATGAAGCGGTTGGGGTTGTCGGTGGCCGATCCGCCGCCGATGACGCCGGCCGCCTCGGGCTGGTCGCGGGTGATCCGGCGGCAGGCGGCGTAGTGCGCGCGCTGGGCGGCGGAGACGTGGCCCTTGGGGACGGAGGAGTGGGCGCCGAGCAGCGCACCGTCGTCGGAGGTCTGGCCGAGCTGGTACTTGCGGTACAGCCCGGGCTTCACGGCTTCGAGTTCGCGCTTCCAGGCGGCCTCGTCGAACTCCCACCAGCGGCGGCTGAATTCCAGCAGCACCTTGGTGGCCGCGTCGTAGTGCAGTTCGGTGACCGCGCGCCGCTTGCCGTAGGAGAGTGCGGGGCTGACCTGGATGTGGCGCAGGCCGGAGAAGGGGACGGTGATGATCGCGGTGTCGCCGGTGAAGGTCTCGCGCCGTACGGGGCTGCCGCCGCGGCCCTCGGAGACGGTGTCGATGCTCACCGTGCGCTCGCCGTGCGTGATCCGGGTGGCCCGGCGGTCGAGCCGGACCAGGTCCTTGACGCGGCCGTAGAGCGCGTCGGCAAGGGTGGCGGTGCCGTCGGGCAGCTCGTAGAACGCGGTGTCGGGGCTGATCAGCGAGGCGCCGATGAAGCTGTGGATGAAGGCGAGGTGCAGCCGGGAGGTGAGGTTCTCGACGGTTCCGATCAGGTCGATCGTCCGGTCGTCGAGCTGTGCCTCCTCGGTCAGGAAGCGGTACATCGACATGTGGCCGTAGCGCTGGACGACCCTGGCCCAGCCCTCGACGAGCTCCTTGTCCTTCTTGCCCTCGATCTCCTTGCGCACGGGGGCGAAGGCGCCCCGCACGATCTGCGCGGCGGGCAGGGACTCGTACGCCGCCGGGACGCCGAAGGAGCGGTTGACGGCCTGCGGGCTGCGGGCGTAGTCGGCGCGGCGGACCCGGATGCCGTTGACGAAGATCCAGGTGCGGTAGGCGGGCCGGCCGGATCCGTCGACGTCGACCAGGTGGAAGCGCCGGCGCTGGAGGCCGAAGCTGTCCATCAGCCCGGTGACCAGCGGGTGGCTGTCGGGGATGCGCATGGCGCCGGCCTCGGCGTACTGCTTGGGGTCGGCGAAGGGGGCGGGCGCGTTCTCGTGGCCGCCCGTCCGGAAGGTCTTGATCCGGCCGCCCACCCGGTTGCCGTTGGCCTCGATGACGGTGACCTGGTGCCCGGCCTCGCGCAGCAGGTGCGCGGCGGCGAGCCCGGCGGGCCCGGCGCCCACGACCAGCACCTTCTTGGCGGGGCGGCGGGACCGGGGCAGTCCGTTCTTCAGCAGGACGTCCGCGTAGCGCGGTACGAGCGGCTGGTCCTCCTCGTCGCGGACGAGGACGGCCCGGGCGACGGTGAGGCAGGTGTCCCAGTCGGGGCGGGCGCTGCCGGGCGCCGTCCGCGGGGTCTCGGCCGACGCCGCGGCGACGGTGAGGGCGCCGGCTCCCGCGACGGTCAGTGCGCCGGCTCCGGCGATGACGGTGCGGCGGGAGGGCCTGCGGGCGGGCGCGGGTGCGGGCTCGTCGGAGGCGCTGGGGGTGGGGGGCGGATCGATGATCATGGGGCAACTCTTGCGGTCCCCACGGGCCCCGGGCGCCGAAAAGCCCCCGGGCGGGGAACTACCACCCGGACGTGCGGCCCGGGCCGCACGCTGCTGACGAACTGGGTTTCGTACGGGCCGTTCCGGACGTACCGGGGTCAGACCTTGCGGACCACGCTGGACTTGAGCTGCATGGCGCCGAAGCCCTCGATCTTGCAGTCGATGTCGTGGCCGTCGACCCCGTCGACCAGTCGGATGTTGCGCACCTTGGTGCCCGCCTTGATGCCGCTCGTACTGCCCTTCACCTTGAGGCCCTTGACGACCGTGACCGTGTCGCCGTCGGCGAGGACGTTGCCGACCGAGTCCTTGACCACCCGCTCGCCGGAGGCTTCGGCGGGCTCACCGGTGGCGGGCGGCCACTCGTGTCCGCACTCGGGGCAGACCAGGAGCGCGCCCATCTCGTAGGTGTAGGTACCGGAGCATTCGGGACAGGGCGGCAAGGAGTTCTCAGTCACCGGGACAGTGTATTTGAGGGCGCCGACCTGCTGTGATCACGGCGCGCGATCACGGCGGCGGGGGTGGGCGGCCGTGCGGGTCCGCGCCAACGCCCGTACGGGTGACCGGAATTCCCGCACGGCCAATTGGTCCAGACCTGTTGACGTCGAGACTTACGGAGGAATAGGTTCCCGGCACCCCCGCACTTCTCCGTGACCTCACGCCTGCTCTCCCCCCACCTCTGGAGGCACTGCCTTGCGTACCCCCACACGCCTGCTCGGCGCACTGGGCGCCACCCTGCTCGGCGCGGCCGCGGTGCTGAGCACCCCGGGCGCCGCCTTCGGCGCCAACCTGCTCGCGAACGGCGACTTCGAGACCGGGACGACGGCCGGCTGGTCGTGTACCGGCGGGCTGGGCTCGGTGGTGAGCTCCCCCGTGCACGGCGGCGGCAAGGCGCTGGCCGGGGCGGCGAGCGCCGGTGACAACGCCAAGTGCACGCAGACCGTCGCCGTGCAGCCGAACACCGCCTACACCCTCTCCGGGTGGGTCCGCGGCAGCTACGTGTACCTCGGTGTCACCGGCGGCGCCTCCACCTGGACCGGCTCCGCCGGCGCCTGGACCAAGCTCAGCGTCTCCTTCACCACCGGCCCGTCCCAGACCAGCGCCGAGGTCTACGTGAACGGCTGGTACGGGCAGGGCACCTACCACGCCGACGACATCAGCCTCGACGGCCCCGGCGGCAGCTCCGACACCGTCGCCCCCACCGCGCCGGGGGGCCTCACCGCCACCGGCAAGACCTCCTCCAGCGTCTCGCTGACCTGGTCGGCCGCCACCGACGACGTGGGCGTCACCGGCTACGACGTCTACCGGGGCACCACGAAGGTCGCCACCTCCACCACCACGAGCGCCACCGTCACCGGACTCGCCGCGGCCACCGCCCACTCCTTCACCGTCCGGGCCCGCGACCTGGCGGGCAACACCTCGCCCGCCTCCGCCGCGCTCCAGGTCACCACCGACGCCGGATCCGACCCGAGCGGCTTCAAGCAGGCCGCGCCCTACCTCTACATGGGCTGGGGCAACCCGCCGAGCGCCACCACGGTGATGAACGCGACCGGCGTGAAGTGGTTCACCATGGCCTTCATCCTCTCCTCCGGCGGCTGCAACCCGTCCTGGGACGGCCAGCGCCCCCTCACCGGCGGGGTCGACCAGTCCACCATCAGCGCCATCCGGGCCGCGGGCGGCGACGTCGTACCGTCCATCGGCGGCTGGCAGGGCAACAAGCTCGGCCCGAACTGCTCCACCCCCGAGGCCCTGGCCGGGGCCTACCAGCAGGTCATCGACGCCTACGGGCTGAAGGCCATCGACGTCGACATCGAGAACACCGACGAGTTCGAGAACGCGGTGGTCCAGGACCGCATCCTCGGCGCACTCAAGATCGTCAAGCAGAACAACCCGGGCCTGAAGACCATCCTCACCTTCGGCACCAGCACCACCGGGCCGACCTCCTGGGGCAACCGCCTGATCGAGCGGGCCGCGGCGCTGGACGCGGGCATCGATGTCTTCACCATCATGCCGTTCGACTTCGGCAACGCGTCCACCGACATGTACGCGAGCACGGTGAGCGCCACCCAGGGCCTGGCCGGCAAGCTCAAGTCCACCTTCGGCTGGGACGACGCCACCGCCTACGCGCACATCGGCATCTCCGGCATGAACGGGATCAGCGACACCCAGGAGACCACCACGGTCCAGAACTGGACGGACATCCGCGACTGGGCCAACTCCCACCACCTCGCCCGGCTCGCCTTCTGGTCCGTCAACCGCGACCGCGGCTGCGCCGGCGGCGGACTGCAGGAGACCTGCTCCGGGATCGCCCAGAACGACTGGCAGTTCACCTCCATCACCGCCGGCTTCACCGGCTGACCCGGCCCCGCCGTCAGGCGCCGGTGTGGTCCCGGGGCACCCAGCCCCGGTCCGCACCGGTGCGGATCAGGCTCTGCGCGTACTCCCACAGGTCCGCGGAGGCGTCCTTGATCACCGACTTGCGGGCCAGCACCACCTCCTCCGTGACCCCGGGGGTGCGCCATGTGCCGCCCTGGTTGCCGAAGTTGAGCAGCAGCGGCTGGAGCCGGTCCATGGCTTTGGCGAAGCGCGCCTCCGGGGTGACGCGGGCCTCGAACTCGTCCCACAGCGCGCGGAAGTGCTTCTGCTGGTCCTCCGGGAGCAGCGCGAAGAGCTTGTCCGCGGCCCGCTGTTCACGCTCTTCCTGGTCCTCGGCGCCCTCGGTGTCGTACAGGAAGGTGTCCCCCGCGTAGATCTCCACCAGGTCGTGGACGAGGACCAGGGCGAGGACCTTGCTGGTGTCGACCGGCTCGTCCGCGTGCTCGGCGAGCACCAGGGTCATCAGTGCGAGGTGCCAGGAGTGCTCGGCGTCGTTCTCCTTGCGGTCGGCGGCCAGCAGCGGGCTCTGCCGGAAGACGTTCTTGAGGCGGTCGACCTCGATGACGAACTCGATCTGGCGGCGCAGCCGGTCGGGGGTGCCCTCGGGCTGGCGGACGGACTCGGCGAGGAGGGGAAGGTCCTCGTTGCTCATGGTGGCTCCTTGATCGTGCGGTGAGCGGGCTGCTCAGCGGTTGAGGTACTGGAGGGCGACGGCTGCCACCAGCAGCACTGTCGTCACCCACAGGGCGGGACGCGGCCTGCGGCGGCCGGACAGGCCGGCCAGGGCGCACACCACGAAGGCGGCGGCCATCGCCTGGTCGATGGCGAGGGTGACCACGGTGACGGCCAGAGCCGTCACCGTGACGGCCAGGCCCAGGCGCCCGGAGGCCTCCGGGCGGCGCGCGGTCAGCATCTTGACCGCGACGAAGACCAGGGCGCCGGTGGTGGCCTCCACCGGTACGTGGGCCAGCACCGGGGCCAGGAACAGGCAGGAGAACAGGAGCAGGCCGGTGACGACCGCCGCGAGGCCCGTCCGGGCGCCGGCGCGGATGCCGACGGCGCTCTCGACGAAGGCCACGAAGCTGGAGGAACCGGCGGCGGATCCGGCCACGGTGGCGCCCGCGTCGACGAGCAGGGCCTGGCGCATGCCGGGCACCTTCCCGTCGGCGTCCTGGAGCGGGGTGTTCGCCGACAGGCCGACCACCTTCGCGATGCTGCCGAAGAAGTCGAGGGCGAACAGGACCAGGATCAGACCCCAGGCCCGGGGGTCGGCGATGACGCCGAGGTCGAAGCGGAAGAGCGCCGCCCCGCCCCCCTCGACCGAGCCCGCCGCAGCCGCCGCGTCGATGTCCGCGAGGACGCAGTACAGCGCGGAGGCCGCGATGCCGCCCAGGACGGCCGCGGCCCGGGCTCCGAGCGCGTCCAGGACCAGCGCGACGGCGAGCCCGATGTACAGCGCGACGGCGGGCGGCGCCGTCCAGTCGCCGAAGCCCGACAGCCGTCCGTCGGAGGTGCGCACGAGGTGGGCGATCTGCAGGCCCACCAGGCCGATGAACGCGCCGACCGAGGCGGCGAGGGCGGCGCGCAGCTCCGCGGGGATGGCGTCGATCACCGCCTCGCGCAGCCGCAGCACGGACACCACGAGCATCGCGACGCCGGACCAGAACACCATGCCCAGCGCCTCGGGCCAGGTGTAGGCGAGCGTGCCGACCACGGAGAACGCGATCATCGCGTTCATCTCCATGCCGGGTGCCACGGCGAAGGGGAGCCTGGCCCACAGCCCCATGGCCACGGTGGCGATGCCGCCGACGGCCGCCGTGGCGAAGAAGGCGGCGGCGTGCGGGATGCCGCCCTCGCTGAGGATCGCCGGATTGACGACCACGATGTAGGAGAGGGCCAGGAAGGTGGACGTCCCGGCGAACACCTCGCGCTGCCAGGTCGAGCCGCGGGCGGTCAGCGAGAAGTACCGGTCGACGGCTCCGGGGACCGCGGCGGGTTCCCGGCTGAGGAGTTCCGGCCCGCTGCCCGGGCTCCCGGGCCGCGTCACGGGGCGGTCCCCCGGGGTGGGGGCACGGTCGCGACCGGGCTGATGGTGTCCCCGACGTCACCGAGGAGCAGCTGCCCCGGGGCGTCGGGTGACACGGCGTAGAACTTCCCGTTCAGCTCGCCCGAGACGTGGCCGACGTGGAGGGTGAGGGACACCTGGAGCTGCTCGGCGTACCGGGCGAGGGCGAGGGCGCCCTGCCGGGTGGAGTGGCAGGTGAAGATCTCCACGGCGGCTCCGGGCCGGACCGTCAGCCGCATCATCGCCATGAGGGTCACCCCGCTGGCCACGACTCCGTCGACGATCACCAGCCGGTCGGCCCGGGAGGGGAGGCGTTCGTCGACGCCGACGAGGAGTCCGCCCTCCAGCGGTATGCGTTTGGCCTGCGGGGTCCAGTTGCGCTGCTGCGGCAGGACGCCGAGGCGCTCGGCGAGGATGCGGCCTTCGCGTTCGGGGGCCACGACGGCCGTTCCGGGTGCGGTGACGCGGTCGCGCACCCGGACGGGGAGCAGGCCGTAGATGTCGAGGAGGGCTCGGAGGTAGCGGGCCCGGTCGGCATCGCTCTGGGCGGGGAGGTTGGCGACCTCGGTGACGGTGGCCATGCGCTCGACGACCTCGGGGAGGGTGTCGGACGCGACGCGTACGTTCGGCGGCAGGGGGCCGGGGGCGTGCAGCGTCTCCAGCGTCCCGGGCGCGAAGTGCACCAGGTGGCTGAAGCGGGTGTCGTGTTCCTTCTCGTAGTCCTCGACGGTGCGCCGGGCCTCCGGGAGGAGTCCGGGCCGGTCGAGTAAGTGGGCGGTGTTCATCGATGACCTCCGGTCTTGGGCTGTGCGGACTGGTCCGTACGGGACGCGGGGGCCGGGCTGCGTCCCGTACGCGCGAGGAGGAGCAGGGCGAGCGGTGCGGCGGCGGCCGCGACGACGGCGGTGACGTAGAAGGTCAGTTCGAAGTCCGGGGCCGCGGGTTCCTCCCCGTGGAGCAGGACGAGCAGTGCCAGTCCGACGGAGCCGCCGGTGTACTGGGCGGTCGTCACCAGGGCGCTGCCGGTGCCGTTGCTCTCGGGCGGGAGGTCGCGGGTGCCGGTGATGAACATGCCGGTGAAGGCCATTCCCTGGCCGAGGCCGCTGAGCAGCAGTCCGGGCAGGACGGCGGGCCCGTAGCCGCCGTCGGCGCCGACGGCCAGGGCGAGGACGAGGAGGCCGGCGGCGCCGGTGACGAAGGCGGTGGCCAGCAGCCGCTGGAGCGGGAGGCGTCCGGCCACCCGGCCGGCCACGGTGTTGCCGACGACGATGGCGGCGGCCAGCGGCAGGAAGGCCAGGCCTGCGGCGAGGGCGCTGTAGGCCCGTACCTCCTGGAGGTAGAGGGTGACGAGGTAGAACTCGGCTCCGAAGCTCGCCATGTACAACGCGGCGGCGAGGCAGGCCACTTGGAGGGTGCGTACGCGCAGCAGCGAGGCCGGTACGAGCGGGCGGCGGTGGCGGCGGCTGAGGAAGAGGACGGCGCCCGCGAGGGCGGCGACCGCCAGGGCGGCGGTGACCACGGGGGCGGCGGGCCGGGCGCGGGAGAGTTCGGTGAAGGCCAGGACGAGGGCGACCACCGCGGTGCACGCGGTGAGGGTGGCCGTGGCGGCGACCGGGGCCCGCGCCGCGGACGCGGTGGAGCGCAGGGCGCTGCCCGCGGCACACAGGCAGACCGCGACGATGGGCAGGTTGATCCAGAAGATCCACTGCCAGGAGGTGACCGCGAGGATGCCGCCGCCCGCCGTGACCCCGAGGGCCAGGCCGACCGCCCCGGTGGTACCCCACACGCTCACGGCCCGGTCGCGTTCGGGTCCGGCCGGGTAGGCCGCGCTGAGCAGGCCCAGGGTGGCGGGCACCAGCAGGGCGGCGGCCACCCCCTGGCCGACGCGCGCCGCGATCAGCGGTGCGGCCGAGCCGGAGAGGGCGGCGCCGACCGAGGACAGCGCGAAGAGCAGCTGGGCGGCGAGGAACACCCGGCCGGCGCCGAACGCGTCCGCCAACTGGCCGCCCAGCAACAGGAATCCGGCGAAGAAGATCGCGTAGGCGCTGACGATCCACTGGAGGGCGACGGTGGAGAAGTGCAGGCTTCCCCCGATGTCGGGGAGCGCGACGTAGATGATGGAGAAGTCGAGCGCCACCAGCAGTTGCGCCCCGGCCAACGCCGTCAGTAAGCGAGCACCCGGAGTTGGTACGGAAGAAGCGGGCAAGGTCGGTCAGCCTTCCTAGGTCAGCAGGTCACCCCAGTGCGGCGAGGGCCTTCATGAACACGTCCCAGAACCGTTCCGTGTCCAGCCGCGTCGCCACCAGGGCGTTGGGCTCGCGCCCCGTGACACCGTAGAGGTCGATCACGGTCGCGCCGCGGGTGAACTCGCCGCGCAGCTCGATCGAGACGGGTGCCTGGACGCATTCCACCAGGGTGGGGTCCAGGACGCGGGCGATGGCGACCGGGTCGTGCAGGGGTGCGTCGGGCAGGTCCCAGATCTGGTCGTAGGTGCTGGAGCGGAATTCGAGGAGGGCGGCCGACACCTTGCTGATGTGCGTGCCCACGTCGAGGATGCGGCCCAGGACCTCGCGGGTGACCGGGGCCTGGTGGGTGACGTTGAGGCCGCAGTACGTCATCGGGACGCCGCTGACGAGCACTTCGTGGGCCGCCTCGGGGTCGACCAGGATGTTGTACTCGGAGTAGGGCAGGGTGTTCCCGCGGTGCGTGGCCCCGCCCATGCAGACGATTTCCTTGATCTTGTGGCGGTCCTCCGGGTGGAGGGCGAGGAGACCGGCGATGTTGGTCTGCGGTCCCGTGACCACGAGGGTGAGGGGTTCGGGACTGTCGGTCAGCAGGCCGTGGATGAGGTCCACGGCGTGGGCGGAGTGCAGCGGGACCTCGGTGGGTTCGGGGAAGTCCCAGCCGTCCAGGCCGGTTTCGCCGTGCACGTCGTCGCCGACCAGCAGGGGGCCGGTGAGCGGCTTGGGGTAGCCGGCGGCGACGGGGACGTCGAAGGCCTTGGCGAGGGCGCACATCCGCCGGGCGTTCAGGGCCGTCTTCGCGATCGTCTGGTTGCCCGCGCTGGTGGTGACGGCCCGCAGGTCCACGCGGGGGTCGCCGACGGCGAGGAGGATGGCCATCGCGTCGTCGTGGCCGGGGTCGCAGTCCAGGATGATGGGGGTGGGCATGCGGGACTCCATGTCGTGTCGGTCGGTCGTGGCGGCCGCGGCGGGCGGGTTGCGGCCCGTCACGCGGGGGCGGCGAGGGTCCGGTAGAAGTCCAGGTGGCGGCGGCCCGCCGTGGCGAACTGCGTGCGCAGCCGGTGGGCCAGGGCCCGGTCCGCCGCGGTGGGTTCGACGGCGGGCCGTGCCAGTGCCTCCCGGAGCGCCGCGGTCAGCGCCCGGACGTCTCCGGCGGGGACGACGGTGGCGGCCGAGTAGTCCCGCAGCAGCAGCGGCAGGTTGCCCGAGTCGCTGGCGACGATGCGCCGTCCGCAGATGACGGCCTGGGCGACGGACAGGGAGAACGGCTCGCCGTGGGCGCCCCGGTCGACGGTCGGGTGGATCACGACCTGACTGGCGCGGATCGCGCTCCAGCTCTGCTCGGGACGGTAGTGGGTGAAGTGCACGCGCCCCTTGTCCTGCCACACGCCGGCCCGTTCCATGAGGGAGTCGGGGATGCCCGGCGGCCAGATGAGGTGCCGGGTCCCGGCGTGGACGAAGTGCAGGTCGGCTCCTTCGTCCAGCAGGGTCATGGACGCCTCCAGGCTCAGGTGGGAGCCCTTCCAGCGGGTCATGCGGCTGGGCTGGAGCACGGTGGCGGCGCCGCCGCTCCCGGGCAGCGCGAAGGGTTCCTCGGCCAGGGGCAGGGCCAGTGCCAGCTCGGTGACCTCGGCCGCGGGCAGCCTGCGCCGGACCTCTTCGGCGACGAAGGGCGAGTGGGCGACGAGCACGCCGGGCAGCGTACCGAGGAACTCCCACTGTTCGGGGCTCTCGTCGATGTTGTGCAGGTCGAGGACGAGGCGGCCGTGCCATCCGCGCTCGCGCAGGGCCCGTGCGGCGGCGGTCACGGTCTCGGGCCGGTGCCACTGCGGGTTGTGCCAGTGCAGCACGTCCGCGTCGAGGCAGCCCTCGGCGAGGGCGGCGGCCGCGGCCGGGTCGAACGGCAGGGCGATGTCCAGGGCCGGGTGGTAGGCGCAGTCCGGTGAATCCCGGGTGCCGACGACGGCCCGGACCTCGCAGGGCAGGACGGCGAGCTGGCCGACGACCGCGCGCAGATGGGTCTCCACGCCGCCGGTCACCGGGAGTCCGGTCCAGTGGATGTGTACGATGCGCACCGCTCGTCACCCTTCCCGGGGTGTGTCGAGGTCCTCGGCCAGCCGGAATCCCATCGCGTACAGCGAGCGCGGGTAGGGGCCGTGGCGCCGCTGGCAGCGGGCGAGGTCGCGGAACCGGTTGAAGGCCCCGCCCCTGGCGATGCGGTAGGCGCCGAGCCGCAGGTACAGGTCGTCCTGGACGAGTTCCCCGCCCGGGTAGGGCCCGTAGGTGCTGCTGGTGTACTCCTCGACGTTGCCCGCCATGTCCAGGGCCCCGCACCAGGTCCGGCCGTCGGGGAAGGCCCCGACGGGGCTGGTCATGAGCAGGCCCGTCTCCAGCGTGTTGGCGGCGTGGGGGCTCCAGGTGCCGCCCCAGGGGTAGCGCAGGCCGTCGGGTCCGCCCGCGGCGTACTCCCATTCCTGTTCGGTGGGCAGCCGGAAGCGGCGGCCGGTGCGGTGGCTCAGCCAGACCGTGTAGAGGTCGGCGCTCTCGGCGGTGACCGTGTACACCGGGTGGTTGGCTGCGGCGGGGTCGTAGCGTCCGTAGTGCCAGTTGCTCGGCAGCCCGGGATGGCCGGTGTCCTTGAGGAAGACGCCGAACTCTGCGTTGGTGACCGGGTACTTGGCGATGGCGAAGGCGTCCGTCGGCACGGTGTGGCGCGGGCACTCCTTCTCCACCCAGGAACGCTGGACGCCGAACTGGGCGGACTCCGCGTGCAGTTCGTCGACTTCGGTTCCGGCGGTGCCGACGAGGGCGAGTCCGGCGGGGACCGCCAGCATGTCCGGTGCGTCCCAGGGGGTCCGGGGGTCGCCCGCGAGAGCGAGCGCGGCGCCGGCCGCCAGGCGGTGTTCGAGGGTCAGCGCCGTGTCCTCGACCAGGGCGGCGAGTTCGGCGGGCGAGTGGGCGGCGACCTGGCCGAAGCAGTCGAGGCGTTCCGCGCGGGGTTCCACGTAGCCCTCGGGCAGGCCCATCGCCGCGCGGTCGGTGAGGGAGTTGATGTCGGCGTCGACCAGGTTCGTGTGCGCGATGTGGGAGGTCACTTCGCTCCTCGGAGGGTGTCGTGGCGGTCGGACCGGGCCGGGGGCCGGGGGCCTCCGGCCCGGCGGCGCCGTCCCGCCCCCGCGGGCCGGCCCCCGGGGGAGGCGGGCCCGCCCGCGGAGGGGGGCGGGGTCACGGCGCCCCCTGCCCCGAGGCGGCGACTTCGAGCCCGGCGACGGGCGGCAGGCCGTGGCCCAGCGCGTCGAGGTGCCCCATCAGCCGGTCCTTGACCTCCAGATAGGCCTCGTTGAAGGGCGTGCGGAAGCCGCCGAGCGGCACCCGGTCCGCGACCACGATGCCCTGGGCGGCGAGCCCTTCGACCTTGTGCGGGTTGTTCGTCATGAGCCGCACCCGGTCGATGCCCAGCTGGCGCAGGCAGTCGGCGGCCATCCGGAAGTCGCGGCCCTCGGCCGGGAAGCCCAGGGCGAGGTTGGCGCTGATGGTGTCGTGCCCGGCCGACTGGAGGGCGTACGCACGGATCTTGTTGGCGAGTCCGATGCCCCGCCCTTCCTGGCGGAGCATGTAGACGAGCACGCCGTTGTGCGAATGGACGATGGCGGCCAGCGCGGCGTGCAGCTGGGGTCCGCAGTCGCACTTCTCGGAGCCGAGCACGTCCCCGGTGAAGCAGGCGCTGTGGATCCGGACGATCGGCGGGGCCGCGGACTCGCTGTGCGGCGAGATCGTCCGCAGGGTGACCACCTCCTCCGTCTCCTGCCCGTCCGCGCCGGCCTGGCCGAAGACGGTCAGCTGCATGAGGGTGGAGGCGACGGGCAGGGGGGCGCTCGCGAGGCGTACCACCGGGTGCTCACCGGGCGCGGTCATCGGCTGTCCCGGCCGCGCGCGGTGCGCTGCGCGGCGGTGTCCACCGTGATCTCGTAGACGCAGCCGTCGTAGGAGGAGGCCAGGAAGCGGCCCGGGGCTCCGCCGGGGGCCAGCGCCGAGATGCCCGCGGGGGTGGGCCGCGTGTCGCACACCCACTCGCCGGCGCCGGGGTCGTAGACGGCGACCTGTCCGTGGTAGCCGCCGGTGGCGATCAGGCTGGTGTGCGGGTCGACGGCGACGCACTTGATGCTGTTGAGGTGCGGGGTGGTGACGACGGCCTGCTGTTCCCCGGCCGCGGTCCAGATCCGCAGGGTCAGGTCGCGGCTGACGCTGACGAACCGACCGTCGGGCAGGCCGGCCGCGCCGTTGGCGATGCGGGCGTGCGCCGCCGCGTTGTCGGCGACGGGCTTGAGGTCGGGCAGGGCGTGCCATTTCGCGGCGCCGGTGGCACACACGCTGAAGAGCACGTCGCCCTGGACGGCGACGCCCTTGATCGCGTTGTCCTGGATCCGGTGTTCACCGACGAGCTGCAGGCCGGTCCCCTCGTCGCGCAGGACGAGTGCCTCGCCGGTGTAGGTGCCGACGACGAGGGTCTCGGAGCCGTCCGCCGCGGTGTGGACGGCCGCGCAGTTGAGCGGGGAGCGGTGCTGGTGGAGCAGGGCGCCGGTGGTGGCGTCGTAGAGGGCGCCGAGCTGGCCGCCGCTGACGACGGTGCCCGCGACGGGGGTGATGAAGTTGCAGCAGCTGCCGAGTTCGGTCACCACGTCCTCGTCGCGCCGGACGGTGCCGCTGTCGCCTACGGTGAACCGTCCCGTGGGGGTGTCCGTGACCGCGTTGAGCCCGGGGGTGGGCGTGACGGCGGACAGGTCCCAGCTCCCGTCGGCCCGGTCGAAGACCGCGTAGCTCGATCCGAAGGTGCCGAAGACCCAGCGGGTGTCGTCGAGCTTGGCGCAGGAGCGCAGCCAGACGTCGGCGGGCACCTGGCTCGTCAGGAGGTGGACGGGCTCCGCGCCCCGTTCCAGGCGCCACAGCCGCACGGTGCGGTCGTAGCTGGAGCTGAGCAGGAGGCCGGCCTCGGCGTCGTAGGCGATCCGCTTGATGCCCGCGTCGTGCACGCGGTGGCGGCGGGTGCCCGAGGGGTCGATGAGGATCAGCTCGCCCTCGTCGTTGCCGAGGGCGAAGCTGTCGACGCCCAGGACGGCCACGGTGTCCGTCTCGACGTCGCCTAGGTCGATGGTGCTCAGCAGGGCGCCGCCGGCCGCGTCCCAGCGGCGTACGGTCCCGTCGTCGCTGGTGGTGACCAACTCGGCTCCGCCGCGCACCCATTCGACGGACAGGACGTCCTCCTCGTGCCCCTCCAGTCGGTGGATGAGGCGCCCGTCGAGGTCGTAGATCCGCGCGATGTGGTCCCGTGAGGCGGTCGCCACCCGGGTCTCGTCGGGTGAGACGACGGTCATCTCCACGTCGTCCTTCTGGTCCGTCAGCACGCTGATCAGCCGCAGGTCCGGTACGGACCATAAGCGGGCCGAGTAGTCGCTGCTCGACGTCACCACGATGCGGCCGGAGGAGGAGAAGCGGCACTGGTTGGCGAGGTGGTCGTGGCGGGCCTCGGTGATGGCCGTCCTGGTCAGCGCATTCCACAGGATGATCCGGTTGTCGTACCCGGCGGTGACCACGAGATCGCCGCGGGCGTCAATCCCGCTGATCGGCGAAGTGTGCTTGATCATGAATTCTCCTCATCGTCACGTGATCGCGATCGCCCTGATCGAGGGCATGCCTGTGCGCCTTTACGGAGATATGGCACCGCAGGGGACGGAAACGGGAATGGGGATATCGATATGTGCCGAACGGCCGGCCGGCGGGACGAATGCCGGTGAATTGGGCTGCCGGACCCGACCGGTGACGGGGTGGTGTGAAGGGCAGGCCTCAGCTCGGACCGAAGTCGGACACTAGCTATTGGCACATGCCCAGGTCAACGACAGCCTGCCAGCTGTCCTGATTTCACTGGCATGCCGGTCACCGCATTCCCGTCGGCACTCCTGCGAAATTCCATGATCACGCCGATCGCCCACCAGTTCCGGCCTGCGCCGATCGGAGCCCTTTCTTGATCGCCGGACAGGGTGCCCCATTCGCGGAACCGCCCGCTCCCACGGCACGGAATGCCGCTCACCCACCCCAGAACAAGCCAATGTGTACATGCCATGTTGCTGAAAGAGGCCGCTGCGCCCTTCCATGGAAGGGAATCGATCTAGGGGGAACGGTGAACGACCTGGACGGCGCCCTGCAGTACCTCAGCGACTCCGGACCGGAATTCGGGCCCGGCGTGAGCAACCACGGCCCCATGGCGGCCGAAGCCCTGGGACAGCTCGGGCACGGCGCGTCGATCGGAGCCTGGGTGAGCTCGTACCGGAAGGTGCTCTACGAAGACACCTACGGGCGCTTCCACGAGATCACCCAGGACAACTGGCCGTCGGCCCTCGGCAACATGCGCCTCCTCGGGGACTGGAACGAATTCTTCCGCCGGGAACTGGACAGCGCTCCCTGGGCCGAGGTCCTCACCCGCTGGTGGCCCCGGCTGCTGGGCGGCTTCGCCGCCGGAGGCGGCCACGGCGTCATCCGGACCGGGCACGCGGTACGGATGCTGACCGAGGCCCACACCCCGTGGCGCCTGGAGGAACTGGCCCGCGGTCTCGGTTACTGGGCGGCCCGCTACCAGGAACTCCCCGAGGAACCCTCGACTCCGCGTGCGCGGGACCTGCCGCAGGCCTGGGCGGCGGTGCCCAGGCTCCGCAGCGACCAGGGCATGGGCATGATCTTCCGGATCCGGCTCGAAACGGTCTGGCTCGAGCCGGACTTCGCGCCGGCCGTGGACTCCCTGCTCCCCGAGGACGACGCCGACCTGGCCCTGAGCCGGCTCACCCTGGCCGCCGCCGGGAGCTACCTGACCGACGACCACAAGACCCCCATGGCCTTCGTCCACGCGCTCACCACCCCCGCGGCGGCCCGCCTGGTCCTGCCGCACCTGCCGCAACGGCTGCACTGGCCGACCGTCGCGGCCGCCGTCCGCTTCTCCGCCGCCATCCGCAGCGCGTACGGTACGGGGCTGCGCGAGCACCACCCCGAGGAGCCCGTCCGGGACTACGTGACGCTCGCGGAACGGGCCCTGGCCACCGAGGACCCGCACGCCATCAAATACGTGGAGGCCTGCCGCCGCGAGGACGCGCTGCGCCCCGACCCCGCGTACGCCGTCGCCGCGACCGACTGGGTGCGGCGCTGCGAGACGGGATCCTTCTGAACGTGACGGGCCACGAGCCCACGGCGACGCCGCCCTGGTGGTGCGACGCCGTGATCTACCAGGTCTACCCGCGCAGCTTCCTCGACACCGACGGTGACGGCGTCGGCGACCTGCCCGGTGTCACCCGCCGGATCCCCTACCTCGCCCGCCTCGGCGTCGACACGCTGTGGCTCTCCCCCTTCTTCTCCTCCCCCATGGCGGACTTCGGGTACGACATCCGGGACCACACCGCCGTCGACCCCCTCTTCGGTGACCTCGCCGACTTCGACGCGCTCCTCGCCTCGGCCCACGCCCACGGGCTGCGCGTGCTGATCGACTACGTCCCCAACCACACGTCCGGCGAACACCCCTGGTTCCTGGACGCGCGCACCGGTCGCCACAGCCGCCGGCGCGACTGGTACGTATGGCGGGACCCGGCGCCCGGGGGCGGGCCCCCGAACAACTGGATCACCCTGTTCGGGGAATCCGCCTGGACCCTCGACCTGAAGAGCGGCCAGTACTACCTGCATTCCTTCCTCTCGTCGATGCCCGACCTGAACTGGCGCAACCCGGCCGTGCAGGAGTCCATGTTCGACGTCGCCCGCTTCTGGCTCGACCGCGGCGTCGACGGGTTCCGCGTGGACTGCGCACCGCTCGTCGCCAAGGACCCCGCGCTACGCGACAATCCCGGGGCCTCGGCGGGGACCTTGGCCCATCACCGGCCCATGGGCGGATACGACGGCCAGCTGCACCTGCACGACCAGGGGCATCCCGATCTCCACCGGATCTACCGGGAATTCCGCACGGTGCTCGACGGATACGGGGACGGGCCGGGCGCACGCATAGCCCTCGGCGAGATCCACGAATACGACTGGGCGGCCTGGAGCCGCTATTTCGGCCGGGAACTCGACGAAATGCACCTGCCCCTCAACTTCGGCCTGCTCCGCACCTCGTGGGAGCCCGGCCCCGTCAGGGACCTCGTCCAGGAGGTGACCGCCGCCCTGCCCGCCGGGGCGGCGGCGACCTGGGTGACGGGCAGCCACGACGACCCGCGGGTGGCCACCCGCGTCGGCCCGGGGCAGGCGGCGAACGCGATGCTGCTCCTGCTCACCCTCCCGGGCGCGGCGATCCTGTACAACGGCGACGAACTCGGGCTGCCGGACGCGGACATCGCCCCGCAGGACATCCGGGACCCCTGGGGCCTGCGCACCCCCGCGCTCAGCCGCGACCCGTCCCGCTCGCCCATGCCCTGGACCGCCGGGCCGGCGGCGGGCTTCACCGAGGGGGGCGTACGGCCGTGGCTCCCCCTGGCCCGTCCGCCGGGCGGCGACGCGGCAGCCCAGGAGGCCGACCCCGGTTCCCTGCTGAACCTCACCCGGAGGATCCTGGCCCTGCGGCGCGGGCATCCGGCCCTCGGCGCCGGCGGGATCGAGTTCACCGACGCCCCCGAGGGGGTGCTGGCCTACACGCGCGGCAGCTCCCCGGACGGCCCGTCCCTCCTGCTCACCCTCAACATGACGGACCGCCCCGTACGCCTCGACAAACTGCCCGCCGGCGGGCCCTGGCACCGCCACCTGTCGACGGCCCCGCAGCCACCGGGGGCCCCGGCCCCCTCCGACCCCCGGGTCCTGGCCGCGGACGAAGGGGTGGTCTGGCGCCGCTGAGTGCCGAGCCCGGGTTGTTTATCAAACGGGTCGACCCGTAAGGTAACTCGGTATGAGTACCTCATCGCCCTCCAGGGGCCGTCCCCGGGATCCCCGCTCGCACGAGTCGATCGTCACCGCGACCACGGAGCTGGTGACCGAGGTCGGCTACGCCGCGACGTCCATCGGGGCGGTGGCCGCCCGCGCCGGCGTCGGCAAGGACACCGTCTACCGGCGGTGGCGGGGCAAGCCGGAGCTGATCTTCGAGGCCGTGTTCACGACCACCGACCACGCTCCGGCCCCGGACACCGGAACGCTGGCCGGGGACCTGACCGCACTGCTGCAAGGCCTGGTCGACGAATTCCACGCACCCGCCGCTGCAGTGGCGCTCCCGGGGCTGCTCGCCGACTTCGCCGCCGATCCGGCACTGAAGGAGCGCATCCGCAGCGACTTCCTGGCCCCGTCGAAGGAGCGGCTGCTGATCGTCTTCGAACGTGCCGTGGCGCGCGGGGAGATCGCAGCCGGCACACCTGTGGACCTGGTGCTGGACACGCTCGCAGGAGCCGTGTTCTTCCACGTCGGTCTGGTCGGGGTACAGCCCGACCACCAGCTGGCCGCCCGGCTGGCTGCCGTCATCGCCAAGGGGATCGAGATCCGATGAACGGCTGGTTCCTTGCTGCGGGCATCACCGCGTCCGGCGTGGCCGCGACGCACATCGTCGCGGGACACCGGGACGTGGTGCGCCCGCTGCTGTCCTGCGGACTCGCAGACGAACCCAAGCGCGTCCTTCATGCCGTGTGGCACATGGTGAGCATCGACCTGGTGCTCTCGGCAGCCGCCCTGATCCACCTCGCACTGGCGGACGGCACCTCAGCGACCGGCCCGCTGGCCTGGTTCGTGGCCGCGCACTTCGTGGCGTACGCAGCCGCCTTCCTGGTCGTCACCCTGTCGGCCGACTGGCCGAAGCCACTCCTCCGCCTCCCGCAGTGGATCCTCCTCCTACCGGTGGCGGCCCTGACGGGGGCGGGCGCCGCGTAGGGCGACAGGACGCGAAAAGCCAGTGCGCCGATCATGCACAGCACCACCGACAACGAGCTTCGGCGTGGGGGCACCGTGAACCCACTGGTGGAGGCCGTTGCTGCCGGGGGATGCTGGCGGCATGACGGATCAGCCCGGGGTCGTTGTCGTCCGGAACCCCTCTGCCGCGCCCGGCTTGGCCGGGCTGCTGGCGGCCTATCACCTGCGGACGCAGGCGGAGAAGGGCGAGGCCGTCGCCGGTGTGGACGGGTTGCCCGGCCGCTATCGGGCGGAGGTCCTGGATCCGGGGGCCGCCTTCGCCGATGACACCGTCCTGATGGCCTCCAGCGGGGTGACCGCTGCCGGATGTCTCGTGCTGACCGGCCCCGTCGGAGGTCGTGCCGAGGTCAAGAGGCTGTGGACGGACCCGGCGTTCCGGGGCCGGGGCATCGCGTCCGCGCTGATCGGCGCTGCGCTCGCGCACGCCGCGGGGAGCGGCGTCGCCACCGTCGGGCTGTCGGTGTGGAGGTGGCGCACGGGCGCCATCTCCTTGTACGAGCGGCTCGGTTTCGCCGTGGCCGCCTCCTGGGACGAGCGGGACGGCCTGGTGTGCATGGAGCACACGCTGTGACCCGACGGCCCCGGCGGACACGGCCGTAGCACCGCGCGCGCGGGACGGCGGCGACGCGCAGCGCGTCGTCCGAAAGGGCGTCGGAGGCCGCACGGTAGCAGCCGTTCGGGGGGGCGCCCCGATGTTTGTCCGATGGTGATGGTCCTCCGGTGACGGCACCACAAGTGGCACTAGCGTCCCGTGGCACCCGGGAATGCGGGTGCGCACCGCAGGCCGCACACAGGCCCTGCGGCCGCCCCCTCCGGGCCCACGGAGCGAGGAGGCACTTGTGCTGTCATTGCGGCGGAGAACCGCCGGCAACCTGTCGGGAGCCACGAAGTACGCGATCGGGAGCGTGGTCGTCATCGCCGCCCTGGCCATGACGCTGGTCGCGCTGTTGATCCCCGTGGAGAGTTACGGCGGCCGCGCCCAGGCGGCTGCCGCCGCACCTTCGGGCGAGGACGACGGCCGCGGAACCATGAGCACCGCCTTCGGGCCGCTGACCGCCGCCGACCGGGACTTCGTCCGCAAGGTCCGGCTGGCCGGGCTGTGGGAGCTGCCCGCCGGACGCCAGGCCCAGCAGCGCGGGTCGCGCCCTTCGATGCGGACGGCCGGGGACCACCTGGTGGACGGTCACACCGAACTGGACCGGCAGGTCATCCAGGTGGGCCAGGCCCTCGGCGTGGACCTGCCCAACCAGCCGAGCGCACAGCAGCAGGAGTGGCTGCGCCAGCTGACCCAGGCCCAGGGCGAGGAGTACGAGCGGCTGTTCGTCCAGTTGCTGCGCCGGGCCCACGGGAAGGTGTTCGCCCTGCTGGCCGGGGTGCGGGCACAGACCCTCAACTCCAAGGTCCGGGCCCTCGCCACGTCCGCCAACGCCACGGTCCTGGACCACATCACGGTCCTGGAGGACACCGGACTGGTCGACTTCGACGCGCTCGCCGACACGCCCCCGCCCGCCACCACCACCCCGCCCCGTTCCTCCGATGTCCGACCGACGAAGTGAAGTGATCGCATGAGTCAACAGGGCCACAAACGCCCCCGTTTCTCGAACAAGCTCCTGGCCGTGGTGTCCGCCCTGGTACTGGGCGGCGGCGGGGTCGCCGTGGTCGCGGGCAACGCGTCCGCCGGCCAGGAGGACGACCGTACGTCGCAGGTGATGGCCACCATCGACTGCCCGGACGTCGGGGACAAGCTCACCGCCGTCCCCGACCCCGCCAGGACGGAGGTCGACGAGAACCTCGCCCAGCTGGACGACCAGGTGGCCGACGCCTACCGGCGCCTCGCCGCCGGCGAGGCGGCCGGGGACGCCCTGCTGGGCGAGCTCAAGGACCAGCGCGGCGCGACCATCACCAAGGTGGCCGACGCGATCGGCCGCTCCGCCGCACGGCCGGAGGGCCTGGACGCCCTGAGCAACTGCGAGATGAAGCAGGCCGAGGCCTCCGACGAGGGCGCGGACGGGCAGGGCGCGAAGGCGCTGGCCGCGGAGGGCGCCGACGGACAGCGCGCCGCGGACGCCGCGCGCAAGAGCGGTCCCGCGCGCGGTGACTTCGTCAACATCACCAAGGTCCGGCCGAACGTGCGCACCCCGAACGCCAGGAACGGCGCCTCCACCGGCTCCTTCAGCTCCCGCTGCGGCCGCAACGAGAACGGCCACTTCAACCCCGACAATGTGATCGTCGCGCCGGGCGTCTCCAACGGCGCGCACCACATGCACGACTACGTGGGCAACAACTCCACGGACGCGTTCTCCACCAACGACAGCCTCGCCGCTTCCGGCACCACGTGCAGCAACGGCGACCAGTCCACCTACTACTGGCCGGTGCTGCGGCTGCGCGACGGCAAGGCCGAGAAGGACGCCAAGGCGCCGGGCGGCGGCCAGGACGGCAACGTGGGCACCATCCTGCAGCCCAAGCAGGTGACGATCACCTTCAAGGGCAGTCCCGACGGCAAGGTCACGGCCATGCCGCGGTTCCTGCGCATCATCACGGGCGACGCCAAGGCCTTCACCAACGGGACGGCTAACGCCAACGCCTCGTGGAGCTGCACCGGTTTCGAGAACCGCCAGCTGAAGGACAAGTACCCGATCTGCCCCAAGGGCAGTGACGTCGTACGCACCTTCACCTTCCAGAGCTGCTGGGACGGCCGGAACACCGACAGCGCCAACCACCGCACGCACGTAGCCTTCGCGGACAGCGACGGCCGCTGCAAGAAGGGGTTCAAGGCCCTGCCGCAGCTGGTGCAGCGGATCACCTACGGGGTCGCTCCGGGTTCCAAGATCGCTGTGGACAGCTTCCCCGAGCAGCTGCACAAGCCGGTGACCGATCACGGGGACTTCATCAACGTGATGTCGAACGGGCTGATGAACAAGGCCGTGGACTGCATCAACAGCGGGCGCACCTGCCGCTGACGCGGCGCGGTCCCGGCCGCCCCTCATGACTCCCGGGACGGGCGCTCCCTCCCCCCACTCACCGCGCCCGTCCCGGGAAAGGTGTTGGCCCGGAGCCGACTTCGGGCCAACACCGCCGTGCTGCCGGGCACACGACCGAGGGCCCCGGCCCGGCCCCGCCGTCGCGGGGGCCGGGCCGGGGCCCTTGCCGTAGGGCCGGGGGCCCTTGCCGTACTGCTCGCCGTGCCCGTCGAAGGGCTCCCGACGTCCTACAGGCCGTTGACGCGCGCCATGCGGCCGACGACCACGGGGGTGAAGTCCGCGGTGACCACGCGCTGCGTCCTGCGGCCGACCCGTGCGTTCTGGCGCCGTACGTGCGCCATCAGACGGCGGCTGCGCAGGGCCATCTCCAGTTCGAACCGGGTCCGCGGGTCGCGCAGGCCGGGTCCGAAGAGCTTCTCCAGCTGCCGCATGCGGTAGCGCACGGTCTGCGGATGCACGTTGAGGGCCTTCGCGGCCTCCGGGGCGCCGCCGCCCTCCAGCCAGGCGAGCAGGGTCACCTCCAGGCGTTCGCTCTGGCGGGGGGTCAGGTCCGCCAGCGGCTGCAGCCACCGGGCGGCGAGCGCGTGGGCCAGGGGCTCGTCCTGGAGCAGCAGCAGGGTGGACAGGTGGTCGTCCACGAAGACGGCCCGGGCGTCGGGTGCGGGCCGGACGGGTGTCAGGGCGATCAGCCGCAGCGCCCAGCGCAGCGAGGACGCGGTGTCCCGCAGGGATACGGCGTGACCGACGGCCACGGCCCGTCCGCGAAGCGGGAGTTCGAGGGGGGAACGGGTGTCAGGGTCGGGGCTCGGCACCAGCAGGCAGGGCCGGCCGGCGAAGGTCCCGGGGAGGGCGGCGTCCAGGACGGCCGCCAGCTGGTGCGTCTCGCCGGGCAGGGCCGGTACGACGGCCCGTACCGCCGCGGGCAGGGGCCAGCCGGCCTCTTCGGCGAGCTGGGTCAGCGAACCCTCGGAGGCGGCCCGGTCGTCGGTGAGGGCCTTGAAGAGGTCCTGGCGTGCGCGGTCCGGCGGCTCGACGGGCCCCGGGCGCTCGCCCTGGCCGCCGCTCTGGACGCCGGGTCCTGCGTGGCCGCCCGCGTGGCCGCCCCCGTGGCCGCCGTGACAGCCGCGGCCGCCGCTCGCACCGCCGCCGGGACCGCCCGGGCCGTCCTCCGGCAGGGGGCGGGCGCCGCGCACGGAGTCGTGGACGGGCTCGCGCACGGAGTCCCGTACGGCCTCCCGCATGTCCTCGCGGCGGGCGTCGCGGCGGCCGTCGTGGCGGTCCTCGTGGTCGGCCGTGCTCCGCGCACCGTCAGGTGCCGGGGCCGGGGCCGGGGCCGGGGCCGGGGCGACTGCCGCCACCGCTGCGGCTACCGGGGCCCGTTCGTCGGGATCGGGGTAGCCGAGGGCGGAAAGAAGTGCCTTTTCCACCTTCTGTCTGACCAATTCGTCATCGATGGCATCGTTGTCATCGATAAGGTCGGAAAATCCTGGAATTCCATGCAGAAGCTCCTCCACTATCTCGGCGGCCAGCGCGGGGAGTTCCCTGCGCAGGACGCGGGTCCACTCGCCTCGGGGGCGGGACCAGATGCGGTTCAGAAGTTCGCACATCGTTACCTCGTTCGTGCCGGGGTGAGGCCTGTCCGGTGAAGGGGCGACAGACCCGCCGGGGTGGCCTCGCTTGCCAACTGCCTTACCTGACAAGCAAGTTGCGACCCTCGTACTCCCTCCTGGAGAGGTCCGGCCACGTACCGTCCTCTGGTTTTGCCGATATTTTGCCGTCGAGGACGCGTAGGTGGCGTGCGGTGCGGTGGCCTGTCGCAACCTCCGCTGGAGGGGAATCTTCCGGTGTTGTTCGATGAGCCGGAGACGCGGTGCGAGAAATTATCACGTTTCGATAAATCCTGTGGAGATGCTGGGCAGCTACACGATGCTGCTGCACTCCGGCCCAAGTTCCCTCGGCCGGCGCAGGAGTTCACAGCGCTGCCGGGCACCCCGCACAGGAGAACTGGATGCCCCTGTCCCAGCCGCACATGCCCCGTTCACACCGAGCCCGCCGCAGAAGTCGCCACGCGGCAGCGGCAGCGGCCCCGGCCGCCGGACGGCGGGCCGTCCGGCGGCCTTCCCTCTTGCCCGTCGCCGGGAGGCTGCGCCCCGGCGCGGTCTCCGCCGCGCTCGCGGCCCTCGTCTCCCTCGTCGTGGCCGCCCGCGCGGGCGCCCTGACCCACCTGTGGGACTTCCTCGACTTCGGTTCGGGGGTCCTCTCCCTCGTCTCGCTCAGCGCCACGGTCCTGTGGGGGCTGGTCGCCACCGACCGGGTCCTGCTCGAATCCGGCCACCGGCTGCTCGCCCAGGGCGCGCACCGCGGACTGGCCGTCGCCGGACTGGGGTTCCTGGCCCTGCACATCTGGGTCAAGATCGCGGAGCAGCAGACCACCGCCGCCGCGGCCGTGGTCCCCTTCAGCGACCCGGACCGGCCGTTCCTGATCGGCCTCGGCTCGCTCGCCGGCTACCTCTTCGTGGCCGTGGCGGTGTCCGGCGCGGTGCGCAGCGCGTTCGCCACCAAGAGCCGCTCCCTGTGGTGGCGCGCCCTGCACATAGGAGCCTATCCCGCGTGGGGCGCGTCGCTGGTGCACGGGCTGAAGGCGGGCCGGCCCGCCGACGCCTGGGTGACGGCGGCGTACGCGCTCTGCCTCGCCGGGGTCGCCGCCGTCCTCGCCCTGCGCCTGCGGTCCCGGATGCAGGGCCCGCCCGCGGTCCTGCCGCCCGTCCGGCCGCCCGCCCGTCCGGTGCGCCCTCCGGCCGCCGCAGTCAGGGTGGGCGCGGAGCGCCAACAGGTGCCCGCGCAAAGGTCCTTCGTGCACGCACCCCTGGTGGACTCCTTCGCCTCCCGTGAGCGCCAGCTGTGACGGGCGGGCCGCGCCCCGGCCTCGGGTGCGTGGGCGCGCCCCGGCTGCTGGCCGGACTCGACCAGGTCCCTCGGCTCGACCGGGTCGCCCACCTGACCGCGCACGGCTCGCTGCCCCAGCTCCGTACCGAGGAACTCGCCGCCCTCGCCGAGGACATCGATCTGAGGGGCCGCGGCGGAGCGGGGTTCCCGTTCGCCCGCAAGCTGCGCGCCGTCCTCCGGTCGGCCAAGGGGCAGGGCGGGACGACCGCGGTGGTCGTCAACGGCAGCGAAGGAGAGCCGAGTTGCCTCAAGGACACCGCCATGCTGCTGCACGCGCCGCACCTGGTGCTCGACGGGGCCCTGCTGGCCGCGGCGGCGATCGGCGCCGAGGACGTGGTGGTGGGCGTGACCCGGACGGACGTGGAACAGTCCGTGCGCCAGGCCATCGCGGAACGCGGGCCGGGCGGGCGCCGGGTGCGCGTGGACCGGCTGCCCGAGCGCTTCGTGACGGGTGAGGGCACCTCCCTCGTCAACGGCATGAACGGGGGACCGACGCTGCCGTCCGGGAAGAAGGTGCGGACCAGCGAGCGGGGCCTGGGCGGCGTGCCCACACTGCTGTCGAACACCGAGACCTACGCCCAACTCGCCGTCGCCGCGCGGCTCGGCGCGCTGGAATACCGTACGGCGGGGCTGCCCGCCGAGCCGGGCACCGTCCTGCTGACGGTGGCCGGCTCCACGGTCGTCGAGGCGCCGACCGGGACCTCGCTGGCCTACGTCCTGGACCTGTGCGGCACCGCACCCGGCCAGGGCGTGCTCGTGGGCGGCTACCACGGCCGGTGGCTGGGTCCCGTGGCCGCCCGCTCCGCCCTGGTCTCCCGGCAGTCGCTGGCCTCCTTCGACGCGGTGCTGGGGGCGGGGGCGGTGCTGCCGCTGCCCGAGGACACCTGTCCGGCCGGCGAGGTGGCACGGGTGACCCGCTGGATGGCCAAGGAGTCGGCGGGCCAGTGCGGCCCCTGCGTACGGGGCCTGCCCGCCCTGGCCGACGTACTGGAGGTCGCCGTGGCGGGAGGGGGTCTGGCCGCCCTGGAGGCGGTGGAGGCCCGGATGGCATCGGTGCGCGGCCGGGGGGCGTGCAGTCATCCCGACGGCACCTCGGGCTTCGTGGCCTCGGCGCTCGCCTCCTTCCCCGACGAGTTCCGGGACCACGCGCTGGGCAGCGGGTGCGGACGGCGGGTCCTGGGCGCGCTGCCGCTGCCCGAGGACGAGAGCCCGGAACGGCTGGTCGTGGACTGGACCCTGTGCAAGGGCCACGGGCTGTGCGTGGACATCCTGCCCGACGTCGTACGGCTCGACGCGGACGGCTACCCGGCGAAGGCGTCGATGCCCGTACCCGCCCGGCTGCGGCCCAAGGCGCTGCGCGCGGTGCGTCGTTGCCCCGCCCTCGCGCTGCGCATCCAGGAATGATGGGCAGACGTCCCCGGGTCGCACCGAGTTCAATCTTTGCCGGATCTGACAAATTCCCCGGGATTTCCACTTCCACTCCCCCGGGCCCCGTATCAATGAGTGAAGGGACCGAAGAAAAGAAACACAGCACCGAAACCCGCACCGAGGAGAGATCGTGAAGAAAATGCGTCGTGGGATATTCGCCGGTTCGGCCGTCGCGGTACTGCTGCTGACCGCGGGATGCAGCTCCGGGGAAAAGGCCTCCGAGTCGAAGGACTCGGTGGCGCCGGTGGGGGGCAGCAAACAGCTCGGGTCCCCCCAGGACCCGGCCGGCGACGCGTACGGGGCGGGCTCGGGGTACGGCGCCGATCCGGGCGCGGTCCCGGCGGCCGCGGCCGGGGCGGGTTCCCCGGCCGGGACCCTGACGGCCAAGCAGGCCGGCGCCCTGGGCACCACGGTCACCGACGGTGAGGGTTTCACGCTCTACCGCTTCGACAAGGACACGCCCGAGCCGCCCAAGTCCGCCTGTGAAGGAGACTGCGCGACGGCCTGGCCCCCGGTGGCCGCGGACGACGCCTCCGCAGGTGAGGGCATCGACGGGGGCCTCCTCGGCTCGGTCGCCCGGGCGGACGGCACCCGGCAGCTGACCCTGGCGGGCTGGCCCGTGTACCGCTACGCCAAGGACACCAAGGCGGGCGACACGCTCGGTGAGGGCGTCGGCGGCACGTGGCACGCGCTGGGCCCCGACGGGAAGCCGTCCACGGCGGCCGCCAAGGGCGACGCGGCCCCGGAACCGGCACCGGAGGAGGCGCCGAAGAAGGAGGCCGAGCTGTCCGTCAACCCCAACGCCGAGCTCGGTCACGTCGTCGCGGACGCCCAGGGCAAGACCCTCTACCGCTTCGACAAGGACAGCGCCTGGCCGATGAAGATCGGCTGCGTGGGCGCCTGCGTGGACACCTGGAAGCCCGCCGAGCCCGTGGACAAGTCGAAGGTTTCCGGAATCGCACCCGAATTGATCGGAACGGTGAAGCGCCCCGACGGGTCCGAACAATTGACGATCGACTGCTGGCCCGTGTATTCCTTCACCGGCGACACGAAGCCCGGCGACATCACCGGACACAACAAACAAGGCCTCTGGTTCGCCGTGACCGAGAAGGGAAAGAAGGCGAAGGTCTCCTGACCCCTTCCGCACCCCCCACCCCCTGACACGTGGCGCCCGGGTTCCCTCCCCTCCCGGGCGCCACGGCCGCTCTCCCGCCCCCTCTGTGAGGTAGCCATGCCACCGCCGGACCGCTGGACCCACATCCGCTCCGCGCGCGCGGCGCTCGCCGTGCTGTGCACCGTGCTGCTGTACGGCGGCTGCGCCGGGAAGCCCGCGGCGGACACCCCGCCCGCCACTCTGGAGGAGATCGCCGCCGCCATCGGCTGCACCGCCGAAGTGAGCGTGCAGGCGGATGAGTTGAGGCAGGGCGGCTGCGGGACCGGGCCGGACGCCTACCGCATGGCGACCTTCGCCGCCGACGAGGGCCTGAAGGACTGGCTGACGGAGGCCCAGGCCTACGGCGGCACCTACCTGGTGGGGAACCGGTGGGTGGTCACCGCCCGGTCCGAGCAGGCCCTGACCGCGCTGCGCGGGCGCCTCGGCGGCTCCCTGGAGAACGGCGCCTCACACGGAGAGCACCCCTCGGACCCACCCCCGGAACAGCCCGCCGCCGCCCCCTCCGGATCCTCCGCCGAGTCCCCCGCCGGATCCCCCGCGGTCTCCCCCACCGGGCCCCACTCCGGCCACTGACACCGGCGGCCCGAGCGCACCGCGCCGCGGCGAACTCCTGTGGCGCGTCGGCCAGTTGTCCTGATATCGCCTCGTTCGTGAGATGCATGAGGCCCTGCCCTTCGGGATGATTCGCACAACCTCCCCATGCAACAAGGTGAGCGGGTAAGCGAATTCACCGAAAGGAAACGGCATCGTGCGCATGAAACGCCTCGCACCGCTGCTCGCCACCGCCGGACTGATAGCTACCACCCTGCCCCTGATGGCCGCGACACAGGCGTCCGCGGCCCCGGGAGGCGAGTACCTCGAGCAGAAGCCCGCCTGGCAGCGTTGCAGCCCCGACCAGCCGGCCTCGTACGAATGCGCCACCATCAAGGTCCCGCTCGACTACCGGCGGCCCGCCGGACCGACGCTCGACCTCGCCCTGTCCCGCATCAAGAGCGAGAACCCGGCGAAGCGGCACGGCGTCATGCTGTTCAACCCGGGCGGACCCGGCGGCTCGGGGCTCGACCTGCCCCTGATGATGAACGAGTCGATGCCGGCGGACGTGCGCGAGCAGTACGACCTGATCGGCTTCGACCCGCGCGGGGTCGGCGCCAGCAGCCCCGTCAGCTGCGGACTGAGCGATGAGGAACAGAACTTCATCCGGCCCTACCGCCCGGAGACCTTCCCCTCCGACGTGAACTGGGCGCGCACCGTCGCCGACAAGTGCAGCGAGAAGGCCGGGGCCGTGCTGCCCCACATCACCACCCGCAACACGGCGCGCGACATGGACACGATCCGTGCGGTGCTGGGCGAACGGAAGATCTCGTACGTGGGCTACTCGTACGGGACCTACCTCGGCGCGGTGTACACGCAGATGTTCCCGGACCGGACCGACCGCTTCGTGCTCGACAGCGGTGTGGACCCGCAGCGCATCTGGCGCGGCATGATCCAGGTCTGGGCCTCGGAGGCCGAGCCCGCCTTCGCCCGGTGGACCGGGTGGGCGGCCGAGCGTTCGGCCGAGTTCGGGCTCGGCGACAGCCCGAAGGCCGTCTCGGACACCTTCTGGGGGCTGGTGGCGCGCGCCGACCGGGAGCCGATCGAGTGGGACGGGCTCAAGCTCACGGGCGACGACATCCGCAGCGCGCGGGCGCTGTTCTTCTACCCGGCGCAGGCCACCCCGGTCATCGTGGCCCTCAAGGCGGCGGCGGAGGGCGCCCCGCAGCCCTCTCCCGACACCGTCGCCGAGGTGAAGCGGCTGCTCACCACGGGCTTCGCCACCGGTGCGGCGCCGGTACGGGCAGCCGCCGACCGTCGGGCGTCCGCCACAGGTCCGGGCGCCGAGCCGCCCGCGGACAACAGCACCGCGGTCTTCCTGGCCGTGGCCTGCGGGGACACCGGCAACTGGCCGCGCTACACCGAGCAGTACGAGCGGGACGCGGCGCGGGACAAGGCCAGGTATCCGCTGTACGGGGACTTCGTCTCGAACGTCATGCCGTGCGCCTTCTGGCAGCGGCCGGTCGAGACGGCGACGCCGATGCGGACCAAGGCGAAGGTGCTGACCGTCCAGAACGAGTGGGACTCGCAGACCCCGCTGCCCAGCGGGCTCGGCCTGCACCGTGCGCTGAAGGACTCCCGGATGGTTCTGGTGGAGGGCGGTGAGGGGCACGGGGTGTACCTCGCGGACCCCAACTCCTGCGCCAATGCGCCGGTCAACTCCTACCTCGCCACGGGCCGGCTGCCCGCCGAGGACGTGACGTGCCGGAACCCGGAGCAGCCGGAGCAGCCCCGGGAGTCGCTGAGCCCGCGCAAGCCGCTGCCGGTCCCGGCCGGGCCCGGCCGGTTCTGATCCCGCGGTTGTGATCCCGCGGACCTGATCCCGCGGGCTCAGGAGGGCGAGGACGCCTCCACGGCCGCCTTGATGCGGCGGCCGAAGTCGGGGGCGTCCTTGCGGGCCGCGCTCAGTGCGAGTCCGACCAGGAGCCGGCCGAAGCCGTGCCCCTGGAGGGTGTTGAAGATGCGGACCCTGGTGCGGCCGCCGGGCAGGGACTCGAAGTCGTAGCCGCCCTCGGCCGTCACCAGGTTCTTGCTCAGCTCCGTCCAGCGGATCGTGCGCAGCGGCTCGAAGCCGACGATGCGGAACTCGCGGCCGGTCTTCATCCCGGCGTCCTTGACCGTGCTCCGGAAGACGGTGCCGAAGGCGGTCGGCCCGTCCGGCGTCTTGGTGATCTGCTGGACGCGGGGGCTGAACGCGGGGTCGTTGCGCCCGTCGGCGAGGTAGGCGAAGACCACCTCGACGGGCCTGTCGATGTCGACGCTCGCCTCGAACTGTCCGGACATGTCGGCTCCTCCGTGCGGTTCTCGCGATCCACGATCGCAGACGGGCACCCTACGCGCGCGCCGACGGCCCCGAACGTGCACCACGCGGGCCGGAGCCTGCCGTGGAAGCTTCGGCGGCCGCCCCGATCCGGCTGCCGCGCAGCGGGCTGAGCAGCCCCGCGCCCAGGATGAGCAGGCAGAACGCTCCGCCGGCCAGGCTGACCGCCGGGACCCCGTACCGGGCGGCCAGCACCGTGAGCACGGCCGCGCCCACCGGACCCGAGGCGTTGTGCACGGTCCAGAAGGCGGAGGTCACCCGGCCGAGGAGGTGGTCGGGGGTCACCTCCTGGCGCAGGGTCATGCTGCAGACCCCGGCCAGGGTCAGGCCGAACATGGACACGGCGGACAGTACGGCGATCAGCGGCACGCTGCGGCTCACGCCGGTGCCCGCCACCGCCACGCCGATCATGGCGACCGAGGCCAGCCAGCAGGTGCCGAAGCCCAGGGCCCGGCGCAGCCTCCCGGCCGAGAAGGCCGCGAGGAGGGAGCCGGCCCCGCCCGCCGCCACCACGTAGCCCAGGGTCTGCGCGTCCCGGCCGAGGTCGTTCTGGACCCGGTAGATCAGCAGGTCGGTGGCGCCCATGGTGAGGAAGGTCAGCAGGGTCAGCAGCACCGTCAGGGGGCGCAGCAGGGGGTGGGTCCACAGGAAGCGGAAGCCGACGAGGAACACTTCCTGGAAGAGCCCCTGCCGGCCCTGTGCCCGCGCCACCTCCTTCGGCCCGCCCTCCGGCGGGCGGCCGAACCGCACCCAGGCCAGGCTGGCGGCGGAGACGAGGAAGGTCGCCCCGTCCGCGGCCAGGGCCCATTGCGCTCCCACGGCGGCCGTGAGGAGGCCCGCCGCCACCGGGCCGAGGAGGGTCCCGAAGGCGAAGGTGCTCATCAGCCGGCCGTTGGCGGCGGTGAGGTCCTGCGGGCGCACCAGGTTGGGTACCGCCGTCACGTACGCCACGTCGAAGAGCGTCTTCAGCACGGTGACCAGAGCGGTCAGTACGTACAGCGGCCAGATCCCCGACCCGGCCAGCCAGAGCAGCGGCACCGAGCCGAGGAGCAGTCCGCGCGCCAGATCGCAGACGATCATGAGTCGGCGGCGGTCCACCCGGTCGACCACGTACCCGGCGAACACCCCGGTGACGATGCCCGTGGCGCCGGAGACGACGGTGACGAGGCCCAGTTGGACGAGCGAGCCGGTGGCGTGCAGGACCAGCAGGGGCAGGGCGAGCAGTGAGACGGAGCCGCCGAGGACGGACAGGGCCTGCCCGAGCCAGAAGACGTTGAAGTCCTTGTTCCGCCCCAGCGAGGGGCGTTCGGTCAGGGTGTCTGCTCTTCGGCCGGTCACCCGGGGACGGTAGGCGAGGCGGCCGCGGTGTGTCGCCTGCTTTTCGGCGGAGCGCCGACGGCCGTACGGGCCGTCAGCCGAGCAGGGCGTAGACGGTGGAGGCGGTGGCCGCGGGCTCCTGGGCGCCCTCGGGGGTCATGGTGACGTCGGCGAAGGCCATGCGCCGGCCGAGCTTGGTCACCCGTACGTGGACCAGTACGTCGGCGCCGACGACGGGCCGCTGGAAGCTGGTCGACTGCTGGACGGTGGTCATCGGCCCGTACTCCCCGCGCGCGGCGGAGATCGCGATGACGGTGGCGGTGTCGGCGGCGGCCATCATGGCCTGCCCCGAGAGGCCTCCGCCGTCCCGGGCCAGGGTGTCGGACCAGGGCAGCCGCAGGACGGCGTGCCGCTCGCCGGTCTCCTGGACGGTCAGCCCGAGGGCCAGCACCCAGGGGGCGAAGTGGTCGGCGAGGATCTTGTCGGCGTCTGCCGGTGTCAGCGTCACCGGGAGATTGTGGCGGCCCGGACCGGGCCGCCACAACACCCTGGAGCGAAAAGGATCAGCTTCCGCAGGATCTCCCGCGGTCAGAGGGAGGCGGCGAGTTCCGTGCCCTGGCGGATGGCCCGCTTGGCATCGAGTTCGGCGGCCACGTCGGCGCCGCCGATGAGGTGCGCGTCGATCCCGGCCGCGAGCAGCGCCTCGTACAGGTCGCGGCGCGGCTCCTGGCCGGTGCAGAGCACCACGGTGTCGGCGGGCACGAGGCGCTGCTCGCCGCCGACGGTGATGTGCAGGCCCTCGTCGTCGATGCAGTCGTACGTGGCTCCGGCGACGGAGACCACGCCGCGGTGCTTGAGCTCCGCGCGGTGGATCCAGCCGGTGGTGGTGCCGAGGCCGCCGCCGACCTTGGTGGTCTTGCGCTGGAGCAGGTGGACCTGGCGCGGGGGCGTCGGGCGGGCCGGGGCGGTGAGGCCGCCGGGGCCCGCGTACTCGGTGTCGACGCCCCAGTGCCGGAAGTAGACGTCGGGGTCCTGCGAGGCGCCCTCGCCGCTGTCGGTGAGGTACTCGGCCACGTCGAAGCCGATGCCGCCCGCGCCGACCACGGCGACGCGCTCGCCGACGGGGGCTCCGTCGCGCAGGACGTCGAGGTAGCTGACGACGCTGGGGTGGTCGACGCCGTCGATGGCGGGGATGCGGGGGGTGACTCCGGTGGCGACGACGACCTCGTCGTAGCCCTGGAGGGTCTCCACGTCCGCGCGGGTGTTCAGGCGGACCTCGACGCCGCTGTCCACGAGCTGGGTGCCGTAGTAGCGGATGGTCTCCTCGAACTCCTCCTTGCCGGGGATGCGGCGGGCGATGTCGAGCTGGCCGCCGATGTGGCCCGAGGCCTCGAAGAGGGTGACGGCGTGGCCGCGTCCGGCCGCGGAGACCGCGCAGGCCAGGCCGGCCGGGCCGGCCCCGACGACGGCGACGCGCTTCTTCAGCTGGGTGGGCGACAGGACCAGTTCGGTCTCGTGGCAGGCGCGCGGGTTGACCAGGCAGCTGGTGATCTTGCCGCTGAAGGTGTGGTCGAGGCAGGCCTGGTTGCAGCCGATGCAGGTGTTGATGGTCTCGGAGCGGCCGGCGGCGGCCTTGGCGACGAAGTCCGCGTCGGCCAGGAAGGGACGGGCGAGGGAGACCAGGTCGGCGCGGCCGTCCGCCAGCAGCTCCTCGGCGATCTCCGGGGTGTTGATGCGGTTGCTGGTGACCAGCGGCACGCTCACCGCGCCCATCAGCCGCTTGGTGACCCAGGTGTAGGCGCCGCGCGGGACGGAGGTGGCGATGGTGGGGATGCGGGCCTCGTGCCAGCCGATGCCGGTGTTGATGATGGTGGCGCCGGCCGCCTCGATCTCCTTGGCGAGGTGGACGACCTCGTCGAGGGTGGAGCCGCCGGGGATCAGGTCCAGCATGGAGAGCCGGTAGATCAGGATGAAGTCCTCGCCGACGGCCGCGCGGGTGCGCCGGACGATCTCCAGCGGGAAGCGCACGCGGTTCTCGTAGGCGCCGCCCCAGCGGTCGGTGCGCCGGTTGGTGGCGGCGGCGATGAACTCGTTGATCAGGTAGCCCTCGGAGCCCATGATCTCGACGCCGTCGTAGCCCGCGAGCTTGGCGAGGCGGGCGGCCCGGACGAAGTCCTCGACGGTGCGCTCGACCTCGATGTCGGTGAGCTCGTTGGGGACGAACGGGCTGATGGGGGCCTGGAGGGCGCTGGGGGCGACCAGGTCCTTGTGGTAGGCGTAGCGGCCGAAGTGGAGGATCTGCATGGCGATCTTCCCGCCCTCGGCGTGCACCGCCTCGGTGATCACCCGGTGCTCCGCGGCCTCTTCCTCGGTGGTGAGGCGGGAGCCGCCTTCGAAGGGGCGGCCGGCGTCGTTGGGGGCGATGCCGCCCGTGACGATCAGGCCGGCGCCGCCGCGGGCCCGCTCGGCGTAGAAGGCGGCCAGGCGCTCGAAGCCGCCCTGGTGCTCCTCGAGGCCGGTGTGCATCGATCCCATGATCACGCGGTTCGGCAGGGTGGTGAAACCGAGGTCCAGGGGGCTCAGCAGGTGCGGGTACCGGCTCTGGGAACTCATGAGGGCGCCTCCTCGCGCGGGGGTGATGCGTCTGTTCTAGCTGAGCAAGCGCTTATTGTGCAACTAGGTGCATAAGCGAGCGCCGGACCCCGCCTCCCGGAAGATGCCGGGATTCCACCGGCCACGGGCCCCCTCGGCCGGCTCCTGTGGCGCAGTTCACGGACCCGGGTGATCACCAAGGGCGGAGCGCCGCCGGGTACCCTCGGCCGGATGACGCGGAAGCCCAGGACCACCCGGACGACCGGGCACCGCTCCGTGACGGTGAACGGCGGAGCGCGCCTCGCCCACGAGGTCACCGGCCCGCCGGCCGGACCGCCGGTGCTCCTCCCACCACTGGTCCGCCGCATCCCGGACGCCCGCCTGATCACCTTCCCGTTCACCGCGGCCGTCTCGGCCTTCCTCGCGGCATGACCCCGGAGCCGGAGCCGCACCCGGAGACGGCCCTCGCCCGGAGCTGGCTCGCCGAGGACGGGCTGACGCAGGACGCCGACGGCGTGTGGTGGTACGCGGAGCCCGACGCTCCCCCCGAAGCCATGAGCGCGGACGACATCGCGCAGACCTACGGGTTCCTGGTCTTCGACGACGAGCGGATCGGCCCGGCCGACCGGGTCCGCGTGGCGCTCGGCCTGATGGACCTGGTCGGCAGCCACGTCCTGGTGCACCGCCCGATCCACACGGCGCACCTCGGACCGGCGGGGCCGCTGCCGGCCGAGGTCCTCTGGGACGGCTACCGGCGGCGCCTGGAGGCAGAGCCGGAGCCGGAGGCCGTCATCGCCTCGCTCTGGCTCGACTGGTTCGAGCACGGGCTGACGAGCGGGACCGCCTTCACCGAGGTGCTGGGCCGGGATGCCGGGCGGATCCGCACCGGGGCCCCGGCGGGGTTCCTGCGGCGGACCCGGCGGGTCCTGGAGTGCTCCGGACCGGCACCCTGGGCCGTCAAGGAGCCCGCCTACCGGGCCGCCGCGGCCGTGCCGGAGCTCCACCCGGCCGTGTTCCGGGCCCTTCGCGACAGCTACCACGACCTCTTCGGGCAGCTCGAACCACCTTCGGCACTCGCCCTGTTGGACACCTTGGACCTGCCGCCCGACACCGAGCACCTGGCCGCGCTGCGCACCGTACTGAGAGCCGGGCACGCGAACCACTACCGCTCCCCGGACGCGTGGCGGCAAGCGGCGGGGCGGCTCAGGCCCGGTGCAGGCGCACCGTGACGATCTGGAACGGGCGCAGGGCGAGGGCGACCGTGCCGTCCGGGGCCGGGGCGGCCACCGCCGCCCCGGGCAGGGGACGCTCCAGCAGATCGCTCTCCACCGCGGCGGTGGCCGCGAAGCCCGGCGTGAGGACGGCCGTGGCGCGGCCTCCCCGGGATTCGTAGAGGCGCACGATCACGTCTCCGCTGCGGTCCTCGGCCAGCTTGACCGCCTCGACGACGACGGCGTCGTTGTCGACGGCCAGCAGCGGGGCGACGGGGCCCGCCCCGGTCAGGACCCGCTCGGGCAGGTTCAGGGCATGACCCTCGCGCACCGCGTCCCCGATCTGCGCGCCGGGCGCGAGCGAGAACCGCAGGGTGTGGCCGCCCTGGTCGGTCTCGGGGTCCGGGTAGCGAGGGGCGCGCAGCAGGGACAGCCGGACCGTGGTGGTCTGGCCGCCGTCGGGACGCACGTCCCGGGTGACGTCGTGGCCGTAGGTGGAGTCGTTGAGGAGCGCCACGCCCCAGCCGGGCTCCTCCACGTGGATCCAGCGGTGGGCGCAGATCTCGAACTTGGCCGCCTCCCAGGAGGTGTTGGTGTGCGTGGCGCGGTGGACATGGCCGAACTGCGTCTCGGAGGCCGAGCGTTCGGCCTTCACGTCCAGCGGGAAGGCGGCCTTGAGGAACTTCTCCGTCTCGTGCCACTCCACGTCCGTGACGAGGTCGACGGTCCGGGCGCCCGCCCGCAGGGTGACCGTCTGAACGGCCGTGGAGGAGCCGAAGGAGCGCGTCACCGTGACGGTGGCCGCGTCTGGTCCGCCCCCGGTGACCTCCATGGAGTCCAGGGCGACGAGGTCGGTGACCTTGTGCCGGTAGAACGCGTCGATGTCCCAGGCGTCCCACATGTTCGGGAAGTCGGGGTGGATCTGGAGGAGGTTGGCCGCCGCCCCCGGGGCGAGCGACTCCCGGCGCCCCTCCAGGTCGTAGGCGGAGACGATCAGGCCCCTGCCGTCGATCTCCACCAGCAGCCTGCCGTTCGCCAGGACGTGACCGCCGCCGTGCCGCTCCTCCACCGTGACGGGCTGACCGGCGGCGGCCGGGACCCCGGCGCCGCCCGCCGGGACGCCGCGCCGGGCGTGCGGGGCGCAGTTGAAGACCAGCTCCTCCTCCCCCGGGCCCGCCAGGGCGCGCTGCGCCGCCAGCGTGATCGCCTGCAGCTCCTCGCGCACCGCGGCGTACGTCGCGCGCGCCTCGCGGTGCACCCAGGCGATGGAGGAGCCCGGCAGGATGTCGTGGAACTGGTGCAGCAGCACCGTCTTCCACAGGCGCTCCAGGTCCTCGTACGGGTAGGCGTACCCTTCGGTGCGCACCGTCGCGGTGGCGGCCCAGAGCTCGGCCTCGCGCAGCAGGGATTCGCTGCGCCGGTTGCCCTGCTTGGTCTTGGCCTGGGAGGTGTAGGTGCCGCGGTGCAGCTCCAGGTACAGCTCACCGGCCCAGACGGGGGCGTCGCCGTACTCTGCGTGGGCCTTCTCGAAGAAGGCGTCCGGGCGTTCGATCTCGACCCGCGGGGAGCCCTCCAGGTCCCGCTGGCGGGCTGCCCGGGCCAGGTGCTCGCGGGTGGGGCCGCCGCCGCCGTCGCCCCACCCGAAGGGGACCAGGGAGCGGGAACCGCGGCCCTTCTCCTGGTAGTTGCGGGCGGCGTGCGCGAGCTGGGCGCCCCCGAGGTCGGAGTTGTAGGTGTCGACGGGCGGGAAGTGGGTGAAGACCCGGGTGCCGTCGATGCCCTCCCACCAGAAGGTGTGGTGGGGGAACTTGTTGACCTGGGACCAGCTGATCTTCTGGGTCAGGAACCACTTGGCTCCGGCGAGCTTGACGATCTGCGGCATGGCGGCGGTGTAGCCGAAGGAGTCCGGCAGCCAGACGTTGTGGGTCTCGATGCCGAACTCGTCCAGCAGGAACTTCTTGCCGTAGAGGAACTGGCGGGCCATGGCCTCGCCGCCGACCATGTTGGTGTCGGACTCCACCCACATGCCGCCGACGGGCACGAACTGCCCGTCCGCGATCTTCTTCTTGATCTGCTCGAAGAGCTCGGGCCGGGAGGTCTTGATCCAGTCGAGCTGCTGCGCCTGCGACATGGCGAAGACGAACTCGGGGTGCCCGTCCATGAGGTGCACCACGTTGGACGCGGTGCGGGAGACCTTGCGGACGGTCTCGCGCAGCGGCCACAGCCACGCGGAGTCGATGTGGGCGTGGCCGACCGCGCTGATCCGGTGGGCGGAGGCGTGGGCCGGGGAGGACAGTACGCCGGCCAGCTGCGCCCGGGCGGCGGCCGCGGTGCCGGGGACGTCGCCGAGGTCCACGGCGTCCAGTGCCGCCTCGACGGCGTGCAGGACGGCGTACCGCCGGGCGTCCTGGACGTCGAGCTGCGTCATCAGTTCGTGGAGGACCTCCAGGTCCTGGACCAGTTCCCAGACCTCCGTCTCGAAGACGGTGAGGTCCATCCGGGCGAGCCGGTAGAGGGGCTGGTCCCCGCTGGTGCGCAGATCCCCCTCGTACGTGGCCGCGTGGTCGACGAGGACCGGGTTGGAGGCGGCCTCGACGTACCACTCGACGCGCTCGCCGCCCTCGGCCCGGTCGGCGACGCGCACCCAGTCGTTGTACGGGTTCAGGCCCTTGACCTCGCCGCCGTCGGCCCGGTGGACCAGGCCCTCGCACTGGAAGCCGGGCATCATCCGGTCGAAGCCGAGGTCGAGGACGGCTTCCACGGTACGGCCGGCCCAGCTGGCCGGGACGGTGCCGGTGACCTTGAACCAGGTGGTCCCCCAGGCCGGGCCCCACGGGTCGCCGGCCGCGCAGGGCCGGTAGGGCGCCGCGAGTCCCTCGGCGACCGGTACGGGCTCGCCCGGGGCCTCCCAGCGCTCGACGGCCAGCGGCACGGAACGGGAGCGGACGGCTGGTTTGATGCGTTCCCTGAGGACCCGGCGGAGGCGGTGCTCGGTGATGCTGCGGTCGTCGTGCATGACGGCTGCTCCAGGAATCTGGGAGATGCGGAAGGTGCGGAAGATACGGAAGGTGCGGGAGGTGCAGGAGTTGCGGGAGATGCGGCTCAGAGCTTGACGGCTCCCTCTCCCACGCCCTTGAAGAAGAAACGCTGCAGGGCGCAGAAGAGGAGCACCATGGGGACCAGCGCTGCCGTCGCACCTGCGGCGACGAGCCGCTGGTCGTTGACGGTGGTGGCGCCGGCCAGGGACTTCAGGCCGAGCTGGAGGGTGTAGTGGTCGCTGTCGGTGAGGACGAGCAGGGGCCACAGGAAGTCGTCCCAGGCCCCCATGAAGCTGGTGATGCAGACGACGGCCAGGGCGCCTTTGGCGGCGGGGAGGAAGACCCGGGTGAAGCGGGTCCACTCGCCCGCGCCGTCCAGGACCGCGGCCTCCTCGATCTCCCGGGGCACGGCGAGGAAGGCGGCCCGCATGATCATGATGTTGAGGACGGAGACCGCCCCGGGGAGCCAGACGCCGATGAGGGTGTCGACCAGGCCCATCTCGCGGACCGTGAGGAACATGGAGATCATCACGGACTCGAAGGGGAACATCAGGGTGGCCACCAGGACGGTGAACACGCTCCTGCGGCCCTTCCATCCGGCCCGGGACAGGGCGTAGCCGCCCATCGCCGCGAAGAGCAGGTTCGAGGTGACGGCGAGCACGGCGACCGTGAGGGTGTTGCCGACGTACTGGAGCAGCGGGAAGGACTCCGCGACCCGTACGTAGTTGCCGAGGGTCGGCTGCGAGGGCAGTACGCCTTCGTACACGTTCTCGGTGCGGCCCCGGAGCGAGGTGAGGAACTGCCAGACGATCGGGCCCACCATCACCAACAGCATCAGGAGCAGCGCGGCGTACCGGCCGGCCCGGCCGGCGCGGCGGCGCCCCCTCCCCCTCGCGGGCGCGGACACGCGGGCGCTCATGGCTCGTCCCCCTTCGCCAGGCGGCGGCCGAACAGGCTGAAGACCAGCGTCAGCAGGAACAGCAGGAGGGAGACGGCCGAGGCGTAGCCGGTCTCCCCGGCGAAGCCGAGGCCGACCTGCCGGATGAGGAAGGGCAGGGTGCGGGCGCCGCCGCCCGGGCCTCCGCTCTCGCCGCCGAGGACGTAGATCTCGGTGAAGACGCGCAGCGCGGAGACGGCGGAGAGCGTGCCGACGAGCAGCATCATCGGCTTGACCTGGGGGACGGTGATGCTGAAGAAGCGGCGTACGGCTCCGGCCCCGTCGATCGCGGCCGCCTCGTGGAGCGAGGCGGGGACGTTCCCGAGGGCCGCGAGGTAGAAGACCATGTAGTAGCCCAGGCCCTTCCACACGGTCACGAGCATCGCGGAGAACAACAGCATCGTGCTGTCGGTGAGGAAGGGGACGGGCTCGGAGACGAGGCGCAGTTTCAGGAAGACCGTGTTGACGAGGCCGTCGCTGCGCAGCAGCCACTGCCAGATCAGGCCGACCACCACCGCCGAGGCGATCACCGGGGTGTAGAAGGCGGAGCGGAAGAACCCGATGCCCGGGACCTTCGTCTGCACGAGGACCGCGAGGGCCAGCGGCAGCAGCACCAGGCAGGGGACGACGACCAGGAGGTAGAGCACGCTGTTGCCGGTCGCGACCCAGAAGTCCGGGTCGGTCAGGGCGCGTCCGTAGTTGTCGAGGCCGACGAAGGTGCCGCCGCGCAGGATCCGGGCGTCGGTGAGCGAGAGGACGACGGTGTTGACGAACGGCCAGATGCTGAAGACCGCGACCATCACCAGGCCGGGGGCGAGGAAGAGGTAGGGGGTCCACCAGGTCCGGTGGGGCAGCCCCGTCCCGTCCCGCGGCGCCGCCGCCCGTCCTGCCTTGCTCACTTCGCGGCCGCGTCGGCGAGCAGCGCGTTGGCCGCTTCCTGCGCCTTGCGGACCGCCGTACGGGCGTCCTGCTCGCCCTTGATGGCCTTCTGCATCTCCCGCACGACGGCGTCGCCGACCTGACTGGTCCACTGGACTGGGGTGTTGGCGTCCAACGCCGCGGTCCGCAGCTGCTCGGATCCGACGGCGCGGGCCACGGTCTCCGCGTCCGTGCCGTCGCCCCGGTCCGCGAAGTACGGGTCGGCGAGCCCCTGGGCGTTGGACGGGTAGATGGTGGCCTTCTTGGAGAACTCCACCTGGTTGGGGCCGTTGGTGACCCACTTGGCGAACTCGTTCGCCGCGTCGAGGTGCCGGGTGTCCTTGCGGATGCCGAGGGACTGGGCGTAGATGCCGATGTGGCCGAGGGTGCCGGTGACGGCTCCGGCGACCTGGGTGTCCGCGTAGACCTGCGGGGCGTTGCGCTTGATGTCCTTGACGAAGCCCGGTGAGCCGGGGCCGAAGACGAGTCTGCTGCTGCCGTAGAGCTGGTTGATGTCGTCGGACTTCAGGAGGGACTCCCTGGGCATCGCGCCCTTGGCGTACAGGTCCTTCATCCGCTCGGTCCACTCGACGGCCTTGTCGGTGTCGAAGGTGAACCGGTCCCGCTCCGCGTTCAGCACCGGGATGCCCATCTTCTGCCAGTCCCCCGGCAGCCTGCCCTTGGGGTCGGCCATGAACGCGGCGTACCGGCCTCCGGAGCGGGCCGCTATCTGCTCGGCGTAGTCGAAGAACTGCTCGACGCTGGTGGGCGGGGCGGCCGGGTCCAGGCCCGCCTTGCGGAAGAGCTCCCGGTTGTAGGTGAGGATCTCCGGGGTCACGTACCAGGGGTAGGCGAACACGCCGTCGCCGCGGCCGGGGAGCCTGAACTGCTCCCAGGCGCCGGGTACGTACTCCTTCGCCTGACCCTCGTCCAGGGCGGCGACGTCGGCGAGCATGCCGCGGTCGCCGAGCAGCTGGAAGGAATCGGTGGAGAGGTTGACCACGTCGGGAAGGGCTCCGGCCTGGGCGTCCGCGACGAGCTTCTCGTTGTAGCCGTCGCCCGGGACGTCCTCCCACGTGACCTCGACCTCGGGGTACTTCTGCTCGAAGGCGTCGATCACCCCCTGGACGTACGAGGTGTACACGGGCTTCAGCTGGAGGGTCCGGAAGGTGATCGCACCGGCCACCCGGCCCGTGCGACGCGCTTCCTCCACGTCCCCGGCGCCGCCGCCGAGGCCGCACGCCGACACCCCCAGGAGGGTCCAGGCGACGAGCGCGGCACCGGCGGTACGGGTCAGGTTCGAACGAGTCATCCTCGCCGCCTTCGCAGAAGGTCCGGCCTCTTTGCCGGAGGCGGGGCCCACGGTCGTCCGGATCCGGGATCACGTCAATGAGGCATTTCCACCGGTGGCCGGGGACCGGCGGGTACCGAATGCCCGCAGTCACCGACGCCGATTGCGCAGGCCTTCTCCGGCAGCACTTCGAACTGGACTGATGCGCTTTAGTCCAATGGTTCCCCGGAGGGTGCCGATTCGGCGCCGGAGCGGGACGGCCGTCAGGAATTGGCTCTTTGTCGACCGTCCCCGGGAACGCGCACTAATGCGCTTTACCTCCGGCGCCGGTCCGGCACGGGTCAGGACCTCGCACGGCGCCCCGGGGGCAACGCGGCCACGACTTGTGCACGCCCGTTCGAACGCCTGAATTCCCCCCTTACGGCGTGTAGCTCAGCAGCCGGAGCACCGGTCTCCACAACCGGAGGGCGCAGGGGCAGGACCTGCCACGCCGGCCATGGACGAGAACACCGCACCGCAGCCCCCCGCCGCCGACGCCTCCTGCCCCGAGGTCTTCGCGTACTGCCTCACCGACCAGGGCCTGCGCTGGCTGTGGCCCCTGCTGGACACCGGGCGGTACGTCCTGCGGGCACCCCAGGAGGGCGCCCTGCTCGCCGTGGCCTGGCTGCTGCGGGCCGGAGAGGACGCCGCCGCGGGGGAACTCCTGGACCAGTTGCGGCCCCTCGCCGCCGGGACGCGCTCCGCCCCCCGGTCCGCGGACCGTCAGGCTCCCGGCCCGGACGCCGTCCACCGCCGTACCGCGGGCGAGGTGGCGGGAGCACTCGCCCTCCGCGCCGAGCGGCCCGCCGTCGGGGCGCAGCGCGAGGCCCTCGCGGTCTGGCGGCCCTTCGAGGACGAACTGCTCGGCCACTGGCTGTCCGCCGAGGACCCCGGTCCGCAGTGGCACGCGGACGGTTCCCGGCTGCTGGAGCGCTACCGGGCCCTGGCCGGCGCGCACATCCGCTGCACCAAGCACCTCGACCCGAAGTCGAACGCGGCCGTCCTTCGGAGCGCGCTGGAGGAGCGGGTCGCCGGCCGTGAGCCGACGCCCGCGCTGGCGGGCCGGCTCCACCATGCCGTCGCCTCCATGGTCGCCAAGCGGGGCCGGCCGGGCTCCACCGGGCATCCGTCCTGCGGCTCGGACCCGGTGCACGCCCTGGCCGCCGAGGCGGCGGTCATGGTCCAGGCCCGGATCCTGGCCTCGGGAGGACTCGCCACCTTGGTCCGGCACGTCGGCTTCACCCCCCGGCCCGGCTGGGACACCCTGGCGCCGGGCGCGTTCCGCGCCGCGGCCCGCCGGTCCGCCTCGGCCGCCCGGTCCACCCGCGCCTGGCGGCAGTTGCTGTTCCACTTCTCCGCGTGCACCGGTCCGGAGCGGGCCGCCGCACTCGCCTGGATCGACGCCGAGACCGCCCGGTACCCGGCCGGGGCCGCGGCCCGGCCGGCCCCGGCCGTGGCGGGTCTGCGCCGGGCCGCGGCGGGGGGCCGGGCAGCCGGGGCCCGCTGAACCGGCGCCACCGCGGGCGTCACTTCATCGGGTACTCGGCCTTCTCCGCGAGCTTGCCGTCCTTGAAGCAGAAGCGGAACACGGTTTCCTTGCCCGCCTTGGGGTCGCCGCTGGAGACGTACCAGGCGCAGGTGCTGCCCTCGGGCGCGGCCGGGCCGCCGTCCTTGAGGACGTCCTTGACGAAGGTGTCGCCCGACGGGAGCTCGGCGCGGACCGCGTCCTCCGCGTCGCCGGTCTGCACGGCCTCGTAGACCTTGGGGTCCACCAGGGTCTTGTCGGCCATGTCGAGGACCTTGCCCATGCCGAACACCAGGGCCACGAGCAGCCCGACGCCCACCACCAGCGCCACGCCGCAGCCGATCAGACAACCCTTGCGCTGTGCCACGCCCGTTCCTCCATGTCGTGCCGTGCCGGGTGTCGTTCACCCGACACCCACACCTTCGTCGGAGCCGGGGGTCCGGGGCTGCCCTCCAAAGTCGTCGGTCCCCGCGACGATGGTCGTTCGAGGTCGGACCACGCCTTCCGGGTATACATGGAGAAGACCGGCTATTCAGGCGAAGCGAGAGGAACCACCGTGACCGAGCAGCTCATCGAGCCTCTGATCGTCGTCGGCGTGGACGGCTCGAACCATTCCAGGGAAGCCCTGAAATGGGGGGTCGAGCAGGCCAGGATGACGGGCGCCCGGGTGCACGCGGTGATGGCCTGGGAGTGGAACCGCAATCCGTTCGCGCTCGGTTCGGCGGCCGCGCAGACCGCCGACGACGAGGCGGTCACGGCCGAGGAGGCGGCCCGCCGGAAGCTCGCGGACACCGTGGCCTCGGCCGTCGGCACCTCGCCCGGCGTGCCGGTGTTCCGCCGCGTGGAGCAGGGCTCCCCCGCCCAGGTCCTGGTCGACGCCTCCAAGGAGGCCGACCTGATGGTGGTCGGCACCCGCGGGTACGGCGGCTTCAAGGGCGCCCTGCTGGGTTCGGTGAGCCAGCAGGTGGTGCAGTACTCCACCAGCAGCGTGGTGGTCGTCCGCGAGGCCGAGGACGACTGACGGCGGCTACGCCACGGGGGCCACCAGGTCGCGCGGGTCCGTATTGGCCCCGCAGAGGACCACGGCGACCCGCTCGCCGGGCCGCCGCGGCGCCGCGTCCAGCGCCGCCAGGGCGGTGCCGGCCGCTGCTTCGACCACGATCCGGTGCTCCTCCCACAGGGTGCGCCGGGCGGCGGCGATGGCCGTGTCGGCGACGAGCACCGACTCCACGCCGGCCTGCCGGGCGGCCGCCAGCGCGTCCGCCGACACCCGGGTGGCGCCGAGGGAGTCCGCCGCCACCGAGTCCACGGCGACGTCCACGGGCCGCCCCGCCGCCAGGGCCGCGTTGAGGGCCCGGCAGTTCTCCGGCTCGGCCGCCACGACCCGTACGCCGTGCTCGCGCGCGGCGGTGGCGATCCCGGCGAAGAGACCCCCGCCGCCGACGGCGACGACCACGGTGTCCAGGCCGGGCAGAGCGGCCCGGATCTCGTCGAGCAGGGTGCCGGCGCCCGCCGCGATGAGCGGGTGGTCGTACGCGTGGCTGCTGAGGGCCCCGGAGGCGGCCGCGAACTCCCGGCAGGCGGCGAGCGCTTCGGCGTAGCGGTCACCGACGAGCCGCACCTCGGCCCCGTACCCCCGCAGCCGTTCCACCTTCACGCGCGGGGCGCTCTCGGGCAGGAACACGGTGGCGGGCACGGACCGTGCGCGGGCCGCCCAGGCGCAGGCCAGTCCCGCGTTGCCGCCGGAGGCGATGGTGACGCCGACGGCCGGGAGGGTCCCGGCGCGGTGGTGGGCGGTGAGGAAGTTGAGGGCGCCGCGGGCCTTGAAGGAGCCGGTGTGCTGGAGGTGTTCCAGCGCGTACCAGACCCCTTCGGCCGCGGGGACCACGGCGACGGGCCGCACACCTCCGGCGATCCGGTCGGCGGCGGCGCGTACGGCGGCGTAGTCGAGCTGTTGTTCCATGGTCGGACTGCCTTTCAGACGGCGGGCCGGGCGGCCTCGATGAGCTGGCGCAGCGCGCCGTAGTACACCTCGTGGTCGGTCAGCGGGGGCAGTACGTCGGTCAGCCCGGCGGAGAGCACGGGGAACCGCTGCGGGTCCAGCGCGGCGAGCGCCGCCCGCGAGGCCTCGACGGCCGCGGCCGGGTCACGGTGGTCCACGAAGGCGGCGCTGCCGAGGGTCAGCAGGTACATGCGGCGGTAGACGGTCATGGCCTCGGCGGCGGTCATCCCGGCGGCCACGCTGTCGGCGAGCGCGGGCTCCACGAGCCGGGCCAGCAGCTGCCGCCCCAGCCAGGGCCGGCCGCCGCGCAGCACGAGCAGCCCGGGATGGGCGGTGAGCAGGCGGTACAGGGCGGTGAAGCGCAGCTCGGTGGCCTCGGCCCAGTCCGTCCCGGCGGGGACGACGGGCAGTTGCGCGGCCAGGTGCTCGGTGCACAGGTCCAGCAGTCCGGCGAGGTCGGTGCACCGGCGCTGGACGGTGGCGTGGGAGACCTCCAGCCGGTCGGCGAGGGCGCGGAAGCTCAGGCTCTGGGGCCCTTCTTCGTCCAGGATCCGCAGGGCGGCGACGGCGATGGCCTCGGGCGTGGCGCGGTCGAGGGCGGGTGATCTCCTAGGCATGAGATACACCGTATCAGCCGCCGTATCCGCCGGTGTATCTACCGCTGTACCGATCGTCACGCCGGGCGGGGGCCCGGAGCACCCGTCACCCCTTTCGTGTGACGTCGACTACGGCCATATTGCTGGTCATTGACTGATAACCATCGACTTTTGTTGACAGTGGGTAATCGCACCGCTGCACTGAGCGCACCACTGCCCCGGTACGCCCGCCCCACGTCAAGGAGTCCCCGTGCCGCCTCGCCTGCGTGCGTCACTCCCCTGCCTGACCGCGGCCGCCGTGCTCGCCCTCATGCTCGCTCCCGCCCCGGCGGCGGCCGAACCCACGGCGACCTCGGACACCCCCCTCGCCCTCACCCCGCCCATGGGCTGGAACAACTGGGCGCACTACATGTGCGACATCGACGAGGCCAAGGTGATCGCGAACGCCGACGCCCTCGTGTCCACCGGCCTCGCCGCCAAGGGCTACGACACGGTGACCGTCGACGACTGCTGGATGACCAGGAGCCGGGACGCGCAGGGCAACCTCGTCGTCGACACGCAGAAGTTCCCGCACGGCATGGCCTGGCTCGGCGAGTACCTCCACGCCAAGGGCCTGAAGTTCGGCATCTACGAGGACGCCGGCTACCTGACCTGCGAGAAGTACCCCGGCAGCGGGGCACCCCAGGGCGGCGGCGCGGACCACTACGCGCAGGACGCCCGGCAGTTCGCCTCCTGGAAGGTGGACTACGTCAAGATGGACGGCTGCAACCTGTGGGTGCCCGAGGGCAAGACCAAGGAGCAGGCCTACCGGGACGCCTACAACGCCGTCGCCCGGGCGCTGCGCGCCAGCGGCCGGGACATGGTGCTGTCCGCATCGGCTCCCGCCTACTTCCAGCAGGGCGAATGGGGCAGCCCGGACTGGCACAAGGTGATCGGCTGGACGGGCGAGACCGGCCAGCTGTGGCGCGAGGGCCGCGACATCAAGGTGTACAACCCTGCCTCGCCCGCCACCTCGCGCTGGAGCTCGGTGATGGGCAACTACGGCTACAACCGCTGGCTCGGCCGGTACGCGTCACCCGGCAACTGGAACGACCCGGACTTCCTGATCGCGGGCGCCCCCGGGCTCACCGCGGCCGAGAGCCGCAGCCAGGTCGCCCTGTGGGCCATGATGGCGGCTCCCTTCATCCTGTCCTCCGACGTCTCCGCCCTCACCCCGGACGCGCTCGCCGCCCTCGGCAACACCGATCTGATCGCGCTGGACCAGGACCCGATGGGCCGTCAGGGCGCGGTGGTCTCCTCCAACGCCACCTTCGAGATCCTGGTGCGCCCGCTCGCGAACGGCGACCGCGCGGTGGCCGTGCTCAACCGCTCGGCCCGCGACCGCGACATCGCCGTACCGCTCGAAGAGGCCGGGCTGCACGCGTGCGAGGCCGTCCAGGCCAAGGACCTGTGGAGCGGGGAGCGCCGGGAGATCGCCGGGACGCTGACCGGGAAGGTGGCCGCGCACGGCACCGGCGTCTGGCGGCTCACCCCGAGCGGCTGCGCCGAGGCCGTGCCCACCGGACAGATCACCGGTGACGGCGCCAAGTGCGCCGACGGTGCCAACACCACGGGCGTCGGCGCGGTGGTGCTGGCGACCTGCACCGGAGCCCCCGACCAGCGCTGGATCCTGGGCGACGACAGCCGCCTGCGGCTCGCGGGTGAATGCCTGTCGGCCGGCGAGGACGGCCTGGTGGAGCTGGCCGACTGCGCGTCCCGGCCGCAGGAGCAGCCCGGCCAGACCTGGAAGCACCGCCGGGACGGGGCCCTCGTCGAGGAGGCGAGCGGGCTGTGCCTGACCGCTCCCGCGGCGGCCGCGACCCCGGACGCCCCGGCCGAACGGCTGCGGCTGACGGCCTGCGGCGACCACCGGGTCGACCAGGCCTGGTCCCTGCCCGTCTGAGGCCGGACCGGCACCGCCTGCCCGCGGGCACGCCCGCCCGCGGACAGGCGGCACGGGGGACGGCAGGACGGCAGGACGGCAGGACAGCTCACCGCGGACAGGCAGCTGCGGACAGCCGGCGCGGACAGTCACCGCGGGCGGCCCACGGCGAACGGCGAACGGATGACCCACCCCATGACACCCAGGCCCCGCACCCGTCCGGTCGCCCTCGCCGCGCTCCCCGCGGTGCTGCTGACCCTGATCTGCGCGGGCCCGGCCCCCGGGGCCGCCGCCCCGGGCGCCCCGGCGCCCGCACGGGCCGACGTACGCGGGGAGGTGCGGGCGGCCGGGACGGTCCCGGCCGCGCCGCGCCCGCGCACCTTCGACACCGCGCCCGCCCGGGCCGCCCTCGGGCGGCTGCTGCCCCGGCACGCCGGGCAGTTCACCCTCGTGCCGGACACCACCGTCGCGGCCGACACCTTCACCGTGTCCGGCACCCCGGGGGCGCTCACCGTGCGCGGGAGCACCGGAGCCACGCTGCTCACCGGAGTCGGCTGGTACCTCCAGCACGTCGCCGGGGCGGACATCGGCTGGCCCGGCGACAGCATCGGCATGCTGCCGGCCACCCTGCCCGGCCTCCCCGCGCCGGTCACCCGCAGCGCGGTGGTCCCCCACCGGTACGCCCTCAACGACACCGACGACGGCTACTCGGGCCCGTACCGCTCCTTCGAGGAGCACCAGCGGCAGATCGACCTGCTCGCCCTGCACGGCATCAACGAGGTGTTCGTCCAGGTCGGCGCCGAGTACCCGTACTACCGGGCGCTCCAGGGCTTCGGCTACTCCGCCGAGGAGCTGCGGGAGTGGATCCCCGGCCCCGCCCACCAGAGCTGGTGGCTGCTGCAGAACCTGAGCGGGTTCGGCGGCCCGGTCTCCGAGCGGCTGATGCGGGAACGGGCGGAGCTGGGCGGGCGGATCGCCGAGCAGCTGCGCGGGCTCGGCATGACCCCGGTGCTGCCGGGCTACTTCGGCACCGTCCCGCCCGGCTTCACCGCGCGCAACCCCGGCTCGGCCACGGTGGCGCAGGGGGACTGGGCGGGCTTCGACCGCCCGGACTGGCTGGACCCGGCCGCGCCGGCCTTCGGGAAGCTGGCCGCGGCGTACTACGCGGAGCAGCGGGCGGTGTTCGGGGACAGCACGATGTACCGGATGAGCCCGCTGCACGAGGGCGGCCAGACCGGGTCGGTGGACGTGAAGGCCGCCGCGGGCGCCGTCCAGGACGCCCTGCACGCTGCGCATCCCGGGGCGCTGTGGGCGGTGCTGGGCTGGCAGGACGACCCGACCGCGGAACTGCTGGCCGGGGTCGACACCTCGAAGCTGCTGATCCTGGACGGGCTGTCGGACCGGTACAACCGGCTGGACCGGGAGGCCCGTTGGGGCGGGACTCCCTACGCCATGGGGACCATCTACAACTTCGGCGGGCACACGACGATCGGCGCGAACAGCTCCGTGTGGCTCGAACGGTTCGGGCCGTGGCGGGCGAAGGGCAACAGCGCGCTCACGGGGATCGCCTACCTGCCGGAGGCCACCGGCACCAACCCCGCCGCCTTCGACCTCTTCACCGATCTGGCCTGGGAGCCCGGGACGATCGACCACCGGGCGTGGTTCGCCGGGTTCGCGGCCCGGCGGTACGGCGGGCCCGACGCCGAGGCCGCCGCGGCCTGGGAGGAACTGCGCAAGGGCCCGTACAGCACCTCCTCGGGGCTGTGGTCGGAGTCCCAGGACAGCCTCTTCTCGGCACGCCCGAGCCTGACCGCGACGGGGGCGGCGTACTGGAGCCCCAAGTCGATGCGCTACCCGGCCGATGCGGTGCGCCGGGCCCTGGACCACCTGCTTGACGTCGATCCGCGGCTGCGCGGCTCCAGCGCCTACCGCTTCGACCTGGTGGACACCGCCCGGCAGGCCCTCGCCAACCATTCGCGGGTGCTCCTGCCGAAGATCAGGGCGGCGTACGAGGCCAAGGACCTGGCCCGGTTCCGCGAGCTCACCGCCCAGTGGAACTACGCCGAGCGGCAGTTGGACGCGGTCACCGGCTCCGACCCGAACTTCCTGCTGGGCCGCTGGCTGAAGCCGGCCCGCTCCGCCGGCGCCGACCGGGCCGAGCAGGACCGGTACGAGTACGACGCCCGCTCGGTCCTCAGCGTGTGGGGCCGCCGGAGCACCAGCGAGGGCGGCTTCCTCCACGACTACGCCAACCGCGAGTGGAGCGGTCTGGTCAGCGAGCTCTACGCCCGGCGGTGGACGGCCTACTTCGACTCGCTGGAGGAGGCCCTGGTGCGGCAGGCCGCCCCGCGGGTGATCGACTGGCACGCCTTCGAGGAGGAGTGGGCCCGGCGCACCACCCGGCACCCGAGCGAGCCGAGCGGGGACCCGTACGCCCTGGCCTCGAAGATCGCCGGATGGCTCCCGGCGGCGGCCCCCGCCAAGGGCTGATCTACACCACGGGAGGCGTCGGCGATCACCTGACGGGGTGACCGTCACCCTCCCGTGGGAATCTCGCTGCCCGTGCGGGGGAGAGCTCCCCCGGCGGGCCGCCCGGCCGCACCGGCCCGGAAATCATCGGGGCATGTCCGAGACCGAAGCGGAGCGGCCCGAGTCCGTGCAACAGCCCCCGGCAGCGGTCGAGTCCGCCGCCCCCGACCGGCTGGGCCCGTGCCGGTGCGGCGCCGGGTCGCCGTTCGCCGACGGGGTGGTGGAACTGCGCAAGCGCCGCGGACCGGGCACCTCCAGCACCTCCGTGGACGCGGCGCACTGGCTGGAGCTCCTGGCCCGCCGGGCGGCCGACCGGGCGGAACGCCCGCGCGCGTGACGCCCTGCCCGGCGCTCCGGGGGGACACTGGAACCGGGCCCCGCCCGACCGGGCCGGGGCGGAAGGTGGTTCCGGATGATCCCTGCGGCCTCGGACCCCACGCAGCGCCCCTACCTGCTCGGCGCCCTCAGCGGGGTGGTCGCCGCGGGCGCCGGCCTGGCGCTGGCCGAACTGGTCACGGCCGCCGTGCGCCCGGAGGCCTCGCCGCTCACCGCCGTCGGCGGGGCGCTGGTCGACCGTACGCCGACAGCCCTGCGGGAGTGGGCGATCCGCACGTTCGGCGCCGCCGACAAACTGGTGCTGACGCTCGGCATCGTGGTCGTGCTGACCGCCGTCGCCGTCGCGGCCGGGCTGCTCTCCGTCCGCCGTCTGCGCGCCGGGATCGCCCTCACCGCGGCCTTCGCACTCGTCGGCGCCGCGGCCGCCCTGTCCCGCCCCGAGGCCTCCTGGCGGGACGCGCTGCCTTCGCTGATCGGCGGGCTGGGTTCGGCCGGGGTGCTGTACGTGCTGGTCAGGGCCGCGACCCGGCCCGGGACGGGATCGGCTGGAGGGGCCTGGGCGATGGACCGGCGCGGCTTCGGCCGGCTGCTGGCCGCCGCCGTGGCGCTCTCGGCCGGTGCGGGGCTCGCGGGGCGGCGCCTGGGCGCCCACGGCTCGGCGGGGGCCACGGAGTCCCGGGCCCGGTTCCGTCTCCCGCCGCCCGACGTGCCCGCGCCACCGGTGCCCGCCGGGGCGGAGCTCCGGGTGCCCGGGGTGTCACCCTTCCTCACTCCGAACCGGGCCTTCTACCGCGTGGACACGGCCCTGGTGGTCCCGCGCGTGGACGCGGACACCTGGCGGCTGCGCATCCACGGCGAAGGGGTGTCCCGGCCGCTCACCCTGGATCTGCGGGACCTGCTCGCCCGCCCGGTCGTCGAGCACGACATCACCCTGACCTGCGTGTCGAACGAGGTCGGGGGCCCGTACGCGGGCAACGCCCGCTGGCTCGGCGTACGCCTGGCGGACCTGCTGCGGGAGGCCGGGGTGCGGCCGCCGTCCGGGGGCGGACCGGCGGACCAGCTGGTGGCGCGTTCGGTCGACGGAATGACGCTGGGCACGCCCGTCGAGACGGTGATGGACGGCCGGGAGGCGCTGCTGGCCTTCGGGATGAACGGCGAGCCGCTCCCCTTCTCGCACGGCTTCCCGGTCCGGATGGTGGTGCCCGGCCTGTACGGCTACGTCTCGGCGTGCAAGTGGCTGACCGAGCTGCGGCTGACCACCTTCGGCGCGTACGACGCGTACTGGGTGCGCCGGTCGTGGGCGGCGCGGGCCCCGGTCAAGACGCAGTCCCGGATCGACACCCCGCGGGTGTTCGCCGCCCTGCCGGCGGGCCGGGTGGCGGTGGCGGGGGTGGCGTGGGCGCAGCACCGGGGGATCTCGCGGGTCGAGGTACGGGTGGACGGCGGCCCGTGGCAGCAGGCGCGGCTCGCGGACGCCGACGGGGACGACACCTGGCGCCAGTGGGTGTGGCCGTGGGACGCGGCCCCGGGCCCGCACACCCTGGAGGTCCGGGCCGTGGACGGCACCGGCGCCGTCCAGACGGGCGAACGCACCGGCACCGTCCCGGACGGCGCGACCGGATGGCACACGGTGCCCGTGGACGTGCGCCCCGCACGCGTCCCCGGTACCGCGTCCTCCCGCTCCGGCTGATGCCTACGGCCTCTCGGCCTCCTGCGGGGCGGCGAAGCCGGGCAGCCAGCGGAGGGCCTCCGCGCGGAAGGGCAGCTCGCACTCCAGCTGGCACAGGACCGCGGTGGCCGCGCCGACGACGCGGTTCACCAGGACGTACGAGGGCGGCAGGTTGAAGCGCCGCAGCAGGCTGCCCGGACCCCGGTCGACGGCCTGGACCACTTCCTCGCGCAGCCACTCGCGGGTGAAGCGGTAGGTCTCGTCCCGCGACGGGGTCGCGATGGGCAGCAGGAAGGTGGCGAGCGCGGCGTCGTCGGGCGGAGTTCCGGGCCGGATGAACCCCTCTTCGACGAGGAGTGCGTGGGCGGCGTTCCAGTCCCCCTGCTGGGCGAGCCGGCTCAGGGTCCCCAGGGAGACCGGGAACCCGTCCGGCAGGTGCTTGACGGCGCCGAAGTCGATGACACCTAGGCGGCCGTCGGCCAGCATCCGGAAGTTCCCCGGGTGGGGGTCGGCGTGCAGGTAGCCGGCCCGTTCGGGGCCGGAGAAGAGGAAGCGGGCGTACTTCAGTCCGGCGTCGTCGCGCTGCTCCTGCATGCCCTCGCGGATGACGGCCGACAGCGGTGTGCCGTCCATCCATTCGGTGACGAGGACCCGCTCGCTGAAGTCGACCACCGCGGGGACGAGGACCTCCGCGTCCCCGTGGAAGGCTTCGCCGAACGCCTGCTGGGCCGCCGCCTCCAGCCGGTAGTCCAGCTCCTCGGAGACCCGCTCGCGCAGTTCGTCGAGCATCGGCTCGACGTCCAGGCCGGGCGTGATGAGGGAGAACAGCTTCATCAGGCGCCCGAGTTGGGCGTAGTCCCCGAGCAGTGCCTCCCCCGCGCCCGGGTACTGCACCTTGACCGCCACCGCGCGCCCGTCCTGCCACACCGCGCGGTGGACCTGGCCGATGGAGGCGGCCGCGGCCGGTTCGTCGTCGAAGGAGCGGAACCGCTCGCGCCAGTCGGGACCCAGCTCGGCGGCGAGCACGGCGTGGACGCGTGCGGCGGGCAGTGCGGGCGCGGCGTCCTGGAGCATGGTGAGGGCGGCCCGGTAGGGGCCGATGACCTCCGGGGGCAGGGCCGCCTCGAACACCGAGAGCATCTGCCCGAACTTCATGGCTCCGCCCTTGAGTTCACCGAGTACGCGGAACACGTGCTCGCCGGTGCGGCGCTGGAGCTCGCCGGTGATGCGCTCGACCGGCTGCCCGAGCAGCCGTTTGCCCATCCGTACGGCGCTGCGGCCCGCGAAGCCGATGGGCAGGGAGGCGAGGCGGGCGTTGCGGGTGAAGGGGGAACGGGGGATGTCGCGGGCGGGCCGCCGGGCGGGGGTGGTGCGGCCGTCGTCGGGCGCGTCGTCCTTGCGGTAGGTCATCACAGGCTCCCCGCGCCGATCCGGGGCGCCGCGGTGCGGGTGAGCCCGGCGACCGCGTTCGCGATCAGCGCGTACCCCGCACCGTTCTCCGTGGTCATGATCGATTCAGGGTGGAACTGGACTGCTGCGACGGGCAGATCACGGTGCTCGATGGCCATCACCGTCCCGTCCGGCGTGCAGGCCGTCACCTCGAACACCTCGGGGAGGGTGCCCGGTTCGGCGTACAGCGAGTGGTAGCGCCCCGCGTGGATCCGCGCCGGCAGGTTCTTGAACAGGGTGCCGCCGCCGTCGAGCACGTCGACCGGGGAGGGCTTGCCGTGCACCGGGAGCGGCAGGACGCCCAGGGTCCCGCCGAAGTGCTCCACCAGGCCCTGGAGGCCGAGGCAGACCCCGAACACGGGCAGGTCGCGGGCGAGTGCGGCGTCCAGCAGGGCCGACATCGCGAAGTCCGCGGGGCGGCCGGGGCCGGGCGAGAGCACCAGCAGGTCGGGGGCGAGGGAGTCGAGCAGCTCCGGCGGGAAGCCGGCCCGGTAGGTGACGACGTCGGCGCCGGTCTGGCGGAAGTAGTCGGCGAGGGTGTGGACGAAGGAGTCCTGGTGGTCGACGAGCAGGATCCGCCGCGCCGCCCCGGTCGACCCGCCGGTCGCCGCAGCGCCCGCGCGGACCGGTGCCGCAAGGGGCGCGGGCCCGGCCGGCGGGCCCGCGGGCGCCGGGTTCTCCACGGCGTCGATCAGCGCGAACGCCTTGAGCACCGTCTCGCTCTCCTCCGCCTCCGGGTCGGAGTCGAACAGCAGGGTGGCACCGGCCCGTACGGTGGCCACCCCGTCCCGGATCTGGATGGTGCGCAGGGTCAGGGCCGTGTCCAGGCCGCCGTCGAAGCCGATCCGGCCGACGGCTCCGCCGTACCAGCGGCGCGGGCTGCGCTCGTTCTCCTCGATGAAGGCGACGGCGGCGCGCTTGGGCGCCCCGGTGACGGTGACGGCCCACATGTGGGTGAGGAAGGCGTCCAGCGCGTCGCGGTCGCCGCGCAGCCGGCCCCGTACGTGGTCGACCGTGTGGATGAGGGTGGAGTACAGCTCTATCTGGCGGCGGGCGAGCAGTTGTACGCTGCCCGGCTCGCAGACCCGGGCCTTGTCGTTGCGGTCCACGTCGGTGCACATGGTGAGTTCGGACTCCTCCTTGCGGGAGTCGAGCAGGGTGCGGACCTGCTCGGCGTCCTCCAGGGGGCCGTTGCCGCGTGCGATGGTGCCGCTGATCGGGCAGGACTCCACCGTCCGGGTCCGCGGGTCGACCCGGACGAACATCTCGGGCGAGGCCCCGACCAGGTGCTCCCCCGCGGCCAGGTTCATCAGCAGACCGTACGGCGCCGGGTTGCGCGAGCGGAGCCTGCGGAACACCTCGGAGGGTGCCGAGGCGCTCGGGCGGTGGAAGCTCTGCCCGGGGACTGCCTCGAACATCTCCCCGTCGCGGAAGCGCTGCTGGGCCCGCCGCACCAGCTGCGCGTACTCGCCCGGCGCATGGTCGCGGTAGGCGGGGGGCTCGGCGGGCGGCGCGTAGGGCGCGGCGGGTGTGGCCCGGTCGAGGCCTGCGGTGGAGCGGCCCGCGTAGGAGAACTCGTAGTCGTGCCGGGTGGCGGTGCCGCGCTGCCGGTCGACCTCCAGGACCGTGTCCGGCAGGTGAAGGACCATGGTGCGGTCCCGGGGGTCGCGGTCCTGGTGCAGGGGCACCGGGTCGAACCCGAGGACGAGGTCGTAGCCGAAGGCCCCGTACAGGCCCCACACCGGGTCCTGCGGGCCGGCGAAGCCGGAGATGATGCAGCGCAGGAGGTTCAGGACGGAGGGGCGGCGGGTGCGGTCCTCCTCCGTGAGCGGGCCCAGGCCCTCGCCGGCGTCCGCGCTCACCACGCCTTCCCCTGCGTCGAGCCGTGCCCCGTACGGGAGCAGGACGTCGGCCAGGGCGGGCAGCAGGACACGGCCGCGCGCGTTGAGGGCGCGTGCGTACACCCGGTCGCCGACGGCGGTCACCTCCACCGGCGGGTCGACGTGGCCCAGGTCGTGGGGGCGGTAGCGGCCCGGCTGCTCGGAGCGCCCGGACATCAGCAGACCGCGCCGCGTGTCGAGCGCCGACTCCAGGCGGGCCAGTTCCGCATCCGCCCGTGCGGGGTCCAGGCCGGTGGAGCGCCGGGTCACCTCCACCCCGGCCGGGGTGGTCCAGCGGTGGGTGGTGTCCGTCGGCCGCGTCATTGCCGTCATCGTGTTCGTCCTTCTGCGTCGTCAAAGGGCTCGGTCAGCCGCAGCGGCGGGTGACCCGGAAGCGGTGGAGGACCCGGTCCACGAGGACCGCGGCGGCCCCGGTGTACTGCGCGGGGTCGCACAGCTCGTGCAGTGACCGCGGGCCGTGGAGCCCGGCGAGCGCGGGTGAGGCGGCGAGTTCATCGGCCAGGTGGCGGCCGCCGGCGGCGGCGCGCGCCGAGGCTGCGGCGACCAGGTCCCGTGCGGCGGCCCGGCCCAGGTCCGGCGAGAGCACCGCGGCGAGCCGCTCGGAGACCACGAGGCCGCCGGTGAGCTCCAGGTTGGCGCGCATCCTGTCGGGGTGGACGGTGAGGCCCTCGGCCAGTTCCGCGGCGGTGGCGGCGGCTCCGCCGGTGAGCCGCAGGGCCGTACGGAGCGGCTCCCACTCGGCGTGCCAGGCGCCCGCGGGCCGCTCGTCGTCGGCGACGGCGGCGTGGGCGAGGGTGCTCACCAGCCCGGGCAGCTGGTAGGCGGCGGACCGGATCAGCGCGGCCAGCGCCGGATTGCGTTTGTGCGGCATGGCCGAGGACGCGCCGCGGCCCGCGGCGGCCGGTTCGGTGACCTCGGCGGTCTCGGTGCGCGACAGCAGCTGGACGTCGGCGGCGAACGTGCCGAGCCCGGTGGCCGTCAGGGACAGTGCGGCGGCCAGGTCGGCGAGCGGGGTGCGGACCGTGTGCCAGGGCACGAGCGGTTCCGCGAGACCCAGTTCGGCGGCCACGGCGGACGGCAGCCCTTGCGCGTAGGCGGCCGTTCCCTCCGCCGTTCCCGCGGTCCCGGCCGGTGCGTTCAGCCGTGCGTACTCGAGGTATCCGGCCAGCGTGCCCGCCGCGCCGCCGAGCTGCACGGGCAGGCCCTCCTCGCGGACCCGGCGCAGCCGTTCCCCGGCGTCCAGGACGGCCTGGAGCCAGCCGGCCGCCTTGAGCCCGAAGGTGGTGGGCACGGCGTGCTGGCCCAGGGTGCGTGCGGCCATCGGGGTGCCGCGGTGCCGCAGGGCGAGGGCGGCCAGGGCGGTGGCCGTGCGGTCCAGGTCGGCCAGGACCAGGTCGGCGGTGCGGGCCGCGACCAGCATGAGTGCGGTGTCCAGGACGTCCTGGCTGGTGGAGCCCTGGTGCACGTAGGAAGCGGCCTGCGGGTCCTTGCGGGCCACTTCCTCGGCGAGCATCCGCACCAGCGCGACCACCGGGTTGGCGGCCGCACGGGCACGCACCGCGACCTCGCGCAGGTCGTAGAGCTCCGCCCGCGCGGCGGCCGTGACGGCCTCGGCGGCGGCCGCGGGGACCGCCCCGAGCCGGGCCTGGGCCCGGGCCAGCGCGGCCTCCGCGTCGAGCACGGCCTGGAGGACGGCGAGGTCGCCGGTGGCCGCCTCCGCCGCGGTGCCGGCCCGTACGGGGGACAGCAGGCCGGTGTCCGGTGCCGGGTCCCAGCCCGGCCGGTCCCCGGTCACGCGTGCTCCCAGCCGGGGACGTCGGCATCCGCGGCGTGCGCTGCGACGGGGACGGGGACCTGGACGGATACCGGGGCGGGCGCGGCGAGTTCGAGCAGGGCCAGCGCGATCGCGTCGGAGTCACCGAGGGTCACCGAGTTCACCCCGGGGCGGATGCCCGCGGCCGTCACCCAGTGCACGGCCTCGGTCGGCACCCCGTAGGCGAACCGCCGCGGATGGGCCCGGCCCTCGGCGTCGATCAGCCGGTACGGGCGCTCGGTGACGGCCACGCCGCCCGTGCGGTGGGGGCCGTGGTGCGTGTCGCGGATCTCGTACGGGCGGCAGGCTCCGGTGGCGGCCAGGTGGCGCAGCAGCGGATCGGCGGTGCGCCGCAGGTCGGGTTCCGGCAGCCGGGCCTCCACCAGGGTGGTGACCTCGGTCCGCGATCCGGGGACCTCGGGGGACTCGACCACGAACACCCCGGCGCTGTCGTCCGCTTCCACGCGCATGCCGGGCCCGAGGACCTGCAGGATCCCGGCCTCGACGAGGGCGATCATCTCCTCGATGCGGCGGGGCGGCGGACCGATGGACAGGAACGCGTTGAGCGGGGTGTACCAGCCGTCGAGGTCCTCGCGGTGGGAGCGGCCGCTGAGGCCGCCGTGGTCCACGGCCAGCCGGATCTCGTTGCGCAGGTCGCGCAGCACGTCCAGGGCCGCCTTCAGCGGGCCGTCGACGTTGCCCGCCTCGGAGGCGACGAGGTCGTGGCGCAGGGTCTCCAGCAGCCAGTCGCGGTACTCCTCGGGGCCGTGGAAGGAGCGGTCGCCGTACGGACGGGCGAGGTGCTTCCAGTCCCAGCGGTCCTCGGGGCCGATGCCGAACTCGTCGAGCACGTCGGCCTCTTCGGCCGAGCCCCAGGGCCGTGCCAGGGTGCGCTCCTGGAACCGGAGGACCGTCTCCGGCTCCGTCCGCAGGGCCAGCAGGGCCGCGTAGAAGACGGTCTCGACCTCCTTGGCGATCAGCGGCCACAGGTCGCGGGAGAAGTCGACGCCGCCGCGGTCCGCGGCGGCGCGCAGCTCCGCCAGTCTGGCGGGGGTGAGCAGCCAGGAGTGGTGGCGGCCGTGCGCACCCTTCTGGTTGCGGCCCCGCGAGTGGTACGGGACCCCGCGCCGCGAGGCCGCGTAGAGCCGGGGTTCGCGGCCGGACGGGCGGTACACCAGGGCCCCGTCGGCGAGGCGGTCGAAGGTGCCGCCCCGGCCGAGCGTGAACAGGGCCATGTGGTCGAAGAAGTTGAGCCCCAGTCCGCGCAGGGCGACGGGCTCGCCCGGGGCGACCGCCGACAGCTCGGTGTCGGCGGGGTTGGCGGGGCGCACGTGGCGCAGTCCGTGGGTACGGGCGAACTCCGCCAGCTGCAGCTCGCCGGCGTCCGGGGTGACGGGCAGGTGGCCCTGCGCCATGACCACGGCGTCGAGTCCGCGGATGCGGGTGCCGTTGGCCAAGGTCACGCACTGGCGGCCGTCCTCCTGGTCGTGCAGGCGGACGGCGCGCAGCGGGTGCACGGTGACGGTCAGCCGCTCCGGGGCGGTGCGCACCACGTGGCGGAACACCCACTCCAGGTAGTGGCCGTAGAAGGCGCGCGTCGGGTAGGAGTCGGGGGTCAGGTCCCTGGCCTCGGCCAGCACCTGGTCGTCGTGGCCCGCGCCGTCGGCGCGGCCCTCCGCGAGGCCGCGGGCCCAGGCGTAGAGGCTGGGCCCGGGGGCGAGGACGCCCGCCATCTCCACGCTCGGGTCGGTGAACAGGGTCACCTGGGAGGCCACCGTGTTCATGAGCAGGTGGTGCGACTGCCGGGTGCGCCAGACGCTGCCCGCGCCGGGCCGGGCCGGATCCACGACGTGCACCGTGACGGTGGTCGTGGGGCCGAGTCGGCGGGCGTCGGCGCAGAGCCTTTCCAGCACCGAGAGGCCTCGGGGGCCGGCGCCTATGATGCAGACCTCCAGCTGTCTGTCGCTCACGTGAATTTCTCCGTTCCGGCGGGCGGTTTGGGGTGTGCGTCGGCGAGCGGGAGGCGCGGGCCCGGGCGGTCCGAGAGGGACGGCCCGGACGGGACGGCCTGGACGGGACGCCCTAGACGCCGAGGTCGCGGCCGATGATCTCTTTCATGATTTCGTTGGTGCCGCCGTAGATCGGGTGCACGCGGTTGTCGACGAAGGCCCTGGCCACGGGGGTCTCCCGCATGAAGCCGTAGCCGCCGTGGAGTTGCACGCAGCGGTCCAGGACCCGGCGCTGCACGTCGGTGGCCCACCACTTGGCCTTGGCCGCATCCACCGCATCGAGCCGGCCCGCGTTGTGCTCCGCGACGGCCCGGTCGACGTAGGTGCGGGCCACGTCCAGTTCGGTGGCCATCTCGGCGAGTTCGAAGCGCACGTGCTGGAAGCCGCCGATGGCCCGGCCGAACTGGGTGCGCGACTTGCAGTACTCAAGGGTCTGGGCGAAGGCGGTCTCCGCAGCGGCGACGGCGTACGCGGCGATGCCGAGCCGTTCCTGGGGCAGGTTGTTGGCCAGGTGGAGGAAGCCGCGGCCGGCCCGGCCCAGCAGGTTGGTGACCGGCACCCGGACCTCGTCGAAGAACAGCTCGGCCGTGTCCTGCGCGGCCATGCCGATCTTCTCCAGCTTGCGTCCGCGTTCGAACCCAGCCATGCCGCGCTCGACGACCAGCAGGCTCAGGCCGCGCGCGCCGCGGCCGGGTCCGGTCCTGGCCACCACGATCACCAGGTCGGCGTGGATGCCGTTGGTGATGAAGGTCTTGGCCCCGCTGAGCACGTAGTGCTCGCCGTCGAGACGGGCCGAGGTGCGGACGGCCTGCAGGTCGCTGCCGGCCTCCGGTTCGGTCATCGCGATGGCCGTGACCAGTTCGCCCGAGCAGAAGCCGGGCAGCCAGCGCCGCTTCTGTTCCTCGGTGGCGAGGTCCAGCAGGTACGGGGCGACCACGTCGTTGTGGAGGGCGAAGCCGACGCCGGTGGCGCCGACCCGCATGATCTCCTCGCTGATGATGGCCTGGTAGCGGAAGTCGCGCACTCCCCCGCCCCCGTACTCCTCGGGTACGTCGATGCCGAGCAGCCCGTGCTTCCCGGCGGAGCGCCACACCTCGCGGTCGACCAGTCCGGCCCGCTCCCAGTCGGCGTGGAAGGGGACGATCTCGCGCTCCACGAAGGCGCGCACCATGTCCCTGAAGTCGCGGTGTTCCGGGCTCAGTTCGCTGTCACGCACGGTTGCTCCCGTTGCGGTGGATGATCTGCTCGACCGTCCCGGTGCAGGCGAGCCGCCCGTCCTGCACGAAGCGCACCTCGGCGACCGCACGGCGGGTCGAGCAGCTGGTCAGTACGGTCTCGACGGTCACCGGCCCCGGTACCAGCGGTGCGTGGTAGGCGACGGACAGGCCCGCGGTCAGGAAGCCGGAGCCGTCGGGGATCGCCGAGAGCATCACCAGGCCCGCGAAGTGGTCGACGAGGCAGGCGATCCAGCCGCCGAAGACCACTCCGGGCGTCAGGGTCAGGGACGCGTCGAACTCGGTCTCGCAGGTGATCAGGCCGGGCAGCCAGGAGGTAGCGGGCGGCAGGGCGAGGGTGTCCGCGGCCGGCGGGTCGGGCACGGTTCCGTCGGCCAGGCCGGTCAGCGTCCTCCGGCCGCTGGTGTCGGCGTCGGGTGCCGCGAGACCGCGCATGCGGCCGGACCGGGCAGGGGGCAGGGTGGCTTCGAGCATGACGGTGTCTCTCCGCTGGTCCAGAGGCGGGAACGGGACGGCAGGGCAGGCGGCACGGGCCGGGGCGGGCCGGGAAGGCGGCCGGGGAAGCGCTGGGCGGGGCGGTACGGGCCGCCGCGCACGGGCGGTACGGGCCGCCGCGCCGCCGGGCACGGGCGGGAGCCGGTGTCCCCGGCGGCGCGGCCGCGGCGGCGGCCCGTTCAGGAGGCGGCGGGCGGGCCGTCCGGGGTGGCGGAGCCGAGTTCGACCACGGAGGCGATGTCGTGGCGCCGGAAGTCCATCTCGCGCCGGGTCAGCTCGTCCACGGCCGCCTTGTCGTCCAGCTCCCGCAGCGCGGCCTCGTCCACGGACTGGAAGCCGAGCACGCCCATCTTCTGGAGCGCCTCCTGCACCCGCGGGCCGAACATGCCGATCTCCTTGAGGCCGGGCACGATCCGCATGAACACCAGACGGCGGAACTCCCGCTTGGCGGGCGAGCGGCGGGAGGCCTTGATGGCCTCCTCGCCGTAGCCGAGGGTGTTCCAGATGTCGTCGTCGACGTAGCGGTCGCGCAGCGCCCAGCAGCCCTCGACGACGAAGTCCTCGCGCTCCTTCAGCTCGGAGTCGCTGAGCTGCGGGTAGTACTCGCGCAGCAGCAGCCGGCCGAAGGCCACGTGACGGGCCTCGTCGCGGGCCACGTAGGCGCTGAACGCCCGGGCCAGCGGGTCCTTGAGCCGCTCGCGGTGCACACCGAAGGTGGCCAGGCCCATGTTCTCCACGAGGATGTGCGCCGCCAGCACGCCGAAGTCCCAGCGCGGTTCGCGCATCGCGTGCTCGAACATCGCGGCGATGGACGGGGAGAGCCCGTAGCGCAGCCCGATCTTGGTGTGCAGGAAGCGGTTGAAGCCCTCGACGTGCCGGGCCTCGTCCATCAGCTGGGTGGCCGCGTACAGCTTGGAGTCGAGGTCGTTGACGGTGAGCAGGATCTTGCCCACGGCGATCAGGGCGGCCTGCTCCGAGTGCAGGAACTGCGAGTACAGCCAGCCGCTGCTGTGCTTGCGCACGATGCTGCGCTCGCTCTCGGGCAGCCGGTCCCACAGCTTCGAGCCCGAGATGGAGATGAAGTCGTCCGGCAGGCCGAGCGGGTCGTCGGGGTCCACCTCGTGGTCCCAGTCGAGCCGTTCGTCCATGTCCCACTGGCGCTGCTTGCCCTGCTGGTAGAGCCGCACCATCTTGTCGTTGCGCCGGTCGTAGTCCCACTGGATGACGGCGTTGCCGTACACCGGGACGGCCCATTCGCCGGCCAGGGCCGTCAGGATCTCCGGTCGCGTGTAGTCGGTCGTGGTCACGGGGTGTCCTTGGGTTCGATGACGAGCCGGTGGGCCAGCTCCCGCAGCCGGGGCCGCAGGGCCTTGCCGGCCGGGTTGCGCGGGATGGTCTCCAGCGGAAGGAAGTGGCTGGGCCGCTTGTAGGCGGCCAGCCCGTCGACGCACAGCCCGAGCAGTTCGGTCGCGTCGAAGGCGTCCGGGGACACGGGGGCGACGAAGGCCACGGGGACCTGCCCCCAGACCGGGGAGGCGACGGGCACCACGACGACGTCGGCGACGGAGGGCGACTGCCGCAGGACGTGCTCGATCTCGGCCGGGTAGACGTTCTGGCCGCCGCGCAGGATCAGGTCGTTGCGGCGGTCGACCACCCAGACCAGCCCCGCCTCGTCGATGCAGCCGAGGTCGTGGGTGTTGAGCCAGCCGTCGCGCAGGACCTCGGCGGTGGCTTCCGGACGCTTCCAGTAGCCCTGCATCAGGCCGTCGCCGCTGACCTGGAGCTCCCCGATGGTGCCCGGGGCGACCTCGCGCCCCTCGCCGTCGGCGATCCGCAGTCCGGTGCCGAGCATGGGCCGTCCGACGCAGACCGCGCCGGGGACGGGGGGCTCGCCTGCCTCGGTGTCCGGGGCGAGGGAGAGGACGGGGCCGCCGCCCTCCGTGATGCCGAACACCGTCTGGAGCTCCGTACCGAGGCGCTCGCGCGCCTCGGCCGCCAGCTCCGCGGGCATCGGGGCGGCGCCGTGCAGCAGCAGCCGCAGCGCCGAGAGGTCGGCGGCGTCCAGTGCCTTGGTGTCGAGGACGAGCCGCACCATGGACGGCACCAGGAAGGCGTGTTCGACCTCCCAGCGCTCCAGGGCGGCGAGGCAGCCCTGCGGGGTGAACCGGTCCAGGACGCAGACCGTACCGCCCGCCGCGAGGTGGTCGAGCGCGATGACCACGCTGCCGTGGAAGAGCGGACCCGCGTTGAGGAAGACGGTGCCCGGCCCCGGCCGTACGTCGGCCAGCCAGGACAGCGCGTTCAGCTGGAGGGAGCGCTGGTCGACGACGACGCCCTTCGCGGTGCCGGTCGTCGCGGAGGTGTGCAGGATCATGACCGGGTCGGCGAGGCCGCTGCCCTCGTGGCCGCCGGAATCCGTCCCGGCGTCGGGGAGTTCGGCGATCTGCGCGATGTCCGTGAGCGGCAGTGCGGGGCACAGGGCGCCGAGCCGGGTCAGTCCTTCGCCCTCGGCCACCGCGGCGGCGGGCTCCACGGAGTCCACGATCGCGCCGATCTCACGGTCGGTGAGGGCCGGGTTGACCGGCACGGCGACCACCGCGGCCGCCGCACAGGCCAGGTAGGTCTCGATCACCTCGACCCGGTTGCCGCTGAGCACCAGGACCCGGCTGCCGCGCGGGAGGTCCCTGCGCAGCCGGGAGGCCAGTGCCTCCACGTCCCGGTGCAGCCTGCGCCAGCTGACGTCCCGGCGGGCGTCGCGCAGCGCGAGGACCTCGGGGTCGCGGTCCAGGCCGCGGCGCACCACGTGCTTGAGCCACATCTCAGGCCGCCTCCTTCCCGACCAGTTCGGCGACGGCGCTGATGGAGGTCAGCTCCAGGAGCTCCTCGTCGTCGAGTGCCCGGCCGAGCTGCTGCTCGATGTTCAGCGCGAGCCGGATCAGTTCACCGGAGTTGACGCCGGCTCCGGCGAGGCTGGCCTCGTCGCTGACCCGGTCGAGCAGCGCGGGGTGGTCCAGGCTTTGGCGTACGAGGGTGCGTGCCAGGCTCATGAGGTCCTCCGTGGGCGGGCGCCGACGCCGACCATCGCCCAGTAGGGGGCCGGTTCGCCGTCGAAGTAGACGAGGGGTTCCGCGCTGTCCGTGCGGCACGGCAGCAGTCGGTTGAAGCGGCTTCCGAAGCAGGCGGCGGCGAACTCCGGGGACTCGGCGACGCCGCGCTCGTCCCCGACGGTGGCCACGAAGGCGAACACGGGGTCGAGGGACTTGTGCACGCCGTCCTCGACGACGTCGCACCAGGCGTGGTCGCTGCCGAAGAGGCCGAGGAGGTAGCCGCGCCGGGCGGTGGCCTCCAGGCCGGCCGCCCGCAGCCGGTCCGCGAGCAGCCGCGAGGCGACCACGCAGTCGGCGACGCCCAGTTCCCAGGCGCGGTGGTGGTCGGCGCGCAGCGGCTCCGGCACCGTCTGGTAGGTGACCCGGCGCGAGGCCAGGCCCTCCACCACCTCGTCCCACGCCTCGCGGATCCGCGGGTCGCGCACGCTCTGGTCGGCGCCGGTGAGGCGGACCGTCGCCTCGTAGCCGCCCGCGCGCAGCGGGTCGTCGAAGGGGTGCTCCGACAGCAGTTCCACGCCGGGCGCCGACAGGTCGGGCACCCGTACGGTCACCTCGGGCAGCCCGGCGCCGGAGGCCTGGGTGCCTGCTGCGCCCTCGCCGCCCGCCGTACGGGACGGGTGGACGCCGATCTCCCACTCCCGCGGCGCGAACCAGCTGCTGCGGGAGGCGGCGGCGAACCTCATCAGGAAGCGCAGTCCGAGCTCCGGCACGGTCTGGCCGGTGCCGCAGAACATGCCCACGTTCATCAGGTCGTCGTAGTCGAAGAGGGGGCCGCGCTCGGAGTCGCTCACGTGCGGCAGCCCCGCGTCCGCGAGCCTGGCGACCTGCTCCGGGGCGGCGCGCAGGGCCTGCGCAGCGGTCCGGGCGTCCGTGTCGTAGCGCCCGATGTCGCGGGGCACGGCGGTGAACCGGCCGAGGGCGCCGAGCAGCGCCTCTGGCGCGGCGGTCTCCACCGTCACAGGGAGCTGCCTTCCGGGAGCAGGGAGGAGACGAAGTCGGCGAGTTCGCGCACGGTCGCCGTCTCGAAGAGGAAGTCGTCGGGGATGACGACGTCGCACTCGTCCTCGATGTCGGTGATCGCGCGCAGTGCCTTGACCGACTCGATGCCGGGGACGGCGGAGAGGGGCTTGTCGGTGTCGATGCCGTTCGCGGGGACACCGGCCTGCGCGGCCAGGGCTCGTACGACGATGTCCAGGGTCTGGTCGGCGCTCACTGGTGGCGTCCTTCCGATGCGGTGGTGAGGGGCTGGGTCTGCTGGCGGTAGAGGTCGGCCGCGCCGGAGCGCTTGACCTTGCCGGAGCTGGTGAAGGGCAGGCTCTGCGGGGAGACGGCGACGGTCTCCACGGCGCCCAGGCCGAGGTGTTCGACGAGCCGTGCGCGGATGGCCTCGCCGACGGCGGCGGCCGCGTCCTGGTCGAGCTTGGTCTCCCAGATCACGATCATCCGCTCCTCGCCGTCGTCGTCCCAGGCGAAGGCGGCGCAGTGCCGGCGGTCGACCCCGGGCGTGGCCTTGACGATCTCCTCGACGTCCTCGGCGTAGTAGTTCTGGCCGCGGACGACCGCCATCGCCTTCATCCGGCCGATGACGTAGAGCTCGTTGTCGTGCAGGAATCCGATGTCTCCGGTGCGGAGCATCCCGTCGGGCGTGAACGGCTGCTGGTCGGCGGGCAGTCCGAGGTATCCGGCGGTGACCGGCGCTCCGCCGATCTGCACCTCGCCGACGGTGCCCTCGTCCAGTGCGGCTCCCTCGGCGTCACCGATGCGGACGTCGACGCCCGCCACGGCGGGGCCGCAGGAGACCACGGACCGCACGGTCGGCCCGGACTCGGTGGTCTCGGTGATCCGGTCGCCGACCGACAGGCTGGAACGGTCCACCAGCAGGCTGCGGTAGCCGGACAGCGGGATGCCGCTGCTGACGATCAGCGTGGCCTCGGCGAGTCCGTAGTTGGGCTGGACGACCTGGGGCCGCAGCCCGTAGGGGGCGAAGGTCTCCTGGAAGGCTTCGAGGCTGCTCAGGCGGACCGGCTCGGAGCCGTTGCCGCCGTAGCGCCAGGCGGAGAGGTCGAGGTCGTCGGGGATGCCCTTGGCGGCGGCCGCGACGAGGTAGTCGTAGAAGAAGTTGGGCGCCGGCAGGATCGTGGACCGGGAGGCGGCGAACTCGCCGAGCCACTGCATGGGCCGGCGGACGAAGTCGCCCGGCTGCCACAGCGAGGTCTTCGTGCCGTACCGCAGCGAGGCGAGCATGGTGAACAGGCCCATGTCGTGGAAGAGCGGCAGCCACTGGCCGAGCGCGTCGTCGGGGCCCCACCGGGTGCCGTCGCCGATGGAGTCGAGCCCGGCGTCGATGTTGTCGTGGGTGACCACGACGCCCTTGGGCGCCGAGGTGCTGCCCGAGGTGTACTGGATGACGGCCGGGGCCCGGCCCCCGCCGCGCACCGCCGGGAGTTCGATGCCCGTGGGCGGCGGTTCGGCGATGTCGACGACCGGCAGGTGCGGTACGGCGGCGGCGACGCGGGACACGATCCGGGCGCCGAGGCTGCCGTCGACGAGCAGGGCGTCGAGGGAGGCGTCGGCCGCGATCCGCTGGATGTGCGCGGCGTACGCGTCGGCTCCGCCGAAAGCCACGGGCAGGGCGAGCGGGACCGCCGCGGCGTCGAGCCGCAGCAGGGCCAGCAGCCCGCGCACCCACGGCTCGCCGTTGGCCATCAGCAGGCCGGCACGGCGCGGGACGCGGCCGTCACAGGCTTCCAGGATCGTGCCCGCGGTGCGTTCGGCGCGGGAGAAGAGGGCGGGTCCTGAGACGGGCTCCTCCTGGCGGGAGGGGGTGTGGAGCATCGTGGCGTCGTGGACGGACTCGGAGAGCAGGTTCCACAGCTGGACCATCTCGGTCATGCCTCCTTCGCGGGCGTGGTGGTGCGCTGGATGCGGCCGGCGAGCTTGCGGCGCAGTACGGAGCGGCGGACCTTGTACGAACCGGTGACGGGCATCGCCTCCCACTCCCAGAAGCGCACCTGGAGGTCGGGCAGTCCGGCCTCGGCGGCGACGGCGCGGAACCGTTCGGGGTCGGGCACGGTGCCCGGGCGGGGGCAGGCGACGGCGAAGACGGTGCTGTCCTGTGCGTCCTCGGCCTTCACCAGGACCAGTTCGACGAGCTCGGGCATGGCCTCCAGGAGGTGGTCCTCCTTTTCGAGGAGGCTGCCGACGCCGTCGACGTGCTCGACGATGCGGTCGAGGAGTTCGAGGGATCCGTCGTCGAGCTGGCGTCCGATGTCGCCCATGGGCCACCAGGAGTCCTGCGGGGGCATGGGGTCGCCGCCGACGTAGCCGCGCATGCGGCCGGGCGAGCGGGTCTCGATGATGCCGGGCGTGTTCGCGGGCTGGGGGGCGCCCTTCTCGTCCACGATGCGGACCTCCATGCCGCCGCCGGGGTGGCCGACGTTGCGCGGCGAGTAGTCCGCGGACTCCTCACGGGTCACGATGCGCAGGCAGATGGGGCCGGACTCGGTCTGGCCGTACGCCTGGAAGTAGTGGGCGTCGGGGTGCTCGGACGCGCCGAGCAGGGCCCGTACGGTGCGTGGGTGCATGGCGTCGAAGGTGCTGATGAACCGCTCGACGTGCTGGAAGGGCCGGTCCGGGTCCGTGGCCAGCGACTCCCACTGGATGTAGACGTTGGGGTGCGTCTCCAGGGAGGTGGGGCGGTGTTCGAGCATGAGGCGCTTGACGTTGGCGGGGTCCGGGTCGGCGATGGCCAGGGCGGGCATCGCGGTCTCCAGGGAGGCGAGCGTGCCGGCGCAGGTGCGGGCGTGGACGAACGACAGGTGCTTGGCGTTCAGGTCGTCGGTCGAGTACTGGTCCCGGAAGATCATGATCATCGGGGCGACCATGCCGAAGAGCGACCGGGTCGAGTGCGCGGCCATCTTCGGGGCGCCGGTGGTGCCCGAGGAGTGGGTGATGACGAACCATTCGTCCTCGCCGCGCGGGTCGGCCACGTGCGGCAGCCGGTCCTGGACCGGGACGACCCACTTCTCCTCGGTCGGCTCCAGACACAGCACGTTGCGCACCAGGAGCCGCAGCGCGTGCCGGGATTCGCTCAGCCGGGACAGGCCGAGGGAGTCGACGAGCAGGTACGGGTTCTCCAGCCGGGCGAAGCATTCGAGCAGTTCGCCGACCTCCATGGCGGAGGACAGCAGCGCGGGCAGTGCGCCGATCTTGCCGAGGGCGCACATCACGCCCTCGACCTCGATGTGGTTGCGCTGGACGACGGCGACCACGTCGCCCTTGCGGATGCCCGCGGCCCACAGGCGGTCGGCGTAGTCGTCGACGGCCTGCGCGAACTCCGCAAAGGTGCGCACCGGACCGTCGTAGGTGCGCCAGGGGGTGTCGGAGAGGAAGGGCGTGTCGGGGCTCTTCTCGGCGGCGACGGCGGGGAGCACTCCGAGGGACGCGGTGGGCTGGGGTATCACGTCGAGGTTGAGTGCGGATATGTCGGGCATTCGTCATCCCTCTGCTCGGCCTGGCTCATGCTTTCGGGCAGCGCGAACACCGCCCTGGTACGGGCGCGTTGCGCTGGGGGGTTCGCGGGTTCTTCTGAAGCGGCTGGAAGCAGCCGACACCAGATAAGAGCCCGGGTCGGGCCGTCACACTCCACCGGAATCCGAGTATTTTTCCGGAGCCCCCAACTCCGGCTCCGAAAGGGCCCCGGAAGGGCTCCGGAACGCGTCCGGCCCGGTCCACGGACCCCGGGAAGGGGCCGTGGACCGGGCCGGCGGGACGGGGACTCCCGGGGCTCAGCCGCCTTCGGAGAACAGCTGCCGGGCCGTCTTCGCCACCAGGTCGGGGCGCTCCTCGTGCAGGTAGTGCCCGCAGTCGGCGACCACCTCGACCCTCAGGTCGTCCGCATGCCGCCCGCCGCCCGACAGCACGCTCGGCGGCAGCATGAAGTCGTGGGCCCCGGCCATGATCACCGTCGGGGTCGTCAGCCGGTGCTTCTTGAAGCTGCCCAGCAGCAGCTTGGCGATGTCCCTCAGGGCGAAGGCCCGGTGCAGCGCCTCACCGGCCCGCGCCCGGTCCGGTTCCTGGCTGGAGCGGACGAACTCGTCCATCACACGGGGCTCCCAGACGGCCGCGTCGGCGACCCCCTTGCGCATCAGGTAGCGGGTGAAGGCCGGCCGGTTGCGCAGCACCCACCGGCCGAGCAGCGGCTGTTCCAGCAGCGCCGTGTACCAGAACCGCCAGGACTGCGGCATCAGCCGGTGGTGCTGCGGCCAGGGGTGGAGCATGTTCAGCGCGAGGAAGTGGCTGAACCGCTCGGGAGCCCGCAGGCAGAGGTGGAAGCCGGTCCAGGCACCCCAGTCGTGTCCGATGAGCGCGGCCCGGTCCAGCCCGAGGACGTCCATCAGCGCCAGTACGTCGGCCACCCGGCTGTCGGTGTCGTAGCCGCGGGCCGGCGCCTCGGACCAGCCGAAGCCCCGCAGGTCCACACAGATCAGCCGGTGGTCGCCGGAGAGCAGCGGGATCAGCCGCCGCCAGCCGTACCAGTGCTGCGGGAAGCCGTGCAGCAGGACCACGGGCTTGCCCTCCCCCACCTCCGCGATGTGCAGCCGCACACCCCTCACGTCGGCGTAGTGGTGGCGGACGCCTTCGAGTTCGGGCATCGGCGGTGTGCGGTCCTGCATGGCAACTCCCGGGGTCGGGTGGGTCGGTCGGTCGGGTCGCTCGTCAGGAGGAGCCGACCGCGCCAGACGTTCCGTCCGGAAATGCGGGGAGGGGTCATGGCGGTCCCGTCCGGGAGCGGCGCTCAGCGCGTGGCGCAGAGCTCTGCGACCAGTTCGGCCACCAGGGCCGTCTGCACCCCGTTGAGACGGGGGTCGCAGGCCGTCTCGTAGCGCAGCGGCAGATCGTGCTCCGCGACGCCGGGGGCGCCGCCCACGCATTCGGTGACGTCGGCCGGCGTGGCCTCCAGGTGGATGCCCCCGGGCCAGCCGCGCGCGGCGCGCACCGCGGCGAAGAACCCGCGGATCTCCTCGCCCACCACGTCCACGTGCCGGGTCTTGTGGCCCGTGGCACTGGTGTAGGTGTTGCCGTGGACCGGGTCGCACACCCACACCACGGGGTGCCCGAGCCCGGCGACCTCCTCCACCAGGGGAGGCAGCAGGGAACGCACCGCGTCCGCGCCCATCCTGGAGATGAGGACGAGCCGCCCGGGCTGGTGGTCCGGATCGAGCCGAGCGCACAGCTCGGCCAGCCGTGCGGGATCGGTGTCCGGGCCGACCTTCACCCCGACCGGGTTGGCCACGCCCGCCAGGAACCGTACGTGCGCCCCGTCCGGTTCGCAGGTGCGCGCGCCGATCCACGGCAGGTGGGTGGAGGTCAGGCACCAGCTGCCCGTCACCGGGTCTCGGCGCACCAGCGGCTCCTCGTAGTCGAGGAGCAGCGCCTCGTGGCTGGTCCACACGGCGGGGGCGCCTCCCGCTGCCGAGTCCTGCACGGCCATGCCCGACTCGGCGAGTTCGCGCAGCAGGGCCAGGACGTCGCGGGCATGCCCGTGCCCCCGGAGCAGCCGCATCGCGTCGGGGACGCGGGCGGCGGGGTCGGGCGCCGGATCGTTGACCAGGTGGCCGCGGAAGGACGGCAGGACGAGGTCGCCGACCTTTTCGGTGGGCGAGGAGCGTGGTTTGGCGTACTGGCCGGCGATCCGCCCGACCGGGATCACCGGCCGGTGCAGGGCGCGCCCGATCGTCCGGGCGGTGCTGTGCAGCAGGTCGACGCGGGCGGCGGTACCGGCGAAGGTGGGCGTCTCGAAGGTCTCCGCGCAGTCGCCGAGCTGCACGACGAAGGCCTCGGCGTGCGCGGCGCGGGCGAGCGCCTGGCGCAGGTCCAGGACCTCGCCGGGCTGGACGAGCGGTGCGGTCCCGGCCAGCCGGGCGCGGACCCGGCGCAGCAGCGCGTGGTCGGGCCATTCGGGCTGCTGGGCGGCCGGGTGCAGGCGCCAGTCGGACGGCGTCCAGTCCGCCGGCCGTGGCGGTGCGGGCAGGGTGGGTGCGTGCATGACGACGTGACCTCCAGGAGGCGTGAGAGGCGGGGCGGGGTACGGGCGTACGGGCCTACGCGAAGCTGCGCGGGATGCGCAGGTCTGCTTGGGGCTGCGCAGGTCTACTCGGTGTCCTGCGGAACGGCCCAGCACAGGACGCCCTGCGGGAGGCGTCGTACGCTCACCCGCATCCGCAGTTCCGGGCGGCGCACGGCGTGGGCCAGGAAGCCGTCGGCGTCCGTGGTGAGCCGCAGGTCGCGCAGGCCGATCAGGTCGGGGCCGAGGAGCGGGCTGAGCGCCTTGAAGGCGGCTTCCTTGGCGGAGTACATCGCGAGCAGCCGCTGCTGTGCGGCCTCGCCGGCCTGCTGCAGGGCTGCGCCCTCGGCCCCGCGCAGCACCAGGTGGGCGGCTTCCAGGGGCAGGCCGGTCAGTTCGAGGTCGACACCCAGCGAGCGGAACCGTTCGCAGGGGCCGGCCACGGCGACGGCGACCCCGTCGGAGTGGCTGATGGACGCCGAGATCCCGGGCGGCAGCAGCGGGCGCGGCCCCTCGAACAGCACGGCGTCCGCGGTGAGTCCGGCCGAACGCAGGGCGCGGTGCAGGGCGCTGCGGCCGATCAGGAAGTCGGCCCGGCGCCGGGGCGGCATGCCCCTGGCCATCCGGCGCTCGGCCTCGCGCACCGCGACCGGCGGCCCCTCGTGGACCGAGGAGGCACCGAAGCCGAGCCCCGGTATCCGGGGCCGGAAGTGGGTGAGGGCGCGTGGCAGTGTCAGCAGGGTCCCCATGGGTGGCACGGCTTCCTTCTCCGTCTTCGGGTGTACGCGTCCGGCGCGCTCGGCGGGTGGGGCGGGTTCGGCCGCATCCGTGGCCGTTCACGCGGTGAGGAGCTTCTTCTGCACCTTCCCGGTGGAGTTGCGGGGGAGCTCCTCGATGATCTGGACGTCCTTGGGGACCTTGTACTGCGCCATCCGCTCGACGAGGTGCCCGAGGATCTCCGTACGGCCGGCCGTGGCGCCGGGGACGAGCACGACCAGGGCCAGCGGCACCTCGCCCTCGTCGCCGTCGGCGACCGGGACGACGGCGGCGTCGGCCACGGCCGGGTGCCGGCGCAGCACGCGTTCGATCTCGGCCGGGTAGACGTTGCGCCCGTTCCTGATGATGAGGTCGGTGAGCCGGTCCACGAGGTGCAGCCGGCCCTCGTCGTCGAGGCGGCCGAGGTCGCCGGTGCGCAGCCAGCCCGTGACGGTGGCCGCCGCCGTGGCCGCGGGGTCGCGCCAGTAGCCGCGCATCCTGCCGTCGCCGCGGACCAGGATCTCGCCGGTGTGCCCGGCGGGCAGCGGGCGGCCGTTCTCGTCGGCGATGCGCAGGGACATCCCCGGGATGACCCGCCCGGTGGGAAGCGTCTCGGGCAGTTCCGCCGACGGGTCGGGGTGCTCGCCGGGACCGAGCGTGACGATGGGTCCGCCCGCCTCCGTCAGCCCGTACACCTGGCGGAAGCCGCAGCCGAGGGTGCGGGCGGCCCGCGCGTACAGTTCGACGGTCAACGGGGCGGCTCCGTAGAGGACTTCGGCCAGCGAGTCCGGCAGGGTCTGCCCGGGTTCCGCGTCGAGGTGGTCGAGCACGGCGCGCAGGGTCTCCGGCACCAGCCACAGGTGTGTCGCCCGGTGGGTGCGGGCGGCTTCCACGATGTCCTGCGGCCTCGGTCCGGCCACCACCAGGGCGGCGCCCGCGGCGAGATGGGCGAAGGCCAGCACGACCGTCCCGTGGAACAGGGGCCCGCTGGTCACCAGTACGCCCTCGGGGTGCGGAGCCGTGGCGGCGAGCCAGCCCAGTGAGATGTCCTTGACCGAACGGTGGTCCACGACCACGCCCTTGGGGCGGCCGCCGGTGGCGGAGGTGTAGAGGATGGCCAGGGGGTCGTCGGCCCGCACGTGCGGTTCGAAGGCCGGCTGCCCGCCGCCCGCGCCGTCCCGGCCGACCGCGGCGGAGGCACCGGGTCCGGCGTCGTCGAACAGCGGGTCCTCGAAGGCCAGCCGCCAACTGCTGGCCGTGGCACCGCGGTCGGCGCGTTCCAGCAGCGCCCCCTCGCCGATGACCCCCACGACCTTGGCGTGGTCGACGATCTCCTCGATCTCCCCGGGGACCAGGCTCGGGTCCAGCGGTACGAAGACCGCCCCGAGGTGCCCGAGCGCGAAGTAGGTCTCCACCACCTCGCTGCGGTCCGCCGACAGGACGGCGACCCGGTCCCCGCGCTGCACTCCGTGCGCGTTCAGCCGGGCGGCCAGCAGGTCCACGCGTCCGGCCAACTGTTCCCAGGTCAGCGAGCGTCGCGCATCGGCCAGGGCCACCCGCCCGCCGAAGCCCTGCCGGTTGCGCTCCAGCAACTGAGTAAGCCACATGCCGATGCTCCCCTTGTACGATGCATACGTATCCCGCTCCTTCGAGGGGAAAGAGGCCGCGCGGCGCGGATGCACTCCCGCCCGGATCCGATTTCTCTCGAAGGGTTGTTGCGCAGGACCACCCGGGGCGGGTATTCCGAAGTGCTTGACCGGGCAGGGGGATGCTGAGAGTCTCTCCCGCATACGAGACAGAGGGGGCGGTAGTCAATGACCGGACCGCTGCACAGCGACTGGCCGGAAGTTGAACTCGATCCGCTGCGGCGTCTCAAGGTCATCGCTTCCGCCTCGAAGTACCCGAGTTACGGCGAGCGCCTTTTCGATGTTCCGGTCGACCGGCTCTGGGCTGTCGTATCCGATCTGGAATCGGAACTCCCACATATTCTCCCCGGCTTGCGTTCCTTCACCGTCACCGGATCCGAGAAGGACCGGCTGACCGGGCGCGCCGTGAGTGCGGTCGGGCACAGCGAGCATTTCGACGTGGTGCTGAGACCGGGCTGGTGCCTCATGCAGAGCAAGGCCCTGGTCGGCGCGATGGCCGCCGTCACCGAGGGCGAAGGAACGCGTTTCGCCTTCTTCAGCAGCCTGCGCTTCCCCGGCGGCCAGGTCGTCGACCGCGTGCGCCGGCTGCGTGCCGAGCAGCGGACCGGCGTGCTCTTCGACCGCTTGCAGCAGCGCCTGGACGCGCGCTCACTCCCAGGCGGAACGGAATGAGCGCCGGGCCCGGAACAACCGGGACCTGACCGTCCCCACCGGTACCGCGAGCACCCCGGCGACCTCCTGTTCGTTCAGTCCGTCGATGTGCCTCAGGGTCAGCACCACCCGGTGTTCGGGGGCCAGCCTGCCCATGACGTCGGCGATGTCCGAGGCCAGCTGGAGATCCTCCAGCACCGGCTTCTCGTCCCAGTCGGCGGGTAAGGGGCCCTGCCTCTGCCGCTGTTTGGCGTACTTGAGGGCCTCCCGCACGGCGATCGCCCGGACCCATCCGAGGAACGCCACGGGCGTCTTCAGCTGGTGCAGGTTGCGGAAGACCGCGATGAGCGCTTCCTGCGCCGCGTCCGCCCCGTCCTGGAGGGCCACCGGCCCGCAGATCCGGCCGACGTACGGCGCAACGATGCCGAGCAGCTCGTCCATGGCCAGGGCATCGCCCCGCTGCGCACCTTCCACGAGCCGGGCCAATTCCTCCATGTCCCAGCCAGCCGCCCGCGCAACATCGGTTTCAGCCACTGCGCCCCCATTGTCGGTATCCCGATCGCCGGACGGGGGCGGCGTCCACCATTCGATTGTGCAATGCCAACGCAAAGATTCCCTGTGCATGAACTTTGCCGGCCTGTTGCATATTCAATATTGACCCGCGCGTAGCAAAGAGCGGGCAGTCGGAGTGCAGGCGATCAACCCCCGTCGCGCCTGAACTCAGACCTGAGCAACACCGGCCACCCTAGCATCAGGCGGCGATAGTTGGACGGATCCAAATCACTTCCGCAATCCGAGACGAGTATCGACTGTAGCGCTCCGAATCGCCCACTCGGGCCGAATGCCGTATCCGTCCGGGGGCGCCTGCCGCTACCGCGCCCCCAAGGTGCTGAAAGGGTGCTGCTCCCACGCCTTGCGGGACGCCGCCAACGGGTCGCCCAGCAGCCCGTCTTCGCAGTCGAACACCTTCGAGAGCCGTCCCGCGAAGCGGTATCCGGGCCAGCCGGGATCCCCGGAGGCGGCGAACCGGGCCCACGCCGACTGCATCCGCTCCGACAGGGCGGCCGCCTCCGGCGGTGCAGTCTCCCCGAGCATCTGCCGGGCCAGCGGGGCGTCCAGGGTCCCGAACACCAGCGGCACGTCCAGACCGTGGCAGGAGCCCAGCCTCCCCGCTGACACCGGGGCGGGCCAGCGCAGTTCGTAGGCGTACGCCACACCGCCCGCGGCCACCTGGGCTTCGAGCAGCTGCAGCGTCGGCACCCGGCACAGCCAGTCCGACATGACCGTCTCGTAGAGCTGCTCCGCGTCCGCCTCCGGGTACGCCGCACGGTAGGCCCGCTCGCCGTCCCCGCCCGGCCCGAACACCCGCAGGGCGGCCGAGGCCCGCTCCTCGGTCACGGACCCGAACTCGCCGCGCTTGGCCATGAACAGCCGGTACTCCTGCCGGTTGTGACCGAGCATCAGAGCAAGCTCGCGCGCCGCTCCCCCCGCGACGGCCTCCCACGGCGTGCACGGCAGCGACTCCCCGTCGACCACGGGAGAGCACAGGGTCTCGGTGTGCGCCACGGTGCCCCACTGCCCGGCCCGCTCGGGCATCGTCGCGAACACCGCGTCCGCGGCCCGTACGAGGAGGTGCGGATCCCCGTCACGCAGGGCCTCGGCAGTGGCGACGGCACCCACCCGCGCGGCGACGGCGCCGGCGATGTCCGCCGCCAGCCGCGGAGTGAAGTACGAACCGGGCACGCTCTGCGCCACCGCCTGGTGGAACAGCCCCGCTGCCGCGGGCATCGCGAGCAGCGCCGCGATCGAACCGGCTCCGGCGGACTCCCCGAAGACCGTCACGTCGTCCGGCTCGCCGCCGAAGGCCGCGATGTTCTCCTGCACCCAGCGCAGTGCGGCGATCTGGTCCAGCAGACCCCGGTTGGCCGGGCTCCCGGCCAGCAGCCCGAAACCCTCCATCCCCACCCGGTAGTTGAAGCTGACCACCACGACGTCCCGGCGGGCCAAGCCCGCCCCGTCGTAGACGGGTTCCGCCGACCGCCCGAACACGTAGGCGCCCCCGTGGAACCACACCATCACCGGGAGCCCGATGGCCCCGAGCGCCGGGGACCACACGTTGACCGTCAGACAGTCCGGAGCCTGCTCCCGGCTGCCGTCGGCCGCCTGCGGGCTCATCCGGTCGTACTGCGGCGGCGGGGGCCCGAACTCCAGCGCGGGCCGTACCCCGTCCCACGGCCGCACGGGCTCCGGCGCGGCGAAGCGCAGCGCGCCGAAGGGCGGCTGCGCGTAGGGGATGCCCCGGAACACGGCGATCCCGTCCTCGACCCGGCCCTTCACCACACCCTGACCGGTCCGTACCTCGGGATGAAGATCCTTCTCCAACGTCCCCGTCCCCTTCACAGCGCTAGCAGGCATTGCCGACACCAGGGAAGAGGGCGTCCGGGCCCGGGACACTCCCCCCGATCGACGAGTGCCGGAACGAGCAAATATGCAGCCGCGGGAGTATCCGCTCCGTTTGGCCCCTCTGTCCTATGGAGCACCGTGCACCGAGCGCCGCCCGGCGTGCGGGTGGTGCGATGCCCTGCGAGGGAGGAGAACGGCGCATGAGAACAGCCGACGCACGTGTCCAGCTGCACGAGCTGGACACCGGACGGCCGTGGGAGCCGGATCCGGACCCCTGGGAAGCCGCCGCCCGGCTGGTGCGGGCCGCCCAGTCGGGCGATGCCCTGGCCGTCAACGACCTCCTCACCCTGCTGACCCCCTACGTCAGCCGGCTGTGCCGCCCGATCGCCCTGACGGACAGCGCCGACGCGGTCCAGGAGTCCCTGATCGCCGTCTTCCAGGGCCTGCCCCGCCTCAAGGACCCGACGGCCCTGTACGGCTGGGTCCGCACCATCACCGTACGCGAAGCCGTGCGCGTCGCCCGGCGCGCCCAACGGGAGACCCCGTGGGGCGAGTTCGACGACGTACCCGTCTCCCGCAGCGCGGAGCTGGTCTGCGACGTGCACGACGTACTGCGCCGGATGTCGTCCGAACACCGGGCGGTCCTGACCCTGCGCGAGCTCGAAGGCCTGGACGAACGGGCGGCGAGCGAGGTCCTGAACATTCCCTGTGGCACGGTGAAGTCCAGACTCCACCGCGCCCGCAACAGCTTTCGGAAGGCGTGGACGCGATGACCACCGGCTGGCCCACGGCCCCACTCGACCCCGTCCGGCGACTGCGGATCATGGCTGCCGGACTGGGCGCCGTCATGTACGCGCAGGAGTACATCGACGCCCCCCTCGACGAGGTGTGGGACGTGGCGAGCGACCTGGAGGGCGAACTCCCCCACCTCGTGCCGACCATCCAGGCGTTCCGCATGGTCCCCGGCTTCCGGCCGGGCGCCCCGGAGCGCGGCCAGGGCTGGGCCCACGGGCCGCTGGGCTACCGGGCCAGGTTCGAGGTGCTGCTCCAGCCCGGCTACTGCCTGATGCAGAGCCGGCACGTGGTCGGCGGGATGGCCGCGGTCGCCGAGGGTGACGGCACGCTCTTCGCGGTGCTCGGCGGCATCCGCGGCGGCCGCGAGGCCAAGGCCCTCCAGGCACTGCGCGCCCTCGGCGACGACCGCGGACTGCGCATGATCGACCGTACCCGGCGCCGTACGTCGGCCCGCGCGGCGGCCCGGGCGGGCAGCTCCTGACCCTGCGCGCCCGACAGGGGCGTCCGGACCCTGCGTGGCGGATCAGCGCACCCTGATCCGACACGGAGCCCGCCGCCGCCCCCGGCGGCGGAACGCGCCCTACATTGACGGGAGCACCAGAACAAACGGACATCCCGCGCGGATGGTCCCGTCCCGACAGGAGCCGACGCCGTGGAGCTGACCAGTACGTCGTTCCTCGTCGCCCTCGTCGCCGTCACCGTCCTGGCCGTGCTCGCCGCGCTGCTCCTGTGGAACCGCGTCCCCGGGCCCGCGTGGGTGCGGTGGCCGGCGCGCGTGCTGATGATCGGGCTGTGCCAGCTCACCGCCATCTGCGTGGTGGCCACCTGGATCAACGGCAGCTACGGGCTCTACTCCTCCTGGGACGACCTGCTGGGCACCGATGCCGGACGGCAGGCCGGGGCGATGACCGGCCCGCCGGTGGGCCGGGCGCGGTTCACCGCGGGCGGGGACGGCACCAGGAGCACCTACTTCCGCGGCTCCCATTCGAAGCTCGCCGGCCAGGTGACGGTCTGGACTCCCCCGGAGTACGACGCCCCGGGCGCGGAGCGGACCCGGTTCCCGGTGCTGATCCTGCTGCACGGCTATCCGGGCTCTCCGCGGACGTGGATCGACCTCGGCGACATGCCCGGGCAGCTGACGCGGCTGGTGCAGCGGGGCGGGGCGCACCCGTTCGTCGTGGTGATCCCGGAGATCAATCCGGGCGGGGTGAACACCGACTGCAGCAACACCCCGCAGCGCAAGGTCGCCGACTGGCTCGCGCAGGACGTGCCGGAACTCGTCGCGCGGAACTTCCGTACGCTGCCCTCCCCCGCGGGCTGGGGGCTGATGGGCATCTCCACCGGCGGGTTCTGCGCGGCGAAACTGCCCTTGCAGTACCCGAAGGTGTTCCGGGCGGGCGCCGCCCTGGACCCGGACCCGCTCACGGGCGACCCGGAGGTCCTGGCGGACCGGACCCTGCGCGAGCGCAACAGCCCGATGTGGCTGGTGGCGCACGCACAGGACGCGGACGTCGGGCTGTTCCTGGCCACGTCCGCGCAGGACAAGGACAGCCCGCCGCAGCAGCTGACGGACTTCGCCGCGGCCGCGACGGGCACCGGCGTCCGGGTGAAGACGCTGGTGCGGCCGGCCGGCGGGCACAACTTCCAGACCTGGATCGGGATGTACCCGGACGCGCTGGGCTGGCTGAGCGCGGAGATCGCCCCGCCGGGCACGGGCTGACCCCCGCCGCGCTCAGCTCCGTACGGGACGCACCGGCAGGGCCGCGACGCTGTTGCCGATGAAGCTGCGCTGGTACGGGAGAGCGGCCTCGGGGACCGCCAGGTCGAGGTCGGGGAAGCGGGTGAAGAGCTGCTCCAGGGCGATGGTGGCCTCCAGGCGGGCCAGCGGGGCGCCCACGCAGTAGTGCGCACCGTGGCCGAAGGACAGGTGGCGGGCGGCCGTGGGGCGGGTGATGTCGAAGCGGTCCGCGTCCGGGCCGTGGACCGACTCGTCGCGCCCGGCCGCCGTGTACCCGGCGAGGACCGGGGTGCCGCGCGGGATGACGGTGCCGTCGACGGTCAGGTCGCGGGTGGGGTAGCGGAAGGGGAACCAGCTGACCGGGCCGTCCCAGCGCAGGGTCTCGTCCACCACGTCCGACCAGCCGGCCTTCCCTTCGAGGACGAGGGCGAGCTGGTCGCGGTGGGTGCACAGGGCGCGGACGGCGTTGCTGATGAGGTTGAGGGCGGTCTCGTGGCCCGCGACGAGCATCAGCCGCAGAGTGCCGATGAGTTCGGCCTCGCTGAGCCGGTCGCCGTCGCCCTCGCGGGCGGCGATCAGCGCACTGGTGAGGTCCTCGCCGGGGTGTTCGCGGCGCGTGGCGGCGATCGTGCCCATGAGCTCGACCAGTTCGCGTACGGCGGCCGTCTTCTCGGCCGGGGTGGTGTCGGTCGCGACGATCACCGTGTTGGACAGCTGGTGCAGCCGCCCGCGGTGTGCGGGGTCCACGCCGAGCAGCTCGCAGATGACGCTCATCGGGAGCGGGAGCGCGAAGTGGGTGCGCAGGTCGGCGACCCCGTCGGGGGCCGCGGCCGCGGCCCGGCCGAGGCCGTCGAGCAGGGCGGCGGACAGTTCCTCGACGCGCGGGCGCAGCCGTTCCACCTGGCGGGCGGTGAAGGCCTTGCCGACCAGCGCGCGGAGCCTGCGGTGCTCGGCCTCGTCGGCGGTGTGCATCCCCTGGGCGTTGGTGAAGACCCGCAGCGGCCAGTCCCGGGGGATGCTGCCGTCGTGCAGGGCCGGGCAGTGCCGGGGGTCCTTGGCCACGTCGGGGTGGGCCAGGAACTCCTTCAGGCCCTCGTGGCCCAGGACGACCGCACCGGGGACCCCGCCGGGCAGCACGACCTCCGCCACGGCTCCCCGGGCGCGCAGCCGTGCGTTGAGGTCGTGCGGGCAGCCTCCGGCCGGGTCGATCACGTGGGGGTCGTGGGAATCGTGGCGCTGCAAGCCCGTTCTCCTGACGTCGCGGACGGGACGCCGTCAACACTGGGGCCTGGAGGGCGGGTTGTACAGACCCGCCCTGGAGTCAGGGCGCGTCCGGTGCGTCCGGCACGTCGGACGCGGCCAGTGTGTGCCGGGAGTCGATCAGGCGGGCCAGGCCGTCCAGGATGCACTGGAGGCCGAAGTCCCAGACCGCCTGGGGGTCGTAGGCGCCGACCGCGCTGCCGACGCGGACGCCGAGCGGGTAGCGCCCGGGGTCCATGGCCTGCTCCAGCAGCGGTGCGCTGACCGCCCACCACTCCTCGTCGCTCTGGCGGCTGTTGTGGTCGGCGGCGTCGGCCGCGGCCAGGACGTTGGCGTGGACGAAGCCCAGCAGGTGGGTGAGGGCGGCGTCCATCTCGGGGTCGGTGAGGCCGATGCCGTCGAAGGCGGCCAGCTCGTAGTCGTACTTCGCGATCACCCCGGGCCCGAGGGGCGGGCGGGTGACGGACAGGTCCGCGAGCCACGGGTGGCGCCCGACCAGGTCGCGATTGTCGTCGGCGACGCGGGTGACCTTCGCCTGCCAGGACTCCCCGGCGGGAGCCTCCCGGCGGTCCATGTACCGGTACACCTCGTCGAGCATCAGGTCGAGCAGCTCGGCCTTGCCCGGGACGTAGGTGTAGAGGGTCATCGGGGTGACGCCGAGCCGCTGGGCGAGCGCCCGCATGGTCAGCGCCGCCAGCCCCTCCTCGTCGGCCAGCCCGGTCGCGGCGCGGACGACGGCGTCCACGCTGAGGCCCTGGCGCGGTCCGCGCCGCCCGGTCCGGCCGGCCTCGTGCCCCGGCTCCCGCCACAGCAGCTCCAGCGTGCGGACGGGATCGCCCGCCCCGCTCCGGTCCTTCGCCATGCCGACCCCTTCCATCGAAACTAGCTACACCGTATAGAGTACTATGTATAATGTAAGCCCGAGACGCCGCCACCGCGAGGAGTTCCGTGCACATCGCCAGTACCGCGATATCCCTGACCGTCGACGACGTCCCCGCCTCCGCCGCCTTCCTGGCCGCCCACTTCGGCTACGCCGAGACCATGGCCGCCGACGGCTTCGCCTCGCTGACCCACCCCGACGGCCCCCAGGTGATCTTCCTGCGGCGCGGCATCGAGGTCCTGCCCGAAGGCCTGCGCGACCAGCACGCGTCCGGGCTGATCCTCGCCTTCACCGTGGCCGACCTCCCCGGCGAGTACGAGCGCCTGCGCACCGAGGGCGTCACCGTCACGATGGAGCTGCGCGAGGAACCCTGGGGCGAACGCCTCTTCCAGGTCGCCGACCCGAACGGCGTGACCATCCAGCTGGTCGACTGGGTCACCGCCACCGAAGACAAGTGAGGAAGCAGCAGATGACGATCCCCAACGCCGCCGCCGACGGTCACCAGGTCATCCAGGTCCGCGGAGCGAGGGAGAACAACCTCGCGGACATCTCCCTCGACATCCCCAAGCGCCGCCTCACCGTCTTCACCGGGGTCTCCGGCTCCGGCAAGTCCTCCCTGGTGTTCGGCACCATCGCCGCCGAGTCCCAGCGCATGATCAACGAGACGTACACCGCCTTCATCCAGTCGTTCATGCCGAGCCTGGGCCGGCCCGACGTGGACGGTCTGCACAACCTGAGCGCCGCCATCGTGGTCGACCAGGAGCGGATGGGCGCCAACTCCCGTTCCACGGTGGGCACCGCCACCGATGCCTACACCATGCTGCGGATCATCTTCTCCCGCCTCGGCACCCCCCACGTCGGCACGTCCACGGCCTTCAGCTTCAACGCGCCCGACGGCATGTGCCCGCGCTGCGAGGGCATCGGCCAGGTCTCCGACATCGACGTGGACCAGCTGGTGGACCGCGAACTCTCCCTCAACGAGGGCGCGATCACGGTCCCGGGCTTCGCCGTGGACTCCTGGTACTGGCAGGTCATGGCGAACTCCGGCTTCTACTCCCCCGACACCAAGCTCAAGGACTTCACCGAGCAGGAGTGGGCCGACTTCCTGCACAAGACCCCGGTGAAGGTGAAGGTCGGATCCAACAACTTCACCTACGAGGGCCTGATCACCAAGATCAGCCGGACGTACCTGGCCAAGGACCGCGAGTCCATGCAGTCCCACATCAAGGCCTTCGTGGACCGGGCCGTGGTCTTCGCCGACTGCCCGGACTGCGGCGGCACCCGGCTCTCCGCCGCCGCGCTGTCCTCCCGCATCGACGGGGTGAACATCGCCGACTGCTCGTCGATGCAGATCAGCGACCTGGCCGCCTTCGTCCGCCGGATCGACGACCCGGGCGTGGCCCCCCTGCTCGGCAACCTCCGCGACCTGCTCGATTCCCTCGTCGAGATCGGCCTCGGCTACCTCAGCCTGGACCGGCCCTCCGGCACCCTCTCCGGCGGCGAGGCCCAGCGCGTCAAGATGGTCCGCCACCTCGGCTCCTCGCTCACGGACATCACGTACGTCTTCGACGAGCCGACCACCGGCCTGCACCCGCACGACGTCCAGCGCATGAACGACCTCCTGCTGCGGCTGCGCGACAAGGGCAACACGGTGCTGGTCGTCGAGCACAAGCCCGAGGTCATCGCGATCGCCGACCACGTCGTGGACCTCGGCCCCGGCGCGGGCACGGCCGGCGGGCAGCTCTGCTACAGCGGGGACGTGGCCGGGCTGCGCACCTCCGGCACGCTCACCGGACGCCACCTCGAACACCGGGCGCAGCTGCGGGAGTCGGTGCGCACCCCGCGCGGCCACCTGTCCGTCAAGGGCGCCGACCTGCACAACCTGAAGGACGTCAGCGTGGAGGTGCCGCTGGGGGTGCTGACGGTGGTGACCGGGGTCGCGGGCTCCGGCAAGAGCTCGCTGATCCACGGGTACCTGGCCGGGCAGGACGGGGTGGTGGTGGCCGACCAGTCCCCGATCCGCGGCTCGCGCCGCTCCAACCCGGCGACGTACACCGGCCTGCTGAACCCGATCCGCACCGCCTTCGCCAAGGCCAACGGGGTCAAGGCGGCCCTGTTCAGCGCCAATTCGGAGGGCGCCTGCCCGAACTGCAACGGCCTCGGGCTGGTCTACACCGACCTGGCCATGATGGCCGGGGTGGCCTCGGTCTGCGAGGAGTGCGAGGGCAAGCGCTTCACGCCGGAGGTACTGGCGTACCGGCTCCGCGACAAGAACATCAGCGAGGTGCTGGACATGCCGGTGACGGAGGCCCACGCCTTCTTCACCACCGGCCAGGCCCGGGCGATCCTGGGCCGGCTCGCCGACGTGGGGCTGGGCTACCTCCGGCTCGGGCAGCCGCTCAACACCCTGTCGGGCGGCGAACGGCAGCGCCTGAAGCTGGCCATCAGCATGGCCGAGAAGTCCTCCACCTACATCCTGGACGAGCCGACGACCGGGCTGCACATGGCCGATGTGGACAAGCTCCTGGCCCTGCTGGACCGGCTCGTGGACGACGGCAACTCGGTGATCGTCATCGAGCACCACCAGGCGGTGATGGCGCACGCCGACTGGCTGATCGACATCGGCCCGGCGGGCGGCCACGCCGGCGGCGAGGTCGTCTTCGAGGGCACTCCGGCAGCCCTGGTGTCCACCGCCGACACCCTGACGGCCCGCCACCTGCGCACGTACGTGGGCCAGTAGCCCCGCCCCGCCCCCCGTCCCGGGTGACTACGCCTGCGGGAAGGTCAGTTCGTGGTCCTCGGGCAGGGGGGCGAAGAAGCGCCGCACCTCGGCTTGCGTGACGGCCTCCAGGGACGGCGGGGACCAGTGCGGGATGCGGTCCTTGTCGACGACCTGGGCCCGGATGCCCTCCACCAGGTCCGGCAGGGACAGTGCGTGGCAGGACACCCGGAACTCCTGGGCCAGCACCGCCTCCAGCGTCCCCGGGCCCGCGGCCCGGCGCAGCGCGGCGAGGGTGATCTTGAGCGCGGTCGGGGACTTCGCCAGGACCGTCCCCGCGGCCTCCTTCGCAGCCGGGTCGCCGTGGTCGAGGAGCCGGGCCACGATCTCCTCGACGGTGTCCGCCGCGTAGCAGGCGTCGATCCAGGGCCGCCGGGCGGCGAGTTCACCGGACCCGGGCCCGGTGGCGTACTGCGCCAGCACCTCGTGGGCAGGGGCCGCGGCCAGGGCATCGGTGAGCTCCGCCAGCGCGGCCGAGGGTACGAAGTGGTCGGCCAGGCCGCACAGCAGCGCGTCCGCCGCCCCGACCGCGGTCCCCGTCAGGGCCAGGTGGGTGCCCAGTTCACCGGGCGCCCGGGCGAGCAGGTAGGTGCCGCCGACGTCGGGGACGAAGCCGATGCCGGTCTCGGGCATGGCGACGCGGGAGCGTTCGGTGACGATCCGGACGCTGCCGTGGGCCGAGATCCCCACCCCGCCGCCCATCACGATGCCGTCCATGAGAGCCACGTACGGCTTGGGATAGCGGGCGATCCGCGCGTTGAGGCGGTACTCGTCGCGCCAGAACTCCGCCGAGGCGCTGCCGCCGGCCTTCGCGTCGTCGTGGATCGCACGGATGTCACCGCCCGCGCACAGCCCGCGCTCACCGGCCCCGCGGACGAGGACCTGCTGTACGCCGCGGTCGTGCTCCCAGGCGGTGAGGGCCTCGTCGATCCGCCGCACCATCGCGTGGGTGAGGGCGTTCAGGGCCCTGGGCCGGTTGAGGGTGATGACCCCCGCACGGCCCCGGATCTCGCACAGGACGGTGTTCTCAGCGCTGTCGTCTTCGCTCTTCACGACGATCAGTATGTCGGCGCGGTAGCGTCGACCGGTATGCGGAAGATCGTTCTGATGATGTCGGTGTCCCTCGACGGTTACATCGAAGGGCCCGAGCGGCAGATTGACTGGCACGTGGTCGACGACGAGCTGCACCAGCACTTCAACGACGTGACCCGTGCGATGGGCGGCTTCCTCGAAGGCCGTGTGGCGTACGAGCTGATGGAGGGCTTCTGGCCGACCGCCGACGAGGATCCGACGGCCGACGGGCCCATGACCGAGTTCGCGGCCATCTGGCGGGACACCCCCAAGTTCGTCTACTCACGCACGCTGGAGCGGGTCGGCCCCAACGCCACCCTCTTCCGCGACGTCGTGCCCGAGGAGGTCGCCGCCCTCAAGGCGGCTCCCGGCGGCGACCTGGGCCTGGGCGGGGCGGACCTCGCCGCCGCCTTCCTGCGCCACGACCTGGTGGACGCGTACCTGATCTACGTCCATCCGGTCCTCATCGGCCGCGGCAAGCCCCTCTTCCCGCTGACCGACTCCCGCACCCCGCTGCGCCTCGAAGGCACCCGGGCCTTCGGCAACGGCGTGGTCGAGCTGCGATACGAACGGCCCGACACGCCCTAGGTTCGTCTCTTTCGGATCTGGTCGGTCAGGTCCGCGTCGTCCGGTGCCGTGCCTCGGCGTGCTGCCGGGGCTGCCGTGTACTGGACGTACTCGGTTGCCCGCAGTGCGGCGAGGCACGGCACCGGGCGGCGCGGACCCGGCAAGATCCGAAAGAGACGGCCTAGCCCGGCGAGGTCACGTCGCGGCCCATGCCTGGCGCACCGGGTACGGGCAGGGCACCTCCACCCAGACGCACTTGCCGTTCGCCCAGGGCCGCGATCCCCAGCTGCGCGACAGCCGTTCGACGATCAGGAGCCCGTGTCCGCCCGGCAGACCGGGCGGCCGGGCCGCCCGGTCCCGAAGCGGCACCGGCGGCGCCGGGTTCCCGTCGGTGACCTCGATCCGCAGCCGCTCCTCGGTACAGTCCAGCAGCAAGGCACCCGGCCCGCCGCCGTGCAGGCAGGCGTTGGCCACCACCTCTGACACCAGCAGGAGCACGTCCTCGGCGGCCTCGCGGTCGTCCGGCTTCGCGGCCGGCAGCCAGCGCCAGGCGGTGAGCGCCTTGCGGGTGAACTCCCGGCTGCGCGTCACGACATCGGTGGCCCCGTCCAGCACCAGGTACCAGGTCCGGTCGGGTGACCCCCGCTGCTCCATGACGCTCAGGCTCCTCGTGTCGGCGCGGAGTCGTGTCCGCGTTTCCAGGTGTCCAGCTATCCGGGTGTCGGGGTCTCTCATGTCCGCGTCCGCCATCCGCCGTGTCCTGTCCGCCGTGTCCGTCTCCGTGCGTGTCCGTCTCCGTGCCCCCCGCGTGCCCGATCCCCGCGGGTCCACGCACCCGGCTCAGGTCGGAACCGTGCCGGGCGGTCCTCCCGGTCCGGACAGCGCACCCGCCATGTCGGCGTGCACGGGGAACACCCCGTCGGCGCCGGTGATGCGGAACATCCTGGCGACGGGGCCACGGAGGCCGACCAGCTCCAGGCCCGCCCCGGCCTCCTGCGCCGTGAGCCGGCTGTGCAGCAGCACGTTCAGTCCGGTGGAGTCGCAGAACCCGAGGTCCGTGAGGTCCACCAGCAGGCGGCCACCGGGGGTGACCGCCGCGTCCAGGGCATCGCGCAGGGGCTGCGCCGTGTCGTGGTCCAGCTCGCCCGCCAGCTCGAGCACGACCGCTCCGTCCACGGTCCGCACTGCGACGGTGAAGCGCTCGTTGTCCGCTCCGGAAAGCATCCGGCATCACCCTTCCGTTCTCCTGGCACCTTCCCTGAAGCGGGGACGCTACCCCTCCGCCGGGCATGATCTGCGACACCCTGGGAAGGAGCCGTTCCAGACGCTTGTTCCGGAGACCCTGCGCCCCCTGGGCGACGACGGCCCCCGGGCGCAACCGCCCGGGGGCCGTCCCTTGCTACGAGCGGCGGCGCGGCGTCCTGAGGGCCTGCTCCAGGAGGTCCGCCGGCAGGTACTCGGAGGGGCCGGTCCAGCGTTCCCGGTCCTCCTGGCCGATGGTGTCCCACAGCTCCTCGCCCACCTTGAGGGCGACGTCCTGGCGCAGCCGCGGCAGGAGGGCGTACAGCCGGTCGCCGGGGCAGGCGGTCTGGTTGAAGTCGCGGTGCCCGTGGATCTCCGACGGGGGCAGCCCGTACCGGCGGCAGATGTGCGCGCAGAGCTCGACCAGGGCCTGGTACTGCTTGGCCGGGGGCTCCACGCTGGTGTAGGTGCCTTCGTTCTCGATGCCCACGGAGACGTTGTTCTGGCCCACGCAGTGCGCCGAACGGACTTGCCGGGCGCCCGCGGTCAGTTCGTCCAGACTCCGGTGGCGGCCCTCGGTGACGAACGCGCCGCGGCTGATGGTGAAGTGCTGGCCGGTGTCGATCCAGCCCTGCATGTCCATGTGGTAGTTCTGGATGGCCCGCGCCAGGGCGAGCGCACGCTGGCGGGAGTAGTCCTCCACGTTGGCGGTGGCCGTGTGGTGCACGATGATCCGCTGCGGGGGCGTGTCGAGGACCACGACGGGTTCGGCGGGCGGGCGCGCGCCCCACGCATCGCAGCCGATGATCTCCGGGCCCGTGGCGGCGGCCGCGCGGGCGGCGGTGGCGCGCGGCCACGCGGCGGTCGCCCCGAGTGCCAGCGCACCGGACAGGAGCATGCGGCGGGTGACGCGCCGCAGCTGGGACGGGGTGATCTCGGCGCGCATGGGGAAACTCCCTCTCACCGGCGGGGGCGATCGCGGCGGCTGCCGCGCACCCGCACAACGACCGGGCGATCAAGAAGCAACGTGCCTGCACCGCCGGTCGGGGGATCCCTGGGCCGATCGGGTCAGCGCGGTTCCCCACCGGACCGCGTCACCGGGCCCGGTCGGAAGGAGCCGTGTCAGAAGGTGTCGCGTCAGAAGGTGTCGCGCAGCCGCATCCTCAGGGGGCGGCCGTCCGGGTCGACCAGCAGGTGGTGCAGCGGGGTCGCGAGCAGCCGCCGCAGCCGGGGCAGGTCCTGCGGCACGTACCGGCGCAGCCGCCCCGGGGGCCGGGGGCCGGGGCGGCCGTTGTCGTACCAGGCGTCCAGCGTGGCGGCCGTCCGCGCGAAGGCGTCGAAAGCGGCCACGGGGTCGTGCAGCCCGTCCTGCGCGGCCAGGGCGTCCAGGGCGTCCGGGGCGTCCAGGTGCTCGCGCATCAGCTCCAGGCGCAGCTCCCGGGCGAAGGCCCCGGCCTCGTCCAGTACGGCGCAGCTCAGCTCGGAGTCGTGGGTCCACGAGCGGAGGTTGATGTTGTCGGAACCCACCGAGGCCCACACGTCGTCGATCACGCACACCTTGGCGTGGACGTAGACGGGGGTCCCGGCCCGGTTCTCCAGGCCGTAGACCGCGACCCGGTCCCCACCCGCGCGGCGCAGTTCCGCCAGGGCGGTGATCCGCCCGATCAGGTTCATGGGCAGGGTGAGAGGGCCGTCCTGCTCCGGGACGGAGGGGATGACGGCGATCAGCCGCAGCCCGGGACGGGCGCGCAGTGCCTGGGCGAATCCGGCGACCACCCGGGGCGACCACAGGTACTGGTCCTCGAGGTAGATCAGCGTGCGTGCCCGGCCCAGGGCCTTCAGGTAGGCCCGGGCGATGCTGCGCTCGCCGTCGGGGGCGAAGGGGTAGCCGGCCAGCAGCCGGTTGGGGTAGGTCCGCAGCAGTTGGACGGTGTGCGTGCCGCAGGGGGGCGGATCGGGCGGCTGCGGGGGCAGGGGGTCCGCGCTGACGTCGTCCCCGTGGGCCAGTGAACGCAGGTAGGAGAACGGGCTGCGGCTGAGCGGTGCCGGGTCCTCCCAGCGTTCGCGGAACACGGCCTCGAGGTCGCCGACGGCCGGGCCGCGCACGGCGAGCTGTACGTCGTGCCAGGGCGGGTGCGGTCCGTAGGCGGCGGCCATCGGCAGTGACTGGCGGTCACCGCTGTGGGTGGCGTCGTCGTTGCGGTTGTGGCAGAGGTCGATGCCTCCGACGTACGCGACGTCCTGCTCCGGGCGGCCGGGGTGGCGCAGCACGACCAGCTTCTGATGGTGGGATCCGCCGGGGCGCACGCGCATGTCGAGCAGGCATTCGCCGCCCGCTTCCGCGATGTCCTCGCCGAGCCGGCGGTTCTCCTCCTCGCTGAACTGCAGGCTGTCCCAGTGGGAACGCCACAGGAGTCCTTTGACGACGACGCCCCGGCGGGCCGCCCGGCACAGGACCTCGCCGATCTCGGTACCGGGTCCGTCGAGCCGTTCGTCGTGGTCGCCGCGCCAGTCGGTGAACAGGAGCAGGTCCCCGGCCCGCAGGGCGCGGATCGACGCGAGCAGCTCGGGGAAGTAGGTGGCTCCGTGGACCAGGGGCCGGACGTGGTTGCCCTGCGACCACGTCTTCTTGTCCGGTCGGCGCCGGTCCAGGCGCGTCGCGGCGTTGCCGCGCTCACCGGAGTCCAGGAGCCACTCTGCCTGTGTCACGGGATCGGCCCTCCGATGTGCCCCTACCCGCTGCCGGGTCCCTCATTCGGGCCGGCGGGCCATGAACCTGGGCATGACCCGGCCCCGGCCCCGGGCGGGCAGGGGCTGGGCCGTGTCCGGCCGGCGGTCACGGCGCCCGGGGCGCCTCACCGGACGGCCGGCTGCCCCTCCGCGGCCGGGGCCTCGGCCGGCGCGGGCCGGCGGGTGGTGTCACGGATGGCGAGGAGGGCCAGACCGCCGGTCAGGCCGCAGGCGGCCATGAAGAACCAGATGGTGTGGAACGACCCCAGGTCCGGGCGGGCGCCCACGATCGCCGCCACGATCGCCGCGCCCAGAGCCAGCCCGATCTGACGGCACATGGAGACCATGGCCGTGCCCGTGGCGAAGCGTTCCGGGGGCAGCGGAAGGGTGGCTGCGCCGGACAGGCTCGGCAGGGCCAGCCCGGAACCGATGCCGGCGATGATGCCGGCCGGCAGGAACGTGGTCAGGTAGGCCGCGTCCGTGGCCGTGGCGGTCGCCCACAGGACGCCGCCCACGGCGAAGAGGACACTGCCCGCGAAGCCCACCACGTAGTTGCCGTACCTGGTGGCCAGCAGACCCCCCGGCACCGCGCAGACCGCCGCCATGATCGGGCCCGGGGCGATCTCCAGACCGGCCCGCAGCACCGAGTGGTCCCACAGGTCCGTGAGGAACAGCACCGAACCGAGGATCATGGCGCCGAACCCTGCGAAGAACAGGATCGTCGCGAGGTTGGCCAGCGCCACGGCCCGGATGCGCAGGATCGCCGGTTCGATGACGGGGGCCGGATGACGCACCGCCCGTACGGCGCTGAACGCCGCACCGAGCAGGCCCAGGGCGAACAGGCCGAGGACCCGTCCGCTGGTCCAGCCCCACGTCTCGCCCTGCACGATCGCCGCCACGAGGGCGCCCACGGTCACCGCGAGGGCGACCGCACCCAGGACGTCGGGCGACGTACTGGACTCCTCGCGGATCTCGCGCAGCGCCCACGCACCGACGGCGACCGCGGCCACCCCGATGGGCAGGTTGACGATGAACACCCATTGCCAGCCGGCCTGTACGAGGAGTCCGCCGATCGGCGGCCCCAGCGCGGCGGCCGCCCCGCCCATCGCCGACCACAGGCCGACCGCGGCTCCGCGCCGTTCCGGCGGGAACAGCGGGAGCAGCAGACCGAGCGAGCTCGGCAGCATCAGGGCTCCGCCGATCGCCTGGAGCGCGCGGGCGGCCACGAGCGCACCCAGCGACGGCGCCACGGCGCAGGCGAGCGAGGCCAGCGTGAACAACGCGAGACCCGCCAGGTAGGCCCGCTTGCGGCCGGACTGGTCCGCCCACCGGCCCGCCGGCGCGAGGAACGCCGCGAAGGTGATCGCGTAGGCGCTGAGCACCCAGGAGAGGCTGCTCAGCGTCGACGACGGGAACGACAGCGCCAGGTCGGGGAAGGCGATGTTGACGATGAACAGGTCCAGCGAGGAGACGAAGACGCCGAGGAGGAGCACGGTGATGCTCCATCCCCTCCTGGCCGTCGCCGCGCCCTGGGATGCCGTCATGCTGCGGACTTCCTCTCGGTCACGGTGATCACCGCTGCTGCCGGCCGGAGTTCTCGTCGGAGTTCAGGTGGTCGGCGACCGCCTGGGCCCAGAGGCGGTAGCCGTGGGCCGACGGGTGGAACCCGTCCCGCGCGAAGAAGTCCGGGGTGATCTGCATGATGTCGGTCGAGTTCATCCAGGTCACCCGCGGCCGCTCGGCGCAGACCTTCGCGGACGCCCGGTCGATGACGGCCGAGCGCTCGGCGCAGTAGCGTGCCAGCGCCCCGGGCAATGACGGGAACTCCCCGAACGGCGGGGTCCCCACGACCACGACCGACGTGGCCCGGTCGGCCAGGTCGTCGACGATCGCGGCGAGGTCGTCCGACCACTCCTCGGCCGTCCGCCGGCCGAGCACGTCGTTCGAGCCCGCGAGGACCACCGCCAGGTCGAAGCCGTCACCGAGCTGCGGGAGCAGCCGGTGGCGTACGCGGCGCCCGGTGGCACCGTGCTGGCCGACCACCTCCCAGGTCACGGGAGAGCCGTGCCGGTCGGAGAGCACCCGCGCGAGGCTGCCGGGGAAGCCCTCGTCGTGGGAGTCGACGCCGCAGCCCGCGGCCGTCGACTCCCCCAGTACGGCAATGCGCATCGGCGTACCGGGCGCCTCCGTTCCGACGGTCCCGGTGTTCGGGCCGGCGGCCGGGGGCAGCACCTCGGTGGTGGCTCGTACCCACATGCCCTGGACGGCGATGACGGGCATCAGCAGCGCGTTCACCTGCGGACCCCCTCGGCGGCCTCGGCTGCGACGCGGCTGCGCAGCTCCATGCGGGCGAAGTCCGACGGCACGTTCACCACGATCCGGCTGCGGGCCCGCTCGGGCTCGCCCTCGCCCACGTGGAGGTCGCACTGGCCGAGCACCTCGCGGATCACGGCCTTCATCTCGAGCAGGGCGATCCGGTCGCCGAGGCAGCGGATGCGGCCGCCGCCGAAGGGGATCCACGAGTAGGTGCCGGGCTTGACACCGAGGAACCGCTCGGGCCGGAACACGTCCGGGTCCTCGTAAAGGTTCGGGTCGCGGTTGAGCAGGAAGGCGCTCGCCCACAGGTGCTGGCCCGGCTCGTAGCGCACGCCACCGATCTCGATGGGCTTCTTGACCTCGCGGACGATGATGTTCGGGATCGAGGGGCGCAGCCGCAGCACCTCGTTGACCACCGCCGTGAGGTACGTCTCCTCGCCGCGGGCCATCTCCTCGCGCACCCGCGCGGTGACGTCCTTGTCGCGGGCGAGGTACACGAACGCCCAGGCTATGGCGGCCGCGGTCGTCTCCGTACCGGCCAGGAAGATCGTGGACATCTCGTCGCGGATCTCGCTGTCGGTGAGCGGCGTCCCGTCCGGGTGCGTCATCTCCAGCAGCTCCGAGAGCAGGTCGTCGCCGCGGTACCCGGCGGCGCGGTGCTCCTCGATGCTCTCGTAGACCAGTGCGTCGACCTGGTCGCGCAGGGTGAGGAAGCGCTCCAGCCCCAGCGGCCGGATCGCCCGGAGGACCTTGACCATCCGCGCCGGCATCTTGTGCAGCAGCATCGGCGAGACGGGGCCGTTGTTGAACTCCATCATCTCCAGGAGGAGGCGGTGCAGTTCGGTCCAGCGCGACGGCCCCTTGGGGCCGTAGATCACCTCACGGATGACGTTCATGGTGAAGCTGTGGATGTGCGAATGCAGCTGGACGGGCGTGTTCCGCGGCCAGGTGGCGACGTCCGTCTTGACCGTCTCGGTGATGGCCTGCGAGATCCGCTCCAGGGCGCCGCCGTGGTAGCTGGGCATCATCGCCTTGCGGCGGGCCTTGTGCGCGTCCTCGTCGAGCCAGGCCAGACCGGACTGGCCGGTGTACTTCTCGATGGTCGCCGAGCCGTTGCCGGTGTGCAGCACGTCGGCGGGCGCGGTGAACATGGCCTTGACGTCGTCGGGGGTGGTCAGCACGTACACGGGCCGGGGAGGGAGCCGGATGCTGAGCTGGAAGCGGGGGCCGTACTCCTTGCGGCAGCCCTCGATGAACGCCTGCGGGTTGGTCCAGTAGTTGAACAGCTGGACCACGGCGTGCTTCTTCGACCCCGGCAGTGCGGTGGCGGGGATGACGACGGGGGCCGCGGCGGCTCCGTGGTCGACGGGGCAACGGGCCGGCTGGCCCGCCTCGGAGGTGGTCATGTGGGTCCCCTCTGCGGTCTTCTGGTTCTGGTTCTGATTCGGGTTGTGATTCGGGTTGTGATTCGGGTTCTGGCTGTGGTTCTGATCCGGGCGCGGGTTCGGGATCGCGTTCATCGGTTCTGCTCCAGGTCCAGCTCCTGCAGCCACCGCCGGGTGGCCGCAGTGGTCTCGGCGGCCTCCGCCTCGATGAGGGCGAAGTGGTCCGCGGCGATCTTCACCTCGGTGTCGGCGACGTTCCAGGACGGCCAGGTGTCCGCGTCCAGCGGCACGTCGGCGCGGATCATCAGGCTCCGCGCGGTGATCCGGGCCGGGGTGTGGTCGGCCAGCAGGCGCATGTAGGCGCCCATGGTCAGCCAGTCGGTGTCGGTGACGGCTCCGGCCAGGGCCTCGCGGCCGAGGATCTGCGTCATCACCGAGCTGAAGACGCGGTTCGTCTCCTCCCCGGCACCCGGCATGGGCGTGTCGATCATGACCACGCCGACCGGCTGCACACCGGCCTCCTCGAACCGGGCTGCGAGGGAATGCGCGAGGACGCCGCCGGTCGAGTAGCCGACCAGGACGAACGGCGCCCCGTCGACCGCCCGGGTGATGGAGTCGGCGAGCACCTCGATCGCCGCGTCCCACGATCCGGGCGCGGGCTCGGTGTCGCGGTACCCGGGCAGCGAGCAGGCGAACACGTCGCGTTCGCCGGCGTAGCCGTCGGCGAACCGCATGAACTGGTGCGGGCTCGAACCGACCACGAAGGACGGCACGCAGACGACCTTCGTCCGCCCGCTGCCCGAGGCCAGCTGGACGACGTACTCGTCGCCGGCCAGTTCGGCGGCCGAGGAGAACGTCGGCCGGAACTGCGCTGCCCCGGTCAGCAGCGGCACGGCCTCGGCGATCGAACCGGCGGCGTGCGCGTGGCGCAGGAGCGCGCCCAGCGTGCCGCTCCCCTGCGTGCTGCCGTACGGGTCCTCGTGCGGGCTCGTGTGCGTGTCCGCGGCGGCGCCGGTGGCAGTAGCGGTCTGCTCGGCCTCGCCGATCTCGTCGAGGAGGAGGCGTGCGATGGCCGCCGGGGTCGGGTGGTCGAAGACCAGCGTCGTCGGCAGCCGCAGACCCGTCGCCT
>NZ_JOFT01000022.1 GCF_000725805.1 Streptomyces xanthophaeus | reverse complement strand
GCGCAGGGCCCCCCGGGCCCCCCGGGCCCCGCGGGCCCTGCGCGGCCCGGGGCCGGCGTGTCGCACCTGCGCTACCCGAGACGCACGGGACGCGGGATAATCAGGTCCATGGTCACGCTCTCCTCCACCGGCCCTGAGCCTTCCGCGGCTGAGGTACTGCACGCCAGGTACGCGAACCGGCTGCCCGCCTCGCTCGAGAAGCTCGCAGGCCCAGCCCACGGCGTGGTCCACCTCCCGCTGCACGTCGCCTGGTCCGGCCTGCGCTCCTACGACCTGGACCGCCCGCGCCTGCGGATGGGCATGTACCGCACCGTCCTGGCCGAGGGCCAGCACGAGGACCTCGTGAACCTCCTCAACCGCGACCTGCTCCTCGCCCAGTGGCCCACCCTGCGCACGCTGGTCCCCCGGCATCTGCGGCAGGCCTGGGAGAGCGCCTTCCCCGAGCTCACCCCCGCGGGATCAGCCGCCGCGTGAACCTCACCGACCTGCACCGTCGGCTCCTGAGCGCCGTCATCGACATCGGCACCCCCTACCCCCTGGTCATTACCGGCGGGTACGCCGTCCAGGCCCACGGCCTGGTCGACCGCCTCAGCCAGGACCTCGACGTCGCCACCGAGAACCCGGCACCCATGCCCGAGATCGTCGCCAGCCTCGAGCTCGGCCTGAACGCGCGCGGCTGGCGCGTACGCGTGATCGACGTGGACACGCTCTCGGCCCGGATGATGGTCACCGACCCGGACACCGACGAGGACTGCGAGGTCGACGTCCTCAAGGAGCACTTCTGGACCCCGCCGGCCCAGACCGAGTACGGCCCCGTCCTGGCCTTCGACTCCGTCATCGGCACGAAGGTCCGCGCCCTGGCCGACCGCGGCGCCGTACGCGACCTCATCGACGTCCACGCCGCTTCCGCACACCGTGACACCGGCGAACTGGAGCGCCTCGGGGAACGCCACGGCCGCGGCGAGTTCCGCCTCGAGGACCTCCGCGACCGCCTCGTCGGCGCGGACTGGGCCGACGACGAGGAGTTCACCGCGTACGGCCTCACCGAGGCTGAGACGACCGAGCTCCGCGCCTGGGCCCAGCGCTGGGCGAGCGACCTCGACCAGCGGCTGTACGCCGACGACGAGTGACAGCGGCTCGGTCAGTGCCTGCTGCGAGCATGTCGCCATGACGATCGCATCACCTGATCAGCGGCCCGACGAGGCCACCCTGGAGTTCCTGCGCTCAGCGTTCGAGCCGGAATGGCGGGAGCCGGCTCTCGGATACGAGGCCGTCTCGACGTGGGAAGCCGAGAACGGGGCCGTACTCCCGGAGCCGTACCGGAGCCTGGTCGCGGAAATCGCCAACGGCTCCTCGCTCGGGCCGCCGGAGGACGGCGGACTGCTGCCCCTGGGCTGGCTCACGCCGGCCTGGCCCCACCCAGCTGACCGGAACCCCGCGGCGCCGTTCCCGCTCCAGGAGACCTGGGCCTGGGAAGGCGAACCCCTCGTCGAAGATCACGACGAGCGCGTCGCCGATGTCCACGGCCACGGCTCCGTCGTGCTGGGCACCGACGACGAACTCTCCTACTGGGTGCTCGTCGTCACCGGCCCCCAACGCGGCAAGGTCTGGCTCCTCAGCGACGTAGGCGCCCACCCGTATCCGGGGCCGGAGGCGCTCGGCTTCCTGGAGTGGGTTCAGCGCTGGCAATCCGGCGACGGCTGGTGGGCCTGATCCGCAACGACAAGGCGCCCGATGCGCTGAGCGCCTGATTGCGAGGCTGCCATGACAAGCGCTGTGGTGGCGAGGTGTGGTGCTGACGTTGTGTCGGCGGGTCCGTGACAAGTGATCTTGACTGGAGCCGGGTCGTCCCTGCTGGTGCGCCGGAAACTGCGGTGCGTGTGGGCCGGGCGGCGACCGGCTTACGCCTCGTCGGCGAGGATCAGTTCGGCCATCGCAAGCAAGCCTCTGAAGACCCTGAGTCCCTCTCGGTAGTCCGCCGAACGCGCCAGCAGCGCGACGGCCGCACGGAGTTCCGGTAGGCAGTCCCGGAGAACCTCGACGGCGCCCGGGCCGGGAACGCCATCGTTGCTGAGGTAGGTCGTGACGCAGCCAGCCATGTTGAAATCCAGGTACGCGAGATCGTGTCTGTGATCAAACGGCACGTCGGGGAACGGTCCGGGGTGGTGCGCGGCCCACAGGAGGGCCACCTCGCTGACAATCGCCCGGTGCCGGTCGGGCCCGGGAGGCGGGATGAGAGTGGTCACGAAGCGATCCTCCCGCACACGCCGGGCCCCACCCGCCGCCGGCCTCCTTCGACCTGGCCGACAAACCTGACCACTTGGCTGAGCCCCTGGCCGCCATCTCCACGATCGTCAAGGAACGCGCGGCCGCCGAGCGGCAGACCGGCTCCCCGCCCCTTCCTCGATGGCACGTCAGAGCACTCGGGGGCTGAGCCAGTCAATATCGCCTGTCGGGGGACAGCCAGAGCAGGGGTGGGAACCGTTCGGGGGGCTTGCGTGCCTTGGTGATCCGGCGGGTCATGAGGGTGATGACGGTTCGGCGATCCCGAACACACCGCCCTGTCCGGCTCACGGACTAGCGGGCGTACGCTTTCGGGGCGCAGGGGTCCAGCTTGTCCCGGGCTGGCGAGGCGGTCGGCGTCGGTGTGGGGGTAGGGGTGGGCGTCGGCGTCGGTGTGGGCGTGGGACTCGGGGTCGGCTCGGGACTTGGTGTGGGTGAGGCTTCCGACGAAGAGCCGGAGGGGGGCCCGCTCGGGAAGCCGAACATCGGCCGCGGGGTGTAGTTGGGCGGGAACGTGATGAAGACCTCGGGCCTAGGGACGAACGCGGCCTGCTGGACGGTACCGCGGGCCTGGAGGCCGACTCCGGGGATGAGCCGGCCGGCGTCTTGGGCCCGGCAGTCGCCGGACGTGCCGAGGAAGGAGTCCCCCGTCAGGATCGCGGTCGTCGCCAGAGCGGCCACCGCGACCGCGGCAGCCAGCGGACGTAACGCGGGACGCAGCGCAAGGCCTGTCCCCTGCCGCCACCGCGACCGGCTCACGTCGGCAACGCCCGGCGCGTGCGGGGCTGCTCCCTGCCCCGCGGACGCCCGGTGGACCTGCCCGGCCTTCTCGCGGGCCCGGCGCAGGATTTCGTCGGCCTCCTTCTGGGCCTCGGCGCGCAGTTGTACGGCTTCGGCTTCCGCGCTCCCACGGATCCGGCCTGCTTCCGCGCGGGCGTCCTCGCGGACGGCCTGGGCTTCCTGCGCGGCATCGTCCAGGGTCTGCCGCACCGTGGCACGTAAGCGCTTGCTGGCAGGCTGGGCCTGACGCTGGAGCAGTTTGACGTCCCGCCACCGGCCCCGCCATTCGTCCAGGAGGTCGGTGTCGGCCTGGGACCCGGCGGCGGAACCCTGTTCCAGGTCTCGGGAGCGGGAGGTGGTGAGGACCCGGATCAGTTCGAGCAGTGCCTCCAGGGAGGTGAACCGCCTGCCGGAGAGCATCTCGTTGAGGCCGGCCTTGGTCAGCCGCGGCCTCACCGAGGCACCGGCCATGGTCGCGTAGGACGGTGCGCCGTGGTCGATGTGGAGCCGGTTCAGGTCGTGTGTGAACGCCTGCAGAGCGTCCTCGAACGCGGTGATGGCGGTGGCGTCGTGCGGTTCGATCCCGGGATCTGTCTGTGTCACCGGATCACCCCCCTGTCCGGAAAGCAACGCTAGAGGGAGCCGGGCGCGTACGTACACGGAATCTTCCGAACGTTGCTGAACGCTTGGCAGCGTTCGAGGTCAGGGCCGCTTCAGCTGCACGGTGACCGGCACTGTCCGGGTCCATGCGGGCCCGTACGGATCGCTAGGAACCCGCCCCTGCGGCCGCTCTCCTGGAGACATGACCCACACCGACGCGACACCCCAGACACCCGGCCCGGGACAGCCTCCCGGTCGCCCGGAACCGGCCATGCCCCCGGCAGCGGACCGGCACAGGCACCGCGACAGCATCGTGCTGATCGCCCTCCTCGCCGCCTGCGCCGGCGTCTACCTCGCCGTGGGAGCCACCGGCTTCGCCGGCGTCATCAGCGCTGTTACCGGCCTCTACGGCGCCTGGCACATGCGCCGCTGACCCACCGAAGGGCACCGGCCCGGTCCTCCCTCGCGGCAGGCCCGGTCCGGATTCGGCCGTGCCCCGGCCGCGAGACTGGGGCACGGGCGCCTGGTCACTGCGGAGGGTTCTCACCCTCGTGGTCCGTGTCGCCCTTGCGGGCCTCGCGGCGGGCCCGCCGGGTTTCCAGGGTGATGGTGAGCGCCGCTCCGACCAGGGTGAGGAGGTCGGCGGCGACGGCGAGGATGTCGTTCACGGGCTGCCCTTTCGAGTGCGGGGCCGCGGTGTGCGGCCGGTAGGCAGACCATGAACGGGAGTTGACTTATCCCGGCCCTCCAGACGGAACATCGCAGGTAAGTTGCGGACAGAACCGTGCTTGTCCCGGATGGAGCGGACAAACACACAGCACGCAGCAGGGGGCTACAGGTGGCGGGAGCGGACAAGCGCAAGGGCCGGCCGTGGGGGGCGATCCGGCCGGCGAACCCGGCGGCGGGCAAGCTCGCCGCGTTCCTGCGCGCCCAGGTCGAGGGTTCCGGCAAGACCCTCGCTGTGCTGGAGAAGGAGATCAACTACTCCACGACGCAGATCAGCTCCCTCCTCAGCGGACGGATCCCTTCGCAGCCGTTCGTCACCGCCCTGATCGGCGCGACGGTGCCCGCCCAGATGCGCGAACGCCGCCAGAGCGAGGCCGACGGCCTGTTATACGACGCGATGCACCCGCCCCGCACAGCCCCAGCCAGAGGCCTGACATCTGAGGCCACTGCGGGCGCCAGAGCAGGCGTCGTGGACGTGGCCGCGGCACAGGCGCAGCAGATCGAGACGTACGACCGGCTCACCCGAGCCCTGGAGCAGCAGGCGGAGCTCCGCCAGGCAGCCGACAACAGCGCCCGGCTGATCTGGATCCTTCTCAGCATGATCCACAACCTGACCGGCCGGGTCACCACGCTGACGCGGGAACGTGACGACGCCACGGGCCGGGAAGTGGTGGAGGCCGCCCAGGCCAAGCTCGCGCGCGCCCAGTCCCAGCAGGCCAAGGCCGAGAGCGAGCTCACGCGCGCCGAGGAGAAGAAGCAGCAGGCCGAAGACCTCTCCGCACGCCTGCAGGAACAGATCGACACGCTGACCGAAGAGCTCGACCGCCTCCGGGGCCAGGGAACCGCTCCTCACGAGCGCCTGCCCGACCTCGCTCACCTCGCCCCGGGCGAAGAGACCTCCGCCGACCCGGAAGCCGACGACATCGACGCGGTCCTGGAGCGGGTCAGCGCGGTCAACGACACCGACGACGACACCGTCAACCGCATCACCACCGAGCTCGGTGAACCATCACCCGCCTTTGTCCCGGACAACCCACCCACCAGCGCGGACATCCCGAACAAGACCGCAGAGCAGCTACGCGCCGAGGCCACCGCCGCCAGGGAGCGCGATGACTTTCAGGAAGCCTCCCGCCTCTACGGGCTTCTGGCCACGGCTTCAGCGGGCTTTCTCGGCCCGGACCACCGAGACACCCTCAACGCGCGTGCATGGCAAGCCAGCTGCACCGCCAAGTCAGGCGAAACCGGCATCGCACGAGACCTCTTCGCCGACCTGGTCTCCGACCGCACACGTGTTCTGGGCCCCGACCACTCCCTCACCCTTACGAGCCGGTACCAGCACGCCTACTACGTGGGTGAGGCGGGCGACCCGGGCGCTGCGCGGGACCTCATGGCCGCGGTCGCCTCCGACCGCACACGCGTTCTGGGAGCTGACCACCCCAACACCCTCTCGAGTCGAAACCAGCACGCCTACTTCGTAGGTGAGGCGAGCGACCCCGAAACCGCACGAGATCTCTTCGCCGACCTGGTCACCGACCGCGGACGTGTGCTCGGTCCCGACCACCCTCGGACCCTCATGAGCCGGTACCAGCACGCCTACTACGTGGGTGAGGCGGGCGACCCCGACACGGCGCGGGACCTCATGGCCGCGGTCACCTCCGATGAGAGCCGCGTCCTGGGCCCCGACCACCCCGACACCCTCATGAGCCGCCACTTGTACGCCTACTACGTGGGTAAGGCGGGCGACCCCGAAACCGCACGAGACCTCTTCGCCGACCTGGTCTCCGCCCGCAACCGCGTCCTGGGCCCCGACCACTTCGACACCCTCATGAGCCGGTACCAGCACGCCGACTACGTGGGTGAGGCGGGCGACCCGGACGCTGCGCGGGACCTCATGGCCGCGGTCGCCTCCGATGGGATCCGCGTCCTGGGCCCCGACCACCCCGACACCCTCACGAGCCGGTACCAGCACGCCTACTACGTGGGTGAGGCGGGCGACCCCGACACGGCGCGGGACCTCATGGCCGCGGTCGCTTCCGATGAGAGCCGCATCCTGGGCCCCGACCATCCCCAAACCCGCATCACCCGTTCCTGGCTCGATCAGGGCGAGACGGCCTCGGACTGAGGCGACCCGCGGGTGGCCACACCAGACCGTTCCGGTGGGGTGAGAACGACCCGTTGAAGACAGGCCGCGCTTGGGCGAAGCAGCAGGGCGGCGCATGGTGCCGTCCGCACCCGGGTCACGCCCCGGCTGCCCACGCCCGGCTTCGTCATCGCACGAATCCGATGGATATGCCCACGGCGACCTCGGCAGAGTTAGCATCCGCAGGTTCTGCAACTGGGGGAAGGACTGCAGATGGAGTCGTTACGGACGCTCGGGGAGACCTGGGCAGCGCGAGCGCGCAACTTCGCCGATCCTGCCGAGACCGACATCTATCGCCGGTGCGTGGAAGCCGCGCTGGAGCAGCCGGCCGCGGCCCAGCTGCTGAACATACGGCCCGGCGTGGGTCCCAGCGACGTGGCCTACGAACTGCAAGGGCTCTGGCACTTCAACCTCGCCGTCAGTCAGTCTTCCGGCTTGCGGCGCCGCTACTTGCGCAAGGCGTCCCAGGGGTTGGCGAGGACGCTGGCCAGGCACCGGGCCGCCGGTGCGGAGACCGAGTGGCACTGGCTGGCCGTCTGCCTGGGCGTCGCCTTCGCAACCCTCACCTGCCTCGTCCTCGCCGGCCTGCAAGCACTGCTCCTGACCGTTCTGGCCGTGGCCGCGGTGTTCGGGGCATTGGCCCTTCGGGGGGTGACGGGGCCGTGGAGGAACATCAGCCGCTCCCTGCTCGCAGGAGGACACGGGATCGTCTGGGTGATCCAGCGGGTCGACCTGGGATATCAGGCGGTCCTGTGGGGCGACGACCTCTACGTGAACGGGGTCGTGCCCATGACGATGCAGCGCATCCGTCACATGCTCGGCGACGACCCCGACTCCCTGTTCATTCCCGAGGGCTACGACGGCCTGGGCACGCCGCGCGCCTCCGGCTACGTCGTCGACACCGCGGCGGCCCGCCAGCTGAAGAGGAAACTGCAGTACCTCGACGACGGCACCATTGCCGTGTGCGGGCCCCGGGGTGCCGGCAAGACGACCCTCCTGCAGCAATGCGTCGACAAGGCCGGTTTCGGATTCCTCGCACAAGCCCCGGCCACCTACACCCCCCACGACTTCCTGCTGACGCTGTCCGTCCGGCTGTGCCGGACCTACATGACCCACGAGGGCTACGAGCCTCCTGAGTTCACCCGGCTCTCCCCGCTGGCGCGGCTGTTGCGCAGGGCGCGGCGGCGCGCCCGGGAAGTGGGGCGCTGGAGCACGTACGCGGTCCCGGCCGCCGCACTGCTCGTCCTGGGCCTGTCCCCGACGGTCCGGTCCCTCTACACCCAGTACGCCGGCTCCCTCGCGGACTTCGCACGCACATGGGCGGAGCGGGTCGTGGACCGTGTCCACGTCATCTGGGAGGGGCAGGCGGTCGCCGCCAGTGTGATCGTCGCCGTCATCGGCATCGTCTGGTGGAGGTCCCGGCACACGAACTGGCTGCCGGCCCTGGCAGCGCAGGTGTGGAAGCGGACCAGCGGCCCGCTCGGCATGCTCCTGGTCCTGCTGTCCGCCGTGGTGAGCGTGATGCTGGACCTGGCCGACGTCAGGGTGCACATCGACCTGTCCCCCCTGAGCGTGCGCGCCGAGGAACCGGTCAAGGTGCAGCCCATCCCGCCGATCGGACTCGGCACGATCGCCCGCGGCACGCTGCTGCTCGTCATCTGGCTGGCCTGCCGCCAGATGCGGTACTCCCGCACCACGTTCTGGGTGGGTCTGTGGCACATCAAGCCGGGGAAGATGTTCCGGCTGCTCGCACCGGCCGCGGGATTCGGCCTCCTCTACTTCCTGGTCACCGACCCGCAGATCCACGCGCTCCTGGCCGACCCCGAGAACCCGCTGCGCCTCGCGGGGGTCCTGGCGGGCACCCTGCTGATGAGGGCAGGAGGCTGGACTCCCCGCAAGGCAGAGCCCGAACTCGTCACCCGGTGCCGGAACTACCTCTACCGGCTGCAGACGACGCAGGCCTCCACCAGCGGGATGACCACCGGGGCCGCCCAGATCCTCAGCCTCGGCAGTACCCACAGCACCTCGCTCTCCACGATCCCGCCGAACTATCCCGAACTCGTGGAGGACTTCCGCACCCTCCTGAGGCTGATCGCCGAGGAACAGGCAGCCAAGGCCCAGAGCGTGGTCATCGCGATCGACGAGGTCGACCGCCTCGGCTCCGACACCCAGGCGCTGGCCTTCCTCAGTGAGATCAAAGCGATCCTGGGAGTCCCCGACGTCTACTTCCTGATCTCGGTCGCCGAAGACGTCGGCGCCGCATTCGTCCGCCGCGGGCTGCCCCACCGGGACGTCACCGACAGCTCGCTCGACGACATCATCCACGTCCAGCCCAGCACCCTGGCGGAATCCCGGACCGTCCTCGCGAAGCGCTCGGAGGCGCTCACCGACCCTTACATCATGCTGGCCCACGCCTTGTCCGGCGGCATCCTCCGAGACCTGCTCCGCTACGGGCTCCAGCTCAAGGAGATGCAGGACAAGGCCCAGTCCCACGAGCTCGCGGCCATCTCCCGCCACCTCATCCTGGAGGAGCTCTCGGAAACCCTCGCCGGCTTCAGGACGCTGCTGAGCAAACAGCAGTGGACCCTCAGCACCAGCGGTGTCCTCAGCGCCTTCAGGGCCCTCGGCGGCCACCTCCACGACATGAGCCCGGGCAACGCGGCCATGCTCCATGTGGCCCTGGCCGATTTCGCCGACTTCTACGCCACGAGTCCCGTCCCCGAGGACGAGCTCACCGATGCCGCCCGGCAGCTCATCGACGAGGCTTCCACCTACGCCTACTTCTCCCTCACCCTCCTCGACATCTTCAGCAGCGAAGGCATCGGCCGCCGCACCCGGCAGGCCGCCCGGCAAGGCCCTGACGGAGACCCCGAGCGGCTGGCGGAGGCACGCCGCGAACTCGGGATCTCCCCCTACAGCGCACGCGCACTCATCACCGACATCCGCAAGGCCTGGTCGCTCCCCCTGCAGGCGGCCGCCATCCGCATCCCGCCACCGGCGCGATGACCGGGCCCGCCCGCGGCCAGGGCAGCAGCAGGACGGCGCCGGCCCGGGGCTGTGTGCCCCGGCCCGGCGCCGTTCGTTCGTGGGTGTGGTGTGCAGGTGCGGGTCAGCCGATGGTGAGGAAGTCCGTCCAGCCGTCGTTGTCCGAGCCGGAGGGCATGCCCGGCATCCAGTCGGGTGCGCCGGTGAACAGGTACTGGGTGCCGTGGGGGCCCACGGTCCAGATGTCGGGGACGCCGTCGCCGTTGGTGTCGGGGGTGCCGAGCACCATGGGGAGTTCGGCGCGGCTCCAGTAGGTGGTGGCGTAGGTGTAGTCCTGGCCGCCGGCGGAGTCGGCGGCCGAGCGCAGGGACTTCAGGTCGGCCCCGCCGTTCGGGCCCGGCTTGCCCTTGCGCAGGGCGAGGCCGCGGTTGTGGTCGGCGTCGTCGCGGAAGATCAGGTCGGGGACCTTGTCCCCGGAGACGTCCCGCACTCCGACGATGTCGCGCGGGGCCCAGCCGGAGTTCAGCTTCGTGGCGGTGGCGAAGCTGGCTCCGCTGTAGCCGGTGAAGGCCCAGAAGCCGTCCGCGTCGAGGGCGAACAGGTCGGGGAAACCGTCACCGTCCACGTCCTCGCCGACGACGATCTGCCGCAGGGTCGCGGGGTCGGGTGCGCCTGCGGGCAGCAGGATCTCGATGCGGCGCCCGACGTCGAACTGGCCGGTGCCGGTGCCCGGGTAGACGTACATCTTCCCGTCGGGCATGCGCGCGATCAGGTCGGTGAGGCCGTCGCCGGGGTACCAGTCGGTGGAGTGGCCGATGAGGGCCGCTTTGCCGGTGGCGGGGTCCTTCCAGTAGCCGGGGGCGACGGGCTTGCCGTTCTCGACGGCGCCGGGGAGGTGGGCGTCGGTGTCGCCGACCTGGTCACCGCCGTAGGTGCGCAGGTTGCCGGCCGCGTCGATGGCGAGGAGGTCGGGGTGGCGGTCTCCGGTGACGTCGCCGGGTGTGTCCTGGCCGGCGGCGGGCCTGACGTAGAAGAGGTACTCGCTCGGCGGGGAGACGTTTCCGAACTTGCTGACGGTGCGGACGTACAGGACGTTGGGTCCTGCGGTGTCGACCTGGGTCTTGATGGAGGCCAGGTCCGCCTCCCACGGGACGGCCTTCTGGTCGAAGCTCGGCCGGTTCAGGCTCCACTGGTACTCGCGGATGTCCGCGGCCTGGGTGCCGTTGCCCCGGACCTCGATCCACTGGCCCGGCGTGCCGGCGGGGTTCACGCTCCACTCGGCCGCATCGGGGCCCGGCGCAGGGAACTGCTCGGAGCTCACGGCCGGGGAGCTGGGGGCGGTGTGGTCGACGGTGAAGGTGCACCAGCCGCCGCCTCCGGAGTCGAGCGGGCCGCTGCCCACCGTCCAGTGGTCCCAGTCGTTGGCGCGGGAGAGCCAGTGGTACTTCCTGCCGGAGGTGAAGCGGTCCCAGGGAATGTCCTTGGTGATCACGCCGTCGCTGTTGGGCCACAGCCACTCGTCGTGGACCTTCTGGCCGCTCTCCGCGTCCCAGATCTCGATCTGGAGCTGGCGCAGGTTCCCGTCGCGGTCGAATCCCCTGACCTGGAAGGTGATGTCCGTCTTGCCGATGCCGGTGCCGTTTCCGCTGGTCAGGCAAGGGCCGCCGGGGAAGGTGTTCATGTTCTCGGCGAGCGGGATGTCGGGCGGGCTGTTGTAGACGATCTCCAGGTACGGGGCGTTCTCACCGTTGGCGAGGAACTTCTTCCAGTACGTGGCGCTCGTCTCGTTGGGGGAGGCGAAGCCGAGGGAGAGGGCCTGCCAGCCGGCGCTGGCCGCCTGCCGGGCGAGCCCGGTGATGTCGGGGGCGATCCAGTTGTCGGGGCAGGCGCTCTTGTAGCCGTAGCCGGAGGACTCGGTGGCGACCTTGTTGCCCCAGTACGAGGACGTGTTCCCCCACGTGCTGGAGGAGGTGATGTAGGGCGTCGAGTAGACGTCCATCGGCCTGGCATCGCAGGACCACGAATGCGTCTGCAGAGCGCGCACCTTGGCCGAGTGAATTCCGGTGCCGCGCAATTCGGCGCCGAAGTCGAAATTGAAGATGGAACGGGCGGTGCCCACCGTGTCCGACTCGTAGCCGACACGGGCCTCCGACGTACCGCCAGGGTTGTAGTTCTGCCCGTTGAAGAAGCTTGAGTTCGGACTCTTCTTGTAGAGCAGGGTCCAGGACTGCTTGCGCCCCTTGAACGACGGGTCGATGAAAACCGGGTACACGGTTTCCGGAGCGCCCATCCACGAGGAGTCAGGGGTCAGCGAAAGCCTGTTCTCGGACAGTTCCGCCCGGGCGAAGGACTGGTGTGCGCCTTCAGCGCCCGCCATTCCGGGGAGGGAAAGCGTGGCGTGCTGCTTGCCTATCTCGGTCGGAATCCAGGCGGGTTCGTCGTCCGTGGTGGCGACCTTTCCGGACGAGTCCCACATCAGCGGCGACGGCGCCCCGGCGACTTCCTCACCCGCGGCGTCCCGGGCGCTGAGCGAGCCCGATGCACCGTCCAGATGGAACGTCAGGTCCGGGGAAGCCAGCTGGTACTGGAGCCGGCCGAGCAGGGGGTCGGCAGCGGCCTGCTTGTCCTTGACGACCAGGACGTGCGAGTAGCCGCCGTCCAGGGCGGTCAGCACCAGGTCGATGCCGGGCCGGACGTTCTCGTACAGGGCCCGCGGCCCGTCGATGACCGGGGCGGGCAGGGCACCCGGCCAGCTGACCACGATGTCGTGCCCGTCCGTATTGAGGCGGACGAGGTCGGTCCACACCTCACCCGGCGTGTCCCGCTTCAAAGCCACCCGGCTCACGCCACGGGCGGCGCGCTCCCCACCGGCGGCCTGCGGCGCACTCCCGGCGCTGAAGACCACGCGCCCGTTCACGGCCTTGGCGGCGAAGCCGTCCCCGACCCGCTCCAGGTCGGTGTCGATCGGCTTCCACTGCCCGCCCACCTTCGCGCGCACGGCCGAGTTGAAAACCTGCTTGCGGAACAGCCCGTCAGGCTGCGCCCAGGTCGTGGTGTTCGCGCTCTGCTCGGCCGTGACCTCGACGTCCTTGCCGGACTCCTCGGCCAGACGACGGGCTTCCGGCGCGGCGACGGGCGCACCGGCCTGCCCGTCCGGCCGGGCCTTCGGCTTCTGGCCGTCCGACAGGTACACCCCGGTCGGCACCGCAACGGCCACCGCGAGCAGGGCCGCCAGTCCCCCCATGACGCGACGGCGCCTGAACCAGCTGCGCGCCGGTGCGGCAACTTCACTTTCTGCAGGGGTTGTTGGCGGACTCTCGTCCACGGATTCACTGACAGCCATGGTTTTCTTCTCCCCCCTCGGGCGCGCACTTCCGCAGCCCTCGGCACTCACTAATCATTTCGGCCAGTGGCCGGAAAACGCGAAGAGGCGGCTCCCTGCTCGTCTTTCAACGCAAAGGAGTCGCGAGCCGAGCATGAACCATGCCACCGACATCCTCACCCCCTGTATTCGCTGTTCGGCCCACTCTGGTGGGGTCATTTGTGTGGATTGCCCCACGGTATACAGATAGTAAAGTGACAAAGCCCACACCGATTATCGGAACCTAGATTTTCGGGTCCGTATGGCCGCAGAATCAGCTGGCTATTTGTCAGTTTCCTGCCAGCCGTGTGCCATCGCCGCGGCGGCGGAGCGTGGGGGGTCCACATGTCGCCGTTGTCGGCGAACAATTTCCGCCTGCCCGGAAACAGAAAGGCGCGCGCAAGACGCGCGCGCCTCGCCGGGCAAGCCGGCATCACGCTTTCCGTGATGCTGGTCGCAACTCTTCTGCCCATCGAGGCCTGGGCTGCGCCACCGGGCGACCGTAATGGCGTCCAACTGCCGGGTCTCCAGCAGGACATCAGAGCCAAGCTCGACAAGGTCGAGGCCGCCAAGCTCGAAGGATGGGCGGGCACTCCCGCGCTTCCGCCCGCCGAGTACGAGCCGTCGAAGGTGACGCCCCCGGCCGCAGGCGCCGTGGACGTCGCCCTCAGCGGGGACCAGCTCGTCCAGGCCGGAACCCTTCCCGTCAGCATCGGCAAGGCCTCACCCACCACAGCCGAACCTGCGCCGCCCACCCCTTCGGGCACCTGGTCCGTCGCAGTGGAAGCCCGTACCGCCACCGAGGCGGCCAACGTCGACGGCGCGATCATCAAGGTCACCCCGCCCGCCGAAGGCTCCACCCCGGTCGACGTCCAGCTGGACTACAAGAAGTTCAAGGACCTCTACGGCACCGAGTGGGCCACCCGCCTGGAGCTCAAGCAGCTCCCGGCCTGCTTCCTGACGACCCCCGACCTGCCCGAGTGCTCCGTCTCCAAGGACGTCCCGAGCACCAACGACCCCTCCAGCGGCACGGTCCGCGCCACCGTCGACCCGGCCACCGCACCCGGCCAGGGCCTGCGCACCATGGCCGTCGGCGGGGGCGGCCCGATGGTCCTGGCCGCCTCCGACGGCGCCTCCGGCGCGGGCGGCACGTACAAGGCCACGTCCCTGTCCCCGACCGGTTCCTGGACCGCGGGCGGCAGCGGCGGCGGCTTCTCCTGGACCTATCCGCTGACCGTCCCCGCGCCGCCGGCCGGCCCCGCCCCGAAGATCGGGTTCTCGTACTCCTCCCAGGCCGTCGACGGCAAGACGTCCGTGGCCAACGGGCAGGCGTCCTGGGTCGGCGACGGCTGGGACTACGAACCCGGCTACATCGAGCGCCGCTACCGCTCCTGCGGCGACGACCTGAAGGCCGTCCCCAGCAAGCCGAACAACGACAACGCCACCGACAAGAAGAAGGGCGACCTCTGCTGGGCCGCCGACAACGTGGTGATGTCGCTCGGCGGCTCCACCACTGAGCTCGTCCACGACGCCGCGACCGGCAAGTGGGTCCCCGCCTCCGACGACGGCTCCCGCGTCGAGCGCAAGACCGACGCCGGCATCGCCAACGGTGCCAAGGACGGCGAGTACTGGGTCGTCACCACCCGCGAGGGCACCCGCTACTTCTTCGGCCGCCACGACGTCGACGGCGCCGGCAGCCGCCCGGCGACCAACTCCGTCCTCACCGCTCCGGTCTACGGCAACCACCCGGGCGAGCCCTGCTACCAGACCACCTTCGCGGCCTCCGCCTGCGACCAGGGCTGGCGCTGGAACCTCGACTATGTCGAAGACGTCCACGGCAACGCCATGGTCATCGACTGGGCCAAGGAGACCAACCGCTACGCCAAGAACGGCAAGTTCAAGGAGCCCGTCTCCTACGTCCGTGCCGGCTACCCCACGCAGATCAGCTACGGCCTGCGCAGCGACAACCTCTCCGGCGCACCGGCCGGCAAGGTCGAGTTCACCGTCGCCGAACGCTGCATCAAGGAGCAGGGCGTCGACTGCTCGGACGCCTCCTTCGACTCGAAGAACTACGGCGACAAGCAGCCCTGGTGGGACACCCCCTCCACGCTCCACTGCAAGGCCGACGCCAAGGACTGCTACACCAGCTCACCGACCTTCTGGACCCGCAAGCGCCTGACCGCGGTCACCACCTACGGCCAGCGCACCCCCGGCTCCACCGCCCTCTCCCTCGTGGACCGCTGGAACCTGGCCCAGTCGTTCCCCAAGCAGCGCACCGACACCCACCCGCCGCTGTGGCTCGAGTCCATCACCCGCACCGGCTACGGCACCACCAAGGACGCCGCGGGCAACCAGGAGAGCGCGTCGCTGCCGCCGGTCTCCTTCCTGGCCAACGTCCAGGACATGCCCAACCGCGTCGCGACCGGCCCCAACGACGCCACCCCGGACTTCGACCGCCTGCGCGTGGAGACCATCCGCAGCGAGACGGGCGGAGAGACCTACGTCGACTACTCCGCGCCCTGCGCGGTCGGCGGCACCCACCCGAAGCCCGAGGAGAACACCACCCGCTGCTACCCGGTCCACTGGTCCCCGGACAGCGAGCTGGAGAAGCCGCCGCTGGAGTGGTTCAACAAGTACGTCGTCGACAAGGTCGTCGAGAAGGACCGCGTCGCCCGCCAGCCCGACGTCACCACCGCCTACACCTACGAAGGCGACGCGGCCTGGGCCAAGGACAGCGACGAGTACTCCAAGCCCGAACTGCGCACCTACAGCCAGTGGCGCGGCTACGCCAGCGTGCTCGTCAGCAAGGGCGTGACCGCCAACGCGGGCAAGCCCGACGCCACCGAGCAGTCCCAGACCCGGACCCGCTACTTCCGCGGCATGTCCGCCGACGCCGGCCGCCCCAAGATCACCGTCAAGGACTCCACCGGCACCGAAGACCTCGGCGAGGACCTCCTCCAGCTGCAGGGACGCGCAGCCGAGACGATCAGCTACACCAAGGCCGGCGGCACCGTCTCCTCCCGGGTCATCAACTGGCCGTGGCTGCAGAAGACGGCCTCCCGGCCCAGGGACGGCACCACGCCCCTGGACGCCTACCGCTCCGACACCTCGCGCACGGACAAGATCGAGTCGATCAGCGGCGGCGCCACCCGCACCCAGCGCACGCGCACCACGTTCGACGCCACCTACGGCCTCACCGAGAAGGTGGAGAGCGAGGCCGTCAGCCCCGACGGCACCGGCGGCTGGAAGACCACCGACCAGACCTGCGCCACCACCTCCTACGTCCACAACACGGACAAGCACCTGATCGGACTGCCGCACCGCGTCCGCACGACCGCAGGCACCTGCGCGGCGGCCGGCTCGCTGATGTCCGACACCCGCACCTCCTACGACGCGCTCAACGCCTTCGGCGCCGCCCCCACCAAGGGCCTCGTCCACCAGGTCGACACCAACGACGCGGCGGGCACCGGCTGGATCACCACCGCCCGCACCGAGTACGACGTGCTCGGCCGCCCGGTCAAGGTCTTCGACCCGGCCGGGAACACTGTGACCACGGCCTACAGCCCCGCCACCGGCCCGGCCTTCGCCGTCACCGGGACCAACGCACTCGGCCACACGACCACCACCACGAACGACCCCGGCCGCGGCCTTCCGCTGGAAGACACCGACGCCAACGGCCGCAAGGTCACCACGTCCTACGACAGCCTGGGCCGGTCCACCGCCGTGTGGACGCCCTCCCAGAAGCCCGGCACCGACAAGGCCGCCTTCACCTTCACCTACCAGATCTCCGAGCACGAACCCCCCGTCGTCACCAGCAGCACCCTGCAGGACGACGGCACCTACGCCCATGCCCTCACGATCTACGACGGCATGCTGCGCCCGCGCCAGAGCCAGGGCGAGGCCCTGGGCGGCGGCCGCCTGATCACCGACACGCTCTACAGCGCGAACGGAACGGTCCGCCAGACCAACAACGGCTACTACGCCGAAGGCTCACCGGCGAAGAAGATCTTCGTCCCGGAGAGCGTCTTCCAGATCCCGAACTCGACCAAGACCGCCTACGACGGCCTCGGCCGCACCGTCCGCAGCACCACCCTCCACGCGGACGTCCCCCAGTACTCCAGCACCGCGCAGTACGGCGGCGACTGGACCCTCACCCGCTCGGCCATGTCCGCGGACGGCACCACGCCCCTCAAGGGCAGCCGCTCCTCGAAGACCTGGACCGACCCGCTGGGCCGCACCTCGGCCGTCGAACACGCCACCTCGACCGACCTCACCACCTGGAACCGGACCAGCTACGCGTACGACATCCGCAACAAGCTGACCGGTGTCACCGACACCGCCGGCAACAAGTGGACCTACACCTACGACGCCCGCGGACGCCAGACCTCCGCCACCGACCCCGACACCGGCCAGTCCTCCGTCGGGTACGACGACCTCGACCAGCAGGTCTGGGCCAAGGACTCCAGCGGCCGCGCCCAGTACACCGCCTACGACGTCCTCGGCCGCAAGACCGAACTGCGCGACAACGCAGCCGACGGACCCCTCGTCGCGTCCTGGACCTTCGACTCCCTGCCCGGCGCCAAGGGCAAGCCCGTCTCCTCCACCCGTCACGAGGGCGGAGCGGCGTACAAGAGCGAGGTCACCGGATACGACAGCGAGTACCGGCCCACCGGCTCGAAGGTCACCATCCCCGACGTCCCCGCAGCCAAGGGCTTCGCCGGGACCTACGCCTACAGCACCACCTACACCCCCACGGGCAAGGTCCAGTCGACGACCGTCCCCTCCACCCCGGGCGGCCTCGCAGCCGAAAAGCTGATCACCCGCTACAACGGCGACGGCATGCCCCAGAGCGTGTCCGGCCTGTCCTGGTACACGGCCGACACCGTCTATAGCCCGTTCGGCGAGGTCCTGCGCACCGCATCGGGCAGCGCCCCCAACCGGGTGTGGACCACCAACCTGTACGACCCGAACACCGGCCGCGTGTCCCAGTCCATCAACGACCGGGAGACCGCCAACGCCAACCGCATCAACGACATCTCCTACGCCTACGACCCCGCGGGCAACATCACCTCGGTCACCGACAACCAGCCCGGCGGCCGCACCGACCGCCAGTGCTACGCGTACGACCCCATGGGCCAGCTCACCAAGGCCTGGACCGGCAAGACCGCAGCCTGCACCGGCCCCAGCCTGGCCGACGTCACGCCCGGACCTGACGGTGACGGCTTCTGGCAGGAGTACCAGTTCGACTCGATCGGCAACCGCACCAAGCTGATCAACCGCGACCTCACCAACGGGGCCCTGGACGACGAGACCACCTACACCTACGGCGTCACCATCGCCGGCAACGGCACCCAGCCGCCCGTCACCACCAAGCCCCACGCCCTGGCCAAGACCGAGAAGATCACCCGCAACCCGGGCTCCACGATCAACTCGACGTCCACCTACGCGTACGACAACTCCGGCAACACCACGAGCCGCCGGATCGACGGCGACACCCAGACCCTGAACTGGGACCGCCGCAACAAGCTCACCTCGGCCCTCAGCCCCGGCATCGGCGCGGTCTCCGTGACCGGCCTCTCCGGCAAGTGCCTCGACGTAGCCGCCGGAAACACCGCCGACGGCACCCGCGTCCAGCTCTACACCTGCAACGAGACCAAGGCCCAGCAGTGGCGCCTGACCGGCGACACCGTCCAGGCCCTCGGCAAGTGCCTCACCAACCAGAACGGCGAAGCCCGCATCGCCACCTGCGACGGCAGCGCCCAGCAGAAGTTCACCTACCGTGCAGGCGACAAGACCCTCTACAACGCGGCCGCCAACGCCTGCCTCGACGTCTCCGGCGGCAGCGACGCCGACGGGGCCAGCCTCCTCCTCTACACCTGCGCGGGCGCCACCAACCAGCGGTGGGCCTTCGACAACACCACCACCTACATCTACGACGCCGACGGCAACCGCCTGATCGAGGAGACCGGCAGCGCCCGCACCCTCTACCTGGGCGACGCCGAGATCACGGTCAACAAGGCCGGCCAGGCCCTCGACGCCGTCCGCTACTACAGCGGCCCGGGCGCCACCACCGTCCGCCGCACCAACGGCAAGACCGACAACCACCTGCTCAGCATCCAACTGGCCGACCACCACGGCACGGCCACCACCACCATCGACCAAAGCGCGGGCCAGACCATCACCCGCCGCAAGTCCGACCCCTACGGAAACCCCCGCGGCACCCAGCCCGGCAACTGGCCCGGCAGCCGAGGCTTCCTCGGCACCGGCGTCGACGACACCAACACCAGCCTCACCCACATCGGCGCCCGCGAATACGAATCGACCACCGGCCGCTTCGTCTCCGTCGACCCGGTCATCGACATCACCGACCCGCTCCAGATGAACGGGTACACCTACGCCAACGGCAACCCGATCAGCAACGCAGACCCCACGGGCCTCTACCTGGACGACGGCACGGGCCACTCGGAAAAGCTCGACGGCAGCTCCCCCGCGAACCCCCTCACTCCCGGCGCCAAGTACACACCGCCGACCGACGGCGGCAATCCTGGCAAGGGAGACAGCCCGAAGGGGAACAAGGGCAAGACGACCAGCAGCAAGAAGGACTGCGGCTTCTGGTCCAAGTGCAACTTCAACAAGAAGGTCAAGGCCACCAAGGACTGGGTCAACGAAAACAAGGTAGCCATTGCCGCGATCACCACTGAAGTGATTGTCGGATTCGCATGTGTAAGTGCTGCAGGAGCAGGGGCAGCTGCGACGGGTGGCGCAAGCCTTGCGCTGATAGCCGGCTGCGGAGCGGTTGCAGGAGCCGCTGGGGCTGCCGTCGCCAATTACATGACACCAGGCGCAGACCACAGCGTGATGGGTCAACTGAAGGCCCAAGCCCGAGGTGCTCTCTGGGGAGCCGCGGGCAGTACAGCCATGAAGGCAGCCTCCCCGGCATTTGCTGCGGTCGGCAAAGTAGCCGGAAAGGCCGCAGGTGAGGCCGTTTCTAAAATTGGGTCAAAGATTGGAAACAAGGGCGGCACATGCCCGACCGGAAATAGTTTCGCTGCAGGAACTCTTGTCTTCATGGCGGATGGATCGACCAAGCCGATCGAACATCTGGAGCAGGGTGACAAGGTCCTTGCCACCGATCCGGAGACCGGAGAGACCCGCGCTGAGGACGTCACGGCAACCATCCGCGGTGAGGGAGTCAAGAGCCTCGTAGAGGTCGCTGTAGACACAGACGGCAATGCTGGATCAGCTGCCTACACCATCACCGCTACTGCTAAGCACCCCTTCTGGGTCGCCGACCTGGACGAATGGGTGGACGCCACCGAGCTCAATCCAGGCCAGTGGCTTCGGACCAGTAGCGGCACTTTCGTGCAGGTCGCATCGGTCAAGCGGTGGACGGCTGAACAAGAAGTCGTCTACAACCTCACCGTCGCCGACCTCCACACGTACTATGCACTGGCCGGTGCCACTCCCGTCCTGGTCCACAACTGCCCTACTGGAACCCGAGGTCCGCAGGGAAAGTTCAAGCCCACGCTGGTGGTGGATCGCGCTCAGGGAAACTGGGACATGGAAGCGAGGATCTCGGATGCCAGTGCTCTTCGTGACCAGGTTGCAGGGGCAGCAACGGGGGCGGCGAAGTCACGCACCTACACAGCAGCAGTGCACAGGAGGACTGGCGATATCGCTGTTAGCTGTTCTGGGAACGGAAGCTGTGCGGAACCGAACATCCTGAACGCAACTGGATGGTCAGCTGACGATGTGATCTTCACTCGAGCCGTGAGACGAGAGGATGTCGGTGACGGTTTGGGGAAGATTCTACAGGAGAAGGAAATATGCACTGTTTGTCAGGGGAACTATGGACCCGATAATTTCGTCTCGGGCGTTCTGTATGACCCTGCTGGACCTTGGATGTTGAGGGCAGGATGAGGGCGTATATTGTTGAGCTGGAGCGCCACGACTGGGCTTCGCTTAGATGTGGATGCGGAGATTCGGGCGCCCATATCCCGTCTTCGTTCACTGCCCTTCTCGAGGCGCGCACTCAAGCGGAAACCATCGGGTATACGCTCGATGGTCATTTGGAGCGAAACGCCATGCTGTTCCAAGTGGCGCCGTATGCGACTCCCGTAATTCTCGCCGCCCTGGCCGAAGATTTGCCACCGTTTACCAGGTCTCATTTGCTGAACATTCTTTGGTACTTGGTGACAGGGGAGTCTCATGAAACCGAAGTGGAAGCGGGCTTTCCGGGTCTGGAAATGGAGTGCCGCTCTGCGGTGGCGGAGGGGATCTGGTTGATCTACAAAGAGGCGGCATCGGGAGACGGTGAGACAGCTCTGGATATCTTGGAATTCACAGATTCGGATTCTGTGCGATTTGAACATTTCCGCTCGACTATCTCCCGTAGATTCAAGGGGAAGGCGTGAGGAAAATCTATGAGCTGGGCGACTTCGGAAGCTGTACCCTGCGACGGGTGAAGAAGGGCCCGCACTGAGTTTGCACTGCGTGTGATCGAAACCCGACGCTTGGGTGGGATTGAGTAGTCAGCTCGAACGGCTAGCTAGAGCTCCGCCGGGAATATTCTTCCCGGCGGAGCTCTCAGCCGCTCTGACGGCAACACGGACCCCCGGGGCCAAGTTCGGGCTCTGATTGACGGGGAGGGTCGGGTGCGGTCGGATGAGGCACGATGCCATGGCTCCGAGGGGGTATGCCCAGCCGACGGGTATGGCATACAGCCGAAGCAGGATGCGTCCAAACTTTCTTTACATCTTCAAGGCGACCCGCTGGTGCGGGTCGCGCGCGGCACAGCCGCCCCCAGGCCCGCTCTCGGCTCCGCCACTGGGCCGGCCAGCCACCAGGCCGCGCAACAGCGCACCAGATGACCTAAAGCGCGAAGAAGCCGGACGTGCCCGCACAGCGAGCAGCCCACGGCCCTTCGGCCGTCCAGTACGCCCTATTCGCCGCCTGCGGCGGTCAGACAAGCCTGATTCTGGACAGGCGACGAACGGCTGCGTCTGGCACTCAACGAGGTAAGCCCACCGCTCAGGCCAGACTGGGTGCTGGCCGCAAGGCAGCGCAATTGCCATGGGCCGGCGGTCGTTCAGTGGCTGAGATTCACAGGGCGGGCATCGCTGCTGCGAGCTGATCGTCCCCGGACCGCTGGACCTGCTCGAGGTGTTCGCGCATGCGGAGGATCGCTTCCGTCCCGCCGCTCTGCAGCTCGGTGAACGTCTCCATCAGGCCTTCTGCGAAGCGCGCTGCGTCAGGGTCCGGCAGGGCCTTCCACATGCTGTACGTCCGCCGCACCGCGAGGTTGGTCTCCTCGTGGTCCGGGCCGTGGAGTGCTGCGTGCAGGCGGACGACGTGGAGGTACCAGGCCACCGCGGTTTCGTGGTGGCCGGTCAGGAGGGCGAGGTAGGCCCGGACTTCCCGGACCCGCACCGTCTCGATGTGTTCTTCGCCGTGCGCAGCCGTGGTCCTCGCGTCGAGCTCCTCCGCGAGGATGTGCGCGCGCTCGAGGTCGACGGAGGCCGCCGCCTGGACGGCAGCCAGCTGCTCCGCGGTTTCGCCGCTCACGGCGGCGGCAGCTGCATCGGCGGCAGCAGGGGCCTCGACCGCGGGAAGGGGTTCGTCGGTCTCCGTGCCCGCCCAGAACGCCGGGTCGACCACGCCCCAGGGGCGGAAGAGCAGCTGGTCGTCGTCCAGGTCCTGCATGGGCTCCCCCGTGTTCGTTTTGGTCACCAGGCCACCACCCGTCGGATGCCCGTTGCCCGGGTCATGTAGTTCGTCGAGTTGCGCCAGCTGCTGTACGGGACGATCCGCGTGCGGACCCCGGTCCGCGGGGACTCGATCAGGAGCCCCGATCCGATGTACATGCCGACGTGCCCCGGGCTGGCGGCAGAGCCGTCGGACCCGGCGTTGAAGACTAGGTCGCCCGGCTTCGGGTCGTCCAGGCCGACCTTGATGGGCAGGTCGATCTGGTCGAACGTCACCCGCGGGATGGTGATGCCGGCCGCCCTGTACGCCTGCTGCATCAGGGACGAGCAGTCGCACCAGTGCTGCGGCTTCGAGCCGAGGGCGTCGGTGCAGTCGCCGCCGAGCTGGTACCAGCCACCCTGCTGCGCCAGGGCCCACGCCACGGCGGTACGGACCTGGGGCGGGGTGTCGGGCGGCAGCTCGAAGCCGTCCGGAAGCTCGACGGGCCCGCCGCCCCCGCCCCCGCCTACGGACGCGGTGTACTTCACCGACCGGGCCAGGATCGCCTTGACGTAGTTGTAGGTCTGCCCCGCGGCGAAACTCGCGGGCGGGACGCCGCCGAACTGTTCCACCCGGCCCCACCCCGCGTTGTATCCGGCCAGGGCCTTCTCGATGGGTGAGCCGCTGTACTCGGGATGGGCCTTGGCCGTCTTCAGCAGGCCGCACATCATGCGTCCCTGCGCGGGGATGGCGTCCTTCGGGTCCATGACGTCCTTGTCGCCGTCCCCGTCACCGTCGACTCCCTGGGTGGCCCAGGTGTCCGGGATGAACTGCGATATCCCGTACGCGATCGGCCTGCCGGCCGAATCCCGGGAGATCGCGGTCGGGTCGAAGTTGCTCTCGGCCCACAGCTGGGCCGCCAGGATGGCCGGCGGCAGGCCTTGGTCGCACGCGGCGGCCGCAGCGAGGATCAGCGGCGCGTACTGCGCCGGGACGCCGTCGGGCCCCCCGATCCGCAGCGCCCCGGACGTCGGCCACGTACCGACGCTGCGCCCCTTGCCTCCGTCCTCCGCGAGCGTGGCGACGAGCATCACCATGCCGATCCCGAACGCCAGCGGGGTGGCGACCACCCCTGCACCGGCAACCCCCAGCCACCGCTTCGCCCCCATTCGGTCCCCCCGACCATCCGCATGATTTGCGCCCACGAAGATCTGATCCGGCCACGATGGCCGGTAGTGCATCCATCTGAGATCGCGTGGCGGATCGTGACACTATGCCATTTCCGCTTACGGGAGGGGTTGCTGAATACCCCTCAGTCGATCCGATGATCACGGTGTAAGGTGCCGATGCGTTGCCCCTTCGAGCCGGTGGCCGTGTGGAGTTCACATTAGCGACGGTTCTGTGTGGCGCGTTTGGGGGGAATCATGGGTAAAAAGGGCAAGCCGCCGTTCCTGGGGCTGCCGGAGACCGCGCGCCTCGTCGTGCCGGTCATGGCTGCGGCCGGAGGCAGCGCGCGTTCCACCGTCGCGCACCTCCTTGCCGACGAGCTGGCACCGTCGGCCGACACCGTCGTGCTGGACCTCGCGCCCCGCCTCGCTTCCCCCTGGCCCGCGTGGAGCGGCGGCACACAAGCCGCCGGTCTCGCCGGGCTCCCGCAAGGCCAGCCCCTCACGCGCGGCGCCGTCCGCGCTGCCGCCGCAGCCCGCAGGGCCGCTGAGGGCAGCTGGCGCGTGATGACCGACGGGCGCGAGTGGCATGCCGCCCCGCTGGCCCTGCCGTCCGAGCCCGCCGCCTGGTACCAACTGGCCGCCGCGGGGGGCTGGCAGGCCGTGGTCGCCGACACCGCCCACGCCGTTGCGCATGACGTCCTCGCGGCTCGGTGCTACGGATACCCCAGCCTGACCCGCGCCTGGTGCGACCTGCCCTTCGCGATACCGGTCCTGTGCGCCCAGGCCACCGCCGACGGCGTGCAGGCCCTGCAACAGGCCGTGATGGTGCTGCACGCCGAAGGGCTGCCGCTGCAGCGCACCGTGGTCGTCCTTGCCGCCACGGCGGACGGTCGCCCGCCTGCCGTCGTCCGGGCGGCGGCCACCATGCTCTCCGCCCGTGCCGCGGCCGTCGTTCACCTGCCCCACGACGTGGACATCCGCGCCACCGGACTCCAGGCCCAGCCGGCCCGGATCCGTACGCGAACCCGGGAGGCGGCCCGGGAGCTGGCCACCGCCGTGCTCGCCGCCGCCCACGTGTCCTTCGGCCACCCGCTGCCCGATGCTCCGCAGCCCGCCCCGCTCCCTGCCGCCGCAGTACCTGCTGCCGTCTGACGAGGAATCACCGATCATGAGCCAGTTCCTGACGACCCTGCACACCCTCGCGAGCGACCCCGGTCTGGTGACGCTGGCCGATGGCGTGGGGCCCGTACCCGACTTCGATCCGGCGCTGCCGACGTCGGTCAACACCCCCGTCCAGACCGTCCTGGCCTGGACCGCCGGCGGTGGCCTCGCCCTGGCCGTCCTCGGCGGACTCTCCGGGTGGGCCCTGGTCGCGGTCGGCCACAACACCGAGCGGGCGGCCCTGGCCGCCCGCGGCAAGCAGGGCGTGCTGTGGAGCCTCATCGGCGCGGGCGGCATCGGGCTGACGTCCTCGCTCGTCCTGGCCGTCTTCACCATGACGAACGGCTGAGCCGGCGTGGACTCCTCGACCGGGCTCAGGGCCCGCAGGGCGCGCTTCGTTCTCGCCGCGATCGTCGTTGTCGTGGCCGCGCTGCTGGTCGCGGGCGGGTTCGTCGCGGCCACGCTGATGGGGGACGACGCCAAGGGGAAGCCTGCGGCCGGAGCCAGTCCCTCCGCCAGCGCCCCCGAACCGACCGGTGGCGCGGCCACGGGCGGTCCGATGACGCCGGAGCGGGGGCAGAAGATCACCCTCCGCAAGCCCACCGGGCACAAGGACGGTGTGGCCATCGGCTTCCCAGGATCTCCCAGCGGGGGGATCTCCGCTGTCGTGTACTTCTGGGAGGAGTACGCGTGGCTCGACGACGAGAAGGCTGCTCAGCAGCTTGCCGCCGTCGCCTCCAAGGACGCGCCGGGTTATGCCGACAAGCAGGTGTCGGAGATCCGCAAGCTGCGTGAGGCGCTCGGTCTGGCGCCGTCGGGCGGACTCCCCGCCGACATCGAGTTCACGACTGCCGTGCACGCGGCCCGGGGCAAGACCCTGAAAGCACCAGGGCTTCCCGTCGGCGACGTCATGCAGGTCTGGCTGTCCTACGACCGGTACGCCACCGGCCCCAAGGGCGGCGTCGACCAGAATCCCCTGCGCGGCGACACAGTGTCCTTCGTCGTGAAGTGGGAGGACGGGGCCTGGCGCTTCACGGACAAGTACGACGCGCTCGGAGACTTCCCCGTTGCCTACGAGCCCACCAGCCCCTACGCCTGGAGCGACGGCTGGGTGCAGGTCCTCCATGCAAGCTGACATGCCACACCGCGCGATCCGGGCCGTCGTCGTCCTGTGCGCCCTGCTGTCCTTCCTCGGCACCGGAGCCGCCCTGTCGATCGCCGTGGCGGCCGATGATCCGAAGTACCACGCTACGGTCGGCCCGCCCGACCCCATCCCCAAGGACTGGGACCAGTTCAGCGTCGGCATCGACCCGCGGGGCAAGTACTGCCTGGTCGACCAGATCGACGACCGTGCGATTTGCCACCTGCCCGGCCCCGACGACCCGCCGTTCCCCGGGCGGACCATCCCCTGCGAGGGAGCGGACGGCACTGGCGCGGCCGAGTGCAACGACGAGGACAAGAGGACCGCCGAGATCCGGCGCCTGGAGCGGTGGCGCAAGGACTTCCCCGACAAGCAGTGGAAGAACTACGAACCGCTCAACAAGTACCTCACCGACTGCGTGGAGAAGGACAACCGCCCCCTCGCCGTTTGCCAGAAGGAGGGGGAGGCGAAGTACCCGCCTCCCGCCAAGGGGCCCCTGGACTGGGTCGCCGGGAAGTTCTCCGAGTTCGCCTCCAACGCCCTGAAGGAGGCCGCGAGCTACATCGGCAAGGCGGTCGTGTGGTTGTTGCAGGAGTTCGCGACGATGTTCAACGAGAACTCCACGATCGAGCTGGATGACACCGGCATCCACAAGTTCACGCTGATGATGACCTCCCTCTCGGCGGTCCTGGCCGTCTTCCTGCTCCTGATCCAGTTCGGAAAGGTTTCGATCAGCCACAACGGCGGCCCGGCGGCAACCGCCCTGACGGGCCTGGCGAAGTGGGCCGTCATCTCCTCCGTGTACTGGGGAGTGACGCAGACGGCCCTCCACTGGTCCGATGCCGTGTCGACGTGGATCATCGACAAGACCTTCAACGGCAGCGGCGCAGATGCGACGTCGGCCATGCAGCAGCAGCTCGGGGTCCTGTTCGGGGGCCTGATCACCGGGGGCGGTGGCGCCGCCACCGCTGGTGGCGCGCTGATCGCCGGCGAGACCGTTACCGTCGCCGCGGTCGGCGTCGTCATCGTCGTCGGCATCGTGTGCATCCTGGTCATCGCAGCCCTGTGGGTGGAGATCCTGATGCGGCAGGTCGGCATCATGATCATCGTCGCGACCATGCCGATCACCCTGGCCGGACAGCTCTCCGACGCCACCTCCGAGTGGTGGCCCAAGGCCCGCAACGCCCTCATCGCCCTGATCCTGATGAAGCCCGCGATCGTGGCCTGCTTCTCGATCGGCGTGTTCGCCATGTCCGAGGGCAAGGGCGTGCAGAACATGCTGGTCGGGCTCGTGACGTTCCTCGCGGGTGCGGTCTGCTGGCCGGCGCTGGCGAAGTTCATGACGTTCACCACCAACGGCTCGGGCGCCGCCATGGCCTCGGGATGGATGAGCTCTGCGGGCTCCTCCGCCTCCTCCATGAGCGGCGGCTACCGGCCCGAGCCCAGCGGCGCCGGATCGGTCGGCGGCGGCTCCGGCTACACCAAGGCCCTGGAGTCCGAGAACAGTACGACGGGCACGGCCCCGTCGGCCGCGTCCGACGGCGGCGGCGGTTCAGCCAAGGCCGCGGGCCGCTTCGGCGGCCGGGCGATGGGCATGGCCGCGTTCGGCCTGCAGGTCGCAGCGGTCGGCAAGGACACCCTGGAGTCCGGGCTGGGCAGCACAGCGGCCAACGCCGGTCTCGACCAGGGCGGAGGCGGCGGCCGGCACGTGGTCATCCCGCCCCGCAGGCAGCCGTCCTCGTCCTCCGCACCCGCTGCGGTCGGAGCACCGACCGAGGCACCGGACCCCGGCCCGCGGCCCTCCCCGACCCCTCGAACGGAGGGATGACGTGTCCCAGCCCGTTTCCTACGGAGGCTGGCAGTCCGAGACGACCGGCTTCATGGGCCGCCTGTCCGGACCCGGCTTCGCCATGGTCGCCGCAGCCTCCCTCCTCGCGCTCCTGCCGTTCAACGTCGGCTGGCAGGCCGCCTTCGTGTGCGTGCCGATCGCGCTGCTCCTGCTCGCGCTCGCCTTCGGGCGGGTCTCGGGGCTCAGCGCCGACGAATGGATCTCCCTCGCAGTAAGGCACCAGATTTCCGTGGCTACCCGACGCAACCTCTTCTTCTCCGGGGCCTTCGCGCCCCGTTCCGCCAAGACCGGGCGGCAGCCGATGGACCTGCCCGGTGTCCTGGCCCGCCTGCGGATCCTCGACGCCCCCGACGGACTCGGCGGACAGCTCGGCGTCGTGCACGACCCGGTGGCCGGCACCTACAGCGCCATCGCCCGCATCTCCTTCCCCGGCCTGGCCCTCGTCGACACCGACAAGCAGGCCGCACGCGTGGCGTCCTGGGCGCAGTTCCTGCGGTCCTACTGCACGGAGGACTCCCCCGTCACCCGGATCGCCGTGCACCAGCGGTGCCTGCCCGACGACGGCGCAGCCCTGGCCTCCTGGACCGCCCGGCACGTCACCGCCGACGCACCGGCGGCCGCGGTGACCGCGCTGACCGAGCTGATGGACGGAGCCGGACCGGCCGCAGCCTCGCGCGAGACGTACCTGACGGTGACGCTCTCCGCCGCCCGGGCCCGCCTGGCCATCAAGGGCGCGGGCGGCGGCCAGGTCGGCGCCGCGGCCGTCCTCGTACGGGAACTCCACGCGATGGGCCAGGCCCTGTCCACCGCCAGCCTCCAGGTCATCGAATGGCTCCCGCCCCGCAAAGTCGCCGCCACCGTGCGCACCGCGTACGACCCCGAGGCCCAGCAGATGCTCGCCACCCGCAACGCCGCAGCCCAGGCCCCCGACTGGACGGGCACCGCACCCGGCGTCGACACCGACCTCGCCGGCCCCGCCGCCACCGAGACCGTCTGGGGCGTCTACCGGCACGACGGCGCCTGGTCCGTGTCCTACCAGGTCCGCACCTGGCCGCAGGCCGAGGTCTACGCGACCATCCTGCAGCCCCTCATGCGGCCCCGGCAGAACGCCCGCCGCGCCATGACCCTGCTCTACGAGCCCATCGGCCCGCGCCGGGCCCGCCAGGAACTGGCCCGCGACAAGGCCAAGCGGAGCTCCGCCCGCCACCTGCGGGCGAAGTCCGGACGGGACGAGAGCGAGGACGAGCGCCGCGAGGAGGCCATCGCCCGCCAGCAGGACGTCGCCCGCGCCTCCGGACAGGGCGTCATGCGGATGACGGCCGTCCTGACCGTGACCGTCACCGAACCCGACGAGCTGGAGACCGCCTGCGCCGAACTGCAGGCCGACGCCGCCGCCTCCGGACTGGAAGTCCGCCGCATGTGGGGCGCCCAGGACACCGGCTTCGCCACCGGCGCCCTGCCGCTGGGCCAGGGGCTCCCCGACCGACGGATGGGATTCTGATGGGCCTGTTCTCCCGGCGCCCGGCGGGCGACACGCTCCTCGACGCCATCGGCATCGACGAGGCGGCAGGCATCGCCGACCGCCCGCCCCTGCCCGTCCCGCCGCAGAGGAGCGCCCGCGAACTGCGCCGCGCCCGCCTCCTCGAAGAGCCCGACACCTCGATGCGCGTGGCACCGCGCAAGGGCTGGAGCCACCCCTTCGCGGGCCGGGCCGCCTCCGTGCCGCGCACCGAAGTCGTCCGCGCCGACACCGCCAACGCCGCCGGGATCTACCCGTACCTGCACGCGGCGAGCCTGCCGCCCATCGGCGCGTACATCGGCCGCAACGTCCTGACCACGGAGGCCTTCAGCGCCCACCCCGCGGTCTGGGTGAAGGAGGGCCTGTGCACCAACCCCAACGTCATGATCACCGGCATCCCGGGATCCGGTAAGTCCGCCCACGTCAAGGCACTGTCCCTGCGGCTGATGGCCTTCGGCCACCGCACCCTGATCGCCGGAGACGTCAAGGGCGAGTACCAGGCCATGTGCCGCCACCTCGGCGTCGAACCCGTACGCCTCGGCCCCGGCCTGCCCGGCCGCCTCAACCCCCTGGACGCGGGCCCGCTCGGCGCCGGCCTGGACCTCATCAAGGACCCGGCCGAACTCAAGTCCCGCCTCACCGAGATCCACCGCCGCCGCCTCACCCTGCTCAAGGCCCTCCTCGAACTCCAGCTCCGCCGCACCCTGCTCCCCCAGGAGGAAGAGGCCCTCGACGTCGCCGTACGCGAGGTCACCGGCGAGCTCCACGGCGCCGGCGCATCCCGCTTCGCCGTGCCCACCCTCCCCCTCGTCTACGACCGCCTGCGCGACCCCACCGACGCCATGGCCCGCGAGCTGCGCATCCGCGACGGGGAAGTCCAGCGCGCCCGCGAGCAGATGGCCTCCATCCGCTCCGCCCTCGGCGGCATGGTCACCGGACACCTGGGCGGACTCTTCGACGAGGCCACCAGCATCGACCTGGACTGGGACGCCCCCATCCAGTCCGTCGACATCTCCGCCCTCCAGGAGTATGGCGACGAGACCGTCGCCATGGTGCTGTCCTGCGTCTCCTCCTGGGCCCAGTCCGCCATCGACCAGCCCGGGCAGAAGCCGTGGATCGTCGTACGCGACGAACTGTGGCGCCAGATGCGCTCCGGCGGCGCCACCATGGTCAAGAAGATCGACGCCGACCTGCGCCTGTCCCGGGCGACCGGCACCATCCAGGTCCTGGCCACCCACCGCCTCTCCGACTTCGAGTCCGTGGGCGCGGCCGGCTCCGAAGCCGTCGCCATCGCCCGCGACCTCATCGCCTCCTGCGAGACCCGCATCCAGCTCGCCCAGGACACCCGGCCCCTGCAGATCACCCGCGAGGCCATCGGCCTCACCGACTCCGAATGCAACCTCATCGGCTCCTGGGGCGCAGGCCAGCGCGGCCGCGCCCTGTGGAAGGTCGGCCGCGGCGGCGGCAGCCACGCCGTCCAGCTGATGCTCTCCCGCACCGAGGAACGCCTCTTCGAGACCGACGAGAAGATGGTGATCTGACGTGTCCGAGCGCGGCTCCGGTCCGTCCACCGCCGGACTGGACGACAACACCCTCCTCGCCGCGTACGGGGCCGGAGCGGTCGTCACGACCGGCAGTGCCGTCCTGCTCGCCGGACCCCTGGCCGGGCTCCTGTCCGGGAACGGCTGGGTCACCAGCCCGGACAGCGTCCCCGTCACCGTGATCTCCGCCCTCGTCAAAGGGCCCGCGTCCGTCTACCACCCGGCCCCGCCCTCCTGGCTGTTCTACGGGCTCACCGCCGCCCTCGTCCTCGCCGTCGGCGCCGTCATCGTCAAGCTCGCCACCCTGGTGTCCTTCGGCGGCAAGACGGGCGGCGCCCAGTGGGGCGGCGCGAAGATCGAGCGGAAGATGTCGGCGGCGGACGACCCACTGAAGCGCATCAACCGCATCACCGCCGGGCGGGGCCTGCGGACCAAGCACATCGTGGCCGCCCAGCCCAACATCTCCGCGACCGTCTTCGGCGTTCCCGGCTCCTCGAAGACCACCGGCCTGGTCCTGCCGAACGCCGCCGAGTGGCAAGGGCCCCTCGTGGTCACCACCACCAAGGCCGCCGACCTCGACGTCATCTACGCCCGCCGCCGCGCCATCGGCCCGGTCTGGGTCATCGCCCCGGCCGGCATCCCCGGCCGCGCCACCGACCACTGGTCACCCGTCGCCTACTGCACCGACGCCAAGGCCGCCGACCGCATGGCCGCCTGGTCCGCCGAAGGCTCCTCGTCCGGCGACGACAAACGCGCCGCCCCCTGGATCGACCAGGCCAAGAGCGTCCTCAAGGGCATCATGCTCGCCGCCCAGCTCTCCGGCGGCGGCATCACCGACATGCGCCGCTGGATCGGCCTCGGCAAGGACGCCGTCGACCACGTCCGCGCGGTCCTCCTCGCCCACGGCTACACCGACGTCGCCGACGACTACGCCTCCCCCTGGCTGCGCCTCCACGAGGACGGCATCGGCTCCATCCAGTTCAGCCTCAACGTCCTCGCCCGCGTCTTCGCCGACGAAGAGGTCCGCGAGACCTGCTCCCGCTCCGACTTCACCTTCGAGGAATGGCTCGACCGGCAGGGCACCATCTGCATCATCGCCTCCGAGGCCGACGCCGACCGCTTCGCCCCGCTCATCAGCTCCCTGATCGCCGGCGCCATCCACGCCGCCGAGTCCCGGTACAACGCCACCGGCAAGCCCATCAGCCCCAGCGTCGGCGTACTCGTCGACGAGGCCGGGAACATGCTCCGCTACCCCCGCCTGCCCAACATCCTCACCACCGGCCGCGGCATGGGCATCACCATGCTCACCGTCTGGCACGACCTCTCCCAGCTCCGCGAATCCCTCGGCGTCCAGAAGGCCAACACCGTCCTGTCCGCGAGCGGCCTGCGCATGCTGCTGCCCGGCTGCGGCGACCTCGAGACCCTGCGCTACTTCTCCGGCCTCTACGGCCGCACCGAAGTCATGAAGACCAGCCACGGCCGCTCCCGCGGCGAGCACTCCACCAACACCCAGGCCACCGAGACCGACCTCGCCCCCGTCCACTCCCTCCAGCAGCTCCCCGACTTCACCGCGATCGCCCAGTACACCAACCTCCCGCCGATCAAGGTGAAGATGCGCCTCACCTTCCGCGACAAGGACCTCAAGAAGCTCCTCGCGGAGCCCAAGCCCAGCCCCGCGAAGCAGTAGCCGACGACGACCGCCAGGAGGCGCACGTGCCCGACCCGCTGAACCCCGCCGACCTCTGGCCGATCCCACCCGGCGCCGCCGCACAGCAGAACGAGCCGCAGCGCTGGGTGTGGGCGGCCATGGAACCGGCCGAGCGCCGCATCCGGATGCGCGAGCTCGGCGCATGGGTCGACTGGCTGCGCACCACCTTCGAGCTCCACCACACGATCACCTACTGCTGGTACCGGCACACCGCCGTCGTCGAGCACCTCACCGCGCTCTACACCGGCTGGATCCGGACCTACGCCGCAGAGGAGCAGCCCGCCCGGGAGCTCGCCGAAGCCGACTGGATCAACACCCTCCACGCCCTCACCCCGCGCCTGAAGCTCGCCGCCTGCGCGACCGGCACCCACCAGGAACCGCCCATGATCGTGCCCCCGCCGGCCGGCAGCAGCGAGGACTTCGAGCTGTACCTGACCCTCTCGGACGCCACCACCGCCCCGGCAACCCACCCGGCAGCCGCCGAGCTCCACCGCCGCGAAGCCGAGCTCAACGCCCCGCTGTAGTCCCGTCCCCGGGTGAAGAAGGCACGGCGAGCGCCAGCACGTCCGCCACCAAGCCGTACTGACCGTGCTGGAAGCCGTACTGGAAGCAGCCACCGCCCCACGGCAGAAAACGCCGCCACCGCCCGCCCCGTCGCACGCCACCCCGGAGGTACCCGCGATGACCACACCGATCGACGCGGAGCCCGCCGTCGCCGACGCCGCCGACGTCGCGTACGAGCAGCCGCCCGGAGACTCGATGCCCTTGTGGCACGACTCCCCCGAACCCCCGGACGCCGCCGACCCGCCCCAGGACGAGGACGTCTGGGCCGCCTGGGACGAGCTCTGCAACGGCGTTGCCGCAGCCGAAGTCCGGGCGGCCGTCGCCCCTGACGTGGCCGTACTGAACCCGGCGCCCCAGGCAGCGGCTGCCGACGAGCCGCCGACCCCGACTCCCTGGGCCCCGGTGGAACCGACCACAGCCTCCGCACCACCGGACGTCACGGAAGCGGCCGCAGCAGTCGACAGGGCCACGGCCGCCGCCGACTCGCACGTCGGACACCTGGCGGACCACCCCGAATGGCAGCGGATCCAGACCGTCCGCGGCGCCCTGCGCCACGTCTGGGACGTGATGAAGGAGAAGGCCGGCTCCGCCTGGGAGAACCTCCGCGCCGACGCACGCTTCCAGGGCTTCTGGAGGACCATGTCCGTCCGGGCCTGCGAGACGATCTCGGCCCAGGCAGCCGCCCTGGCCAACCGCCTGGGACCCGGCGCAGGCGACCTTCCCACCGCCGACGCCCTGCTGAAGCTCTCCGGAGCCACCCTGAACTACAGCACCGCCGCCGGCGCCCCGCGGGCGCCGGGCCAGACACCGGAACCCGCCGCGGAAGGGGACACTGCCGCAACACCCCTGGAACGGCTCGTTGAACGCTCGACCCCGTCGGCGTACGCCACCCGCGAGGACGCCGCCCGGGCCGCGGCCGAAGTCACCGCGCACCTCCAGACCTGGATCACCACCCCCATGGGACAGGAACTCGCCGACTCCGGACACCGCCGGGTCACGGACCTGCGGAACGCCTGGCAGCAACTGCCGCCACACGACTCCGGCCCGGGCCCGGCCGTCGGCCCGTACGGCACCGTCGCCGAAAGAGCCCAGGACCTCGTCACCGCCGCGGCCGGCTCGGGCCGCTTCGCCCCCGGCGACCTCCAGGCCCTACAAGCCCTGGCCCGAGCAGCCGACCAACACGCCGCCCGCCTCGCCGTAACCCTGCCACCCGGCACGGCCAGAGCAGCTCCGAGGGCAGCCGCCGCGACGCCGGCCGTCGCCTCACCCCCACCGGCCGAAGCACGCAGCACGCCCGGCCTCTCGGCGTGAACGGCACTTCCCCAGGGCCGGCAGCAGATATCGAGTGCGACCCGGCCCGCCCGGAAGGGATGCTGTGAAGTGATCCACAGGAACACCCCGTCAACACAACGATCGATAGAAAGAAGGCCAGCCCACATGACCGGACCCGACGAAGGCATCTCCGTCACACACCAGCTGCAGCCCTACGCATGGTCGAACGAGGAAACGGCCGCGTACGAGGCCGCGATCGAAGCGGTGAACGGAGTGGTCGGCGCCTACAGCGCGCTGATCGCCGCGGAGGAAGCCAAGCCGGCTCCGGACCAGGACGTCATCGCGGAAGCACGTGCCGCCCGGGCCCGGCTCGCCCGTGAGCGCGAGAACCTGCGCCCCGAGGACCGCGAGCAGATCGCCGCTGCACGCCAGCACTACGCGCAGCTCGCCCGCGAGGTCCGCGAGCGCACCGCGTGACCGACCTGGACGAGGTGGAGCGCTACCGGCTGCCGGAGGCTGAGAACCGGCGGATCTTCCACGAGGGCATCGTCCCCGACCTCCTGGAAGGGCGCTCTGCGCAGAAGACACCGACGGTGGTGTTCCTGATCGGCCAGCCAGGTGCCGGCAAGAGCCGTGTGACCGCGATGGTGGCCGGGGTCCTCAATCAGCACGGCGGGTTCGTGGACGTCGACAGTGACCTCTACAAGCCCTACCACCCGGCCTACGGCGCGCTGATGGCGAAGGACGACACCCTCATGGCCGCCTACACCCGGGCCGACGGGCGTGCGTGGATGGCGCAGGCTGAGGAGTACGTCCGCTCCCACAAGCTGCACGCGATCATCCAGGAGACCTCGCAGAACGCCGGGGCCGTGGAGGACAAGATGCTGGCCTACCGCCGTGCGGGGGCCCGCGTGGAAGCGCTCTTCATGGGCGTCCCGCAGGCCATGAGCAACCAGGGCATCGTCAGCCGGTACTTCGAGCAGCTCGCCGACCGTGGCCAAGGGCGGCTCACCGTGCAGTCCAACGCCGACGAGTCCTACCGCGGCATCCTCGCCCTGGCCGACAGCGTCGACGAAGGCGCCCTGGCGAACACCGCGAGCATCTACCGCCGCGGCGAGAGCAAGCCCCGGTACAGCAACACCGTGGCCGCCTCCGGCGACTGGACCAGCCCTCCCGCCCTGGCGGACGCCCTCGAAGCGGAACGCACCCGGCCCTGGACGGCCGCGGAGAGCGAGGCCTTCGTCGCCACGCAACTGCGGCTGCGCGAGGCGAGCCGCGACATGGGACCCGAATGGTCCGAACGGCTGACCCGGATCGAGCAGCAGGCCATGCCCCTCCTCGGCCCTGCTGCTGACGGCGGCCCCCACCTCGGACTCCTCTCCGACCCCCAGCTGGCGACCTGGGCCGAACGGCTCCGGAACGCCGAGCAGGCCGCACACCTCCAGGCCCAGCCCGCCCAGCCGACGCCGGCCGACGACATCGCGCGCCGCCTGCAAGAGCAGGGCGCCTCCCCCGAGTCGATCTCCAGGGCACAGCAGACCGCAGCTGAAGACCATCAGCACGCCCGCCGGACTGCCGCGCTCGCGGGGGAACAGGGAGACCGCATCCAGCGTCTCGGCCAGCGCGCAGCCGCAGAGCTGCAAAGGCGGGACCAACTCCCATTCGCCCAGCGCGAGCAAGAGGCCGGCATCCGACACCAGATGCAGCCCCTCGCCGAGCCCCGCCCCCCGGCGAGCCCAGTGCCGACTCCCAGGATCGAACCGCCAAAGGGGCAAGCCCAAGCCCGCGGCCGATCTCTTTGACCCGCACGCCGCGGAGCGGCTCGTACGCATCGCGATCCGAACGGGACGGCTCTCGCCGGACGAATCCGGCGACTGCCCGCCTCCCTAAGACGTAGCGCTGTGCCGAAACATCGTGCGGTCCGTGCGCCACACAGTCGCAGACGGCAGGGCGAGCAACTGCGCGGCAATGGATCGCATTCACCAGATATGACCGAAAGGCGAGTATCAGCGGAAGTGCTTCAGAACAACGTGTAACCCATCTAAAGTGGCTGCTCAGCAAGCCTGCTCCCCGCGCACGCGGGGATGACCCCCATGACGGGTCCACGCTGATGGACGACTGGCTCTGCTCCCCGCGCACGCGGGGATGACCCCGCAGAGCTGAAGCGGGAACTGGAAGAGCTGAACTGCTCCCCGCGCACGCGGGGATGACCCCGCCCGGGTAGCCGAAGACCGCAACCTCGCCTCCTGCTCCCCGCGCACGCGGGGATGACCCCTCGACGACGGTGTGCCCATGATGTGGCTGGACCTGCTCCCCGCGCACGCGGGGATGACCCCCGGCCAGCCTGAACGCCGATTCAGCCACCCTCCTGCTCCCCGCGCACGCGGGGATGACCCCGCGGACCGCTGGTCAATGAGCAGGACCAGCGTCTGCTCCCCGCGCACGCGGGGATGACCCCGCCGCGACCGGCGGCGGCGGCTGGGCAGCGAACTGCTCCCCGCGCACGCGGGGATGACCCCAAGCAGTAGGAGGAGAGATCATGGGATACGCGCTGCTCCCCGCGCACGCGGGGATGACCCCTTCAAGCTCGAAGAGGAAACGAAGGACATCGACTGCTCCCCGCGCACGCGGGGATGACCCCATCTGGGAGGCGAAGGGTTCGAGGGCGGCGTCCTGCTCCCCGCGCACGCGGGGATGACCCCGTGACCATGTCCGACGTCCGGGCCCGCGTGGCCTGCTCCCCGCGCACGCGGGGATGACCCCGCGTCCGACCGGCCCCGCTGCTGTCGCCCTCTCTGCTCCCCGCGCACGCGGGGATGACCCCAACTTGGCGTCGGGGTCGAAGGGTGCGCTGAGCTGCTCCCCGCGCACGCGGGGATGACCCCCTGGAGGTGGCAGCGTGACCCGACCGACCGCACTGCTCCCCGCGCACGCGGGGATGACCCCGAGCCGACCGCCCAGGCAGTTATTCGGGCCCTCTGCTCCCCGCGTACGCGGGGATGAACCTGAGGAGACTGGTGACGGCCGGATCTTCGCCGTCTGCTCCCCGCGCATGCGGGGATGCGCTGACCGTGTCGGTTGGTCAGGCTGCTGCCTCGTGCCGCGGCGGGGAACCGTGTTCGAGGCGGCCCACGGCGGAATTGATCAGCCCCGAACCACCCGCCGGGAGTCCGGCGCACCGTCCCACCAGGCAATATTTGGCATACTTATTGTCGAAACCTCCTACAGTGAATGGGACTTGGTGACGTCGTCGCGCACGGAGGTTGTTTGTGCTGGATCTGCCGTTCGATCAGCCCGGCCGGTTCTGGCGCGGCAATCTGCACACCCACTCGGACGAGTCCGACGGTGCGCTGTCCCCGGCGGACGTGGTGCGTCGCTACCGGGAGGCCGGTTACGACTTCCTGGCCGTCACCGACCACTTCCGGGCCGAGTACGGCTTTCCCCTGACGGACACCCGGCCCCTGCGCAGCCCAGACTTCACCACGCTCCTCGGGGCCGAGCTGCACGCCCCGCGCACCGAGGCCGGGCCGAAGTGGCACATCGTGGCCGTCGGGCTGCCGCTCGGCTTCGCGCCTCCTGAGCCCGCCGAGACCGGGCCCGAGCTGGCCCGCCGGGCACGCGCCGCGGGTGCGTTCGTCGGGATGGCCCACCCGGCGGCCTCGCTGCTCACCCTCGACGACGCCGAGAGCCTGGACGCGGCCCACGCGGTCGAGGTCTACAACGCGCTCGCCGACCGGGAGCACCGGGGCGACAGCTGGCATCTGACGGACGTCCTCCTCAACCGCGGCCACCGCCTGAACGTCTACGCAGCCGACGACGCCCACTTCCAGCCCCAGGACCCGCCGGGCTGCGTGGCCTGGGTCCAGGTACGGGCCGAGTCCCTCGACCCGGACGTCCTCCTCTCGGCGCTCAAGGCCGGCCACTACTACTCCAGCACCGGCCCCGAACTCCACGACATCCGCATCGACGACGGCCGCATCACGGTGCTCTGCTCGCCCGTACGCAAGATCCTGCTCACTGGAGGCGCCCCGGGCTTGCAGGTCCTGGAAGGCGACGCGCTGACCGAAGGCGTCCTGCCCGTGGCGATGTTCGGCCAGGGCTACTGCCGGGTCACCGTCGAGGACGCCGCCGGGGGCCGCGCCTGGAGCAACCCGATCCACCTCGGCGCCGCTACCGGGGCGTAGCCACCCGCGTCGCACTCCCCCGCCCCCACCCGCCCACGTCCGGAGGAAGTCCTGTCGTGCTCTGGCCCGCACTCCGAGCTCTGTCCGACGGCGAGCTGGCACCCGACCAGCTGCAGTGGCTGCGCACCGAGTTCCGGCTCGAGGCGGCGCCCCGTACCGAAGGGCCGGGGGCCGCGAAGAGCATTACGCACCGCGCCTTCACCGACGACGCGGGCACCCGCCTCCTGCTGGACCTCGCTCGCGCCGGTGAGTCCGGATGGGTGTTCACCCTGTTCTACGAGGGGCAGCGGCCCTCGCGCGAGACGGTGGGGGCCCACCGTGCCCTGTTCCGCGACGCGGTCGAGCGGCTCGGTCTCTCCCTTGTGGAGATCATGCCGGCGGCCACCACCGCCGAGGTCCTCGTCGCGCCGCCCGCCCCTTCGGATGCTCTGGAATCCGCCTTCGCCGCGCACTGGGACCTCCCGTACGAGGAGCTGGTCCAGCTCTGGCCCCACCTCGGGCTGCGCGCGGACGACCCGCGCGAGGTCAAGGAGGCCGAGCTGCGCGAGCTGGTGCGCTCCCCGGCCTGGACGGACGCCCCCGCGGCCCTGCGCGCCCAGGCCGAGGAGTTCCTGCGCGGCAACTGACCCGGGGAACAGCAGTGAGGCCGACCGGGGGCATCGGCCGCCGAATGCGCCGTCGACCGCAGGTAGGGCAGCGTCTTCGCGGCGGCCGCCATCACGTGCGTGTGGGAGACCGTCTTCCGGGACCGAGGCCCCGACCCTGACGGGCACACTCGGTTCAGGCCGCGGCCGTCGGGTCCGCCGATTCTGCGGCGCGCCGGTACTCGGCGTTGATGCGCCGGGCTTCCTCGAGCTGGTCTTCCAGGATCACGATCCGGCAGGCGGCCTCGATGGGGGTGCCCTGATCGACGAGTTCGCGGGCGCGGGCGGCGATGCGCAGCTGGTAGCGGGAGTAGCGGCGGTGGCCGCCCTCGGAGCGCAGCGGGGTGATGAGTCGGGCTTCGCCGATGGCGCGGAGGAAGCCCTGGGTGGTGCCGAGCATTTCTGCGGCCCGGCCCATGGTGTAGGCGGGGTAATCGTCGTCGTCGAGACGGCCGAAGGAGTCGTCTGCTGTCATTGAACCTCTCTCATGGAACGCATGGAGGGGCCCTGGCGCCGTACCGGCACCAGGGCCCCGAAGGAACTACTACACCATCTGTCGGCCCTGATACTGCGCCGACCCTGTGTTTCCGCCGACCCGACCGATACGCGGCCGGGGGTGCGGGGATCGCGGTTGCTTGACCGGAGACCACCTCACGATCGATGTCCTGCGGTACCCGGGCTCAGCCTTTCCGCCCGGGCGATCCTGATGGTGCTCGGCTCCTCCGTTCTTCCCTCGGTGATCAACTACCTACTACTGGTACTGCTGGTGATGCGAACTGCTCGTGGCCTGACCCAGCGCCACTCTTCGGCAGCCAGCCCCGTTGCCCGTCCTGCGTCTGCTCTGGCTTAGAACCCCACTGCCGAACTTCCCGGTGCGCGCGTCCGCAGCCGACGCCTTCACCGAGGTGCTGCTCACTCTTCACTGCTGGGTACTGCGCACTGCACTTACGGGTACTGCCACTGCGTTAACTGCGGGTACTGCTCTCGGCGGCCCCTGATGACTGCGGGCCACCCGGTCCGGTCGTCAGCCCCGTCGCCGTCCTGCGAAAACTCTGGCTTCGGAACTCCACCACCGCACCGTCCTGCGCACTGCACCTACGGGTACTGCATGTACTGCTGCCCGGCAGTTCGTCTCTGCCAGGCCCTGCTGTCTCTCTGGCTACGAGAGAAACCATAACCACGCCAAGGCCCAATGTCTACTCCAGCCGTCATAGATTTTCGTTCCCACTGAAGAGAGCTAGACCTTCGTGGCCGGCCCAGGATCCGCAGAGCAGGCTGCACAGCAGGTCAGGGGCTCGGGGGGTTCGCAGCCGAGGGCGCGGGGTCCCCCACGTCTCGTCGACTGGCATCGTGCTTCGACTGCTCTTCGATCCCTTCTCGGAGACCTGAGCCGGGTTGGCGTGCAGTGGGTGGGGCACAGGGAACAGGTAGGCAAGGGCCGGACGTGGACGATGCAGAGACCAGGGTGACCTGATGAACACGATGGCCGAGAGCGTCACAACCGTGCTGTCCACGGAGGCTGTTGCAGCTGCACGCGATGCCGCGCGAGCCTTCCTCGACCGTCTTCGTCAGCCGGCGATGGCCACAGAAGCCGCAGACACCGTGGTCCTGGTCGTGTCCGAGCTCGCCACGAACGCCGTGCGCCACGGCGGGGGCGCCTGCACATTGGAACTGACGGCCCGCGCGGAGAGCATCGAGGTGGCCGTTCACGACTCCAGCCCGCACGCGCCGCGTATGCGCACCCCTGACCTGTACGGCGGTACCGGTGGATTCGGCTGGCCCATGGTCAACCACCTCGCCCGGGCGACCGCTGTCACCCGTCGGGCCTCCGGCGGGAAGACGGTGAGCGCTCTTCTCGACCGGTAGCCCTCCCGGTCGCGAGAGCGGGACGACCGGTGCATAAAATCGGCTCCCATGTCGAAGCCTGACGAGCTGCTCGTGGACGTTGCCACCCTGGTGGAGTCCGGGCAGAGCAATCAGATGTCCCTGACCGTTGTCACCGGTGGTGCTGTCATCACCGGTCGGCTGGCGCCCGAAGCCGTGTGGAGGCAGCGGGTGTCGGAGGTCCTGACGGACTCCGCCCGCCTGGGCGAGTTCGCCGCCATCTTCACCACCACGACACCCCAGGAAGGGCCGCCCACCCATCTGCACTTCCACGTGGCCCGCATCCTTCAGGGCACGGTCGGGATCCCGGAGACGGGCGGGATGTACCGCGTCTCGATCGCGGACGTCAGCGCCTGGACCATGGGCGACTTCAGCTACTCCGACCACTGACCCGACCTTCGCGTAACCCCCGGGTATGCGGGAGGGCCCGACCGGCGTGTGCCGGTCGGGCCCTCCTCGCTGTTCGGTGTCGGCTTGCGCCGGCCCTGTCCGTCAGACGGTCACCGGGATGCCGAGCATCGCGGAAGCCTGCTGGAGCGGGCTGAGGACGCGCGTGGGCACGGCCGCCCGGGGCAGGCCGCGGCAGGTGAACCCGAGCTGGTTCATGGCCCGCAGGACTTCACCGGCGCTGAAGTCACGGCGGTCCTGCCGAGTGATGACCTGGCCGACCTGCTTGACGGGGTAGGTACGCCGCCCGATGATCACTGACTCGCCGACGACCTGCTCCGGTTTGATGCCCTTCATCGACTCCAGGACACCGCTCTTGGTCAGGTCGAACGGGAAACGGGCGATGACACAGCGCATGTGGCCTCACAGGAAGAAGAACGGGGGACGGTCGTGCCGTGGTGAGGCGGATCAGCGGGCAAGGGCGAGGACGCCCAGAGCGCTGCCCTGCTCGTCGACGACCGGCAGGGCATCGAGCCGGCGGTAGCGCATCGCGTGCTCGGCCTCGGCCACCGTGGTCAAGGGCGAGGTGACCGGCCCGCGGTCTCCCAGGAGGTCGCGGAGACGGACCTGGTCCGTGTACGCCGCGCTGTCGCGGACGGTGGCGAGCCTTGCCTGGGTGACCAGCCCGGTGCACAGGCCGTCCTCGTCGCAGACGAGCAGATGACCCGCGCGGGCACTGGCCATGACGGCCAGGGCCACCTCGACCGTCATGTCGTCACAGACCTGCGGACCGGCCGCCTCCATCGCGTCGTCCACCGTCCGGTGCACGGGGTTGGCGTTCGTCGAGCGGAAATGCATCTGGACCAGCGTCAAAACGTGCCTCCTGCAGAGATGGGTCAGTTTCCTCATCATGTGCTTCTCAGGCCGCCGCATCGAAGGCGGACTGCCGCACGCTCACGCGCCGGACGGTCGAAGCAGGTCGGCGCCTCCCCCGGGAGGCCGCGCTGCGCTTGGCGCGTTCGACGACCGGTGCGGTGATGACGACGGGGATCCCGGAGGGGGCCTGGGAGCCGGTGATGCGGTTGAGCGCCTCTTCGCCGGAGCGGACCTGGGTGGTCTGCGGGGTGATGCCGGCGGCCTGCATGAGGCGGGTCATGTCGCGGCGCTGGCCCGGGGTGACGAGGGTGACGACGCTGCCGGACTCGCCGGCGCGGGCGGTGCGGCCGCCGCGGTGGAGGTAGTCCTTGGGGTCGGTGGGCGGGTCGACGTTGACGACGAGGTCGAGGTCGTCGACGTGGATGCCGCGCGCCGCCACGTTCGTCGCGACCAGCACGGTCACGTGTCCGGTCTTGAACTGGGCCAGGGTGCGTGTGCGCTGGGGCTGCGACTTCCCGCCGTGCAGGGCGGCGGCCCGGACGCCGCTGTTCAGCAGGTCCTCGGTCAGCCGGTCCACGGCGTGCTTGGTGTCCAGGAACATCATCACCCGGCCCTCGCGCGCCGCGATCTCCGTCGTCGTCCGGTGCTTGTCGGCGCCGTGGACGTGCAGCACGTGGTGCTCCATCGTCGTCACCGCACCGGCCGAGGGGTCCACCGAGTGCACGACGGGGTCGGTGAGGTAGCGCCGGACCAGCAGGTCGACGTTGCGGTCGAGGGTGGCGGAGAACAGCATCCGCTGGCCCTCGGGGCGCACCTGGTCGAGGAGGGCGGTGACCTGCGGCATGAAGCCCATGTCGGCCATCTGGTCGGCCTCGTCGAGGACGGTGATCGCGACCTGGTTCAGCCGGCAGTCGCCGCGGTCGATGAGGTCCTTCAACCGGCCGGGCGTGGCCACGACGACCTCTGTGCCCCCGCGCAGCGCTCCGGCCTGCTTGCCGATCGACATGCCGCCGACGACCGTGGTCAAGCGCAGCTTCACGGCGCGGGCGTAGGGGGCGAGGGCGTCGGTCACCTGCTGGGCCAGCTCGCGGGTCGGGACGAGGACGAGGGCGAGCGGCTGGCGGGGCTCGGCACGCTGCCCGGCGGTACGGGCCAGCAGCGCGAGGCCGAAGGCGAGGGTCTTGCCGGAGCCGGTGCGCCCGCGGCCGAGCACGTCACGGCCCGCAAGGGTGTTGGGCAGGGTGGCGCCCTGGATCGGGAAGGGCACGGTCAGGCCCTGCGTGCCGAGAGCGGCCAGCAGCTCGGCCGGCATGGCGAGGTCGGCGAAGGCCTCGACGGCGGGCAGCGCCGGAGTGATCGTCTTCGGCAGGGCGAACTCGCCTTGGATCGCGGCGGGCCGGCGGCCGTAGCCGCCGGAGCGGCTCGGACCTGCGGAGCGGCTCGGGGCCGACGAGCCGAAGCGGTTGCCCCGCTCCGAACCGGTGGCAGCCCCGGAAGCGGGGCCGCCGGTGCGGGTGCGGGTGCGAGAGGAACGGTCGTTCGTACGTGTGCGGTTCATTCAGAACCTTCCTTGATGCGGCACATATCAAGGAATTCCCGCAGCGGAAAGCAGCGCGGGGAATCACAAGAACGGGCCGAATGGAATGCGAAAGCGAAATCGACTCTGGCCTACAGGGATTCCGTACGGGCGCATGCGCTGAGATGGGGATGGCGTCATGCGGACGCGAAATCCAGAAAAGTCGGGTCGGTTGAAGCTCGACGAGGCTGGGCCCCTGAATGCTTCGTCCTGCAGGTGACCGCACTGCGGGAAATGCGTGCAGCTGGGGCCCGCACCCCGAGGGATGCGGGCCCCAGCTACGGAATGCGCGTCAGCGTCAGGCGGGAACGATGTTCTCGGCCGTCGGGCCCTTCTGGCCCTGCGCGATGTCGAAGTTGACCTTCTGGCCTTCCAGCAGCTCGCGGAAGCCCTGGGCGGCAATGTTCGAGAAGTGGGCGAAGACGTCGTCGCCGCCACCGTCCTGCTCGATGAAGCCGAAACCCTTGGCCGCGTTGAACCACTTCACGGTGCCAGATGCCATGTCGTATCTCCTTTGGGGCAGTACACCAGCATCCGCACTGTACGGACACCGTGTCGCCGCGATGATGCCCCGCCGGAAAATGACCCGGAAATATGAAGCGCTCGATTGTGGCGCTGAGGCCGACTGGAGCGCTTGAAGTTTTTGGGAACCAAAACTGCAACCGAGATCGACAGTAGCACGCTGCAGCGGCTTGTGTACGGAAAATATTTCCACCGCGTGCGGTGCGACAAAAACTCTCCGTGCGGGGCCCATTAAACTCTATGACCGCGGGGATAGATATTGATTCCTTCGCGCCCGTGGCCTACGTGGAAACGGGCACGACACGACCGCCCGACTGCTGACCGCCGATGCCTCCATCGCCGACCGTGGTCAGGTCCACGACCTGGAGGCGGGGTTGCCGCCAGGCGGTGATCGGCTCGGAGAACACGTGCCGGTCGCCGGACGGTTGGCCCCTGATTCCGGCCGTCGCCGCTCAGCGGCGCATCCCCGGGCGACGTCCGACCACCAGGTCGACCGGCACGTGCGCCCGAGGCAGCTCCCGGGGCTTCGCCTGCACCTGCTGCCTCGGCGCCCAGCGCTGCTCCTCGGCGATGGCCCGGTGCGCAGAGGCGTCCAGGACTGCGCGAGGCACTGCAACCCCTGCCCGGCGGGCGATGTCCAGCAAAGCCCCTGCCGCGGCCTGCTCCGCCGTCATCACCGCCGCGTACGCGCCCGCCAGCCGCTCCACCTCTCGGGGGTGCACGGAGTAGAAGCGCCAGTTCTCGTTCCAGCCGGGAGGCCGATGTTCGGCGGCATCGGCGACCAGCCCCGCCCCCGCACGCTTGACCGCCAACGGCGCTGCGGCTGCCATCTGCCAGCCGGCCGAGGGCAGCCGGTACAGGGAGGCTGCCAAGGCGCCCGGACCTCCGGCGTCCGCGAGGACGCCAGCACCGGGCCTCGACGTTCCCAGGCCCTGCTCCGGCTCCCACTGCGGGCCGAACAAGAGCTGGCCCACGCGTGTGGCGGCCGTGCGGGAGATGACCACGGCGGGGTGCGGGTCGGTCGTGGGCATCTGCACGAGCTCGCCCCGCCGAACGAGGCCGAGTCCGGGCGGGGGAAGAGCGGGACGTTCCCGGGGGTCGGCCAGGTCCACGATGTCCATCCACCCCGCAGCGGCCGCGGTCCAGACCTGCGACGACTTCCGCAGCGCGCCGGCCGCATCCTTGAAGCCGGTCCGTACCGGCCCCTCCGGCATGCTCGCCGCGACGTGGAGCAGGAGACGGCCGGTCAGGATGCGGGTCGTCGCCGTCCAGCTGGAGAGCTGCCGGAAGTCCGACCCGCTCATCCGCTGTTCGTCACGGTCGTGCAGGGCGCCGTACGCGGCCCGGGACAGCCGCTCACTGTCCTCGCCGAGCCGCACAGTGACGGCACTGGTCGCGTCGGCAGGAGTGGCCTGGACCGGTGCGACGGGCAGGGCCAGCGGGAAGGTCTCCAGGTGCACGTCGGCTTCACGGCCTCCCGCCCGGGCGTACACGGAGGCCTGGGCGAGAGACGCCCTTGCCGCCTCGAAGGCCTCGCCCGCACCCGGGTGCTCGACGCCCTGAGAGAGACGGTGCACCACCTCGCCGGCCGTCCAGGCCACCTCGGAGTACCGGCGGGACAGGTAGTCGAAGGCGGCCTGGTGCCGCAACAGGTAGGCATACGGCGTCAGCGGTGCCCGGTCCGGCCCCAGATGACTGGTGATCGTGTCGCGCACCGCTCCGACGGCCTGCGCTGCGGCGGAGATCCGGTCCCCGGCCGGCCCGATGGCCTCGGAGGCGGGTGCCTGAAGGTGGCTCCGGGCGGTACCCAGCCACGAAGACGCCTGGTCGAGGCAGCCCTCCAGGTTCCGTTCGGAGACGGTCAGCTCCCGCTCCTCCGTGGTCAGCACCGGGGTGTAAGCGCGAGGACCCAACCCGCTTCTGACCTGGGTCAGTACGTCTTCGACGCGGCCGATCAGCGCTACCCGTTCCTCCGGCCCGATCGATGCGAGCGGCGTCTCGGCGGCCCCGACGAGATGAGCGACCGCGACATCGAACAGTTCCCCCAGAGTGGTCACCTCACTGCCCCCGCACTGCGGCCAGCGCCACGGCCGCACGCGACGCCAACTGGATGGCCTCTCGCAGCGACCGTTCCGCTCCCCCGCCGAGCTGGTCAGCGGTGGCGGCGAGCCGGATCAGGGACTGCTGAGCGTGCTCCAGGAGCCGCACGAACGGGTCCAGACCAGCGCTACCCGGCGCGAGCTCCGGCACCTCCGCGGGCGATCCGCTCTGCGGCAGAGGCAGCAGATCGCGGCCTGCCATGCACTGCCGGGCGGCGGACATCGCCTGCAGCTCTTCGCTGCCCTCCTCGAACGTGATCGCATCGGCCACCTTGGCCGCCACGGTGAACACGTCCCAGACGGCCGACAGGATCGTCAGAGTGTCCTCGGAGTCGAGCTGAGCATCGAGCTCCCACAATGCAGCCGTCGTCATCCCCATCCCCTCCTTCACGCGCTTCGGAACGGAGAAATCGTCCCACCTTGATCAGAACCGTGGTTAGCGCTGTGGATAAGTCCCGCCCTGTGGAAACCCCCGCACACGATCTCGTCACACCCCAGCCCGAACAGGACACCGGCCAAAGCCGCTCCGGCCACCGGCGTGGGCAAGGCGGTGGCCGCCCTTGCAACGGCCGATGATGGGGCGGAAGTTGATAAGTTCTGAGTTGACGGACCATCGTGTTGCTGGGCCCCTTCCTGCTACGGTCATCCGTTTGCCGAGGAGGTCGTGATGAACGGATCCCTGCCCGTTGCTGCCCAGGTGGATCTACGCTGTCAGCCGGTTGAAGACGTGCTGGAGCGCGTGGAAGAGGCTCTACACGTGCGGTTGGTTCGGGAGGTCTTGGTGCGCAAGCGCCGTTCCTTGGGGGGCCGTACGGAGCGGGGCACGTGGGTGCGTATCGAGCGGCGGGGATTCGAGCGGATCGGCCCGCAGGGCTGGAACGGGACCGAGGCTGCTGCCGTGCTGCAAGGTGTCGCGATGCCCGAGTGGTACCAGGGTGTGGCGTGGCGCGAGCCAGGCGAGCCGGTGATGTGGCGCGCGGATGAGCTGGAGCTGATTCCGTCGCCGTCTGTTGGCAAGGGCGCCCTGGTGCTCGAAGACCCGGGCTTGCCGGACAAGTGGTGGGAGGCGTTGAACGCTTCGTTGGACGCGCTTGCCTCACAGCAGACGCCGCGGATCGCGACGCCGGACACGGTGACGATCACGCAGGAGCAGGTGACCCAGACCCTCGGGGCAGTGTTCCCCGGGGTGGCCGATACGCGGATCGAGCGGTGGGCGCCGGCTCATGCAGATCTGACCTGGGCCAACGTGATGGGACCGGAGTTCTCCCTCATCGACTGGGAGGACTGGGGCATGGCGCCCCGAGGCCTGGACGCCGCAACCCTATGGGGCAACGCGCTTGCCGTCCCGGGTCTCGCGGACCGTGTCCACCGGGAGCGGCGTACGGACTTGGAGAGCCGGGACGGCAAGCTGATGTCGCTGTTCTTCCTGTCGAAGATCGTCGGACCTTATGCCTACGAAGAGGATCCGCTGCTGGCGCCGGCCCGGAGGGAGGCCGAGCGCCTGGTGGCGGAGCTTCAGCTCTGACGGTGTCCGTCGAGGGCCCGCAGGTACTGACTGACGGCGGCGGTGTCCACCTCCGTGCCCAGGGCCTGGAGCAACTGGGCCAGGTGGCTGGGGTCGTCGGTGCCGACCGCCATCGCGGAGGCGGTGGGCAGGTGGAACGCGGTCCGGAACGCCGCCTGTATGCGGGACAGATCCCCGTGACTCGGTCGCAGGAACGGCCGGGGGTCGAATTCCTCCCACACTTTCCGGTGGCCGCCGCCGAAGGGACTCATGCCCCAGGTTCTGCCCGGCTGCCAGGCCATGCGCAAGACGGTTGTGGCGTCGAGTAAGCCGATGCCTACGAGGAGCCCGGCCCGGACCATCAGGACGTCCGGAGACGGCAGGTCGTCCACCCGGACCATGCCGAGTGATCGGGTATCCCAGGAAGCCACACCCCAGGCGCCGCACAGACCGTCGCGGGCGGCGTCGGCCAGAGCGGTGCAGGCATTGCCGAGGAGGGTGTGGCCATCTGCCGGGGACAGGCCCGTGAGGCTCCGTTCGGGGTTGTGGAGGAGCACGGTGTCGGGTTCCCTGCCGAGTTCCCGCGCCGCCTTCTCGATGGCCAGGCGCAGCCGACTCGGATCGAGGGAGTGCTCAGTACCTCCGGCGCCCGGGAAGAAGCCCACCTTCGTGGAGAGGGCGAACTTCGGCAGCAGATCGGCCGATGTCTCGGCCAGCACCGCGTGAGAGCGGAATCCGAGGTAGGCGGCCGCGGTGTCCAGGGCGGTGACGCCGAGGTCGAGTGCGGACGTCAGGATGTCGCGGTGGTGACGAGACCGGTGTAGGCCGAGGACAAGGCGGGGGTCAGCTCCGTGCACAGTTCCTCCTTCACCAGGATCTCGGCGAGCTGTTCCACGTCCAGGCCGGTCTTCTCGGTGGCGTCGGCGATGTCGACGGGGTGGCCGCTCAGCAGCAGCGCAAGGGCGGGGTACGCCTTGCTGGCGAAGGTGAGCTTCTTGCCTGCGGCGAGGACGTCCACCGCGTCGTGGTGCTGTTCGATCACGGGCTCGAAGTCGGTGACGCACACGACGGCCGCAGGCTTGCCGAACAGGCCGGTGGCCGGGACATGCCGGGCGGCCAGGCGTTCCCGCTCGCGGGCATCGAAAAAGTCCTGCGGAGTCAGCTTCGTAGCCATCTCGGCGACGGCGTCGGCCAGGAGGTGCTGCTGTCCCTCCCACTGGCCGGGGGAATTCCAGCGGTCCAGGTCGTACCGGAACAGGTCCTGCGCGCGGGCCTGGTCGGCGAGCCAGGCCAGCCAGTTCACGCCGACGCGCTTCACGATGCCGAAGGTGGCGTGCAGGCTGTGGCCGTCGCCCTGGTCGTCGCGGGTGGCCTGGTGCCAGAAGCCGCGCGGGATGTGCATCACGTCGCCGGGCTCCATGACGCCCTGCCACACGATTTCCTCGCTGGGCTCGGCATTGGGGGCGGAGTCGCGGTACATCGGAACCTTGCGCGAGGTGCCGCGGACTTCCCAGCTCTTACGGCCGGCGAGCTGGACAATCACGGTGTCATGGTCGTCCCAGTGGAGCTTGAAGCCGCTGGCGTCCTGGGTGGTCAGGTAGGCGTTCACCTGCACCAGCTCACGGGCCCACCACTGGAGCGCACGGCAGGTGGCCTCCATGGCCGGGTCGAAGAAGTCGACCTCGTCCAGGACCATGGTGCAGCCCTCGCGCATGAGCCCGCCGACGCGGCGCATGTCGGCCATGGGGATGGCCTGTCCCCGCCGGGTGACGGAGGGCTGGATGTAGCGGCCGGGGTGCAGTTCGGCTCCGTCCTGGAAGATGCGGAACTGGGGCGTGGTGACGCTGCGGCGCATCACCAGGTCCAGCAGCTTCGTGGGGTTGAGCAGGCGATCGAGCAGATCGAGGTCCTCGATCGTTCCCCGGGCGAAAGCGGCTCCGAGTGCGCCTGGTCCGTCCCAGCCGAGGGCTTTCTCCATTGCGGTGACGAAGTGGTGGTCCACGTGTTCCTCCGGTCGGCGTCGTGGCGGGTGAAGGCCAGGGGCCCGCTGTGGATGACGGGCCCCCGGGTGGTGCTGCGGCGCACTGGTGGGGCTACTCCTGCGGGAGGTTCAGGCCGTCGCGGTTCTCGCCGTCGTCGCCCGCGGAGGTGCCGGTGGAGTCGGACTCCGCCGCCGCAGCGGTGAAGCGGTCCTGGACCTTGATCAGGCTCTCGACGCCGATCAGCAGGTCTTCCTTCTGCGCTGCCATATGTGTCTCCATTTCCTGGAAGTCCAGGGCCGACGGATGCCGGCCCAGCCCCGATGGGGCGTGCCTCACCAGCCCTTTGTTCCCGGGCCGGTGAGGAGACGGGGGTGGCGCGAGCCACCGATTGAGCGAAGGCGGGATTCGTGCCGGAAGCCGGTTGCCGGTCAGCGGCCGGGATCACCAGCGATGGCCAGGGTGACCACCAGAACGGTGACGACGGCGGCGTAGAGGAGCACGGCGAGCTGTTGGCGCCAGCCCCGCGGAGCTCGACCACGTACCCGGGAATCCCGTTCTAAAGGAGCTTTCAACGTCGGAAGGCGGCCACTACGCCGACCCCGGCGCGATGGATGCCGGCTGAAGGGCACGGACCGACGACGAGGTACCGCCGCAGCGGGGGCATTCGCACGGGGGGTAGCGGCCGGGGTTGGAGAGGATGTCGAACGGGTCGCCTTCCAGGACCCGCGAGCGCGGCGACCATGTCCGGCCCGAGTCCCGCGATACCCGGATGCTCATCAGGACGCGGGGCTGTATGCCCAGGTCAGGGGTTGCCCCGAGGGCCGTTCGCTCTGTGTCAGGAGTGCCCGCCAAATCGTTCAAGGCGGTCGTCCTCGGTCGCTTCGCCATGTCCAGAAGGATCGCGATCAGGACGACGAGCCAGAAAGGCCCAGCGGATTACCCAACTTGGGTAACATCACGGTCGGTTGAGACTTTGAAGCGATCCGTAGTCTTCCTCCGGAGCGTGCCCGATGCCCGAGACACGTCGTACGAAGGAACTACCAGTAAGTCTGCTCACCGAGCCCGAGATGATCGACGCGTGCCGCGTGCGCGACTTTGCGAGGGTCTTTCGTCTGGTCAAGACTCGGGCAGGCATCTACCCGTCGATGATCGCGCGGCAGTGCGAGCTGACGCCGAGCCGAGTGGGTGAGGTGATCGCGGGTCAGCGACAGCTCCTCCACATGGAAGTGATCGAGCGGATCGCCGATGGATTGCGTATCCCGGGGCACATGCTCGGGCTTGCCCGCCGTACGTGGGAGACGCCGGCTGTCTTGGCCGTGGCCGAGCGGGAACGGCCGGAGTTCGGTCACGTGCCCGTTCAGCCGAAGCTCCTCAGCGCCTTACCGGGCGTGGAGGTGGACAGCATCCTGGCCCTGGCCGCCGGGACCAACCCGAACCCATCCACATTGCACGCTCTCCGTTCTTCGATCGAGGACTACTGGCGTCGCGACGACGAGCACGGGGGCGAGACGCTTCGACCCGCTGTCGTCGGCCAGCTGCGATATGTCGAAGGGCTACTGAAGGACCAGCGGCCCGCGCCGATCCAGCACGGCCTGTACGGCATCGCGGCGGAGCTGGCGCGGTTGACCGGGTGGACGTACTTCGACGCCCGGCAGTACCACCAGGCCCGCGCGTACTTCTCGGAGGCTCTGCAACTGGCCAGGGAGATTGACGACCATCCCTTCATGGCCAACGTCCTGGCCTGCATGAGCCTGCAAGCGACCTACCAGGACAAGCCGGCGGACGCGCTTGCACTGGCGTCTGCTGCCCAGGACCAGGCCCGAGCGGCCACGGGTACGACGCCGCGGGTTCGGGCCATGCTGGCCATGCGTGAGGCGTTCGCCCACGCGACCATGGGCGAACGGACGGCGACCCACACCGCGATCTCCGAGGCACACAGTCAGTACGGGCGGATCAAGGCAGACGACCCGGACCCGGCATGGGTGACGTACTTCGACGAGCCGAAGCTCATCGTGGACACCGGCATCGCGCACGGCCGTCTTGGCGAGGCGGCGATCGCAGAACCGTTGATCGCGGATGCGCTGGAGCGGGAGGACCCCGCGAACCAGCGCGGTAGGGCGTTCCATGCCTTCTGGTTGGCCCGTACGCAGCTCCAGAGGGGCAAGCTCGACCAGGCTTGCCACACGGCGATCGAGGCGCTGGTGCCCGCCTCCGCCGTTTCGTCCGAGCGGGTGACCGGGCACCTTCGCGAGTTCTACGAGCAGCTTGCGCCCTATCGCGAGGTGCCGGCCGCAGTCGCCTTCGAGGCACGCCTACGAGCAATGCTTCCCCCGCTGGGTCAGCGAACCCCTTCGTCCATCAGGACGTAGAGGAGGCCGACCAGAGAGCCGCTGCTGACGATCTCGCGGCGGTCGATCATGCCCCGGATGTCCGCCAGCGGAATCCACTCGACCCGGTCCGACTCGTTCTTCTCAGTCGGCGGCCCGTCGTACGTGGCGCCGTCGGCGCGGAACAGGTGGTGCTGGGAGTCGGTGATGCCGTTCGCCGGTTCGGCGTAGATCAGCGGCTTCATCGGGCTGGGACGCCAGCCAGTCTCTTCGAGGACTTCACGGGCGGCAGCCTCGCCGGGCGTCTCATCCGCCTCAACCAAGCCCATGGGCAGCTCCCAGGCCCACGCGTCCGTGATGAAGCGGTGACGCCACATCATCAGGACCTCTTGGCGGTCGTTGATCACAGCAGCCACGGCGAGGTGGCGGAGCTTGACGACGTGGTGTTCCCAGCGGTGCCCGTCCGGCGTCTCGATGTCGGTGAGCCACAGGTTCACCCACTTATTTTCGTAGATCGGACGTTCCCCGTGGATCTTCCACTGCATCGCTGCGGCCCCTCTCGATCGGCCTCCAGCATCGCAGAGTCAGGCGTAACTACAGCCAGGTTCAGGCAAATTCACGTCACAGTGACGAATAGGGTGACGTCGTTACCGTCTCGAGCCAGCGATTCTCGGTGTGGTCTTCGGCTAGATCCGCACGATCCCCTCCCGGGGTGACCGACGCCGATCCGGTCGCCGCGCACCTGGCCTCGTGCGCGGCGTGGGCGGACAAGATGGGCGTTCTGTTCCGGGAGACGATCGCGCGCGCGAGAGTGGGTCAGCGAGGTCATTGAGGCAGAGGGCGCATTTCGCGGTACTTGTCTAGGGCGGGCATACTCGCCTGCCGGCCCCGCCCGAAGGTCCTCGGCAAGCAAACTGGGTAGCGTGTGCAGACGCGCTACGGCATACCGTCGTCTAGCCGTCCCGAGCCCGGTCCAGGGACGGTCGCCGCAGCTCACGCCTCGACTAGTTGCTGTCTTGTGCTGCTGCGTCACGGGCAGGACCGTGGAAGGTGTAGTCACCCATAGGAGCATTCTTCAAAAGCATGGCCCTATCCAGCAAGCCTTCCAGTTCTGACTGAATCCCTCCTGGGTCTGGGAAGAACTCATTAGTGATGCGCTGAAACTCTTCTTGCATGGTGACTGACACCTTGCTCAACGCGCTGGATGACTCGGCCATGATGAACGAGGTGATCCCGTCGAGAGCGTGCCCGCGAGCCGTTCGGATTGCGTTCACCGAATCTCCGTCGGGCTGGATTTTTGTCAAGATCTCACGAGCCCCACCGAGGCGGATTCGTGCATGAGCGTGGGCAAACTCCCCAAGAGCTCTATTTAGGGAAGACAGACGTTTCCAGCCGGCCGCATTCAGCCAGTCCTTTGGTGTTGAGCTGGAGGACTCCTCCAGCTGCTGTGCCTTCTCGGGCTTATTTGTCCACACCTTCAGGCGAGCGCATTGTTCGAGTGCTACACGAAGTAGTGCCATAGATCGGTCGTCGTCCTCAAGCCACAGCCAATGCGCTGATCGCAGAGCCGATGAACACATCGCGGCTGCGTTTCCGTGCGGAGTATCGCCGAGCCATACCGAAGCTAGCCCAGCCATTTCGGCACACATGACGCGCTCGACATCTCGATTTGTGAGGCCGTCTAGATTGAACTCATCTCCGCGGAGGGCTTTCTCTTCGTTCAGTGCGCTCTTTGCCCATTTGGCTGCCCTTGCTCTGCGTTCATAAAACAGCAGGCGAACCATCTCGTCATCGCGAAAGAGCCTTCCTGCGGGACGCCGCCCCAACATCACCTGATCATAGTCATGAGTGGCCTGACGGTATCCATTGAGAATTTCATCCGACAGCCCAGTCTGAGGCATCAAGGGGAAGAGGCTTTGAGGTGCGGGTGGTTCCCAGCCTCCGTAAGTCCGTTCGGGCAGGGCGAATAGAAACCGCGCCAGGTTGGGATCTCCCCGCTCTTCGGCCAGGGTGGCAAGGCAGAGGCGTATTTGCCGCAGGTTGAGAGTCAGGACGTCAGTAAGCCATTGTGTGCATTCAGTAAGCCTCGCCGGTTCCCCGGAAAGGAGTTCAGACGCTTCCCATCGAAACACGTCAGCAAAAGGGCCACGCCCATGCAAGAATTCGGAAAGCAGTGTCATGGATTCTTCGGGGTAGACTTGATAATCTTTCCCGATCGTGACGGACGGCCCCTTGGATTCGCCGATTGTCCGCTCGTCTTCCCAGAAGTCCAAGCTGTCAATGTCGGGGCTTAGGTGAAAAGACGGGTGCGTCTTGTTGCGATCGGCGGAGGGGAAGGAATCGTGGCATTTCTCCCATGCGCGGGCAGTGAAGCTAGCTGTGCTTTCCCCCGGCACGTGGGTGATCTTGGCGTTGTAGGCGGCGTTCTCGGTCCAGCGTTCGAACTGTGATCGGAGGACTGCGGCTGCCCCTACGTATTGTCCACTGAAAAGCAGGCGTGCTGCAATGAATGCGCTATCGGCCCCCCAGGCGAGGTGGTCGATCCATGTAGCTCCGTAATCTGCGGGGTGCCGGCCTCGAGTTGCTCCCAATTTGCGCAGGGCGTTGTCGATCATTCCGAATGACAGGAGCGCCGACATTACCGGTTCCACCGCACTAGTGGGCGTTTGTCCTATTCGGAGCATTCGTTGATTGTGGCGAGATATGAGAGTTTCGGCAACGTGCCGACGGCCCAGATCTGCGAGCTGTTCGTACTCGGCAAGTGCAGAACCTCGCCGCTTGCCTTGCCTTTCAGCCCTGTGCGCCCGCCTTGTCTCTCTTCTGAGAGCTTCTTCGGTGGACTTTGGCGGGTTTCTGAGTTCCGCCCTCCGGCGGCTGGCCTTTCCCACATGATCTCCAGAGACGTGTTATTCACTCGAAGCCAATCATGCCGAAGCTGGCCTTCGCCAGCGATCCCTTTTGCGTGGGGAGGGCGCATCCCTGGTTTGCCAAGGGCTTAGGGGGCTCAGCAGCTGACGAGGTTGTGGGACCGGACACGAATGAGCACGGCGTGGGCTAGCTGTCGAGTCCGGCGCGTCCCCGTGCCACCTCGTGAGCGGCGCGCAGCATCTCGCGTTGATCCTCGTCCAGGCTCCGCGGCTGAGTGGCGTGTGCGCTGATGGCGAAGAAGGAGATGGGCCCGTAGAACGGCCCGTCGTGGCAGTCGAGCAGGCGCAGAATCTCGTCAGCGACGGGATTGGAGCTCTCGGACGAAGCTGTGACCAGCTCTGCCACGTAGGCGTGGACGGAGGATGGGGAGGGCAACCAGATCCGGTCGACGACCCCGGCGCCAGCTGAACCCACCTTGTCACGCATGCCATCGACTGGGGCGGTGTGGAATTCCAGCTCCCCTTCAGGGGTGACCAGGGCGTAGGTGATCGCGGGACCACTCGGCTCTTGTTTACGACCAGCCCTCAAGTCGTCGAGGAAGGACTCCATGTTGTGGTCGGTCTCGTCGCTCTGGAGGTCGGCCATGTCGCCATCGAATTCGGCGGTCTCCAGTGGCCGAGCTTCGGTGCGCTGCTTCAGGGTGAGAAAGCGGCTGAGTGCCTCGATCTCCGCGTCGTGCTGTTCCAGGAGTCGCAGGGCAGTGCCCAGAGTCGCTGGGCGCGCAACCCAGTTCGGCAGGTCGTACTCCTCGATGCGGCGGTCGTGCAGGAAGCCGATACGTCGGCCGACGTTGGTGACAGCAGCCGCCGACACGTTGCCGGGCTTCAGCCCGGGCGTGCGCTGACCCCATGCCACCGCTGCGGCCGCAGCGCTCCACGCAATGGCGATGAGCTGTCCGAGCGTGAAGCCCTCTCGCAGTGCTCCCAGGAGCGTCTCGTAGGCGTCAGGCAGACGATGTTCCGGGATGGGCTCCTCCTGATAGGTGCGGATCAGCAAGCCCTCGAGGTAGGTAACAGCCATACCGGCCTGAAGTTTGTGCACCTGGTGCCGCACTTCGTCTGCCCGGCTGATCAACATGCGGCCCAGCAGGGACGTGATCTCACGGCGCGCCGCTGTCTTGCTGCCCAGGGCGGGCGCCAGACACCAAGGGATCTGCTTGATGTACACGCCGCGGACGGTGCCGTCGTCGTCAAACGCGAAGTCCCCAGTCGTAGCCGGCAGGGTCGGACTGATCCACCGCTCCTGGTGCAGGCTGCGGAATACCTCCACGTCGACCTCCGCAGACGCCGCCAGTGAGTAGTCCAAGCTCTGCAGCGGCCCGATCGTCTCGGTGTCCTTCCGCTGCATGATGTCCACCATGGAAACCAGTGTCAGTGCGTCCACGACGCTCGGATAACTACTGGGGAAGTCTCGTCCTGCCTGCTCCTGCAACCACGACGAGGCTGCATCGACACGTGCCTGGTTCTGCTGCCGATGCTCTTCTGCAACACGCTGCGCTTCCTGCGCCGCATGCTCTGCCGCAGCTGTCTGACAGTCGTGGCATGAGCCGCCCGTGACGGTCTCCTCGCTCGGGAACACGTCCGGCGCCCACTTCCGAGTCGCGACCATGTCCGAGCGGCTGTGAATCCTCTTCGGTCCGGCGCAGTCGGGGCAGACGATGGTGAGCAGATCTGCGTGGCAGGACGCCTTCACCGTCCTCAGAACCGCAGTAGTGGCGCCGATCTCAGCGACCTTGTACGACCAGGTTCCGGGTTGGAAGAACGACCAGTAGTCCAGGCACACGGCCTTGTCTTCGTCGGACACGTCGGGCTTGAAGACGACCTCGAGTAGCGGGTGATCCGTACTCGGGATGAGATGCCGAAGCTGTGACTGCTGCTTGACGATGGTCTTGGGCTGCTTCTGCTGACGATTGCGTCGGCGCTGACGCTTCCCCATGGCGTCCCCTCCCTGGTGGATCGCCAGAATACGGCGGCCAACGACACCAGGAGACGAAATCCGGCATACCCGACCGCGACCCGGTTGGTCGGTCTTTCTAGGGCCGTTCGGCTGGGCTCCCCAGAACGGCGCCGGGTGCGGCAGTCAGTGGACCAGGGGTGGACCGCAGGCACAACAGAACAGCCCAGGAACCCGTGAACGTGCAGGTCAGGCGTGAAGGAGTCGCCTCAACCAGGACGGTCTTGAAAACCGTTCCCGCCGCGCCGACCTGGCTCAGGGGCCTGCTGCTGGCCCAGCAGGTCCACGCGCTCCATGTTCTCGAACGCGGCGCAGAGTCCGTGGTCCAGGGCGAGGCACTGACGGGGCTGTCCGACTGGCGGCCGGAGGACCCGGACGACCGCACGTCCGCTCTGGCCGGGCTGCTGAACAACCTTTCCTACGGCCTTGCCGCCACCGGCCGCCTCGACGAGGCGCTGGACAGGGCCCGGGCCTCCGTCGATATGCGCCGAGAACTGGCCTCCCGCGACGCCGGAGCACGCCCGGATCTCGCGCGCTCGCTCAACGCGCTGTCACGCCACCACCACCAGGCGGGGCACCTGGACGAGGCGCTGAGAGTGGCCCGGGAGTCGTTGCAAGTCCGCCGGGCGGCGGCCGAGGACAGGCCGGACGCCTATCTCACCGAACTCGAGTCCACGCTGAGCCACCTCGCGGAGATCCAGCTCGACCTCGGTGACTTCATGGGTGTGCGGGAAACCGTCCGGGAGACCGCGTCGGTCCTCCATCAGCTCGACCCCTCCGATCCGGACGCACTACAGCGGCACTACGTGCGGGCCCTCCTGGACATGGCGGAACTCAGCGCCGCGGCCAACGCCCGCGAGGAGGCGATGGAGATCGCGGACGAGGCCGTCACCCTGGCCCGGCAGCTCGTCCGGGACCGGGGCCGTGACCATCTGCCGCTGCTCGGCGGAGCTTTCCTCATGCAGGCGAAGACACTGGCCGACGCTTCCCGCCTGATGGTGGCCTCCCGCGTGAACAACAAGGCGGCGCAGGTCTTCCGCTCCGTGCTCCGCGACACGACGGACTACGTGCAAGGCCTGCTGACCGCGCTGCACAACCAGGTGGGCTTTCTGACGCTCATGCACAGGTTCGAGGGCGCAGAGCGCGCCGCCGCCGAAGCCGTCACCGTCCTGGCACCGTTGGAGCTGCCGGCGGAGCTCGCCGAAGCCCATCTGAAGCACGCCAGAACCCTGCTCGCTCTCGACCGCCTCCCGGAGTTCGAGTCGGCCCGCAGCTCGGCCCTTGAGCTCTACCAGCGCCTGGACGGCGAGTCGCCCGGCGACTACGCGCAAAAGATCTCCGAGGCTAAGTCCCTCGGCATCGAGCCCCCTCAACCCGCCTCACCTTAAGGCGCCGTCACTCGCGGGGCGTACCAAAATCCGACGGTGCTGGGGTGCCTTCTGTCGGGCCCAGGCGACCCCTTCTGTGCGATTCACAGGGGTAATTCTGGCGGCTTTGCGTGAGGGGTCCAATGGGGTACCGTAATCACCGTTGAACTCTCCGCTACGGGAGGGTGTCCGGTGCCGATCCGCCTCAATGCCGCGTTCATTCACGGTGTTGCGGGCGGGTGTGCACTCGCGCACCGGTTTCCCGACGGAGAGGGGGCCCGGATGGGCCTCGGCAGTGAAGACGACTGGTGGAAGCAGTGGTGGTGCGCCCTGCGAAGGGCTCTTCACCACGCGTCACCGCTCGTCGCCCTGACGGCGAACATCCTTACGATCCTCTGCGGGATCCAGGTAGTCGCTGGTAGGTAGCCGCCCGGGTGACCGCTAATCACCCGGGCTGGCCGCTTGCGCGGGGAACGCGGTCCGATCCCGGCTTAGTGCCGCGGGCGGACCGCGGCTTCTTGCTCGGGAACATTGTCCCGCTGCTGATTACCCCACCCGTAGCGTACCGTATTTCGGCACGGATCTACGGCCGCGCGGTTCGCCGGATTTCATTTCTGGCGTAGTGTCGGCGACCGTATTCGCGTCTGAAATCAGGATTCCAGTGCTCTACCGGTTTTCCGGCGTCATTTCGTCCCTCGTATTGCTGCTGTAGCGGCGGGAATTAACAGGTTCCAGGAAGGGTGTCCCTGGAATGATGCGATCGCGGCGTCGTCCGCAGTGCGGCTTAGGCGGAGCTTTCGTGACGGAGCACCCCTAAATGTTAGGGGGTGGGGATCCCGTCCCCGGCTTGGTGCACGGTTTTGATGGCCGTGAAAAACGTGCTGACCAGCTCCTGCGGCATCTGGTAGCCCTTGACCTTGCCGAAGCCGGGGCCCCGCGGGGCGAGGGGCGGCTGCATGCCCTCCGGCCACCACCCCTCGCGAACGCCGCGTTCGAGCGCCCGCTTGAGCGGGCCCGCGTGGCCGCGAAGGCTCTTGCCGTCCAGCTCCTCGCGCAGGACTTCGTCCGGAACGAAGCCGTCCCTGACGGCCGCCTCCCGGAGCAGGCGTTGCGCCCGTGGCGGGACGGCCTGGTAGAAGCGGCCGGCGCGCTCCACCGTCCACTCGGTGTCGAGCTCGACGACGGCGGAGTGCTTGGCGAGGAGGGCGAGGAGGTCGGTGCGGAACGCATCGTCCGGCTCTTCGACGGTCACGGTGATGCGCATGGATCCGGGCTCCCGTTGCAATAGACGTAGACAGAGGTCTCACTGACGTGAAGTCACGGTAGCGGAGCCTTCCCTCCTCTGTCCTCGTCTTGCGGATGTCTATCGACAGGAGGCCCTCGGAGGGGCGTTCCCGCACTACAGGAAAATTACGGTTTTCCTGTAACCTCACGGCAGCCCACTGAGTTGTCGTCAAGCCCTGGACCCATACGGGAGAGTTACGTGGAAACCACCAGTACGCCCGATCTTGCTCCCGGCGGTGACGGGTCTCGTGGCGAACACAGGCCTAGGCCGGCCCGCCGACGTGCAAGCCGCTCCCAGCTCGACTTCCCGCCGGTCCGCAACGGCATCGACTACCTCCTCAGCGTGATCGAGCACCTGCACGAGGACGCCGGAGGCGGCGCCCGGGAGCTCAAGTACGCGGTGCTCCACCTCCAGGCCGCTGCCGAAGTCCTCCTCAAGGCCCGCCTCCGCAGCGAACACTGGACCCTCGTGTTCAAGGACCCGGGCGAGGCCAGCCTCAAGAAGTACGAGGACCACGACTTCGAGAGCTGCGGCACCGAAGCCGCTGTGGCCCGACTCCGGCGCATCGGCAACATCCCCATCAGCGACAAAGACGCCAAAGCGCTCAAGGATCTGGCCAAGGACCGCAACGCCCTCCAGCACTACGGGCTCACGCACAGTGCCGAAGCAGTCGAGGCCCGCGCCGCCACGGTCCTCGACTTCCTGATGAACTTCGTCGACAAGGAGCTGCTCCCGTCGCTCAGTGCCGACGAGCGCGCAGAGGTCCACCACGACCTCTCCGAGGTCCGCGAAGCACTCACGAGCATCCACGCCTACGTCACCAGGCGCATGAACCGGCTGCGCGGCAGCGTACTCAAGGACAAGCCGCAGGCCGTCCTCACCTGCGAAGACTGCCAGCAGGACGCCCTTCTCCTCGGCCCCGTCGAGGGTGACGAGAGCGGCGCGCCCAACCCGCTCGTGGGACAGTGCCACTTCTGCGGAGGGGTCTGGAACGCCACCGATCTGGCCTCGATCTTCCAGCCGGAGGCCGGCGTACCCTTCAACGAGTGCCCCCAGTGCCACGCCGAGACTCTGGCGAGCGTCACCTTCGTCGGTGACAGTGAGTATGTGGAGCACTGCTTCGACTGCAATGCCACCTACAGCCCGCACGACCTGGCCAACTGCGCCGCCTGCGGCTGCTTCTGTCCGCACGAGGGTGACGACGACGGCACATCGCAGACGCTGTGCGACTACTGCCGGCAGCAGATCCTCATCGAGGAGGAGATGGCGTGATCGGCTCCGAGCACGGAGGAAGCGACGGATGACCCTCGTCCCGGCAGTGGCGGCCCACACCCCCGCTCCGCGGTCAGCGCGTACGTCGCTGGCCCGGCTCGGCCAGGACCCCCGGGACGCGTGGCCGCCCCACGCCCGGCGGCTGTTCGAGTACCTCGCCGCGATCTACGGCGAGCACGACGTGCTGTGCACCCTCGCCGCGGCCTGGATCGCCCACCATCACCAGCGCTCGCCGGGCACGGCGAAGACCTACGCCCAGAACTTCAAGTTGTTGGAGGCGTATGCACGCCAGCACGGTGCCCACCCCCTGGGCCTGCGGTTCCTCCTGGCCGACGCCTTCGCCGCCAACCTGGAGACCCTGCCCACCCTGGTCTGGCGCGAAGGACAACGGGTACCCGAAGGCCCGCCCCGTAGCGACGCGACCCGCCACAACGTGCTGTCGGCGTGCTCCAGCTTCTACGTCTTCCTCCTGAGGACCAAGCTCCTGCCCAAGGAGCAGCTCGACTCCAACCCGTTCGAGGCCGTGCTCTACCCGGCGATCGATCCGCTCTACAGCCGCACCGAGGCGTTCACCAAGGCTGAGTTCGCCACCCTGCTGCGCACCGCCCGCGACGGGCTCGACCACCGCGGCAACCGCTGGCCGACCGGCCACCGCCTCTACACCGAGCTCCTGATGCTCCACGACTGCTGCCTGCGCATCGAATCGGCACTCGGCGCACGCATCGAACGCCTCGGGCAGGACGCCGGCCACCGCGTCTTGGACGTGGAGGTGAAGGGCGGCTACTGGGTACGCAAGGCCGTGCCCCCACTGCTTTGGGCCGCGATCCAGGAGGAGATCGGCGACCGCACCGAGGGCTACATCCTGGCCACCCGCACGGGCCGCAAGCTCGACGAGCCATCCCAGTGGAGGGCCATCAACGCCCTGGCCAAGCGCGCAGGCCTCCCCCAGCGCAAGGTGGGCCCGCACGCGGTCAAGCACACCACCATCACCCACGCCCTGGCCCGGCCGGGCGCCCGGCGCGACAGGATCCAGCACTGGGCCGACCACAAGGACCCCCGAACCACCGACCGGTACAACCGACGCAGGGGTGCGCTTGACGGCAGCCCCGGGTACGAGGCCAGCGCCGATCTCGCGGAGGAACTCGGCAACTCCGACTACAGGAGTGAATAGCTGCACGGGACCGGATGTGGTGCTGAGTCGCGGACCGGCAGGCTCGTGGCGGCCCACCGTCTGGCCTCGACTCATGCGCGATCCCATGAGCGGCCACCCGGTCAATATCCCTGCCCCTACCCAGCAGAGTTCAGAACTGACTGAAATGCCTGACAAGCCCGATTCTATGCAAGTGCTTCAAAATGAAGCCTGGTCCATCTAAAGTGGCAGGTCACCGAGCCTGCTCCCCGCGCACGCGGGGATGACCCCGAGACCGGCGCCGCGTGGCTGCGCCCGGGTGCCTGCTCCCCGCGCACGCGGGGATGACCCCTGCGCCTTGTCGCGGGCGGCCTTGTCGCGGATGCTGCTCCCCGCGCACGCGGGGATGACCCCCACGACGACAACATGCTCCTCGGCTCCACGGGCTGCTCCCCGCGCACGCGGGGATGACCCCACGGGCTCCGGCAAGACCACCCTTGCCCAGCACTGCTCCCCCCGCACGCGGGGACGGACCCGAACAGCCAGTCAACTGGCCCGTATCCCAGCCTGCCCGCCCCTACTCTGGGAATCCCAGGCCGCGAAGACGGAGAGGACCCGGTGCGCACGCGAAGGCAACTGCTCGCGAACCTGGCGGTCACCGCGGCCGCCGCCATGGGAGCCCCTGTCGCCGGCGCCACCCCGGCCAAAACCGAGGAAGCGCAACTCGGCGAGACGCTCGTCGCAGGGCTGCGCGACGCCATGCTGGGACTCGGCCGCACAGCCCCCGACGCGCCCCTGGACCTCCTCGCGGCGGAACTGCACCGCGCCTCAGCCGACTTCAACGACTGCGCGTACTCCAGCCTCGCCCTACGGCTCCCACGCCTGATCTCCGCCGGGCACCAGTCCACCAGCGCCAGCGACACCTTCCCCGTGCTGGCGCAGGCCTACCTCCTCGCGACGCGCATCCTCATCAAACTCCACGAGCCGCAACTCGGCTGGATGGCAGCCGACCGCGCCCGGCAGTTCGCCGCCGCCAGCGGAGCTCCCATGGCCGTCGCGGAAGCGGCTCGCCAGCAGGCCGTCCTCGCCCGCAAGGCGGGATGGCACGACCAGGCCCTCACCCTCGCTCTCAACGCCGCCGACGACCCGGCCCTGCGCGCACTCGGAAACGCAGGGATCGCACAGCGAGGTCTACTGGTCCAGTGCGCCGCCTACACCGTCGCCTACCAACGCGATCAAACGGGCATGCGCGAGCTGACCAGCGAGGCCACCGCCATCGCCAAGAGCCTCGGCGCCGTAACCCACCTTCGAGACACGAACGGAGGCTTCAGCTGGGCCACCGTGCAGCTCCATCTGATCTCAGCCGAGAACACGGCCGGTGACCCTTCCGCAGCCATCGCCGCTGCCGATGCTCTCGCCCCCCAAGCCCTGCCCACCACGGAGCGGCGCGCGCTCTACTTCACCGACCGCGCGAAGGCGTTCGCCCAATGGGGCCGACGAGACGAATGCATCCGCGCCCTCCTCCAGGCCGAGCACTGGGCTCCTCAGGAGACCCACGCACGCCCAGCCGTGAAATCCCTCGTCTCCGGCCTGCTGCTCTCCGGGCGCACCACGCCCGAGCTCCGAGGCATCGCCGCCCGTACCGGAGTCCTCCACAGCTAACCGACCAAGCCGCCGATCACGACGACGATGGTCGTTGCCCCGCCCATCTACCAGGAGCAGCGCGCAGCCTGCTCCCCGCGCACGCGGGGATGACCCCGTCTCCGCCGCGTTGGTGGTCAGCGGAGACGGCCCTGCGGCGATGAGCCCCAGAGTCCCCGTCAGATGGTCGGCGGCCCACGCCAGCGCCATGGCCAGCGTTGCCCTTCCTCCTGGGCCTCTGACTCGCCCGCCACATCCACCCCGCCACCCCGCCCAGTCCCTCGCCCCCGCACCTGGCCAGCAGACTCCGCCCCGGACCCGACCGAGGAGCCAGTGCATCCGGTCCTCAGGCATGAGTGCATCAGCCGTCGGTCCACATCGAGGTGACGGCGCGTGAGCCCGCGGTCCGGGGGCACACGCCTGCCAGGGCGATTCGAACGCATCGAACACGGGAGGCAGGCAGATGACGGCGGACAGATCCGAGGATGGACGGGCCGAGAGCGAAGCGGAGCGGGCAGACCGGCAGTGGCAAGAGCTGATCCAGGAGATACGGGTCGCCCAGACGGGCGTTCAGATCCTGTTCGGCTTCCTGCTGACCGTGGTCTTCACCCCCCTGTTCCACGAACTGGAACAGACGGACAAGAACATCTACATCACCACGGTCGTACTGGGAGCCCTGGCGGCCGGCGCGCTGATCGGGCCTGTGTCCTTCCACCGGATCGTCTCCGGCCGCCAGATCAAGCACCAGGCCGTGACGTGGGCCTCGCGTCTGACGTTCAGCGGACTTGTCTTGCTCCTGGCCACCTGCACCTCCGCCCTGTTCCTGGTGCTGCGGGTCGCCACCCACGACCACCTCGTCCCCTGGCTGGTTGCAGGCGTAGTGGCCTGGTATCTGCTCTGCTGGTTCGTCCTGCCGCTCTGGGCCCGCATCCGCTACACATCAAGCGAACCGAACCGGTAGGGAGACACTGCCCGGCCGCCCGACCTCGGCGATGGGCCGCCCAGCTGCGCAGCCCGGGCAGGCTGTGGCGAGGGTGTCGGGGTCGGAGCCAGTGGGTGGAGACCCCAACACCCCCGGCTGAGCGGGATCCGGTGCCAGCGGGGAATCCACTACCACGCCCGCCGACAAGCCGCGCTGTACGGGCGGTCGACGCCCGCGGACCGGGTCGGCCGTTCGACGTCATGACACGGCGGATCTCAGCTCTGCCCGCCCGGCCTGTTCACGTGATCGCCGCGCGGCAGCATGCGGGCACCGCCTCAGGCAGCGATCTGACCGGACGTTCGTGACAAACTGCACATATCTCCATCCGGTGCAGAGATGGACCGGCCCGCACCGCCGCAGAACGGAGCAAGAGATGAGTGCCCTGCCCTTCGAGGACACCACCGACTTCGACAACGCCGACCGCGGTTTCATCGGCGCGCTGATCCCCGGGGTGGTCGAGTCGGCGGACGGCCGTGTGGTGTGGGACAACGACGCCTACGACTTCCTCAAGGGCCAGTGCCCCGACACGGCGAACCCGAGCCTGTGGCGGCAGGCGCAGCTCGCCTTGAAGCAGGGGCTGTACGAGGTGACCGAAGGCATCTACCAGGTCCGAGGCCTCGATCTGTCGAACATGACGCTCGTCGAGGGTGAGCGTGGTGTGGTCGTCATCGACCCGCTCATCTCCGCCGAGACCGCCGCGGCCGCGCTCGCCCTCTACCGCGAGCACCGGGGCGACCGGCCGGTCACCGGGCTGATCTACACCCACTCGCACGGGGACCACTTCGGCGGCGCCCGCGGCGTGCTGCCGCGCGGTACCGAGGAGGGCGTGCCGGTCCTCGCGCCCGTCGGCTTCCTGGAGCACGCGGTCAGCGAGAACGTCTACGCCGGCAACGCCATGACCCGCCGCGCGGTCTTCATGTACGGCGACCGGCTGCCCAAGGCGCCCGACGGCCAGATCGGCGCCGGGCTCGGCATGACCACCTCCACCGGCACCATCACGCTCATCCCGCCCACCGTGGACATCACCGAGACCGGCCAGGAGGAGACGGTCGACGGCGTCCGCATCGTCTTCCAGCTCACCCCCGGCACCGAGGCCCCCTCGGAGATGAACTTCCTCTTCCCCGACCACCGCGCCCTGTGCCTGGCCGAGAACGCCACGCACAACATGCACAACATCCTGACTCTGCGCGGCGCCGTCGTACGGGACTCCCGCATCTGGTCCCGCTACCTCGACGAGGCCATCGACCTCTTCGACGGGCAGTACGACGTCGCCTTCGCCTCCCACCACTGGCCCACCTGGGGCCACGACAACGTCGTGCGCTTCCTCTCCGAGCAGCGCGACCTCTACGCGTACATGCACGACCAGACCCTGCGCCTGCTCAACAGCGGCCTGACCGCCCTCGAGATCGCCGAGGAGATCCAGCTCCCGCCCGCCCTGGAGAACTCCTGGCACACCCGCGGCTACTACGGATCCCTCAGCCACAACGTCAAGGCGATCTACCAGCGCTACCTCGGCTGGTTCAACGGCAACGCCGCCACGCTGTGGGAGCACCCGCCCGTCGAACTCGCCAAGCGGTACGTCGACCTCGCCGGCGGCGCCGCCCAGGCCCTCGCCAAGGCCCGTGACTACATCGAGCAGGGCGATCTCCGCTTCGCCGCCACCCTCCTCAACCACCTTGTCTTCGCCGACCCCGGCGACACAGAGGCCAAGGAGACCCTCGCGGCGGTCTACACCCGGCTGGGCCACGGCGCCGAGAACGGCACCTGGCGCAACTTCTACCTCACCTCCGCCATGGAACTGCGCCACGGCGAGAACGCGGCCCTGCTCGACGCCGCCAACCCCGAGATGGTGAGGGCGCTGACCACCGGCATGCTCCTCGACTCCATCGCCGTCCGCATCGACGGTCCCCGCGCCTGGCACGAGGACCTCACCATCGACCTCGTCCTCACCGACGAGGACGCCCACCACCGCCTCACCCTCCACAACGGCGCCCTCACCCACCGCACCCTCGGCGGCGCGCCCCGTACCCCCGCCGGCCTCACCCTCACCCTCACCAAGCCGCAGCTGCTCGGCGTCCTTGCGGGCAAGGGCCTCGACGGCATCACCACCGACGGCGACCCCGTCCTGCTCGCCCGCCTCCTCTCCTACGTCACCCAGCCCGACCCCGGCTTCCCCGTCGTCACCCCGTAAGAACACCGGTCGCGGGGGTGACGGCCTGATGGCCTGATGGTGACTGCACTCCGCGGGCCTGCCCCACTCCCTCTCGCGGAGGTCTTCGGGCTCGGCGAGAAGACCGCGATGCGTTACGCGGATTCCGCACAAGCCCTGCTGGAACAGGCCGCTGAACAGCACCTTCGCTGAAATGTGCTCGACCGGGACGCACCGTGAAGGGAATCATGAGCGTGTGACGTCGACCGAAGCAGCAGCAATCGCTCTACAGGACCATGCTGCCCTCTGGAGGGTGGGGGAGATCAGTGCGAGCGAGGTGGTCGATTCCGCCTGCGACGCGCTCGTCGCCGGACTCGACACCCCCAACCTTCGAATCCTCGCCGCCTGCACGCGCGCCGAGGCGAACTACGACGTCCACGACCTGCTTCCCCCGGCACTCGCAGAACTCGGCCTCACCCTCCATCCGGTTGGCAGTGAGGCTGGCCAAGAAGCTGCCGTGCGAGCGCTCGCACGGCGCATGCTCGCCGGCGAGCTGAAACCTTGGGAGCTCACTTTCCGGATTCACCGGCGCTACGGGCACGAGCTGCCCCTGGCTGAGCGGCTCGTCGAGCTCGATGACGAGTACGGCATGCTCGAAGACGGCGACGAAGCACTGGCTCAGGTCGATGCCGAGGTCACGGCGGAAGCCCGCCGCCTCGCGGCCCACCCCACAGTTCCCGCCGAACCCACGGCTTCACCCGGTTGATACACACGGACCGACCTGCGAGTTCCCGCTGAATAAGCTTCGGTTTCGCAGGTCGCGAGCGGCCGGTCGATCAGCGGGGCAGGATGCGCAGTACTGCCTCGCGTTCGCCGCTGAGCCGCAGGCCTTGCTGTTCTGCGGCGTTCAGATCGAGGTCGCCGAGCAGGGTCGCAGCCAGCAGGTGCGGCGGTCCGGTCAGTGACGCGGTGGGGTGGTCGACCCGGCCGGCGTGTGTGTGTACCGAGCCGTCCTTGACTTCGATGACCAGGTCTTCGTTGCCGTCGGCGTGCAGTTGCAGGGCGATGGCCGGCTGGTCGGGGCGGTGGTCGGTCAGTGCCCGGGCGGGCATGTCCAGCCAGTGGGTGCGGAAGGTGTCACTGCCGCCCGGCTCACGCAACAGCGGTACGCCCCACCGGCTCAGTTCCTGCAGCACCGGCTCGAGCTCGCGGCCACGCTCGGTGAGGGAGAACAGGGTGGTGGCCACCGGCGGCGGGGCGGCCTCGCGGTGGATCAGGCCGGCTGCCTCGAGTTCGCGGAGCCGGTCGACCAGCAGGTTGCTGGCGATCCCGGGCAGCCCGTTGCGCAGGTCGGTGTGCCGGCACGGACCCAGGGCGAGCAGTTCACGGACGATCAGCAGGGTCCATCGGTCGCCGATGACGTCCAGCGATTTCGCGACGCCGCAGTACTGCCCGTAGGTGCGCATGCCACCACCCTACATCGTGGTGTTGAGATTCAAAACTCTCTTGTTGACTTTCTCAACAAGGTCGGTCTAGCGTCGCTGCCCATGACCCCCACCCTTTCCGTGCGTCGGCTGGCCTGGGCCGGCGTCGAGATCCGTCTCGGCGACACCCGCCTGCTGATCGACCCGCTCGAGAACGTCGCTCCACTGGCGCCGGTGATGGGGCCTCCGCACCGGCCGGTCGACCCGGTCGATGCCCCGCCCGGCACCCACGCCCTCATCACCCACCTGCACCCCGACCACTACGACCACGACCTGATCGCCCGGATCGCGGCCACCGGCACGATCGGCTGCCACACCCCCAGCGCGGCCGCGCTGCGCGAGGCGGGCATTTCCCCCGTCGCCCAGGACCTGGGCCAGTCACGCCGCATCGGAGAGCTGACCGTCACCCCGGTGACCTCGCTGGACTGGCGCGGCAACGACTGTGACCAGGTCGCCTGGGTCGTCGAAGGCGCCGGCCGGCGGGTCATCCACTGCGGCGACACCCAGTGGCACGGCAGCTGGTGGCAGATCGCCCGCGACCACGGCCCGTTCGACGTCGCGTTCGTCCCGGTCAACGGCGTCATCGCCCACTTCGAGGGCTACGCGGCCAACGTCCCGGCGACCATGACCCCCGAGCAGGGCGTCGAGGCCGCCGTCGCACTCGGCGCCGGCACCGTCTGCGCCATGCACTACGGCCTGTTCCACAACCCGCCGTTCTACACCGAACAACCCGACATCGAGCAGCGCTTCCAGCACGCCGCCGACGAGCGCGGCATCACCGCGGCCATCGTCGCCGACGGCCAGCCCGTCCTGTGACCATCAGAAACAAGGAGCAACACATGAAGATCGTCCTGTTCGGTGCCAGCGGCAACATCGGCCGGCCCACCACCGAGGAACTACTGCGTCGCGGCCACACCGTCACCGCGGTCACCCGAGCCGGCCACATCGACGGACTGGGGCACAAGGCCCTGACCGTGACCACCGGTGACGTCACCGACCCCGCGGCGGTCGCCGGCCTCGCAGCCTCCCACGACGCCGTACTGTCGGCCGTCGGCCCCCGGATCGGCCAGGAGAACGACCGCGCCACGATCGTCGGTGCCGCCCGTGCGCTGATCGACGGACTCCGCCGAGCCGGCGTCACCCGCCTGGTCACCATCGGCGGTGCCGGTAGCCTGCGCACGCCGACCGGCGCCCGGGTCATGGACGACCCGGCCTTCCCCGCGCTGTGGAAGGCCAACGCCGAGGCCCAGTCCGAAGCGCTCGACCTCTACCGCGGCGTGCACGACCTCGACTGGACGTACGTGTCGCCCGCCGCGGTCATCGGAGCGGGCGAGCGGACCGGGGCCTACCGCAGCGCCGGGGACACCCTGCTCACCGACGACGACGGCAACAGCCGCATCTCGTACGCCGACTACGCGATCGCCTTGGCCGACACGATCGAGAGCGGCACCGCGATCCGCCGCCGCATCACCGTGGCGTACTGAGCCATGGGCAACGACGCCGCCGGCCGGCAAACCCGATTCATCGTCCTGCTCGCAGCGCTCGCGGCCCTGGGACCACTGTCCATCGACGGCTACCTGCCCGGACTGCCGGACCTCGCCGGCGACCTGCGCGCCAGCGCCGCGGCCACCCAGCTCACCCTCACCGCCTGCCTGGCCGGGCTGGCCATCGGGCAGCTGATCGCCGGGCCGCTGAGCGACACCTACGGCCGGCGGCGTCCGTTGCTGGCGGGCCTCGCCCTCTACACGATCGCCAGCGCGCTCTGCGCGGTGGCGCCCGACGTCCGGACCTTCGTCGGCCTACGCCTGCTCCAGGGCATCGGCGGGGCGTTCGGCATCGTCATCGCCAATGCCATGGTCCGCGACCGCACTTCCGGAACCCGCACCGCACGTCTCTTCTCCGCACTGACCTTGATCACCGGCCTGGCGCCGGTGCTCGCGCCGGTCCTCGGCGGCCAGCTACTGCGCGTCACGGCCTGGCCGGGGATCTTCGTGGCCCTGGCCGTACTCGGCGCACTGATGCTGGCGGCCTCCGCCGCAGGACTGCCGGAGACCCGGTCCTCCGCGTCACGCCAGCCGCTGCCGGCTGTCGTCGGGCAGCTGCTCAGCGACCGGGTCTTCACCGGGTACGTCCTGGCCAACGGCCTGGTCTTCGCGGCGATGTTCGCCTACATCTCCGGCTCGCCGTTCGTCCTGCAGGAGATCCACGGCCTGTCACCGCAGCAGTACAGCGCCGTGTTCGCCGTCAACGCCGCCGGACTCATTGCGGCCGCCCAGATCAGCGGCCGGCTGGTGGCCCGGGCCGGCGCCCGCGTGCTGCTGCTCGCCGGTCTGCTGGGCGCGACGGCCGGTGGCACCACGGTCCTGGGCGCGGTGCTGACACGGGCACCCCTGCCCGCGCTCCTGATCGGCCTGTTCGTCCTGGTCTCCAGCGTGGGCCTCGTCATGCCGAACGCCGCGGCCCAGGCCCTGGCCGACCACGGCGGACACGCCGGGTCGGCCGCCGCTCTGCTCGGCTTCAGCCAGTTCATGATCGGCGGGGCACTTGCTCCGCTGGCCGGCGCGGGTGGCGCCACCGACGCCTTGCCGATGGGAATCATCGTCGCCGTGCTGCCGGCGCTCGCTCTGCTCACACTCGGCGTCCTCACCCGGTCGATGCCGGGTGAGCGCACTCGCAGGCCGGCTCGCCAACATCTCGGCGACCGGTGATCAGCTCCCAGCGAGCCCACCCACCATCCGCTACCGGGAGCTGGACCCCACCTGGAACTTCGATTTCGATGACCACGACGAAATGACCCGCCGACTGCCCCGCTTGGCAGCTCTCGATCTGGAGTAAGCGGAAGCTCGCATTCACAAGACGAGGTCCAACAGCAGAGAACGAGACTCCCGGATCACTGTCGGTCATCTCATCGGACCATGCACACGCCTCGGCTGACGAATACGCGACACCTCAACATGCGCGCCTACCAGTCCTGAGGCCGAACAGCCCTGGCCCTACCCACCAGAGTTCGGAACTGGCTGAAATGCCCGACAAGCCCGATTCTCTGCAAGTGCTTCAAAATGAAGCGTGCCCCATCTAAAGTGGCAGCTCACCGAGCCTGCTCCCCGCGCACGCGGGGATGACCCCCCGGTCAGGGAGTCGGCGCCGAGCCGGGCGGCCTGCTCCCCGCGCACGCGGGGATGACCCCCTCTCGTTCGCAAGAACCTTCGGGGTGCCCAGCTGCTCCCCGCGCACGCGGGGATGCCCCCCTGGCGAACGACGCTGCTCGACTGCTCATGGGCTGGGCCACCGCTGCTCCCCGCACATGCGGGGATGACCCCATCGGTTCCCTGATCGTGAGCAAGATCAAGAGCTGCCCCCCGGCAGCCGCGGGGATCCCGGCCCTGAACTCGTGAGGGCTCAGGGCCAGTGCACCTCGCGTACGAACCGTGGCAAGACCCGAGCGCACCGGGTGCCGCAGCTGTTGCCCGGCGTCGCGGACGTGCAGGTGGCGGGGAGGGAGGTCGCCGAGTGCGGCGGGGACGTGGGAGACGTGGAACTCGTACAGCTCTACGAGGCGCCAAGGTCTCCGACGGTGTCCGGCTCCCGCCCGTCCGGTTGCCGTTGGCAGTACGTCCAGGGAGTGAGCGGCGAGGCCGAGATGGCCTCTCGGCCTGTCGAATATCCCAGGTCGATCCGCGCGGCCTGGTCGAAGGAGAAGTCGACTTCTACGAGCCGCACGGCAGCAGCCAGTGCCTCAGGCAGCTCGGAGAGCAATAGCGGTTGTGTGGGCACGCCGTATCGGCTGTAGCGGTCGTCGTGCTCCTCGTCCCAGGTGAACAGGTACGGCGCCCGTGCCAGCTCGATGATGCAGTGCTGGGGACAGTCATGTTCCGCACACCCCGCATCGAACCACTCCGGGTGCCGCGTCTTGGCCCAGGCCGTCGCCTCGTCCAGGGCCTGTACATGGGCGTTTGCTGCCGAGGGCACCGGTCCGAACGCAGAGTAGAACAGCCCGACTCGGTCGAACGGATCTACTGCCCACCAGTGGAACTGGAGTCCCCAACGAGGATGCGTCATGGGATGAGCATATGGAGGCGTCGTAGCTCCTTGTGTGCCCCGGGCCTGGCGTTCAGATCCGGTCGTACCCAGTGGTCCAGCGCGTCGAGCGAGAGGCCTTCCCCACTGCGCCAAGTCTCACGAAGAACGTGCCCTTACCTGCCAGGAAAGCCTAGTCCGGGCCACGCAGAGCACTGATGTTCGCGGCATGAGACGAGAAGTCCAGACCTTCGTCGCCGACGGTCCGCCGCTGCCCGACTGGGACGCCGCGGAAGAAGAGATCGACCGGCGCGGCACCCAGCTCGAAGCGATCACCAAGCCTGTGACGGGCGAGGAAGCAGCCGCCCTCGTCCGCTGCCTCGGCCCCGACGACTGCTACGGGGTCGCATGGACGCTCCTCCACCTCATCGAGACCGGCCCGAACCCGGCTCTCAACGCCAAGCCGGTCCCGGACGCCAACGAGTGGCACCACCGGCTCTACGACCGCGCCTTGTTCGAAGAGCCCGACCCGACGACTTGACGCGTGAGACACGTGAGACACGTGAGGTGTCCGTGTGTTCGGTCAAGTTCCAAGGCCAGTGGTTCGTGCGGTCGAGGGCGGACCGGGCCGTAGGGGTGTGCATGAGTGACAGCCAGGTCCGATCAAGCTCACGAGTGACGAGGCACTGGTGCTGTCGCACTGGCTGGAGAAGCTCCAGATGACGGACCTCAGCCGCGTCGTCGATGATCCGGCGGTCTGGGCGCCGATCCATCGGATCGCCGGAACGCTCGACAAGGCGCTTCCCGAGCTGTTCGCGCCTGACTATGACCAGCGGCTTGAGGCCGCTCGTCAGCGGCTTCGTCCGGAGGACTGACCGAGCGGTCTGGACTCCTCACCTGGCCGCAGCCGGTTGGGGCTCGTCGAAGGTTCCGTCGCGGAGCATCGCGAACAGGACGTCGGCCCGGCGTCCGGCGAGGCAGAGCAGGGCCTGGGTGTGGTGCTTGCCCCGGGCGCTCTTCTTGTCGTAGTAGGCCCGCGATGCCGCGAGGAAGAAGGCCCGCTTGTGCTGCTTGTTTCCTCTCCTGGGCGGCTGTTCACCGCGGATCGAGGAGCCCGAGCTCCGGGTCGCCGGGGCGAGTACCGCGTGCGCCGCGCGGTGGAGCTGTCGGAGGCTACGCCGGTTGTGGCGGGTGGCCGTACGGCGGTGCGGAAGCGGCGGGCTGGTCTGCTTGCCGGGAATCGGATCGCCATCAACGGGGTTGGTCGGGGTGAGAGATGAGAGCCGTTATTGGAGTGCCATGCGAGCGATTCAGGTGTACGAAGTAGGCGGTCCCGAGGTGCTGCAGGAGGCCGAGGTGGACCAGCCGCGGCCGGGTCCGGGCGAGGCGGTCGTGGAGGTCGCCGCATCCGGGGTCAACTTCCTCGACGTCTACCACCGCGAAGGCCGGTACAGCCTCCCGCTGCCCTTCACCCCGGGCGCTGAGGGCGCCGGCACGGTCGTCGAAGTGGGACCCGGCGTCGCTGACGTCGCAGTCGGGGACCGGGTCGGCTGGGTGGAGATTCCCGGCACGTATGCCGAGCGGGCCGTCGTGGACTCCTCCCGGCTGGTGCCGCTGCCCGACGACATCGGCTTCGAGACTGCCGCCGCCGTGCTCCTCCAAGGCATGACCGCGCACTATCTCGTCAAGGACGCCTACCCGGTTCAGGGGGGCGACACGGTGCTCGTACATGCGGCTGCTGGCGGCATGGGGCTGCTGTTGACCCAGCTCATCACCCATCTCGGCGGCAGGGTGATCGGCACGACGTCGACCACGGCGAAGGCCGAGCTGGCGAAGCGCGCCGGGGCCGCCGAGGTGATCCTTTCCTCCGCAGTCGACGATCTCGCAGCCGAGGTGAGGCGGCTCAACGGCGGTCAGGGACTGCCGGTTGTCTTCGACGGCGTCGGCGCGCACACCTTCGATGCGAGCCTCGCCAGCCTGCGACCCCGCGGCCATCTCGTGCTCTTCGGCGCGGCAAGCGGTGCCGTGCCGCCGTTTGATCCGATTCGGCTCGCGCACGGCGGTTCTCTGACCCTGATCCGGCCCAGCCTCGGGGACTTCGTCGCCGATCGGTCCGAACTGCTCCGCCGGGCCGCCGATGTGTTCGAGTGGGTGCGCTCGAAGGCGCTTGAGGTCACCGTAACGGGCCGCTACGCATTGTCCGAGGCTGCCCGGGCCCACAGCGATCTGGAGGCTCGGCGTACCACCGGCAAGCTGCTCCTCGTACCCGATGCGGCCGCTATGGGACGCCGCGAGGAGACGCAGAGCTGATCGCGGGTGACGAGGCAGGGGATCTTGGAGACTGAGAGGTCGAGGCCATGGCCGACCGTCATCGCCAAGATCCCCGACAGCGTCAGGCACTCAGCAAGCCGAGATCAAGCTCTGGCGGGTTCCTGGCGTATACGTATCCGGGTCACACCCCTTCAAGGATTCAACGGTCAACCAGCCGCGGACGAGGGGGGCTCACCCGTGGATTCCGCGTCGGTGCCGATCGGGCCGCGGGGAAGCATCCGGTCCAGCCACTTCGGCAGCCACCAGTTGGTCCGGCCGAGAAGTGTCATGGTCGCCGGTACCAGCACCATGCGTACGACGGTGGCGTCGATGAAGATCGCGGTGGCCAGGCCGAGCCCGAACATTTTGGTGGAGGGGTCCTCGGCGACGGTGAAGGACAGGAAGACCGCCACCATGATGAGGGCGGCCGAGGTGATGATCCGGGCGGTGCCCGAGACGCCCTCGACGATCGCCGTGCCGTTGTCGCCGGTGCGCAGGTACTCCTCGCGTACGCGGGAGAGGAGGAACACCTCGTAGTCCATCGACAGGCCGAACAGGATGGCGAAGAGGAACATCGGGATGAACGACACGATCGGAACCGTCGCTTCCAGCCCGATGAGCGCGCCTCCCCAGCCCCACTGGAAGACCGCGACCATGATGCCGTAGGCCGCGCCGATGCTCAGCAGGTTCAGCAGTACCGCCTTGAGCGGTACGAGTACCGAGCGGAAGACCAGCATCAGCAGCAGGAACGACATCGCCAGCACGGCGGCGACGAGCACCGGCAGGCGTTGGCTGGTGCGTTGGCCCACATCGGACAGGCTCGCGGTGGCGCCGCCGACGTGGGCCCTGGCCGGGCCGTGCCCGATCGCCGCGGGCAGCACGGCGGTGCGCAGCCGGGCGATGGTGTCGGCGGTGGCCTTGTCCTGCGGGCTGGTGGTCGGGAAGACCACGAGGGTCGCGATGCCGGTGGCCCGGTCGATGTGCGTCGGCGCGACGGCTCCGATGCCCGGATCCGCCGCGACCGCCCCGACGAGTCGGTCCAGCACTCCCGGATCACCGGCGGGGTCCGCGGCGATGACGAGGGGACCGTTGGTGCCCGGGCCGAACCCCTCGGCGACGAGGTCGTAGGCGCGGCGCTCGGTACGGCTGGGGGGCATCGAGCCGTCGTCGGGCAGGCCGACGCGCAGGCCGAGCACGGGCAGCGTCGCGGTCAGCAGCAGCCCCGCCGCGCCGATCGCGTACAGCACCGGGTGCCGGCAGACGTGCCCGATCCAGCGCCGCCAGCCGGCGGCGGGAGCGGCGCCCGCCACCGCGTCCCGCCGCGGTGCGAGTCGGCCCGGCTTCCTGGTCTGCAGAGCCCGGCCGATCCGGCCGGCCCGGGCCAGGCGCGGGCCGGCGGCGCCGAGGAAGGCCGGCAGGAGCGTCACCGACGCGACCACCATGATCAGAACGACGATCGAGACGGCGAGCCCGCCCACCGTCATGAACGGCACGTTCGCGACCGCCAGGCCGAGGATCGATACGACGACGACACCGCCGGCGAAGACCACAGGCCTCCCCGCCGTGGCCACCGCGCGCCCCGCCGCCGCCTGCGGATCGAGCCCGCGCGCAAGGTACTCCCGGTGCCTGGCGAGCACGAACAGCGCGTAGTCGATGCCCACTCCGAGCCCGACCATGCTGCCCAGGACGGGGGCGAAGGCCGGGACGTCCGTCACCCCCGCCAGTACCGTCATCGTGGCGACCCCGATGGTCAGCCCGAAGACCGCCATGCCGATCGGCAGCGCGGCGGCGACGAGCGAACCGAACGCCAGGAACAGGATCGCGGCCGCGGCGAGGATGCCGATCAGCTCGCTGACGCCGCCGTTGGGGTCGGAGAAGGCGTAGAAGAGGTTCCCGCCCATCTCGATGCGCAGCGGCAGCTCGGCGCGCAGCCGATCACCGAGATCGACGAGGGCGTCGAGGTCTTCGGCCGACAGCCGGCTCTGGTCGGGATACTGCACCCGGACGACCGCGATCCGTCCGTCGGCCGAAACGAGGCCGCCGCGCACGGCGGTGTCCCCGCCCGCGCCGAGCGCCCCCGCCGGGTCGCTCGTGCCGAGCACGTGCGGCAGCCGCTGCACCTCGGTCTGCAGCTGCGTGAGAGCGGTGCGCGCGCCGTCGTCGTGGAAGAACGTCGCACCGCCGTCGAGGGGGGTGACGACCACTTGGGCGGTCATCCCCTCCTGGCCGGTGCCGGCCCGCTCGATCAGTTCGGCGGCCCGTTGGGAGTCCAGCCCCGGAGCGGTCATCGAGTCCGCGGTCCGCCCGCCGAAGGCCGTTGCGGCGAGGACGGCAAGCGTGGCGGCGATCAGCCATGCCGCGATCACCCGCCAGGGATGGCGGGCTGCGCTGGCGCCAAGGCGCAACAGGGCTTTCGAGAGCATCGGGTCCTCCAACCACCTCGTCGGCCGTCCTTGTACGGCCGCCATGCCGAGGCTCGTCGCCACGGCGCTCCGCGGCATCGGCCCGCGGGCCGCGGATCCGTCAGCCCCAGGGCGGAGTGACGTCCCGTCCTTTCGGCCGATGCGCGGCACGCCGCCGTCCCTAGTCTGAGAACCGTGCTACGAGACGACCTGCGAACCCTGTGGACCGAACCCCGGCCGCCCGGCGCGCCCGCCCGGGTACGGCGGGACTGGGCGCTGCTCGCCGTGTGCCTGGGCGCTGTGGTGCTGGAGGCCACCCTGCGCGAGAACGTCGTATGGCGGCCGGTGGCGGTGGTGGTCGCCGTATGGCTGTGCCTGCTGCTCTTGTGGCGCCGGACCCGCCCACTGGCGATGGTCAATCTGGCGTTCGGCTCGGTGATCCTGCTTCAAGTGGCCTCGCTCGTCGCTGCACCGCGCGAGCCGGCCGGCCTGGACACCGGCGCGGTCGTACTCGTGCTGGTGTACGCGCTGCCCCGATGGGGATCGGGACGCGAGATCGTGCTCGGCAGCGCGGTGATCCTCGCAACCTGCACCCTGGCGACCTTCACGTACGAGACCCCGGTCGTCGAAGAGGTCGGGGGCCTCGTCTTCCTGCTGCTGCCCGGCGTGGCCGGCGCTGCCGTGCGGTTCCGGGTGACCGCACGCGAGCGGCAGTTGGAGCAGGTGCGCTCACGCGAGCGCGAGCGGCTCGCCCGGGAACTGCACGACACGGTGGCCCACCACGTCTCCGCCATGGTGATCATCGCCCAGGCGGGCCGGGTGGTCGCGGGCACCGACCCGTCCGCCGCCGTCGAGGCGCTGGAGGGAATCGAGGAGGAAGGAGCGCGCACGCTGGAGGAAATGCGCGCCATGGTCGCCGCGCTGCGCGACCGCGGGGTCGGCGCCGAGCTGGCGCCGCCTGCCGGAGTCGCGGATCTGGACCGCTTGGTGCGCACACCGGACGGTCGCCTCAAGGTCGACCTGGGGCTCGACGGCGAGCTGGACTCGCTGCCCCCGGCCTTGGACGCTGCCGTCTACCGCATCGTGCAGGAGTCGGTGACCAACGCGATGCGCCATGCGGCCAGCGCGACCGAGGTCGTCGTCCGGGTCACCGCGGAACGGCACACGGTACGGGTGAGCGTGCGCGACAACGGCCAACGCCCCGGCCGAGGCCGCGACGGATACGGACTTACCGGACTGCGCGAGCGCGCATCCCTGCTCGGCGGCACACTACGAGCCGGCCCGGGCACCGACCGGGGCTGGTATGTCGAAGCCGAACTGCCGAGAGCGAGGAGCGAGCGTGGCCATTCGCGTCCTCGTCGCTGACGACCAGACGATCATCCGCACCGGGTTGCGGATCATGCTGAACGCCCAGCCCGGCATCGAGGTGGTCGGCGAGGCCGCCGACGGGCGGCAGGCAGTGTCCCTGGCCCGCGAACTGCGTCCCGACGTCTGTCTGTTCGACATCCGCATGCCCGTACTCGACGGGCTGGAGGCCACCCGGCTGGTCGCCGGCCCGGGCGTCGCCGACCCGCTGGCCGTGGTCGTCATCACCACGTTCGACCTCGACGAGTACGTCTACGGCTCACTGCGTGCCGGCGCCCGCGGCTTCCTCCTCAAGGACACGGGACCGGACCTTCTGGCGCAGGCCGTACGGTCGGCGTCCGACGGCGAGGCGCTCATCGCGCCCAGCGTCACCGTCCGTCTGCTCCAGGCATTCGCGGACCTGCCCGCCGGCCGGCCCGCGGTCCAGCCGGTCTCCCCCGTCACCGCCCGCGAGGAGCAGGTGCTCCTCGCCGTGGCCCGCGGGCTGACCAACACCGAGATCGCCGATGCACTGCACATCAGCCTCAGCACGGTGAAAACGCATCTGGCCAGCCTGATGGCCAAACTCGGCGCCCGCAACCGGGTCGAGATCGCGATGTGGGCCTACGAAACGCGCCGCATCCTCCCCGGGACCTGAGCCGGGTGCCGGCCCGGCAGCTGACCGCCCAGGAGTCCCGCCACCGCCGGGTCCGAAGGGACGTCATCCGGTCCAGAAGACAACGCGGGGTCTCCCACTCACCACACAGAAGACGAAGCAACCGGTCGGACCGGATCCGCCCGCGACCCGGCAGATTCCATCGAGCACAACGAAACCCACACCGGTGCCATCAGCCCGGTCCGGCACTTCCTCCCCACCCGGCTGGTGTCGGTCGGCTTGACGGTCGTGCGAGCCCACCACCACGCCGTGGAAGGCTTCCGGGGGTGCTTCGGATCGGCCACCATGGAAGTCCGTCGACGATCCGAGGTGGGGATGAGCGAGGGTGGGGACGTTCTGGACGGGCAACCGGAGCCGGTCGGACCCGCGCCGTGGCTGGCGCTGTCCTGTCTGGTCGGGTTGCTTCTGGCGTACGTCGTGCTGACGAACTTCACCGATGAGCTGCGGGCGGCGCTGTGGGGCAGGCCCGGGACCGTGACCGGAGCCGACTGCCGGACGTACGACAACACCGTGGCCAATGCGGGAACGTCGAGGTCCTGCTCGGGTGCCTTCACCCCGGACGGCGGCGGCTCGTCGTTCGAGGTCTCCGTCGAGGGCGACATCCGTTCGCAGCCCGTCCGTGCGTGGCTGGCGGACGGTACGTCCAGCACGGCGTACGTCTCGCCAGCGGTGTGGACGGGAGTGCTCCCGGTGGGGCTGTCCCTGCTCCTGACGGGTCTCCCGGCGGCGGTGACGGTGAAGCACGTACGCCGCGTCCGCGCACAGCGCTCCAGGTAGCCCCTTCAAGTTCGAGGGGCAGACCCGGAGTCGAGCGCGTGATCGACGACGAGCCGGCCTGAGGACGCCTCGAGCCGGCTGCTGTACGGGGAGCCGGTCGGATCAGTCCGTGACGGGCAGGCACTCGGCGAGCAGGGCGACGACGTCTTGCCAGGCTCGCTGTGCGTGCTGTGGGTGGTAGCCGACGCCGGGACGCACGGTGTGGTCGACCGATGGATGGTGGAAGGCGTGCAGGGCTCCGCCGTAGACCACGAGGCGCCAGTCGACGCCCGCGGCCTGCATCTCTGCGGTGAACGCGTCCCGTTGGGCGGGCGCCATGATCGGGTCTTCCGATCCGACCCCGGCCCATACCGGGCAGCGGATGTGCGCCGCCTCGCCCGGCCGGCCCGTGATCAGCCCGTTGACCGTCGCGATCGCGCGCAGGTCGACGCCGTCACGCCCGAGTTCCAGCGCGACGGCGCCCCCGGTGCCGTAGCCGACGGCGGCCATCCGGTCGGGGTCGGTTCGCGGTTCGGTGCGCAGCACGCCGAGCGCCGCGTGGCCGATGCCCCGCATCCGGTCGGGGTCGGCGAGCAGCGGCATGCAGCGGGCCAGCATCTCCTCGGGGTCCCCCAGATAGCGCCCACCGTGAAGGTCGAAGGCCAGCGCTACGTATCCCAGCTCCGCGAGGGCATCGGCCCGGCGGCGCTCGACGTCGCTGAGCCCCGTGCCCTCTGGCCCGATGAGCACCGCGGGCCGGCGGTCGGCGCCGGCCGGGAGCGCGAGGTGCCCGATCATGGTCAAACCGTCGGCCGGATACTCGACCGTGCGCGTCGTGATCGTTGTCATGCGTCTCGACGGTAATGACCTTTGCGCCCGATCGGGTCGGCGTTCACCGATGGCAGACAGCTGTACGTCCCGGGTACGACACCCCCGCGCGCGTGCTGCCCGTCGTCGTACGGAGGACGTGTTGCAAGCGGTTGCCCGGGGTGCCGTCAGGCGGCGGGGTTGTCCTGTCGGGAGGAGCCGGTGGTCGCGGTGATGCCCTGCTGGAGCGCTGCCAGCCCGGTGGCGAGTGCTTGCCGGGTATCGGCGCTCATGGTGTCGAGGGCTTGGGCGAGCGTCTGCTGGCGCTTGTGCCGTATCTGGGCGAGGTGTCTCTCCCCGGCCGGGGTGAGCCGGGGGGTGAGCTCGCGGCCGTCCCCGGGGCCGGGATGGCGGCGCAGGAATCCGGTGGCCTCCAAGCGGTCGCACAGCCGGGTCACGGAGGGGGCTGCGGCACCGAGGAGCTGGGCCAGGGCGCTCATGCGGATCCCGGGCTGGCGGTCGAGGAGGAACATCAGGCGCAGCTGCGTGGTGGAGACCGGTGATGCTGTAGCCGCTTGGCGCGCGTTCTCGTAGATGACGTCGAGGATCTCGGCGATGTCGCTGACCGAGCGTGCGGCGTCCGGGTCGACGCCGACCGAGCGTGGGGCGTCCAGTTCGACGCCGACCGGGCGTGCGGGGTCCGGGGCGGCGCTGCTGGGCCCGAAGGCCGGTACGGACATGTGTATTCCCTCCGTGCGAGACCGGCATGCGGGCTGGTGAGGTAGCTGAGGGTGCCGGTGACCTGCAGCATCCGCTCCAGCACCGGCGGACGCCCCTCCAGGTGCAGGCGTACGCCCGCGGCGTCCGCGCGCCGGCGGGTCATCAGCAGGGCCGACAGTCCGCTGGAGTCGACGTCGGCCATGCCCGTGCAGTCCACGTGCAGATGACGCAGCCGGCCCGGCCCGGCGAGGACTTCGGTGACGGTGTCCAGGAGGCGGTGGGCGTCCTGGTGGTCGAAGTTGCCGTGCAGCTCGATGCGCGCGGCGCCGGCCGTTTCCGTGCTGGTGAGGCGTAGCGGCTCGGGTGCGGGGATCATTCGGCGGCTCCGCCAACGGTGAGAGGGGTACTGGTCAGGCGCTGGACGGCGAGCCGGAGCATGCCGGTGGCGCGGGGGAAGTCCTTCAGCTCACCTGCGAGGAGGTCCAGCGTCGGCGGCAGACTCTGCCCTGGGACGCCTCGGGCTTCGAGGATGCCCGAGGTCCACAGGAGGAAGCGGGAGAACAGCTCGGCGTCCCCGGTGTAGAGGGCGGCGGAGAGGAAGTCCACGATGTGGGCCAGGTCCTCGGCCATGCGCTCTCGCTGTGCCTCGTTGTAGCCGCTCATCGCCGGATATCTGTTCTCCAGTCCGGTGAAGACGGCCCGTACGAGCTGGGGTCGGCTGCGGGTGACGTAGGTGTACTCCTGGTCCGCCAGGTGCGGCAGGTCATCGATGGGCTGGTGGTCCGGCCGCGGGCGCGGCAGCGGCCGGTGTTCGAGAAGGTCGGCGGCCGAGCGGGCGTCCGGCGCCCACGCGTCCGCGCCCAGCAGGGGGGCGTACTCGCCGTGCGGCCCGAACGCGGCTCCGCCGACGAGGACCGGCGTCCCGGCCGCTTGACACGCGGTGATCGTCGCGTGGGCGGTCGGCAGCCGGGTGGGCATGGAACTGGACAGGGCGACGAGGTCGGGTCCGGTGCGGTGGATGTACGCGATGAGGTGCGGCGTGGGGACGTGGGCCCCGAGGTGGTCGACGTGCCAGCCCCGCAGTTTCAGGACCTCGGCCAGGAGGCGGGCCGGCAGCCCGTGCCACTCCCCGTCCACGCAGGCGACCACGACCCGCCCGCGCGACTGCTCCGTACGGGAGGCAGGATGTTCGGCGACGACGGCCATGGCACGCTCATTGATCGCGGTCGCGGCGTGCTCCTGCGCGACGCTGATCCGGTTGGCGGCCCATTGTTCACCGACGCGGCCCTGCACCCGGGCGATCACGTCCAAGAAGACGTCCTGCGGTGTGGCCCCGTCGTCCAGGGCCTGGCGGACCACGGCGACCGCGGCCCGCTCGTCGCCCGCCAGGGCCGCGTCCCACAGCCGTGCGACCAGAGGTTCTGTGCTTGTCACGTGCGCTATCACGCTGTGAACCTGCCCCTCGTGTGCCCGTCCACCGCACTGAGGTGGTTGGTTCGGGGCGCGGAGATCGCAACGACGGCCATGTCGTCGTGACGGCCGCTGCCGACCCACTCGGAGGCGAGCATCTGCACGCGCTCCACCACCGCTTCCGCCGGCATCCCCGCGCACTGCGCAAGCACGCGCTGCAGCCGCGCGTCACCGAACATGTCCCCGCCCAGCGGTCCGCCTCTGGCCTCGGTGATCCCGTCGGTGTAGAGCACGCAGGTCTCGCCCGGGGCGAGCGTCACCTCCGCCGTCTCGGCGGTCACGGCCGGCAGCGCTCCGACCAGCGTGCCGTAGGTCGCGGCTTCCTCCACGGCGCCGTCGGAGCGCAGGATCAGCGGAGCGGGATGGCCGGCACTGGTCAGCCGCAGCTTGACGGAGCCTCCCTCGCGGACCGCGGAGGCCAGGACCAGGGTCGCGAAGCGCGCGTTGTGCGTGTTCAGCAGGGCGGTGTTCAGCAGGTTCAGCATCCGCGGGTGGTCATCGGCCATGGGCAGCAGTGCGTGCAGGGTGTTACGGATCTTTCCCGTCATCACGGCCGCTTCCAGGCCCTTGCCGCAGACGTCGCCGAGGATGACCAGCGAAGCGTCGCCCGCCACGGCGGCGGGATGGACGTCGTAGAAGTCCCCGCCGATCCGCTCGTGGTCCAGCGAGGGCCGGTAGCCGCCCGCGTACTCGACCCCCGCCACCTGCTGCAGGGACGGCGGGAGCAGGGCCCGCATCAGCGTCTCGCTGATCGACGCCTGCTCCGCGTACAGGCGCGCGGCTGACATGGCGGCGCCCGCCCTGGCGGCGAAGAGACGGGCGAAAACCTCCTCGCCCTCGGTGAATCCGCTACCGCCCGCACGGCGCAGCAGGACCAGTGCTCCCGCCGGGACGCCGTGGCCGGGCAGCGGTGTGATCACTATCGATCCCACCGTGCCGAACCCCTCCGGGACCAGCCACGCCGGGGCGGTGACAGGGTCGATCCAGCGCGACGGGACGGGCGGGAACCCCTGCAGCGCCTCCGCCAGCCCCGCTACGGCCTCGGGCTGCGCGGCAACCCGCGACGCCAGCGGCATCCCGCCGCGCACGCAGGACACGATGGGCAGTTCACGACCGCGTGAGGGCGCAATGACCACAGCCGCGTCGGCCAGGTGCTCCGCGGCCATCTGCGCCGTGACGTCCATGCACCGCTCCAGATTCAGCGAGGACAGCAGCACATTCGACGCCTCCCCCAGGAAGGCCGTGCGCTCCCGCTCCATGCGCAGGGCCTCGCGGGCCAGACGGTGGTCGGTGTCGTCGACGAGCCACCACACCACCGTCCCGTCCTCGCGGCACGTGGGATGCGCTTCGAACGAACGATCGCCGACCGGACCCTGCACGACGGCGCCTGCTGCGGCTGTCGAAGGCCGGGCCGCTGCCGGCGCAAGACAGCGGGCATGGGCTTCGGACAGCCATGCGGGCACCGTGCCCACGACCGGCGCCCCCACGCGGGCTTGAGGGAAAAGCAGACCGGCAACCTCGTTGACCAGCACCAGATTTCCCTGGTCGTCGGCCACAAGCACGGGGTAGGGGGCCTCACTCCACGGCGCGCGCACCGGAGGGGCCGCTTCCTGGGTGGGATTCACCACATCGTTGAGGCCCGCTGCGCGAACCCCTCACCTCATAGTCTCGAAGAAGATTGCTTGCCTTCCGGCAACCATCCTCTATGGGGCACCCTCATGGCAACCGCGCCCTGCGCAATGCGTCCTGCGTACCGCGTCCTGCGCCGTCCCGCAACCTGGACACCCCAAGCACCACATCGGCTGCACGGCCTGTCACGTGGTGATAGGCGTCGACCCCATGCACCTCGGGCAGTCCCATGGAGGGATGCGGGTGCGGGATACGGGAAGATGTCCGGATGATCGGAGATGAAGGCAAGACGGTGGTCAGCGAGTGCACACCTGAGGGCATGACCATCATTTCGGTCCGCGGAGACCTGGACGATGACGGCTCCCCTGACCTCGCCCGCGCCCTTGCCGATGCCGTGGCATGCGGATCCGCGCGCACGGTGGTCGACCTGTCGGGGGTGGGCTTCGCGGACTCCTCCGCCCTCCACGCCCTGTTCGAAGCCCTGCAAGCCCATACCGCCGCAGGAACCACGCTCGTCCTGGCAGGCCCGCTGCAGCTCGGGGTACGCCGCTTGTTCCAGGTCACCAACCTCGCGCCCGTGTTCCGCTGGGCGGACAGCCTGCAGGACGCAATGTCATGCTGACCACCGTCACCTACGCCCGAACCGACTCGGCACAGCGCATGGCCACCACCACCAAGGGCAGGCGATAGAGAGTGGAACCGCCCGTGGCAGCAGACAGCATCCCCCGGCCGGAGCGCACCGGGAACGGTGCCCGGCCGACCGTCGCCACGGCGGCATCCGCCCGTCACCGGGTCACCGAGCTCCTCACGCGCGCGGGCATCAGCCCCGACAGCGTCCCCGCCGCAGACGCTCTTCTGATCACCTCGGAACTGGTCACCAACGCCATTCGCCACGGCGGCGGCATCTCCCACTTCCACGCCACCGTCATCGACGACTCCCTGCGCGTGGCCGTCAGCGACGCGAACCCCGCCCACCCCTCGTCCCACCCCAGGGCCCGGGGCCGTCCCGGTGGCTACGGATGGCCCCTCATCCAGCTCCTCGCCGAACGCGTCGACATCACCCCCCTCCCTGAGGGAGGCAAAACCATCACCGCCACCCAGCGCCTGAAGACCACGGACACGACGTAACGCCACCCTTGGCCCCAACTCGGGCCGGCGTTCGTGACAAGCGAAGAACAGCAGACGGGCACGCATGAGTGATGCAGAGACAGCGCACCTGGTCGCCATCCGAATTGCTGCATACCTCGCTGCGGTTCACCCCGACGACCCCAATCCCGACGACCTGGCCTGGATCATCGTCCACGAACTGAACCGGGCCGGACTCCTCGCCGGCAGCGGCCCCAGGCCCGACGCCAAGGAGAAGACACCGGAAGCGCAGCAGGTCCTGGCGCTCCCGGACCGCAACGACGGAGCACGCGTCATCGTCTGCGCCGGTGAATTCGACCAGCGAACCCTGGCCGCCGTGGAAGAGGCCGGCGCGGCAGCCATCGATGATCCGGACATCCGGCGCATCGTCCTGGACATCAGCCGCGTCACGTTCGCCGACTCCTCCATGCTCAACGAGATGTTCCGTCTCCGCCGCAACAGCAACCTGGTCCTCGTCGGCCCCCTGCCCACATCCCTGGCAAGAGTCCTGGAACTCACCCAGGCCCGCGCCCTGTTCCACGTCGCCGACAGCATCGAGGCGGCTCTCGCCTGGGGCGGGTGAGCGAGTTCACCCGCTTGCAGAGCCCGAAGGAGGGCAGGCGAATGAGATGACCACGATGGACGCGAGAGTGTACTGCGGCGACGACGGCCAGTGGGCCGGCCCGTCGCCCGGACGCGTGTACGTGAACCTGCTCGGCGGCCCCCTGGACGGCCAGCTCTACGACATCACCGAGATGTCCCCGCAGGAACGCGAGGTAGGAGCACTCCTGATCACCGACCGAGGCCTCTTCGGAGCCGGCGGCCGAGCCTTCTACAAACCTTCCGAAGCCGACCCCGGGGGCCCCTTCCTCTGGGAAGGCGATACCCCCTGAACCTCGGCACTCCTCCCCCTGGCCCGCCCACACCTCCTGATTCCCGGCCGCTCACCCCGGGCAGCAGCACCAGGTGGCGGCGCAGCCGGCCCACCGCGGGGTCGAACACCGCCTTCGGGCCCTTGGCGTGCGTCCACGCCCCGCCCGTGCGGGAAGGTACGGAACCGCTGGTTCCACGGGCCGTCCTCGTAGGGCGGTAGCACGGAGGCGGCGTCCCGGATCTCCCACACGTGGACGTAAAGCTGCCGGCCTGCCGCCGCTCCGTGTACCGCTTGACCACCGACGGGTCACCGATGCCGAGCTGCACGGCCAGGCGCTCGACCACCGGCCACGGCACCGCGAGCAGGCCCTCCAGGAACAGCCCGACGTACCGCACCATGCACATCTGGGGCGCGAACCCCAGCAGCAAAGTGGATGACTGCGCCAGGCAACCATGATCGTTCTCGCCGATGCCCACGGTACTGGTGTTCCCCGAGGCCGCTCTACCCAACGGACTTCGGAGCTGGCAGAAATGCCCCATAAGCCCGATTCTCTGTAAGTGTTTCAAAATGAAGGGTGGCCCGCCTAAAGTGGCAGGTCACCGAGCCTGCTCCCCGCGCACGCGGGGATGACCCCACCCGTGTCTCACGTGGCTCACTGGTCCCGGTCTGCTCCCCGCGCACGCGGGGATGACCCCAACGGCTGGAAGGCGCCGCTCGGCAGGGCCAGCTGCTCCCCGCGCACGCGGGGATGACCCCTCGATGAACTCGGGGGAGACGCCGAAGAACGACTGCTCCCCGCGCACGCGGGGATGACCCCTCCCGCCGAGATCACCAATCCACCGAGAGCTACTGCTCCCCGCGCACGCGGGGATGACCCCCAGGCCAACTTCGACGGGAACACGGTCTTCTACTGCTCCCCGCGCACGCGGGGATGACCCCGCGAGCTATACCCGTACAGAGCTGGAGAGTGTCTGCTCCCCGCGCACGCGGGGATGACCCCGTGGAGGCCGCGAACGACAAGCTTGCCGCGCACTGCTCCCCGCGCACGCGGGGATGACCCCGTCTCAATACAGATCATGCCTCTTGACCGGCCCTGCTCCCCGCGCACGCGGGGATGACCCCGGGACCCTGATCGCCAGGTGGACCCGGACCGGCTGCTCCCCGCGCACGCGGGGATGACCCGGCGCGGCTGAAGAAGGAGAACGACGAGCTGCTGCTCCCCGCGCACGCGGGGATGACCCCCCGGACCCGGTGTTCGTGCAGCCGTTGCCCATCTGCTCCCCGCGCACGCGGGGATGACCCCGCGGGCTGGGGGGCCGTGGAGAAGTACAAGGGCTGCTCCCCGCGCACGCGGGGATGACCCCCACTGAGCGTCACACAGCGATTGCGGTGAGGGCTGCTCCCCGCGCACGCGGGGATGACCCCTCCCACGGGCTGCGGAATCTGGCGGTGGCGGCCTGCTCCCCGCGCACGCGGGGGATGCCCCCCACAATCTCGCGGGCCGAGGCCGATTCCAGCGCGTACTCTCGGCTCTGGCGGTCCACGCAAAGGCCTAGGAATCTGTCAGGGCGGTCAGCTCAGCGCCTTCTCGATGGCTTCGAAGATGTCGGCATCGGTCTCCTGCTGCCACGACGGGAGGTCGGGCCAGTCAGCCACGTAGCCTGGCTTCGGGTCCTCGAAGTGCTCGAACATCTGGGCGGTCCAGCACGTCGCGACGAAGCGGCTCTTCTGCTCGCGGGTCAGCCGGGACGTGGCGCCACCGCTGATCTCGATGAACTGACGGACCTGCTCATACACAGAGCCCGCGGCCTTCCGCTCCCACTGCGGCGTGTCCGCCCACGGGGTCACGTAGCCGGCCTTCGGCTCGCCGGGAAAATGCTGATGCACCCCCGCGATCCAGGCTTCGCGGAACAGTCGTGCACCTTCGGTCTGCGACATCCCAACCCCTCTCATCACGGCGTCCTCAGTGTGGCGATCTCCGCCCCCAACTCCGCTACGCGGTGGTCCCGTCGCAGGGGGCCGAACTCGTCGCACAGGTTTCGGAGTCTACGGGCGACGTACCCGGAGGACGACGCGTGGGCCAGAGCCAGGGCTTCGCGGGCATACGCCACCACCTGCTCCGGATCCCGCCGCTTCGCGCCCACTATGGCCAGGTCGGCAAGGACTGCTCCTCTGCGGCGGTACGAGTGGCCGGCGGCCAGCGAGGTCTGGTTCAGCGCCCGCCTCAGTGCGTCCTCTGCCAGGTCGAGGCGACCGAGCTGTACGTACCGGGCTCCCCGCTCCTCCGCCAGCCGTGTGCCGTCGAAGCGGAGCCACCCACCATTCGTGCTGCCCTCCGACAGGCTCTGGACTTCCTCAGCCTGGCAGAGGGCCCGCTCGCATCCCTCCAGGTCGCCGAGGCCGGCGCAGACCTCTGCCTGCACCGATGCCACCCACTGCCGGGTGGACAGGCTCTTGTCCCCTCGTGCCGCCACGCGTTGCGCCGCACCGAGGAGCTCGGCCGCCTGCTGATACCGCTGATCGGACATGTCCACGTAGGCGTGCCGTACGAGGGAGCAGGCCCACAGGTCGTAGGCCCCCGCTTCCTTGCTCACGGATGCCGCGAGCGCGTACGAGGCCGCCGAGTCGGTGTACCGGTTGGCGTCGTACGCGACTTCCCCCGCAAGCTGGAAGAGGTCGGCTGCGGCGGCGAGGAGCGGGCGCGAACTGCCCCGGCGGCCCCCGGCCAGGGCCTCGTTCAGTGTGGCCAGTTGATCGCGGACGATCGGGTACACGGACCCCTTGGACCGTGCGAGTTGGTAGACCTGCCACAGGTGGCTGTTCATCCGGGCGAAGTCTGCCGGGCTGCCCCTGCGCACGCCGTCGGCCAGGGCCTCTGCCTCATCGAACGGCAAAGCGGTCAGCGCACCGCTGACGGTGAGGATGCGGAGGAATTCGCGGCGGATCATCTCGTCGGGGTCTCCCGCGCTCGGGGGGTCACTGGACTTCTGCCCTGTGGCCTCCTGGCTTCCGGCTCTTGGCGGTCTCAGGAGGCCGTCCAGCTCATGGAGGCTGACTTCAAGGGCTGCGGCCAACCCTGGTCGCTGAGGTGGCTGCGGTGCGATCTTGCCGCTCTCCCAGCGTCCGACCGTTGTGCGGTCCACGCCAAGTAACTCGGCCAACTTCTCCTGACTGTAGCCCAGGGTCCTGCGCCGTTCCGCCAGTCCCATGACGACCCCTTCCCGTGACTCCCGGCCCCTCGGCTCGCGTGCACGGATCTGCGTCAAGCCTGCCGCATGTATGCCGTGGAGGCTCCCGACTCGGCGCTGTTTCCTGGGTGTTGTCGCGAACGACATGGGCACGGACGACGGAAGGGTGCGGACATGGCAACGGCCGACAGCGGTCAGGGTGACGGATTCGGCGGGGCCTCCCCCACACCGGATGCCGAGCCCGAGAACCGTGTCCGGATGACCCTCCGCGTGTCCCGGGACTCTGGACGCTCGTGGTCAGGGACGACCCGTGTCCGGGACGGCGACCCGATGGTCATCCTGTCCTCCCCCGGACGCTTCCCGCCCTGCGAGTGCCCCCGCTGCGCCGGCTTGTCGGCACCCCCAGCCCGGACCCTCCGTACCGTGCCCGCCACTCCGAGCCGGTTCCGGTGACGGGATTAGGCCGGTGGTCGCTCCGCCGGTTCGGGCGGTACGCCGGGCCGCTGTACGCCGCAATGGTGATCGGCTCCGTGTGCCTGTACGCCGCCGGCATCTACGCCACGTCGTAACGCGCCGACCTCAGTCTTCCCACCGGGCACCGGTGGGAGTTCCCCAAGGAGAGAGGGAAACCGATGGTGGAAGACAACACCGGCTCCGTAGCCCCCGAAGGGGGTGGCCTGCTCGTCGCGAAGCGGAAGATTGTCGCCGCGCGCACCCGCGCCGAGCAGGAGTCCGACGTCAGTAGCGGCCGTTCCGACGGCAACGACTGACGGGGCCGCCCACGATGCTTGATGCAGCCTCGTGGGCGGGGCGTCTGGGCGGGGACACGTTCCTCGCCCAGACGTACCACCGCTCCTACGCGCACTTCACAGGCGCCGCCGACGTCGGCGGCCTGTTCACCTGGGACGACCTGAACCAGATCATCGCCACACAGCGTCTGGAGCCGCCCCGGCTCCGGCTGTCCGCCGACGGTGAGACGGTCCCCCTGCACCGGTACGCCGTCCCCACGACCAACCGGCGCGCGGTGACCTGGTCCCGCATTCAGCCGGCCGAGCTGCACACCCAACTCAAGGACGGCGCCTCGCTGGTCCTGGACGCGGTCGAGAAGATCCACCCCGCAGTGCGGGAAGCAGCCGAGGGACTGGAACGGTTCCTGGGCACCTCCGTGCAGGCGAACGCGTACGCGTCATGGACGGAGCGAGAAGGCTTCGGCCTCCACTGGGACGACCACGACGTCGTCGTAGTCCAGCTCCACGGCGCCAAACGGTGGCGCCTGTACGGGGCCACACGCCAGGCCCCCACCTTCCGCGACGTCGAATCTCCCGAGCAGCCGGAGGGCGACCCGGTGGCGGACATCGTGCTCGCGGCCGGTGACGTCCTCTATCTGCCGCGCGGCTGGTGGCACGCGGTCACCGCGGACCAAGGCACGGAATCCCTCCACCTGACCTTCGGGATGGTTCCGCACACCGGCGCCGACCTCTTGCTCTGGGTCGTGGACCAGCTCCGGGCCACCCTGCCCCTGCGCACGGACATCCCCCGCTTCGCCGCGCTTCCGGAGCAGTCGCACTTCCTCGCCGCCGTGCGCCACGAAGTGCTCGACTTGCTGGCCGATCCCCGCCTGATCGAGCACTGGGCGGAGTCTGCGGACACGACCGACCTCGGGCACGCAGTCCCGTCCCTGCCCTACGTGGACGGGCTCCCCGCCGATCCGGAGATCGCCGTACGGCTCACCGCCCCACGAGCCCGTACGACCGTGAACGCCGGGCACGGCACCCTCACGCTCTCGGCGGCGGGAACGGCCTGGGACTTCACGGAGTCCGCCGGGCCCGTCCTTCGCACGCTGCTGCTCGGCCAGCCGACGACGCTGGGGGATCTTGCCGCAGTTGCCGGCCTGGAGGTCAAGGACGTGGCTGACCTGGTCTGGGTCCTGATCCAGGGCCAGGCCGTCTCCGTCGTGGGGACGGCGCTGTGACGGCCGCCCTCGCCCTGGGCACCTACAGGGTCCGCGACGTGGCGGAAGCGGCGCGCATGGCGGTGCAGGCGGGAACCCCGTGGATCGACACCGCGCCGAATTACGGCGACGGCCGGGCCCTCCATGACCTCGGCAGGGTCCTGCGGGAAGCCCCCAGCCCTCCGCTCGTCGCGACCAAGACGGGCTTCTTCACCCGCAGCCAGGGGCGAGCCGCTCTCAGCCGGGGCCTGCTCACGGAAAACGATGTCTCCGCAGGCCATTGCCTCGACCCTTCGTTCATCGCCCATCAGGTCGAAGAGTCGCTTGCCCTCCTCGGCCGCGTGGACCTGATGTTCGTGCACAACCCGGAACGGGCCGGTCGCGGAGTGGACCGGCCGGTGATGCACTGGCGGCTCCGCGAAGCGTTCACCGTCCTTGAGGAACGGGCGCACGACGGCCAGATCCCCGGCTACGGGGTGGCCACCTGGTCGGGCCTGCAGGAGGGGGCGTTCAGCGTGCCTGAGCTGCTGGCGCTGGCCCGGGAGGCCGCGGGCTCGGCCGATCATCACCTGATTGCGGTGCAGATGCCCGTCGGCCTGATCGATGACGCCCCTCTCACGCAGTCCCTGAACGGCGCCGGTCCGCTGGTGCAGGCGAAGGAGGCCGGGCTGATCACGTTCGGCTCCGCCCCGCTGCACGGCGGCGAGCTGCTGGATGCGATGACACCCGAACTGGTGGACCTGATCCGCCCCGGGCTGTCGGCCGGCGCCGCTGGAGTCCTGGCCGCCGCATCATGCCCCGCCCTGGACTTCGTGCTGACGTCCACCACGAATCGGGATCACTGGAACGATGCCGTGAAGGCACTCGCTTCGCCTCTCGCCCCCGAGCACCTCAGGAGAGTGACCGATGAACTCGCCACCTGATGAGGACATCCGAGCCGTCATGGAGGCCGCGCACGAGCGGGCGGCCACAGCTCTGGGCCTCACCTGTACGGGCTCCCCGGTGTGGGGCTTCGCCGGATTCACCCTGGGGCGCGGCGCGGGCGACTACTGGCTTCGGGTCAGCCGCGGCCACTTGAAGAACGCAGGACGCACACCAGGGCAAGGCCCCGTGGGCGCGTCCCTCCTCGTGCCTCGCGACGTGCCGCGGCCAGCGCTGCACGGCATCCACGACTGGGTGGACGGGGCGTGGTCGTTTCAGTCTGAAGTCCTCGACCGCGTACGGCACCCAGTGGTCTCACCCACACGCGCTGACCTGGCCCGGGATCCCGCTCTTCCGGAGCAGTGGTGGGGATTGCTGAAGCGGTCCCTCGACCGCCTGGCCCAGGTGGAAGGGGCCAAGGAGACCGTCCGGAACTCCTGGATCGAGCGGGCCTTCCCCCAGTTCCTCGGCATTCCCGTTCCCGCGAAGATCGAGCGGGTCACCGGTCATGGTGACCTGCACTGGGGCAACATCACCGGCCAGCCTCTGACCTTCCTGGACTGGGAACGCTGGGGCCGTGTCCCCGTCGGCTACGACCCTGGCCTTCTGCACGCCCACAGCCTCCTCGTCCCCGCCGTAGCCGAGCGCATCCGGGCCGACTTCGCCCAGATCCTCGACACCCCCGCCGGCCGTATCGGACAGCTGGCTGCGATCGCCGAACTCCTCCAGGCCGTCGCCCGCGGCTTCTACCCCGAGCTGGCGCCCCACCTCCTCGACCGAGCCGAAGAACTGACCGGCATCCGCCCTCCGGTCTCGGCTCCCGCAGAGGTCACTGCCTGACTCCGCCGCTCCGTGGGCCCTGGCGCACCCCTCCCGCGCCGGGGCCCAGACATGCTCGCCGTCGCCCCGTCTTGAAGGGTTGGGTCTTGACCGGCGTGCGTGACCACGCGGTCGGCCGGAGCGGCTTTGGCCGGTGCCCTGTTCGGTGCTCTCGCGACCGGCCCCATGTCAGTACCAGGTGGCAGGCTCGGCGCCCATGCACAGCTCGTTGAGGCAGCCCGCAATCAGGCGTCCAACCCGAACGACGGCGAAGCGGTCGCTCGCGAGGCGACCTCCCTTGCTGGGTGGCCGCAGTCCCGGCCCCGCCAGCGTGGTATGCCGGGGCTCCTATCAAGCCTTGTCGGGGATCGTGTCATCGATGATGATCTCGGGCTCGGGATCGTCTGGGCTACTGGCAGCCTTGATCCTGTCGATCGCGGGCGCGAGGGCGTCGTATACACGCCGGGAAGAAGCGGTGTTCGGATACTCGCCGTTCATTTTGGACGGGTGGGCGTTGGAGTCCAGTTGCTTGAGGTATGCGACCAGGTTGGTGCCAGTCATGGTCACGCGGACCAGTCCTCGGCCTGCTTGAGGTCCGGCGGCGATCTCGGCCGTCTTGGCTTTGACCTTGTTCTGGGAGCGTTCGGCGGGCTTCGTTTCCTCCCATAGGTCTTTGGGGCACACGATCGAGACCCGTGCAAGGCCGGCTGCCTTGGTGAGCCGTGCCGAGTGCTCGGGCGGAGACTGAACGCAGCTGATCGCCAGCATGAGCAATCCGATGAGAAAAACAGTCTGGCCTGAAGGGCGCGGACGCCTGGAACGGCAGAATTGGGTGATCACCGGCCGATGATGAACTCGCCGCGACACATCATGGGTCTCTTCCGCTCAGCATCACCGGAATGAGTGCACCGAAGTCAGGGCCGACATCGCGCGTCCCACCGAGGGCGGCGCTGCAGAACAAGGCGTCCATGCCGCGAGGCTCAGGCAGCACCATCGGCGGGCGGCCCGAAAAATGCGGAGCTGGTGTCGGTGGGACAGGGGATGCTGGTGCCCATGGCAGACCCGGAGCAGCAGGACAGCGACGAAGACGTAGACCCGGACGACGCAGAAGCGGAGGCCCCGAGCGCTGTACGGCCGTACATCTACCCGCGCAGCCACCCGTTCCTTCGGAATTACGACCCTCTGGGGCCCTTGCGATCGCAGCTGGCGCGAAACAACGCCGCCATCGCGCTGGATGGGTTGGCGAGGATGGCGGTTCAGCAGCGATCGTTCCTGAACTCCGCCAGCTCGTCCGCAGGGGCGAAGATCGCGCTGGATGGGTTGGCGAGGATGGCGGTTCAGCAGCGATCGTTCCTGAACTCCGCCAGCTCGTCCGCAGGGGCGAAGATCGCGCTCGACGGGTTGGTCAAGGTGGCGGTTCAGCAGCGATCGATGGTGGACTCGGCGCTGGCCACGGCCGGGCCGGCACTGAACATCCTCAGTAGCTCGGTTCGGTCGTTCGAGCGCAATTGGGTGCCGTCGTACATATCGTCGCTGCGTTCCCTCGTCCTGCAGGCGGACTCGTTCCAGTCCTCACTGCACCAGATCGCCGGCACGATCAGCCGCATCTTCACCGAAGACCTGTTCAGCAGGTTCAATACGCTGCGCGGACTGTGGGAGTGGCTGCCCGACAATCTGCGCGAGGTCGACACGGGGCTGTGGATGTGGGTGCTGCGCATCAGCGCAAAGGACGGCACCTGCCTGGCCTGGGCTCCGCGCGCTGAGATCGTCGCGGAGCTCCTGGCACTGCGCCACTCCGAGGACCGGCACCGCTGCCTGATGGCCCACCGCCCGGAGGTGGTGGAGGACGTTGAGGCTAGCCTGAGGGAGGTCGACCACCCCGACCTGCTCGAGCTACGGGAACTCACGCTCCAGGCCGCCGCCTGTATCCGCGATGGCCACGATGCACCGGCGCAAGCGCTGCTGGCCAACGTCCTGGACACCACCATGCGTGCCCACGGCCACACCTGGCTGCGCAGCTACTTCCCCAAGGATGCGTTTCCGCCCAGTCTCAACACAGGCAGCCACAAGATGATCGCTGGAGCTCACGGCACATACTCGGGATCAGCCCAGCTGCGCATGCTGGGGCCGTACCTGCTGGTCAACGCGATGAAGAACGTTTTCAGCGGCGTTGACCGTCAGCACACCCTCAACCGTCACCTGGGGTCGCACAATGCCTCCGCCGATTCCTACCGAAGTGAGTTCGCCTTCGCAGCGCTGCTCAACACCCAGGCTCTGCTGCGCCTGGTGGACCGTTACCTTTACGCCTGACCGTCCGTCGGACCCGCACCATGCAAGGCGCGGCTGAAGCCCTGTCCCACACCGCGGTCGCCGGCGCCTGCGCGCCACTGGATTGGCCGGTTTCGGCCACGGCTGCACAGTCACGCAGAAGCGGTACCTGCTCCGCGGGTTCCGGGCGTACGACCGCAACCGAGGGTGGCGGGGCGTAGGTCATAGCGGGCGCGAGCTCGGTCAGTAGCCACTTCGATAGCCTCGCCCCTAGGGGCGTGTGAACACGAGGTTTGCGTGCCGCTGGAGGCCGTCGCCCTCGAACTGGCTGCTCACCAATGTCCACCCGATGGCAGTCACATCTTGGATGGCCTTGGCCAGGTCGGCGTCGTGCTTGGTGGGGCGTGGGTGGAACTTCCGGATGAAGACGGTGTCTCCGCGCTTCCACGCGTCGCCAGCGGCAACCTCAATCGGGGGTATGGCGAGCCTTTTGAGTAGCTTCTTCAACATGCGCCGAGCGTAGTGAGGCTGTGGCGTGAGACGGAAGTATTCACGGGCAGCGGCTTTCCAACGCTTCCATCGAGCAGCAGCGGGGCAGGCCCGGGACCGTGACCGAAGCCGACTGCCGGACGTACGACAACACCGTGGCCAATGCGGGACCTGGGTGATCCCCTGCTCGGCCTGGTGGGTCTGAGAGCGTCCCAGAGGACCGGCGCCAGTTGGCGAATGCGAAGAACTGCCGAGGAACGTGGAACGGACCGGGGTGCCCCATACGTTGAGCAGGGCGGGGCCACGCCGTGCGGACCCGACGAGCACGGCAGGGATGGGGGGACGCGTGCCGCAGCAGAGCCGCTCCGCCCGCCTGACCGCGTCCGCGCTGGCCCTCGTCGTCACCGTCCTCGCGCTGTTCGTCCCGGTGGCCGGGGCGCAGGGCATGCCCGTGCCCGCCGACAGGCCGCTCGCCCATCACACGGTGGCGGGGCACGCCGGAGAAGGGGCAGGACCGGACGACGTCCCGGCGCGGCATGTCGCGGTCGCGCACCGGCCTGACGCCCACATCCCGGGCCCGCAGCCTGCGGGCCCCGCGCGTACAGCAGTCGACACGGCCCCGCACCGCGCCCTGGGCGGGCCCGATACGGGCCCCGCCACCGCACTCGCGCCGCCGCGCAGGCCGGCCGGGTCCGCCGCCCCGCGTGGCCCGCCCCACCGATGAGCACGCAGACCGTCATCGACGCCTGACCCCCGGCGCACACCGCGCGGGGCCGGTCACGCGTCCCTCCGTCCTGCCCTCATCGTGGAGTACGCATGTCTCGCGCACCCTTGTCCCGCCCACCCTTGTGGAGAGCGATCGTCGCGCTGGCGGCCGTCGCGCTGTCCCTCTACATCGCCCTCACCCAGTCCCCCCGCCTCGGCCTCGATCTGCGCGGTGGCACCCAGATCGTCCTGGAGACCCGGGACTCACCCACCGTCAAGGCCGACGCCGCATCCACCGACCGCGCTCTGGAGGTCCTCAGGCAGCGCGTCGACGCCCTCGGTGTCTCCGAACCCGGCATCGCCCGCTCCGGCGAGAAACGGATCATCGTCGAACTGCCCGGAGTGCAGGACCCGCGCAAGGCCGCCGAGGTCATCGGCCGCACCGCACAGCTCACGGTCCACCCGGTGACGGGGACGACGGCCGACCAGGGCTCCGCGGAGCCCGCGGCCGACGGATCGCGCACCCTGCCCGACCCGGACCAGCCGGGCATCCACCTGAAGCTGGGCCCCACCGCCCTCACCGGCGAGGGGATCAAGGACGCCGAGGCGGTCCTCGACCAGCGGTCGCTGGGTGGCTGGATGATCTCCCTCGACTTCCACCAGAGCGCGGCCGACACCTGGGCGAAGATCACCTCGGACGCGGCCTGCGCGCCTCAGGGCGCTGCGGAACGCCGCGTCGTCATCACCCTCGACAACAAGATCATTTCGGCGCCCGGCGTCAACGCGAGCGTGGTGTGCGGGACCGGCATCACCGGCGGCTCCACGCAGATCAGCGGCAACTTCGACCGGGCCGAGGCGCGCGACCTGGCAGCGCTCGTGAAGGGCGGCGCGCTGCCGGTGCCCCTCGACGTCCTGGAACAGCGCACGGTCGGCCCGACGCTCGGCGCCGACGCGATCGAGGCGAGCACCAAGGCCGCGCTCATCGGCATCGCCCTGACCGCACTGTTCATCACCCTCGTCTACCGGCTCCTCGGCGCGCTCGCCGCCGTGGCCCTCGCCCTGTACGGCCTCATCTCCTACGCCGCTCTGGTGGCGCTCGGCGCGACGCTCACGCTGCCGGGGCTCGCAGGGTTCGCCCTGGCGATCGGCATGGCGGTGGATGCGAACGTCCTGGTCTTCGAACGGGCCAGGGAGGAGTACCTGGGCGTCCGTTCCCAGGACTTGGCGAAGCCGGTGCAGACCGGCTTCGCGAAGGCATGGAGCGCGGTGATCGACTCGAACGTGACGACGCTGCTCGCCGCGGGACTGCTGTTCTACTTCGCCACGGGCCCGGTCAAGGGCTTCGGGGTCACCCTGTGCATCGGCGTCCTGGCATCGATGCTCACGGCGCTCGTGATCACCCGCGCGCTCGCGGACTTCGCCGTCGCCCGCAGCTTCGTACGCAAGCGCCCCGGTCTGACGGGCATCGCCTCGACGGGCCGGGTCCGCACCTGGCTGTCCCGCCGCAACCCGAACCTGGTCCGTCACCGTCGCCGCTGGCTCGGCGCGAGCGCACTCCTGGTGACGGTGGCCGTCGCAGGAATCCTCGTCCGCGGCCTGGACTTCGGCGTGGAGTTCACCGGCGGCCGCCTCGTCGAGTACAGCACCAGCAGGTCCGTCGACGCGGACACGGCCCGGAACGCCGTGTCCGACGCAGGGTTCCCGCGGGCGGTGGTGCAGGAGTCCGGTGACGGCGACATCACCGTACGCACGGAGAAGCTCACCGACGACGAACAGCAGCGGGTCAAGGCGGCCCTGGAGGAGCCCGGCGGAACCGTCACGGTGGAGCGTGACGAACAGATCGGCCCGAGCCTCGGCAGCGAACTGCGCGAGAAGGCGCTCCTGGCGCTGGGCATCGCGGTGGCCGCCCAGCTGATCTACCTCAGCGTGCGGTTCCGCTGGACCCTGGCGGTAGCGGCTGTCTCTGCAATGGTCCACGACGTCCTCCTCGTGGTGGGCCTCTTCGCCTGGCTGGGCAGGCCGGTGGACAGCGTCTTCCTGGCGGCGCTGCTCACGGTGATCGGCTACTCCGTGAACGACACGGTGGTCGTCTTCGACCGCGTCCGCGAAGCGCGCCGCCGAGACCCGCGAGGCGACCTGGAGAAGACGGCCAACCACGCGGTGGTCCAGACGCTCCCGCGCACGGTGAACACGGGCATGGGAGCCCTGTTCATCCTGACCGCACTGGCCGTACTGGGCGGCGACTCGCTGGCGGACTTCTCCGTGGCGCTGATCGCGGGCGTCCTGGTCGGCATCGCGTCGACCGTCTTCACCGCGGTCCCGATCGCGATCGCCCTGGAACACCGCAACCCGCCACCGCCAGCGGAACGGGGCCACCGCGCCGCGAAGGCAGTCCCTGACGAGTACAGCCCCTTGGAGGCACGGAGGAAGAAGGAGAGGGGAACGGGGGCGGTCGTCTGAGCCTAGGAGGACGGCCCTGAGGTCGAGGGCGCCTCCATCACCCGCCGTCCAGGCCTCCACGGAGCTCCGCCAACCGCGGCCACGCTCCGTGGAGGCCCGGGCGGGACAGGTGGCGGTGTACTTCTCGCGCTCGATGCCGTGCGCGGCGAGGGCGTCGAGCTGGGAGTCGAGTTCCTGGCCGAGGGCGGAGCAGCGGGCGTACCCGATGCAGATGTCGGCGCCCGGAGTGTCCAGGGCGACGGGGGCCGGCGGCGGCGCGCGAGCGGCAGGGTGATCCGGGTTCGGCCGGGCACCGCGGGCAGGGGTGGCGTTCTCCGTTGTTGGCATCGGCCGGGGCGGGGCCGTGAGGGTCCGTCATGACCCCTGTGGGCGCCTCGGGTGCCGTGGTTGAACAGTGGCCCGGCCGTGCGGTGGGGCTGACCAGTCGTCAAGTCGGGCGGTCGCATGGTGAAGGGGTTGGCGGTGTCGCCCGCCTCGCCGGCCCGCACCCATGAAGAAGCCCCCGGTCCGCAGGGGTTTGGGCCCCGGCTCCGAGAGCTTCCGAAGCGTGTGCACCCGTGATATACTTGACGGTATATCACACGTCTCACGCGGCATGGTACAGGATCTCTTATCTATTTCCACAGTACCAAGTCGGCCAGTGAGACACAACAACTAACAGAAAGTTTTTGAATTGAACTCACTAGCTGACGCCGTGAGGCGTGCTGCCCGAAAGATGCGCGCTTGGTATGGACTGGGCGTCGTCGCCTTGGTGCTTGGTTGGTTCTGGCTGTTGGAGCGGTTCGGCCCACTGTGGAGCACTGACCTGTGGGTCCTGACCTTGGTAGTCGTCGTGGCCACAGCGCTTCTACCCGGAGCGTGGGCCTCCGCTATTTGCGCCCTGGCCCCGTACGTCTTCGACAAGAGGAGGCGTCAGGGGGCGTAAGACCGTGCCCGGTACCAGGTTGGCTGACTCACGTCTGCCTGGTACCGAGCCTACTGCGGCGAGCCCAGGGTAGTAGGCGTGTCCTGGTGTCCCCTGCATCACGCGCGTGGCCAGGTAGGACCAGGCCGCCCGCCGTCGCCACGCGACCCCAGCGGGTGCGTCGGGCTACTCGGCCTGTTGACCCGGCTCGTTCACGCGGTACTGGACGGGCCGGTCCTGGACCTTGACCAGGACGCCGGTACGGGCGAGGCCACGGTAGACGCGGCGGACGTGCTTCTCCCCCGGTTCGTACCCGGCGTCGCGCAGGACGGTCATGCCGCGGACGGTGTCCCACAAGCCTCCGAGGATCTGGACCTTGCAGACGAGGGCCTGCTTCTGGGTCTGCGCGGTGTCGCTCACGACGGGTCTCCTAGCTGTGCGGCTGCGGTGACCGTCAGCCGGGGTGGCGGTCTTGGCTGCTGGGCTGAGCTGTCGTGTCCGCCGGCGAGTGGGTGACTGCGTCGGCGGACAGTTTCGGGGCGAGTTCTTCGAGGTCGGGGTGGGTGGCGGCCACGGCGCGCAGGATGCGGATGAGGCTCTGGGGTTCGAGGGGGCGGCCGTTAACGGTGGTGAAGAGGTGACCGGTGTCGGCGCGGGCAGCGGCGCGCAGGGGGAGGTACTCGTCGATGGCGCGTACGGCGTCGTGGTGGACGGGCTGGAGGCGGGTGGCGTCGGAGGCGGCGTTCTTCTGGGGGACGTCCCAGGTGGTGCGGTGCTGTTCCTGGTGGCGGCCGTTCAGGCGCATGGCGGCGATCTGGCCGGGGCGCAGGACGTCGGCGTCGCTGTGCCGGCCCCACAGGTAGTGGTTGAGGCAGAGGTAGACGAGGGCGCGGGCGCGGTGGGGGCCTTCGCGGCGGGTGCCGGGGTAGCGGTCGGCGGCCTGGGCGAGCCAGCGGCACTGGTCGGGGGTGAGAAGTTCCCGGCCGGGCAGGCCGGCGGCGAAGTTGCCGCCGCGCTGGAACTGGAGCGACCTGGCGGTGCCGGGCTGCACGAGGCCGGGGCCGCCGGCGGCCCCGGGGGCCTCGGCCCAGCGGTAGAAGGAGCGGACGGCTCCGCAGGCGGCGTCTCGGGAGCGGGCGGCGGCCGCGTAGCCGATGGCCCAGTTCTGGAGGGCCATGGGGGTGGGCTGAAGGTACAGGTCGGGGTCCGGGCTGCCCTCGCTGCCGCAGCCGACGGTGAGCCAGTGCAGAACGGCAGGCCGGTAGTGCTCCAGGGCCTGGTAGCTGAAGTGGCCGTTCGCCTCGGAGTTCGGGCCGGCCAGCCACTCCTCGACGAGCTCGGTGACATCGCGATCCGCCATGCGGCCAAGTTACCTGTATCAGGGCGGGCCCCTGCTGCTCGGGTTCAGCTGTCCGTCAGGCCCTCGAGGTCTACCCCGCGCCTCCTCCCGCGCCTCCTCCTGCGGGGGCGGGAGGCGGGTCCGTGCTGCAGGGCGAGGTGGGCCCGACGGTCCCCGGTGGTCGTCTACGCGTGGCGGTCGGCCTTCTCGTTTCCCTTGCGGGGCTGGCAGCCGACGACCAGGCGGTGCGCGCTGAAGGCAGGGACCGACCCCGTTCGGGCACGTCGAAGGGCACGAGTGGGGTGTCGGTGGGCTCACGGCCGTGAGCGCGTTCCTCTTCGCCACAGGCATCGACGGGGGTGAGCGTCCACGTCTGTGGCGTGCGGTCAGCTGGTGGCTTCCCATCGCTGGTTGGCGCGGTGAGCCACGGCGAGGAGTTTCTGCTGGAGGTCGGCCCGCCGGGAGCCTCGGGTTTTCATGGCGTGGCAGTTGGGGCAGAGGGCGATCATCTGGGAGGGGTGGTCACGGCCTGCTTCCGAGATGGGCTGGACGTGGTCGACTTCCAGGATTGCGTGGCCGTGGACGGTGACGTCGGTCGGCTGGCCCGAGCAGTCGGGGTTCTCGCAGTGGCCCTCGCAGCGGAGCATGACCGCTTCCCTGGCTGAGCGCAGTCGGTGCGGGAGCTGAACGGTGCGTTCGGTCCGGCGGCCGGCGGTGGAGCTCTCTACGCGTTCGATGCGGGCGATCAGGGTGCGGTACCGCTCGCGCGCCCGGGCGGGTGTTGCTGCTGGTGTTATTGCTTCGGAGGGGGCTGGGGGCCCTTCGGGGGCGGAGCGGGGGTGGGAGCTCCGTTCGCACTGCTGGTGGCGGGTTCGGCCTGCGGGCAGGGTGTTGCCGCATACTGCGCACGTTTCTGGACCTTCGGCTGCCGGTGACTCGGTGGCCTCAAGTGTTGTTCCGTGGTCCGGCGGTTGCGTCGAGGTACGGGTTGCGGGCCGGGGTGCGCCGGGTCCTGCCGTTTTGGCTCGGCGGGCCGTGGGGTTGGCGAGGGCGGGGCCGAGTACGGGCGCGAGGGTCGTGTGGACGTGCCGGACCCATTCGGCTGCCTGGGTGCATGAGGCCTGGCGCTCTGCGGGAGAGTGTCCGTGGACTACCCACTTGATGGGCCTGTCACTGGTGACTTCGATCTGGCGGCCGGATATCTGAAGGCCGGTGCCGCTCCAGGGATTTTCGCGAAGGGCTGTTTCGATGGCACGTAGGGCTTCGCCGTTGCCCTGGCTGCTGAAGGTGAAGGTGACCTTGGGGTGGAGGCCCAGTGCGAGGGATGCGGTTGCAGAGAAGGGGCTGTTGCGGGCTCCGCCCAGGATGACGCCGGGGCCGATATGGACCCAGTCAGGGTCCAGGAGGCTGAGGATGCGCAGGAACTCGTCTGTCTCCGCCCGCAATGCCTTCCCAGTGGGATTCAGCCTGGGCTTCTTCTTGCTGGCCACGGTTCCCTCCCCGACGGCTGAGCCGGACAGCCATCACCCTGCAAAGATCTTCGCATAGATAAGTTACTTGTAACAGACCAGAACCACCCATCCCCTGCCCGCGGTGTACCAAGGTCCGGTGCCCACGGGTACGGCGCGGGGCGGGGTCCGGGCCGCTAAGGCGAGTGGGTGGGGAGCTGTCTGTTACAGGTAACTACGATCTGGATGCGGCCGGATGTCTTCCGTCGCCGGTTCAGGCTCGACCGACCCGCCTACGCGGGGACCGGGACCTCTTTGTCCTTCCCCGCACCAGTCGGGGGCCTCTTTTGATGAACCCCAGCGAAGCCGCCAACTGGCGTGCTAACCGACCATGACCAGGCCAGAGCACATCGGGCATAGGCGTCTCGGCAACAGTGAGACACCCTCGGAATCCTCGTGTCCTCCCTCTCGGCCGAACGGTTCGCCAAGCGCCGAGCCCAGCGCACCCTCATCCTCACGGGATTCACCACCACGATCGCCGGCATCGTCGTCCTGATCGTCGTGGTCGGCGGCTCCCCCAGCCCCTGGGCCTTCGCACCCGGACTGCTCCTCATCGGCCTCGGACTCGGCGTGATGCTCACCCCCTCGGTCAACATCGTCCAGTCGAGCTTCACCGAGGACCAGCAGGGAGAGATCTCCGGCCTGTCCCGCAGCATCTCCAACCTCGGATCCTCCCTCGGCACCGCGATCGCAGGCACCATCCTCGTCGCCGGCCTCACCAGCCACGCCTACGCCGCGGCGATGTTCGCCCTGGCGGCCGTCGGGCTCATCGGCCTCACCGCCGCCGCCCTCCTCCCTCACCACCCGCCACACACCCCCGTCCCCACCGACCGACACGGCGCACCGGGCCCGACCAGCAAGGGGTGAGGAGAAGGTCGCCTGCCCGAGGACGGCGGCGCGACTGCGGGGCGGTTCCCTACCGACGTAGTCGCCGGCGCCGAATCCAAGATCGGCCGGATCGATGCGGCGGCATCGGGCAGGTCTGTCCTGCTGGGTCTGCCGACGCTGAGAGCGGACCGGCACGGGTGATCAGGCGGCGAGTGGGGAATAAGCGGCAGCCCCTCACTGGACCAGGACGGTGTGCGGGTGGCCTCCGCTCGCCGGGCAGGCGTACAGCTGGAGGTGATTGGCGTCCAGCACCGTGATCTCGGGCGGATTGGACCGACTGCCGTCGGATGCGCCGGGGACCCGGTCCTCGTACGGGATCCAACTCGTACTGCTGCGGTGCCATTCGGACGAGGCGATGGTCAGCAGCGGCGTCATCGCGGTACCGCAGGCCACACAGAACCGCGGCATGGGGTCGGTGAGTCCCCAGGGGGCCCAGCCGCCGATCTTCCAGCCCGGGGCGTGGGACAGCGCCTTGTCATAGAGCCCCTGCGGGTAGCCGTCGTCAACCACGATGCCCGCCGCCCGCCAGGGCGCGGGGTCCGTGATCTGCTGCTTCAATTCCGCGGGGAGCTCAAGGGAATCGGGGTACTCGGTGACCTGCTCCGGCGCGAGCACGCACGGCTCAGGCACGTAGGAGTCCTCGTCCGCGTCGAACGGCTCCGGCGGTGCGGCCAGCACGTCGGTGACGTCCGCGGCGGTCCGCCAGGACAATGCGATCGGAATGCTTGAGTCCGGCGCGTGCTCCGAAGGGCACCACAGGACCTGCAGCAGGTCGGTCCGCCCGGGCGGCCGCAGCAGGGGTATGTCCCGCGCGTACAGCTGGGCCACGGGCACCAGGGGGTGGAGGCCTTCATGCTCGATCCTGCAGTACCGCCAGGGTTCTTGTGCGGGCCACAGCAGGGGCCCGCCGATCGAGCTGTCGTGCACCGTGGGAGAGCCAGGACGTGGGTGCAGCCGGACCGATGGGCGGGCCAGCGGGACCAGCGCGGGGAAGACCACGGCGATGTCGACCGGCCGTGGCGGGGTGGTACGTGTGCGATTCATGGCGATGATCTTGCCAACACTCACTGACAGCGGGCCTGACCCAGCAGGGCGAGTCAAGTGCTTCCTGCATGCGGCGCACGCCGCGTCCGCGCACAGCGCCCTGGGTAACCACTTCAAGGATCAGACCCAGAGTCGAGTGCGTGATCGACGACGAGCACAAAGGGTCCAGCGCGCACATCCCCGGGCTCGAAATCGACGTCTGGCCGGGCGAGCGGCCTGCGGCCGAGGGCCCGGCTCCCGCGACGCGCTCTGTAGCGGCGCTGGCCTCACGACAACTCGTCTGCCCTCTCAGCTGCCCATCCCCGCCAAGTAGCGCGCAGCCGCCAGGTAGCGCGCAGCCGCCAAGTGGGGCGCTCAGCCGCACCCGGTGTGACCGTGCACGCTACCTGGCACCGGTGGACAACTTCGATGCTCAGTTTCTGCGACCCGGCGCCGGCCCACCTACTTCGGCTCGGGGGGCCGCTCCGACCTGGCGTCGGGCTGGCGGCCGGATCGCGGCGCTGCCAGCCGCAGGGCTCAGGGCACTTCGGGTCCGCCTTCGCCGCGCCCCAGCGAGCCAGCCCCGAACCCACGGCCCATCCTCGGTCCGGCGCTGCTCGCCGCGCACGCGGGGATGACCCCGAGCAGTCACTGTTGACCATGCGGTCGCTGCTCTGCTCTCCGCGCACGCGGGGATGCCCCTGGCATGCGGGGGCCGGTCACGCACCCTGCCCCCGCAGCGCCCCAGGAACAACTCGCCGGGCCGCGGGCCTGTCAGGGAGCGGCGACGTAGACGACCTGGCTCACGGCGTTCTCGAACTGCGGCGCGCCGGTGTAGGTCGCACGCCAGTAACCCGCGCCTGCCTGCGGGGCGGTGGTGGAGAAGGCGAAGCCCTCACCGTTCCACCTGGCGTCCGGCACCGTGGCAACGGTGGTCCAGCCGCCCTTGCCGGTGGCGGAGTACTGGATGTTCACCGAGATCGTGCCCGGCGTCGAGTTGCCATCGAACCCCATGCTGCCGCCGACCTCCACGGTTGCGGCATCGGAGCGGGTCGCGGTGAGGGACCGGAACGCGGCGGGCTGCACGACCATGATGTCGACGCTCGCCTGGGCGTCGGCCAGGAACAGGTCGTCGCTGTCCCAGCCGACCGCGATCGAGGAGTTGCTCCAGAGCGGCTGGGTCGCCGGGAAGAGCGCGTTGCCGCCGGCGTCCGTGGTGCGCTGGACGAAGTCGCCGAAGGAGTTGGAGCCCATCGTCTTGCCGGCCAGCGGCTGCCAGCCGGTGGGCGAGTTCCAGAGCAGGGTGGCGCTGGTCGAGTTCACCGTGCCCTTGAAGGGCACCTTCCGCTCGCTCGGGGTCTCGACGATCTTGGTGGCGGTCTTCTTCACCGTGATCGGGAAGGTCTTCGAGGAGGAGGAGTTGTAGAAGACGTGGTTCGGGTCGTACTGGAAGGCCGCCTCGATGCTGTTCTGGTACTGGTCGGTGACCGGGATCGTGGCGGAGAAGCTGCCGTCCGCCGCGGTCGTCACCTCCGCGTACTCCATGTACGAGTTGACCGCCACGGTCAGCCCGCCCATCGGGGTGATGGCGCCGGAGCCCGGCCACTGGCCCATCAGGTGACCGCTGATGGTGACGGTGCGGTGCTGGTAGTCGACCGTGGTCCGGTCGACCTTCGTGTCCTTCATGTTCGTCTGCACGGCGTAATAGAAATAGCCCACGCCGGCGGCGGAAAGCGTGTCGCCGCCCTCGTCGGAGGCCGACACGTCGATGCGGTAGCTGCCCAGGTTCGGCAACTGGATGCGCCCGCGGTTCTTCCACGTACCGTTCTCGGCGGTGCCGGAGGTCAGATCGAAGTTCCCCACCGTGGCCACGGTCTGCTGGGTTTCCATCGAGTACAGGCTGACCTTGACGTTCTTGATGGCGCTCGGCGCGGTCAAGGACAGGACGATCTTGCCGTTGTTGGTCCAGTCGTTACGAGCTTCCTGGACCGTGATGCCGGTGACTCCCCCGTCCGCGTGCGCGGCCGTGGTGCCGCCCAGTACGAGACTCCCGGCGGCCAGCGCTGCGGCACAAGCCAGCAGGGCACGACGAGTTGCCATTGTTCCCCCCCTTGTAAACGCTGTGTCGCCGACTGGCGATCAGCAGACGGACGCTACCAGCACCCCCGCCCCATCCTCCAAGGGGATATGCGGGACGTGGCGGGGCCGCGGTCACGCCCCCGCAGGGCTGCGGTCAAGACCCGGCAGGGCCGGTGCGGCGCCGGCGCCCGGGCGGCTGGGAGGGCTTCGGGTGGCTCAGGCGGGTACAGCTCCGGTAGGCAGGGCGAACTCCCGAAGGCCTGGCAGGCGTGGACGGAAGCCGAAGGAGTTTCGGACTCCACATAGGCAAGCCAGGCCGTCGTAGGCGTTGCCCCTGTTGAGGAGGAAGAGACCGATGGCGACCTCCCACACGGAGTCTTCGTCGTCGGGGCCCCGTAGACGGCCCCGGGCCGGCATTCATCATTCCTCTGATATCGGTCGACATGCAGCGATCCTGCCTGTGCCAGTCAAGGGAAAGCATCTCCGCTTCCCGCGCTCGCAGGTGGCGTGTGGGGCTTCACCCATGTTCGGGAGCAGCCGCTCGCTCTCCTCACCGACCGGTCGGCCAAAGCTTCAACTGATGTCGGTGCCCCATGACAGGCTGTCAGTGTGATCATGCAGCCCCCTCACGACGCGGCCGACTTCGCTTTCAGCCCGACCGACGCCCTGGACATACCCGTCGTCGTACGCGACTTCAGCTCTCTGCGGCGACCCACCGAACCTCTGTGGAGGGGGGCCACCCAGCCGTGGCCGGGGGTGGCCGACATGCCTTCGTACGGGACCTACCTGGCGACCACGACCTGGCGGCAGGTCCTCCTCGCCGCCAAGGGCGTCGGGCGCGACCTGACCCCGTGGCTGCGCCGCACGCCCTGGCTCGCCGTCAACGAGCTCATCTCCCGCACCGCGCCCCTCCAGTCCTACCTCCAGCTCAAGGACGTGCCTGCGCCCGCGCCCGCGGCCGGCCGCAGGCTCTTCGTCAACGCCCTCTACCAGCACGGCAGTGAGCGCAGCGCCCACTCCGCCTTCGGCTACCACTTGGGCATGACGATGGCCCACTGGCTCTGCGCCGGGATGGCCGGCCTGGGCAGCACCTGGCACCTCGAAGCCCGGGGCCCCAGAGGGCTGCCCGGCTTCACCGACCCGGCTGCCAAGCTGCCCGACCTGTGGGGCAACCACCACGCCGCCGGCCTGCCCTGGCTGATCGAGGCGAAGGCAGCCCGTGTGCTCGGCGCCGGCGTGCTGAAGAACGGGAAGATCCAGCTGGACGGCGGCAGCGCCCTCATGCACGGCATGGCACACCGGCAGGTCCTCTGCGGCACGTCGCTGCCCGGCAACAAGCCCGGCAAGTGGGAGCAGGACCACCTGTTCCTGGCCCTGCATACGGATCACCCCCACGGCGGGCCGCAGACCGGCGCCTCCCCGGCCGGCAGTCCGCAAGGCGACGCGGAGGATCACGTCACCGATGACCTCGAGGCCCTGATGACCGTCACCCGGCAGCAGCTCCTGACCTACCAGGCCCTGGCCTTCGGAACCATGGAGCAGCGGCGCATCGTCCCGATGCGCCGCGACCGTACGCAGCGCGGGCGTCACCGCACCGGTTCCCTGACACTGCTGGAACACGACGAACCCACCACCGGCCTGCGCCGCCGACTGCGCGCACAGCAGGTGGACACCGAGGGGAGCCTTGCGTCGCAAGAGGACGCCACCGCGTTCATCGCCGCCCGCATCCCCGGCACCGGCATCCACCTCGGCCTCTCCCGCCGCCTCTACGCGGCCTGTGCGGCCCTCCACCTCCAGCAGACCGACATGCCCGACACCGTGGACCTCACGGACGGCCCCCGCCTGAACGGCCCCCTCGTCGATCAGAACCAGGACGACGACGAGGTCCGCGAGCAGTACGCGCGCCGGGCTCGCCAAGCCCACTACGAGCAGGAGCAGCGGTACCGGACGCGCGTTCGTGAGGCGGTGAGCACGGCCTTCCGGCAGGCCGAGGAACACCCGGAGGGCAGCTGGCTCACGGGCTCGCCCCTTCCCGTACGCGTGGACAACCCGGACAAGCCCCTGCTCCTCGAAGCCGCCACGGCCGAGAGTTACCTGGCCCTCGAACCGACCGACCCCGTCCTCTCCGCCGCGGGCCGCACCGGCTGACTTTGTTCGTCGTCCACCAGGATCTGTCAGGCCTGCCGATGGCCTTGGGGGCTCAGGGCGTTTGCCGGTCTCGCCGACGTCGTGGCGGGTGACCGACCGTTGGCTTTCCCTGGGCCATCCCCGCGCACGCGGGAGCAGAGCAGGCACTTGATGGCCGCCGACTGGGCCTTGGAGTCATCCCCACGCGCGCGGGGAGCAGACAGTTGGGATAAGCCGTTTGCGTTTGCTGGACAGGGTCATCCCCGCGTACGCGGGGAGCAGGCGGTCGGTCATCGTCGGGCCTTCCGGTGGGTGGGGTCATCCCCGCGTGCGCGGGGAGCAGGAGGACACCGGCCTGTTCGAGGAAGACGCGAAGGGGTCATCCCCGCGTGCGCGGGGAGCAGCTCGAAGCGGCGTACCCCGAGCGGGCGACGTCGGGGGTCATCCCCGCGTGCGCGGGGAGCAGTCCCGCAGGCGCTCTTCAGTCGTGGCCATGATGGGGTCATCCCCGCGTGCGCGGGGAGCAGTAGCGGCTGAGTGGCACGTGTACCGGGGTGCGGGGGTCATCCCCGCGTGCGCGGGGAGCAGCGCACCGTCGCAGCCCGGCGGTCCAAGGGCGCGGGGTCATCCCCGCGTGCGCGGGGAGCAGCCGTCTTGGGCGGGGTTGATGCAGGCGTACCCGGGGTCATCCCCGCGTGCGCGGGGAGCAGGCGGCCAGGGTCTTCACGCGCTCACCTTCGAGGGGGTCATCCCCGCGTGCGCGGGGAGCAGGCTTCGTGACCTGGGATTCTAGGCGGGATGTGGAGGGTTAGCAGGCACTTTAAGCGAATCCGGCAATTGCGGCATAGCATCCAATGGCGTCAGTCGTTGAGCAGAGAGGTAAGAGGGTGCGGCACCCAGGCTGCCAGCCGGCGAGGCAAGCCGGATCACAGGAACCGGTCGACGACCGGCCCCGGGCGCCGTGCACGAGCCGCGGAGCCGCCCAACTCCAGGCAGGACTGGTTCAGCCACGTCAGGCTCAGCGACTTCTCTCAAGACGGCGGAGGGCCCGGCATATCGCCACGGAGAACAGCGAACCGCCCCAGAGCAGCCGCTCGGGCCGCCGCACGAGGACGGCCCTAGCATTGAGCTGTAGGAGCATGGAGGAGTTCGTGAGGGAGGCGGCCCGGCCAGCCCGCCCCATGGTTGCGGACATCACCCGGGACGAGCTCGTCGAGATCGTCCGCAGACTCCAGACGGCCACCCCGGAGAGCGACTACTACCTGCGGCTCCTGGAGCGGTCGTCCGCCGCACCACCGACTCCGTCGTCCTGTACGCGCGGTCGGGCCGGGTCGTGGCTTCGGTCTGGATGGACCTGGCCTTGGCCGGCCAGCAGGAGCTACGACCGGGGACGGCTCTGGACGGAGAGTCGGTCATCTGGAGGGAGGGCGCGATTGCCCTGGAACACATCGGTCCGCCCATCCAAGCAGGGCCCGCGACGAACGATCGCGAGATCGCCATGACCTGGTACCAGGTACTTCAAGGTCAAGGAATCGAATTGTCCCCGTGGTTTGGGGTTGATCGATTGACCGCTGAGGTCCTTCCACGCACCCACGCCACTTCGAGCTGGGGGCCGGTGCTGCCATTCGCCTCAGGTTCACGGCCGCTATGGCTTGGCTCCGTTGGCTTGCGACTCGATCCCTATCAGTGCCGTCTTGTGATGGCTGATTCCAGGGAGTACCCGAACAGGCCCTGGTCGCCACCGACGTACAGGGAGCGACTGTCCGGTCCGAACGCAAGGACATGAAGTGGACTGCGGGTACGCATGAGGGTCAGTGCGGTCTCTTGGCCTGGGTCCCAGATCCGAATGGTCATATCGGCGCCGGCCGACGCAATCATGGTGCCGTCCGGGCTGATGGCCACTGCGTTCACCCGACCGGAGTGGCCGCTGAGCCTACGCAGCACTTGGCGGCTGCGTGTGTCCCAGATCTCGATCGTCCCCCGGCTCTGAGGGGCAGCCAGCCACGTGTCATCAGGGCTGATCGCCACACCGGTGTTCCATTCGTTCCATTCCCTGTCCGCGCCAAGGCATTGATAGTCTTCCCACGACCATCCGTCACCTACGTAGATGTAAATTCGGCTCGAGCTGGCGAGCGCGCACCACGTTCCGTCGGAACTGATGGCAACGGCATCGCCCTGACTAACGCCGCTGCGGACTTCATCTGCTGGTGAAAATTTCAGTTTGTCTACTGTGCCGTTCTGGTTGACAGTGATGACTGTCATGTTGTCCGGATTTATAGCCAGCGCTTTGGCTCTGCCACCCTGGCTGGAGACGGACTCCTGCTCGGTGATGCGGTTGAACAGCCGTACCCATCCGTCTCTTGCGCTCGTCGCCGTCATGGTGCCGTCCGGGCTGACGGCAACCGCGTCGAGGTGGCCACGGTGGCCGGCCAGTGTTCCCGTCTCTCTCCCCGTCCCGGGATCCCATGTACGGGCCAGCCCGTCGTCGCCGGTCGTTGCGATCCAGGTGCCGTCCGGGCTGATCGCGAGGGAACGTACGACGACGACCGGGCGGGTTCCACTGGTCGGCCCTGCGCCTGTGGATGTGTCGCAGATGCGCACCGCTCCGTCCGATCTGAGGGCGGCCAGCCAAGTGCGGTCGGGACTGAAAACGATGCTCCGCACGTGGCCTATTCCGGAGAGGTCATTGAGTTCGGCCCCTGTCGTGGCGTCCCAGAGCCGTACCTGGCCGTCCGTGCTGCTGGTGGCCAGCCATGCGCCGTCGGGGCTGACAGAGAGGGCGACCACTCTGCGGTGATGGACACTCAGTGTCCGGATCTCGGAGCCGGTATCAGCGGTGTGCAGACCCACCGTGCCGTTGCTCCTGGCGATGGCAATCCACCGGCCGTCCGGACTGACTGCGGCGGCGTGCACCGGGCCCGTACCGCAGGTCACGGTGGTCAGCAGGGTGCCGACGTCAGTGTTCCAGATCCGCGCTGTGCCGACGGAGTCGACGGTGATCAGCAGAGCGCCATCAGGGCTCGTACCAGCCGCGAGCACGGCGTTCGAGGACCATGTTTCCTGCGCACCGCTCGGTAAGGCGAGAAGACGAAGCCGTCTCCAGGAGGTGGTGCTCCACAGCTGCGCGCTGCCGTCGCGGTTGACAGTGGCGAGCCATTGAGCGCTCGGATCGGCGACCAGTGCGGTCACCCAGCTGGTGTTGCCGGTGAGCGTGTGCACGTGAGCTCCGGACGCCGTATCCCACACACGTACGCGTCCGTCCGCACCGGCAGCGGCCAGCCATGCGTCCGCCGGGCCGATCGTCAGCATGCCCAAGGGGCCGTTCTGCTCTCCTCCCAAGGTCCTGATCCCCGTGTCGGTGCTGACACTGCGGATGCGAATGGTGCCGTCCAGGCCGGCGGTGGCGAACCACGTGCCCTGCGCGTTGACGGCCACATCCGCCGCCCCGTGGCTTGTGTCGGTGTGGCTGCGCATCAGCGACGGGTCCGGCAGGTCCGGTGGGGCCCATCTATTGACCAACGTGGCAGGTGCGGCTGTCAGCGGGATGTGGTGGGTGTCCCAATGGGGAAGGGGCCCGAGTCGGCTGCGGAGCACAGCGTCGAGCGCCTCGGGTGGATCCGTCGGTGTGAGCAGGTGCGCGGCACGGGCCAGATCCCGTGCCATGGTGCGCGCGGCAGGGGTTGGAACGCGATCGAGGTCGCGGATGGCGGCGTTGGGTCCCAGCCTCTCCAGGTGCGCCCTGATCCAGCGCAGGTCACCCGCGAGTGCTTGGGCAACGTCTGTCTGGCCGGCGTCCGCGAGGTGGCCGATGAGGTGATCTTGTAGGTAACGACTTTCGGTCAGCCACCAGGCTCTGGCCACGGGGGTCGTAGTGTCCGAAGCGGAGACGACTGGAGGCAGGTCCACGGCCAGGGAGTCCACGAACGTGCGGTTCACCGCGGCCAGCTCGCCGACGAGTTCGGCGCGCTGGTAGTCCCGGACGACGTCGTGTACCTGCACCGTCCCATCGCCCACACCGGTGTCGAGGGAAAGGAGGGACAGGTCCGCCATCTGCTTGCACAAGGCTCGAGCCCGTGTTTCCTCCAGACGGCCGGTTGCCTGCCAGAGCCGGAGCACCAACGCCATGGGGATGGATTCGTCTTCCGCGAAGATGCCGAGTTCGGCGAAGCGTCGGGCGCCGTCGTCCGGCAGCAGGGTGGTGGCGGCCTGAATGCTTGCACGCACCGCGGCGTTGCGACGCTTGGGGTCGTCCAGGTCCAAAGGGGCATCGACATCGTCCGCGCCGGTCGGCCCCTGCGCACGCAGCCGGGTCAGGAGCTGGTAGGCCGCGGTGGCGGGGTCGGCGCCGGTGGCCGCCTGCGCAGCAAGACGCTGATTGACCATGCGCAGGAGCAGTGCCCACCGGCCCGTGGCGTCGACCAGGGCACACGAAATCGACTCGGGCAGATCCAGACCGTGCGTCAGGACCGCCAGTGCCTGTTGCTGCGACATCCGGTCAACGGTGACGGGCCTCGATCCCGGAGGCAGCACACCAGGGTTTCGCGTGGTGACCAGCCTGACGCACGTGCGAGGGGCACCCTGCAGGAACGGTGCCAGCTGCTCGGCCTCCCAGACATCATCCAAGACGAGCAGCATGCGGGGCTGCTGCGCGAGCAGGCCCGCCAGATGCTGGCCTGCCAAGTCGGGATCCTGCCCGACGTCCCGCGCATCGCCGGTGAGATACCGGGTCACCTCGGCCACCTTCGCCGCGATCGCCGCCCGACCGCGCACCTCGCGCCCGATCGTGACGACGTAGACACGACCGCGGAAACGGCGGCGGACCCTGGGATCGGCACACACCACGTTGGCCAGCATGGTCTTCCCGAAACCGCCGGCACCGTGGAGACCTGTGGTGATGCCCACCGCCCCGCCTCCGCGCCGACGGCACACTGCGGTGACAACGTCCCGGACCTCGGCCCTGTCCACCACCCAGTCGGGCACCGCCGGCGCCGCAGACACGGGGAGTCCCGCTGATGTGGCCCGACCGGTGAGGGACATACGCAACGTCACTACGAGCGCGGCGATCCCCGCCGTGGCTCCCAGCACACTGGCGATGGGGTCCGCCTCGCCCCAACCATCCCGCACCGCCATCGCGCCCAGCCAGACCACCGCGGCCACACAACAGACCACTGCCGCGCGTCCACCCCAAGTTCTTCCCCGACCCATGCCGATGATCCTTGCCGCCCGCCCCGCAGCACGCCACCCCTTCGCGGGGGTCGGGGGACCGTGACATCACCCAAGGACCGTGGCCCGGCACTTTCACGGGATGTGCCGGGCTGCGCGTCGTACAGGGCGGGGCGGGCCGGGGCGGGCCGGGGCGCTGGCCGCGGTGCCTGCCGGGATCACCTCGCCCCGGCGCCTTGCGTCAGCGTCCCTCGTCCCGCATCTCTATCGGCGCTTCCGCATCTGGAACACCGCAGGCACAGCAGTCAGGCAGAGGCCGGCTGTCGACAAGAAGCCGGCCCCGACAGCACGGATCACTGACGGGAGTCCCGCGCCCGCGAGGCTTTCCACCAGGCCGGCGGACACACCGACCGTCGTCGAGAAGAAGGTCATGGTCAGCAGCCAGAGCGGCCACACGGGCAGCGTCCTGGAGACGGCAACGGGGTCGGCGGTGTCGGAATCGGTGGCCGTGGTAGCGGTAGCGGTAGCGGTAGCGGTCATAACGCGGTGGTTCCTTTCGGATCGTTCGCAGGGCAGGCCATGCCGGAGCGACGGACGGGTCGTGGGTGGTGCGAGGGAGAGATCATGGTGAGGTCGGTCAGCGTCGGGGCCGGGTCGGTCAGAACGGGCAGAGGGTGCGGAGCTCCGGCGCTTGGGTCATCAGCTGTTCAGCGAGCAAGACACGGGTCTTGGTGACCGCCTCCGCCAGGTCCTGGTGGGCGCGCGCCTGTTCCTGCAGGCCGGCGAGCAGTTCCGCGATCCGCCGCTGCTCCGCCAACGGGGGCAGCCGTACGGTCATGCCGCCGAGCACGGCGGCGCTGATCGACGGGGTCGCGGTGGCGGCCGAACGGTCCACGATCCAGGCGAGCGACTCGGGCCGGCCCAGCCAGTGGACCAGGTACTCCGGATCCACCTCCCGCCCCTCCCGCACCCGCAGCCGGGTCACGTTCGGGCTCATCAGCCAGCCCGACTGGTCGGCCCGTACCAGCGCAGGCGGCACGGTCTTGCCGGACCGGACGCACAGGATGTCGCCCTGCTGGAGCTGGTAGTGCCGATGCCGGTCCGCCAGTTCCTGAGAGACGCGCTCCGCCCCCGTGTCCGTGACACTGCCGTCCCTCAAGTGCCGCGGCATTACGACCGGCACCGGACCGTCCGGGCCCCGGTCCTTCTTGCCCACCCGTGTGAACGAAGGGCCCGCCTTGATCTCGCAGAGGTCGGCCAGCTTCGCCTCGGCCCAGTCGCCGGCCTCGCCCCCCTCGCCGCCGCTCGTCCCCACCTGACTTCGCAGGAACGCCACGTGTGCGTCCGCATGGTTGCTGGACTGCGTCAGCAGTTCGACTTCGTCCCAGGCCCGTGCCGCCGCCTCCTCGGCGGTTCCGGCTTCCCCTCCCGCGGCCGCACCCTGTGCGGAGATGTGGTCGAGGGGATTGAGGGAGCAGTCCCGGTCGAAGATCTGCTGACGGTCCACCATCGCGCTCGGGACGTGCCACGGCTCGTGCGCATTCTCGTACGGGAGCGGGCGGAGGTGACCGTACGCCGCCTCGTACGTGCCGAGCACCGCCCGGACGTCGTCCCCCTCCAGCACGCACCGCCGGCCCTTCTTGACCCCGAGGTGGCGTGCGTCGAGGAAGAGGACGCCGTCGCACGGTTCGCCGGGGTGGCGCAGCAGCCATACGGACACGGGGACGGCCGTGCCGCTGAAGAGCTTGGCGGGCATGCCGATGACGCACTCCACGACGCCCGCCTGCACCATCGCCCGTCGGATCGCCGTCTCGGCGGCGCTGCCGGAGTTGCCGGCCTTGGTGGGCATGACCACCGCGGCCCGTCCGCCGGGGCGAAGCGAGGCCAGCGCGTGCTGTACGTAGGCGAGGTTGTCGTTGTCGGTCGGGGGCGCGCCGTACGTCCATGTTCCCGTGCGGCAGGTCTCCCCCGCGGAGTCCTTCATGTTGAACGGCGGGTTCGTGAGGACCAGATCGGCCGCCGGCCGTTTGCCGTCCCGGGCCCCGGCCCCGGCCCACGGGGCCTCGCGCAGCAGACGCACCCGCGGCTGTACGCCGAGCAGCGCGAGGTTGAGGCCCGCCAGGAGCGCCGCGTCCGGGCCGGTCGTCTGCCCGAAGACCCTGACCGGCAGGAGGTCGGGCTTCCTGCGCCGGAGGCGCTCGGAGACTGCCACCGACTCGGCGAGGAACTCGCCGCCACGGACGTAGGGGTCGTACACGGTGCGCGGGACCCGGCCCAGGGACGTGCGCGCGATGGTCGCCATGAGGCGCACCACCCCCTGCGGGGTGAAGAACTCGCGGCTGCGCAGCCGGGCATGCCTCTCGTACTCGTCGATGATCAGCTGGAAGGCGTTGCCGCCGAGCCGGTCCACCAGGTCCACCACGAGTGCCAGGTCGCTCGCCTTCCTGGGTGTCAGATGCGACAGCGACGCCGTGAAGCTGCGCAGCATTCCCAGGCGCTGGACCTCGTCGTCCACCGTACGACCGATGAGGTCGAGCAGTTCGCCGGCGGCTGCCCCGCTGGTGGCGACGGAGCCCGTGGCGCTGTTGCGGCCACGGCTGTTCTCCGCTCTGACGGCCGCCTCGGACCTGGCGCGTACGGTCTCCCACCGGTCACCGGAGGCGGCCCGCAGGTAGTGCAGGGCGACGAGCAGGTGTACGTAGTTCACCATCGAGCCCGAACCGCGGACCTTATCGGCCAGCGACCCCATGAGCTCCCGCACCACCGCGCGATCGCTTTGGTCCGACCCTTCGTCCGCCGGGGGATGGGAGAGGCGGATGGTGGAAAGGGCGGCAGCGGGCGGGGCCGACTCGCCGGGCTGTTCCGGCACGCCGGCCAGGGTGCGACGCGCTCGGGCACCGTACGTGGCCTCCGCGCCCTCGCCCGGCAGTCGAAGGCGAAGCGGAACGGGGCGGTTGTCGAGCCATTGCAGGATGTCGGACTGGAGGAAGTAGGCGGTCCCGCCGGCCTTCCGGGGCGTGGGGAAGTCCGCCGAGCGGCGCTCCCAGATGGTCACGGTCGGCCGCGTCACGGCTGTCAGCTCTGCGATCCGCCTTCGTGTGATCTGCGGGTCGTCGCCATAGTCCGACGACGGCTCGGTGCTGCCCATGCTGCTCCTTCTTTGTGCTCGAACTCTCCCCGAAGGGCTTGGTGTTGAGAACGAACATAGGAGGCGGGCACAGGTGTTGTCATGTGCGCATTGCGGGTACTCAAAGAGGTTGTCAGTCCACACTGCTTCCACCAGAGAGTCGAGCATGTGCGAGACACCCAGCAATACCAGCGCTCTAGCCATCAAGAAGTGCCGAAAGCCAGGCCGCCCGCGCTCACCCATCGGACCTGATGGACAAGGGGGTTAACACTCAGCGGGTCGAGTCGCGGGCATCGCCACCGCCTGTGCGCGCGGCGAACCTCGCGCGTCCCTCTCCCCCGCCACCGGTGTGCGAGCAGACGGACCAGAGGCTGCGCAGACCGTCGAGTGCGAGCTGCGCCGGGCGGGATCCGGGCTCGACCACCTGACGGATGCTGTTCCACTCCACCAGCACCAGTCCTGCCATCTTGGGGTGCTGGTAAGAACGCTGTCACCAGCCGCAAACGGCGGTGATCAGTCCTCCGACCGGGTGGGTTGGGGCAGTTCCGCCGTCTTGGCAGCCTCAGCGAGCGCGAGGCGACCACCCTTGAGTTCGGGCACGTAGTTCTGACACCGTTTTATGTGCATGATCCGGTGCCGATCCGGCGGCGCACCGCCGACGCCTACCGATCTTGCTCATCAATCGGCCGATGGATGAGCGGTCGCGTTCCCTATCTGCCCTCGGCAATAGTCGAGGTTGCTTCGGGCGGTGATGGTGTAGGGGTGGTCAGGGCCGAATACCCGCAACAGCTGCTCCAGTAGCTGCTCGTAGGCCGTCACAGCCCCGGCTATGTCTCCCGCGTCTCCGCGCGCGTTGGCAAGGTAGCCCCGGGTGACGAAGGTATCGGGGTGGTCGGGGCCCTGCACACGTTCCTGTGCGGTGGCAAGCGCTTCGTAGGCGGTCACGGCCCCGGCCATGTCTCCGGCTTCTCCGCGCCATTTGGCGAGGAGGTTCTGGACTCGGAGGGTGTCCGGGTGGTCGGGGCCGTGTACCCGCTGCATCAGTTCCAGCAGCTCCTCGAAAGCGGCCGCCGCCCCGGTCGCGTCACCCGCCCTTCCCCGCCACTCAGCGAGGAGGCCCCGGGTAAGAAGGGTGTCTGGGTGGTCGGGGCCGTGTACCCGCTGCATCTGCTCCAGCAGCTCCTCGAAGGCGGCCGCCGCCCCGGCCGTGTCCCCCGCTTGCACTCGCCAGTAGGCGAGGTGGCTACGGGCAATGAGGATGCCGGGGTGGTCAGGCGCCAGCACACGCTCCTGGGCGGCGGCAAGCGTTTCGTAGGCGGCGGCTGCCCCAGTCGGGTCCCCCGCCCTTCCGCGCCAGCGGGCCAACTCGCTGCATGTACCGAGGGTGTCTGGGTGGTCGGGGCCGTGTACCCGCTGCATCTGCTCCAGCAGCTCCTCGAAGGCGGCCGCCGCCCCGGTCGCGTCCCCCGCCCGCCCGCGCCAGCCGACGAGCTTGATACGGGTGCGGAGGGTGTCGAGGTGGTCGGGACCGTGTACCCCCTGCATCTGCTCCAGCAGCTCCTCGAAGGCGGTTACGGCCCCGGCGACGTCCCCCGCCCGCCCGCGCCAATCGGCGAGGCAGAGTCCAGCAGCAAGTGCGTCGGGGTGGTCGGGGCCGTGTACCCGCTGCATCTGCTCCAGCAGCTCCTCGAAGGCGGCCGCCGCCCCGGTCGCGTCACCCGCCCTTCCCCGCCAATCAGCGAGGGACCCCTGGGCCAGGAAGGTGTCGGGATGGTCGGGACCTTGTACTCGCTGCCGACGCTTCACCAGTTGCTCGTAGGCAGTTACGGCCCCGGTCGCATCACCCGCCCTTCCCCGCCAATCGGCGAGGTGACTCTCGGTTGTGAGTGTCTGGGGGGCATCGGGGCCAAGAGCCGGACGCATCAACTCCAGGAGCCGCTCGTACGCGGCCGCCGCTCCCGCCGAGTCCCCCGCCTTTCCCTGCCAGCGGGCGAGACTGTCATGGGCGGCAATGAGAGTGCCGGGATCGATGTCCGCGACCTGGGAAAGGTGGCGGAAGTGCGCGACAGCGGCGGTGAACTGGCCGCTCTCGCCGAGGCTTCTACCCGTACGGAAAAGCACCGAGTGAGCTTTGGGCCTGTGCAAAGCGGCTTCAGCATGACGGGTGAGGGCCTCAGTGTTGGCACGCAGGGCTTGAGCGAGGGCAGTGTCGCGTTCGATGGCGGGCCAGGCTGCCATCAGGGCGTCGGCGGCCGTGCGGCCGCAGTGGTGTCGGTAGTCCGGGGGGAGGAGTTCGTGGACGGCGCGCTGGATGAGCTGGTGGATGTGTACCGCTCGGTAGGAGGTGTCGGGGGTGCGGGACAGAAGGCTGAACTGCTCCAGGTTCGCCAGCGCGTCGTCGGTGTCGTCGTGGTCGACGGCGGCGCCGTCTTCCGGTGTCGGGATGTGTGGGCTGGGGGTGCGATGGGTGGCGAGGTGGGTCAGGACGGGGGCGCTCTTCAGGACGGGGGCGGGGATGCCGTTAGGGTCCAGCAGCGCGATCAGGTGCAGCAGGGGCCGGGCCAGTCCTTGTGGGGGCTGCTGGTCGGCAAGTTCGATGGACATCTCCCACGCGGCGGCGACCGTCCTGCTCTGCTCATCGGGCAGTCCGCCCTCGGGCGGCAGTACGTGGGTGAGGGTCTTCGCCCGGTCGGCGAGGCGGCGGCGATAGGCGGCGCAGTCCAGCTTCCGGTTGATCATGAAGGGGATAGCCTGGGACAGGGCCAGCGGCAAGTACCCCATGTCGCTGGCTAGGCCGCAGATCTCGTGGGGGTCGTCGATGCGGCCGTGCTGGGCGAGTTTCTCTGTCACGTAGGCGCTGGCCTGGTCAGGGGTGTACAGCCCGATGTCGATACGGTTTCGACCGAAGGATTGGAAGGCGGCATCCTGGTTTCGGGTGGTGACCACGGTCTGCCCATGTGCCACGTCCGGTGGCCACAGTCCGCGCACCGCCCCGGGGTCGGGTATGTCGTCCAGCACGATCAGCCACCGCGCCCCGGGCGTCGGGCCGCCGCGCTCGCCGGGGGGCAGTCTCAGCCACTCGCGGAACATTGCGGCGGCCTGCGGGTCGGCTGGGTCGGTGCTCAGGATCTGGGCCGCGGCGTCAGCGTAGGCGGCCGTGACCGCCTCCCGGGACGCGGCGGTGACCCACACCAGCACCTCCACCCGGCGCTCGTCGTAGGCGGTGCGGGCGTAGCGGGCAGCGAGCTGGGTCTTACCGACTCCGCCCATCCCGACCAGTAACTGCCCCAGTACCGCAGTTCCGCCGGCAGCGGCGGCTTCCAGCTGCGCGGCTTCGGGCCGGTCCTGATAGCAGTCCGCCACCGGAGGCACCGGACCCAGCATCCGGTGCGCCGGGCGACGCTCGCCCCTGCCGGGCCGCTGGCCGGGCCTTCTGCACTTCGCCGCCGCCACACGCAGCGTCTCCCAGCCGCCCACAGGGTCCGGCGGACACCCCGCCCCGGCCAGGCCCTTCAGCACACCTACCAGAGTCTCCAGACTCGTCCGGTTGGAGGGGATGGCCTTGCCGGTCAGCCAGTCGTTGAGGGTGGAGTCGCTCACCTTCGTGCGCCGGGCGAGCAGGTCGTGTGTCGGCTCACCCGCAGCCCGGTACAGCGCGGACAGCTTGAGATGGAACTCCTGCACCGGATCGCGCGCCCCCGCCACCGCTTACTCCCCTCCGTGGACGGCCAGTGTCCATCCGGACCGGATGACCTCCGGAAAACACCCGCCCCCGTGCTGACCAGGATAGACACCTGCACCGCGCCGTACGGGCTTTCCAGCCCTCTGGCCCACGATGCGCTCATGACAGCACCACACCAGTGCCCCGCTCGCGGGCCTGTCTCGGAAGGTGCCCGCCCATGTCCGCCCTGCCCCAACTCCTTGACGGCACGCTGCTGCCCGCCGGCGCTGCCGCCGCGGTCTACATCGGCACCATCGCCGCGGTCGCGCTGACTGCCGCCCTGGCCCGCGACCCCCAGCGCCGCCGAGACGCCCGCGAAACCCTCAAGGTCCTCCTCCGCAGGACCAACAGCCGGTGACTGCAAGATCAGTGCCGTTTGCGGCTGGTGACAGCGTTCCTACCGGCACCCCTATCTTGGCGATGGACAGGCCGCGTAGCCCGACAACCGCCCCTCCGAAGCGACCGTGTAGGCGGCGTTCATCGCTTCGAGTACGAGTTCCCGTGGAGCAGCTCGGTCTCTCCGAGCGCCATGAGACCGTCGAACCGTTCCCGTGCCGTTCGTCTCCCGACGGACCACCAGTTGCTCCCCACGGCACTGGGCCGCCTGCATCCACGCCGCGCGGGATCGGGCGGGTGGTCCGTCGAAGGCCATGGCCGCTTTCAGGTCCGCCATGAGGAGGGTGTCCTCGACGGGCAGGCGGGCACGGTTGAGCGCGGTGAGGACGCCGATGACCCGGCCGTCGAGCTCCTGCCGACCGGCTCGGGCGAGGTCCGGGAGCCGTGCGAGGTTCTCGCGCATCTGGCGGACGTGAGGCTGGTCCTCCTGACCTCCAGCTCGGCTTCCGTCTCCGCCCAGTTGTAGTCGGCCTGCACCTCGTCCCGCCACTCACCGGGCACCCCCTCGTACGCGCGCTGCTCCTCGGCCTGCCTCTGGAAGCGCGCGCCGAAGTACGCCCTGGCGAGGGCGACCCTGAGTGGCCGGCCCGGAAGAGAGGGGAGGGGCATCTCGGCGAAGAAGGCGAGGAGGATCAAGTCTTCGGGGGGCATCCGCGGCTGGAGCTGGTCGCACACGGCGGCCAGGCAGAGGACCTGCAGCAGGGTCCCGGGCGGATAGACGCGCTGGGACCCGCGGCGGCCGCCCAGGAAGACGGCTTCGGGCGGGCGCATCAGACCATGCGTCCGCCAGGCCTCGAGCCGGGACGCCTTCAGCGGGATCTCACGGTCATGGCACGCTTGGATGAGCCGCCGATCGGCCTGGCTCGGTGGTGTCCTCGTCATCCCACCAGGCTAGGAACCGAGCCCCGCTTCGAGGCCGGCCCCGAAGCGGGGGTGCAACGGCTGTAGGGGCGCGGTGGCCGTTCATCCCTGCGTGCGCGGGGAGCAGACGTTCGGATACGCGGTCTGGGTCTGCTGCACGGGGTCATCCCCGCATGCGCGAGGAGCAGAGAGCAGCAGCGATGTCCCGGAGGGTCTGGCTGGAGTCATCCCCGCGTGCGCGGGGAGCAGGCGCCCTGGCTGCCGACGATCTGGATGCCGTTGGGGTCATCCCCGCGTGCGCGGGGAGCAGGAGTACAGCAACTTCCTGAGCGTCACCTCGACGGGGTCATCCCCGCGTGCGCGGGGAGCAGCGGGGGTCTGCTCGGTGGTCACGGTCATGGTCGGGGTCATCCCCGCGTGCGCGGGGAGCAGCTTGTTCCCGGCGTCGCAGACGTGCTTGAGCAGGGGGTCATCCCCGCGTGCGCGGGGAGCAGGCCGATGGTGCAGCTCGCGTGACGCGCTCCAGGGGGTCATCCCCGCGTGCGCGGGGAGCAGGCTTCGTGACCTGGGATTTTAAGCGAGCAGAAGGCCGTTCGTAAGCACTTTGACTGAATCAGGCAATCGCGACATAGTACCCATGCGGCACCAGCCGCCCCCACTAGGGAATGAAAGGCCGACGGTACTCCGGTGCTTCTCGCCGTTCGGCCACCAAGTCCCCCGATCGGTGATCACCGGAGCTGTCCTGCGCCCGCGCGGTCGGCGGCGGGTTCGGGGTGCGGCGGAGTGGCCGTAGGGCCGGAGAGCAGTTCCGTCGGGAGGGCCGGCACGGGCAGCCAGTGCTTCAGTGCACCGTGACCGGCGCTGGCCATGAGGCCGAGGAGGAGCCATGTGAGCGGCTCAGGCAAGCTCATGAGAGAGAGCAGCTTTCCGACCGCCACGAGGCCGGCCACGAAGAGGCCGTATCCGAGGACTTTCGCGCCGACCGATTCGTTGCGCAGCGGCGGGCCCTCCCAGTCCGGGTCCGCCGCCAGTACCTCTGCGGAGACCAGAGGCCGTGGGCCCAGGTGCGTCGGGGCCGCCGTGCGGGCGAGGAGCGAGCCGAGGATGGCGAACAGGGCGGTGAGCGCCGCCTCGTCGCCCTCGACGAGCCGTACCTTGGCCGCGTGGAGGTTGCGCACGACTTCCAGCGCCTCCGCGCGCAGGCGGGCCCGGTGCACCGGGTCGGTGCGCCTCGGCTCCAGTTCGGCCTGGCGCCCGATGGCTGCGCAGAGGTCGTCGATGGCGGCGCAGATCGACGAACTGCGCGAGTGGCCGCGTACTTCGCCGTGCTCGGTCTCCGATACCACCCGGCACGCTTCGACGGCGCCGACGGCCATCAGCGTGGTGTGCTCCAGAGGCAGGGAGCGGTTCAGCATGCGCCGGTCGACCTCGGCCAGTACGAAGATTCCACCGAGCCCGCCCCACAGCAGCGGCATCAGCCACGGGTACCCGTCGTCGATGTCGCTGTTCAGCGCGATGAACAGCGCTGCGAGGACGCCAGGGCAAGCGGACAGCCAGACCAGCATGATGGACAGGCTCGAGCAGCGGTAGTCGTCCAGCCGCTGCTCCAAGCGCTCGATCTCGGGGATCTCGGCGCCGGCCGGTGCCTGCGCGCTCAGCGCTCCCACCGCCCTGGCGGCCCGGGTGGTGACCGACTTCGCCACTCTCGTCCGCCGGGCGATGCGAAAGATCCTCCCCCGTGGCATGCGCACCCGCAGCGTCCATCGGGGAGCGACGAACCAGAAGGCGACCACGGTGTAGAGACCGGTTGCCCACACGAGGTGCGCGAAAAGACTCTTCAGCATGGGGAGATCGTCCCGCCCCGCACTGACATCACGGCGCCGTACGGCCCTGGCCCCCGGACACGGAACACAGGTGCGGAGTATTCCGTTGCCCACATCCGGGCCGGGGCGAATATAGTGGGGGCACCAAGTTACTCAGGCACGAAGGGCCCCCACCATTGGTGGGGGCCCTTCGCTTGTCCGCGGACGCGCCTGCCCGACCTCAGGCCACCTGCAGCTTCGGCCTGCCCGTCGGGGCCGGCGGGGCCTGGTGGTACGTCGGCAGCTTCAGGTTGGGCAGGTCCCCCGACTGGATGCGGATGAGCGCCGCGCGGAAGGCCGCCTCCATGTTCTCCGGGCTCTCGTACTTCGCCGCGAGCGGGTGGAGCCGGTAGGAGTTGCCGTTGCGCTCCTCGCTGCGCGGCCTGAGCACGATGTTCAGCTCGCACAGGGGCGCCATCAGCCCGCTGACCGCCTGCGGGGTGACCCCGTACTCGGCGGCCATGTCCTTCTGCCGGACGGGCAGGGCTCCCCCGAAGTCGCTACGGGAGACGAGGTACTGGAGGAACTTGACGGCAGACCCCGACAGCGGCAGGGCCCAGATGCGCTCCGCGATGATCGGAGACATGACGTTAGCCATGGAACAGCCTTCCTCGTGAGCGAACGCCCGCGCAGGGGCATGGCAGCACTATCACCCGGTACGCCTCCTCGCGCGATAGCTCTCCTCGGTCTCGAAGCCGAGGTCCAGCTCCTCCTGGTGCGCTCCCTGCGGTCCGACCGCGTACGGGAACTCTTCGGTGTCGTGCTCGTGCCGGTCGGCGATCTCTGCCAGCACTTCCTGCTGAGCCGTGCTGTTGCCGTGGAACCACAGACGCACGTTGATCTGGATGCGGCCGTTGCCGGCCTTCTCCACCCAGTTGTAGCCGCACAACGCCTGGACGGCACGGTTGACCGTGGAACGCGTGATCATCTTGCCGCCCTTCTGCGCGGCAATCTTGTTCAGGCCGTCCGTGATCTCCTGCTGGGTGTACTGGGTGATGCCGGTCCCCGGCACCTGTCCCCCCGCGACGAAGAGGAACACGCACAGCTGGGACTTGGTGATGCTGTTCGCGACGGCCAACTGCGCGAGCAGCTGCGTGAACCAGTTGCTGGCCAGGCTGTATCCGGCGCCCCCGGCCATGTCGTGGACAGCACGCGGGTCGGCCGCGTACTCGAAGTGGACTCCCTTGAGCCTGCGGCGTCCGCCGGGGTCGGTGGCCTCGGCGACCTTCTCCCCCAGCTGCTGGCCCAGGACCGCCAGGATGTCTCCGTACTCGGCTTCACTGCCCGCGGCGGTGGGGGCGGGTACAGGCCGGGGCCCGCGCCGACGACGGGCGGGCGGATCAGATGTCACAAGACCTCCTTGTTACTCAGGCGGTCCGAGACTATCCAAAAAATCAACGTGTGCTTGTCTTTTGGCGCCGCGGCGCGCCGGAGGACACCTCTGACCCGGGCCATGTTCGAACAACGCACGGAAAGTACACGGTACGTGAAGTTTTTTCGCCGTCAAGCGCCGAAAGTACACGACTCCTTGATTTCGGTTGTCGTGATGACGACACGTTGGTGTAGGTACCACGGACCTGATCGGGCCTCTCGGTGCCCTCGGTCCAACGCGCTGACCTGCGGCGTTCCTGAGCGAGTTGGCACTCTCCGAAAGTACACAGCTGCTTGAGTTTTCCGCGAAATGTGCTCGCCAGGTACACATTTCAGGAGGCCAAATGTGTCCTGGGGGACACATACCCCTCGACAAACATGCAGGTCAGAGGCTCGTAGCGGCGTCGCCCTCTTATTAAAGAGCAACGTGCACGACGGCCCAGTCACACCCGCTGCAGGGCTGTCTTTGCCCATGTAGCGTCCCGTCATCCCGCAGTTCAACGATGTCCCGCCCACCCACCGGACACACTCAACGCACCACACTGATACCTCAGCCGACACACGCACACCCCTGCTAACCCTTAGCCGGACGACGACCTCTCGACCCCCACCTCAACCCCGGACCCGGCTCAACCACCCTGTTGCCAGGCCCTCATGCCCAGTGAGGGCGCCCCGGCGCCCGAGGGGTGCACCGCCGACCGTCAGGGAGGCGGGGCAGGGCCTGAGGGGGAGCGGGTCCAGGGCGCCCTAGCGCCTGGCGCGGGGGGTCTGGGGGGCGAGTAGCCCCCCATGCTGCGGCCGGTCCAGCGCGGCCAGGCGCTGGCGGGGTCCAGGGGCTGGCCCCTGGGATTCACGGTCCGCGGCTGACGAAGTACAAGAACACTGATGTCCCCATGCCCTCATCGAGGGCTGAGCGAGTGCCCCTTCCAGGGTGAGTACGCGTACTACTCGCGCGCCGGGAGCACGGGAGCAGTGATCGCCAGCCACGGCATGATCAAGAGTTCACTCGGTGTCCCCGCCCCGCCCCGCCCCGCCAACTCTGTTGATTCTCCTCGAAGTTCGACCGTCCGCCCCTTGAAGCTGCGATCCGAGAATTCCCTCGCGCGAGGAGGTGGATCTATAGGATCGACATCCAGTGATGATCTTGCAGTGGAGGAGCTGAACGATGCCTGCCATATCCAGCCCGCCGCGCCTCAACACGGCGCTCACCCAGGCCCTGAGTCCTTACCTGCCCTACGAGACGGACTTGGTCTTCGAGCTGCCGGACCCGGCGAAGCTGATCCGCCCCACGGTGAGCATGGCCCTGATCGAGACCTCCTTGACTACAGACCCTCAAGCCCGCCCGGAGCAGCGGTCTGCCTACATCGGGGCACTGGACTACGTGATCACGTACTGGAGGCCCGTCGCGGAACGGGATCGCGGATCGTTCCTCGACGGGTCTGTGCTGCTTCCGCTGCTGAACGGCCTGCTGCGCGCCCAGCCGCTCCAGGGCATCGCCAACTCGACCACCCGGGTCCTGTCCTCCGAGGACCTCTCCCCACGGGCCTCCCGCCTCCTCCAGGAGGCCGGCGTCGATTCCGTCGCTCCCTGCCTGAGGGTGCGGATCACGGCACCGATTGATCAGCTGGGGCTTGCCGAGGAACGGGACGGCTCCGCCGAGGTCTCCGAACGGCTGCACGCCATGGGCCTGGCGCTGAACGCCACGGACAGGCAGCGCGCTGCGGAGTACCTCCAAGAACACCCCAAGGCCACGGGAGAGCAGCTCATCCGCTTCCTGACCTCCGACTCGTAGGAGCCGGCCTGCCCGGCATCAGGCTGACCGCCCGGGACTCGACGGGAATCCTGTGGTCGCACTACCAAGTGCAGTCGGTTCAGTCCCGGGCGGTCAAACTCCGATGCGACGCCAAAGTTGGGTGAGACAGGACATCGGATGTCCTGTGGCATCGAAGGCTGAGCGTCTGCTGCCGGCCAGGCGGCCCGGCTTCGCTTTAGGGGCAGCCCGAAGAACCGGTTTGCGTTCTCCACCTCGGACCACGGGTGCCGGTGTGCCCGCCCACAGGCCGTTGTCCGAGCCGCGGTCAGGCCCGGCGACGAAGCCGCCGAAGGAGACCGGGTTGTTGTGAGCGGTGATCCGAGTCATGCCGCGGAAGGGCCGACCCGTCGCACGAACTGGTTTACGGGCGCGTATGAGCAGTCAGCAAGCGGCCGCAGCGTGCGCCTGAATGCCGGGTCGGGCGCGGCGAGTTGGGGCATGCTGGGGGGGGCGCTCCCGTGCTCTCGTTCGGTGGCAGGAGGCCGGTCGGTGTTACGCATTCACTTCACGACGGAAGACCTTGCCCGGACACGGGTGGCCGCGACGGTCGGCGTTGCAGCGGAGGTCTACGCCAGCCTGGAGCTGCTGAGAGAGAACCGGGAGCTTCCTCACTTCCGCTCGTGGCGGGAAGCGGTCGCGGGCCGGATGGGAGCCGACACGCGCCCCCTGACGTCCCTGGTTCCGGTGCGCGGTCCCGGGCTTGATCTGCTGGCCCTGATGGGAGATGTGCCCTCTCTGGACCACGCCGTGGACAACCTGCTGCACGCCCCGGTGTCCCGGCTGCGACGCGAGTTCGAGGGTCTCGACTTCCACCCCGGACACCTGCCATGGGCCAGACGGGTGTCCCAGGGCGACCGCGACGCGCGGCGGGAGCTCGCCGAGGCCGTGCGCGCCTGCCACCGACTGACCGTGGAGCCCTACTGGCACGGCGCGCGGTCCGAACTCGTCGCGCTGACCACCCGTTGCGCGAACCTGGTGCTGGAGGGAGGCATCGATCTGCTGCTGCGCTCGATCTGCGCACCACTGGTCCGCTGGCGTCCTCCGGTGCTCGAAGCTCCCTACCCGCGCCGAGTCGAGGTGCGCCTCCAGGGAAGGGGACTGATCATCACGCCCACGGTCTTCTCGAAGCGCCCGGTGAACTTTCTGTGGGACCCGCTCGATACCGCCCAGCCCCCCCGGCTGACCGTGCCGGCTCTCCGTCGGCCGCTGACCGGTGCCGGACCGGCGGAAGCGGACGGCTCCGCCATGCGGAATCTGGAGTCTCTGCTTGGCCGCACGCGGGCTGCCGCACTGCAGGTGACAGCGGAAGGCTGCACGACGAGCGAACTGGCCCGCCGCCTCAACGTCACGGCCGCAGCGGCCAGTCAGCACGCGAGCGTGCTGCGGAACACGGACCTCATCACCACCAGCCGCCGAGGCGGGTCCGTGCTGCACCTCATCACTCCCCTCGGGCTGGCCCTGCTGCGAACCGGTGTCCTGACGGAACCGTGAGGACCGAGGGCACCGCGGCATCGGGCGGCGAGCTCAGCGCCGCCCTGCTCGGTCGCTGCCGGGCACTCGCCCCCAGGTGCGCGAGGCGCCGCGCCTGCCGTCCCGCCCCTTTAAGCCGTGGCTTAAGAGGTAGGCCGCAGGTGGCCGGCCAGCCCAGGATGTGAAGCCGCAACCGGCTCATCCCATCCAGGAGACCGCATGAAGACTCATCTCGCCGCCGCCCTCGGTTCCGTCGTGCTGACCGCGGGCACCTTGCTGGGTGCGCCCGCAGCCAGTGCGCAGACCGCCGCCTACCCGACGACCCCCTTCGACGTTACATACGGGGCCAGCTACGCCCGCGGCACCCTGACCTGGTACAACCGGTCGGTCGGGGTTGATGGAACACTCCGGGCTGTCGGTTGCCGCAGGGCGTGGTTCGGCGCGTACGGTGCCTCTGGCAACGAGCTCGGCGCCAAGAGCACCAGCACCAAGTGCGACGTGACGTATCCGCTCCAGACCGTAATCCCTGCGGATGTGCCCGGTGGGGCCGTGTATGTCATCGTCTGTATTGACGATGCGAACGCGAACCCTCTCAAGTGCGTCCGGTACAACCGGCCCTGACCCATCCGACCGGTCGGAAGTGGCGTTGCCGCACCAGCCCCGGGGCGGAGCAATACGCGAGGCCGCGGAAGCTCATCTCGCCGCCCCACGAGGCAGTGATTCCTGCCGTCGACGGCCAGGCCCCCAAGGCACAGCACGGAGCTCCGCTTTGCCAAGTCGCACACTCAAGGCGAGCCGGACGCAGCAACCTGCCAGACGACCGACCGCAACGCAGAACTGACGTGGGCATTCGCTGGACGTCGGAATCGGAATCTTCGGACTTTGGTGGTGACACCACTCAAATCCGACCGTCAGAACGGCCCCTTGGAGCGCCTGTCTTCCGCTGCCCGGTGTGATCGGATCACCCCCTGCGGAGCAGGCCTTCAGGGAGCCGTACAGCGGCTCGACACCGTCCCGAGCGGCCCTGCCGGGCCGGTCGCATCGCCTGAACGGCTCAACCCCGAGCCGACTGGCCCTCCCCCGCCGGTCATTCGCATGCCTGCCGCTAGGACTGCTCCTCGGCGAGGAAGTGCCGGACGTCGGACGCGAAGGACGCCATCTGTTCCCCGGCCTCCAGCCACGTGGTCACCGAAGTGCTCCATCCGCCGGCAGCTGCGCGCCACGGACGCACCGTCCAGGTCAGCCCGACGTGGCCGCCCGACCGGAAGACGGCCGACACGGTGAGGTCCCTGTCGTTGGTGCTCCAGCTGCGTTCGCCGTCCCATCCTCGGTAGCCGCTGGCCAGTTCTTTCAGGAACTCGGGGAGATCGCTGCCCCAGATCCAGCCCACTACATCCTCCGCGCGGGCAGTCAGACCGGGGGCACGGAGCTCGACGGCGTAGTGCACGCAATCCCCGTCGGAGCTGAACCGATCGCAGAACCTCACACTGACCGATGCGTTTTCCTGGCAGCGGATCATCAGGCCGGGCTTGTCGTCTATGCCGTCGTCAGCGGAGCTCATGACGGCACGCTAAGTCAGCACCACGTTCGGCGTCAGCGGGTTTTCCCCGCGCACCACGGTTCGCGGCCCGGCGGCAGATGCCCAGATCGAGCAGGATGTCCGGCTCGCGACCCCTCGCCCGGACCGGCCTCGACTTCGCCGAGACGGCCCATTACAGAAGGGACATGCTTCGGTGTGCCTCTTCGCCTTCACCCAAGAAGGTTAGTAAGGTACCCGCATGACCGCTCCATACGATCCGGAAGTCAGGGAAAAGGTAGTCGCCAAGCTGCCCGCGTCCCTGCGGCAGGAACTCAAGGTCCGCGCAGCCCAGTTGGGCGTGGACATCCAGGACGCCGTCACCGAAGGCGTCCACGCCTGGCGTGCCGACGCCTCCGCGGCGACCCCCGTGGACACGTCCGGCGCCTCCTCCTTCTCCACCTACCTCCCCACCGGCCTGTACGGGGAGTTCAAAGAGGACTGCCGGCTACGGGAAGTCCCGTACAACCAGGGCCTCGCCCAGTCGATCCGCCTGTGGCTCGACACGCACCCCTCCCCCGCAGGCCGGCGCCGTCCGGCCCACGAGGGCGCGCGCCGGATCGTGGTCTGCAACCAGAAGGGCGGCGTCGGCAAGAGCGCCATCAGCAACGGGCTCTCCCAGGCCCTCGCCGAGACCGGCGCCCGCGTCTGCGTCATCGACTTCGACCCCCAGGGCCACCTCACCCGTCACTTGGGCGCGGAGATGCTCGGCATCAAGGAACCGAGCCTCGCCAAGCACATGCTGGGCGAGATCGAGGGCCGGGTGCGCGAGCTCCTCGTCCCCATCGAGCACGGGGTCTTCGCGGGCCGGCTCTTCCTCCTGCCCTCCTGCAAGGACGCGTTCCTCCTGGACGCCCGCCTGGCCACCACGCGCCACGTGCGGACGAAGGAGACCGCACTGGAGAAGGCCCTGGAGGAGCTGGAGGAGGAGTTCGACTACATCGTCGTCGACTGCCCGCCCAGCCTCGGCTACACCATGGACACCGCGCTCTACTACGCGCGCACCCGTGACGGCGAGGCCCCGAAGACCTCCGGCATCGTCGTACCGGTCCAGGCCGAGGACACCTCTGCCGACGCCTACGACATGCTCAGCGAGCAGATCGAGGACCTGGTGGACGACCTCGACATCGAGATTGCCCAGCTCGGCTTCGTCGTCAACCTCTACGACAGCCGCAAGGGCTACGTCGTGACCTCCTCCCTCAACAGCTGGAAGGAGTTCGGCGACCCGCCGGTCATCACCGTCATCGCCGACCTCAAGGAGCAGCGCGAAGCGGTGCGCGTCAAGCTGCCGCTGCTGCACTACGCGCCGGACTGCGAGCAGTCCGAGGCCATGCGCGAGATCGCCCGGAGGATCGCCGCATGAGCAAGAGCGATCTCCTCGGCACCGGGGCGGCCTTCAGCAACGCCCGCCGTGCGGGCGGGCGCAGCGAGCGCGGCCGGGCCAAGGCCATAGCGCAGGGCGACGTACCGGCGTACGAACTGGTCCGGGTCCCCCTCGACCAGGTCTCCCCCACGCCCCTGAACCCGCGCCGCAACTTCGGCACGGACGAGGAATTGACCCGCTTCGGCGAAGAGCTCCGCCAGGCGCAGCTGGCCGCGTGCCTCGTCGTCACCCGCGGTGCGTACCTCGCGCTGTGGCCGGACCACGACGCGCGCATCGGGGCGGCCGCGTACGTCCTGATCAACGGCGAACGCCGGTTCCGCAGCGCCCTGCACGTCGGGCTGGAGTCGCTGGACTTCGTCGTACGGGACGACCTGGCCGCCACGCGCACGGACTTCATCGACCACCTCCTCGCCGAGAACCTGGAGCGGGAGGACTTCGACGTCGTCGAGCGGGCCCGCGGCGTGCAGCAGCTCGTCGACATCTGCGCCGACGAGGGCGGGCGCGAGCACGGGGCGAAGTCGCGGGCGGCGGAGCGGCTCGGCAAGTCACCGTCGTGGGTGACGAACCAGCTGGTGCTGCTGGAACTCCCGGAGGAGATCCAGGCCATGCTCAGCGCGGGGGAGTTGCCGGAACGCGACGGGCGCGCGCTCGCCCGCACGGCGAAGGACCGGCCGGGTATCGGCGCGGGCGAGCTGCTGGCGTTCCTGAAGGACACCAAGGAGCAGGAAGCCCAGGTCAAGGCGGTGCAGCGGGAAATCCTGCGTGAGGCGCAGGAGCCCGCGCCGGCAGCCGTGGTGGCGGCCGGGGGAGTAGCGCAAGCTCCGGCGCCCACCCCTGAGCCGACCCGACTTTTGTCCGCGGACAAAAGTCGGGAGCCGCAGAGCACGCCGACGGCTGCCCCCGAAGCCCCGGCTCCGGCCGCGGAGGCCGTAGCGGAGCAGCCGGTACGGGAGGTCCCCGCGGCCCCGGTCAAGCCGACGCCGAGCCCGGCGGAGCGCGAGCCGGAAGGCGTCATCCCGCCCCAGGTCCGCGGCACGGACCCGGCCCCGGTCGCCTGGCAGGACCCGAAGGCGGTCTATGAGGCGATCCGGCTCCACATGTCGGCCGAGCAGCGCGAGGAACTGACCTTGCTGCTGCTGGAGAGCAACCAGGGGAGCTAGCTGCCACCGCCCCGACTTTTGTCCGCGGACAAAAGTCGGGAGCCCCACACACCGATGGCCCCGATGGGAACGATCCCGTCGGGGCCATCAGCGTTTCCGGGCCGGTGCTGCGGCGGTTCGCGGGGCCGACTTTTGTCCGCGGACAAAAGTCGACCCCTCTCATCCACCGGCGTCCGCGGACAACAGGCGCCCGTTGCCAGCTCGTCCCCACATGCGTGGGGAGCAGATTCACCGTTCGTGCGAGGGCCTGCTCGCCGAGGGACCATCCCCGCCTGCGCGGGGAGCAAGACATGAGGCCGGCCTCAACGAGGTCGAGGTACGGGTCATCCCCACGGGCGCGGGGAGCAGGCGGCTCCGAATGCCCGTGCGGCAAGCATAGGTGTCGCTCGTGCGGCGCAGCCCAGACTTTTGTCCGCGGACAAAAGTCTGGGCTGCGCCGCACCGGAGCACCGGCCAACGGAGTCCGACGGCCGTCCTCGGCGGGGACGCATCTCGGCGTCCAACGGCACTGCAGAGAAGTGGAGTTGAAGTTTCGCAAACCCGTCATACCCACATCGTCCGCCTGCTAGCGTCCTGCCTCATCACATCAAGCAACCGTTATGAGCAGAGAGCAGACGATGCAACTTGGTTGAATCACCCGTCTCGCGCGACGGGGCGTTACGCCCCCGATGGGACCCCCGGGAGGTGGCGTGCATCCCGGCGCTGACCCTCGACGACCGGCTCGTCGAGCTGAGCCTCGTCGACATCCTTCACGACGCCGACAGCCTGCGGACCGTCGAGGGACCGACGCCCGGGGAGAAGGTCGCGGTCATCGAGTTCCTGCTGGCCATCTGCTACGCCGCGGGCACCTATCCGGCCTCCGCCGCTGACTGGCCCGCGTGGGTGGACGAGGAACACGCCCTGCGGCCCGCTGCCAAGTGGCTCGCCCAGCGCCCCGAGGACGAGGTCTGGGACCTGTTCCACCCCACCCAGCCGCTCGGGCAGAACGCCCTCCTCGCCCCCTTCCTCGACGAGCACGGAGCAGGTCCCGCACAACTGGTGATCGAGCAGGCCGGCGACTACAACCAGTTCTTCGACCACCACCACCTCGCGCACCCCCGCCCATTAACCGTGGCCCGGGCCTTCCGGTCCATGCTCACCCAGCACGTGTACGGGCCGGCCGGCCGGGCCCGGATATCCGGCAAGGCGACGCTCGGCGCCACCCTGACCAATCTCGCCGCCACCCGCCTCGGCACCCGGATCCGCGTCATCGCACTCGGTGCCACCCTCGGTGAGACCCTGCGCCTGAACCTGGCGCCAGTCTCCGGGCCGCCCGGCGAACTGAACCTCTCCTGGACGACGGGAAAGGACCGCCGGGGCTTCACCCGTAAGCCCGACGGCCGCCCGGTCAGCGGCCCAGCGGACCTGCACAGCTACCTCGGCCGGTCGGTCCTGCTCCGCCCGACTCCCGCAGGGGACGCCGTGGACCGCGTCCTGCTCGCCGCCGGCGAACTGCTCGCACTGCGGGAGGAGCACCTCCAGGACGCCGTGTACGCCAAGCGGGCCGACGGAACCGCCAAACCGCTGTGGGCATCCGCGACCCGCGCCGTCTGGCGCGAGGCCCACGCCCTCTACGCCGCCGTGGACGAGGCCCGGTCCTCCGAATCAGTGAACGACGGCGCCACCCTGTACCGCCGCCTCGCCCTCTTCCCGGCGCAGGACGTGGCACCCGAACCCGGCCAGCAGCCCGCGCGACGCATCGAGTTGTGGACGGTCGGACTCGTGGCCAAACAGACCACGGCCATCACGTGGGTCGACGGCACCTTTCCCTTCGCCCCGGGCCTGGAGGCGAGGCTCTACCACGCCTCCTTCCGCGGTTCGGAGATCGCCGAGTTCGTGGCCTCCGCCCTCTACAAAGCGGCGTACGCGGCCTGGGCCATCGCCTACCCGAACCCCAAACCGGCCGACAAGAACGGCCAAGTCGCCCGGTTCGATGCGCGCGGCCGGCACTGGGCGGCGACGCGGGAGCCGTTTGACCTCCTGATGGACGAGACCACCATGGGCGAGCCCCTCCAGGAGGGCCTCCTCGACTACGCGGCCACCGTGTCCGCCGCCGCCCGGAGGTTCCTCGCCGAGTCCCTCGACTCCCTGCCGAGGAACTCCCAGGGCGCCAAAGCACGGGCCGCCGCGCTGCGGCGGTTCGACGACGAGCTGGCGCTGCCTAAAGCCCCGGCCGAACTCCGAGAACTCCGAGGGGAGAGGGCATGACCACCCACGCCGAGTCCGCATCGGGCCTGGAGACCAGCGAGAGCAGCGCCGCACTCGCCGGCTGGCTCGCCGGCCTCGTCCACAACCACGACTACGGAAGCCTGGCCGAGCTCCGTCGGCTCCGGGTGCGCAAGGAACCGCACTACCGGGCCATCTGGTACAGCCCGACCGAAGAACAGCGGGAGGTCTACGAGCAGGTCGCTTTCCTGTTCGCCGTCTACCACCAGGGTCGTCCGAAGCCCAGGCTGGGGTACGGAAGCCTCGGCGAGGCAGCCCGCCGCATCGGCAGCGGCGTCGGGCGAGGGCCCGAAGACCAGGGTGCGGCCAGACTCGTCGACCGCATCGTGTCCAGCCGCCGCATTCCGTGGCGCCACCTCCAGCACGCCGTGGCCCGGCTGCGCTCCTGCGACCAGCAGCCACCTTCCTGGGCCCGGCTCGCCGACGACCTCAGCCAGTGGGACGACCGCAGGGCCCGAGTCCCGTACGAGTGGGCCGTGGCCTTCCACATGCCCGCGTCCCGTGCCGTCCGGAGCGGGACCGGCACGCCCACCGCCGCCCACACGACCCAGAAGGGCTCCACCACGTGACCAGCAACGCCTCCTCCACCGGCAGCCAGTTCCTGTCCCTGCACCTGCTGGAGACCCTGGTCGCCGTACTGCCCGTACGCGACGAGAACGGCTCACCCAAGTCCATCGTCTACGGCGGCACCGAGCGGCACATGATCACGAGCCAGGCCCGCCGACGGGCTGAGCGGGTCCACACCCGGGACCGGGCCAACGCGGGCATCGGAGCCTTGGCCGGCCACAGCACCGGGGTCCGTACCCGCGAATGGGCGCTGATCACCGGCCGGGAACTGGTCTCCGCATACGGGTGGGACCGGGACGAGGCCGTTAGTACGGCCCGCGCCGTCATCGAGGCGACCGGTCTGAAGTTCGGCGACCCTGCGAAGAAGACGGTCGCGAACCTGACCAAGGTGCTCCTCTTCGCCCCCTCCGATGCGGGGACGCGCATCGCCGCCCACATCCAGGAGCAGGCCGAAGAACTGCGGTCCTGGACGGGGGAGTACCTGGCGGCGCAGGCTGCGGCCGCGCCCAAGGGAAAGAAGGGCGGCCGCAAGGCCGCCGAGCCGGAACAGGCCGACCCAGACGAGGCCGGTGAGGGTTCCGCCGCGGCCTCGTCCGCAGCCGACGCCAAGCTGCCCGCGCTTCCCGCCGCGACCCGCGCCGCCGTCCTCACCGCGCTCGCCCCGCGCGATGCCATCGACATCGCCCTGTACGGCCGCTTCCTCGCCGAGATCGCCGACTCCCCGAACGTCGACGGCGCCGTCCAGAGCAGCCACGCCTTCACCGTGCACGAAGCCGAGCAGGTCGACGACTTCTACGCCGCTGCCGACGACGCGAAGCTCGACCGCAAGAAGAACGCCCTGGACTTCCTCGACGCCGCGGACGACTCCGGAGCCGGCATGACCGGCTACCAGTCGCTGATCACCGGCACCTTCTACCGGCACGCCGTGCTCGACCGCGTGAGGCTGCGCAACAACCTCCGCGCCGCAGGCATGACCGTCGAAGAGGCCGAGCAGGCATCGGTCGCAGCCGAGTCGGAGTTCGTCAACGCCTTCGTCGACGCCTTCCCCGAGGCCAAGAAGAACTCGACCGCCTCCACCGGCTCGCTGCCCGCCCTGGTCCTCGCCTTCGAGGGCGGGCGCCCGTACAACTACGCGGCCGCCTTCCAGGCGCCGATCGACGAGCGACCCCTGACGGAGGGCGGCAAGGGAGGGGACGGACCGGCTGGGCCGGCTGCCGTCAAGCGGCTGCTGAAGCACCACGCCTTCGTCAGCAGCCGTCGCCCCGACATCAGGTCCGGCCGGGTCCTCACCTACGACCCGCAGATCGACGAACTGCTCGGCACCCTCAAGGACCTCGGTGCGACGCCCGTGACCTCCGCCGAGGAGCTGATGTCGTGACGCAGGTCCTGCTCGTCCGGCTCGCCGCCCCCCTGCAGTCCTGGGGTGTGGCGTCCCGGTTCTCCCACCGCGACACCCACACCCGCCCCACCAAATCGGCGGTCATCGGTCTGTGCGCGGCGGCACTCGGCCGGGACCGGACCGAGGCCGTGGACGATCTCGCCGGGCTCGTCTTCGGCATCCGCGCCGACCACCCGGGCACGCCCGTACGGGACTACCACTCCGTCGGTGCCGGACGGTTCCCGCTGCGGCCGCGGGACGTCATCACCGACCACCGGAGGGCGGCCGCCGTTGCCAAGAGCATGGAGGCGGCCGACGGGCCCTCCTTCGGACACCACGCGCTGGCCGACTGGTACGGCGCGCCGAAGAAGATCGCGGCCGACCCGGTCTCAGGGAACCTCGTCTCGGGAGAGCTCTCGCGCAGGGCGATGATCACCGAGCGCTGGTACCTGTCGGACGCGGCGTTCGTCGTCGGCCTCCAGCACGAGGACGAGGCACTGCTGGAGGAGGTCGGGCACGCGCTGGAACACCCCAAGCAGTTGCTGTGGCTCGGCCGGAAGTCCTGCCCGCCCTCCGGCACCCTCGCCGCGGAGATCCTGCCCGGCACGATCGCCGAGGTGTTCGCGTCCAAGCGCTTGCTGCCCGGCCCGGACGGTCCCGACACGTCGGGCCGAAGGCCCTGGGCCTGGATCCAGGCGGCGTCCGGTGCTGCGGGGGCCGCACCGGTCAACGACCAACCGGTCAGCTTCGACCCGGCCCGCCGAGCCCACGCCACGCGCTGGGAGACCCGGATGCGCGTCACCATCGCCCCGACCGCCACCGATTGGGACATCATCCCGTGAACTCCGCCCGCCTCACGAACAGCACACGGGCCTCCACGGCCCGCTTCGTGGCCACCCACTCGGTCCTGTCCCTGAACGCCCGCCACCCGCTCGTCGCCAAGTCGCTGGTCGACGCCCAGGAGATGCACCGCACCGTCATGAGCGGGTTCCGCGGGTGGGTCGAGGACGGAGATCCCGACGCCCGCTCCCAGATGGGCGTCCTGTCGACCTGGTCGGTGGACCTCAAGGCAGCCGCCCTCGTCCTTGTCGTGCAGTCCAGGATTCCGGGGGACTGGGCCCGGATTCCCCGGGCGGCCTTCACCGCGGCGCCCCACGTCATCACCGTCGACCGCACCTTCAAGGCGGGCGAGGTCGTGGGCTTCCGTACGGTCGTCAATCCGACCCGGAGCAGGCCTTCGGGCAAGCCTGCCGAGGACAAGCCCCGGGGCACACGCACGGCCCACACCACACCGGACCACGTGAAGCGCTGGTTCGCCCGCCGCCTTCAGGCCGACTCCGAGCCTGCGACCGCCGAGGACGGTGTCGTCCGCATCGGCGCCACAGCCGACCCCGCACGCCTCGGGATCCGGATGTTGCCGACCGTCTCCAGCGGCCACCGGGGCAAGCCCGTACGCATCGGCCGCGCAGAGATCCGCGGCTCGCTGACGGTCACCGACCCGGAAACCCTGGTGGGAGCCCTTTCCAACGGGCTGGGGCACGCCCGCGCCTACAGCTGCGGGCTGATCCTGACCCGGTGAGGGGCACGGCCTGAGGGGGCCGACTTTTGTCCGCGGACAAAAGTCGGCCCCTCAGACAGATACTGCGGCATGCTGGTCCGGCCCGGCTGAACACCGAGGGCATGAACGTCCCCGCGCACGCGGGGGCCAAGGAGGCTCTGCTCCTAACGGGGGCCATCCCCGCACACGCGGGGGAGTCCAGCAGGGGCCGAGGCTACGCCCTACGGCCCCGACGGGACCAGACCTGAACGACGCATCACCGCTTCCCGCCGCGCCGCATCAGGATCGTCAGCGTCGCCCGGGCATCGCGTCGGCGCTGCGGACTGCGGAAGAGGACGGAGGACGCGGCCACCGTGACGACGGCACCGGTGTAGGCGAGACCGGTGGCGGCGGAGAGGGTGGCGGCTTCCTGGAGCACGGTCTCCAGGACGGTCAGCAGGACGGACATGAGGATCCCCTCGGGGCTGTCACCCGGTGGCTTCTCCGCCGGGCGCGGTTCCACAGGTATCCGCCTTCCGGAGACTGTCCGGCGATGTCCGGTGAACAGGATCAGCTGCACGTACGCAGGTCAGGGAGGGGATGATGAAGATTCCGGAGAAGTCCGTCGCAGGCGGCGCGGAGAACGCCGCCGGGCCGGTATCGCGTTTCGCGGACGATCTGAGGGAGCTTTACGAAGCCGCCGGTGGCGGCACGGCATTGACCTACCAACGCCTCATCCGCCTGGCTGAGCAGCACCATCGCAAGGTGAGCACCTCTGGTCTCAGCGACTGGTTCCGAGGCAAGACAGTCCCCCGGAAGCCCGAGCACGTCTACTACGTGCTGTGCGTGCTGATCCCCTTCCTGGAAGGCCATGCGCAACAGCGGGACCCGGCCCGCCGCCCAACGGCTCCGGGGGCATGGCAGACCCGGCTCGATTCGGCGCAGGCCGTAAGCAAGAGCGGTCAGGGAGGCCGGGGTTCGCGCGTCCATGCCGCTTCGCCGGGGCGACTGGTGGGCGGGCCGTCGCATGCGCTCCAGGACGTCTTCCCGTACGAGTTCGTCGGGCGGGACAAGGAACTGGCCGAACTGGAAGCCTTCGCCACCGCTCCCGACGGAGCCCCGCCGTACCTGTGGTGGCAGGCCGGACCCTGGGCCGGGAAGACCGCCCTGCTCGCCTGGTTCGCGTCCCGCCGCCTGCCAGCCGGGGTGGACGTCGCGCACTACTTCATCGTCGGCCGCCTCGGCACCGACCGCCGCGAGGGCTTCGTGCGGGTGGTCGGGCAGCAGCTGGCATCCGCGGCGGGCAGCAGGCGACCCCCGGCCGTGGACAACGAGCGACCGGATCTTTCCCCGTTGTACGAAGCCGCGGCGCGGGCCTGCGCCAAACGCCACCGGCGCCTGCTGCTGATCGTCGACGGGCTCGACGAGGACGCGGACGCCGGCCTGGAGGGTCAGGGCATCGCCGGACTCCTGCCCAAGCACCCGCCGCACGGCATGCGCGTCATCGTCACCGGGCGGCCCAACCCGCGCGTTCCCCTGCGACTCGTCTCCGACCACCCGCTCCGGAACCCCGGCATCGTCCGACGGCTGACCGACTCGCCCGCAGCCCTGGTCAAGCGGGATATGGCCCTGCAGGAGCTGAGCACCCTGCTGGGCGACTCGGGCGTCGGCCAACGCCTGCTGGGGCTGCTCGTCTCGGCCGAAGGCGCCCTCACCGGAGCGGACCTGGGCGAGCTCGTCGGGATCACGCCGTACGCGGTGCAGCAGAAGCTCCGCAGCGTGGTCGGCCGATCCATGGCCCCCACCCGTGTCGACCTCCTCCCGCTGGACGCGCGGGCGGAGGCCGATGCCGAGGCGGGCCGGCAGACGTTCGTCCTGGCCCATGAGGAGCTCCGCGCGGCCGCGACCGACGCCCTCGGCAAGGCCGAACTGGCGGCGTACAGGGCGAGCCTGCACGCATGGGCGGACGGCTACCGCGAACAGGACTGGCCCGAGGACACCCCGAACTACCTCCTCACCGGCTACACCCGGCTCGTACGGAACAGAGGAAACACCGACCGGCTCACGGACCTGGTGCTCGACCCGCGACGCCAGCTCCGCCTCGCCCGGCGCTCCGGGCCGGACGTCGCCCTCGCGGACCTCGACCTGGTCGCACCACCCCCCAACCTGGCCACAGCGGCCCGGGCTTCCGCCTCCCGCGCGTTGCTGCTGGCGCACGTACGCCCTCTGCCCGCCTCCGTGGCTCGTACGGTCGCCCGGTGGGGCGACGCCCGGCGGGCCAGAGCCCTGGCAGGCACGGCGGGGGACGCCGCGGCCAGGGCGGTGAACCTCGCCGGTGTGGCCCGCGTACTGAGAGACATCGAACGCGAGCAGGCCGCCGAGTCGGCCCGGGAAGCAGGGGAGTGGGCGCGTAGGGCCCTCAGCGAGGCCGGACGCCTCGGGTACGCCACCGACGAAGCGGAGGATGCCGCCGGACAGGCGGCGCTCGCCCTGCTGGCGACGGGCCAGGAACACGACGGACTGGATCTGCTCCGCTCAACCCACGGCTCGGGCTCGGCCCGGAACGAGGCGTGGGCGGAGGCCGCCCGACTCCTGGCCCCGCACCGTCCGGGGTCCGCGGCGGAGCTCCTGGACGAACTGGAGGAACAGGCCGAGGACCTGGCCGCCGAAGAACCGGGGGAGGGGAGCGCCGCAGCCGCAGCACTCCAGCTCTGGGAGACCGTCGCGACCGCGGACGCCGACCGAGCGGACCGCCTCCACGACCGTGCCTTGGAGCATGCCCGCTCGGTCTGGGACACGGCGCCCGTGCTGGAGAACGTCTCCGTCCTGGCGGCAGCGGCCTCGTTCGTGGCGCGGGCCAGGCCGCACCAGGCGGAGAGCCTCGTGGGCGTGGCCTGTCAACACATCGAGTCCATGGTCCTGGGCGACGACGCGCCACCACTGTCGGCGGCGGACGCCTTCCATGTGGAGTTCGGATTCCGTCACACGCTGGCCCGACTGGCCCAGGCACTTGCGGACATCGGGGCGTCGAGGGAGACGATCGAGGACCTGCTGGCGAGGGCGGAGGGGGTACTCCCCGCGGAATCGGAGCATTGGCCTCGCCAACTGGACGAGGACGGCGTCTCCGAGGCCGAAGGGCTCGCCGACGAAGCGTTTCGCCTGGCCGACAACGGCGATGTCGGCCAGGCGGAGCGCTGCCTGGAGGCGGCGTTGTCCCTCCTGCCGACGGCCGGTCCGGGCACCGGCCGCGCCCCGGTGTGGTTGCCGGACCTGGCCGGTGCACTCGTGCGGACCGGTGCGGCAGCCGACGCCGAGGCTCTGCTCGACCTGGTGCAGAACCCGGCCGGCCGGACACGAGCACACGCTGCCGTGGCCCTGGCCTACGCGGATTCGGGCCTGTTCGCGGAAGCCCGCGGGCATGCGCAGCAGGCGGCCCGAGCCGCCACGACCGGATCCGCTCCGGACGGGAGCTGGGCGTTCGCCGCGCAGGCGTTGGCGTGCGCCGGGGAGGCGGAGTCCGCCTTGGAACTGATCGAGCAGCAGAGGCCACCGGTGGACCGGAGCCGGAGGGCGCAGTGGCGGAAGACCGACCGCTCGGCCCGCATTGCTGTCGCCGCGGAACTCGCGGCGCGCCGCCCGAGGACGTCTGCCGATCTGCTTCTCCCTCTGGCCAAGGAGGTACACGCCCTTCGCAGGTCCTCCAGAAGCCAGGGGCTGTTGTCTCGCTTCGCCGAACTCCTTCCGGCCGCGGTCGACGCTTACAGTCAGCAGGAGTTGCTCCTCGACGAGGTGAAGGAGGAAGGGCTCGTCCGCATGGCCAGAGGCGGCCCGCTGACCTGGAGCCCTGAAGAGGCCCTGGTTTGTGCGCTCCTACGCATCGGCGCGGGCGACGACCCTGGCACGCAGCTGGATTGGCTGGAGCGCGACATGGCCAACCGAGGATCCGGTCACTTCCCGGCACCTGCCCTGGCAGTGCTCCATGCGGCCCGGGGTGACACCGCATCCGCCGAGCGTGTGGCCGCCCAGTGCCCGAACCCGCGGCACCGTGCGGCCGTACTCAACGCAGTGGCGTGGCACCTCGCCCGAGTTCCGGCCCGCCCGCTCCCCGCTCCCGACCCGGTCCGGACGGATCCCTTCACCCGCACCATCCAGCACCTGGCCCTGAAGGCCACCCCATCTGCATCGGCCGACAAGCAGACGGCCCTCTGGTTCCTCAGCCAGGCCCTGAACACCGCCGACTGGTACCAAGCCCTGCCGGTCATGGCCCACGTCGAACCAGAAGCGGTGGCTCGCGTCCGGGACATAGCGGTCGTTCACGTCCGCGCCGAGATGGAGACATGACGTCACGGACTCCACCCCTGTCTGGTACATAGGGAGGAGCCCACAGGTAGCAAGGCACCGTGCGCAGCCTGGGATAGCCGCCGTCACCCAAACCCATCGCGCACATCAGCTGCCCGCACGCGCGGGGATGGACCCAAGGCCGAGGACCTTCTCGACACTTTCAACGGCTACTCCCTGCGTATGCGGGGATGATCCCAACCTGCTCACCGGCGGCCACGCCGCGATGCTCTGCGCCCCGCGTACGTGGGGATGACCCGTGGCTTCGGGTGTTCGAGGTCGTTGCTGGGGCTATGCCTCCCCGCGTACGCGGGGATGACGTCACCATCGTTGCCATACGTGGTGATTTCATACGTTCATCGGCTGGCCGACTTTTGTCCGCGGAAAAAAGTCGGCCAGCCGACGAGCCCTGGCGCGTCACCTCCACAGCGCGAGAACCCTCTCGATAGCGACCAGGACCGGATAACCGACGGCGCCAGCTTGCGCGGCGATTCCGCTGACGAGCATCACGGCCCGAACGCGCTCCGCGAGTCCGGCGGCGTCCGGCGGCGGAGTCTCGTGCATCAGGTACGGCAGCGCGGCCTCCAGGTCCTCGGCCATCGACGGGGAGAGCTGGCCTTGGAGCTCCTGGAGCGCCTGGCGCAGCTGTGCAAGAGCCTCTTGCGCAGTAGCGCCCGGGGATTCCGCGTGGCTGAAGACCATGCCGGTGTTGCCGAAACCGCCGTGAATGTTGACGCTGTCGCCGAAGTGGACAGTGCTGCTCGTGGCTCCGGCCAATCCCTCTCCGTGTCCCTCCCGTCCTCCGCGCCGTTGCTTCCGATCGCGGTGCTCGCGGGTCCGGCCGGTCGCATCGGCTCGCGGGGGTTCCGGGCGGGTCTCCTCCGTCACCACGGCGTCCTGGCCAGTGATCGCGGCCAGACCGGCCGAGAGGTCCATCCCGCTTTCCAGGGAGGCCAGCACTGCCTGGTCGGCGCTCTTCAGCCAGGCGTCCAGCTCGGAGTCGTCGTCAGCAGTGAACATCTCCTCGTGCTCGTTCATCAGGCACCTCCTCTCCGGGGCAGGCGAGCCTTGAGCGTGGCTCGGGCTCGGCACAGGTTCTGTCGGACCGATTCCTTGGTGATCTCCAGTTCCTCGGCGATCTCCGCGACGGTGTACCCGTCGTAGAACCAGGCCATCACCTGGCGTTGTCGGGACGGCAACTCGGCGAGGGCCGCGTAGACCTCCCGCTCCTGGTCGCTCAGCTGGATGTTGGTCGGCACGTGCGACTCGGCTCGTGTCGTGGGCAGCTCGCCCGGGAGGTCTTCGCGCAGCTTGGCCCGGAAGTAGACCCGTACCGCCACGGTCCGCAGCCAGCGTGCCGGGAAACGGATTCTGTCCCATTGCGGATAGGCCGTGGCGAAGGCCTCGTGCGCGGCATCGGCCGCCTCCTGCGGGCCGGCTCCGTGCTTCATGACGAAGCGGGTCAGCAGCGGCATCTCGCGCCGATAGGCATCTGCGAAGTCGTGCGGTCCGGGGCCAGTTCTGACTTGCGTGGCCGGCCCCGTCCGCGGCAGGGAGGTGTCATCCGCCACGAGGGACCCGCTCTCGCAGGGATGCCTTCTGCCCTACTTCGATCGTGACCTCGTCCCCGGCCGCAGAACGCATCCGCACCCGACTGCCCGTCGGGAGCGCCTTGACCATCTGCATCCCGGCACGGTGCTGAGACACGGCCGACTCCGATTCCCGACGAGCCCGGAACCACACCATCAAGCACCGGGACACGTAGGCCACCACGCATACTCCGGCGGCGATCACCGAGGCTTCCATCGCCTCTCCTCCCCTGCACGTTCAGTGAAGCGCACAGCCACCGGCTCCGGATGGCTATTGCTTAGTACCTGGACGGGTGCCATGTGTGACACCCCTTGCTGAACATGTCGGGCTTCATGGAAAGGCGCGCAGTGCTTGGCGACCTGCAGTGGGTCAGTGCGAGCCGAAGCTGCGGGTACGGGGGCGGGCCTACCGATCCAACCTGCGGACAGGCCAGCGCAGATGCCGTCCCGTGCATAGCATCACGGCGCTCGATGCCCACCCGGCCCGCCGTCCGCACACGGTGGCGCCGGCTGGCTCCTCGAACACCTACCGCAGCCAGCAAAGGAACTCGCCACCACATGCACGTCACGTCATCCTCCGGGGCACCACAATCGCGTGCGAGCGGACCGGCCCCCCGGGTCCAGCCCGCCCGGCCCGGCGACCCGAAGCGGATAGGCCCCTACCGGATCATCGGCCGCCTCGGCGCGGGCGGCATGGGAACCGTCCACGCGGGCCTCGACGATGCGGGCCTGCGCGTTGCGGTCAAGGTCATCCACCCCGCACAGGCCGAAGACGCTGAGTTCCGGGCCCGGTTCCGTCGCGAGGTGCAGCTCTCCGCCCGCGTCCAGGGCCCGTGCGTGTTGCCGCTGCTCGCCGCCGATCCGGACGCGGACACCCCGTGGCTGGCCACCGCGTACGCCCCCGGCCCCAGCCTCGACCAGCACCTGAGCGCCGAAGGACCGCTGAGCGGCGGCACCCTGTACGCGTTCGCCACCGGCACCGCCCATGCCCTGGCCGCGATCCACCAGGCCGGTGTGGTCCACCGGGACGTGAAGCCGCAGAACATCATTCTCAGCCCCTCCGGACCTCGGATGCTGGATTTCGGTATCGCGCACGCCGCCGATGGCACCAGCGTCACCAGGACCGGAGTCATGACCGGCACCCCGGGCTGGATCAGCCCTGAGCACTACCGCACCGGAACCGCCGGTCCGGCCGGGGACATGTTCGCCTGGGGTGCCCTCTGTGCCTACGCCGCCACCGGACGTCTGCCCTTCGGCAGCGGAGCCCCCGACGTCGTCGCGTTCCGCGTCATGTCCGGCGAGCCCGACCTCGACGGGATCCCGGCAGAACTCCTGCCCCTCATCACACGGGCCCTGGCCAAGGACCCCGAGTCACGGATCACCGCTGACGAAGCGGCGGAGGAATGCTCCCTGCTCCTCGCCTCACAGGCCACCCAGGTCCTTCCCGTTGGAACGGACATGGCGCCGACGCGGGTGGGCGATCTCGTAGCAGCCGAGTGGCACATGCCCACCCTGGATGACCCCACCTGGCACGAACCCAGGCCACGGCTCCGCACCCGCAAGGCCGCGCTCGTCCTCGGCGCGGCCTTGGTCATCGGCAGCCTGACGGGCGGCACCCTCGCCCTGCTCGACAGCAGCGACCCCAAAGCCTCCACCCGTACCCAGACCCCCACCGGCAACGCGAGCGGCGGGGACGCCCCGACGGGCGGCGGTCAGCAGGCGCCGGCAGGCAAGAACGCTCCTGACACCCCGACCACCCCCACCCCCAGCAGCGGCACCGCGAACGGCACTTCTGCGAGCAACGAGGCCACCCTCACGACCTGGCGGGAATCCCGCCGTGCCAAAGGCGAACAGGAAAACGAAGTCGAACGCGGCATTCACCACGACCTGGGCTGGAGCATGGGCGGCCCAGAAGGGGTCCTGCCCGACTCGGACGTGACGACCACATTCCACGCGTCGCGCCGCGAGGTGTACGTGGAAGTCGCCGTTCACAACAAGGCCGAGGCTCTCGCCAGCCACCGGATCACCGAACTCGCCAAAGGAACCTGCCTGTCCATGCGCCAGTTCAAGGGCGGCTCGATACCGGGCGAGCGCGGCATGTACCCCGACCTGGCCTACGACTCCTTCGTCCTCATCGACAGCACCGACAAGGCCAACCCGCGCATCCTGTGGGAGGACGACTTCTTCACCAACACCACCTGTGCCAGCTCTCACCACGACCGGCCCGTGATTGAGGAAGGCCAGGATTCCTGGTGGCAGCCGAACGAGTCCGGGCTCCAGGCAGCACAGACCCCGAGCAAAGACACGGGCGAGATCCGAGCCGCCGACGAGACGGCCAAGGCGATCTTCGCGCGCTGGCAGAACGAACCCCTCGGCACCGGCCCCGCCAATCGGCTCGGCAACGACAACATGAGTGTCGGCTTCGACCCCAACAGCCAGACGATGTACGTGTGGGCGAAGAAGCCCGAGTGGGACCAGCCCACACGGCAGGCATGGGGAAGAGCGGCTTCCGCCGTCGCCTGCACGGAGGTGCTGCAGGAGGCCCGCGCCCGCAAGGACTGGCGCTACGCCAAGTACGCGGTGGCGATCCTCGGCGGGCCCGGAGGCGAGGACTTCCTGTACTGGAGCTCTGCCGGAAGCTGCTCGGAGTAGGGACGACCGACCCCTGAACCGGTGCCCCCGCCGTCCCCACACGGCGGGGGCCGGTAGATGTCATCCGTCGACCGTCATCAAGTACGCAGGCTTCCGATCTCGTTAGCACTCCAGGTATCTTTGATACTGGATCATGGATTGCGGTGTGCTGGGCACCGGATGAGGGGGTGGGCAGGTGGGGTATGCGACGCCCATCTACGCCCCCGAGCAGGTCGATTACCGGCTCAGCGAGGACTGTGGATGCGACCGCGCCGAGGATGCCCAGGTCGAGTACCGGCTCGCCGGGGACAGCAGCCTGCGGTGGATCGGCGGCGGTCTCGCGGAGCTGGGCCTGGTTGCCGGTGAGCGGGTCGAGCCGGAGGCCGCGCGGGCGTTGATGGACGGCCGGGACTGGCGGACCGGGGAGCAGCTCGTCGCCCGGAAGCAGGTGCTCGACCCGCGCGGGAAGGTCGTCGCGCGGGTGCTCGTGGACGCCGTCTCCGAGGCGGCAGCCGTGGCCGGGACCACGGTCGCGGACTACCTCGGCCGGCCCGCCCTCGCGCAGCGGTTCGCGCGGGCCGAGCGCGGGATCCTCCGCGACGGGGAGAGCCACCTGCTGCCGCTCGCCGACGCCGAACGCCTGGCTGCGGCCGCCGGTCTCGGCCTCGACGGGCTGTACGGCGCGGCGGTGGTGGCCGAGGCCCGGCGGTGGATGGGCCACCGTGTCGACGTCGGCCTGCGCGGCGTGGACATCACCCTCGACCTCCCGAAGAGCATCTCGGCCGCCTACGGGCTGGCCGGCGCCGAGCTCGCCGCGCGCATCGAGGAGGACTGGCTGGCCTCCGTCACCGAGGCCGTCCACGCGCTGGAGGGCTGGGCGGCGTACGGCATGACCGGCCACCACGGGGACGGGCGCCAGGCCGAGCGGGTGGAGACGTCCGGGCTGATCGGGTGGACGACCCTGCACCGTTCCGCCCGGCCGGTCGACGGCTCGCCCGGCGACCCGCACCTGCACGTCCACGTGAACATCGCCCACATGGCCAAGTGCACCGACGGGAAGTGGCGCACGATCGCCGGCGGCGGCGAGGACCTCCACCGCTACGCCCACCTGGTCAACGAGATCGCCGAAGCCCGGCTCCGTGCCCGTCTCACCGAGGGGTACGGGGCCCGCTTCGAGCGTTCCGGGACCACCGGGGCGTGGGAGCTGGCCGGGATCGACGAGGGCCTGCGCGAGGCGTTCTCGCGCCGCCACCGGCAGGTCGTCGACCTGGCGGGCGAGGGCGCCACGCGCGAGCAGCAGAAGACGGCCGCCCGCAGGAGCGCCGAGGCCAAGGAGGACGCCGGTCCGGACGCGCCCAGGGAGGCCTGGCGCACCCGGGCGGCCGGCCAACTCGGCGGCGAGGCCGCCGTCGACGCGATGGTCGCGGCCGCACTGCCGGGAGCGGACGGGCCGGAGGGTCCGGCGTCGCAGCTGTCCGCGGGCGGCGGCCCCCGGATGCCGGGCCCGGCCGAGATCGCGGCGCAGGTCTGGGACGCCGAGCACGGGCTGACCGCCTCCCGGAAGGCGGTCTCCCACACGCACGTGATGGCGGCCGTCGCGAAGACGCTGCCCTACCTGAGGTCGACGGCGCAGCTCACCGCGCTGACGGACGAGGTCCTCGCGGTGGGCGGCCACGCCGTGCGGCTGCCCGACTCCAACCGCGGCCACCACACCCACCGGCAGCGCTACACGCACACCACCGTCGTGGCCGCCGAGCAGACCGTCATCGAGTGCGCCACGGCCGGGCTCGGCCGGCACCTGGCCCGGCTGACCGTCGAAGCCGCCGAGATGACCCTCTCCTCCGTCGAGGTCGCCAACTCCGCCCCCGGCCGCCGCCCCTTCACCTTCAGCGCCGAGCAGCGCGCCGTCGTACTGCGGCTGCTGACCGCCGGTCACGCGGTCGACGCGGTCATCGGAGTCGCCGGCGCGGGCAAGACCACCCTCATGCAGGCCGCCCGGGCCGGGTGGGAAGCCGCCGGCCTCAGCGTCGTCGGCGCCTCCACGGCGGCCGTCGCCGCCGCGAACCTGGCCGCCGAGGCAGGCATCGACTCCCGCACCGTCGCCGCCTGGACCCGCGAGATCAGCGGCGGCCGCGGCCTGCACGGAGTCGGCGTACTCGTCATCGACGAGGCCGCGATGGTCGACGACCGGGCCCTCGCCGCCCTCCTGCACCACGCGGCCGGCACCGGCACCAAGGTCGTCGCCGTCGGCGACCCGCTCCAGCTCCGTGCGGTCGGCATCGGCGGTGGCTTCGCCCGCATCCACCGCATCGTCGACGGCCTGGTGCTCACCGAGAACCGCCGCCAGCGCGACGTCGCCGAGCGGGCTGCCCTCGCGGACTGGCGCACGGGCGCCCGCACGAGCGCGCTCGCCGCGTTCGCCGCCCACGGCCGCGTCCACGCCGAGGACACCGCCACCGAAGCCCTCACCTCGATGCTCGCCTCCTGGAACCAGGCCCGTACCCGCTGGTCCGGCGACCCGCACGGGCAGGTCGGCGAGCTCCTGCTGCTCGCCGCCCGGCGGGCCGACGTCGACGTCCTCAACGCGGGCGCCCGCGCCGCCCTGGTCGCCTCCGGCGAGCTGGAGCAGGGGCGTACGTACGCGGTCGCGGGCGGCGGCCGCCTCCGGTTCGCGGCCGGGGACCTCGTCCACATCCGCCGCAACGACTACCGCAGCCGCCGCGACCGGTTCGCGGTCGACGTGCTCAACGGCTTCCGCGGCGTCGTCCTGGACGTCGACGCGCAGCGGGGCGTCCTCGTCCAGTGGCGCCGACCCCGGCCCACCGGCGGATTCCTGCTGAACGAGGCCTGGATGTCCGCCCGGGACATCGCCGAGGGCCGCCTCACCCACGCGTACGCGATGACGATCGGCTCCGCGCAGGGCCTGACCGCCGAAGTGGCCATCGCGTACGGCCTGCACGCCGACTCCCACAGCCTCTACCCGGCCCTGTCCCGCGCCCGGCAGGAGAGCCACCTCCACCTGCCGCTCGATGAGCTGGAGGACCACCCCACCCGGGCGGCCCTCGGCCCGGTCCGCACCGACGCCGACCGCCTGGACCGCGCGGTCGCCGCGTATGGCCGCCTGCTGGAGTCCGACGCCGAGGACCGCATGGTCACCGACGAGCTCGCCCGGATCCCCGCCGCCCGGAGCCTGGTCAGGGAAGAACCCGCCTTCACCCCGTGGCAGCAGCGCCCGTACGGCCACCTCCCGACGCAGCACCTGACCACCCGGGCCGCGGACGAGGCGGCCTCCGCCCAGCGCGCCGAGCAGGCGGCCACCGAGTACGAGCGCCAGGCCGGCGAACAGCAGGGCCGGCTGGACGCCCCCGTCACCCCGGGCGGAGCCTTCGCCACCGAGGCGTACGAGGTCCTCGGGCGCGCCGGGGCCTGGACCGACCGGGCGCGCGAGGAGGCACAACGCCACGCGGCCGCGCAGCGGCACGCGACCTCGGTGCTCCGGATCCTCGAACGGATCGAGCAGTCCGCGCAGAAGGGCCGGATGGCCCTGCGCCTGGCAGGCACGAGCCGGAAGGAAACCCTCGCCGTCAGCGCGCAGTACCGGCAGCAGCACACGGCTGCGGTCACCGAGGCCGAGCGCGCCGCTTCGGCGTCGGCGCAGGCCCTGCACGAGGCCTGGCAAACCCTCACCGGCTACCAGCACTTCTCCCTGCTCGCACAGGGCGGGGCCGCGGCCGCGACAGCGACACCGCCCGGAGACGTGCGGGCGATGGAGACGCTCCTCGTGCCGCTCCGGCAGCGCGTCCCCGTACTGGCCGCCCGCCTCGACGCCCGCATCGCCGAGGACGTCCAGCAGCTGCGCAGCAGCGCCACTGCGCAGAGGGCGGCAGCCGCGCGCCACGGAGCGGCCGTGCAGGAGATCCGACGCGAGGCCGCCCTCCGCGAGGAGATCCGCTCCGCAGCCCCCGTCCGGCACGCACGCGAGGCCGACGAGCGCACGGCGGCGCTGCGTTCGACTCCTGCGGCCCCATCCCGGACGCCGCAGGCCCCGGCACTGGTGAGGCCGACGGGCGAGACCGGTCCCAGCGGTTGGACGCCCGGCACGTTGTGAGGGGGCTGCCGCCGGTCAGCGGGCGGTCAGCCGCCACTGTCGTTCGGGCTGGCTGCCGCAAGGGGCCTGGACGACGGCCGCGGTCTGCCGGGTGTCGGCCCCGGCGACCGTCATGCACAGACGGCTTTCCCTCCCGGGAGTTCGAGGACCTCGCCGCGCCCGAGGACTGGTCGGTCGCCCACCAGAAACTCGCCCACGCCCCGCGGCGCCGACGACCTAACCAACGCACTGCACTTCATCGGCATCGCCCGCAGCACGGCCGCCACCGACGCGCCGATGCAGAGGGTTCGACTGGATCCGCCCACGGCCACATCCTGCTGTCCGATTCCGCCACCGCGATGATGGCCTTCACGTCCTCGACAAAGCGGCCAAGTTGGTCGTGCAGTTCGGCTTCAGTCACCAGCTGGCCAGCATCGAGGGCATCAGGGCCATGAGCGAGGGGGCCACCGGCCCCCGACGACGGTGACCAGGGAGAGGGAGATGACCGCGTGACGGACATCCAGCAGACGATCACCGAAGACCAGTGGCGCAAGGCCAAGCTGATCTGGGACTACCACCAGATGGGCCACGACCTGGCCCCGGCCGACGTCGCAATCGGACTGGGCAGCCACGACCTCGGAGTCGCCGCCGCCTCCGCCGACCTCTATCGCGCCGGTCTCTTCCCCGTCCTCGTGTTCACCGGCGGCAACAGCGCCACCACAGCCAAGGCCTTCCCGCGCGGTGAGGCTGTCCACTTCCGCGAGCACGCCCTCGAACTCGGCGTCCCCGACGAAGCGATCCTCGTTGAGCCGAACGCCGCGAACACCGGCCAGAACATCACGCTGAGCCGCGAGCTCTTGGCCGCGAACGGCATCACTCCGAAGACCGTGCTGCTGGTTTCCAAGCCGTATATGGAGAGGCGATCGTTCGCCACCGCCCTCAAGCTGTGGCCCGAGGCCGACGTCATCTGTGCCTCGGAGCCGCTCGAGTTGGACGACTACCTCAAGAGCATCGGCGACGAGAAGCTCGTCCTAGACATGCTCGTCGGCGATCTCCAGCGGGTGATCGAGTACCCGAAGAACGGGTTCGCCATCGCCCAGGAAGTCCCGGAGGACGTGCATGACGCGTACGAATCCCTCATCCGCGACGGCTTCACCAGCCGCCTCATCTCCTAGCTCCCCTGCCCCCACCCTCCGGAATCTGGGCCTCCGGCTCGTCCGTGTGCGGCGTGGCTGGGACGGGTAGACCGTTGCCGCCGACGCATCAGCCAGCCCACGGTCAGCTGTGCAGGACACCTGTACGGGCTGCGATGCCTCGGAGCTCGGGTGTGGTGCGCCCGGAGAGCAGCAGGCCGGAGACGAGTGACTTCACCGCTGGGCGGGCGTGGGTTTCCTGCGGGGCCCAGTATTCGGCCTGGAGGAGGGCGCGGATGCATTCGTCTCGTCGGCCCCACTGGGCGAAGGCTTTGGCGCGGTCGGTGAAGTAGAGCGCGCGCCGTTCCGTGGTGGGGAGCGCCTGGGGAGCGAGAGCGTCTGCGGCAGCGATGGCGGCCGATGGATCACCGGCGGTGTTCTCCGCTGAGATGAGGTGGAGCTGGACGGTGGCCCAGCTGAATCCGCCGTTGGTGTCCCTCAGGTGTGTGACGGCGCCGAAGCTCTTGGCGATGGCGGTTGCCTCGCTGGTGAGCGTGCGCATGCCGGATTGGTCGCGTTGGTGGGCGACGGTGTAGGCGGCGCATTGGATGAGTAGGCCTCGCTGGGCGTTTCCGGCGTTGCCGCGCTCACGCAGGGCTGGGTCGTCGGCGGCGTTGAGAGCGAGGGTGAGGGCCTGGTCGTGCCAGCCGGCCTTGCGGGCGAGGACGGCCTGCTGGCGTGCCGCCTCCGCGACCGCGACGGGTGCCCCTGCGGCGGCGGCGAACTGCCGGGCGCGGTCGGCTGCCATCCAGCCGAGTTGCGGCTCGTCGAGCTTGATGAAGATGCGTGTTGCCAGGAGGTAGGCCTGCGCCAGCACGGGAGAGCTGTCGCCGGTGGAGGAGTGCCCGGCGGAGATCAGGCGCGGGAGGCGCAGGGCGAGGCTGGAGTACGCGCAGTTGTTGAAGTCTGCCGAGGCGCGGTGCAGTTCTGCCGAGAGGAGGTCCAGGGGCGCGTCGGGGGTGGTGCGGCCGAGTCCGAGCATGGCGTCGCGCAGCCCTGCGACGAGCGTTTCGCCGAGCTGTGCCTCCTCGGCCTTGACTGGGGCGGCGCCTGCGACGGGGGCGCCCATGGCGGCCGCTGCGGTGACCGCCAGGTTCGCGAGCAGCTGCCTTCGCGTGCGCACCGGGTCCTCTCCGTCTTGGCGCCCTGGGGTTCCCAGAGTAGGGGCGGGCAGGCTGGGATACGGGCCTGTTCGCTGACTGAGCGGGTCCGGCTGGGTGCCCGTGGCGGGGGCGAGGCCGAGAGCCTGGGGCGGGATGTCGAGAGCCTGGGCGAATCTCTGGAGCACAGCGAGGTCCGTCATGGCGGACTTTCCGCGCTCTAAGCGGGATACCTGGGCGGCCGAGTAGCCGGTCAGCGATCCGAGGGTCGCCAGGGTCATGCCCTGGATTCTGCGCGTTCTGCGGACCACCTCCCCAGGTGTCGCCGTCGCTGCGGGCAGTTGTGGCTTTCGCACTGCATCCATATCCCCGTCCCGGTGGAGCCGAGGCTGCGTGACCCCCTGGAGCTGGGCTCGGCACGCCGCCGTCCGTACTTGCACGAGATGCAAACTCCTTGCAGCCCTATGGCTACTGACTGTTGTACCGCGTCCAGCTGCGGTGGTCTTGGAGTTGCCGGGGTTCACCGACGCCGCGCACTTCCCACCCAGTGAGCACTCCCAAGAAGGGACTTCTCTGTGGATCGGTACTTGCCGCAACGCGAACGTCTTCTGACGTCGTCCAGGCCCCTGCCGGATTTCGAAGCCGTGGGATCGAACGGGTCTTGGCTGCACCGCGCCGACGGCCGCCGGGTCCTCGACGGATCGAGCGGCCTCCTCTGCGCGAACGTCGGGCAGAGCAGCCCCTCCGTCTTGGCCCGCATCGAGAAGCAGTTCTCCCGCTACTCGTTCGGCGGGGCCGCTGTCGTCCAGCCGCACATTCAGATGGAGCTGATGGAACGCCTGTGCCAAGCGGCGGGCCGGCCGGAGGACTCTGTCGCGCTGACCACGTGCGGGACCCTCGGTGTGGAGGTAGCGGTGGGCCTGGCACGGAACATCGTGCGGGTCCGCGACGGGAAGCGGCGCGGGGACATCCTGACGTCCAGCCTGTCCTACCACGGCAACAGCGTGTTCACCCTCGGGGTCGCGGGCAACCAGATCCGCAATCCACGTCCGGAAGACCGGTACGGTCTCGGCCCCGCGTTCCCGGCGCCCTACCCGCCGACGCACGGCCACGCCCATGAAGGCCACGGCTGCGATGCCTCGTGTGCTGAGGAGGTGGCTCGGGCCATCGACAGCAGGGGTGCGGAGAACGTTGCCGCGGTCCTGATCGAGCCCGTCAACGGGACCACGGGCGGCGCCTTCGTGCCCCCGGAGGGATACCTGCGGCGGGTGTCGGAGATCTGCCGGGAGCGGAACGTCCTGGTCATCCACGACGAGGTCCTGACCGGGCTGTGGCGAACCGGCACGCCTCTGGCGAGTCATCACTGGGACGGCTGCGAGCCCGACCTGGTCATCCTGTCCAAGGGCCTGGGTGCCGGCTACGTCGGTGTGGGCGCGGTGCTGGTGTCGCCGGAGATCGCGCCGCTGCTGCGGCACAGAGAGGCGGACCCGCTGCCCGCGATGGGCACCATGGCCACCCACCCCCTCATGGCGGCGGCCTGCCTCGGCGTCCTGGACGAGCTGGAGTCCCTGGACTTCGGAGCCTTCACGGCCCGCGGAGAACGCCTCGGAACGTCCCTGCGCTCCCTGTCCGGCGGGGCGCAGGTGCGCGATGTCCGGGGTGTCGGCCACCTGTACGGGGTGGAAGTCCCCCCTGGCCTGCTCTGGCCGCTGATGGAGGAGTGCGAGCGGCGCGGCGTCTTCTTCTACCCGTTCACCGGGGCCGGTGACCCGCGCAGCGAGGGCCTGGTCGTCGCGCCCCCGCTCACCTCCAGCGATGAGGACATCGACTTCCTGACCAGCGCGCTTACCGGCGCTGTGGCTGCCGTCAGCTAACTGCCCGCCGCTCCTCCTGTCGAGGGGCGGACCGTCTCGCATCAGAGATCGAGGACACGACATGCAGTTTCCCGTCATGGTGATCGACCAGCTCGATGAGGACCAGCTCCGCAAGTGGCACGACTTCTACGGGGTGACCGCCGACCGGCCCCGCTTCGAGGAAGAGGGCATCTGGCGGCGCACCCAGCAGGAGGAGACCGCTGCCAACTCCGGCTGGAGGGGCGAGGGCGATGCGCGGCGGCGCATCATCCACTACTGGCACCAGTACGGGCTCGTGGACACCACCGCGGCGCCGTCGCTGGCCATGACGCAGATGTACCTCTACCACTCGGTGGCTGCCCCGCAGGCCGAGATCGAGGAGGCCTGGGAGCAGAACCACGCGATGCTGTCCGAGGGCGGCTGGAAGCACGTCGGACAGGGCCATTTCGAGCTGGGTGACCTGCGCGTCCACATGATCCGGATGGAAGAGCACCCGGAGGATCTGAGGGCGGGCCGAAGGCTTCCGGCGGACTACGAAGTCATCGACACCACGTTCACCTCCGTCAACACATTCCCGCCACGGACGGTCCGCCGCCGGCCGTGGGAGGTCCTGACCCATGGCGTCCGGGTCAAGGACACCCCCGGGCAGCCGCTCTACGCCGACAGCCTGGCGCAGCTCACCGACTTCCTGCCGTTCCAGGTCGAGGCCGGCTGTGGCGTCTCCTACGAGGCCGGGATCCCGCCGCTGCACCGGCTCCACGAGATGTACCACGTCAACGAGATCGAGGACGAGCAGCTCCGTAAGGGCTTCACCTTCGTCCTCGCGCCAGGGCGGGATCCGCTGCTCGCGGAGATGTTCCTCGACACCGAGGACAAGGTGGCGGAGCTGTCGGACATGTACCGGGCGTGCTTCAACGCCGAGGTCCCTCCAACCCTGCACGCGCTCAAGGGCATGGAGCAGGCCGGTCACATGGTCGGCCCGTTCATCACGAACAACTTCGACGGACTGGGCGCTCGAGCCGGGTTCGAGGAGCAGTTCATGCGCCGCTACGACCAGCGGCTCCCGCCGGTCACCTTCCACCCCGACGCGAAGGCCCTCCTCGTGATCGGGCTGCACGCCGACCGCCGCTGGGTGGCCAAGAGGGCCCGCGCGGCAGGGCTGAAGGTGTTCATCGTCGACCCGGAGGGATTCCCCCGTCCGGACGGCAGCTGGTTCGCCTACCCGCTCGAGGCGCCGCAGACCGGTGACGTGGTCGTTCGGCAGACGGCCGCCGATGCGATCAGCGAGCTGGAGCGGCTGCTGACCCTCAACGCGACCGGCGCGTGAACTGGCGGGCCGGGGAACGGCGCTAGCCTCTGGGCTCGTTCCCCGGCCCCGCCACACGGGCCCCTCCCAGGATGAGAGTCAAGGAATGCGCATTTCAGTAATCGGCTGTGGTCACCTCGGAATCCCGCACGCGGCAGCGATGGCCGAACTGGGTCATGAAGTCATCGGCGTGGACGTCGACCAGACCAAGGTCGACAGCCTGAACTCCGGCCACTGCCCCATCTACGAGGCCGGCCTTCCCGAGCTCCTCGCCCGCCACACCGCCAGCGGACGCCTGCGGTTCACCACCGACATCCGGGAGGCAGCCGAGTTCGCCGAGCTGCACTTCATCGGTGTCGGCACGCCGATCGACGCGGACGGCCGCTCCTATGACACCGGGCAGGTGTACGGCGCTATCCGCCAGCTCGCCCCTCTCTTGACCCGGCCGTGCACGATCGTCGGCAAAAGCACGGTGACCGTCGGCACCACCGCTCAGGTCACGGCTCTCACCCACCGCCTCGCTCCGGCCGGCCAGCACGTCGACGTCGTGTGGAACCCGGAGTTCCTCCGCGAAGGGCACGCGGTACAGGACACGCTGCGCCCGGACCGGCTCATCGCAGGCGTCACTACGGCCGAGGGCGAAAAGGCGATCCGTGCCGTGTACGCGCCGATCCTGGACGCGGGCGTCCCCATCTTCATCACCGACCCCCAGACTGCTGAACTTGCCAAGGGCGCCGCGAACTCATTCCTGGGCCTGAAGATCAGCTACATCAACGCCGTCGCCGACATGTGCCAGGCAGCCGGGGGTGATGTTTCCCAGATCGTGGAGATCCTCGGCATTGACCCGCGCATCGGCAGCGGCGGCATGCGGCCCGGCATCGGTTACGGGGGCGGCTGCCTCCCCAAGGACGTCCGCGCCTTCACCGCCTCCGCCCGCCAGCTCGGCACTGAACAGGCCGCCACCCTCCTGCGCGCCGCTGAAAAGATCAACGAGAGCCGCACCGACGTTGCCATGGACCTCATCCGCGAGGCTCTGGGGGACCGTCCCGTAAAGCACGCCAAGATCACCGTGTGGGGCGCCGCGTTCAAGCCCGGCACCAACGACGTTCGCGAATCCCCGGCGCTCGCGCTCGCCCACGCCCTCCAGCAGGCCGGCGCCACCGTCACCGTTCACGACCCCCAGGCCGTCACCACCGCCATGACCCGCAACCCGGAACTGGACTACACCGACGACCTGGCCGCATCAGTCGACGGAGCCGACCTCGTCGTCCTGGCCACCGAGTGGCCCGAGTACCGGCAGGCCGACCCCCACACTCTCGTGGACCGTCCGGCCAGCCCCCTGCTCGTCGACTGCCGCACCACCCTCGACCCCGAGCCCTGGCGCACGGCCGGCTGGACCATCCACCAGCTCGGACGCCCCGGCAAGTAGAACCGGTCCCCAAGGCGAAGGCCCGCACCCCTGAGGAGGCTTGCCATGACCAGTGACGATGTTCTTCTCCGTCGCGCCGTCGGCCGCGACGCGCGCCCCGCGGCCGACCTGTGGTTGCGTTCCTTCGCCGCCGCGCTGCCGACCGTGCGTTGCGCCCACGAGGAAGGCGACGTCCGTGATTGGTTCGCACGTGTACTCGTGCCTCAGTACGAGACCTGGGTAGCGGTCGAAGAGAACAGCGTGGTGGGGGTCATGGTGCTCAGCGGCGTGGAGCTGAAGCAGCTCTACCTCGACCCTGCGTGGCGCGGGCGGGGGCTGGGCGACCGGTTCATGTCCCTGGCCAAGCAGCGGCAGCCGGACGGGCTGGCGCTGTGGACATTTCAGGTCAATGAATCGGCGCAGCGGTTCTATGAACGGCATGGCTTCCTCGCGGTCGAGCGAACGGACGGACTGCGCAACGACGAGCGGGAGCCGGAGGTCCGCTACGTCTGGCAGCCCCAGAAGTAGCGGTCAGCGAGAAGAGCGATCAGCCGCGGCGGCCGGGGCCGTGTCAAGCGGGCTGACGGCGGATGCGGGTCCTCCTGAGTTCGGGGGGACCCGCCTCCGCGTATCGATCCCTGAATATCCAGCTCGCTGGCAGGCAGGTTTCTGCGGGACATGGACGCCGTGGTAGCTGGGCTCACTCTCGACTGGATCTCCGGCAGCATCGAGGGCGCCGTCAACCGCATCAAGAAGATCAAGCGCCAGCTCTACGGCCGAGCCGGATTTGAACTCCTCCGCAAAATGATCATGCTCCAGTAACACTGTGCGAGCAGCCGCCCAGCCGTGACAGGATGGCCTCATGTTGATCCGAAAGGGCGATGCCGCGTAGGCGTCCCAAGGCCGTCCGTGCAGAGCGATGGCGGCCTCAATGGCAGTGTTCGGTCTTGAGAGTCCGCGGAGTCTCCGCGCGGACTCGTGCAGCGATCCGCCGGGTCGAAGACCAGGAGATGTGGCTCAACGCGGTCGCCGATGCGCTCTCGTGTTTCGAGCGAGCCTTAAAGCGACCAGGACGCTACCTGGATGCCTCTGAGTTCGATTCGCCCGGGGTGGGAGATGCGCGTGATGCCCTCGAGTGGGCGATGCTGCACCTTCCGCCCGGAGCCAAACGGGATTTGGGCCGATTGATCACGCGTATCGATGAGGAGTTCGAGCGCCGCACCTTGCCGGAGCCCAACGATAACGAGTGGGCGACGTCGCGCTGGTGGTGGACCAGAGTGTGTGAACGCTGACGGTCCCCGAGGCCGTCGCCCCCCTGTAATCGAAAGGGTCTGTCACTCTCCGCGACGACTCCCCAAGATCTGTGCCAGAACCCAGTTCTCGTGAACACTGCGACGCACTCCCTGGCCGAACGTGCCTCCCCAACCGACGTCGAATTGCTGCTCCTTCTCGTGAACAAAGCCACCAGGGGTGTCGGCATACACATCAATGTCGTGCCTAGCTGCGTACGCATGTAGGTGCTCAGCTTCCGGCCAGACTGATCAGGAGAACCGGATGAGAGGTTGTGTTCTCAGTGGTGTGCCCTGGTCGCCCGATGATGGGTCGAGCGGATGAGGACGGAGACCAGGGCAGCCAGGTCTGCCGCGCCGGCGGCGTCGTCCGCGTAACGCGTGGTCTGCAAGGGGCCGACCTGATCCAGCCGAACTTCCTCCATTTCCAGGACATAGGCGAGAGTGAGCATGGCAAGGCGGGCGTTGCCGTCCGGGAAGGGATGAAAGAAGGCTACGTCCAGGTAGGCCCGGGCCGCACGGGAGGCGAGGGGGACCCTCGGGTCAGCGCTCTCGCGCAGACAGGACTCAAATGCCCACTGGGTGTGCGGAGTAAGCGCGTAGCGTTCCCGGCCACCCTTGGCGAAAGCATCGCCTTGCCGGAACGGAACCTCAGGCAGGCCAAGGACAAGCTGCTGCCACTCGGCCAGAAGCACGGAGGTGAGGGGGCGTTTACGAGAGGCGTCTGCGCGTACCTGAGCCAGCGCCGCGAGCAATCGGCCGCCTCGAGCCGGATTCGAGTAGTCGCCCCGCTCATCACACCAGACGGCGAGGCCGTCCACGGCCGCCCCGACCGGCGCCGGCGTCTCACCGACCGCGGAAGCCCAGTCGATCTGGGTTCGGACATGGCACCAGGCAGCCAAGGCGTCAGCGGTCACGATACGGCTGCTCCCCGGTCAGGCCTACGGCAAGGTCCTCTCCCACGGCGTCGACCAGGGTCGGCGGCGGTGCCGTCCAGCTCTTGAACCGTCCACCAATGGCGGCGTCGACCGCGTCTTTTGCGGCCTCCTGCCCCATGCCCGTGGAAGAGAGGAACCACGTCAGCACCGTGTGGCAGAGCCCGTACCAGCCGCATTCGGCACCCGTGCGGTCCACGACGACCGTCACCAGACGGGTAGCCGCCCGTTCCAGGTGCCAGCTGTGATCCTCGGCGTCCGCCCCGGCGGGCGGCGCCAATTGCGCGAACCGCTCGGCCAGCTCCTCCAGCCAGTCGCGCCACTCCAGCAGCGACGCGACCACCTGGGCGGCCGTCGCTGCGGACTCGCCCACGGAATGGGAGGTGCAGCACCAGCTGGTGACCACGCCACCGCCGCCGCCCTCGCCGACCGCCCAGTTCCATCCGCAGGCCCACCGGCCGTATCGGGCTGCCAGAAGCGCCGTGACCTCGGTGGTGAAGCGATGTCGCTCATCCCACCCAGCACCGGCAGGAGGCACCATCGAGGCGATCACTGCGGCGACCTGAGAGCCCTCCTCCTCGTCCCAGTCGAAGGCAATGAGGTCGGGATCGACGGCAGACCACGGCAGCCAGGCCGGAGCGAGCTCGCAATTGACGGCCGTGGCGTTCCTCCAGAACTGGGCAGGGCAGGACAACTGGGCGATCGTGCCAAAGGCTCGCGGCTTTGTCACACAAGTTTCCGGCCCTGATGGGACTCGGTGAATCTCCCCACCCGACGCTCGGGTGTGGGACAGACCTGCTCACCGAAACTCCCCACCCCTGCACCTGTCGGAGGCGTCAGCTAGGGTGCGCGGATGATATTCGGACGTGGGCGGTTTCGGGCCGCCGTCGGGGCCTTCGAAGCGGCTGTACTGGCCCAGGACGCTGATGCGGCGGAGCGTGCCTTCGCGCGGCTGACGCACGGGTTCGACAAGGCGGCGGACGCTGACCTACGGGCGGCGGGGCCTCGGCTCTCCGCTCTGCTCGGGCAGGTACCGCCCGGGCCGCGAGCAGTCGTAGCCGTGCTGAGCGGGGCGTGCGTAGAGCGGGGTGCCGACCCGCTGGCCTGCGCGCCCGCCGTGTTCGCGAGCGCCCTGGACGCCTTCGAGCAGGCTGCCGTTTTCTGCGAGCGGTGGGCGGCCGCGGGCCGTGGCGAGCTGCCCGACCACGAGGGCGAGGGCCTGGAAGAGGCCGACTTCGAGCGGATCGGTTTCGAGCCCGTCATGGCCTGGCAGGAGCTCCCGCAGTTCGAGATGGCCTGCGTGGCCATGCTCAACTCCCCGCAGGTGCGCCGCGAGGTCCCCGGCCGAGAGGGGTTGGCGGCCGCCGTTGCGCGGGTAGAGGAGCTGTCGAACGAGCCGTTCAAGTGCCTCGCGTACGCCCTCGCCGTCCTCGACGACGAGCCGCTCATCGCGCTCGACCGCGTCACCGGCGCCGGATTCGCGCTGCGCGTCTCCGGCGTCGGCGACAACTTTCAGCTGCACACGCTCCTCGCCGACGCCCTGATCGGCGGGGGCTTCGTGGAGGGGCAGGCGCCGTCGGCGGAGGCCGTCGCCTGTTGCCGCGACCAGGCCGGAATGGTGCCGACCACCGGTTCCTTCAACCTGGTCGGCGCCGACGGCGAGTGGATCTGGAACGAAGGTAAACCGGCGGACATCCCCGTCGTGGACGGCGTCCGGCTCGTGGTCCTCGACCCGCCCACGTACCAGAGGAACTGGCCCGCTGGCCGCTTCTTCCCCGGGATGACTGGCGAGCTCATGTACGACCACGCACTCGCGCCGCAGGAGTCAGCCGCCCTGCTCGCCCGAGTGGCCGCGCCCATCGGCTGACGTGTGGGCGGCGGGGCTCAAGCAACGGTGCGGCGTTCGGGCAGCGAGGTGATCCGAAGGAAGCGGCTAGGGGCGGGTCAAGCTGTCCAGGGTGGATGAAGACCAGCGCACAGCGCCGCCGAGTGCTCCCTGACCGCCCAGCGCGGCCCGAACACTCCGCAGTCGGGCGGCCCCCGTTGCCGTACCCGCGCGTGCGGGAGCGGATCACACGGGACGAACGCTTCCATGGCCATGAAGCCGACCCCGGGCGGGTAGGAACCCTCCGGGCCCCCCGGGCCCCCCGGGCCCCCCGGGCCCCCCGGGCCCCCCGGGCCCCCCGGGCCCCCCGGGCCCCCCGGGCCCCCCGGGC
>NZ_KL647136.1:18735-182840 GCF_000725805.1 Streptomyces xanthophaeus | reverse complement strand
CTGCCGGGGCAACCGAGTACGTCCAGTACACGGCAGCCCCGGCAGCACGCCGAGGCATGGCACCGGACGACGCGGACCTGACCGACAAGATCCGAAAGAGACGACCTAGTAGCCCCAGCGCGCCTGGCTGCCGTCCTGGCGGCAGTGGATCATCCGGCCGTTCCCGGCGTGCGTGGAGCGGCCGATGTCGGCCTTGCGGCAGAACTGGCCCGCGTTGTAGCAGTTGCCCGCGTTGGAGACGATCTCGCACTCGGCGGCCACCGGCTGGGTCGGCGGCGCCGGGGCCTTGGTCGTGGGCTTGGGCGCCGGCTTCGGCGCGGCCTTGGTCGCCGGCGCCGTGCTGGGCGCCTTCTGGTCGGTGCCCGGGGCGGGAGCGGTGGTGGCCGGCGGGGCCGGCGCCGCCGTGGGCGTGGGCGAGGCCTCCGGGGGAGTCGGCGAGGGGCTCGGACTCGGGGAGGCCGTGCTCGGGCTCGCCGACGCGAGGGTCGGCGGCGCGGACACGGCGGGCCCCTCGGTCGCCGCCGGACCGCAGGCGACGGCCGCGCCCGCCACCAGGAGGGCGACCAGCGCCCGCCGCAGCCGGCCCCCCGGAGGTCTGTGGCCTCTGCCGCCTCTGTCGTCTCTGCCGTCTTCGTCGCCTCGGCCGGCGTCGCTGCTGCTGCTTCCGGTGTGCGCGCTGCGCATGTGTACCCCCACCTGGAACCGCTGAAAGGAGGCACATCATATGAACGGCGGTCCGGCTCCGCCGGGTTTCGCCGGAATCGTGATGCAGGCCCGGTGGAGGAACGCCTCAGGGCGCCGTGACGTGGTCGATGAGGTGCTCCACCGCGCCCAGCAGGGTCGGCTCCAGGTCCCGGTACGAGCCCACGCGCGACAGGATGTGCTGCCAGGCGGCCCCGGTGTTCTCCGGCCAGCCCAGGGCCCGGCAGATGCCCGTCTTCCAGTCCTGGCCGCGCGGGACCACCGGCCACGCCGGGATGCCCAGGGCGGAGGGCTTCACGGCCTGCCAGACGTCCACGTACGGGTGGCCCACGATCAGCACGTCCGGCGAGGTCACGGACGCGGCGATACGGGACTCCTTCGACCCGGGCACCAGATGGTCCACCAGGACGCCCAGCCGGGCGTCGGGGGCCGGACCGAACTCGGCCACGACGGCCGGCAGGTCGTCGATGCCCTCCAGGTACTCCACCACCACGCCCTCGATCCGCAGGTCGTCGCCCCAGACCCGCTCCACCAGCTCGGCGTCGTGCCGGCCCTCGACGTAGATCCGGCCCGCCCGGGCCACCCGGGCGCGGGCGCCCGGAACGGCGACCGACCCGGACGCCGTGCGCGCCGGGGCCGCCGGTGCCCGGGGCGGGCGGACCAGGGTGACGACGGTCCCCTCCAGCAGGAAGCCCCGCGGCTCCATCGGGAACACCCGCCGCTTGCCGAACCGGTCCTCCAGCGTGACCGTGCCCGCCTCGCAGGCCACCACCGCGCCGCAGAAGTCCGTACCGGCGACCTCGACCACCAGGTCGGGTTCCGCCGCCACCTCCGGTACGGCCCGGGGGCGCTTCCACTGCGGGGTCAGGTCGGGGGAGTACTCGCGCATCCGGCCGACAGTAGGAGAGCGGTGGCCGTCATGCCTCCGACACGCCGAAACGGGCGGCCAGTGTGGCGCGTTGCTCACGGACGAAACCCGCGGTGACCACCGCTCCGTGACCCGGCACGTACAGGGCGTCCTCCCCGCCCAGGGCCAGCAGCCGGTCCAGGGCCGCGGGCCACTGCAGGGGCACCGCGTCGCTGCCCGCCTGCGGTTCGCCGGACTCCTCCACGAGGTCCCCGCAGAAGACGACCTCCCGTTCGCCGGGGACGAAGACGGCCAGGTCGTACCCGGTGTGGCCGGGGCCGACGTTGGCCAGCAGCACCTGCACGCCGCCGAGGTCCAGGGTCCACTCGCCCGAGACCTGGTGGCGGGGCACCACCAGGGAGTCCGTCGCCTCGGCGGCTTCGGACCCGGCGAGCCCCTGGCGCACCGCGTCCTCGCGCAGCTCCTCGCGGCCCAGTGACAGCACCGCGTCCAGGCCCACCGCGCCGTAGATCTCGGCCCCGGCGAAGGCGGACGCCCCCAGCACGTGGTCGAAATGTCCGTGGGTGAATGCGATATGGGTCACCCTCCGGCCCGTCAGCCGCTCCGCCTGTTCCCGCAGCTCCGCCCCCTCCCGGAGGCAGGAACCCGGGTCGATCAGGAGCACCGAGTCGTCCCCCACCACCAGTCCCGCCGTGCAATCCCACACCGGGAGGCGCCGACGGCCGGCCCGCCCGGTCAGCTCTTCCCAGCCCGCCTCTTCCCAATGCACGTCCATGCGGCGACGCTACCCTGGCGGGCCGCCCTTGCCAGGGTCTTACTACCCGGCCGTACACTGAGCGGGGGTTCTCTGGCACTCGAACGCTCAGAGTGCCAGACAGCAAGCAGCGAGCAAGGCAACGGACCACAGCTGGAGGTGTGCGCGATGCTCAGCGAACGCAGACTCGAAGTGCTGCGCGCCATCGTCCAGGACTACGTCGGGACGGAGGAGCCGGTCGGCTCCAAGGCGCTCACCGAGCGGCACCGGCTCGGCGTCTCGCCCGCCACCGTGCGCAACGACATGGCCGTGCTGGAGGAAGAGGGCTACATCGCCCAGCCCCACACCAGCGCCGGCCGGATCCCCACCGACAAGGGCTACCGCCTCTTCGTCGACAAGCTGGCGGGGGTCAAGCCGCTGTCGTCGCCCGAGCGCCGGGCCATCCAGAACTTCCTCGACGGGGCCGTCGACCTCGACGACGTGGTCGGCCGTACGGTGCGGCTGCTCGCGCAGCTCACCCGGCAGGTCGCCGTCGTCCAGTACCCGAGCCTGACCCGGTCGACCGTCCGGCACGTGGAGCTGCTCTCGCTCGCGCCCGCGCGCCTGATGCTCGTCCTGATCACGGACACCGGACGCGTCGAGCAGCGGCTGATCGACTGCCCGGGCCCCTTCGGGGAGACCTCCCTCGCGGACCTGCGGGCGCGGCTCAACAGCAGGGTCGTCGGCCGCCGTTTCACCGATGTGCCCCCGCTCGTCCAGGACCTGCCCGAGTCCTTCGAGGCCGAGGACCGCGGCACGGTCTCCACCGTGCTCGCCACCCTCCTCGAAACCCTGGTCGAGGAAGCCGAGGAACGGCTGATGATCGGCGGAACCGCCAATCTCACCCGCTTCGGACACGATTTTCCCCTGACGATCAGGCCTGTGCTCGAAGCACTGGAGGAGCAGGTCGTGCTCCTCAAGCTGCTCGGCGAGGCCAACGAGTCGGGAATGGCCGTACGGATCGGGCATGAGAATGCCTACGAGGGACTGAACTCCACGTCCGTCGTCTCCGTCGGTTACGGTTCGGGCGGCGAAGCAGTCGCCAAACTCGGCGTGGTCGGACCGACCCGCATGGACTACCCCGGAACGATGGGAGCGGTACGCGCAGTGGCACGTTACGTCGGACAGATCCTGGCGGAGTCGTAAGTGGCCACGGACTACTACGCCGTTCTCGGCGTGCGCCGCGACGCATCGCAGGACGAGATCAAGAAGGCCTTCCGCCGCCTCGCCCGTGAACTCCACCCGGACGTGAATCCGGACCCGAAGACGCAGGAGCGCTTCAAGGAGATCAACGCGGCGTACGAGGTGCTCTCGGACCCGCAGAAGAAGCAGACCTACGACCTCGGCGGCGACCCGCTGTCCGCCTCCGGCGGCGGCGGTGCGGGCGGCTTCGGCGCGGGCAACTTCGGCAACTTCTCGGACATCATGGACGCCTTCTTCGGCCAGGCCTCGCAGCGCGGACCGCGCTCGCGGACCCGCCGCGGCCAGGACGCCATGATCCGCCTCGACCTGGAACTGGACGAGGCGGCCTTCGGGACCACCAAGGACATCCAGGTCGACACGGCCGTGGTGTGCACGACCTGCTCCGGTGAGGGCGCCGCCCCCGGCACCTCCGCGCAGACGTGCGACATGTGCCGCGGCCGCGGTGAGGTCTCGCAGGTCACCCGGTCCTTCCTGGGCCAGGTCATGACCTCGCGTCCCTGCCCGCAGTGCCAGGGCTTCGGCACCGTGGTCCCGACGCCGTGCCCGGAGTGCGCCGGTGACGGCCGGGTCCGCTCCCGCCGCAGCCTCACGGTCAAGATTCCGGCGGGCGTCGAGAACGGCACCCGCATCCAGCTCGCGGGCGAGGGCGAGGTCGGCCCCGGCGGCGGCCCCGCCGGCGACCTGTACGTGGAGATCCACGAGCTGCCGCACCCGACCTTCCAGCGGCGCGGGGACGACCTGCACTGCACGGTCACCATCCCGATGACCGCGGCGGCACTGGGCACCAAGTGCCCGCTGGAGACGCTGGACGGCCTGGAGGAGATCGACATCCGGCCCGGCACCCAGTCCGGCCAGTCGATCCCGCTGCACGGGCGCGGCGTCACCCACCTGCGGGGCGGCGGCCGGGGCGACCTGATCGTCCACGTCGAGGTCACCACCCCGAGCAAGCTGGACGCCCAGCAGGAGGAGCTGCTGCGCCAGCTGGCGAAGCTGCGCGGCGAGGAGCGGCCCACGGGTCAGTTCGCGCCGGGGCAGCAGGGCCTGTTCAGCCGCCTGAAGGACGCCTTCAACGGTCGCTGACCGGTCCGCCGGACCGTTGCGCGGGCCCGGCCCCGGGGAGCTCCCGGGGCCGGGCCCGTCGCTTTGCGGCCGGCCCCGGACGCGGCCGTACGGGGCCCCGGGGAAGCGGACTATGCCAGGCGAATGCAGTGATTCGGTGCGATGAGCGGGACATGGCACGATGCAGTCCATGTCCACCGCACTGAACGGTCTCTCCCCCTACCCGGTCGTGCAGGCTCCCATGGCGGGCGGCGCCTCGTGCCCGCCGCTCGCCGCCGCCGTGTGCGAGGCGGGCGGGCTGGGCTTCCTGGCCGGCGGCTACAAGACCGCCGACGGCATGTACCAGGAGATCAAACAACTGCGCGCGCTCACCCGCCGCGCCTTCGGCGTGAACCTGTTCATGCCGCAGACCGGATACGTGGACCCGGCCGCCGTGGAGACGTACCGGGGCCAGCTGGCGGGCGAGGCGAGCTGGTACCAGGTCTCCCTCGCCGCCGAGGACATCATGGGCACCTGCGACGACGGTTACGAGGCCAAGCTCGCCATCCTCCTCGAAGACCCCGTCCCGGTCGTCTCGTTCACCTTCGGCTGCCCCTCCTCCGCCGTCGTCGCCTCCCTGCGCAAGGCCGGTACGCACAGCGTCGTCACCGTGACCTCCGTCGAGGAGGCCCGCGCCGCGCAGGAGGCGGGCGCCGACTCCGTCTGCGTCCAGGGTGTGGAGGCCGGCGGTCACCAGGGCACCCACCGCGACGACCCGCAGGCCGACGGCACGGCCGCGGTGGGGCTGCTCGCGCTGGTGGCCCAGGTCCGCGAGGCCGTGGCCCTGCCGATCGTCGCCGCGGGCGGACTGATGCGGGGCTCGCAGATCGCGGCGCTGCTCGCGGCGGGCGCCGAGGCGGCCCAGCTCGGTACGGCCTTCCTCGCCTGCCCCGAGTCCGGGGCGCACCCGCTGCACAAGAAGGCCCTGACGGACCCCCTGTTCGTGCGCACGGAGCTGACCCGGGCCTTCTCGGGACGGCCGGCGCGGGGCCTGGTGAACCGCTTCATGCGGGAGCACGGGCCGTACGCCCCGGCCGCGTACCCGCAGGTCCACCACATGACCTCGGGGCTGCGCAAGGCGGCCGCCGCGGCCGGGGACCCCCAGGGCATGGCCCTGTGGGCGGGCCAGGGGCACCGGCTGGCGCGGACCCTGCCGGCGGGTGAACTGGTCGAGGTGCTGGCGGCCGAACTGGCCGAGGCGCAGAGCGCGTTGAAGGTGTTGCAGATGAGGAGTGCGTCATGACCGCCCCCGTGTTCGTGGTCGAGGAGGTCCCGGCGGGACCGGAGTACGTCCTGGAGGGCCCCGAGGGCCGGCACGCGGTGTCCGTGAAACGGCTGAACCCGGGCGAGGCGGTGGTCCTCACCGACGGCCGGGGCGGCTGGGCGGAAGGGGTCGTGAAGTCCGCGGAGGGCAAGGACCGGCTGACCGTGGCGGTGTCCGCGGCCGGACGGGAACCGGAGCCCCAGGTCCGCATCACCGTGGTCCAGGCCCTCCCCAAGGGCGACCGGGGCGAACTGGCCGTCGAGACCATGACCGAGACGGGCGTGGACGCGATCGTGCCCTGGCAGGCCTCGCGCTGCATCACGCAGTGGCGCGGCGACCGGGGGGCCAAGTCCCTCGCCAAGTGGCGGGCCACGGCCCGGGAGGCGGGCAAGCAGTCCCGCCGCGTCCGCTTCCCCGAGGTCGCGGAGGCCCTGTCCACCAAGCAGGTCGCGGCGCTGCTGGCCGGGGCCGACCTGGCGATGGTCCTCCACGAGGACCGCGACGCGCCCTCGGGAGCCCTGGCCACGGCCGAACTCCCGGACTCGGGCTCCGTGGTGCTGGTGGTCGGCCCCGAGGGCGGGGTCTCCCCGGAGGAGCTGGCCGTCTTCGCCGGGGCCGGCGCGCTCCCGTACCGGCTGGGGCCGTCCGTGCTGCGGACCTCGACGGCGGGCACGGCGGCGACGGCGGTCCTGCTGGCCCGCACCGGACGCTGGTCGTAGCCCCGCGGCCTGATGGGCGGCCCCGGCCTGACCGGCCGGGCTCCCGGGCCCGGGGATACGATGCCGGGACCGATCAACGACATGGAGGCGAAGCGATGGCCGGGGAACCGCAGGCCGACTGCCTGTTCTGCAAGATCGTCACGGGGGACGTCCCCGCGACCGTGGTCCGGGAGACCGAGACGACCGTGGCCTTCCGGGACATCAACCCGCAGGCGCCCACGCACGTCCTCGTGATCCCCAAGGTGCACTACCCGGACGCCGCCTCCCTGTCCGCCGCCGAGCCGGCCGTCGCGGCCGACATACTGCGCGAGGCCGGGCAGATCGCCCTGGACGAGAAGATCACCGAGCACGGCTACCGGATCGTCTTCAACACCGGTGCCGGCGCAGGCCAGACCGTCTTCCACGCCCACGCCCACGTCATCGGCGGCCGCGGCCTCCAGTGGCCCCCCGGATAGACCGTGTCCGTACGCGAGTTCGTGGTGCTGGGCACTGCCAGCCAGGTGCCCACCCGCCACCGCAACCACAACGGCTACCTGCTGCGCTGGGACGGCGAGGGCATCCTCTTCGATCCCGGTGAGGGCACCCAGCGCCAGATGCTGCGGGCCGGGGTGGCCGCCCACGACATCAACCGGATCTGCATCACCCACTTCCACGGTGACCACAGCCTCGGCCTCGCCGGGGTGATCCAGCGGATCAACCTCGACCGGGTCCCGCACCCCGTCACCGCGCACTACCCCGCCTCGGGGCAGAAGTTCTTCGACCGGCTGCGGTACGCCACCGCGTACCGGGAGACCGTCGAGCTCCAGGAGGAACCCGTCGCCGCGGACGGCATCCTGGCGCAGGGGCCCCCGTACGTCCTGGAGACCCGCAAGCTCTCGCACCCCGTGGAGTCCTTCGGCTACCGCCTCAGCGAGCCCGACGGGCGCCGCATGGTCCCCGAACTGCTCGCCCGGCACGGGATCAAGGGGCCGGACGTGGGCCGGATCCAGCGCGAGGGACGGCTCGACGGGGTCACCCTCGACGAGGTCAGCGAGCACCGGCCCGGACAGCGCTTCGCCTTCGTCATGGACACCCGGCTCTGCCCCGGCGTGGACGAGCTCGCCGAGGGCTGCGACATGCTGGTCATCGAGTCGACCTTCCTCGACGAGGACGTGCAACTGGCCGCCGACCACGGCCACCTCACCGCCGGACAGGCCGCCCGGGTGGCACGGGACGCGGGCGTACGGCACCTGGTGCTGACGCACTTCTCGCAGCGCTACGGCGACCCGTCGGAGTTCGAACGCCAGGCGCGCGCGGCGGGCTTCGAGGGCGAACTCACCGTCGCCGCCGACCTCGTGCGGGTCGCGCTCCCCAAGCGCCCCTGACGCCCGGCCGGTCAGACCTGCGCCCGGGCCCGTTCGCGGGCCCGGCGGGCAGCCGGTGAGAGCAGCAGGATCCGGCGCGGCAGGCGGCGTACGGAGACCTCCGCGACCCGCAGTTCGGCGGCGCCGACCCGCGGCACCGCGCCCGACGGGGTGCCCGCGCCCGCCGCCAGCACCGCGGCCGGGGCCCCGCCGCGGCGGCGCACCGAGCCCGCGGTCAGCGGGCGCCCGCCCGTGTGCAGGGCGACGGCGGTCATCGGCCCGGCCACGGCCAGCAGCAGTCCGCCCAGCACCAGGCCCATGCCCGGGAAGCCGGCCCCCTCGGCGAGCAGGCTGCCGGTGACCGGCCCGCAGGCCACGCCGAGCGAGGAGGCGGAGCCCGCCAGCACCGCCCAGCGGCCGCGCGGGTCCAGCGCCGCGGCGAGGCCGATGGCGTACGACAGGACGACCGGGTAGAGCGCGTTCCACAGGATCTCCCCGGCCGCGAAGGAGCCGAGGCCCCGCGCCGAGGAGGAGAGCACCACGCAGCAGGCGATCAGTGCCGTGCCGACGCCGATCGGTACGGCCCGGCCCAGCCGGGCGCCGAGCGCGGAGGCGGCGCTCACCCCGAGCAGGCCCGCGCCGAGCGCCGCGGCGAAGACCATCCCGAGGGTGACCTCCGACAGACCCGCCTGCTGGGCGCCGATCCGGCCGCTGACCCCCCACAGGGCGTTCTGCGCCAGCGACCACAGCATCAGGCACCCCGCCAGGACCACCCCGGCGCGCGGGTACGGCAGCCGTCCCCGGCCCGGCTCCGCGCCCCCGCCGCCGCAGGCAGCGGCGGCCCCGGGCCCGTCCAGGCGGCCGGTGGCGGGCCAGACCGCCGCGGCGACCAGCGCGATGGCGGCGAACGGCAGCCCGTGCCCGCCCCCGAGCCGCGGCAGGGTCAGGTAGAGCGCGCCCGCGGCCGCCGAGACGGACAGCAGTCCAAGGGCGGAGGTGCGGTGCGGGTCTCGCTGACCGGCGATCCCGGCAGCGGCCACGGCGGTCGCCGTACCGGAGCCGAAGCCGCCGACGACCGCGCCCACGACGACCAGCGGCAGCAGCGTGCTCGCGGCGGCGGTCCCGTAGCCCGCGACCGCGAGCAGCAGCCCGAGCCGCGCCAGCGGGCGGGGGCCGTGGCGCGGGATGCGGGAGGCGAGGGTGAAGCCGGCCGTGGCGGACCCGAGCAGCAGGGCCGTGCCGATCACGCCGGCCTGTGCGGGGCTCAGCGGGAGATGGGCGTCCAGGCGTCCGACGACGGTCGGCAGGAGGTACGGGGCGGCGTAACCGGCCGTGAAGAGGGCCACCAGGGGCCAGGCGGCGGGCGGCGCGGAGGCGCGGGGGAGCACGGGCGTTCCTGGTGGTGCGTGGTGGGCCGGGGACACCGCGGAGAGAGGGCGGGGCCCATGTCTATCAAGCGGCCTGATGTGAAGAAAAGGGCATTCTGCCGGTGATCTGCGACACACTGGGTTTTGCGCTCGTCCTGGACGGGCAGGGCTCGCAGCTTTCCACTGAAAACCCTCATGCAGGAACGACCCTTCAAGAGCAACGGGGAGTGCACCGTGACCAGTCGGGACAGCTATGAGAGCCGCGCCGCAGCAGTGGACCCGCTCGGTCCGCTGCGGGACCCCCAGGAACCGGGCTGCGACGTCTTCCTGACCGGGACGGTCTTCCTCGACATCATCTTCACGGGCCTCGACTCGGCGCCGGTGCGCGGCACGGAGTCCTGGGCGCGCGGCATGGGTTCCTCCCCGGGCGGCGTGGCCAACATGGCCACCGCCCTGGCCCGGCTCGGCCTGCGCACCTCGCTGGCCGCGGCCTTCGGCGACGACCACTACGGCGAGTACTGCTGGGACGCGCTGGAGCAGGGTGAGGGCATCGACCTGTCGATGTCGCGGACCGTGCCCGGCTGGCACAGCCCCGTCACCGTCTCGATGGCCTACGAGGGCGAGCGCACCATGGTCTCCCACGGCCACGAGGCACCGCCCCCGGCGGGCCCCGGGCCCTTCCCGCAGTGCCCGCCGCTGGCCCGCGCCGCCGTGGCCTCGCTCGGCCCGGGCCGGGGCGAGCCGTGGATCGGGGAGGCGGCCCGCCGCGGCTCGCAGGTCTTCGCCGACGTCGGGTGGGACGAGAGCGGCCGCTGGGACCTCTCGGCCCTGGCCGACCTGGAGCACTGCGAGGCCTTCCTGCCCAACGCGGGGGAGGCGATGCGGTACACGCGGACCGACTGCCCGCGGGCGGCCGCCCGGGCGCTGGCCGAGAAGGTGCCGATCGCGGTGGTGACGATGGGCGCGGAGGGCTCGTACGCGGTGGACGGACGCACCGGGGAGACGGCGCACGTCCCGGGGATCACGGTGGACGCGCTGGACCCGACGGGGGCCGGGGACGTGTACGTGGCGGGCTTCGTGACCGGCACCCTGGCGGGCTGGCCGCTCGCGGACCGCCTCGCCTTCGCGGGGCTGACGGCGGCCCTGTCGGTCCAGGAGTTCGGCGGCTCCCTGTCGGCCCCCGGCTGGCCGGAGGTGGCCCACTGGTGGCGCTCCGCACCGGAGGCGCTGCGCGGCCGCTACGGCTTCCTGGACGACCTGATCCCGCAGGGCTCGACCCCGGCCGAGCGGCGCCGGGCGGTGCCGACGATCGGCTTCCGGCACTCCGCCTAGTGCGGGCCGCCGGTACCGGCGCCGGTACCGGCCCCGGTCCGCGGGGAAAACCCCTCGGGGAAGCAGGGGCGGAGACGTACGCTTGGTAGTCCGGAGGCCGTCGATCGGCGCGGCCCTTCAGCGGGAGGTATGTGCAGGCCACAGTGCCGGCCCATGACTCAGACACCTACAGCCCACACTCCTGCGCCGGGGCAGGCGCGAGCCCACTTCACCGTTCCGGCCAGGCACCCGATGGTGACGGTCCTCGGCTCGGGTGACGCCCTGTTGCGCGTGATCGAGAAGGCCTTTCCGAAGGCCGACATCCATGTTCGGGGCAATCAGGTCAGTGCGGTCGGCGCGGCATCGGAAGTCGCCCTGATCCAGCGCCTGTTCGACGAGATGATGCTGGTGCTCCGCACCGGGCAGCCGATGACGGAGGACGCAGTGGAACGCTCGATCGCCATGCTCAAGGCGAGCGGCAACGGCAAGGACGGCGGCCCCGAGGAGACGCCGGCCGAGGTGCTCACCCAGAACATCCTCTCCAGCCGCGGCCGCACGATCCGGCCCAAGACCCTCAACCAGAAGCGGTACGTCGACGCGATCGACAAGAACACGATCGTGTTCGGCATCGGCCCGGCCGGTACCGGAAAGACCTACCTGGCCATGGCCAAGGCGGTCCAGGCCCTGCAGTCCAAGCAGGTCAGCCGGATCATCCTGACCCGGCCCGCCGTCGAGGCGGGGGAGCGGCTCGGATTCCTGCCGGGCACCCTCTTCGACAAGATCGACCCGTACCTGCGCCCGCTCTACGACGCGCTGCACGACATGCTCGACCCCGATTCCATCCCGCGGCTCATGGCCGCCGGGACCATCGAGGTGGCGCCCCTGGCCTACATGAGGGGCCGGACCCTCAACGAGGCCTTCGTCGTCCTGGACGAGGCGCAGAACACGACCGCCGAGCAGATGAAGATGTTCCTGACCCGGCTCGGTTTCGACTCGAAGATCGTCGTCACCGGCGACATCACGCAGATCGACCTTCCGGGCGGGGCCAAGAGCGGTCTGCGCGAGGTCCAGCAGATCCTGGACGGGGTGCCGGACATCCACTTCTCGCGGCTCACGTCCGAGGATGTCGTCCGCCACAAGCTGGTCGGCCGTATCGTCGACGCGTACGAGAAGTACGACGGCCACCAGGCCGCGAACGGCTACCAGCGGAAGTAGAACCCAGCGCACCATGTCGATCGACGTCAACAACGAGTCCGGCACCGAGGTCGACGAGCAGGCGATCCTCGACATCGCCCGCTACGCGCTCACCCGGATGCGGATCCACCCGCTCTCCGAGCTCTCCGTCATCGTGATCGACGAGGAGGCGATGGAGCAGCTCCACATCCAGTGGATGGACCTGCCCGGACCCACCGACGTCATGTCCTTCCCGATGGACGAGCTGCGTCCGCCGGCGAAGGACGACGAGGAGCCCCCGCAGGGGCTCCTCGGCGACATCGTGCTCTGCCCCGAAGTGGCCAAGAAGCAGGGCGAGGACGCGCCGACGCAGCACTCCATGGACGAGGAGCTCCAGCTCCTGACCGTCCACGGGGTGCTGCACCTGCTCGGCTACGACCACGAGGAGCCGGACGAGAAGGCCGAGATGTTCGGCCTCCAGGCGGCCATCGTCGACGGCTGGCGCGGTGAGCGCGGCATGACCGGCCCGTCCCCGGCGCCGACCGTCTCGTGAACGCCCCGCAACTGATCACCGGCGCGGTCCTGCTCGTGGTGGTGGCCTGGTTCGCCGCCTGCGCCGAGTCCGGGATCGCCCGCATCTCCGGCTTCCGTGCCGAGCAGGCGGTGCGGGAGGGCCGGCGCGGCAGCGAGAAGCTCGCCCAGGTGGCCGGTGACCCCACCCGCTACCTGAACGTGGCCCTGCTGGTGCGGATCACCTGCGAGATGGCGGCGGGGGTCCTCGTCACCTACGTCTGCCTCGACGAGTTCGGCGAGAACTGGACCGCGCTGCTCGTGGCCATCGCCGTGATGGTGCTGGTCTCCTTCGTCGCCGTCGGCGTGTCCCCCCGTACGATCGGCCGCCAGCACCCGCTGAACACTGCGACGGCGGCCGCGTACGTCCTCGTGCCGCTGGCCCGGGTCATGGGGCCGGTCCCGCAGCTGCTGATCCTCATCGGCAACGCGCTCACGCCCGGAAAGGGCTTCCGCAAGGGGCCGTTCGCCTCCGAGGCCGAGCTGCGCGCGATGGTGGACCTGGCGGAGAAGGAATCGCTGATCGAGGACGACGAGCGCCGGATGGTGCACCAGGTCTTCGAACTCGGCGACACCCTGGTGCGCGAGGTGATGGTGCCGCGCACCGACCTCGTCTGCATCGAGCGCTACAAGACGGTCCGTCAGACGACCACGCTCGCCCTGCGGTCCGGCTTCTCGCGCATCCCGGTGACCGGGGAGAACGAGGACGACATCGTCGGGATGGTCTACCTGAAGGACCTGGTCCGCAAGACCCACATCAGCCGTGAGGCGGAGTCGGACCTGGTCTCCACGGTCATGCGCCCGGCGGTCTTCGTACCGGACACCAAGAACGCGGGCGACCTGCTGCGGGAGATGCAGCAGGTGCGCAACCACGTGGCCGTGGTGATCGACGAGTACGGCGGCACGGCCGGGATCGTCACCATCGAGGACATCCTGGAGGAGATCGTCGGCGAGATCACCGACGAGTACGACCGGGAGCTGCCGCCGGTCGAGGAGCTGGGAGGGGACCGCTACCGGGTCACCGCCCGCCTCGACATCACCGACCTGGGCGAACTGTTCAAGGTCGAGGCCTTCGACGACGAGGACGTGGAGACGGTCGGCGGCCTCCTGGCGAAGGCGCTGGGCCGGGTGCCGATCGCCGGCGCCTCGGCGCTGGTGGAACTGCCCGACGGGCGGCCGCTGCGGCTGACGGCCGAATCGCCCGCGGGGCGGCGGAACAAGATCGTGACGGTGCTCGTGGAGCCGGTGCCCGTGGCGGAGCCGGCGGGCGAGGAGGGCGAATGACCCCGGAGGCACTGCGGGCCCTGTGCCTGGGCTTCAACGCGGCGGTGGAGGAGTTCCCCTTCACTCCGCAGACCTCGGTGTTCAAGGTGCTGGGGAAGGTGTTCGCGCTCAGCGCGCTGGACGCCGATCCGCTGAAGGTCAACCTCAAGTGCGAGCCGGAGCAGGCCGTGCGGCTGCGCGAGCAGCACACGGCGGTCGTGCCCGGCTACCACATGAACAAACGGCACTGGAACACCGTGACGGCGGGCGGCCCCGGCGCGCTGCCGGACGCGCTGGTGCGGGAGCTGGTGGAGGACTCGTACGACCTGGTGGTGGCGGGCCTGCCGAAGGCGGAGCGGCTGCGGCTCGACCGGCCGTGACCGCCGCCCCGGCGGGGTCGTTGCACGCCGCCGCCGGGGCGCTCCCTATGCTTTCGACCATGACCGACACCACCGGGATCGCCCCCGAGGACAGCAAGATCATCACGCTGGCGCGCAGCGCCCGGGCCCGCAACGGCGTGCCCGAGGGTGCGGCGGTGCGGGACGAGACGGGCCGTACCTACGTCGCCGGGACGGTGGAGCTCGACTCCCTGAAGCTGAGCGCGCTGCAGACCGCGGTCGCGATGGCCGTGGCCAGCGGGGCGCAGTCCTTGGAGGCCGCCGCCGTCGTCAGCGCCGCCGACGTTCCCGCCGAGGCCGACCGCGCGGCCGTCCGCGACCTCGGCGGCCCGGACACCCCGGTGCTGCTGGCGGCCCCGGACGGCACGCTCAAGTCGACGACCCCGGCCGGCTGACCCGCCTTCAGCCCACCGTCACCGCCGCCGGCCGGGGCAGGGGTCCCGGCCGGCGGATGACCATCGCCATCAGCGCCGCCATCGCGCACAGCGCCCCCGAGGCGTACCAGACGACGTCGTACGAGCCGAAGGCGTCGCGGGCCAGGCCGCCCAGGAAGGCCACCACCGCCGCGCCGACCTGGTGCGAGGCCAGCACCCAGCCGAAGACGATCGCGCCGTCCGGCCCGTAGTGCTCGCGGCACAGGGCGATCGTGGGCGGGACGGTCGCGACCCAGTCCAGGCCGTAGAACACGATGAAGAAGATCAGCGGGGGCCGCACCGACGGCGCCAGCAGCATCGGCAGGAACAGCAGCGAGATCCCGCGCAGCGCGTAGTAGACGGCCAGCAGCCGCCGCGCCTCGAAGCGGTCGGTGAACCAGCCCGAGGCCACCGTGCCGACCACGTCGAACACCCCGATCACCGCCAGCAGGCCGGCGGCCGCCGTCACCGGCATGCCGTGGTCGTGGGCGGCCGGTACGAAGTGGGTGCGGACCAGGCCGTTGGTCGAGGCCCCGCAGATCGCGAAGGTGCCCGCCAGCAGCCAGAACGGGCCGGTGCGCGCGGCCTTGAAGAGCACCGTCATCGCCCGTCGCGCCGCTCCCGGGACGGGCGCCGGCTTCTGCGCGTACGCGCCCCCGTACGGGGCCAGCCCCACGTCCGCCGGGTGGTCGCGCAGCAGCAGCCACACGAACGGGACGACGGCCAGCGCGGCCAGCGAGACGGTCACCGCCGCCGGACGCCAGCCGTGGTGTTCCACCAGCCAGGACAGCAGCGGCAGGAAGACCAGCTGGCCGGAGGCCCCGGCCGCGGTCAGGATCCCGGTGACCAGCCCGCGCCGGGCGGTGAACCAGCGGCCGGTCACCGTCGCGGCGAACGCCAGGGCCATCGAGCCGCTGCCCAGGCCCACCACGACGCCCCAGAACAGCACCAGCTGCCAGGGCGCGGTCATCCACACCGTGGCCACCGAACCGCCGGCGATGACGACCAGGGCCAGGGCCACGACCCGGCGGATGCCGAAGCGGTCCATGAGCGCCGCGGCGAAGGGCGCGGTGAGCCCGTACAGGGCGAGGTTCACCGATACGGCGAAGGCGATCGTGCCGCGCGACCAGTCGAACTCCTCGTGGAGGGGCTCGATGAGCAGGCCGGGCAGGGAGGCGAAGCCCGCGGCGCCGATGATCGTCACGAAGGCGACGGCCGCGACGAACCAGGCGCGGTGGATCCGTCCCGCGGGACGAGGGGCGGGCGGGGCGGCCACGGGGCCGGAGGCTGTCTGGGTCACGCCGTCAGCTTCCGGCCTGCGGGACCCACGACGACAGTGGCCTGACTGTCATGCTTCGTTATGATCGGGCCATGGACGCATCAGCGGGTGCCCACCACGTCGTCGTACTCGCCCTCTCCGGGCTGCTGCCCTTCGAGCTGGGCATCCCGCACCGGATCTTCGGCCGGGCCAAGGACCCGGCCGGGCGGCCGTTCTACACGATCTCGACCTGCGGGCTCGCCCCCGGGCCGGTGCGCACGGACGCCGACTTCGCGATCCACGTCGAGCACGGCCCCGAGCTGCTGGCCACGGCGGACACGGTCGTGGTGCCGGCCTCGTACGAGCTGGGCCCGGCCTACGAGGAGGGCCGGCTGAGCGAGGAGCTCGCGGCGGCGCTGGCGCACATCCGGCCGGGCACGCGGCTCGTCTCGATCTGCACGGGCGGCTACGTCCTGGCCGCCGCGGGATACCTCGACGGCCGCCGGGCCACCACCCACTGGGCCAGCGCCGAGCACTTCCAGCAGCTCTTCCCGGCCGTCCGGGTGGACCCCGGCGTGCTCTACACCGACGACGGCGACGTGCTCACCTCCGCCGGGGTCGCCGCGGGCATCGACCTGTGCCTGCACATCGTGCGCCGCGACCACGGCGCTGCCGTCGCGAACGAGGTGGCCCGGCGGACCGTGGTGCCGCCGCACCGGGACGGCGGGCAGGCCCAGTTCATCGAGCGCCCGGTGCCGCAGCCGCAGCTCGCCAGCACCGCGGCGGCCCGCGCCTGGGTGCTGGACCGGCTGCACGAACCCCTGCGGCTGACCGACCTGGCCCGCAAGGAGGCCGTGTCCGTACGCACCTTCACGCGCCGCTTCCGAGAGGAGTCCGGGGTCAGCCCCGGCCAGTGGATCGTCGGGCAGCGGGTGGAGCGGGCCCGGCGGCTGCTGGAGAAGACGGACCTGCCGATGGAACAGGTGGCGCGGGAAGCCGGCTTCGGGACGGCCCAGTCCCTGCGCAAGCACGTGCAGACGGCGCTGGGGGTGAGCCCGACGGCGTACCGGCGGACCTTCCGCGAGGGTCCGGGCGGTGGGCCCGGGTCGCCCACCCTGCCATCTCCTGATGGGCCATCAGACGCTGCCGGACCCGTGCATTGACTTCTCCCGCCGCCCGCTCGTGAATGGCCCCCTGTCGGGGCGGAACCCAGGGGGCGGGCAGTGGGCAGAGGCGCGCGCAGCAGGAGATGGTCGGCGGCGGTGGGGACGGCCGTGCTCGCGGCGGCCACCGGGGGAGTGCTGAGCCCGCCCGCGGCCGCCGAGGGGGAACCGCCGCCGGTTCCGGTGCCGGGCCAGGTCACCTTCCCGACGCAGTGCCTGCCGCCCCAGGAGGCCGGACTCCCGCCCGCCGAAGGGCCGACCGCTGCCCGCGTCACCGTCTCCGACCCGACGCCCCGGGTGGGGGACACCGTCACCGTGACGTACCGGCTGACCGGCGGCCCCGCCGTGAACCCGGTCGCCGGTGAACTCCCCGCCGACGTGCTCACCCCGACGGGGCGGATCGTGCTCGGGGGAGCGCAGAGCGGCGAGGTCACGGTCGTCGGGGCCAGGCGCAACGATCCCGTCCGCGAGGGCGGGGCCCTTCCCACCGTCACCATGACCGGCACCTTCACCGTCACCGCGCCGGGCGAGATCACCCTGGCCCCGGGCGGCTACACCCTGCACACCAGCCATCTCCTGGCCCTGGACACGGTCTGCACGGCCACCCCTGCGGCAACCGCCGCACCCGAAGCACCGGCGGCACCGGCGGCACCCGAAGCACCGGCGGCACCGGCGGCACCCGAAGCACCGGCGGCACCGGCGGCACCGGCGGCACCGGCGGCACCGGCGGCACCGGCTGCCCCGGCCACATCTGAAGCGCCTGGCACGCCCGCGCCACCCGCTGAATCCGAGGCACCGGCCGCACCGGCGGCACCGGCCGCACCCGAAGCGCCCGCCGCACCGGCGGCACTCGCCGCACCCGCCGCACCGGCCGCACTTGAAGCGCCCGGCGCGCTGGCCGCCCTCGGTGCTCCCGCGGCACCGGCCGTACCTGGTGCACCGGCTGCCCCCGGCGCATCCGCCGCAGCCGCAGGCCTCCCGGCCGCCGTACCGCCCGCCGCCCCGGGCCCGGCTCCGGGTCCTGCCCCTGCGCCCGCCCCCGCTGCCGCCTCCGGGCCCGTCGCCGTACGGATCACCGCGAGTCCGCTGCCCACGGCCAACCTGCGCAGCGTCTCCCTCGCCGCGGCCCACGGAGCGCCGGGCGCGAAGGTGGCGGTGACCGGTGCGGGCTTCCTCCCCGGCGCGGCCGTCACCGTCGCCGGACGGGCGGGGGCCGCGGAGACCGCCGACCGGGTCGCCGCCACCGCCGACGAACTGGGCGTCGTCCGGGCGGAGCTGCCCGTCACGGACCGGACCACCACCGCGGTGGTCGCCTACGAGGGCAGGGCCTGGTCGGCCGAACAGGGCTCCGGCCCGGCCGCGTACACGGTCCTCGATGCCGCCCCGCCGCAGCCCGGCACCCAGAAGGTGACCGCCACCGTCGAGCCCGGCGCCCTCGCCATGACCCAGACCGGGCAGGACATCGCCCTGGGCGCGGTCCCGTACGGCGAGGGCGGCGCGGCCCCCGGCCGGATCGCCACCGTCACCGTCCAGGACGCCCGCGGGGGCCCGGCGGGCTGGTCCCTGACCGGCAAGGTCAGCGACTTCACGGGGCCCGGTGGAGTCCGCATCCCCGGAGCCGCCCTCTCCTGGACCCCCTCGTGCACCGCGGCGGCGGGCAGCCCGAGCACCTGCGCCGCGGGCAGCGCGGGCCCGGTCGGCCCGGACGGGGCGGTCCTCGCCTCCACCCCGGACGCCCCGCTCGCGGGGGGCACCTTCACGGTCGACGCGACGGTCGCCCTCCAGGTCCCGCCGTACACCCCGCCGGGCGCGTACGCGGCGGTCCTCACCCTGACCCTGTCGTGACGGGCGGGCTCTTGACCCGCTCCCGACCCCGGCCCGTGCCCCGGCCTTGGCCTCTGGCCTGGTCCCTGCCCTGGCCCCTCGCCCAGGTCCTGGCCTGGTTCCTGGCAGGGTCGCCGTCTCGGCCGATGCGCCGGCTCGCGCTGTCCGGCGGCGTTCTCGTCGTCCTGCTGCTCGGCGCGGGTCCCGCCCCGGCCACCGCCGCCGACAACGGGCAGTGGTCGGTGCTGCCCGCCGCCGGCGCGGCCGGGCAGCGCCCGTACTTCTACCTGGCCGCGGCTCCCGGCCGGAGCGTCGCCGACGCCGTGACCGTCACCAACCGCACCGACCGGCCCCGCACCTTCCGGCTGTACGCCGCCGACGCCTACAACACCGCCCGCGACGGCGGCTTCGCCGTGCGCGGCCCCGACGAGCCGCGCCGCAGCACCGGAGCCTGGGCGCGCCTCGCCCAGGAGCGGGTCACCGTCCCGCCGGGCGGCTCGGTCAGCGTCCCCTTCACCCTCGCCGTCCCCGACCGGGCCGAACCCGGGGACCACCCCGGCGCCGTCGTGGCCCTGGAGGACCGGCCCGGCGCCACCGCCCGGGGGATCGGAGTGCAGCAGGCCGTCGCCGCCCGGGTGTACCTGCGGGTGACGGGCCCCACGGCCCCCGCCCTCGCGGTCCGGGAGGTCGCGGTCGGCCGCCGCGGCGCGGGCGCGGAGGTCTCGTACACGCTCCACAACCTCGGCAACATCACCCTCCGCCCGCGCGCCGCCCTCACCGCCTCCGGCGCCCTCGGCCGCCCGCTGGCCGGCCACGCGCTCACCGGGCTGCCCGCCGAACTGCTGCCGGGCCAGGAGGTCCGGCTCAGCGCCCGCTGGGAGGACCCGCCCGGGATCGAAGCGGCCCGGGTCACGGTGCGCGCGCAGGCCGGCGGAACCACAGCTCAGGGCAGTGCCTCCTACGTCCGCCGCCCCCTTCTCGCCCCCTGGCTCGCGGGCCTGTCGGCGCTCGCCGCGGTGGCCTGGTCGGCGCTGGGAGCCGCATCGGGGAGAATGGCCCGTATGAGCGATCGTTCCCCCGAGTCCACCAGCCCGCACCGTGCGGGCTTCGCCTGCTTCGTCGGCCGCCCCAACGCGGGGAAGTCGACCCTCACCAACGCACTCGTGGGTACCAAGGTCGCGATCACCTCCAACCGGCCGCAGACCACCCGCCACACCGTCCGCGGCATCGTGCACCGCCCCGACGCGCAGCTCGTCCTCGTCGACACGCCCGGTCTGCACAAGCCGCGCACCCTCCTCGGCGAGCGCCTCAACGACGTCGTGCGCGCGACCTGGTCCGAGGTCGACGTCATCGGCTTCTGCCTGCCCGCCGACCAGAAGCTCGGCCCCGGCGACAAGTTCATCGCCAAGGAGCTCGCGGGGATCAAGAAGACCCCCAAGATCGCCATCATCACCAAGACCGACCTGGTCGAGTCGAAGGTGGTGGGCGAGCAGCTCATCGCCGTCCACCAGCTCGCCGAGGAGCTGGGCTTCGAGTGGGCCGAGATCGTCCCCGTCTCGGCGGTGGGCGACAGCCAGGTGCAGCTGCTGGCCGACCTGATCGCGCCGATGCTGCCCGAGAGCCCGCCGCTGTACCCGGAGGGCGACCTCACCGACGAGCCCGAGATGGTCATGGTCGCGGAGCTGATCCGCGAGGCCGCGCTGGAAGGCGTACGGGACGAGCTCCCGCACTCCATCGCCGTGGTCGTCGAGGAGATGATCCCGCGGGAGAACCGCCCCGCCGACCGGCCGCTGCTCGACATCCACGCGAACGTCTACATCGAGCGGCCGAGCCAGAAGGGCATCATCATCGGCCCGAAGGGCGCCCGTCTGAAGGAGGTCGGGATGAAGTCGCGCAAGCACATCGAGGCCCTCCTCGGGACGCCCGTCTTCCTCGACCTCCACGTGAAGGTGGCCAAGGACTGGCAGCGCGACCCCAAGCAGCTGCGCAAGCTCGGCTTCTGACCCTCCGGCCGGGCCCCGACGGGGCCCGGCCGTTCTTTCGTCACGGGCGTCCTCAGGGCAGGCGCCGGACCTTCACGACGTTGTCGGGGCGGGTCGCGGCGCTGCCGTCGGGCGCCTTCATCGGCTGTACGTGCTCCTCCGCGAGCAGGACCTCCCAGGCGCCCTCCGCGAGCTCCAGCTGCTCCAGGACCTCGCCCGGCGTCGGGAGCACGAGCCCGGGGTGCGCGTCCGGGTTCCACGAGGGGCCGCCCGCGTGGCCGACGACCAGCAGGACGCCGCCCGGGGCCACGGCCGCGGCGGCCGTGCGCAGGACCCGGGGCCGCGGGAACTCCCCGTAGGTGTGCAGGAAGCAGGCCGAGACGAGGTCGAACTCCCCCTCGGGGAAGGACCGCGCGAAGTCGTGCCGCTGCCACGAGACCCGGTCGCCGACCCCCGCCTCGGCTGCGTGCCCGGCCGCGCGGCCCAGCGCCACGCCGGAGATGTCGGTCCCGGTGACCTGCCAGCCCTGCCGGGCCAGCCACACGGCGTCCGCCCCCTCGCCGCAGCCGAGGTCCAGGGCGCGGCCGGGGGCCAGCCCCCGGACCTCCCGCACCAGGACGGCGTTGGCGTTGCCGCTCCAGATCCGGTCGCTCTCCCGGTAGCGGTCGTCCCAGAACTCCTCGCCCCCGGCGGGCCGGGGGTCGTCGGTGTGCGCGTGCTCGGTCACGGCGGCCTCTTCTCGCTCGGATTGCCCGTGCCGCCGATGCTCCGCCGGGTCCGTCCGGGAGGCAAACATCCTTGCCGTTACGGCAAATCCCGGCCGGGGCCGGGGCCTACGCGGCGGGCGGTTCCGCGATCAGGGCCGTGGCCACCCGGCGGAAGCCGAGCCGGGCGTAGAGGCGGGCCACGTCCTCGTCGCCCGCGGAGAGGAACACCGTACGGATGCCGGCCTCGCGGGCCCGGGCGACCAGGGCCGCCGTCACCCCGAGGGCCAGTCCGCGCCGCCGCGCCGCGGGCAGGGTGCCCACGCCCACCACCTCGGCGACGTCGCCGACCGCGATGTACTGGCCGGAGCACAGCACGACGCCGTCCCGCTCGGCCGCCGCCAGGACCGTACGTCCCGAGGCCAGCTGGGCGGCCACCTGAGCCCGGCGGGCCGCTGCCTCCGCCGTCGCCGCGGCCACCGCCAGTTCGGCGGGCCCGGCCTCGCCCACCGCCGTTCCCGGGGCCGCGAAGGCCAGGGCAGGGAGGGTCACGGCCGCGGTCAGCAGCGGGTCGTCCGCGTCGAGCAGGCGGACCTCCGGGAGGGCGGGCACCGCTGCCGCCGCCGGGTCCAGGACCATCAGGGGGTGCGCGTGGACGTACAGGCCCGCCGCCTGCGCAGCGGCCCGGAGCGAGGGGCTGGTTTCGGCCACCCATTCGAAGGCCTCGGGGGCCCCCAGCTCCCGCTGGCGGGCCCGTACCCGCTCCACGTCCGCGGGGGTGGCGTCGGCGCCGCCGAGCGCGGGCCGCGCGTAGTACGGCCAGCCGTCGCCCTCCTGGACGAACAGGGTCAGCGGGCCGAAGTCCTCGGCCCGCGCCCCGCCGCGGCGCGGCGCCGCGTCGTAGTACCGCTCCAGCTCGGACAGCTTCGTATCGGTCATGTGGTCGGACATCCGGCCATCCAAGCAAAGGGCGGCCGTCCGGGCACCTGCTTTGCGGGCCCCGTCAGGCGCCCTCCTTCAGGACGCGCGAGATCAGCGTCCGCTGGGCGTCCGAGAGGTGCGGGTCCTGGCAGGACACCGTCCGGCCGTCGACCGTGATCCGGTACGAGAACCCGTCCCGCACCCGGTCCGCCCCGTGCCCCGGCGGACCCGGCCGCAGGGCCAGCTGGGCCAGGGCCCGCCACTCGTCCTCGTCGGGCCGGCCCGTGGTGTCCACCTCGGCCCGGCGCTCGATGCCCGCGAAACCGCCCGTCCTGATCACCTGGATGCGCATGGGGACGGTCTACCCGGCGAGCGGGACGCCCACCGCCGACCACGCCTTCTGGAGGGCCTGGTGCTCGGCGCCGCCGTCCCCGTACCGGGACACGGCCGCGGCGACCGACAGCCGGGCGAAGTCCGCGAAGTCGGCGTCCGAGGCCAGCTCCCCGCCCGTGAGGGTGTCGTACCAGATCTGTCCGGCCCGCTCCCAGGCCTTGCCGCCCAGCTCGGTCGCCGCGACGTAGAAGGCGTGGTTGGGGATGCCGGAATTGATGTGCACCCCGCCGTTGTCGCGCGAGGTCCGTACGTAGTCGTCCATCGTCGCGGGCTGCGGGTCCTTGCCGAGCTCGTCGTCGTCGTACGCGGTCCCCGGGGCCTTCATCGACCGCAGCGCGACACCGCTCACCTCGGGCCCCAGCAGCCCGGCCCCGATCAGCCAGTCCGCCTCCTCGGCGGTCTGTCCCAGGGAGTACTGCTTGATCAGCGAGCCGAAGACGTCCGACATGGACTCGTTCAGCGCGCCCGACTGCTGGTAGTAGTCGAGGTTGGCCGTGTACTGGGTGACCCCGTGGGTCAGTTCGTGGCCGATGACGTCGAGGGACACCGTGAAGTCGAGGAAGAGGTCGCCGTCCCCGTCGCCGAAGACCATCTGCTGACCGTCCCAGAAGGCGTTGTTGTACTCCTCGCCGTAGTGGACGGTCGCGTCCAGGGCCAGCCCGGCATCGTCGATCGAGCGCCGCCCGAAGCCCTTCAGGAAGAGTTCGAACGTGGCCCCGAGCCCGGCGTACGCGCGGTTGACGGTGGCGTCCTGGCCCGCGGGGTCGCCTTCACCGCGGACCTTCCTGCCGGGCAGCCGGGTGCGGTGCTCCGCGTCGTAGACGGTGCGCTGCGGATCGTCGGAGGCGGGCGCGGCCAGTGCGGAGGCGACGCCCCGGACGGTGGTGATCCGGCGCCGGGTGCGCAGCGCGGCGTCGCGTTCGAGGGTGCGCAGGGCGAGACCGGCGCGCCGGGCGTCCTCGGACTGTGCGATCCGGTCGAGGAGGTGCGGGGGCACGACGGTGCAGAAGACGGGGTGGCGGGGGGTACGGGTGGCATCCATGCCCGGCAATGTGGCAGTGGGTCATGCCGCTGTCACTAGCTGCGACCATGATTCATTCACTTGTCTGAATGGGGTGACGTCGGGTTGACGGATCGAACCGACTTTGCGGGGCGAAGCGAGGTCTGGCTCACATTCGGTACAAATCGGACGCGTCGGTCTTGCATACTGAAACAGGTCCTCGCATCACGGCGCGGCTCGGCTAGGCTCGGTCCATCATGCGTTTCGGGCTGCTTCTCCTTAGCTGCCGCGGCGAGGGTCTGTAGTCGTAGGCCGACCCCCTCCCCGCGGAGTTTGGTGTTGCGGTTTTTACGACCGCCGTCGGCCGTCCCAGCGAACTACACGCGGACACGCGAGGAGCCCAACGCCATGAGCCAGCAGCCTTTTGTCGGTCGCCCCACGCCCATCACCAACGCGACCCACACCCAGCAGCCCTCCGGTATGCCGGTCCACAAGTACGGCTTCTACGAGCAGGTCGAGATCCCGGACCGCACCTGGCCGAACGCCCGCGTCACCAAGGCTCCCCGCTGGCTGTCCACCGACCTGCGCGACGGCAACCAGTCGCTGATCGACCCCATGACCCCCGCCCGCAAGCGCGAGATGTTCGACCTGCTGGTGCGGATGGGCTACAAGGAGATCGAGGTCGGCTTCCCCTCCTCCGGCGAGACCGACTTCGCCTTCGTGCGCTCCATCATCGAAGAGGGCGCGATCCCGGACGACGTCACCATCTCCGTACTGACCCAGGCCCGCGAGGACCTGATCGAGCGGACCGTGGAGTCCCTGGTCGGCGCCAAGCGCGCCACCGTCCACCTGTACAACGCGACCGCCCCGACCTTCCGCCGGGTCGTCTTCCGCGGCTCCAAGGAGCAGATCAAGCAGATCGCCGTCGACGGCACCCGCCTGGTCATGGAGTACGCCGAGAAGCTGCTGGGCCCGGAGACCACCTTCGGCTACCAGTACAGCCCGGAGATCTTCACCGACACCGAGCTGGACTTCGCCCTGGAGGTCTGCGAGGCCGTCTGTGACGTCTGGCAGCCGTCCGAGGGCCGCGAGATCATCCTGAACCTGCCCGCCACTGTGGAGCGTTCGACGCCCTCCACCCACGCGGACCGCTTCGAGTGGATGGCCCGCAACCTGACCCGCCGCGAGCACATCTGCATCTCCGTGCACCCGCACAACGACCGCGGCACCGCCGTCGCCGCCGCCGAGCTGGCCCTGATGGCCGGCGCCGACCGCATCGAGGGCTGCCTGTTCGGGCAGGGCGAGCGCACCGGCAACGTCGACCTGATCACGCTGGGCATGAACCTGTTCTCCCAGGGCATCGACCCGCAGATCGACTTCTCGCAGATCGACGAGATCCGTCGCACCAGCGAGTACTGCAACCAGATGGAAGTGCACCCGCGCCACCCCTACGCGGGCGATCTGGTCTACACGGCCTTCTCCGGCTCCCACCAGGACGCCATCAAGAAGGGCTTCGACGCCATGGAGGCCGACGCGGCCGCCAGGGGCGTCACCGTCGACGACATCGAGTGGGCGGTCCCGTACCTGCCCATCGACCCGAAGGACGTCGGCCGTTCCTACGAGGCCGTCATCCGGGTCAACTCGCAGTCCGGCAAGGGCGGCATCGCGTACGTCCTGAAGAACGACCACAAGCTGGACCTGCCGCGCCGCATGCAGATCGAGTTCTCCCGGATCATCCAGGCCAAGACCGACGCCGAGGGCGGCGAGGTCACCCCGAAGGCCATCTGGGACGTCTTCTCGGACGAGTACCTGCCCAACCCCGAAAACCCGTGGGGTCGCATCCAGCTGCGCTCCGGCCAGACGACGACCGACAAGGACGGTACGGACACGCTGACCGTCGAGGCGGTCGTGGACGGCGTGGACACCGTGCTGAACGGCACCGGCAACGGTCCGATCTCGGCCTTCTTCGACGCCCTGGCCGGCATCGGCGTCGACGCCCGCCTGCTGGACTACACCGAGCACACCATGAGCGAGGGCGCCTCCGCCGTGGCCGCCTCGTACATCGAGTGCGCGATCGACGGCCGGGTCCTGTGGGGCATCGGCATCGACGCCAACACCACCCGCGCCTCCCTGAAGGCGGTCATCTCCGCCGTCAACCGCGCGGGCCGCTGATCCACCCGGCCGCGGCCCCGCACCTCCGCGAGGAGGGGCGGGGCCGTCGCCGTACCCGCCGCCGGACGGTTCAGCGAGCCAGGTAGCCGCCGTCCACCGGCAGCACCACGCCCGTCACGAACGAGGCGGCGTCGGAGGCCAGGAAGGCGATCACCCGGGCCACCTCCTCCGGTTCGCCGATCCGCCCCATCGGGTGCGCGGCCGTCATCTCCGCCAGGTACTCCGGCCCGCCCGGCTCGTCCCGGAGCGCGACCACCCGCTCCGTACGGATGGTTCCGGGGGCCACCGCGTTGACCCGGATCCCGCGCGCCGCCCATTCCACCGCGAGGTGCTTCGTCAGCCCCGACGCGACGAACTTCGCCGGCCCGTAGGCCGCCTGGCGGGCCTGTCCGGCCACCCCCGAGATCGAGGACACGCAGACCAGCGCCCCGCCGGGCCGCGGCTGCGCCGTCATCGCCTCGATGGCGTACTTACAGGTCAAGAACATGCCGCGGCCGTCGACCGCCATGACGTGGTCCCAGTCCTGCGGGCTGGTCTCCCGTACATCCGAAAGAGGGAGCACCCCGGCGTTCGCCACGGCCACGTCGAGCCTCCCGTACGCCCCGACCGCGGCCTCGACCATCGCCCGGTTGGACTGCGGATCGGACACGTCACCGGTGACCGCGGTGATCTCGTACCCCTCCCCGGCCAGCTCCGTACGCAGGGCCTCGATGCCGCGGCCGTTCACGTCGGACGCGGTCACCCGGGCCCCGGAACGCGCCAGGAGCAGGGCGGTCGCCCGGCCGATCCCGCTCGCGGCACCGGTCACCAGACAGGACTTCTCGTTCATGGGGAAGACCCTAGGGAGGACACCTCGTGGGCGCCCGGGAGGCGCGGCCGGGGCGGGGCACAGTTCGGCCAAGTCCGGGCCGCGGAGGAGGTTGTCCTGTCACACGGCTGACGCATCCTCACCGATGTGGCTAACATCACGCCAACCCGGCGGTGCTGCCGGACGGTTACGGAGGTGCGACGTGCTGCCAGTTCGGGGTGGGGACGGCCGGAAGCTTACGGTCTGGGGCATCCGTACCACCTGGAGCACTGTGGGCGACGGGGAGTTCTTCTGCCCGGCCTGCGGTGGGGACCGCAATTACCGCAGGCGGACCGGGCGCCGCCGGTTCACCGTCCTCGGGGTGCCGCTGGTGCCGCGCGGGGAGGCCGGGCCCGTCGTCGAGTGCCAGGGCTGCCGCGAGCGCTTCGGCACTGAGGTCCTGGACCACCTGACCACGACCCGCTTCACGGCGCTGCTGCGCGACGCCGTGCACACCGTGAGCCTGGCCGTGCTGGCCGCGGGCGGGACGGCCTCACGCGGGCCCCTGGAGGCCGCCGTGTGCGCCGTACGGGCCGTGGGCTTCCAGGAGTGCACGGAGGACCAGCTGGAGTCCCTCGTGGAGGCGCTGTCCACCGAGGAGGGCCGGCTCGGCCTGTACGACGTCCCGGAGTGCTGCGGGGCGGCCCTGTCGATAGAGCTCCACGAGGCCCTGGAGCCGCTGGCCCCGCACCTGGCCGGCCCGGGCCGCGAATCGATCCTGCTGCAGGGCGCCCGCATCGCGCTCGCGGACGGCCCGTACACCCCGGCCGAGCGCGAGGTCCTGGCCACGGTGGGCGCGGCGCTGCGCATCGGCACCGACGAGGTGAACCGGCTGCTGTCGGCCGTCCGCGCGCCCTGAGGCACGCGCACACCACGAGGAACACGAGGGCAGGGCCCGGCGGACATCCGCCGGGCCCTGCCCTCGTGTACGGGCGCAGGCCTCCGGAACCGTCCGAAACGGCCCCTCCGGACGTAACGATCCGGCCTCGCGCGACCGGATTCGTACCCTCCGGGCGGCGTCCCGGCCGCGGGGGAGGCCGAAGCGGGCCGGATGCGTCCCACGCCTCGGACAGCCGGAGTGGGGACTGTGACTTCGCCCGCCCGGAGTGCATCACCGCGCGTGGCGTGGGCAGTTGGGGTCTCGGTCCGCGACTGCGCGACCGGAGGGTGCCTCTCGGAGGGGTGTGGTGCATACCCCCGTGCGCGGCACTCCGCCATGGGGTGAACCTACAGTTCGAAGATCGACGACTGTCAACAATTTGTAGAAGTTGACGATATCTGTGAGCCCCCCCACAGGCGTTCAATTTCGGTCACACGACGAGGCGCCGCCCGTAACACACCGGGGCTTCGATCCAAGTGAATGCACTGACAACCCTGGCGGACCAACGGGTTAGCGACCCACTCCGGCCAGGGATAACCAGATCTCCTCTCACTTACCTACCTCTTTGAAGGGCCAGGCAGATGGCACGTGTCGCCGCCCGGCTTTCCGGCAACGGAAAGCAGAGCACCCACCCGGTCGACGAGGTGCTCCCCCTCCCCAAGCTCGCGCTCTACGGCTTCCAACACGTACTCGCGTTCTACGCCGGCGCGGTGATCGTCCCGATCATCGTCGGCAACGCGCTGAAACTGAGCCCCGAGCAGCTGGTCTACCTGATCAACGCGGACCTCTTCACCTGCGGCATCGCGTCGATCATCCAGGCCTTCGGCATCGGCCGGATCGGCGCACGGCTGCCCCTGATCCAGGGCGTGACCTTCACCGCCGTCTCCCCGATGATCGCCATCGGACTCGGCGCGGGCGGCGGGACGGCCGCACTGCTGGTCATCTACGGCGCGGTCATCACGGCCGGCATAGCGACCTTCGCCTTCGCCTGGCTGCCCGCCAAGGCCTTCCGGACGGTGATGCGGCTGTTCCCGCCGGTCGTCACCGGCACGGTCATCACCGTGCTGGGCATCGTCCTGATCCCGGTCGGCCTCAACGACGCCGCCGGCGGCCTCGGCAGCCCCGACTTCGGAAACCCGAAGCACTTCGCCTACGCCGGCGGCACGATGCTCTTCATCCTGATCCTGATGAAGATCGGCAAGCCGTTCCTCTCCAGCATCTCCATCCTGCTCGGCCTGGTCGGCGGCACCCTCGTCGCCTTCCTCCTCGGGGACGCGAAGTTCGGCGACGTCGGCAACTCCGACTGGATCGGCGTCACCACCCCCTTCCACTTCGGCGTCCCGCAGTTCCAGTGGTTCCCCATCGTCCTCATGCTGATCGTCATGCTGATCACCATGGTCGAGACGACCGGTGACACCTACGCCGTCGGCGACATCGTCGGCAAGGAGGTCGACAGCGAGACCGTGGCCCGCGCCCTGCGTGCCGACGGCGCCGCGACCGCCCTCGGCGGCGTCCTCAACTCCTTCCCCTACGTCGCCTTCGCCGAGAACGTCGGCCTGGTGCGCATGACGAAGGTGAAGAGCCGGTTCGTGGTCGTCGCCGCCGGTGTCTTCATGATCGTCCTGGGTCTGCTGCCCAAGGCCGCCGCCATCGTCGCCGCCGTCCCGCACGGGGTCCTCGGCGGAGCCGCGACCGTCATGTTCGGCATGGTCGCCCTGGCCGGCATCCAGACCCTGGGCAAGGTGGACCTCAAGGAGGAGAAGAACGCACTGATCGTCGGCGTCTCCCTGGCCTTCGCCCTGCTCCCGGCGACCGTCCCGGTCTTCTTCACCAAGCACATGGACGCGGACCTGTCCTCGCTGCTCAACAGCGGTGTCACCCTCGGTGCCACGGCCGCCATCGTCCTCAACCTGATCTTCAACGGTCTCGCCAAGGACACCGCCCACGGCTCCGCGGCCGAGGAGCCCGTGGCCGCCGTGCCGGCGCACGCCGAGCCCGCGACCGCCGACTCCGACTCCGACTCCGAGGCCGGGGACGCGAACGCCGAGCCCGTCGCCGCGGTGCCCGCCCAGGCGGCGGCCCCCGCAGCCGGCGCCGAGAAGGCCGACGGCTCCGAGAAGGCGGACGGCGCGGGTACGCCCGCCTCCTGATCCTCCCAAGGGGTGCCCGCCCCTCGTCCGGACACCGGTCCGGACGAGGGGCCGGCGCTGTCCCCGGAACCACCGCCGCGCGGGTGACAATGGGCGCATGAGTCTGTTCCGCGACGACGGCATCGTGCTGCGCACCCAGAAGCTGGGTGAGGCGGACCGCATCATCACGCTGCTGACCCGGGGCCACGGCCGGGTACGGGCCGTGGCCCGCGGGGTCCGGCGCACGAAGTCCAAGTTCGGCGCCCGGCTGGAGCCCTTCTCCCACGCCGACGTGCAGTTCTTCGCACGCGGCAGCGAGCTCATCGGCCGCAGCCTCCCGCTCTGCACCCAGACCGAGATCATCGCCCCGTACGGCAACGGCATCGTCACCGACTACGGCCGCTACACGGCCGGCACCGCCATGCTGGAGACCGCCGAGCGCTTCACCGAGAACGAGGGCGAGCCCGCCGTACAGCAGTACCTGCTCCTCGTCGGCGCCCTGCGCACGCTCTCCCGCGGCGAACACGAGCCGAACCTGATCCTCGACGCCTTCCTGCTGCGCTCCCTCGCCGTCAACGGCTACGCGCCCAGCTTCGAGGACTGCGCGAAATGCGGGATCCACGGCCCCAACCGGCACTTCTCCGTGGCCGCGGGCGGGGTGATATGCGGGGACTGCCGGGTACCCGGCAGCGTCGTACCCTCGTCGGAGGCCATAGCCCTGCTCAGTGCCCTGCTGACGGGTGACTGGGGCCATGCCGACGCGTGCGAGGCGCGTCACGTGCGCGAGGGCAGCGGGCTGGTCTCCGCCTATTTGCACTGGCATCTGGAACGCGGGCTACGCTCCCTGCGATACGTCGAGAAATAGGAGCTGGGCACATGGCACGACGCGGGATTCTGGGACGCTCTCGCAGGGAGTACAAGGTTCCCGAGCCGCACCCGTCCGGTGCGCGCCCGCCGAAGATCCCCGGCGAGCTGGTCCCGAACCACGTGGCCATCGTCATGGACGGCAACGGCCGCTGGGCCAAGGAGCGCGGCCTGCCGCGCACCGAGGGCCACAAGGTCGGCGAGGGCGTCGTCCTGGACGTGCTCAAGGGCTGCCTGGAGATGGGCGTCAAGAACCTCTCCCTGTACGCCTTCTCGACGGAGAACTGGAAGCGCTCGCCCGACGAGGTCCGCTTCCTGATGAACTTCAACCGCGACGTCATCCGGCGCCGCCGCGACGAGATGAACGAACTGGGCATCCGCATCCGTTGGGTCGGCCGCATGCCGAAGATGTGGAAGTCGGTCGTCCAGGAGCTCCAGGTCGCGCAGGAGCAGACCGTCGACAACGACGCCATGACGCTGTACTTCTGCGTGAACTACGGCGGCCGCGCGGAGATCGCGGACGCGGCGCAGACGATCGCGCGGGACGTGGCCGCGGGCCGGCTGGACCCGTCGAAGGTCAACGAGAAGACCTTCGCCAAGTACATGTACTACCCGGACATGCCGGACGTGGACCTGTTCCTGCGCCCCAGTGGGGAGCAGCGCACCTCCAACTACCTGCTCTGGCAGAGCGCGTACGCGGAGATGGTCTACCAGGACGTGCTGTGGCCCGATTTCGACCGCCGTGACCTGTGGCGGGCCTGCCTGGAGTACGCCCAGCGCGACCGCCGCTTCGGCGGAGCCGTCCCCAACCAGTCCGAGGGCCAGAGCGGCTGAGGAAAACGGCCGGATCCCGCCGTTAGGCTCCTGTCATGAACACGGATACGGAGCCGACGGCCCAGCGGGACGGCCAGGCGGTCGAGCTGGTCTTCCAGGTGACCAAGGCGGACATCGCGCACGCACTGCGCACGCGGGACGCGCACACCGCCTCGGGACGCCGCAGGCGGTGGGCGTTCCCCCTGGGCGGGCTGATGGCGCTGGGCTTCGGCACGCTGGCCCTGAACGAAGGGGACGGGATCCTCGGCAGGCCCCTGTTCTTCTTCGTCGCCGGAGCCGTGCTGTTGGCCTTCTCGCTGTTCGGCCCGCAGATCCAGGCGCGGGCCTTCGGCGGGGCGCTGGAGAAGTGCGGGGAGGCCCGGGTCGTCGTCGACGGGTCCGGCGTACTGGTGACGACGGCCGACACCCGTACGCACATCGGCTGGGGTGCCCAGCCGACGTACGCGGAGACGGCCGAGGTGTTCCTCATGCTCAGCGACGACAAGGCGGCGGTGGCCATGACGGTGCTGCCGAAGCGCGGCGCCCAGGCCCCCGCCGACATCGACCGCCTGCGCGAGGTCCTGGACCGGAACCTGCGCAGGCTCTAGATCCCGACGTCCGTCGCCCGGACGTCCTGAGGGGGCGGGCCTAGGCCGTCTCTTTCGGATCTTGCCGGGTCCGCGCCGCCCGGCACCGCGCCTCGCCGCACTGCCGGGGCAACCGAGTACGTCCAGTACGCGGCAGCCCCGGCAGCACGCCGAGGCACGGCACCGGACGACGCGGACCTGACCGACAAGATCCGAAAGAGACGACCTAGCCGGCTGAGGCGCAGTCCGCGCAGGTGCCGAAGATCTCCACGGTGTGGGCCACGTTCACATAGCCGTGCTCGGCCGCGATGGCCTCCGCCCACTTCTCCACGGCCGGCCCCTCCACCTCCACGGCCTTGCCGCACTTGCGGCAGACCAGGTGGTGGTGGTGGTCCCCGGTGGAGCAGCGGCGGTAGACGGACTCCCCGTCGCTGGTGCGCAGGACGTCGACCTCGCCGGCGTCCGCGAGCGACTGGAGGGTGCGGTAGACGGTGGTCAGGCCCACGGAATCACCACGGTGCTTGAGCATGTCGTGGAGTTCCTGGGCGCTGCGGAACTCGTCCACCTCGTCCAGCGCCGCCGCGACCGCGGCCCGCTGCCGGGTGGATCGTCCTCGTACTGGCGCGGTATTCGTCTCGCCAGGCGCAGTCGCCACCGGTTCCTCCTCGTATCGGCCTGCCGCCATTGTGCCAGGCGGCTGCTCCTCCTAGACCTTCACGTCGTCCCGGGTGCAGAGCTCTTCGGCCGCGCGGGCCGCGTTCGCCCGGCGCCGGGCCAGGGGCGCGGACACCGCCGCCATGACCATGAACACGGCGATGGCGAGCAGCACGATCGTGGCGCCGGACGGCGCGTCGAGGTAGTAGGTGGACACGGTGCCGCCCAGGGAGACGAGCACGCCGATGACCATGGCCAGCGTCAGGGTGGCGGTGAATCCGCGGGTGACCCGCTGGGCGGCCGCGACCGGGATCACCATCATGGCGCTGACCAGCAGCAGGCCCACGATGCGCATGGCGACGGTGATGGTGACCGCGGCGGTGACCGCGATCAGCAGGTTCAGGGCCCGCACCGGCAGCCCGGTGACGCGGGCGAACTCCTCGTCCTGGCAGACGGCGAACAGCTGCTTGCGCAGCCCGATGGTGACCGCGACGACGAAGGCGGCGAGGACGACGACGGCGGTGATGTCCTCGGCCGAGACGGCGGTGATCGCGCCGAAGAGGTAGCTGCTCAGGCTGGCGTTGGAGCCGCCGGGCGACAGGTTGATGATCAGGACGCCGCCGGCCAGACCACCGTAGAAGAGCATGGCGAGCGCGATGTCGCCGGAGGTCTTGCCGCGCGAGCGGATGAGCTCCATGCCGACGGCGCCGGCGACCGCGACGAGGGTGGCCGTCCACACCGGGCTGGTGTTGAGCAGGAACCCGAGCGCCACACCGGTCAGCGCGACGTGGCCGATGCCGTCGCCCATGACCGCCTGGCGCCGCTGGACCAGGTACGTGCCGATGGCCGGGGCGGTGATGCCGACCAGTGCGGCCGCGATCAGGGCCCGCTGCATGAAGGCGTAGTTCAGGAGGTCCATCAGCTCAGCAGTCCCGTCCGCAGGGGTTCGGCGTCGTGCGCCGCGTGGGGGTGTACGTGGTCGTGGCCGGGCAGGGCGTGCTGCCCGACGGCCTCCGGCGGCGGCCCGTCGTGCACCACGCAGCCGTCGCGGAGCACCACGGCCCGGTCGATCAGCGGCTCCAGCGGGCCGAGCTCGTGCAGCACCAGCAGGACGGTCGCGCCGTCCGCCACCTGCGCGCGCAGGGCGTTGGCCAGTACTTCCTGGTTGGCGAGGTCCACGCCGGCCATGGGCTCGTCCATGATCAGGAGCTCCGGTTCCACGGCGAGCGCGCGGGCGATCAGGACCCGCTGGTGCTGGCCGCCGGAGAGGGCGTTCACCGAGGTGGTGGCGTACCCGTCCATGTCGACCAGGGCCAGGGCCTTGTCCACGGCCTCCCGGTCGGCCTTGCGCAGCAGCCCGAAGCGGGTGCGGGCCAGGCGGCCCGCGGTGACCACCTCGCGCACGGTGGCGGGCACCCCGCTGGCCGCGGTGGTGCGCTGCGGTACGTAGCCGATGCGCGACCAGGTGCGGAACTGCTTGAACGGGGTGCCGAAGAGGGAGAGCTCGCCGCGGCTCAGCGGGACCTGGCCGACGACCGCGCGGACCGCGGTGGACTTGCCGGAACCGTTGGCGCCGAGGAGCGCGACGACCTCACCGCGGTGGACGGTGAGGTCGACCCCGCGCAGCACGGGGCGCGAGCCGAGCGAGGCGGTGGCCCCGCGCAGGGATATGACGGGCTGGTCCGCTGCCTGTCCGGGCGTGGACTGCATGGCTCGCGCCTCCGTTGCTGCCGCTGTCATCACTTGGCTCCGAGTGCCTTCTGCAGGTTCTTCAGGTTCGACCGCATGACCTCGAAGTAGTCAGCGCCCTGGGACTTGTCGGTGATTCCCTCGAGCGGGTCGAGGACGTCGGTCTTCAGGCCGGTGTCGGCCGCGAGGGTCTTGGCCGTCTTGTCGCTGGCCAGGGTCTCGAAGAACACGGTGGAGACGTTGTCCTTCTTCGCCACCTCCTGGAGCTCCTTCATCCGGGCCGGGCTCGGCTCGGACTCGGGGTCGACGCCGGAGATGCCCTCCTGGTCCAGGCCGTAGCGCTCGGCGAGGTAGCCGAAGGCGGCGTGGGTGGTGATGAAGGTCTTGGACGCCGAGTTCTGCAGGCCGTCCTTGAACTCCGAGTCGAGTCCGTTCAGCTTGGCGACGAGCTCGTCGGTGTTCTTCTTGTAGTCGGCGGCGTGGTCCGGGTCGGCCTTCTCCAGCGCCTTGCCGACGCCCTGGGCGACCTCGGCGTACTTGGCCGGGTCGAGCCAGACGTGCGGGTCCGTGGCGCCCTCGGCCCCGTGGCCGTGCTCGTCCTCGGAGTGGCCCGCCTCGCCCTCGCCCTCGTGGCCGTGGTCGTGTCCCGCGGAGCCGTGGGACTCCAGCGTGGTCAGGGCGGCGGCGTCGACGACGTTCTTCACGCCGGACTGGGCGACGGCCTTGTCGACGGCGGGCTGGAGGCTCTTGAGGTAGAGGACCACGTCGGCCTCGCCGAGCTGGGCGGTCTGCTTCGGCGTGATCTCCAGGTCGTGCGGTTCGACGCCCGGCTTGGTCAGGGTGTCGACCTTCACGTGGTCCTTGCCGATCTGCTCGGCGAGGAACTGCATCGGGTAGAACGACGCCGTCACGGCGAGCTTGCCGTCCGTACCACCGGTGGCAGCGGCTCCGGAGCAGGCGGTGAGGGCCGTGGCGCCGAGGGCGACGGCTCCGGCGAGGGCGGCGGTGGGTATCAGGCGTCGTACGTTCATGACATCCATTTTCATCAAAGATGGAAACGATTGTCAAAAACCCAGGTGGGCGGCCCCGGTCCGGGCCGTGGAAGGGGAACCGATTTGAAAGGGGGGGTACGGGCGCCGGTAATCTAAAGACTTCGCCGTTCGTCCTCGTAATGAAGAGAGCACCGTGGCCGCCGACAAGATCGACACCATCGTCAGCCTGAGCAAGCGCCGTGGCTTCGTTTTCCCGTGCAGTGACATCTACGGCGGCTCCCGGGCTGCCTGGGACTACGGTCCGCTGGGTGTCGAGCTCAAGGAGAACATCAAGCGCCAGTGGTGGAAGGCGATGGTCACCGGACGTGAGGACATCGTCGGCCTCGACTCGTCCGTGATCCTGGCCCCCGAGGTCTGGGTGGCCTCCGGTCACGTCGCGACCTTCTCGGACCCGCTGACCGAGTGCACGTCCTGTCACAAGCGTCACCGTGCGGACCACCTTGAAGAGGCGTACGAGGCCAAGCACGGCCGTCTGCCCGCCAACGGCCTCGCCGACATCAACTGCCCGTTCTGCGGCGTGAAGGGCCAGTTCACCGAGCCCAAGCAGTTCTCCGGCATGCTGGAGACCCACCTCGGCCCGAGCCAGGACACCGCCTCCAAGGCGTACCTGCGCCCCGAGACCGCCCAGGGCATCTTCACCAACTTCGCCCTGGTGCAGACCGCTTCGCGCAAGAAGCCCCCCTTCGGCATCGCGCAGATGGGCAAGTCCTTCCGGAACGAGATCACTCCGGGCAACTTCATCTTCCGCACGCGCGAGTTCGAGCAGATGGAGATGGAGTTCTTCGTCAAGCCGGGCGAGGACGAGCAGTGGCAGGAGTACTGGATGCAGGAGCGGTGGAACTGGTACCGCGACCTCGGCATCCGCGAGGAGAACATCCGCTGGTACGAGCACCCGAAGGAGAAGCTGTCCCACTACTCGAAGCGCACCGCCGACATCGAGTACCGCTTCAACTTCGGTGGTAACGAGTTCTCCGAGCTCGAAGGCGTGGCCAACCGCACCGACTTCGACCTCAAGGCCCACTCCGCCGCCTCCGGTCAGGACCTGAGCTACTTCGACCAGGAGACCAAGGAGAAGTACACCCCGTACGTCATCGAGCCGGCGGCCGGTGTCAACCGCGCCATGCTCGCCTTCATGCTCGACGCGTACGTCGAGGACGAGGCTCCGAACGCCAAGGGCGTCATGGAGAAGCGCACCGTGATGCGCCTCGACCCGCGCCTGGCGCCCATCAAGGTCGCCGTCCTGCCGCTGTCCCGCAACGCGGACCTCTCGCCGAAGGCCAAGGGCCTGGCCGCGGACCTGCGCAAGTTCTGGAACATCGAGTTCGACGACGCGGGCGCCATCGGCCGCCGCTACCGCCGCCAGGACGAGATCGGTACGCCGTTCTGCGTCACCGTGGACTTCGACACCCTGGATGACAACGCGGTGACCGTGCGCGAGCGCGACACCATGAAGCAGGAGCGCGTCTCCCTGGACCAGATCCAGAGCTACCTCGGCAGCCGCCTGCTCGGCTGCTAGGTTCCCCCGCTGAACGACCGGTGGCCCGGTGCGCACACTGCGCACCGGGCCACCGGCCGTTCCGGCCGCGGGCTCAGCCTCCCGCGGCCGCCGCTTCGGCCTCGGCCGCGCGCCGCTCGCCCTCGGCCTGGGAGCGCTTGCCGTAGCGGGCGGTCCACACGCCCAGGGCCGCCAGCACGCCGTAGATCATGATCGGGCTGACGATCACCATCGTGTCGGTGTCCAGGACGTACGCCAGGGCGATCCGGACCAGGGACTCGATGACGTAGGCCACGCCCCAGACGAGGGTCATGCGCCGCATGGTCGTGCGGAAACCCTCGTACTGCCACAGGCCGTTCCACCAGGCGGTGCTCTCCGGGGTGCCGTCGGTGGCGAACTTGCGGCCGAAGTAGAACATCAGCGGACGGGCCGCCGCCAGGGTGGCCAGACAGAGCAGCCCGAAGAGCCCCGTGACGGCGGAGTCCTTGATCAGCAGGGCCCGGCCCGAGTGGGCGCCGACGAGCGAGACGACGGCCGTGATCAGCAGGAACACCAGGGTGACGACGGCGAACTCGTCGAGCTTGCGCCGCCAGGCCACATGGATGGCGCTGTCGAGCACCGGCCAGGCGCTGCTGAGCAGCAGCGCCGAGAACTCGCTCCATCCGTGGTCGTCGGTGAGCGTGTTGTAGGTGATGATCGGCGCGACCACGTTGAGGCCGATGGTCAGGATCCAGCCGAGGGCGGTGGCTGCGCCGGAACGTGCGGGTGGTGCGGGTCGGGCTGCTGCGGTGGACAAGGTTCCCCCTGGAACGGCCTGATGGGTGCGGTAGGGGGACCGTAGGGACAGTTTTATGGCATGTACAAGGCGAGCGGATCAAAATGCTTGCCAAGGTGTCCGGACCGGCAGCTTCCGGACAGTGCGGACCGCCTGTCAGGCGCGCAGGCCGCGCACGACCAGGGCGGTGACGGCCTCGAACTCCGTGAGGATCGTCGGCGAGAGCCAGTCGGCCGCGTACTGCGGATCGTGGAAGCGGCCGGTGGCGTCGAACACCGCGCGGGCAGCGGCGGGCACGTCCTCGGCGGCCAGCGTGCCGGCGGCGACGCCCTCGCCGATGATCCGGGCCAGCTGGGCGATCAGCTCGGTGAGATGGGCGTCCACCACACCGCTGTTCTCGCCGAGCAGCACGGTGTAGGTGGCGAACAGCTCGGGATCATCGCCCGCCTTGCGGCGCTTGGCGGCGAAGAGGGCCTCCAGCCACGCCTCCAGCTTGGAGGGGGCGCTCTCGGCCGGGGCCGAGGCGATCTCCTCCAGCATGACCACGCTCTTGGCGAGCCAGCGGTCCGTGACGGCTTCCCTCAGCGCCGCCTTGGACGGGAAGTGCCGGTACACGCTGCCGTGGCTGACTCCCAGGGCGCGCGCCACGTCCACCACGGTCGCCTTGCTGGGGCCGAAGCGGCGCAGCACCTCCTCGGTCGTCTCGAGGATGCGCTCGGGTGTCAGGGGCTCGGCAGCTGCGGGGGGCATGGGTACGACCGTACCGGCCGTTCAGTGCTCGCTGTCGAGGTGGGCCATCTGCGCGGCCGGGTACCGCTCGCCCGCCGCGGCGCCGACGGGCACGGCCTCCTCGATGGCGGCCAGATCGGCGGCCTCCAGCTCCACCTCCATGGCACCCAGTGCCTCGGCGAGCCGGTCGCGGCGGCGGGCGCCCACCAGGGGCACGATGTCCTGGCCCTGCGCGAGGACCCAGGCGATGGCGGTCTGGGCCACGCTCACGCCCTTGCCCTCCGCGACCTTGCGCAGGGCGTCCACCAGGTCGAGGTTCCGGTCGAGGTTATCGCCCTGGAAGCGGGGGCTCATGCCGCGGAAGTCGCCCGGGGTCAGCGCGCGGTCGCGGGTGAAGTGGCCGCTGATCAGGCCGCGGGACAACACCCCGTACGCCGTGACGCCTATGCCGAGCTCGCGGGCGGTGGGCAGGATCTCCTCCTCGATGCCGCGGGAGATCAGGGAGTACTCGATCTGGAGGTCGGCGATCGGGGCCACGGCTGCGGCCCGGCGCAGGGTGTCCGCGCCGACCTCGGAGAGGCCGATGTGCCGCACGTGCCCGGCCTCGACGGCCTCGGCGATCGCGCCGACGGTCTCCTCGATCGGCACGTCCGGGTCCACCCGGGCGATCCGGTAGATGTCGATGTGGTCCCGGCCGAGCCGCTGCAGCGAGTAGGCCAGGAAGTTCTTGACGGCCTCCGGGCGGCCGTCGTAGCCGGTGAAGCCGCCCTCGACCGTGCGCAGCGCGCCGAACTTGACGCTGGTCAGGGCCTGCTCGCGGGCGGCGGTGGGGGCGGTGCGCAGGGCTTCGTTGATCAGCAGTTCGTTGTGGCCCATGCCGTAGAAGTCGCCCGTGTCGAGCAGGGTGACCCCGGCGTCCAGGGCGGCGTGGATGGTCGAGAGGGACTCGGCCCGGTCGGATTCGCCGTAGAGGGCGGACATGCCCATGCAGCCGAGGCCGAGCGGGAAGACGGAGGGCCCGGTGGAGCCGAGGGTGCGGTGTGCGGTCTGCGGAGTAGTCATGGAACGAGAATGGCATGACGAGTGACAGATTTCAATATCTGTCACTCGTCAGTGCGAAGGGGCCCGGTCGGGGTTCGGGCCGGCCGTGGCCTCCAGCGTGCGCGCCGTCCGCTCCGCCGTCGCCAGGGCCCAGCGGCCGCTCGTCGCCACGCCCACCACCAGGACGACGAGCCCGCAGAGCGTGATGAACCACCAGGCCGGACGGGCCGCCGCGGTGAACTCCGCGCCCCCGGCCAGCCCGGCCGACAGGACCGCCCCGGCGATCGCGACGCCCAGCGCGCCGCCGGTCTGCCGGCTGGTGGAGGCGATGGCGGCCGCCACGCCCGCCTGGGAGCGGGGCATCCCGGAGACCGCGGTGTTGGTGATCGGGGCGTTCACCATGCCGAAGCCGATCCCGAAGAGCACGTAGCCGACGAACAGCAGGGGAGTGGAGGTCTCGGCCGAGAAGACCGCGAAGAGCAGCCCGCTCACCGCCATCGCCACGCCCGCGATCAGCAGCGGCAGCCGCGGCCCCCGGGTGCCCACCAGCCGCCCCGCCAGCGGCGCGCTCAGGAAGGTCGGGACCGCCATCGGCAGCAGGTACAGCCCGGCGTCCAGGGCGCTGAGCCCCCGTACGTCCTGGAGGTAGAGGGTGTTCAGGAACAGCACCCCGGACAGTCCCGCGAAGGCGCTCACCGCGATCACCGTCGCGCCGCTGAAGGGGACGCTGCGGAAGAAGCGCGGATCGATCAGCGGATCCGTCCGCCGGGGCTCGTACAGCAGCAGCGCCACCAGCGAGGCGACGGCCACCAGGGCGCAGCCGGTGATCACCGGCGAGCCCCAGCCCGCGGCGGGGCCCTCGATGATCGCGTACGTCACCGTGCCGAGCAGGGTCATGACCAGCAGCTGACCGACGGGATCCAGGCGGCGCGGCCGGGCGGCCCGCGACTCCGGGATGTAGCGCACGGTCAGCACGAGGGCGAGAAGTCCGACCGGCAGGTTCACCCAGAAGATGGACCGCCAGCCCACCGAGTCCACCAGCACCCCGCCGATCAGCGGGCCCGCGGCCATGGAGATGCCCGCCACCGCGCCCCAGATCCCGATGGCGCGGGCGCGCTGCGCTGGTTCGGTGAAGGTGTTGGCGATGATCGACATGGCGACCGGGTTCAGCATCGAGCCGCCGACGGCCTGGATCATCCGGAAGACGATCAGCCACTCCAGGCTCGGGGTCATCGAGCACAGCAGCGAGCCGAGGGTGAAGAGGACCAGGCCCGCGATGAAGACCTTCCGGCGGCCGATCCGGTCGGCCGTGGACCCCGCCAGCATCAGCAGCGAGGCCAGGACCAATGTGTACGCGTCGATCGTCCACTGCATCCCGGCGACCGAGGCGTCGAGGTCCTGGCGCATGGAGGGCAGGGCGACGTTCAGGACGGTGTTGTCGAGGCTGACGATGAACAGGCTCGTGCAGCAGATCCCCAGCACGAGCATGCGCCGCCGGTGACTCAAGTCGGACATATCGGGGAGAGTACGCCAAACTGGCGTTCTGGCCGTGCGCGACAATGGAGGAATGACCACGCTCCCTCCGCCTCTCGCGATCGGCCCGCACACCGTGCAGCCCCCGGTGGTGCTCGCGCCCATGGCCGGCATCACCAATGCCCCGTTCCGTACCCTCTGCCGGGAGTTCTCGGGCGGCAAGGGGCTGTTCGTGAGCGAGATGATCACGACCCGCGCCCTGGTCGAGCGCAACGAGAAGACCATGCAGCTGATCCACTTCGACGAGACCGAGAAGCCCCGCTCGATCCAGCTGTACGGGGTCGACCCCGGCACGGTCGGCAAAGCGGTCCGCATGATCGTCGAAGAGGACCGCGCCGACCACATCGACCTCAACTTCGGCTGCCCGGTCCCCAAGGTGACCCGCAAGGGCGGCGGCTCGGCCCTCCCGTACAAGCGGAACCTGCTGCGGGCGATCCTGCGCGAGGCCGTCGCCGGCGCCGGGGACCTGCCCGTGACCATGAAGATGCGCAAGGGCATCAACGACGAGCACCTCACCTACCTCGACGCCGGCCGGATCGCCGTCGAGGAGGGGGTGACCGCGATCGCCCTGCACGGGCGCACCACCGCCCAGCACTACGGCGGCACCGCCGACTGGGAGGCCATCGCGCGGCTCAAGGAGCACGTGCCCGAGATCCCCGTGCTCGGCAACGGCGACATCTGGTGCGCCGAGGACGCCCTGCGCATGGTCCGCGAGACCGGCTGCGACGGCGTGGTCGTCGGCCGCGGCTGCCTGGGGCGGCCGTGGCTGTTCAACGACCTGGTGGCGGCCTTCGAGGGGCGCCCCGAGGACTTCCACAAGCCCACGCTGCGCGAGGTCGCGGGCACCATGCACCGGCACGCGCAGCTGCTGGGGGAGTGGATCGGCGACGAGGCGCGCGGGGTGATCGACTTCCGTAAGCACGTGGCCTGGTACCTCAAGGGCTTCTCGGTGGGGTCGGAGATGCGCAAGAAGCTCGCCGTCACCTCGTCCCTCGCCGAACTGGACGCTCATCTGAGCGAGCTTGATCTGGATCAAGCCTGGCCCGAGAGTGCGGACGGTCCCCGGGGGCGGACGTCCGGAAACAACCGAGTTGTCCTGCCGGAGGGCTGGCTGAAGGACCCGTACGACTGCGCGGGCGTGAGCGAGGAAGCCGAACTGGACACCTCCGGAGGCTGACAAATCGCCCTCCGTGTCGCGTGATATACGCCACGCATGGGTGGGGTTTCGCTCAGATGAGCACTGAAGTCACGGGTAAGACTTTCAAAGGGTGGCACTGGGTGCCACCCTTTGAGCGTTCAAGACTTGAACGCAAATGTATCGATGATCGCTCATCCGAGCGCAATCAGGCCCCAGGAGCCCCCTCCGCCTTCGGGTTGTGAAGGCTTTTCGTACTTTCCCATTACCCACCGGTTACTTTCGATCTGCTGGCGCACGGGTGGTTACAGCCGTATGACGAGCATGTGGACGTACCCAGAAGCCTTCGATCTGGGTATGTTCCTGGCCGTCAGGGCAGCCACCGAGCCTCGAGGAGTCGAGACCCGTGTCGGAAAACAAAGATCAGAAGCTCGTCTACGACTTCACCGAGGGCAACCGCGACCTCAAGGACCTTCTCGGCGGCAAGGGAGCCAACCTCGCCGAGATGACCAACCTGGGTCTGCCGGTCCCTCCCGGCTTCACCATCACCACCGAGGCCTGCAAGGTCTACCTCGACAGCGGCGCGGCCCCGGCCGCCCTGCGCGACGAGGTCAGCGCCCACCTCGCGGCCCTCGAGACGAAGATGGGCAAGAAGCTCGGGCAGTCGGACGACCCGCTGCTGGTCTCCGTGCGTTCCGGTGCGAAGTTCTCGATGCCCGGCATGATGGACACCGTCCTCAACATCGGCCTCTCGGACGAGTCGGTCACCGGCCTCGCCACCCAGGCCGGCGAAGAGCGCTTCGCGTGGGACTCCTACCGCCGCCTCATCCAGATGTTCGGCAAGACCGTCCTCGGCGTCGACGGCGAGCTCTTCGAGGAAGCCCTCGAGGAGGCCAAGGCCGCCAAGAAGGTCACCGTCGACACCGACCTCGACGCCGCCGACCTGAAGAAGCTGGTCAAGCTCTTCAAGAAGATCGTGGCGAAGGAGGCCGGCCGCGAGTTCCCGCAGGACGCCCGCGAGCAGATGGACCTCGCCATCGAGGCGGTCTTCAACTCCTGGAACACCGACCGCGCCAAGCTCTACCGCCGCCAGGAGCGCATCCCCGGCGACCTGGGCACCGCGGTCAACATCTGCTCCATGGTCTTCGGCAACCTCGGCCCCGACTCCGGCACCGGCGTCGCCTTCACCCGCGACCCCGCCAGCGGCCACCAGGGCGTCTACGGCGACTACCTGCAGAACGCGCAGGGCGAGGACGTCGTCGCGGGCATCCGCAACACCGTGCCGCTCGCCGATCTGGAGCAGATCGACAAGAAGTCCTACGACCAGCTCATGGGCATCATGGAGACCCTCGAGACGCACTACAAGGACCTGTGCGACATCGAGTTCACCATCGAGCGCGGCCAGCTGTGGATGCTCCAGACCCGCGTGGGCAAGCGCACCGCCGGCGCCGCCTTCCGCATCGCCACGCAGCTCGTGGACCAGGGCCTGATCGACGAGGCCGAGGCCCTCCAGCGCGTCAACGGCGCCCAGCTGGCCCAGCTGATGTTCCCGCGCTTCGACGAGAACGCGAAGACCGAGCTGCTCGGCCGCGGCATCGCCGCCTCCCCGGGCGCGGCCGTCGGCAAGGCCGTCTTCGACTCGTACACCGCGGTGAAGTGGTCCCGCTCCGGCGAGAAGGTCATCCTGATCCGCCGCGAGACCAACCCGGACGACCTCGACGGAATGATCGCCTCCGAGGGCATCCTGACCTCCCGCGGCGGCAAGACCTCGCACGCCGCCGTCGTCGCCCGCGGCATGGGCAAGACCTGTGTCTGCGGCGCCGAGGAGCTCGACGTCGACACCAAGCGCCGCCGCATGACGGTCGGCGGGACGGTCATCGAAGAGGGCGACGTCGTCTCCATCGACGGCTCCACCGGCAAGGTCTACCTCGGTGAGGTACCCGTCGTACCGTCCCCGGTCGTCGAGTACTTCGAGGGCCGCATGCACGCCGGCGCCGACGACGCCGACGAGCTGGTCGCCGCCGTCCACCGGATCATGGCCTACGCCGACCGCGTCCGCCGGCTGCGCGTGCGCGCCAACGCCGACAACGCCGAGGACGCGCTGCGCGCCCGCCGCTTCGGCGCCCAGGGCATCGGCCTGTGCCGCACCGAGCACATGTTCCTCGGCGAGCGCCGTGAACTGGTGGAGCGACTGATCCTCGCGGACACCGACGGCGAGCGCGAGGAGGCACTCAGTGCCCTCCTGCCGCTCCAGAAGAAGGACTTCGTCGAGCTGTTCGAGGCGATGGACGGCCTGCCCGTCACCGTCCGCCTGCTGGACCCGCCGCTGCACGAGTTCCTGCCCGACATCACCGAGCTGTCGGTGCGCGTCGCCCTCGCGGAGTCCCGTCAGGACGCCAACGAGAACGACCTGCGCCTGCTCCAGGCCGTGCACAAGCTGCACGAGCAGAACCCGATGCTGGGTCTGCGCGGCGTCCGCCTCGGCCTGGTCATCCCCGGTCTGTTCGCCATGCAGGTCCGGGCGATCGCCGAGGCCGCGGCCGAGCGCGTGAACGCGAAGGGCGACCCGCGGGTCGAGATCATGGTCCCGCTCGTGGGCACGGTCCAGGAGCTGGAGATCGTCCGCGAGGAGGCCGACCAGGTCATCGCCGAGGTGGAGGCCGCCACCGGCACCAGCCTCAAGCTGACCATCGGCACCATGATCGAGCTGCCCCGCGCCGCCCTGACCGCAGGGCAGATCGCCGAGGCCGCGCAGTTCTTCTCCTTCGGCACGAACGACCTGACGCAGACGGTCTGGGGCTTCTCCCGGGACGACGTGGAGGCCTCGTTCTTCACCGCTTACCTGGAGAAGGGCATCTTCGGGGTCTCGCCCTTCGAGACCATCGACAAGGACGGCGTCGGCGCCCTCGTGCGCAGCGCGGTCGTGGCCGGCCGGGCCACCCGCCCCGACCTCAAGCTCGGCGTCTGCGGCGAGCACGGCGGCGACCCCGAGTCCGTCCACTTCTTCCACGAGGTAGGCCTCGACTACGTCTCCTGCTCGCCCTTCCGGATCCCGGTGGCGCGCCTGGAGGCCGGCCGTGCCGCCGCCGAGTCCAAGGGCAGCGACAGCCGCTGATCCCCCGCCCTGCACAGGGCCCACAGACCGCGCCTGCCCCCGGGTTCCCTGACACCCTGGGGGCGGGCGCGCCTATTTTTATTGTTCAACAAGTCTTTACGGCAGCAGGCGGCGGACGGATCCCCACCCGTCCACCGCCTGCTGTCATTCTGCCGGGCACGTCGGCGCTTCCCGTGCGACCGACCGCCAGGCCCCGCAAAGCCCCCCACGGCCTTCGCGGAGCGTTTCGGTCGCATCGGAGTGTGCCCGGCGGAGTACAGGATTTCGGTTGTCACGCCCCTGCCGAAAGGGGTTTCAACTGTGGCCGAAAGGGCGTGGTGACCACGTGTGACGGCATGCATACTCATGGGGCGGGGGGATTGCGGTTGCACAGGTGGGGGTTCGGTGCTGCGTATCCATTTCACTGGAGTGGACCTGGCACGCGTACGGATGGCAGGGCGTCCCGATGCGTTGTGGGAAACGATTCTCAGCTTTCACCGCTTAAGGGACCGGCGTGACGCCCGGTTGTTCGGTGAATGGCGAACGGAAACTCGGAGCCGGTTGAACAGTGAAACACGCATGCTCGGTATGCTCATACCGAGCCGCGGTTATTTCCCCGATTTCCTGACCCCTGTGGAGGGGCAGTACGGGTGGGACGTGGGAGTCGACGCGCTCCGCGCGATCCGCCCCGAGCGCATGCGCGGGGAACTCGCGCTGCTCGGCGCCGGCGCCCCCGTGACGCCCCGGCTGCGGGAGTTCATGGACGGCGGCACCAAGCACCTGCCCCGCCTGCTGGGCGAGCTGCGCGCCTATCACCGTTCCGCCGTGGAGCCGTACTGGACGCACATCCAGGCACAGATCGAGGCCGAGCGGGCCGCGCGCGGCCGGGCCCTGCTGGACGGGGGCGCCGACGAGCTGCTGGCCTCGCTGCCGCCGATGCTGCGCTGGCGGGCCCCGGTGCTGGAGTGCGACTACCCGGTGGACCGGGACGTACGGCTGCGGGGGCGCGGGCTGCTGCTCCAGCCCTCCTTCTTCTGCCGCCGCACCGCGGTGACCCTGCACGACCCGGAGCTGCCGCCGGTGCTGGTCTACCCGGCCGCCGCGCAGCTGGTCTCCGCGCCGACCGGGGACGCAGCGGGACCGGCGGAGGACCAGCGGGTGCGCACCCTGGGCAAACTGGTCGGGCACACCCGCTCGGTGGTGCTGAAGGCCATCGGCGACGGCGCGACCACCAGCGAACTCGCCCGCCGGGCCGGGGTCTCGCTGGCCTCCGCGAGCCAGCACGCCTGCGTGATGCGCGAGGCGGGCCTAGTCACCACCCTGCGGCACGGCAATGCGGTGCTGCACACGGTGACCCCGCTGGGCGCCGCCCTCCTCAAGGGCGGCGCGGTGGCCTCGTAGGAACGCGCGAGGGCGCGGTCCCCGGGGAGCTCCCCGGGGACCGCGCCCTCACCGCTGCCGGGTCAGACCCGGAACGGTCCGGTGACCTCGTAGGTGATGCCGCCGGAGGAGCTGCCGCTCGTGCCGCGCTGGCTGGAGAAGTACAGCCGGTTCCCGGCGGGGGAGAAGGCCGGACCGCAGATCTCCGAGGAGGACTGGCCGGTGATCCGCAGGAACGGCGCGACCACGTCGTCCGGGGTGATCAGGCAGATCTCCATGTTGCCGCCGTCCTCGGCGACGTACAGGTCGCCGTACGAGGACCCGGTGACGTTGTCCACGCCCGTCAGCGGGGCCGCGCCGCCGGGGACCAGCGAGTCGTCGTAGGCCAGCTCGTAGGTGTTGTTCGTGAGGTTGAGCTGCCAGACCCGGTTGTCGCCCTTGGTGGTGAACCAGACGGTGTCGTTGGCGTAGTGGCAGCCCTCGCCGCCGCTGAACTTCTTCGCGCCCGAGACCTGGCTGCGGGTGGCGGTGGGGGAGCCGTCGCGGTCGGGGACGTTGGCCCAGGTGAAGGAGCCCGAGGTGGCGGTGGAGGCCTTGAGCACCTGGAGGGTGCCCGAGGAGAGGTTCCCCCAGGTGGTCGGGACGAAGCGGTAGAAGCACCCGTCCGTCTCGTCCTCCGTCAGGTAGATCACCTGGCGGACCGGGTCGGCGGCGGCCGCCTCGTGCTTGAACTGCCCCATCGCGGGCCGCTGGACGGCCGCGTTCACCCCGTACGGGTCGGTCTCGTACACGTAGCCGCGGGTGACCTCCTCGCAGGACAGCCAGGTGTTCCAGGGGGTCTTGCCGCCCGCGCAGTTCTGCCGGGTGTTGGAGAGGATCCGGTAGGCGCCGGTGATCGTGCCGGAGGAGTTGAACTTCACCGCGCTCGCGCCGCCGCTGGGGTTGATCTCCGAGTTCGACACGTAGATCCAGCCCGTGCCGTCCACGAAACAGGCGCCGCCGTCCGGGGCGCTGTGCCACTTGTACGAGGTGGAGCCGACGTTCTGGCCGGAGCGGGCGATCACCCTGCTGGTGAAGCCGGCGGGCAGCTGGATGCCGTTCGCGTCCGCCGCGCCGAGGGCCCCGTACGGACCGGCGCCGGGCTGAGCCGGGGCCGCGTAGGCGGCGCCGTGCATCAGCGTGCCACCGAAGGCGGCAGCCGACGAGCCGATGACGGCACCGCGCAGAAAGGTACGACGTTCCACGGTCACTCCTGTGGGAGGAAGGCCCCGCGCCCGGTCGGGCGCGGAGTCGCACGCGTCGAGGAACCTAGGAGCACTGAGTTGACGTGACCTCAAATCCTCATTACGCACGAGCGACCGCTACGAGTTCAATCCTCCGGCGCAGACTTCAAGGCCTCCACCGCACCGGGCGTCGGGCGGCGGGTCCCGGCGCCGCGGGACCTGTGCAGGGACCAGCGCAGGGACTTTCTGCCCTGGGGAGGCCGCCCACCGGGGAGGATGCTGGAACGGTGAACCACTGCGCCGCCGGCACCGACCCCGGCACCGACATCCGCGGCCGCGCCGACCTCGACGTCGTGCTGCGCCGCTTCTACACCGCCGCCTTCGCCGACCGCCGGATCGGACCCTTCTTCACCGAGATCGCGGGCACCGACCTGGAGGTCCACCTGCCCCGGATCACCGACTTCTGGGAGCGGGCCCTCTTCCGCAGCGCCGACTACCGGCGCAACGCCTTCGCCCCGCACGCCGCAGTGCACTCCGCCCGGGCCATGACCGGCGCGGACTTCGGACGCTGGGTCCAGCTGTGGCGGGCCACGGTCGACGGCCTGCACCGGGGGCCGAACGCGGAACGGGCCAAGGCGCAGGGCGAGCGGATCGCGCTGACCCTGCACAAGCGCCTGGCCGGGGCCGACGCCCCGCCGCTGCACGCCGAGGGCCGCGTCGGCTTCGTCCCGCTGGCCGCGCTGGAACTGCGCTCGGCGGCCTGACCTGCGCTTTCACCGGTCCGGCGGGCCGAGGAAAAAACTCCGGAGAAAAATCCCGCCCCAGCGATGAGTTCTCGCAAGGCCCCCGGTCTACCTCTCGACAGCGCACCACGAGAGAAGAAGAGGGACCGAGATGTCCGCGACCATGATCTTCGTCAACCTGCCCGTCAAGGACCTGGAGGCCAGCAAGGCCTTCTGGGGCAAGCTCGGCTACTCCTTCAACGCCCAGTTCAGCGACGAGAACACCGCCTCCATGGTGATCAGCGACACCATCGTCGCCATGCTCCTCGCCGAGGCCCGCTACAAGGACTTCACCCACAAGGAGATCGCGGACGCCACCAAGACCTCCGAGGTGCTGCTGTGTCTGAGCGCCGAGAGCCGCACCAAGGTCGACGAACTCGTCGACGGGGCCCTCGCGGCCGGAGCCACCGAGCCCCGGCCGGCCCAGGACCACGGCTTCATGTACGGCCGCGCCTTCGACGACCTCGACGGCCACACCTGGGAGATCATGTGGATGGACCCGGCGGCGGTCCAGGGCTGAGCCCCGCCCCCTACGAGGTCGCGGCGGTCCGTACCCGGTAGGTCCGGACCGCCACCTCCTCGTCGTCCAGGCAGCGCCCCGACTCCAGGTCGAATCGCTGCTTGAGCAGCGGAGAGGCCACGAAGGGCCTGCCCTGTGCGCGGCCCAGCAGCCCCCGCGAGAGCACCTGCGCGCCGGTGAAGGGGTCCCGGTTGCCGATCGCGTACGTGCGCCCCGAGCGGTCGGCGAACACGGCGGCCTGGCTCCCGTCGGGCAGCAGGGCGGCGACCCCGCGCCCGGGGGTGAGCGCGGACAGTTCGCACACCGTCAGCCAGCCCTCGGCGACTTCGAGTTCGACGGTCATCGGGTGCCTCCTACGGGCTCCAGGGTGAGAACGGCCAGGTCGGGCTTGACCTGGTCCCGTTCGGGGACGAACTTCACGGTCGGGTCGGGGGCGCCGGGCGCGTTGACGAAGGACACGAACCGGCGCAGCCGCTCCGGGTCCTGGAGCGTCTCGGCCCATTCGTCGCGGTAGTGCGACACGTGGTCGGCCATCAGTGACTCCAGCTCGTCGCACAGCCCGAGCGAGTCGTGCACGACCACGTCCCGCAGGTGGTCCAGGCCGCCCTCCAGCCGGTCCAGCCAGGTGGAGGTCCGCTCCAGCCGGTCGGCGGTGCGGATGTAGAACATCAGGAACCGGTCGATGAGCCGCACCAGTTCGGCGTCCGAGAGGTCCTGGGCGAGCAGGTCGGCGTGCCGGGGCACGGCCCCGCCGTTGCCGCCGACGTACAAGTTCCAGCCATTCGCCGTCGCGATGACCCCGAAGTCCTTGCTCTGTGCCTCCGCGCACTCGCGGGCGCAGCCGGAGACCGCCGACTTCAGCTTGTGCGGGGCGCGCAGGCCCCGGTAGCGCAGCTCCAGGTCGATGGCCATCCGCACGCTGTCCTGGACCCCGTAGCGGCACCAGGTCTGTCCCACGCAGGACTTCACCGTCCGCAGGGACTTCCCGTACGCGTGCCCGGACTCGAACCCGGCGTCGACGAGCCGGGCCCAGATCTGCGGGAGCTGGTCCACGCTCGCCCCGAACAGGTCGATCCGCTGACCGCCGGTGATCTTCGTGTAGAGCCCGAAGTCGCGGGCCACCTCGCCGATCACGATCAGCTTCTCCGGGGTGACCTCGCCCCCGGGGATGCGCGGGACGACCGAGTACGAGCCGTTGCGCTGCAGGTTCGCGAGGAAGTGGTCGTTGGTGTCCTGGAGGGCGGCCTGCTCCCCGTCCAGGACGTAGCCGCTCGCACCCAGCGTCGGGGCGAGGGAGGCGATGATCGAGCCCACGGCGGGCTTGCAGACCTCGCACCCGTCACCGCCGCGGGCCTCCGGCCGGCCGTGCCCGTCGAGCAGCTGCTCGTACGAGGTCAGGCGGCGGGTGCGGACGATCTCGTACAGCTCGGCGCGGGTGTGCGGGAAGCAGGCGCAGAGCCCCTTGTCGGTGGCGGCGGGCAGCAGCTGGCCGATCACCTTGAGGCAGCTGCCGCAGCCGGTGCCCGCCTTGGTGCACTTCTTGACCTCGGGGAGGGTGGAGCAGGCGGTGATCGACTTCTTGGTGACGTTGTGGCAGGAGCAGATCACCGCGCTGTCGGGGAGCGCGGACGGGCCGAGCGCGGCGGGCGCCCCGAGCCCGGCGGGCAGGACCAGCTGCTCGGGGGCGACCGGCGGGACGCTGCCGGTGAGCGGGCGCAGCAGGCCGTACGAGTCGGCGTCGCCGACCAGCACCCCGCCCAGGAGCACCCCGTCGGGGGAGACCACGAGCTTCTTGTAGACGCCGGAGCGGGAGTCGGACCAGACCACGTCCAGGCTGTCCGGGGCGTTGCCGTGGGCGTCGCCGAAGGAGGCCACGTCCACGCCGAGGAGCTTCAGCTTGGTGGAGAGGTCGGCCCCGGTGAACTCCTTGTCCCGGCCCAGCAGGTCACCTGCGGCGGTCAGCGCCATCTCGTAGCCGGGGGCGACCAGGCCGTAGACCCGGCCGTCGCTGGCCAGGGCGCACTCGCCGATGGCGTAGACGCGGGGGTCGGAGGTGCGGCAGCGGGAGTCGACCGTGATGCCGCCGCGCTCGCCGACCTCCAGCCCCGCGTCGCGGGCCAGCTGGTCGCGGGGGCGGACACCGGCGGAGAAGACCACGAGATCGGTCTCGACGGACGAGCCGTCGGAGAGCCGCATGCCCGTCACCCGGCCGTCCTCGCCGGTCAGCACCTCCTGGGTGCCGACCCCGGTGTGCACGGTCAGGCCCATGGACTCGATGGTGCGCAGCAGGGCGGCGCCGCCGCCGTCATCGACCTGGACGGGCATCAGGCGCGGGGCGAACTCGACGATGCGCGTGTCCAGGCCCAGCCCCTTGAGGGCGCCGGCCGCCTCCAGCCCGAGGAGACCGCCGCCGACGACCGCGCCCCGGACGTGGTCCTTGGCGTACTCCTCGATCGCCAGGAGGTCCTCGATGGTGCGGTAGACGAAGCAGCCGGTGGCGTCCTTGCCGGGCACGGGCGGAACGAAGGGGTAGCTGCCGGTCGCCAGGACGAGGACGTCGTACGGGAAGACGCGCCCGGAGCGGGAGGTCACGGTGCGGGCGTCCCGGTCGATCGACTCGGCCGGGTCACCGAGGTGGAGGGAGATGCCGTGCTCCTCCATGAACCCCGCCGGGGTCATGGACAGGTCCTCCGCGCTGCTGCCCGAGAAGTACGAGGTCAGGTGCACACGGTCGTAGGCGGGCCGGGGCTCCTCGCAGAGCACGGTGATCCGGTGCGTGGCGGTGGTCCCGTCCTCGGCGAGCGCTTCGAGGTAGCGCTGGCCGACCATGCCGTGCCCGATGAGCACGATCGTGGGCTGGGGCTCGGTCATGTCAGTGGCCTCCGTCGTCGGTGAGCAGGTGGAACAGGTCGGCGGGGTCGGGCAGGGAAGCGTCGTCGTTCCAGGTGCGGGCGAGGGCCCCCACCGTGGAGAGTTCGCCGACCAGCACTCCGCCGACGAGGCGGTCGCCGCGGACGACGACCTTGCGGTAGGTCCGGCGGGTGGCGTCGGCGAGGCGGAGCACGTCGTCGCCGGGCAGCGGGTCGGTCTCGCCGAAGGCGGCGAGGTCGAGGGGGTGTTCACCGGCGGTGAGGGTGAGGCGGGTCAGGGCGCGGGTCCCGGTGTACGGGGTCCCGGAACCGGTGAGGACGGCCGCGAGGGCGTCGGCCTGCTCCAGGGCGGCACCGGCCAGGCCGTACACCCGGCCCGCGTGCTCGGCGCAGTCGCCGAGGGCGTGGACGCGGGGGTCGGCGGTGCGCAGCTCGTCGTCGACCACGATGCCGGTGCGCACCTCCAGGCCGGCGGCCGAGGCGAGGCCGGTGCGGGGCCGTACGCCGCAGGCCAGGACGACGAGGTCGGCGTCGAGCCGGTACCCGTCGGCGAACTCGACCCCGGTGACCCGGCGGGGGTCCGCCGCACCGGGGAGCGGGGCCTTCGCCGCGGCGGCGGCCGTTGCCGCCGGACCCTCCACGGTCAGGCCGCGGGCCCGGCATTCCGTGTGGATCTCCACGCCGATCCCGGTCAGGTGCGCGTGGAGCAGGGCCGACGAGTCCGCGTCCAGCTGGCGCTCCATCAGCCGCTGCGCCTGCTGTGCCAGGACCACCTGCGCGCCGCGGGCGGCCAGCGCCCGGGCCGCGGAGACGCCCAGCAGGCCCCCGCCGACCACCACCGCCCGTACCCCGGGGCGTACGGCCGCCGAGAGCGCCAGGCAGTCGTCCATGGTGCGGAAGGCGTGCACCCCGTCGGGGAGGTCCCCGCCCCCGGGTGCGAACAGACCGCGCAGCGGGGGCAGCACGGGATTGGAACCCGTGGCCAGGACCAGGGTGTCGTACCGCTCCGTGCTTCCGTCGTCGCAGTGGACCGTCCGGTCGGCACGGTCGATGCGGACCGCCCGGACGCCGCGGCGCAGCGCCGGTCCGGGCGCCGGCAGGGCCGCCACCTCCGGTGCGTACCGGCCGGCCAGCACCTCGGTGAGGAGCACCCGGTTGTACGGGACGTGCGGTTCCTCGCCCAGGACGGTGACCGCCGGGCCCGATCCCGCGCCGAGCCGCTGCGCGAGCCGCAGGCCCGCGAGGCCGCCGCCGATCACCACCACATGCTGGTCCGAGGTCATGTCACGAGAGTGCGCGTCCGCTGTTTCCCCGCAGCATCGCTCTTGTTACCCCGACGGAACGCCCACCTCAGCGCGGTGGTTAAGGGCCGGTGAGGCGATACTCAAGCCCGCCTTAAGGATCATCCGGGAGACTGGGGAGGCCCTTAGCGTGACCCGTATGCGAGACGTGGCGGTACGGGTCAGGGGCGGGATGCTGGGCGGGGCGGGGGCCGTGACCCTGCTGTGGGCCGCGCAGGTACGGCCCTCCGCCCGGCCCGACGCCCTGTTCGCCACGGCCGCCCACCTGACCGGCCTGCTCGCCGGGTACGGGGTGCTGGTGCTGCTGTTCCTGATGGCCCGGGTCCCCGCCGTCGAGCACGGGGTCGGCGCGGACCGGCTCGCCCGCTGGCACGCGCTGGGCGGCCGGTACGTGCTCCTCCTGTGCTTCGGCCACGGGCTCTTCGCCCTCCTCGGCTACGCCGTGCACCAGGGGCTCGACGTGGTCTCCGCGGGCCGGGAGCTCCTCGGCTACCCCGCGCTCGCCGCGGCTGCGCTGGCCACCGTCCTGCTGGCCGCGGTCGGTGTGACCTCCGCCCGGGCCGCCCGCCGCCGTCTGTCCTACGAGACCTGGCGCGGGGTGCACCTGCTGGTCCACGTGGCCGTCGCCCTGGGCTTCGCCCACCAGCTCGCCGGGCCCGACCTGGCCCCGGTCGCCTGGTTCTGGGCCCTCGCCCACAGCGTGGTCGCCGTCCTGCTGGTCTGGTACCGCGCGGTGGTCCCCGTACGGCAGGCCCTGCGGCACGGGCTGCGGGTGCTGGAGGTCCGGGCCGAGGGGCCCGGGGTGGTCTCCGTCGTCATGTACGGGCAGCACCTCGCGGAGCTGCGGGCGGAGCCGGGGCAGTTCCTGCGCTGGCGGTTCCTCCAGCGGCGGCTGTGGCACACCGCCCTGCCGTTCTCGCTGTCCGCGCCCGTCCGCGGTAACACCCTGCGGATCACCGTCAAGGGGCTCGGCGGGCACTCCCGCCGCATCCGGCGGCTGCGCCCCGGCACCAGGGTCCTGGCCACCGGGCCCTTCGGGGCGCTCACCGCCGCCCGCCGGACCCGGCCCAAGGTCCTGCTGATCGCGGGCGGGGTCGGCATCACCCCGATGCGGGCCCTGTTCGAGACGCTGCCGGGCGGCCCCGGCGACCTCACCCTGCTCTACCGGGCCGGGGCGCAGGAGCAGCTCGTCCTGCGCGCCGAGCTGGAGGCCATCGCCGCGCAGCGGCAGGCCGGGCTGCACTACCTGCTCGGGCCGTCGGGCAGCGCCTACGATCCGCTCGCCCCGCAGGCGCTGGCCGAGCTGGTGCCGGACCTGGCCGAGCACGACGTGTACCTGTGCGGGCCGCCGGGGATGGCCGAGGCGACCCGGACCGCGCTGCTGCGGGCGGGGGTGCCGGCGGGGCGGGTGCACAGCGAGTGCTTCACCTTCTGAGCCCTCCCGGGCCCGCCTGCCCGCCGTCCGCCCCTCCGCCCCTCCGTCCTGCCGTCCTGGGCCGGGCTGCCGTCGTCCTGCCCGCCGTCCTGCCGTCCTGGCCTCGCCCGGTCCCTGCCGCCGCATCCCGCTTCCGAGAGGTCTCCGCGTCATGCGTCACCCGCTGCACGTAGCCCTGACCGCGCCTGTTCCTGTGCCCGCGCCCTCGCCTGTGCCCGGGGCCGTACCCGGCGCGGCCCGTCCCGCTCCGGCGCGCCACCGCAGGCCGTCCGCCTGGCAGCCGCGGCGGGCGGCGCTCGCCGCACGGGCCGCGCTGGCCGCCGTACCGCCCGCGCGGCGGCTGGCGGCCGGGCTGGGGCTGGCCAGCGTGCTGGCCGCGAGCGCCCTCACGGCGGGGGTGGAACCGGCCGGTCCGGTGGCTCCCGACCGGGTCCCGGCCGGGCGAAGCTCAACCTTTGCGCAAGTTTCGGGGCATTGACGGCCGCTGCAACCGCCAGGTCCATAAGGTCAGGACGTGCCTGACATATCAACGACCATGATCATCGTTCTGTGCGTGGCCGCCGCGGCGGCCGGCTGGATCGACGCGGTGGTGGGCGGCGGGGGCCTGCTGCTCCTGCCCGCCCTGCTGCTCGGCTTGCCGAACGCGCACCCCGCCACCGTCCTCGGCACCAACAAGGCCGTGGCCATCGTCGGCACCGCGGGCGCCGCGGTGACCTACGTGCGCAAGGCCCCGGTGGACGTGAAGCTCGCCGTCCGCATCGGCGCGGCCGCGCTGGCCGGTTCGATGGGCGGCGCCGCGCTCGCCGGAGGCATCAGCAAGGACGCGCTCCGCCCGCTGATCATGGTGGTGCTGGTGGTCGTCGCCGCCTTCGTGCTCTTCCGCCCCGGCTTCGGCACCGCCCCCGCCACCTCGCCCGTCAGCCGCCGGCGGGTGCTGCTGGCCATCGGGCTGGCCGGGCTCGGCATCGGCTTCTACGACGGCCTCATCGGGCCCGGCACCGGCACCTTCCTGGTGCTCGCGCTGACCGCGCTGCTCCACCTCGACCTGGTCACCGCCTCCGCCACTGCCAAGATCGTCAACTGCTGCACCAACGCCGGGGCGCTCGCGATGTTCGCGTACCAGGGCATGGTGCTGTGGCAGCTGGCCGCGCTGATGGCGGTGTTCAACCTGGCCGGAGGCATGATCGGGGCGCGGATGGCCCTGAAGAAGGGCAGCGGCTTCGTCCGCGGCGTGCTGCTGACCGTGGTGGGCGCCCTGGTGGTGAAGCTCGGCCTCGAACAGTGGGGCTGAGCCCGGGACTCAGTAGGTTCCGGTCAGGTGGGCGAAGACCACCACGTTGCCCCGGTATCCGGTACGGGGCGAGAAGCCGCCCCCGCAGGTGATCACCCGTAGCTCGGCGCGCGGCGAAGGGCCGTACACGCGGGAGTCGGGGAAGGCCTTGGCGTCGTAGACCTCGACCGCGTGCACGGTGAACACCGCCGTACGCCCGTCCGCGCGCGGCACCTCGACGGCGGCGCCGCGGCGCAGCGCGCCCAGGTGGTAGAAGACCGCCGGGCCGGTGGCGTGGTCCACGTGCCCGGCGATGACGGCGGTGCCCGCCGCGCCCGGGGTGATGCCCTCGCGGTACCACCCGGCCAGGTCGCGCCGGGCGGGCGGGGGCACTTCGAGGCTGCCGCCCGGGTCCAGGCCGAGGCCCGTGAGCGGGGCGTCGACCCGGATGGAGGGGATCCGGATGCGGGTCGGCGGGGAACCGGCGAGCGGTGCGATCCCGGCGCCCGCTCCATCGGCCCAGGCGGCGGACAGGGCTTCGGCGGGGGAGGGCAGCGGCGGCCCGACCGGCTCGTGGGAACCGCTGGTCACGAGCCATACGCCGACGCAGGCGGCGAGTGCGACGAGGCCGGCGTGGCGGGCGGCGGGCCGGCGCTCGCCCGGCCGCGGGGCCGGACCGGCGTCGGGGCCGCCACCGCGCACCGCTCGGAAATCGCCACCCATGCGTGCCCCCTCGGCTTTCGATTCGGGGTGAATGGCCGTCGCCCGGCCCCGCGAACGGGGGGGACCTCGCGGGGCGGGCGACGGGGGACGGTACCGGTCGGACCGCGGCCGGAGCCGCGGTGGGCGTCCGTCAGCTCAGCGTGCCGCTCGCCCGGCGACGCATGAGCCAGGTACCGCCGACGACGGTCGCGGCCAGTACGGCCGCGCCCGTCGCGATCTTGGCGGGGTCGGTGCCGGTGGTCGTGCCACCACCCACCCCGGTCTGGACGGGGCCCTGCGGGCCGCGTTCGGTGACGACGAGGTCGCCGGTGGCGAACTTGCCGTTCGCGCAGGTCGCGCCGATGCCGTAGGTGCCGGGACGGGTGTCGCGGGAGACGTGGAACTGCCCCACGACCACCTCCTTGTGGGTGCCCGGGACCAGCTTGAAGCGGCCCCCTCCGACCGTCGTGGCGTCTCCCTCGGCATGGCTGCCGCTGCCGCAGGCGGTGGTGTTCACCGTGACCGTGGCGCCGGGGGCGGCGGATTTCGGCCACACCTCCAGCGCGGCGAAGTCCCCCGGCGCGAAGCTCACCATGCCGAGGTCCGCCGCGGCGACCGCACCGGCGACCGGGCCGGTGAACGCGGCGGCGGTCAGCGCGGCGGCGGTGAGCGCGTGGGCGGTGCGTCGGCGCATGGGGGCTCTCCTGTGGACACGGGGTCGTGTTCCCGAGGTAACCCGCCCCACCCGGAGCGCGCCTGCTGATGTCCCGTCAGGAGCACCCGTACGCGCCCACCCCCGGAGCCGTTCGCGCAGGTCAGCGCCGCTGGGGCCGTCACCCCGCCCGAACGCTCCGTCCGGGTGACCCGAGCCTGCGGCCCGGACCGCCCGGCGGTGGACGCAGACCGGCACGGCCGCCCGCGGGCCGTGGCCCGGCGGTGCGTACCGTGGTGTCGTGCGGCGGAAGCCGGGACCCGCGTCCCGGAGCGGAGGGGAAGGAGGGCCCGTGACCTCGGATGTCCGGCCACAGCATCGGGGCGCGCAGCTGCCCTTCTTCGTCTACGGGACCCTGCGTCCCGGCGAGGTCAACCACGGCCTGTTCCTGCGCGGCCGCACGGCCTGCGAGGAGCCGGCGCTGCTGCCGGACGCGGCGCTCTACGACGGCCCCGGCTACCCGTACGCGGTCCACCGCCCCGGCCCCGGCATCGTCGGGGAACTGGTCACGGCGGCCCCCGGTGCCTACGGGGAACTGCTCGTCGCGCTGGACCGGCTGGAGGAGTACGAGGGTCCGGGCCGCCCGGGGAACCTCTACGACCGCACCGCCCGCGAGGTGCTGCGCCCCGACGGCTCCCGCGTCCTGGCGTGGGTCTACCTCGCGTCGCCGCTGCTGGCCCGCGAACTGCGCGGCTCGGGCACGGAGATACCGGGCGGGGACTGGCTCGCACGGGACCTGCCCGGACGGGACCGGGACGAGAGCGCCTAGAGCCCCTCGGCGCCGCGGTTGCGCAGGCGCTGGCCGTACTGCTGGAGGATCCACAGCTCCTCCTGGACGGCGGCCAGCTGCTCGGGCGGGGCCTGCGGGCCGAGCCGGGACAGCGTGCCCTGGACCTCGTGGACCCGGCGGTCGACGGCGCGCAGCCGTACCTGGACCAGCTGGACCCCCGCGTAGATCTCGTCCACCGTCTTCGCGTGGATGGCTTCGACCGCCAGCTCCGTGACGAGCGCGCGGACGGTGTCGTTCGGGGCGGCCGCGCGGACCCGGGCCAGGTAGTCGTCGGCGGTCTGCGAGGCGCCGCCCGCGTCCTGGATGGCCTGGCGCACCGCCGCGTAGGGCGGGGCGGTGAACTCGTCCATGCCGTAGGCGTCGAAGGCCGGGGAGACCAGGGCCGGGCGCTGGAGGGCCAGCTTCAGCAGCTCGCGCTCGGTGCGGTGGGCGGGGCTGCGCAGGTTCAGGGCCGGGCCGCCGGCCGGGCGGTCGGCGGGCGTGGGGGCGGGGGCGGCCTCGGGGGAGGGACGGCCCCTGCCCTGCTGCGGGGGCTGGCTGCCGCGCTCCCGGGCCCAGCGGGCCAGCTGGGCGACCCGCTTGACCACGAACTGCTCGTCGCGGATGCCCAGCATCCCGGCCAGCTGGACCGCCGACTCGTGCTGGATCGCGATGTTCTTGATGTGGGCGACGACCGGGGCCGCCTCGTCGAGCGCGGCCGCCCGCCCGGCCGGGTTCTCCAGGTTGTGCCGGGCCACGATGTGGCGCAGCGCGAACTCGAAGAGCGGGGTCCGGGCCTCCACCAGCCCCGCGACGGCCGCGTCCCCCTGTGCCAGGCGCAGGTCGCACGGGTCCATGCCGCCCGGGGCGATGGTGATGGAGGTCTCGGCGGCGAACTTCTGGTCGTCCTCGAAGGCGCGCAGCGCGGCCTTCTGCCCGGCCGCGTCCCCGTCGAAGGTGAAGATCACCTCGGCGGTGGCGTTGTCCATCAGCAGCCGGCGGAGGATCTTGATGTGGTCCCCGCCGAAGGCGGTGCCGCAGGTGGCGATCGCGGTGGTGACCCCGGCCATGTGGCAGGCCATCACGTCGGTGTAGCCCTCGACGACGACCGCCCGCGAGGTCTTCGCGATCTCCTTCTTCGCCAGGTCGATGCCGTACAGCACCTGGGACTTCTTGTAGATCGCGGTCTCGGGGGTGTTCAGGTACTTGGGGCCGTTGTCGTCGTCGCGCAGCTTGCGCGCGCCGAAGCCGACCACCTCGCCGCTGATGTCGCGGATCGGCCACATCAGGCGGCCGCGGAAGCGGTCGATGGGCTTGCCGCTGCGGCTGTCCTGGGCGAGCCCGGAGGTGATCAGTTCCTTGTCGGTGAAGCCCTTGCCGCGCAGGAAGCGGGTCAGGTGGTCCCAGCCGGCCGGGCTGTAGCCCACGCTGAAGTGGGCGGCCGCGGCCTGGTCGAAGCCGCGCTCGGCCAGGAACTTGCGGCCGATCTCCGCTTCGGGACCGTCCAGCTGGTCGACGTAGAACTGGGCGGCGGCCTTGTGCGCCTCGACCAGCCGGATGCGCTCGCCGCGGCCGCTGGTGCCGGCGGTGTAGCCGCCCTCCTCGTACCGCAGGGTGATGCCGGCCAGGCCGGCCAGGCGCTCGACCGCCTCCGAGAAGGAGAGGTGGTCGATCTTCATGACGAAGTCGAGGGTGTCCCCGCCGGCCTGGCAGCCGAAGCAGTGGTAGAGGCCCTTGCTGGGGCTGACCTGGAAGGACGGGGACTTCTCGTCGTGGAAGGGGCAGAGGCCCTTGAGGTTGCCGCCGCCCGCGTTGCGCAGCTGGAGGTAGTCGGAGACGACGGCGTCGATCGGGACCGCGTCCCGTACCGCCTTCACGTCGTCGTCATTGATCCGTCCTGCCACCCGTGAAGTCTACGGCCGGGCGAGGGCAATCCCGTCAGGCACCCTCCGCCGTGACCAGCGACGCAAGCGGAACATTGGGGTCCGCGAGGGCCTCGCGGTCCACCGGCGCCTTGGACCTGATCAGGGCCTGGATGTGCTCTGTGACGTCCCACACATTCACGTTCATTCCGGCCAGCACCCGTCCCTCCGAGAGCCAGAAGGCGATGAACTCCCGCTTCCCCGCGTCCCCGCGGATCAGCACCTGGTCGTAGCCGCCCGGCGGGGCGTACCCCGAGTACTCCAGGCCCACGTCGTACTGGTCGGAGAAGAAGTACGGCACCCGGTCGTAGCTGACCGGCTGCCCCAGCATCGCCCGCGCGGCGGCCGGACCGCCGTTGAGGGCGTTGGCCCAGTGCTCCACCCGCAGCCGGGTCCCGAGGGCCGGGTGGTGGGCGGCCGCCACGTCCCCGACCGCGAACACGTCCGGATCCGAGGTGCGCAGCGAGGCGTCCACGGCGATCCCGCCGCCGTGCTCCCGGTCGACCAGCGCGAGCCCGGAGGTCTCGGCGAGTGCGGTCCGCGGCGAGGCCCCGATCGCCGCCAGCACCGCGTGCGCCGGGTGCTCCTCCCCGTCGTCCGTACGGGCGGCCAGCACCATCCCGTCGTGGCCCACGATCTCGGTCAGCCGGGCCCCGAAGTGGAAGCGGACCCCGTGGTCGGCGTGCAGGTCCCCGAAGAGCCGGCCGATCTCCGGGCCGAGCACCGCGTGCAGGGGGGTGGCTTCCGGTTCGACCACGGTGACCTCGGCGCCGTACCCGCGCGCCGCGGCGGCCACCTCCAGCCCGATCCAGCCCGCGCCCGCGATCAGCAGGTGGCCGTTGTCCCGGCCGAGACCGGCCAGTACGCCGCGCAGCCGTTCGGCGTGGGCGAGCCGCCGCAGGTGGTGCACCCCGGCCAGGTCCGTGCCCGGGACGTCCAGGCGGCGCGGCTCGGCGCCGGTGGCCAGCAGCAGCTTGTCGTAGTGCAGCACGGTGCCGTCGCCGAGGACCACCTTCTTCGCGTCCCGGTCCAGCTGCACCGCCGGCTGGCCCAGGTGCAGCTCGATGTCGGAGCGCGCGTACCAGGACGGCTCGTGGACGAAGACGCTGTCCCGCTCCTCCTTCCCCATCAGGTAGCCCTTGGACAGCGGCGGCCGCTCGTAGGGGTGCTCGCGCTCGTCGCCGATCAGGATCACCCGCCCCGTGAACCCCTCGGCCCTCAGTGTTTCGGCCGCCTTTGCCCCGGCGAGCCCCGCGCCCACGATGACGAACGTCCGGTGTGCGTCGACCACCTGATGCCTCCTCATAACCTCTCCGCCACATGCGACCACATGCGAGCGTCCCGCACTGAGCCTGCCGCGTGAAGGGGGAGTGTCTCGATCAGCTCACTCTTCGGCGCGTCGCGTGCGCCTGGTGAGGCGCGCGTGCAAGGAACGGGCGGATGCGTCGGTCAGACACGCGATCTGGTCGATGACCGCCCGTTTCCTGGCCTTGTCGTCCGCGGCCGCGTCGAAGATCGCCCGGAACTGGGGGTCCAGGCCCTCCGGGGCGCGGGCGCTCAGCGCCTCCGCGAGTTCGGCCAGGACGATGCGCTGGTCGGCCCGGATCCGCTCCTGCTCGTCGCGCTGCATGACGTACAGGTCGGCGACCGCCTTGAGCACCGCGCACTCGTTGCGCGCCTCGCGCGGGACCACCAACTCCGCCGCGTAGCGGGTGAGGCGGCCCGAGCCGTACGCCTCGCGGGTGGCGCCCTCGGCGGCCAGGCAGAACCGGCCGATCAGCTGGCTGGTGGCGTCCTTCAGCCGGGCCTGGGCGACGGCCGAACCGTCGTACCCGTGCGGCCACCACTCCTGCTCCATCAAACGGTCGAGGGCCGCGCGCAGTTCCTCCGGCTCGGTGTCCGCGGGCACGTACCGGCCGATCGCGACCCGCCAGATCGCGGCCCGCTCGGGCTCGGCGAAGAGGAGGTTGGGGTCCAGGTGTCCGGCGTGCAGGCCGTCCTCGAAGTCGTGCACGGAGTACGCGACGTCGTCCGCCCAGTCCATGACCTGAGCCTCGAAGCACTTGCGGTCCGCGGGCGCGCCGCGGCGCAGCCAGGCGAAGACGGGCAGGTCGTCCTCGTACGCCCCGAACTTCACCGAGCCCGGGTCGGTGGGGTGGTCCCCGCGGGCCCACGGGTACTTGGTGGCGGCGTCCAGGCAGGCCCGGGTGAGGTTGAGGCCGACGCTGACGAGCTCGCCCGTCGCCGGATCGGGCACGAAGCGCTTGGGCTCCAGCCGGGTCAGCAGGCGCAGCGACTGGGCGTTGCCCTCGAAGCCGCCGCAGTCCTTCGCGAACTCGTTGAGCGCCTCCTCGCCGTTGTGCCCGAAGGGCGGGTGGCCCATGTCGTGCGAGAGGCAGGCGGCCTCGACGAGATCGGGGTCGCAGCCGAGGGCCGCGCCGAGCTCGCGGCCGACCTGCGCGCACTCCAGGGAGTGCGTCAGGCGGGTGCGCGGGCTCGCGTCCCAGTCGTAGGAGCGGCTGCCCGGGGCGACGACCTGGGTCTTCCCGGCGAGCCGGCGCAGGGCGGCGGAATGCAGCACGCGGGCACGGTCGCGCTGGAAGGCGGTGCGCCCCGGTTGTTTGTCCGGTTCGGTGGACCAACGCTCGGTGGCGGTGGGGCCGTAGAGAGCTTCGAGGCGGGACGGGTCTGCGGGGGCGTGAGCGGTGCCTTCCATAATGAGACGTTAACCGGAGACACCGACAATCCGAGCAATCCGACCGAACACGCTGCTCAGGCAGTGGCCAGTTCCCGATGGGCGGAGCGCAGCGCGAGGGCCTCGTCGTAGCGCTGGAGGACGAGGCGGGCCAGCGCCGGGTGGGCGCCGAGCGGGGCGGCGGCCGGGCCGGGCGCTGCGGCGGCGCACTGCGAGGCGAACCGGCCGGGGCAGGCGAAGTACGAGGCGACCGCGGCCCGGTGCCGGCCGCGCGCGGCCAGCGCGCGGACGGCCTCGGGCACGGTGGGTCCGCTTCCGGAGGCGTAGGCGGCGACGACCGGCACCCCGCCCAGCCGTTCGGACAGCAGCGCGGCCGTGCGGCGGGTGTCGGTGGCGGAATCGGGGTCGCGGGACCCGGCCGCCGCGAGGACCACCGCAGGACGCCCGGTCCCGGCCGAGCCCCAGCCGGCCTCCAGGAGCCGTTCGTACAGGGCCTCGACGAGCAGCGGGTGCGGGCCGAGGGGGGCGGCGACGGAGGTCCTGAGGTGCGTGGCCCGGGCGGCCGCCGCGGGGAGGTCGCGCTTGACGTGGTGACCGCGCCCGAGCAGCAGCGGTACGAGCACCGCCGCACCCGAGGCCGCGCGCAGGGTGTCGGGGAGGAGGGGCTGGTTCAGCTCGATGTGCCCGAGCCGGACGTCGAGCCGGGGGCGGAGCTCGCGGACCCGTTCCAGAAGGGCTCCCGCGGTGAGCAGGGCGCGCGGGTCGCGGCTGCCGTGGGCCACGGCGACGAGGGTGGGGTGCATGGGGCGGCTCCGTGGTGGCGGGCGCGGGGCGGGCGCAGCCCGCTGAGCTGCGTGCCGAGCTGGGCGGTGAACCGGGTCAGCAGTTCGGCCGCGGTGTCGAGGGGCAGGGAGAGCAGTTCGGGAGGGTGCACCGGCTCCGTCATGGACCGATCCTGCGCGCCGGAGGTTGCCTGGGCGTTGCGGCCGGGTGACGTGTGTTTACCGGGACCTCACTCGATCATTCGTACGGGTGAAAGGTGGCGGGGGCGGAACTGGCGGCCGGGGGCGGTTCGTCAATGTGTGCGAACGACGTGTGAGGCGCGGGGCGCGAGGGGGAGTCATGAAGATGCCGAAGTGGACGGCGGGGCGTACGGCGAAGCGGATGCCGAAGCGGGTGCCGGGGCGGGTGCCGGGCTGGATGCGGGGCCGGGCGCTGCGGAGCGTGCGGGGCAGGCGCCGGGCCGTGCAGACCGTGATGGCCGGCTGCGTGCTCGCGCTGCTGCCGTCGGCCTGGACGCACGCGACGGCGGCGGACCGGCTGCGGACCACGGCCACGGCGCCCCCGGCGGAGGTGGCCGTCGTGTTCGGGGCGGGCCTGTGGCAGGGGCGGCCCACCCCCTACCTGGCCGACCGGCTCGACGCCGCGGCCGAGCTGTACCGCACCGGCAAGGTCAAGGTCGTGCTGGTCACCGGCGACAACAGCCGCGAGGAGTACGACGAACCCGACGCGATGCGCACCTACCTCACCGGGCTGGGGGTGCCGGACGCGCAGATCGTCAGCGACTACGCGGGCTTCGACACCTGGGACTCGTGCGTCCGGGCCAAGGAGATATTCGGGGTCGACCGCGCGGTCCTGATCAGCCAGGGCTTCCACATACGCCGGGCCGTGGCCCTGTGCCAGGCGGCGGGCGTGGAGGCGTACGGGGTCGGCGTGGCCGACGTGCACGACGCCACCTGGTACTACGGCGGGGCCCGCGAGGTCTTCGCGGCGGGCAAGGCGGCGGTGGATGCGGCGCTCAAGCCCGCGCCGCGGTTCCTGGGGCCGAAGGAGGAAGGGGTGTCGCGCGCGCTGGCCGCTCTGACAGACTGACGGCGCCATCGGCTATGCCGATTAGTCATATGCGAGTCTGTCGGACCGAGAACAGGGGTGTGCACCGTGGCTGTTGTGGATCTGAGCGGCAAGGTCGTCGTCATCACCGGGGGAGCCCGCGGCCTGGGCGCGGCGGCCGCACAGGCCGTCGTGGACGGCGGCGGCCAGGTGCTGATCACCGACGTCCTGGAGGCGGAGGGCGCCGATACCGCTGCGAAGCTCGGTGGCGCGGCGCGGTTCCTGCGGCACGACGTGACGAGCGAGAGCGACTGGCAGGCGGCCCTGGACCACGCCGTGGCCGAGTTCGGCCGCATCGACGGCCTCGTGAACAACGCGGGCATATCCACCGGCCAGTTCCTGGAGCACGAGAGCGTCGAGCACTTCCGCCAGGTCGTGGAGATCAACCTGGTCGGTGTGTTCATCGGCATCAAGACTGCGATCCCGATGCTGCGGGCCGGCGGAGGCGGCTCCATCGTCAACATCTCCTCCGCGGCGGGCCTGACCGGTCTCGCGCTCACCGCCGGGTACGGCGCCTCGAAGTGGGGTGTGCGCGGCCTGTCGAAGATCGGCGCGGTCGAGCTCGCCGAAGCGGGCATCCGCGTCAACTCGGTCCACCCCGGCATGACCCTGACCCCGATGACCGCACCCATCGGCATCCAGGCGGGCGAGGGCAACTACCCCGGCACCCCGCTGGGCCGCGTGGGCGCCCCCGAGGAGATCGCCGCGGCCGTGGCCTTCCTGCTCTCGGACGCGGCCGCCTACATGACGGGAGCCGAGCTCGCGGTCGACGGCGGCTGGACCGCGGGCCTCACGGTGAAGTACCTGACCGGCCGGTGACCGGGCCGCGGCGCCCGCCTCCGGGCGGCGCTCGGGCACGGCCCTCCGCATGCGGGTCCTCGACGTAGTCGGCGGCCGGATCGTGTACGGGGAGATCGTCGGCCGGCCCCCGGTGCGCCCGGCCTCACCGGGGTCCGCGGGCACCGCTGAGGCCGAACATCCCCAGTCGTAACGCGGGACGGCGGCGGGCGTAACACCGCAGACCCACGCTGGCGTCCATGCACACCCCGGAAGCCGCCCTCACCGCCACGCACTGTCCGTACTGCGCGCTGCAGTGCGGGATGAACCTCCGCCCCGAACCGGGCGGCGGCAGCGTGACGGTGGAAGAACGCGCGGACTTCCCCGTGAACCGGGGCGCGCTGTGCGGCAAGGGCCGCACCGCACCCGCCGTGCTCTCCTCCCGGGTGCGCCTGACCGGTCCGCTCGTCCGCACCCACGCCGGGCAGCTGGAACCGGCCACCTGGGAGGAGGCCCTCGACGCCGTCGCCGAGGGCCTCGCCCGCACGGGGCGCGCCCACGGACCGGACGCCGTCGGGGTCTTCGGCGGCGGCGGACTCACCAACGAGAAGGCGTACGCGCTCGGCAAGTTCGCCCGGGTCGCCCTGCGGACCTCGCAGATCGACTACAACGGCCGCTTCTGCATGTCCTCGGCCGCCGCCGCCCACCAGAGGGCCTTCGGCCTCGACCGCGGACTGCCCTTCCCGCTGGAGGACATCCCCCGCACCGGCTGCGTGATCCTCGTCGGCTCCAACCTCGCCGAGACCATGCCGCCCGCCCTGCGCTACCTCACCGAGCTCAAGGCCAACGGCGGCACCCTGATCGTCATCGACCCGCGCCGCACCCGTACCGCCGAGCAGGCCGACCTGCACCTGGCCCCCCGCCCCGGTACCGACCTCGCGCTCGCCCTCGGCCTGCTGCACCTGATCGTGGCGGAGGGGCGCACGGACGAGGAGTTCATCGCGGCCCGGACCACCGGCTGGGAGGAGACCCGGGCCGCCGCCATGGCCCACTGGCCCGAGCTGGTCGAACGCATCACCGGGGTGCCCGTCCCCCGGCTGCGCGAGGCGGTCTCCCTGTTCTGCGAGCCGTCCTCCGCGATGGTGCTCACCGCACGGGGCCCGGAGCAGCAGTCCAAGGGCACCGACACCGTCGGCGCCTGGATCAACCTGTGCCTGGCCACCGGCCGGGCCGGCCGCCCGCTCTCCGGCTACGGATGCCTCACCGGCCAGGGCAACGGCCAGGGCGGCCGCGAGCACGGCCAGAAGGCCGACCAGCTCCCCGGCTACCGCAAGCTGACCGACCCCGAGGCCCGGGCGCACGTCGCCGGGGTCTGGGGCGTGGACCCCGACTCCCTCCCGGGCCCGGGCCGCAGCGCCTACGAACTCCTCGACGCCCTCGGCACGGACGTCCGGGCCCTGCTGCTGATGGGCTCCAACCCGGTGGTGTCGGCGCCCCGCGCCGCGCACATCGAGGAGCGCATCCGCTCGCTCGACTTCCTCGCGGTGGCCGATGTGGTGCTCTCCGAGACGGCCGCCCTCGCCGACGTGGTCCTGCCCGTCACCCAGTGGGCGGAGGAGACGGGCACCACCACGAACCTGGAGGGCCGCGTCCTGCTGCGCCGCCGGGCCCTGACCCCGCCGCCCGGGGTCCGCACCGACCTGGAGGTCCTGCACGGCCTGGCCGGCCGCCTGGGCGTCGAGAAGGGCTTCCCGACCGACCCCGAGGAGGTCTTCGAAGAACTGCGCCGCGCCTCGGCCGGTGGCCCCGCGGACTACTCGGGCATCTCCTACGCCCGCATCGAGACGGAACAGGGCGTCTTCTGGCCCTGCCCCGAACCGCTCCCCGAGGCCGAACCGTCCCCCGAGGCCGCAGGACCGGCTCCCGAACCCGCGGCCGCGCACCCTGGCACCCCCCGGCTCTTCCTCGACGCCTTCGCCACCGACGACGGCCGGGCCCGCTTCGTCCCCGTCTCGCACCGGGACGCCGCCGAGGTCCCCGACGCCCAGTACCCGGTCCTGCTCACCACCGGCCGGGTCGTCGCCCAGTACCAGTCCGGGGCCCAGACCCGCCGCGTGGACGAGCTCAACGCGGCTGCGCCCGGCCCTTTCGTGGAGATCCACCCCCGTCTCGCCGCCCGCATCGGCGCGGTCGACGGCAGCCCCCTGGCCGTCGTCTCCCGCCGGGGCCGCGCGGTGGCCCCGGCCCGCATCACGGACGCCATCCGCGCGGACACGGTCTTCATGCCCTTCCACTGGCCCGGCGAGGGCCGCGCCAACACCCTGACCAACCCGGCCCTCGACCCGGTCTCCCGCATGCCGGAGTTCAAGGTCTGCGCGGTCCGCGTCGAACCGGCCTAGCCGCGCTCGCCGAAGGTCGGCGCCAGCGCCACGGCCAGGCGGCGTACGTACGCACCGGCGCCCGCACCGGCGTCGATCTCCGGGTACTCCCGGGCGAAATCCGCCCATTCGCGCAGGTCGAGGTCCTCGAAGGTGCTCAGGTTCAGGGGGGCGAGGACGTCACCGGCCTGCCACTCGCCGGACTGCCGGAACACCGTTTCCAGCAGCGGGTACGGCAAGGTGCAGTCCTCGGCGAGCAGTACCGCGTCGTAGAGGTCCTTGCCCTGCGGGTACAGGTCGGTCGCCAGCCACAGCAGCTTCCAGGCCAGGGAGAGTTCCTTCGTCGCACCGAGCAGCCCGGCGCCGGCGGCGTCGGACCGCGCGGGCGCGACGGGCAGTGCCTCGTGGAAGACGAAGTCCAGCTGTACGTGGCCGCCGGGCAGTCCCGGTGCGGACCACGGCAGGACCAGCCGGTGGCCCGGGACCCGTTCGTACGTCCAGATGTACTCCGAGACCGCCTCCGAGGCCGGCATGGCCAGCCCTCCGTGCTCCGCGGCGGCCCGCTCGGCGGCCGAGGCGACCGCGTCCAGCATCCGGCGGGTCCGGGGTTCCTCGATCCGCCACTCCTGCGGCACCACCACGAAGTCGAGGTCGTGCGGCGCGCGCGCCGTCCCCGGGTACCAGCCGGACAGCAGCATGCTGCCGCGCAGTACCAGCGACCCGGCCCACCCGGACGAGGCGACCGCCCGCAGGGTCACGGCCAGCGCCGTACGCCGTGCCGCCTGCCAGCGGACGCGCACCGCCGGGTCGGGGACCACCTCGTCGGTGGGCCGGTAGGCGCCGTCGAAGTGCTTGAGCGCCGGATCGAACACGCGGTGCCGCGCGGCCGCTTCACCCACCCCCGCGGTGAGCGTGGACGGCAGCTGCGTCTTGCGGCGCTTCCGGTCGGCAGCGGGTTCCCGGATGTCGTCCGGCCCGCCAGGAATCGACGGCTTCCACGGCTCGTCGGCAGAGCTCATCACGCGTTCCCCTCCTCGATCCATCCGTCGTCCACGGACAGGTCACTGTCGTACAGCACGAACTCCCGCTCCTCCGAGTGGATTTCGTACCCCGCCGAGCCGAGCGCGGCCGTCAGTGCGTCGCAGGCCGCCCCCGCCCGCTCCGCAGGGACCCCCCGGCAGCGTTGGGTCACGAACCGCTCGTGCCCGCCGTCCGGCAGCACCCGGCGGGCGTTCCACGAGACGTGCGCCGAGTGCCGTACCGCCAGGTCCTCCAGGGCCGCGCGGTCGTAGTGCGGCGGGAGACGGAGCTTCAGGTGGTGCTCGAAGTAGCCGCCGCCCGGGCCCGGGCGGTCCGAGGTCCAGGGGACCGTCTCCACCTTGACCCGGACCGGGTCGAAGCCGGCCTCCCGCAGCTGGGGCAGCAGGCGCTCGTGGCCCGTGCGGTCCCGCAGCGTCAGCATCGGCTGCGACACCATCCGGCCCCGCGCCAGCACGATGTGGGTGACCTTCAACTCCCGCGCCCCGGCCCAGGCGTCGAGGCGTTCCAGCTCCGCCCCGTTCGCGCAGTGCACCGTCACGTGGGTCTCGTACTCAGGCATGGAGCCGATCGTCTCGGACATGCGTCCGGTGCGCATCGGGATTCTTCCCGGCGGGTAACCATCCGGTCACGCACCGGACTCAGAAAGTGCTCGCACGCCCCTCGTGGCCGCCCTGTGTCGTGCCCCACACTGAGTGCGGTGCCCCCGTCCTCGGAGCCCTGGAGGTCGCCCCCGTGCAGACCGAGATCCTGACCGTGAACGTGAACGTGAGCGAGTCCTCGGAGGCCGAAGAGGCCGGGACAGAGGCCGAAGCCGTGGACGAAGAGCCCGAGGTGCTGGAACTCGTCGAACCGGTGCCCGTACAGCGCCGGCGCAGCAGCGACAGCAGCAGCGGAGCGGGCCCCTCCGCCGACCTCTTCCGGCAGTACCTGCGCGAGATAGGCAGGATCCCGCTGCTCACGGCAGTGGAGGAGGTCGACCTCGCGCGGCGCGTCGAGGCGGGCCTGTTCGCCGAGGAGAAGCTCGCCGGGTCCTGCGACCTCGACTCGCAGCTGGCCCTGGACCTCGACAAGCTCGTCGTCATGGGACGGATGGCCAAGCGCCGCCTCATCGAGTCGAACCTGCGGCTCGTCGTCTCCGTCGCGAAGCGGTACGTCGGCCGCGGGCTCACCATGCTCGACCTGGTGCAGGAGGGGAACCTCGGACTCATCCGGGCCGTCGAGAAGTTCGACTACGCCCGCGGCTACAAGTTCTCGACCTACGCCACCTGGTGGATCCGCCAGGCGATGTCCCGGGCCCTCGCCGACCAGGCCCGGACCATCCGCGTGCCCGTGCACGTCGTCGAGCTGATCAACCGCGTCGTCCGCGTCCAGCGCCGCATGCTCCAGGAGCGCGGGTACGAACCCACCGCCGAGGAGGTCGCCGTCCACCTGGAGCTGACCCCCGAGCGGGTCATGGAGGTGCTGCGCCTCGCGCAGGAGCCGGTCTCCCTGCACGCCCCGGTGGGCGAGGAGGACGACGTGGCCCTCGGCGACCTCATCGAGGACGGCGACGCGGCGTCCCCCGTCGAGTCCGCCGCGTTCTTCCTGCTGCGCGAGCACCTGGAAGCGGTGCTGTCCACGCTGGGGGAGCGGGAGCGCAAGGTCGTCCAGCTCCGGTACGGACTCGCCGACGGGCGGCCCCGCACCCTGGAGGAGATCGGGCGGATCTTCGGCGTGACCCGTGAGCGGATCCGGCAGATCGAGTCCAAGACCCTCAACAAACTGCGGGACCACGCCTTCGCCGACCAGCTCCGGGGGTATCTGGATTGACGGTGAGGGGCGCCCCGCAGGGCGCCCCCGTCCGATCCGTTCCCCCGGCTGTCCCCTCCGGGCGTCTCCCGTCGGCCGCCGTCCCGGCTAGTCGACCTCGGCGACCGCCTGCGCGAACTGCGCCGCGTACAGCCGCGCGTACGCACCGCCCGCCGCCAGCAGCTCCGCGTGCGTGCCCTGTTCCACGATCGAGCCGTCCTCCATGACCAGGATCACGTCCGCGTCGCGGATCGTGGACAGCCGGTGTGCGATGACGAAGGACGTACGGCCGTGCGCCAGGCGCGCCATCGCCTTCTGGATCAGCACCTCGGTACGGGTGTCCACCGAGCTCGTCGCCTCGTCGAGCACCAGGATCACCGGGTCCGAGAGGAACGCCCGGGCGATCGTGATCAGCTGCTTCTCGCCCGCGCTGACCCCCGCGCCCTCGTCGTCCAGCACGGTGTCGTAGCCGTCCGGCAGCGTGCGGATGAAGCGGTCCGCGTGTGCGGCCCTGGCCGCCTCCTCGATCTCGGCGCGCGTGACCTCGCGCGAGGCCCCGTAGGCGATGTTCTGCGCGATCGTGCCGCCGAACAGCCAGGTGTCCTGGAGCACCATGCCGATGCCGCGGCGCAGGTCCTCGCGCGTCATCTTCGCGATGTCCACCCCGTCGAGGGCGATCTCCCCGCCCGTGACCTCGTAGAACCGCATCAGCAGATTGACCAGGGTGGTCTTGCCCGCCCCCGTCGGGCCGACGATCGCGACCGTCTGGCCCGGCTCCACGTCCAGCGACAGGTTCTCGATGAGCGGCCTGTCCGGCTCGTAGCGGAAGGCCACCTTGTCGAGCGTGACCCGGCCGCGCACCGCCTCGGGACGCTCCGGGACCTCGACGTCCGGTTCCTGCTCCGGCGCGTCGAGCAGCTCGTAGACCCGCTCCGCCGAGGCGACGCCCGACTGCACCAGGTTCGCCATCGAGGCCACCTGCGTCAGCGGCATCGAGAACTGCCGCGAGTACTGGATGAAGGCCTGCACGTCACCGATCGACAGGGTGCCCGAGGCGACCCGCAGTCCGCCGACGACCGCCACCAGCACGTAGTTGATGTTCGACAGGAAGGCCATCACCGGCTGCATGAGGCCACTGACCAGCTGCGCCTTGAAGGAGGCCCGGAACAGCGCCTCGTTCTGCTCGGCGAACAGCTCCGCGGACTCCTTCTGCCGCCCGAAGACCTTGACCACCGTGTGGCCCGAGTACATCTCCTCGATGTGCGCGTTGAGGGTGCCGGTGCTCTTCCACTGGGCCACGAAGTGCGGCTGCGACCTCTTGCCGATCTTCGCCGCGACGAAGACCGACACCGGTACGGTCACCAGCGCGACGAGCGCCAGCAGCGGCGAGATCCAGAACATCATCGCCAGCACGCCGACGATGGTCAGCAGCGAGTTCAGCAGCTGGCCCATCGTCTGCTGGAGCGTCTGCCCGATGTTGTCGATGTCGTTGGTGGCGCGGCTGAGCACCTCACCGCGCTTCTGCTGGTCGAAGTACGACAGCGGCAGCCGCGACAGCTTCGCCTGGAGCTCCTCGCGCATCCGGTACACGGTGCCGTTCATGACGTGGTTCGACAGCCGCGTCGCGACCAGCATGAGCAGGCCGGCCAGGGTGAAGACGACCAGCGCCCAGATCGCCACGACCCCGACCGCACCGAAGTCGATGCCCTGGCCCGGGGTGAAGTCGGTGCCGGACAGCATGTCCGCCATGCCGCCCTTGCCGTCGGCGCGCAGCCCGTCCAGCGCCTGCTGCTTGGTGATCCCGGCCGGCATCTCCCGGCCCACGATCCCCGCGAAGACCAGGTCGGTGGCCTGGCCGAGGATCTTGGGACCCATCACGGTGAAGGTGACGCTGCCGACGACGGCGACGACCATGCCCCACAGCTTGAGCCGGTCCTCGGCGAGCTGGCCCAGCAGCCGTTTGCCCGAGCCCTTGAAGTCCAGGGACCGTTGGGCCGGTCCCGCCATCATCCGTCCTCCGGGCCCGCTCATGCGGCCTCCGCCTCCGTCAGCTGGGAGAGCACGATCTCCCGGTAGGTCTCGTTGCCGTCCATCAGCTCGTGGTGCCGGCCCACGCCGACGACCCGGCCCTCGTCCAGGACCACGATCCGGTCGGCGTCGCGGATGGTCGACACCCGCTGGGCGACGATGACCACGGTCGCGTCCCCGGTCTCCTGGGCGAGCGCCGCGCGCAGCGCCGCGTCCGTCGCGTAGTCCAGGGCCGAGAAGGAGTCGTCGAAGAGGTAGATCTCGGGGCGCTGCACCAGCGTCCGGGCGATCGCCAGGCGCTGGCGCTGGCCGCCGGAGACGTTCGTGCCGCCCTGCGAGACCGGAGCGTCCAGCCCGCCCTCCAGCGCGGTGACGAACTCCTTCGCCTGGGCCACCTCCAGGGCCCGCCACAGCTCCGCGTCGGTCGCCTCCGGGCGCCCGTAGCGCAGGTTGGAGGCCACCGTCCCGGAGAACAGGTACGGCTTCTGCGGGACCATGCCGACCGTTCTGGCCAGGAGTTCCGGATCGAGCCGCCGGACGTCCTCCCCGTCGACGAGCACCTCGCCGCCGGTCGCGTCGAACAGCCGCGGGACCAGGCCCAGCAGGGTGGACTTGCCGCTCCCGGTGGAGCCGATCACCGCGGTGGTCTCGCCGGGGCGGGCCACCAGGTCCACTCCGCGCAGCACCGGCGCCTCGGCGCCCGGGTAGCGGAAGTCGGCGCCGCGCAGCTCCAGCTGCCCGCGCCGGGCGAGTTCGCGCACCGGCTCGGCGGGCGGGACCACGCTCGACGCGGTGTCCAGGACCTCCTGGATGCGCTCGGCGCACACCTCGGCGCGCGGCACCATCATGAACATGAAGGTGGCCATCATCACGGCCATGACGATCTGCAGCAGGTAGGCGAGGAAGGCCGTCAGCTGGCCGATCTCCATGCCGCCGCTGTCCACGCGCATCGCTCCGAACCAGATGACGGCGACGCTGGAGATGTTCACGACCACGATGACCGTGGGGAACATCAGTGCGAGGAGCTTCCCGGCGGCCAGCGACACCCCGGTCAGGTCGGCGTTGGCCTCCCGGAAGCGCTCCTTCTCGTACCCGTCGCGGACGAAGGCGCGGATCACCCGGTTGCCGGTGATCTGCTCGCGCAGGACCCGGTTCACGGTGTCCAGCCGCTCCTGCATCTTGCGGAACAGCGGCCGCGTCCGGAAGACGATGGCGCCGACGGACACCCCGAGGACGGGGACCACGGCGAGCAGGACGCTCGACAGCTGCACGTCGAGCGAGAGCGCCATGAGGATGCCGCCCACGCACATGATCGGAGCCGCGACCATCAGGGTGAAGGCCATCAGCACCAGCGTCTGGACCTGCTGGACGTCGTTCGTCGTGCGGGTGATCAGCGACGGGGCGCCGAACTGTCCGAGCTCCCGCGCGGAGAAGCTCTGCACCCGGTCGAAGACCGCGCCGCGGACGTCGCGGCCCAGGGCCGCCGCCGTGCGGGCGCCGTAGTAGACGGCCCCCGCGTTGCAGATCAGCTGGACGAGGGACACCCCGAGCATCAGTGCGCCGAAGCGCAGGATGTAGCCGGTGTCTCCGTTGACGACACCGCGGTCGATGATGTCCGCGTTGAGCGTGGGCAGGTAGAGGGTCGCGCTGGTCTGCAGCAGTTGCAGCAGGACCAGCAGCCCGATGGGTTTCCGGTACGGACCCAGATGGGTCCGCAGAAGTCGTATGAGCACGCGCAGGCTCCGGTGGGCAAGATCGGGGGGGAATACCCTCCATCTTGAGCCACACGACGGCCCGATCCCCACCGGATTTCGCAAAGCCCGGTCAAAAGGAGGAGCCCCGCCCAGCGGCGGACCCAGGCTCCCCGTCCCCGTGCCCGTTCGGGCCTGCGGGGCGGCCGCGTCGCTCAGAAGGCCCCGGGGTGGATCTCCTCGCGCGTCGCGATGTACTGCTGACGGACCCCCTGCCACGCCGGGAACTCCTCGCCCGGCTCGAAGACCTGGGCGGCGGGCGTCGGCCAGACCGGCGGGGTGTGCGGGGAGAGGGTGCCGTGCTGCGCCCCGAGGGCCCACGCGGCCTGGCGTGCCGCCCCCAGCGCCGCGTAGTCGGCCGGCTCGGGCACCACGATCTGCGTGCCGAACAGTCCCGGCGCCGCGGCCTGTACGGCGGGCAGCCCGGCCGCCGCGCCGAGCAGGAACACCCGGCGGATGCCGACCCCGCGCGAGCGCAGCACGTCGAGCGCGTCCACCAGCCCGCACAGCATGCCCTCGAAGGCGGCCCGGGCCAGGTGCTCCGGCTTCATCGAGTCCCGCCGCAGCCCCGTGAGGGTGCCCGCGGTGTGCGGCAGGTTCGGCGTCCGCTCGCCCTCCAGGTAGGGGAGCATCACCAGGCCGTGGGCGCCCGGCGTCGACTTCAGTGCGAGGTCGGAGAGCCCCTCCAGGTCGGTGCCCAGCAGCTCGGCCGTGCCGCGCAGGGCCCGCACGGCATTGGAGGTGTTCACCACGGGCAGGTGCATGCCGCCCGCGTCGGCGAGGGAGGTGATCAGGCCGCCCGGCTCCGACAGCGCCTCGTGGTGCACGGCCATCACGGAGCCGGACGCACCCAGCGAGACCACCGCGTCGCCGGGTCCGACGCCCAGTCCGAGGGCGGCGGCCATCGTCTCGCCGGTACCCGCGGAGATCAGCAGCCCCTCGGGCGTGGTCCCGGCGGCGTCGGCCGGGCCGAGCACCTCCGGCAGCAGCGCCTGGTGCCCGAGGGCCAGTTCGACCAGGTCGGGGCGCCAGGAACCGGTGGCCGCCGACCAGTACCCGGTCCCGGAGGCGCCGCCCCGGTCGGTGGTGCGGCGGGCGGGCCGGCCCAGCAGCTGCCAGACCAGCCAGTCGTGGGGGGACAGCAGTACGGCGACCCGGCGGGCCGCCTCCGGTTCGGCGCGGGCCAGCCAGGCCAGCTTGGCGAGCGGCTGCGCGGAGTGCGGGACCGAACCCACCGCGTCCGCCCAGGCGTGCCGGCCGCCGAGGGCCTCGACGAGGTCGGCCGCGGCCACCTGCCCGCGCTTGTCGTTGCCGACCAGGGCGGGGCGGACGAGACCGCCCTGGGCATCGAGCGGCAGCAGGCCGTGCTGCTGCGCCGACACGCCGATGGCCTGTACCCCTTCGAGGAGCCCGCCGCCGGCGGCCTCGCCGAGCGAGAGCAGCCAGGCCTGTGGATCGGTCTCGTGGGGATGCGCGGCGGAGGGGTCCCCGGCGGGCTGCGGATGGGGCGCGTAGCCCTGGCGCAGCACGGCACCGGTTTCGGTGTCACAGACGACTATGCGAGTGAAGGCGGAAGAACTGTCCAGCCCGGCGACTATCCCCATACGGAGAATTCTGCCGCACGCGAGCCCGGTCTCCACCGTCCCGGAGCCCCCGGAGATCACAAGGACCCCGGGAGCATCGCGGACTCCGGCACTCCGGTAGTCCGGGTCCAGGGGTGGTCCAGGTCCAGGGGGCCCGGAGCCCTTCCGGGCTCCGGGCCCCGCGGACCTCAGGTGTTGCTGGTGCCCCACTCGTCCTCGGCGCCTCCGGCGGCCCGGTCGCGCAGTCCGCGCACCCGCCCGGCCAGGGACACCGGGACGGCGTCGCCGACCTTCTCGCTCACGGCGGCGAAGGCCTTCCCCGCGAACGCGCGCCCGTTCTGCCCGGCGCTCTCGGCGGCATTGCGCACCACCGGGTTCTGCGCGAGCTCCCGCGCGGACTTCTTCAGCTGCTCGTACCGCTCGCGTCCGGCCCGGGTCCCGAGCACGTACCCGAGGGCCAGTCCGACCGCGAACGTGACCTTGTACCGCATGCCTGTCACCCTTCGTCGTGTGGTGCCCGGCCTGCTGTCGATACCGATTGGCGGAGCACCCCCCTGCTTGCGCTAATCTATGACTCGCAACGGGCGCTCGCCCCCCGGCAAGGCCGGAGGTGGGCTGTTCGATGCACCGCAGCAATCCCCTGTAGCTCAATTGGCAGAGCAGCCGGCTGTTAACCGGCAGGTTACTGGTTCGAGTCCAGTCGGGGGAGCGCGGTCCCCTGTAGCTCAATTGGCAGAGCATTCGGCTGTTAACCGGAGGGTTGCTGGTTCGAGTCCAGCCGGGGGAGCAGGAGAGAAGAGGAGACCCCAGCGGGTCTCCTCTTCTTTTTTCTTCTTTTCCACCCGCGTCCTGGAACCGGGCAGCCCTCAGCGCGGTCTCTCTGAACAGGCGAAGCCGATCATGCGAGGCATCCGAGGCAGGAGATCGTATGAGCGGCTATGCTGCGGCAGACGGCGCGCACACATGTACGCGCCACGCCGTGAAGGGGCGGTAGCTCAGCCGGTTAGAGCAGCGGACTCATAATCCGTCGGCCGTGGGTTCGAGTCCCACCCGCCCCACCGCTTCGCGAGCATGCAGGAACGTTCTTACCTGCGTGCTCGCGATTTTTTTGTGCCCCGGGTGTTCCTCGCTGGCCCCCCGGTGCCCCCGCGCGCCGGTGATGAGGGTGCGGGGCCGATCGAGCCGCTCCGGATGTGTAGGACCGCACTGGCCGGGCAGTCGCCTACACGAGGGTTGGATACCTCCACAGATCAGGGGCTTTGCCCATTTCGCGAGATCGGCGGACACCATGATCGTCCTCGGAATCATCCTGCTGGTGGTCGGCTGGCTGACCAGCATCTCCATCCTGTGGACCATCGGGCTCATCCTCGTCGTCATCGGGATCATCCTGTGGATCCTGGGAGCCGTCGGGCACTCGGTCGGCGGACGGAAGCACTACTACTAGCCGTCCCCGGCGATCGCACCGCCCCGTCAGCGGCCTTCGGCCGTGTGAAGCCGCCGGAAGGCGTGGCGCAGCGCACGTTGCAGTGCGTCGGGGAGCGCTTCGCCCTCCGCGCTGGAGACCAGAGCCGCAGCCACGTCCCTGAGCTTGACGTTGCGGTGCTGCGACACGTCCACCAGCAGGTCCCAGGCTCTGGCGCCGGAACACGGCGCCAGAGCCATGACCATGCCCTGTGCCTGGTCGATCACCGCGCGGCTCTCCAGTGCCCTGCTCAACTGCTCGACCTCGGCACGCAAGTGGAGGACCTCGGCGGTCGGCTCACCGTCCGCCGGCGAAGCCGCCTCCGTCGAGGTCCTCGGCGCTTCGTGGATCGTGATCGTTCGATGCACCACGCGTACCTCGCATCACAGTCATCGCGTCCGGCCTGACACAGGTTCATCGGATGGGCTTGGCTGCCAGGGGCTGGGGCCGCACCGGGGAGCGTAGCCCCGGCCGAGGGGCGCGGGCATCGCCTTGGCGGACCCTGCCGTCCGGTGCCGGTGACTACGTGAGGTCAGGCGGCCTCGGCCATCACCTGATCGCGCAGGGACGCGCAGATGCGCCTCAGCCGGCGGGAGACGTGCATCTGGGACATGCCGAGCTCTTCGCCGATGCGGCTCTGCTTCATCTCGCAGAAGAACCTCAGGTAGAGGAGCCTGCGGTCACGCTCGGGCAGCGCCCGCAGCAGGGGCCGGACCGCCTCCCGGTCGACGACCAGGTCGAAGCCGGGGTCCGCACGGCCGAGGGTCTCCGCGAGCGGGTATTCACCCTCGGCGCGACTGTGCGCGGCTTCCATGGACAGGGTCGTGAAGCTGTGCAGCGCCCCCTGGCCCGTCCGTACCTCCAGCTCGGTCAGGCCGGTCACCGCGGCGATCTCGGAGACCGCGGGGCCGTCGCCGTCGAGCGGGGGGCAGAGTTCCCTGTCGGCCGCGCGGACCTGGATGCGCAGCTCCTGGACGCGTCGCGGAACGTGCACCGCCCAGAGGTTGTCGCGGAAGTGCCGCTTCACCTCGCCGACGATCGTGGGGATGGCGAAGGCCTCGAAAGCGGTGCCGAAATCCGGGTCGAAGCGGGAAACCGCCTTGATCAGGCCCAGTTGGGCGACCTGCCGGAGGTCTTCGAGGGGCTCCCTGCCGTTGCTGAACCGCCGGGCGAGCCGTGCGGCCATCGGCATCCAGGCGCACACCACTTCCTGGCGCAGCGCGGACCTCTCCGGGCCCTCCGCGAGGGACGCGATGCGGCGGAACGCGGCCGCGGTGTCCGGGTTGTCGTCGTGGGGATGCCTGCGCCGGATGCTGTTCATACCTACGTGCGTCATGAGCACGCGTCTCCCTGGCTCGGTGGTCGACACTCACCGTGGGAGCGGGCAGGAGGCAGCGGGCTGGGGGCGAGGGTTGCTCGCACGGCGCGCCTCCGGTCCGAAGCACACCGAGCGGCTTCCCCGGTGACGGGACCCCAAACCGGGTTCCCCTCAGAAGTCGGCGGACCGTCCTCCGGGCGCCGTGTCCCCGTCATCCGTGGGGCGCGTGTGCGCGGCGCCGCGACGCGTCCCCGCGCAGCGGCCGGGGGTCCTCCGGGAACGTGGGTGGCCCCTGCGGGACGGGCCCCGTCACGAAGGGCGGGGCGGTTCGCGGCGCGCCGCGCCGCCCATGACCTGCCCGGACGACCGCAGGGGCGGGCCCGCCGTACATGGCGGACCCGCCCCTCGGCGCCGGAGCGCGCAGGTGCGGGCGGGGTGGGCTGGGGTGCGGCTGGGGTCAGAAGTCCTCCGTCTCCTCCGTCAGGTGCCGCAGCACGTCCGTCAGGTCCTGGCGGCGGGCGAAGGCCGCGCGCTGGCGGTGGGCCCCCGACCCGTTCCGCAGCAGGCCCGTCATGGTCCTGGCCGCGTGGTCGAGGTCGCCGGACTGGGCCAGCTCCGGGGCGACGAGGTCCAGCAGGGCCTCCGCGAGATCGGCCGCGGGGAGTTCGGTTCCCGTGTACGGGTCGAGTCCGAAGCCCTCCAGCCCGTCGTGCGCCGCCCGCCAGCGCGCGAGGCGCAGTACGTCGTCCCGTACGGCCGGCTCCGGACGCCGCTCCGCGATCTCCCGCAGGGCCGTGGCCACCAGGGCCCGGGCCAGTTCGGCCTGGAGGATCGCCGCGTCGATGTCGGGGGACATGTCGGGCGCCCGGATTTCGAGCGTCGGCCAGTTCCCGGACGGGCGGAGGTCCCAATAGACCATCTTGGTGTCCAGGGCCGCCCCGGAGCCGAGCAGGGTCTGCACCGAGCGCCGGAAGTGCGCCGTGGACGTGAAGTGCGGGGGCAGCCCGGCGGAGGGCCAGCCCGCCCAGGCCATCGCCCGCCAGCTCGCGTGACCGGTGTCCCGGCCGCCCCAGAACGGCGAGTTGGCGGCCAGCGCGATCAGCGTGGGCAGCCAGGGCCTGACCCGGTTGGACACCGCCACCGCCGTGTCCACGTCGAGGGTGCCGATGTGGATGTGGCGGCCGCAGCTGACCAGGGTGTCGGTGAGCGCCCCGAAGCGGCGGTGCTGCTCGCGCTGGCGCGGCTCGTCGTCGGTCAGGTGCAGCGGCCCCTCCACGGCCACGACCGGCGAGGGTGCGGCCAGCAGCCGGCAGCCGTGGGCGCGGGCCGCCCGGCCCAGGGTCCGCCGCAGTCCGGCGAGTTCCTCGCGCAGGGTGGCCGCGGAATGCGCGACCGGGGTGGATATCTCCACCTGGTAGCGGGTGCCCTCGGGATGCAGCTCGCCGGGCAGCCCGGCGGCCGTGGCGAGGACGAGCGGGGCGGCCGGGACCACCCGGAAGGTCCGGGCGTCGACGAGCAGGAATTCCTCCTCGACACCGACGGTGAGGGGAAGAGTGGTGCGCACCGTGTTCTGGGCGGTGCCGGTGCTCGTGGTGCTGTTGCCAGGTTCGATCACTACGCCTCCCTGGACATACGAGTCTTTTCATCATGAGCTGAACGGGAGGCGTGGAGCGTACGTCGATTCGGTCAAATCGCCTCTGGCAATGGCGAGTTACCGGCAAGACGGGCCCGCTCTGGGGCCGGGGGTCCGGGTGGGGAGACTGGTACTGGTGTGCGGACGGGGGCACGGACCCGGAAGCGGAGGCGGGGTTGGCCTACGCGTCCACCGGCTCGCGCGTGCGGGGGCCGCTGCTGTCGGGGATGCCGGCCGCCGGGGCGGCGACGGTGGCGGGGTTCTACGGCCAGGCGCACCTGACGCGGCACTTCGGGCGGATGTGAAGGGGAGTTGGCCGGTTCGTTGCCTTCGTGTGGCAAGGTCTTCCGTTTTATTTCGATTCGCCATATGACGGTTCGGCAGTTGTACTCCACCCGTCCACCCGTCCACCCGTCCGCCCGCCGAACCAGAAGGAAGGCCTCCGTGCGCCTTCGCACCCTCACCACCGCCGCCGTGGCCACCGCCGCGCTCTCCGGCGTCCTCGTACCGCCCGCCGCCGCGGCCCCGAAGGAGGACCGGGCCTGCTCGCCCCGCGTCTCCGTGGCCGGCTACTCCGACGCGCTCGACAAGACCACGGTCGACGGCCGCCTCGTCGGGGGCATATCCGGCCTCGCCGTCGACCGCGACGGCTCGGTCGCCGGAGTCTCCGACCGGTCGGTGCTGTTCTCCCTGAAGGTGGGCCGCGGGGACACCCCGGCCGCCCGGGCCACCGCGCAGCTCCCGCTGACGGACGGCGCCGGGAAGGCCGTCGACTCGGAGGGGATCGTCGTCGACCGCGACGGGACCTACCTGGTCACCGACGAGTTCACGCCCGCGATCCGGCGCCACGGACGGGACGGCGCCGTCCTCGCCACCCTGCCGGTCCCGGACTCCTTCCGACTCGCCCCGCAGGGACGGGCCGCCGCCAACCAGACCTTCGAATCACTGACCTTGCTGCCCGGCGGCCGCACGCTGGTCGCCGGCCTCGAAGGGCCGCTGGCCGGTGACGGCGAGGACGCGCAGGGGCGGACCCTGCAGCGCGTCCAGACCTGGGAGCGGCGGGGCGGGGAGTTCGTCCTGGGCCGCCAGTACGCGTACCCGGTCGACGCGGGCCACGGGCTCGTCGAGCTCGCGCCGACGCAGGACGGCCGGCTGATCGTCCTGGAACGGGGCTTCACCCAGCAGTTCAAGATCACCGCGAGGCTGTACGTCGCCGACCCGCTGGGCGCGACGGACACCGCGAAGACGCAGACGCTGGCGGAGGGCCCGCGGCTGCGCGTCGCGCGCAAGACGCTGCTCGCCGACCTGGACGGCTGCCCGACGCTCGGGGCGCCGTCGAAGCTGCCGCAGAACCACCCGCTGGTCGACAACATCGAGGGCATGGTGGTCACCGGACACGAAGGCCGGGGCCGGGTGCGGCTGCTGCTCGTCAGCGACGACAACGAGCTCGCCCAGCAGGTGACCAGGCTCTACCGGGTCGACGTCAGGCTGCCGGACCGCCGCCGCTAGGTCGTCTCTGATGCCTGAGCCGTCTGCGCCCCGGGTTCCACGATCCCGCGGGCCACCCCCAGGGCGACCAGGTCCTGGGGGCGGATGCGCAGCTGGTCCGCGGTGGCCGGAGCCGCCTGCGGGGGGCGCTTGAGGATGGCCGCCGCCAGTTCCGGGGCGATCACCGAGAAGTAGCTGTCGGGGGTGACCCAGGTGTTCCCCGGCGCGGCCAGCGCGAGGGCGCCGCCCGAACCGCCCTCGCCGATCAGCAGGCTCGTCACGGGGACCGTGGCCCCGGCCAGCGCGGCGAAGGCGTCCGCGATGGCGGGTCCGGCGCCCGCGTGCTCGGCGGCGGCGTCGTTCGCGGCGCCCGGGGTGTCCACCAGGGTGAGCACCGGGATGCCGAGCCGGTCCGCGAGGCGCACGACCCGGGCGGCCGTACGGTAGCCCGCGGGCCGGGTGGCGGTGCCGCACTGGGCGGCGTACGCCACCGGCCGGCCCTCCCGCAGCCCGAACCCGCACAGCACGCCGGGGTCCCTGCCGCCCGCCCGGTCCCCGGACAGGGGCAGGCGCAGGCCGAAGTAGGAGTCCAGGTACGCCTCGGCGCGCGGCCGGTCCGGGTGGCGGGCCTGGAGGACGGCGTCCCAGCCGGTCTCCGGCGGCGGTACGCAGGCCAGTGCGGCCGGGGGCGCGACGGGCCCGGCAGTCCCGTCGGCCCCGGGCGCCCCCAGCAGCCGGAGCCAGCCGGCCAGGGTGGCGGGGAGCTCCGCCGGGGGCACGACGGCGTCCACGTGCCCGGCGGCGTACTGCCCCTCGGCGCAGTAGGCCGCCGGGTCGGCGTCCGCCGGGCGCACCCGGGACCCCGCGAAGCCGACCTGCGCCCCGGGCAGGGCGAGGACGACATCGGCCCCGGCGCCCAGGGTGGCCCAGCCGCCGCCGGTGGTCGGGTCGCGCAGGACCGCGATCTGGGCGAGCCCGGCCGCCCGGGTCAGGACGCACTGGCGGGCCACGCGCTGGAGCTGCGTCAGGGCGAGCATGCCCTCCTGCATCCGCGAGCCGCCGGTGGCGACGAGCGAGACGAGGGGGAGGCGGTGCTCCCGGGCGTGGGTGTGGGCGGCTTCCAGCAGGTCCCCGGTGCGCTCGCCCAGCGAGCCGCCGAGGAAGCCGAACTCGAAGGAGACCACGGTGGCTTCGCGGCCGCCGAAGCGGGCGGTCCCGGTGACCAGGGACTCCTGCTCACCGGTGCGGGCCGCGGCCCGGGCCCGGGAGTCGTCGTAACCCGCCCAGGTCAGCGGGCCGTCGGGCGGGGACTCCGGACGCGGTGCGGGAAGTTCGGCGAAGCTGCCGGGATCGGCAACCGAGGCGATGGCCGCACGGGCCGGAAGACGGGTCGTCGTCACCCCGTCAGCCTAGGGCGTGTCCCGTCGGCAGGGCGGGACCGGTGCGCGCGCGGGGCGGGATCCGGCCCACCGGCGGGACGGCCTTCAGGCGGTGTCGCGCTGCTCGATCCGGGCCGGCGGTCGCAGGGCCGACTCCCAGGTCGTCGTCGTGCCGCGGGTGCCCGGCCCGGTGCTGCCGTCGTCCGTCACGGTCAGGCGGACCCGGGACGGGTTCGCGGCGACCTTGACCTCGATCGAGGTGACCCCGCTGCGCCGGTGCGCCGCGGCGAGCGCGCCGCGCAGGGCCGCGAGCAGTTCGGCCGCCACCGGCTCCGGGACCAGGGCGTCCACCGCGCCGGCGAAGTGCACCGACGGCTGGAAGCCCAGCAGGACCGCCGCCCCGCCCGTTTCGCGCATGACCCGGCCGCGGAAGGACGTCGGGGCGTCGGACGGAGGCTGCTGGAGGGCGAAGATGGCCGTCCGGACCTCCTGGATGGTGGAGTCCAGCTCGTCGACGGCCCGGCTGAGCTCCTCGCCCACCGTGTCCCCGGACGGCGCGTTCTCGGCCCTGCGCCGGGTGCTCTCCAGCATCATCTCCGTCGCGAACAGCCGCTGGACCACCAGGTCGTGCAGGTCCCGTGCGATCCGGTCGCGGTCCTCGTACACCGCCAGCTGTTCCCGGTCGTGCTGCGCGTCCGCGAGGACGAGGGCGAGCGCGGCCTGGTGGGCGAACTGCGAGGCCAGCAGCCGGTCCACGGCGTCGTACGGCCGGCCGTCGCGGCCGCGCGGCAGGGCCAGGGTGCCGATCAGCTGGCCACCGCTCTGGAGCGGGAGCATCATGCTGGGCCCGAACCGTTCCCGGACGTGCGTGGTCATCCGGGGGTCCGTGGCCGAGTCCTCGATGAAGACCGGTTCGCCCCCGAGGAGTTGTTCCAGGACCGGCGAACCGGGGGCGATCGCCGTCCCGACGAGGTCCCCGGGGTCGCCTTGGGTGGACGCGGCCACGATCTCCATGCCGCCCTCCGGGGTCGGCTGGAGCACCACCCCGGCCTCCGCGTCCGCCAGCAGTCGGGCCCGCTCGGCCACGCAGCTCAGCGCGTCCGCCGCGGGGCGGCCCGCCAGCAGGGTCGTGGTCACGGCGGCGGCGCCCTCGATCCACCGCTCCCGGCGGCGCGCGGTCTCGTACAGCCGGGCGTTGCCGATGGCTATGCCCGCCTGCGAGGCCAGGACGCGGACCAGGGCCAGGTCCTCGTCGGTGAAGGGGCCGTCGCCCCGCTTCTCGGCGAGGTAGAGGTTGCCGAAAACCTCGGTGTGGACCCGGATCGGGACGCCGAGGAAGCTGCGCATCGGGGGATGGCCCGGCGGGAGTCCCACGGACCTCGGGTCCTGGGTGATGTCGTCGAGCAGGAGCGGGCGCGGGTCGTCGGCGAGGACGCCGAGCAGGCCGGAGCGGCCGTCCGGCAGGTGGGGGAGCGCGGCGCGCTCGGCCTCGCTCATCCCGGACGTGAACAGCTCGGTCAGCCGGGCGCGCTCGGGGTCGATGACCCCGAGCGCCGCGTACCGGGCCGTGCACAGCTCGGCCGCCGATTCCACGATGTGCTGGAGGGTCGAGCGCAGCTCCAGCTCGGAGCCGACGCTGAGCACCGCCTCCAGCAGGACGGGCAGCCCCGACTGCGCCGGATCCGGCTCCTGCTGTCCGGCCGCGGGCTGCGGGTCCGTCATTCGGACAGCGGGTTGAGGACCATGGGGGCGATCTTCCCTTCGAGCATCGCGCCGAGACCGAGTACGGCGCACACGTCCGGCCGTTCCGCGATGGCGACGGGCATGCCGGTGGCGTCGCGCAGCATCTGGTCCAGGCCCGGCAGCAGGGCGCTGCCGCCCACCATCATGATCCCCCGGTCCGTCAGGTCGGCGACCAGGTCCGGCGGGCAGTCCCGCAGCACCTTGCCGATGCCGTCGATCACGGCGGTCAGCGGGGTGTGGATGGCGTCCCGTACGGCCGCGGTGTCCACCTGGACGGAGCGGGCCAGTCCGGTGGCCACGTCACGGCCGTGGATCAGGGTGGAGGCGGGGCCCTGGGCGGTGATGCCGTTGCCGTGCAGGGCCAGCTGGAGCGGGCGGACGGCCTGGCTCGGCAGCATCAGCTCGTGCGCGTGGCGCAGGTGCTGGACCACGGCGTGGTCGATGGCCTCACCGCCGATCGGAATGCGCTGGGCGGTGACGATCGAGCCGAGGGACAGGACGGCCACCTGGGTGGCCGCCGCCCCGCACACCATGATCATCGTCGCGGTCGGCTGCTCCACGGGGAGGCCGCAGCCGACGGCCGCGGCGATCAGGGTGTCGACCAGCTCGACGCGCCGGGCCCCGAGGCCGACCAGGGTCTCCACGGTCGCCCGCTGGGCCAGCGGGTCCGCGTCGTGCGGGGTGCAGGCGGCGGCCCGCAGCCGGGGCTTGCGGCGCAGCGCGCGCCGCAGTTTCTCGCCGAGCAGATGGCGCAGCATCCGCTGGGCCATCTCGATGTCGACGACCGTGCCGCCGGAGACGGGGCGGACGACCCGGATGTAGTCGGGCGTGCGGCCGGTCATCCGTTCGGCGAAGGTCCCGACGGCGATGAGTGCGCCGGTCCGCGTGTTCACCGCGGCGACGCTGGGCTCGTCGACGACCAGGCCGGCGCCCTTGACGTACACGCGGGTTCTGGCCGCACCCAGGTCGACGGCGACGTGGCAGCGGCGCAACTGCTCAAGACTGACGGTCACGGCAGATCCTCCCGAGAGCGCTGACGCAAGGGACCGGCGGAATGCCGATCGCTTTTCATATCATCTCGGACATTTGGGTCTGTGCGCCCGTTGAGCTGCTCCGGGCGGGGGTGCGCGGCGCCTGCATGGGGGTGGATTTCTGTACCGACAGGCACCACCATGCGCGCACCGCACGCGCTACTCACGCGTAACAAGGTAAAGGGGACTAGATGCTGACGGCCCGCCAGAGACTGCTGGCACTCCTGACACTCTGCCTGGCGCTCCTGGCGCCCTTCCCTTCCCATGCCGCCGACCGGGTCACCGGCCGCGCCGCTGACCAGGCATCATCACGCAATCCGGTGGTCTTCGTACACGGTTACAACGCCGATCCGGGGGTCTGGGGGAGCCTGCGCGAGGACCTGCGGACCGCCGGGTACGCCGACTCGGAACTCTTCTCCTGGGGTTACGACACCCACCAGTCCGTCAACGAGGTCCTGGCCGGGCGCCTCGGGGCGTACGTCGAGGACGTCCGCCGGCAGACCGGCGCCGCGCAGGTCGACGTCGTCTCGCACTCCTTCGGCTCGCTCGTGAGCCGCTGGTACGTGAAGTTCGGCGGCGGCGCGGCCGCCGTGGAGCACTGGGTCTCGCTGGCCGGGCCCAACCGGGGCACCTCCACCGCCTGGGCCTGCGCCCTGTGGGACCAGGCCTGCCGGGACATGACCCCCGGCTCGTACGTGGTGAAGAACCTGAACGGCGGCGACGAGACCCCGGGCGCGGTGAAGTACGCGACGTTCTGGTCGAACTGCGACGAGGTCGTCAACCCCGACGACAGCGTCCCGCTCACCGGGGCCGCCAACACGCCGGTCGGCTGCCTGAAGCACAATGACCTGCTCGGCGACGACGCCACCTCGGCGGGCGTACGCGCCTTCCTCGCCACCTAGGCCGACGCCTGGGCCGGCACCTAGAGCGGCTCCCGGGCCGCCTCCTGGTCAGCATCCTCTACGCAGGAAACCCGCTGGAGCAGGCCGTACGTGAACTCCGCCACGTACGGCCGCCCCCGCGCCGCGAACGCCAGCCGCCAGCGGGTCGGCGCGGTGCCCTCCATCGGGCGCACCGGGGAAAAGGCCCGCGCCACCTCGTCCACCGTCGCCGACCAGGGGTGCAGGTCCTGCGGCGAGGCCAGGACGGGCCCCGGCGCCCCCGGCGCCCGCACCAGCCACTCGTTCCACACGGCCCCGTCCGGCGCGGCCAGCACCTCGAAGCGCAGGTCCGGCCAGAGGGGCACCGGCCACAGCAGGGCCTCGCACTCCAGGTCGCCGATCCGGCGGGCCGAGGCGGACTCCGGCGGGCCGAGCACCGAGCGGTAGCGGGCCAGTGCCCCGCGTGACCTCGGCGAACGGACCATGGCCTGCCAGCGCTTGTTGGCCTCCCGCTGCTCCGCGAGCGAGGCGCCCAGCCGGTGGCGGGCGCGTTCGGCGAGGTCGGGCTGGAAGTCCGCCATCCGCCGCAGCAGCACCAGCTGGAAGGCGGCCGGCCCGAAGGCTCCCCGGTGCGGCGAGTGCGCGTTCGCTGTCATGGACGTAACGATTCCACACAGGATCCTTACGTTCCCGGGATACGGATGTTGCCGGGGACCACGTAGCCTGCGGGCGCCATGAACTACTGCCCCGCTTGCCGGAGGCACCTCAACGGCGCACTCGCGTGCGCCGGGTGCGGAACCCCGGCTCAGTACCTGATGCCCGCCGCGCCCGCCGCGCCGGACGTGATCGCCGCGCCCTACGTGCCCTACGGCGCGGAGGACGTCCCCGCGCAGCACTCCACGCTGGCCGACGTCTACGCCGACTCGCTCGTCGTGCTGTCCGGTCCCGGCGAGCGCAGCCCCGGCGCCCGCCGCCGTGTCGCGCACCGAAGACGGCGCCGGACCCTGCTGACGATCGGTCTCGGGCTGGTGCTCGCGGCCGGTGGTTCCCTGGCCGTGGCCCGGATGGCCGCCGACGGTGAGGCCAGCGACCGGGCCGCCACGGTGGTGCTCACCGATGACGCCGCCCCGCAGAAGCCCGTTCCGGCTCCGGACGCGCCGACGAGTGGTGCGCCCTCGGGCAAGGGGGCCGCGAAGGCCTCCGGCAGCGCGAAGCCCGGCGCGGGGGCCACGAAGTCCGCCGGGGCGGGCAGCGCCTCCCCGGCCGTCACGCAGCCGGGGCCGTCCGCCTCCGCCTCCGCACCCGGGCCTTCGGGTTCCGCGTCCGCGTCCCCCGGCCCTGGGGGCACCACCGGGCCGACCGTCTCGGGTCAGCCCTCGCCGACCGGTCCCGGCGGCGTGCAGCCGCCGCCCCCGGCGCCGCCGAAGCCCACGCCCACCCCCACGCCGACGAAGAGCTGCGTGCTCTGGATCTTCTGCGGATGAGCGGCGGGGCCGGCCCGGCATCCGCTCGGGTCAGCCCAGCATCCGCTTGAGCAGGTCCCTCAGGACCGCCCGCTCGGCCGTGCTCAGACCGGCCAGCGGCTCGCGCGCGAAGTCCAGCGACTCGCGGAGCCGGTCCGCGGTCTGCAGGCCCTCCTCGGTGGGGGCGGCCAGTTTCACCCTGCGGTCGGCGGGGTCGGGGCGGCGCTCCACGAGACCGCGGGACTCCAGGCGGTCGATGATGCCGGTGATGTTGGAGGGCTCGCACTTCAGCTTCTGCGCGATGCGGCGCATCGGCAGGGGCTCCAGGGAGAGCAGCCCGAGCACACGGGCCTGGGCTCCGGTGAGCTGATGGCGGGCCGCGGCGTGCTCGTACTCCTCGTGGTAGCGGGCCACGACGTCGCCGATGAGCTCGACGACCTCTTGGGTCACTGGGTCTGCGCGACGACTGGGCATGGAAACAGCGTACCCATTTACTTGACAACATGAAATATCCAGGCGCATGGTTGTTTCAGTTGCTGAAGCATTTCCGTGAAGCACCGTCTTTCCCCCAGGAGCGCCGCATGTCCGAGATCCCCGCCGTCAGCCGCGAGTGGCACCTCGTCCGCCGTCCGCAGGGCTGGCCCGTCGCGGAGGACTTCGCCCTGCGCGAGGTGCCCGTGGCCGCCGAGCCCGCCCCCGGCCGGATCCTCGTGCGCAACCTGCACATGTCCGTGGACCCGTACATGCGCGGCCGGATGAACGACGTGAAGTCCTACGTCCCGCCGTTCCAGCTGGACAAGCCGATGGACGGCGGCGCGGTCGGCGAGGTCGTCGCCTCCTCCGACGAGCGCTTCGCCGTCGGCGACCACGTCCTGCACGGCCTGGGCTGGCGCGAGTACGCCGACGTGGACGCCAAGCACGCCACCAAGGTCGACGGCGCCCTCGCCCCGCTCTCCGCGTACCTCGGCGTGCTCGGCATGCCGGGTCTGACCGCCTACGCCGGGCTCTTCGAGGTCGCCTCCTTCAAGGAGGGCGACTCGGTCTTCGTCTCCGGTGCGGCGGGCGCGGTCGGCAGCCTCGTCGGGCAGTTCGCGAAGATCAAGGGCGCGTCCCGGGTGATCGGCTCCGCCGGCTCGGACGAGAAGGTGACGCTCCTCACAGAGAAGTACGGCTTCGACGCCGCCTTCAACTACAAGAACGGCCCCGTCGGCGAGCAGCTGAAGGAGGCCGCCCCCGAGGGCATCGACGTCTACTTCGACAACGTCGGCGGGGACCACCTGGAGGCCGCCATCTCCTCCCTGAAGGTGCACGGCCGGGCCACCCTGTGCGGCGCGATCGCGCAGTACAACGCCACCGAGCCCACCCCCGGTCCGCGCAACCTCGCCCTGGTCATCGGCAAGCGCCTGCGGCTGCAGGGCGTCCTGGTCGGCGACCACACCGGCATCCAGCAGCAGTTCGTCCAGGACGTGGCGGGATGGCTGCGCTCCGGCGAGCTGCGGTACGACGAAACGGTCGTCGAGGGCGTCGAGAACGCGACCGCTGCCTTCCTCGGCATGCTGCGCGGTGAGAACACCGGAAAGATGATCGTTTCTTTCACCGGTTAGGCTCACTCCACACCGTTGCGACCGTGGGCGCGAGTCGCGGCGATTACCAGGAGGATCTTCTTACATGTCCATCCAGCAGTCCGATGTCGCGTACACCGCTGTCGCCACCGCCGAGAACGGCCGTGACGGCCGCGTCGCCACCAGCGACGGCCAGCTCGACGTCGTCGTGAACCCGCCGAAGGAGCTCGGTGGCAGCGGCGCCGGCACCAACCCGGAGCAGCTGTTCGCCGCCGGCTACAGCGCCTGCTTCCAGGGCGCCCTCGGTGTCGTCGCCAAGAACGAGAACGCCGACATCTCCGGCTCCACCGTCACCGCCGAGGTCGGCATCGGCAAGAACGACGACGGCTTCGGCCTGATCGTCAAGATCTCCGCCGTGATCCCGAACGTGGACGCCGCCACCGCCAAGGACCTCATCGAGAAGGCCCACCAGGTCTGCCCGTACTCCAAGGCCACCCGCGGCAACATCACCGTCGAGCTCGCCGTCTGATCCGGCCGCAGCTCAGTGAAGGCCGCACCCCCGATGGGGGTGCGGCCTTCGCCGTAAACTGGCCACATGAGTGATCTTGCGGGGGGCTTCCGGTATCTGCTGGCCGGACAGCGATGGGTTTTCGGGCACGGCCGCTGGCTGGGATTCGGGCTGCTGCCCGGACTCGTGGCCCTCGTCCTGTACGCCGGTGCGCTGATCGGGCTCGGGTCCGGAGCCGACGACCTGACCGCCTGGGCCACCCCGTTCGCCGACGACTGGTCCTCCCCCTGGCTCGGACTCTTCCGCGGCTTCCTGACCGCCCTGCTCTTCGGCCTCGGGCTCTTCGTCGCGGTGATCACCTTCACCGCCGTGACCCTGCTGATCGGCCAGCCGTTCTACGAGTCCCTCTCGGAGGCGGTCGACCGCAGCGAGGGCGGTGAGGTCCCCGAGTCCGGGCTCTCCCTCTGGACGGAGCTGTGGATCTCCGCCCGGGACAGCGTCAAGGTGCTCGGCCGGGTCCTGCTGTACGGGATCCTGCTCTTCGCCCTGGGCTTCATCCCGGTGATCGGGCAGACCGTGGTCCCGGCGCTCGGATTCTGCGTCTCCGGCTACTTCCTGACCCAGGAGCTCACCTCCGTCGCCCTCCAGCGGCGCCGGGTGGACCTGGCCGAGCGGCTGGTGCTGCTGCGGTCGCGCAGGATGCTGGTGCTGGGCTTCGGCGTGCCGCTGGTACTGGCCTTCCTGGTGCCCTTCGTCGCGGTGTTCCTGATGCCGGGCGCGGTGGCGGGCGCCACGCTGATGGCGCGGGACCTGATGCCGGCCGACGCACCGCAGGAGCGGGCGGACGACGCGGACCGGGCGCACGGGGCGAACGGGGCGCACCACACGAACCACGCACACCACACGACCCACGCGGGCCACGGCGGGCCCGCGGGTCATGCCGGTCAGGCCGCACCGCAGCAGGCCAAGGGCTTCGGCCCGCCGCCGCCCGGCTTCTAGGCCGCCGTCGTCGTAGCCGCCGCCCGGCCGGCGTCCCGCAGCAGCGTGAGGGCGCCGGCCGTGTCCTCGCCGCCGTGCGCGGCCGGGTCGGCGGCCAGCCGCCGCCGCATCAGCTCCAGGTAGGGGGAGATCAGCTCCGCGCTGACCCCCTGCTCCTCGGCGGTGCGCAGCAGGGTCTTGCTGGCGGCCACCTGCATGGCCAGATTGGACACCACCCCGGTGGTGAAGTCCTTCGAGGACAGCCGCCCGGCCGTGCTCCCGACGAAGAAGCCCATCGCGCCGAGCCACTCGGACAGCAGCGGGGACAGGTCCTCGGGAGCGATGTCCTCGCCCTCGATCAGTGCGTAGGCGTGCGAGATCCCGGCGAACATGCCGTACATCGCACTCAGCAGCGCCACGTCGTGCAGGGCCGCGTACCCCGCGTCCTCGCCGACGAAGCGGGCCCCGGCCGGGACCTGCAACGTGTCCCGGTGGGTGTCGAAGAGCGCGCGCGAGCCGCTGTAGAAGACGTAGCCCCCGGCCTCCGGCGCACCGATCATCGACGGCGTGGCCATGATCCCGGCGTCCAGGAACCGGGCCCCGCGGGCCTGCGCCCAGGCGGCCCGGGCCCGGCCCTCGGCCGGGGTGCCGGTGGTCAGGTTTACCAGGTCCTTGCCGGTCAGGTCCACGCCCTCCAGGGCCGCGCCGACGGAGGCGTCGTCCAGCAGGCAGAGCACGACGAGCCGGCCCGCGGCCACCGCCTCGGCCGGGCTCGCGGCGACGGTCGCGCCGTGCTCGGCCGCCGCTGCGGCCTTGGCGGCGGTGCGGTTCCAGACGGTGACGGGGTGCCCGGCGGCGAGCCAGGTGCGGGCGAGGGCCGTGCCCATGTCGCCGAGGCCGAGCAGGGTGAGCGGGGCGAGCGGGGCGAGCGGGGTGGAAGGAGCGGTGATCGGCGTCTGCGGCGTGTTGTCGGTCATGGCGTTTAGCCTGGTGGCAGGCCGTCAGGCACTCAAGTACGCACCTCGAAGTGGGTGGTTACCCCGAGGTGAGCGACCAGGTGGGAGGGGTGTGCGGTGTCGGTGACACGAAGGCCCGGTGCGGACCACTGCGGGATCGCCGCGGCGATGTCCGTGATCGACGGCAAGTGGAAGGTCTCGCTCCTGTGGGAGCTGGAGCAGTGCCCGCGCCGCTTCGGTGAACTGCGCAGGCTGGTCCCGGGGGTCTCGGAGAAGGTGCTCGCCGCGCAGCTGCGCGAGCTGGAGACGGACGGCATCGTGCACCGCGAAGTGTTCGAGGAGGTGCCGCCGCGCGTCGAGTACTCCCTGACCCCCCTGGGCCAGGAGCTGAACACGGCCCTGGAGGCCCTGGGGGAGTGGGGCGCGAGGCACCTCCTGCCCGGCCCGGCTCAGGCGGCGGCCGGGCGCGGCACCACCCACAGCGCCTCCGCGAGGGCGCAGAGCTCGCCGTCCGCGGTGGCCAGCGCCGTGCCCACGGTGTACTTGCGGCCCGAGGCCGTGAGCAGCCAGGCGTAGGAGACGAGCCCCTGCCCGACCGGGACCGGCCGCAGCAGGCGGGCGGTCAGCGCGGCCGTGACCGCCCCCGCCGGGCGGCCGTCGAGGAGCCGTCCTGCGGCGTTCCCGGGGCAGTCCAGCGCGCCCCACACCAGCTCGGGCGGGAGCAGCCCGTCCGCCCCGCCGAGCTCCGGCGCGGGGGTCCAGGCGGCGGCGACCAGCTCACTGCCGGGCACCCGGCCGCAGTGCAGCCGCAGTCCGGTGGCGGGCGTGCGGTCCAGGCCGCAGCCGAAGCAGTCGACCGAGCCGTCCGGCGGGTCCGCCCGGAAGGCCTCGGCCGCTGCCGTGGCCTGCTCCCAGGTGGGGGCGGCGGGGGCGTCCGGCGCCGGCGGCCCGGCGGGGCTCGCGGCGGCCAGCAGCAGTTCCCCGTCGGTCAGTTCGCTGCCGCCGCCCGCGACCGGGGCCAGCCGCAGCGGGGTCCCCGTCGGGACCGGCCGCCGGAAGTCCACCCGTACGCCCTGCGCGACGGCTCGGGCGGCCAGCAGGCCCGCCACGTAACCGCCGAAGGCCACGCCCGGATAGCCGTGCAGCCGTTCCGCCACCGTGATCGTCTCGAAGTCGCTCATGGCCGCCACCCCATCACACCGAGGCCGTCACCACACAGGCCGTACGGTCGTCCGCCTCGGCCAGCAGCGCACCGCCGGGCGCCCACACCGCGGCCCCGCCGCAGCCGGTCCACGGGCCCGCCGGGCCGACGTGGTTGGCGAGGACGACGTACAGGCCGTGCTCCTCGGCGATGGCGGGGTGGACCGACGCCCGCTCGCCGATCCCGTCGCCCGTCCCGTAGAGGGAGCTGGCCAGGTGGACGCGGACGCCGTCCGCCGCGGCCCGGGCGGCCAGTTCGGGGAAGTGGTTGTCGAAGCAGATGCCCACGGAGAAGCGGATCCCGCCCAGTTCGAAGCGCCCGTCGCCCTCCCCGGCCGCGAAGTGCTCCTGCTCGTTCCGGTAGAGGTGCTGCTTCGCGTACGTGGTCACGTGCGCCCCGTCCGCGTCGTGGACCAGGGTGGCGATGAGGGGGCGCGGGCCCGGGCCGGGCAGGGCCACGTTGACCGCGGTGGCGATCCCGGCGGAGCGCAGGGGGTCCAGGCGGGGGTCGTCGGCCGGCGTCCACAGGCCGGGATCGGCGGCCAGCGCCTCCAGCTCGTACCCGGTCAGGGTCAACTCGGGGAAGACGATCAGCTCGGCACCCTGGTCGCGGGCCCGCTCGGCGAGGCCGGCGGCCCGGGCGGCATTGGCCCGCACGTCGCAGGGCAGACAGGTCAGCTGGGCGGCGGCGATCTTCACGGGGCCACCCTAAGGGCGCCGGCCTAGGCGGCGTCCTGCGGGCCGCGCAGCAGGGTCAGGAAGGAGCGGAAGGCGGCGGGCATGTCCACCGATTCCGGGGCCAGCAGCCACTGGTACTGGAGGCCGTCCATGACCGCCGTCAGCAGCGGGGCGGCCTGTTCCGGGGTGAGGCCGGAGGGGAGCCGGTCGCCGAACTCGGCGCGCAGGACCGCGGCCGTCTCCGAACGGACCTGGGCGTAGCGCTCGGTGAAGAACTCCCGCGCCGGATGGCCGTCGGTGACGCTCTCGCCCAGCAGCGCCGAGAAGGTCTGCACGATCCCCGGGCGCATGGAGTTGTACTCCACCAGCGAGGCCAGCAGGTCCAGGCGCCAGGCGCCGGCCGAGGCGCGCGAGCCGCCGCCGGTGTCCCAGCGGTCGCGCTCCTCCAGCACCGCGACCAGCAGCGCCTCCTTGGTGGGGAAGTAGTGCAGCAGCCCCTGCTGGGTCAGTCCCACGCGCTCGGCCACCGCGCCCAGGGACGCGCCCCGGTAGCCGCGCTCCGCGATCACCTCCAGGGCCGCGCGGACGATCTCGCCGCGCCGCTCCTCGCTCCTCGCCCTGACCATCGCCCCGGCACCCCTTTCCGTCCGTACCCGCCAGCAGGACCGTACGACATCTCGATATCACGAATGGATTACGAACCCTACCGCTCTACAGGGAGGAGGTCCACGATGGGGGCACCGCACACCCCCCGCGCACCGCACCCGACGAGGAGGCACGGCCGTGACCGATGCCGATCAGGCCCGCGAACAGATCAGCGGACAGACCCGCGGACAGACCCGCGAACAGACCCGCCAGGACGCCGTGGAGACGGCCCTCGGCAAGCTGGACCTCGACACCAAGGCCCGCCTGCTGGCCGGCCAGGACATGTGGTCCCTGCCCGCCGTCCCCGGGATCGGGCTGAAGTCCCTGGTCATGTCCGACGGCCCCATCGGGGTGCGCGGCGTGCGCTGGACCGCCGACGACCCGTCCGTCGCCCTGCCGTCCCCGACCGCGCTCGCCGCGGCCTGGGACCCGGCGCTGGCCCGCCGGGCCGGACGCCTCCTGGCGCAGGAGGCCCGGCGCAAGGGCGTCCACGTCCTGCTCGCACCCACGGTCAACCTGCACCGCTCCCCGCTCGGCGGCCGCCACTTCGAGTGCTACTCCGAGGACCCGCTCCTCACCGGGGCCGTCGGCAGCGGTTACGTGAACGGGGTCCAGGACGGCGGCGTCGGCACCACGGTCAAGCACTTCGTCGGCAACGACGCCGAGACCGAGCGGTTCACCGTCGACTGCGCCATCGCCCCGCGCCCGCTGCGCGAGCTGTACCTGGCGCCCTTCGAGGCCATCGTCGCCAATGCCCACCCCTGGGGCATCATGACCTCCTACAACCGGGTCAACGGCACGACCATGACCGAGCACCGGTACCTCGTGAACGAAGTCCTGCGCGGCGAATGGGGCTTCGACGGGTACAACGTCTCCGACTGGATGGCCGCCCGCTCCACCGCCGGTGACATCGAAGGCGGCCTGGACGTGGCCATGCCCGGCCCGCAGACCGTCTACGGGCCCGCCCTCGCCGAAGCCGTCCGCTCGGGCGAGGTCGCCGAGGCCACCGTCGACGGGGCGGTGCGCAACGTCCTGCGCCTCGCCGCCCGCGTGGGCCTCCTGGAGGGCGCCCCCGCCGTCGTCGCCGAGCCCCCCGCCCACCTCGACGGCCAGGCCCTCGCCCGCGAACTGGCCGTCCGCGGCTCCGTCCTGGTCCGCAACGAGAACGGCGCCCTGCCGCTGGACGCCGCCGCGGGCGGCTCGGTCGCCCTCATCGGCGCCGCCGCCCGCTCCGCCCGGGTCCTCGGCGGCGGCTCCGCCACCGTGTTCCCCGAGCGCATCGTCTCCCCGCTCGACGGCCTCACCGCCGCCCTCCCCGAAGGTGCGCTCACCTTCACCGTGGGCGCCGACCCCTCCGACGAGCTGTCCCCCGCCGACCAGGGCTTCGAGCTGCGGGCCGTCTGCCGCGACGCCTCCGGCGCCGTCCTCGGCACGGGCAGCCTGCCCTCCGGCCAGGTCCAGTGGATCGGCGACGACCTGCCCGAAGGCGCGGCCTACGAGACCATGGCGAGCATCGAGGTCACCGGCCGGTTCGTGCCCCGCGAGAGCGGGGAGCACTCCTTCGGCACCCGCGGGCTCGGCGCCTTCGCCCTGAGCGTCGGCGGGACGCCCCTGTGGGAGGGCGTCCAGGAGATGGGCGACGAGGCCGACCCCTTCGAGGCCTTCTTCGGGGCCCCCGCCGAACGTGCCCGCACCACCCTCACCGAGGGCGAGCCTGTCGAGGTGTCGCTGACTTACCAGGTCCCCGACATGACCGCGATGCCGCTCAAGGCGATCATGTTCTCCCTGCTCCACCTCGGCCCGCGCCGCGACGCCGACGAGCTGATCGCCGAGTCCGTGGCCGCCGCCCGCGCCGCCGACACCGCCGTCGTGGTCGTCGCCACCACCGAGCGCGTGGAGTCCGAGGGCTTCGACCGCCGCGACCTGCGCCTGCCGGGCCGCCAGGACGACCTGGTGAGCGCCGTCGCCGCCGCCAACCCGAACACCGTGGTCGTCGTCAACGCGGGCTCCCCGGTGGAGCTCCCCTGGCGCGAGGACGTGGCCGCGGTGCTGCTGACCTGGTTCCCCGGGCAGGAGGGCGGGGCCGCGCTGGCCGACGTACTCCTCGGGGACGCCGAGCCGGGCGGGCGGCTGCCCACCACCTGGCCCGCGGAGTTCGCCGACGCCCCCGTCACCGAGGTCGTGCCCACCGAGGGGCGGCTGGAGTACGGCGAGGGGCTCTTCATCGGCTACCGGGCCTACGAGAAGCACGGCGTCACCCCGGCCTACCCCTTCGGGCACGGCCTCGGTTACACGGACTGGTCCTACGAGTCCCTGGAGGTCACCCCCGACAGCGTCCGGGTCCGCCTCACCAACACCGGCACCCGGCCCGGCCGCGAGACCGTACAGGTCTACGTGGCGCCCCTGGCCGACACCGTGGAACGCCCGGCGAGCTGGCTGGCCGGCTTCGCGGGCGTCGAGGCGGGCCCCGGTGAGAGCGTGGAGACCGAGATCCCGCTGCCCGCCCGGGCCTTCGAGATCTGGGACGAGGAGGCCCGCGGCTGGCGGCCGGTCGCGGGCTCCTACGAGGTCCGCGCGAGCCACTCGCACGCGGACACGCGGCTGAAGGCCACGCTCGACGTGACGTGACACACCGTAGCCTCCGAAATGGCCGGAAATCACCCCTGATACGGCCCCGAGAACAGGGCCGGGGGCGGGACCTGACACCCGCCCCCGGCCCGCCCGGACCGGCTGCGCGGCCCCCGCGTCAACGTGGCGGTTCGGCGGCCGTCACCTGGCGGTGGGCGAGTTCTGCGAGCCGGGCCTGCCCGTCCTTGCCCGGGTGGAACCAGTCCCAGTGGCTCAACTGCTCCGCCGAGAACGGGTACTGGAAGACCGCCCCGCCGTCGTAGCGGCACAGCGGGTCCTTCCCGCAGACCTCGCGCAGCACCTCGTTGTACTCCACCACCCGCGCCCGCACCTGCTCGCGCCGGGCGGTCGCCCCCGAGGCCGCCGACAGCGGATCGGCGAGCATCGACTGGCAGATGCCCAGCTTCCAGATCTGCCGGACCATCGGGAGGTCCTTGCCCTGCTCCCACAGCCGCTGGAGGTCCGGCACGCTGGACACGTACACCTGGGTGGTGGGGGAGGCGGTCCGCAGCTCCGTGAGGGCCTTCTCGAAACCGGCCCGGAAATCCGCCACCGGGGTCATCGACGAAGCCGTGGGCCGGCAGGCGTCGTTCGAGCCCACCATCACCGTGACCAGGTCGGGCTTGTGTGCCGCGGCCGAGACCAGCTGTCCCGAGAGGTCCGCCATCCGCGAGCCGGTCACCGCGTAGTTCCAGCTCCGCGCCGGCGCTTCGGCGTCGCCCAGCAGCCGGGTGGCGAGGGAGAGCACCGCGGGGTCGTTGCCGGTGGCCCAGGAGACCTCGGGGCAGTCGGCCAGGACCGAACAGGCGTCGAAACCACGGGTGATGGAGTCGCCCACCGCCGCGATCGAGGCGGGCGCGGTGTTCCAGCGCGGTGCGGCCTGCGCCCCGCGCTCACCCTCCTCCTGCTTCCCCTGCGACTGGCACCCCGTCACCGCACCGGCCAGGAGGGCGATCGCCGCCCCTGTGCCCACGAGGGTCCGGCGCGCCCTGCGGCGCGGAGCGGTGGTGCGCATCGGGTCGGTCCCCTTCTTGTCGCCCCGGTTTCGTACGGGGGCGTCCTGCTGAGTGAAAGCTGTGTGATTACGGGCCTTGGAGCGACCGTACGTCACACCATGACCCCTGACTCACGGTAGCTTTTTCCCGTGGCGTTTCGGCCGCAAGTCCCGTAGCGCAATGTCAAATAATTTCCGTTACATTACATCACGTCACATACTGTCCGTTTTCTGGAGTTTATTCCCGACCTCGTCCCATACTGGAGGTCCAGGTGACGACACGTGGAGTTCTGTACGTGCATTCCGCACCGCGCGCGCTCTGCCCGCACGTGGAATGGGCTGTGGCGGGCGTGCTCGGGGTGCGGGTGAACCTCGACTGGATCAGGCAGCCCGCCTCCCCGGGCACCTGGAGAGCCGAGTTCTCCTGGCAGGCCGAAGCGGGCACCGCTTCGAAACTCGCCTCCGCGCTGCGCGGCTGGCACCTCCTGCGCTTCGAGGTGACCGCGGAACCCTGCCCGACCTCCGAGGGCGAGCGCTACAGCTCCACCCCCGAGCTCGGCATCTTCCACGCCGTCACCGGCATGCACGGCGACATCCTGATCCCCGAGGACCGGCTGCGCGCCGCCCTCGCCCGCTCCGCACGCGGCGAGACCGATCTGGAGGCCGAGATCGCCAAGCTGCTCGGCAAACCCTGGGACGACGAGCTGGAGCCCTTCCGCTACGCGGGCGAGGGCGCCCCGGTCCGCTGGCTCCACCAGGTGGTCTGACCCCTCGCTCAACGCAGAAGGCCCACCCGGAATCACCCGGGTGGGCCTTCTGCGGTGTTCAGACGACGAACACCGCAACCATCAATTGAGCAACCCCCGCGGCGAGCAACCACGTCCGCGAGAGCGGCGCCGGTGTAGGCGCACTAGACAGTGCGGAACGCCAGGGTGACGTTGTGGCCGCCGAAGCCGAAGGAGTTGTTGATCGCGGAGATCGGGCCGTCGGCCGGCAGCTTGCGCGGCTCGTCGCGCACGATGTCCGCGTCGATGTCGTCGTCGAGCTCGTCGACGTTGATCGTCGGCGGGGCGAGGCGGTGGTACAGCGCGAGGACGGTCGCGACGGTCTCGATGCCGCCGGCACCGCCCAGCAGGTGACCGGTCATCGACTTGGTCGCGGAGATCGCGATGTGGTCGAGGTCGTCGCCCAGGACCTTGCGCAGGGCCTTCAGCTCGGCCGTGTCACCCTGCGGGGTCGACGTGGCGTGCGCGTTCAGGTGGACCAGCTCGGCCGGGTCGAGGCCCGTGTTGTCGAGCAGGTTCTGCACGGCGGCGGCGACACCGCGGCCGGTCGGCTCGGGCTGCGCGATGTGGTGGCTGTCCGCGGACAGACCCTGGCCCAGCACCTCGCAGTAGACCCGGGCGCCGCGTGCTGCGGCGTGCTCCGCGGACTCCAGGACGACGACGCCCGCGCCCTCGCCGAGGACGAAGCCGTCGCGGGCCTTGTCGTAGGGGCGGGAGGCCTGCTGGGGGTTCTCGTTGTTCTTGGACATCGCCATCATGTTGGCGAAGGCGGCGATCGGCAGCGGGTGGATGGCCGCCTCGGTGCCGCCCGCGACGACCACGTCGGCACGGCCGGTGCGGATCATCTCGACGGCGTAGCCGATGGCCTCGGCGCCGGAGGCGCACGCGCTGACCGGGGTGTGCACGCCCGCGCGGGCGTTCACCTCCAGGCCCACGTTGGCCGACGGGCCGTTCGGCATGAGCATGGGGACGGTGTGCGGGGAGACCCGGCGCACACCCTTCTCCTTCAGTACGTCGTACTGGTCGAGCAGGGTCGTCACGCCACCGATGCCGGAGGCGATCACGGTGCCCAGCCGCTCGGGGGCGACGGCCTCGTCCTCACCGGCCGGGGCCGTGTAACCGGCGTCGGCCCAGGCCTCGCGGGCCGCGATGACGGCGAACTGCGCCGAGCGGTCCAGCTTGCGGGCCAGCGGTCGGGGCAGGACCTCGCTGGGGTCCACGGCGGCTGCGGCGGCGATACGGACCGGGAGTTCGGCGAAGCGCTCGCCCTCCAGGGGCTTTACGCCGGAACGGCCGGCGAGCAGACCTTCCCAGGTCGAAGCGCTGTCGCCACCCAGCGGAGTGGTTGCGCCGATACCGGTGACGACCACGGTGCGATTGGTCGGGCTCACAGGAATTCTTTCTCCACGTCTCAGGGGGTGCTGAATTGTCACGGCGCCACCGCCAGGTGGCGACAAACGCTCGTCAGGCTCAGGCCTGGTGCTTCAGGATGTAGTCGGCAGCGTCGCCGACCGTCTTGAGGTTCTTGACGTCCTCGTCGGGGATCTTGACGTCGAAGCGCTCTTCGGCGGCGACGACGACCTCGACCATGGACAGGGAGTCGACGTCCAGGTCGTCGGTGAACGACTTCTCGATCGCGACGTCCTCGGTGGGGATGCCGGCGATCTCGTTGACGATCTCCGCGAGACCCGAGACGATTTCTTCCTGCGTGGCGGCCATGTGGCGCTCCTTCTCTAGCTGACTGGGTACGCGGACCGGGAAAAGGATCCCGGTCCTAGGGGAGGGTAACGACCGTCGCGGCGTAGACGAGTCCCGCCCCGAAGCCGATGACGAGCGCGGTGTCGCCGCTCTTCGCCGCTCCGGTCGCCAGGAGCCGCTCCATAGCGAGCGGGATCGAGGCGGCCGAGGTGTTGCCGGTGGTCTCCACGTCACGGGCGACCGTGACGTGTTCCGGCAGCTTCAGAGTCTTCACCATCGAGTCGATGATCCGCATGTTTGCCTGGTGCGGAATGAAGACATCCAGGTCGTCGGCGGTGATTCCGGCGGCGTCGAGCGCCTGCTGGGCCACCTTGGCCATCTCGAAGACGGCCCAGCGGAAGACCGCCTGACCCTCCTGCGTGATGGCCGGGAACTTCTCGCCGCCGTCCTTGCCGAGGTATTCGTCCCACGGCACGGTCTGCTTGATGGTGTCGGACTTGTCGCCCTCCGAACCCCACACCGTGGGGCCGATGGCCGGCTCGTCCGAGGGGCCGACGACCACGGCGCCCGCGCCGTCACCGAACAGGAAGGCCGTCGCGCGGTCCTCCAGGTCGGTGAGGTCCGAGAGCCGCTCCACGCCGATCACGAGGACGTACTCGGCGGAACCTTCCACCACCAGGCCCTTGGCCAGCGTCAGCCCGTAGCCGAAGCCGGCGCAGCCCGCGGAGATGTCGAAGGCGGCGGGCTTGCCCGCACCGATCCGGTGCGCGATCTCGGTCGCGACGGCGGGGGTCTGCTTGAAGTGCGAGACCGTCGAGACGATCACGGCACCGATCTTCTCCGGTGCGACACCGGCGTCGGCCAGCGCCTTGCCCGAGGCCTCCACCGACATCGCGGCGACCGTCTCCTGGGCCGAGGCCCAGTGCCGGGTGGCGATGCCGGAGCGGGACCGGATCCACTCGTCGGAGGAGTCGATCGTCTCGAGGATGACCTCGTTGGGCACCACGCGGGTCGGGCGGTAACCGCCGACACCGAGGATGCGGGCGTACGGGGAGCCCTTGGCCGGCTTGATCTTGGACATGCTGAGTGGGCTCCTTCTCTCAGGCCGAGTGCTCTGCGATGAGAGCCGCGGCCTTGTCGAGATCGTCCGGGGTCTTCAGGGCGACGCTCGGTACGCCCTTCAGTGCCCGCTTGGCCAGGCCCGTGAGCGTGCCGCCGGGGCTGAGCTCGATGATCCCGGTGACGCCCAGGGAGGCGAACGTCTCCATGCACAGGTCCCAGCGGACCGGGTTCGCGACCTGGCCGACCAGGCGGGCGACGACGTCGGCTCCCGTGGTCACGACTTGGCCGTCCTTGTTGGAGACGTACGTCAGCGCCGGGTCGGCCGGGGCGAGGGCCTCCGCGGCCTTCTCCAGCGCGGCGACCGCGGGGGCCATGTGATGCGTGTGGAACGCGCCCGCGACCTTGAGGGCGACGACCTTGATGGTGCCTTCGGGCTTCTCGGCGACCAGCGCGGCGATCTGCTCCGCGGTGCCGGCGGCCACGATCTGGCCCGCTCCGTTGATGTTGGCCGGGGTCAGGCCGAGCTTCTCCAGATGTGCGACCACTACGTCGGGGTCCCCGCCGAGGATCGCGGCCATGCCCGTCTCGGTGACGGCGGCGGCCTCTGCCATGCCCAGCCCGCGGGTGCGGACGAAGGACAGGGCGTCGGCGTCGGACAGCACCCCCGCGTACGCGGCGGCGGTGATCTCACCGACGCTGTGGCCCGCGACGGCGCCGAAGGCCGTGCGGGAGCCGAGCGCGGAGGCCGAGAGCAGACCCGCGGCGACCAGCAGTGGCTGGGCCACCGCCGTGTCGAGGATCTCGTCGGCGCCGGCGTGCGTGCCGTAGTGGGCAAGGTCGAGCCCGATGGCGTCGGACCAGGCGGCGACGCGGTCAGCGGCGCCGGGAAGGTCGAGCCAGGGAGTCAGGAAGCCAGGCGTCTGGGCGCCTTGGCCGGGAGCGACGAGTACGAGCACCCTCACACTCTCTCTTGTGGATGGTCCCTGCCGCCCGTGGGGACAGGGACCAAGAACGGCCGGGGTAATTGTTGATGTCCGACAAAAGTCTAGGACTGCGGATCTCCGTCGGCCAGACGCCCGAGGATCAGGGCGATTCGCAGAGTGAACGCCGAACGGACATCTGAGGGCGACCAGCCGGTGACGTCGGTCACACGTCGCAGCCGGTAGCGCACCGTATTGGGGTGCACGAACAGCATGCGGGCAGCCCCTTCGAGACTGCTCGCCTGCTCCAGGTAAACGCTGAGCGTCTCCAGCAGGGCCGAGCCCGCTTCTTCGAGCGGTCTGTAGATCTCCTCTACCAACTGCTCCCGCGCAGCCGGATCCGAGGCGATCGCGCGTTCGGGCAGGAGATCGTCTGCCAGCACCGGCCGGGGAGCGTCCTGCCAGGCCGTGCACGCCTTCAGCCCGGCGGCCGCCGCCTGCGCCGACTTCGTCGCGTTCAGCAGGTCGGGAACCACCGGACCGGCCACCACCGGACCCGCGGCGAACGGCCCGATCAGCGACTTCGCCACCTGCATCGGATTGTCGCTGCCGCCCGCGATGACGACCAGGCGGTCCCCGAGCACACCCGTGAGGACCTGGAGCTTGTGGTGCCGGGCCGCCCGCCGGATCGCCTCGACCGTCAGCTCGCTGTCGCCCTCCGGCGCGGTCCCCAGGACCACGCACACGTGCTCGGGGGAGTTCCAGCCCAGCGCCGCGGCCCGCGACAGCGCACCCTCGTCGGCCTCCCCGGACAGCACCGCGTTGACGACGAGGGACTCCAGGCGGGCGTCCCACGCCCCGCGCGCCTCGGCGGCCTGCGCGTACACCTGGGCGGTCGCGAAGGCGATCTCCCGGGCGTACACCAGCAGCGCCTCGCGCAGGATCTGCTCGTCGCCCGGGGCCGCGACCTCGTCGATCGCGGTCTCCATGACCTCGATCGTGGTGCGGACCATCTCCACGGTCTGGCGCAGGGTGATCGCCCGGGTCAGCTCCCGCGGAGCCGTCCCGAAGACGTCGGTGGAGATCGCCTGTGGAGTCTCCGGGTGCCGGAACCACTCCGTGAACGCGGCGATGCCGGCCTGGGCGACCAGGCCGATCCATGAGCGGTTCTCCGGGGGCATCGCCCGGTACCACGGCAGGGTCTCGTCCATCCGCGCGATCGCGTTCGCGGCGAGCCGGCCGGAGGACTTCTCCAGCCGGCGCAGCGTCGCGGTGTGCGGATGGGCGGGAGCGGGATGCGCGGCGTGTGTCGCGGGGGAATGCTCACGTTCGGGTTGAGGCACGTGACAAGACTGCCTTATCGGGACGGCTGTGCGGAGTCCGGTCCCGGCCGCGGGGTCTACCGTGGCCTCCATGATTGATGTACGACGCGGCGCGGACCGGTACGAGGGAGGGGACCCGGCGACGGGGATCACCACCCGGCACGCCTTCTCCTTCGGGTCGTACTACGACCCGGACAACCTGCGCTTCGGCCCGGTCCTGGCCTGCAACGAGGAGACCCTCGCCCCGGGCGCGGGCTTCGACGAGCACCCCCACAGCCACACCGAGATCGTGACCTGGGTCGTCGAGGGCGAGCTCACCCACAGGGACAGCACGGGGGAGAGCGGCCGGGTCGGGCCCGGGGACGTGCAGTACCTCGGCGCCGGCTCCGGGGCCCGGCACGTGGAGCGCAACGACGGCGCCACGCGGCTGCGCTTCGTCCAGACGTGGCTCGCGCCGCTCACCCCGGGCGGCGAGCCCTCGTACGAGGTGGTCAGGGGGCTGCCCGAGGGCACGCCCTACAAGGTCCCCGCGGCCGGGGCGGTCCTGCACGTGCGGCGGCCCGGCGCGGGCGAGCGGGTGCACGTACCGGACGCCGAGCGGGTCTACCTGCACGTGGTGCGCGGGGACCTGCGTCTCGACGGCGAGGAGCTGGGCCCCGGGGACTCGGCGCGGATCACCGGCGAACACGGCCTGGAGATCACCGCGGGGTCCCCGGGGGAAGTGCTGATCTGGGAGCTTCCCTGACGGGTGGTGCCAGGGCTAGCGGGAGCCCAGTTCGGCGAGCACCGCGTCGGTGAAGGGCGGCCAGGCCTCGACGGCCCACGGCCCGAAGGCGCGGTCGGTCAGCGCCACGCACGCGGCGCGGGCGTCCGGGTCCACCCACAGGAAGGTGCCGGACTGGCCGAAGTGGCCGAAGGTCCGCGGCGAGGACGAGCCGCCCGTCCAGTGCGGGGACTTGCCGTCGCGGATCTCCAGGCCGAGGCCCCAGTCGTTGGGGGACTGGTGCCCGTAGCCGGGCAGGACGCCCTTGAGGCCGGGGTGCACGACGGTGGTGGCCGCGGCGACCGTACGGACGTCGAGCAGCCGGGGTGCCTGGAGTTCGGCGGCGAAGCGGACCAGGTCCGAGACGGTGGAGACGCCGTCCTTGGCGGGGGAGCCCTCCAGGGCGGAGGAGGTCATGCCCAGCGGCTCGAAGACGGCCTGGTGCAGGTACTCCGCGAAGGGGATGCCGGTCGCCTTGGCGATGTGGTCGCCGAGGACCTCGAAGCCGGCGTTCGAGTACAGCCGGCGCTGCCCGGGCGGGGCCGTCACCCGGTGCTCGTCGAAGGCCAGGCCGCTGGTGTGCGCGAGCAGGTGACGGACCGTCGAACCCTCGGGCCCGGCCGCCTCGTCCAGCTCGATCGCGCCTTCCTCGTACGCGACGAGGGCCGCGTACGCGGCGAGCGGCTTGGTGACCGAGGCCAGCGGGAAGCGGTGGTCGACCGGTCCGTGGGAACCGGCCAGGGTCCCGTCGGCCCGTACGACGGCCGCCGCGGCGGACGGCACCGGCCAGGTCTCGATGATCCGCAGGCTTTCCATGCTGTTGACGGCCTCCAAGCTCTCCATGCGGCCGAGCCTACTTGCTTGGAGTGCACTCCAGGGTTTTAGCGTGGGGCCATGAGCCAGAGCCTGACGCAGACGCGGTACACGATCAGCGAGGTCGAGGCCCGGACCGGTCTGACCCAGCACACCCTGCGCTGGTACGAGCGGATCGGCCTGATGCCGCACGTGGACCGCACCCACTCGGGCCAGCGCCGCTTCAGCGACCAGGACCTGCACTGGCTGGCGTTCGTGGGCAAGCTGCGCGCCACCGGGATGTCGGTGGCGGACATGGTGCGCTACGCCGAGCTGGTGCGGGCGGGCGAGCACACCGTCGACGAGCGCCGCGAGCTGCTGGAGCGGACGCGGCGCGAGGTGCGGGCCCGGCTCGCGGAGCTCACCGACGCGCTCGCCGTACTGGACTTCAAGATCGGGACGTACACGCGGAGCTCGTGCTCCGAGGCCGCCCGGCCCTGAGGCGCGAGCGACCGGGCCGCTGCGGGGTCAGGCGTCGGCCCCGGAGGTGAAACGGGCCCGCAGGGCCGCGTACTCGGCGTCCGTGAGCAGCCCCGCGTCGTGGAGTTCGCCCAGGTGGCGCAGCCGGTCGTCGCCGGGGCGGGGCCGGGGGACCGCACCGACCGGGGTGCGGCCGCGCAGGGCGGCGAGGACGGCCGCGGCGAAGGGCAGCGATTCGTGCACCGCCCCGTAGCCCACCCCGAAGACCGCGGTGGCGAGGTCGTGGTCCGGCCGGGGGTCGGCGGCGGGCTGCCGGGGTTCGCGCGGCAGCAGCCGCAGGTGGCCGCGCGAGCCCTCCGGGGAGGACCACTCCAGGCCGGTGAGGGCGGTCAGCGGGTAATGCTGGTCGCCCGCCTTCCACTTGGTGCCGGTGGCGCCCGTACGCGACCAGCGGAAGGTGACGGCCCGGCCGTCGAAGTCGAGCCGCGCGTCGTAGGCCTTCAGGTGCAGCGGCGGCTGCGGTGCGTCGACGAGGAAGCGCGGAGCCGGTTCGGCGGCGTCGGGCGAGAGGCGGGAGCGCAGCGCGTCGGCGAACGCGGCGGCGTGCGGGGCCCGTTCGCCCGGCAGCACCAGCCGGTACGGGTCGCAGGCCTCCCGCAGCTGCCCGGCGGCGGCCTCCATCAGCGGATCGGCGCCCGGCCGCGGCAGGGCGCGCAGCACCACCGTGTCCCGCTTCCCCGGGGTCAGCTCCACCCCGCACACCGCTTCCAAGGGGATCCGGCGCGAACCCAGGGCGTGAAGGAGCCTGGGCGTCCTCGGCGTGCGCAACCCCCGTGCGAAGCGGATGAGCACCGAGTCCGAGTCGAACTCCCAGACGGCATGGTTTCCGGCCAGTACGTCACCCATGCGGCACATGGTAAACGGCGGCGCCCCCACGCGTCCCCCTCGTTGCGGAGCCCGTTTTCGGGGCTCTACGCGCGTCAGTCCCCTTCGGTCCCGAAGATTCCACGGCTGCACTCGTCATCCGGGGCGGCGCAGACGACGGAACCGAATGCGCCGGTTCCGATTTTGGCGAAGTTGTCCACCGAGCTCGTACCTGGCGCGAAATAGCCGGTGTGACTCTTGGCCCCGGCCGAGGACAGCAGCCGCGCGCCGAAGTCCGGGGACACCGGATCGGCCCCGTGGCCCACTCCGCCGACCTCCAGGTGCGGTACGTCCTCGATCCAGTCGCCCTCGTCGCGCATCGCCCACACCCGGGCCGAGGTGCCCAGGCCCTCGACGTTCCCGGCGCGCATGCCGGGGCTGCCCGCCACCGCCAGGTCCGTCACCCGGTCCGGCAGTTCGTGCGCGGCGACCCCGCACACCACCGAGCCGTAGCTGTGGCAGAACAGGGCCACGGTCGAGTCCCCGGGCAGGGCCAGGGTCAGCGCCCGCAGCCGGACGGCGCCGTCGACGGCCATCCGGCCGGTGGCCGCGTCCATGCCGACCCCGGTGGGCGCGGTGTAACCGGCCCAGGCGATGACCGCGGTCCGGCCCTGCGGATCGGCGGCGCGCTCGGCCTCGTACAGGGACTGCGCCATGCCGACGGGGGCGGTGAACCGGCGCTGGGTGCGCTCGAAGGTGAGGACGTCGGTGTCGACGCCGGGGACGATCACCGAGACCCGGCGGGCCAGGTCGAGGTCGCCGAACACCTCGGCGACGCGGCCGCCGCCGGTGGGGTCGAAGGCGAGGATCTGCCGGCCGGGCTCGGCGAGCGAGGCGAAGCGGTGCGAGCGGCGGGTCGCCGCGCTGCGGTCGGCCGGGGTCAGCGCGACGTCGCGGCTGCGGGCGTCCTCGATCCGGCCGGCCTCGCGCAGGCCGTGCACGTTGGCCCGGTAGCGGGTCGTCACGGGAACCCCGTCGAGGTTGCCCACGACCAGCGGGTAGCTGTCGGCGAGGCGGGCCCGCTGGGCGTCGTCGAGCCCCGCGAAGAAGCGGGCCACCGTGCGCACGGGGGCGTCGGCGGACGGCACCGGGTGGCCGTCGATCCGGGCCGAGGCCCAGGCGGCGAGGGCGGTGGCCCGCAGCGGCGGCGCCGTCTCGGGGCGGTGCACGGCGGTCCAGCCGGTGGTCGCCAGCATGAGGAAGACCACCGCGAGCGCGAGCAGGATGCGCAGGGCGGCGGGGCGCGGGGCGGCTTCGGGAGCTGTGGGGAGGGCGGGGCCGGGCAGTTTCACTGGAACCAGCGTAGGAGACCCCTCGGCCTGACGGCGCGCCGGGTGACGCGGTTCACGGCCGCGCGTGCGGCCGGACGCGCGCGTGCGGATCAGAGCGCCCGCGGCCGTTCCGCGGCGGCCGGGCGGCTCCAGTCGGCCGCCAGGGCCGGGCCGATCTGGTCCAGATAGGCCTCGGTCATCCGGCGGATCCGGTCCACGCTGGCGTCCTCGCCCTGCCCCCAGAGCCGCCCGGTGACGCGCATCACACCCGAGAACGCGGCGACGGCCACCCGCGGCCGCGGGTCGGCGTCCACGTCCAGGCCCTCCCGGTCCGCGATCAGCCGGGAGATCCGCTCCTCCAGCTCGGCGGAGCGGCGCAGGTGCACGGCCACCAGCGCCGGGGTCGACTCGATCAGCTGGTAGCTGCGCATGTAGAGGTCGACGGGCACCACCTCGGAGATGGCCTCCTCGACGGTGTCCCAGGCGGCCAGCACGGCGTTGCGCATCGCCTCGAAGGGGCCCTCGGCCGCGGGCCGGGAGCTGAGCTCGGCGAAGAAGTGGGACTCGACGAGCTCCTGGACGGCGAAGGCGGCCTCTTCCTTGTTGGCGAAGTAGCGGAAGAAGGTGCGCTGGGAGACCTCCACCGCGTCGGTGATCTCGTCGACGGTGGTCCGTTCGTACCCCTGGGAGACGAACAGGAGCAGGGCGGCGCGCAGCAGGGCGTCCCGGGTGCGCCGCTTCTTGCGCTCGCGCAGTCCGGCCACCCGGCCCTCCGCGGGCCGTTCGTCGGTCATCACCGTGGGGGTCCTTCCTGCCGCTGATCTGACGCTGAGTGAGCGGTCAGGGTACCTGTGACCGACGTGACAGCGGCCGTCCTGCTCGCCCGTCTGTGAAGTGTCAGTCGCTGTCACTAGCCTGTACGCATGACTAGTCAGATCACCGTCGACGATCAGGTGCCCTCCAAGGAACCGGGCACGGCCCCGCTCCGGACCGGACTGCGCGGCCACCCCTGGCTGACCCTCTTCGCCGTCGCGATCGGCGTCATGATGGTCACCCTGGACGGCACGATCGTCGCCGTCGCCAACCCCGCGATCCAAAAGGACCTCGGCGCCTCCCTCGCCGAGGTGCAGTGGATCACCAACGGCTACCTGCTGGCCCTCGCCGTCTCCCTGATCACCGCGGGCAAGCTCGGTGACCGCTTCGGCCACCGCCAGACCTTCCTCATCGGCATAGCCGGCTTCGCCGTGTCCTCCGCGGCGATCGGCCTGTCCGAGGGCGTCGAGCTCGTCATCGGCTTCCGCGTCGCTCAGGGCCTGTTCGGCGCCCTCCTGATGCCCGCGGCCCTCGGCCTGCTGCGCGCCACCTTCCCCGCCGAGAAGCTCAACATGGCCATCGGCATCTGGGGCATGGTCATCGGCGCCTCCACCGCCGCCGGCCCCATCGTCGGCGGGCTGCTCGTCGAGCACGTCAGCTGGCAGTCCGTCTTCTTCATCAACGTGCCCGTGGGCATCGTGGCCCTGCTCTTCGGCCTGTTCATCCTGGTCGACCACCGGGCCGAGAACGCCCCGCGCTCCTTCGACCTGCTCGGCGTGCTGCTCCTGTCGGGCGCGATGTTCTCGCTGATCTGGGCCCTGATCAAGGCTGCCGAGTGGGGCTGGGGCGACTCCCGGACCCTCCTCTTCCTGGCCGCCGCCGTGCTCTGCTTCGGGCTCTTCACCTTCTGGGAGACCAAGGTCGCCGAACCGCTCATCCCGCTGGGCATGTTCCGCTCCCTGCCGCTGTCCGCGGGCACCGTCCTCATGGTGCTCATGGCCTTCGCCTTCATGGGAGGCCTGTTCTTCGTCACCTTCTACCTGCAGAACGTGCACGGCATGAGCCCCGTCGACAGCGGCCTGCACCTGCTGCCGCTGACCGGCATGATGATCATCGGTTCGCCGCTGGCCGGCGCCGCCATCACCAAGGTCGGGCCGCGCATCCCGCTCGTCGCCGGCATGGTCGCCACCGCCGCCGCCTGCTTCGGGATGGCCCGGCTCACCCCGGACACCGCGACCCTCACCATGTCCCTCTGGTTCGCCCTCCTCGGCCTCGGCCTCGCCCCCGTCATGGTCGGCGCCACCGAGGTCATCGTCGGCAACGCCCCGCTGGAGCTCTCCGGCGTGGCCGGCGGGCTCCAGCAGGCCGCCATGCAGGTCGGCGGCAGCCTCGGCACCGCCGTCCTCGGAGCGGTCATGGCCAGCACCGTCAGCAGCTCGTTCGGGGACAAGTGGCGGGCCGCCGAGCTGCCCCCGCTCGCCCCCGAGCAGCAGGAGCTCGCCGAGAAGGGCATCCAGGTGGGGATCGCCCCGGTGCCGCCGGAGGCCCCCGAGCAGGTCGCTCAGGCGATCACCCGGGTCGCGCACGACACCTTCGTGTCCGGCATGAGCACCGCCTTCACCGTCGCGGGCGTGGTCGCGGTCCTCGCCGCCGTCGTCGCCTGCTTCACCAAGCGCGGCGAGAACGCCGCAGCGGGCGCGGGCGCGGCCCACGTCTGAGCCCCGCCCCGGGCGCGGACGCGTGCCCGCCCGGAGCCCGCGGAGGCGTCAACTCCGTACGTACTTCAGCCCCGCCGGACGGTTCCGGCGGGGCTGTCGCCTATCAGGGTGGACCCGGCCGAGGCCCCTTCCGCCCACCCGTCGACGCAGGTCAGCGTGGTCCCGTCGGTGCTCCGGAACGGTCCGGGGCGCCCTGCGTCCACAAGGAGTTGACCCGTCATGCGTACGTGTAACACCACCGCCCGCAGCGCCCGCAGCACCCACACCGCCCGCGTCACCCGCGCCACGCGCCTCAGCACGTTCCTGGCCGCGACCGCCCTGGCCCTCACCGCCCTGATCCCCGGTACGGCCACCCACGCGCACGCCGCGGGCCCGCCCACCCTCGGCGCCTGCGCGACCGGGCAGCTGTGCCTGTGGGCGAAGGCGGAGTTCAAGGGCACGCGGCACACCTACGAGCTGAGCACCCTGGACATCAACAGCTGCACCGCGCTGCCCGCCCGCACCAGCGTCCAGTCGCTCACCAACCGCACCGGCCGCCCCGTCACCACCTACCAGTCGGCGGAATGCGCCGAGACCGGCGAGTTCCAGACCTACCCGGGCGACGGGGTCTGGCTGCCCCAGTCGCCCTACCAGGTCAGGGCGTTCAAGGTGTGGGAGCGCTAGCTCCGCGCGACGCCGGGGCGCCCGGCCGGACGGCTTCGGCTTCGACGCCGCCGCCCAGCCGGGCGACCTCGCCGCGCAGGGCCCGTACCTCCGCCTGGAGCTCGTGGATGGCGGCCAGCTGGAGCCGCTCCGCCTGGTCGTCGCGCTCGAAGCGGGAGATGAACCAGGCCGCGATGTTCGCGGTGACCACACCCAGCAGGGCGATCCCGGACAGCATCAGCCCGACGGCCAGCACCCGGCCCAGGCCCGTGGTCGGGGAGTGGTCGCCGTACCCGACCGTCGTCATCGTGGTGAACGACCACCACACGGCGTCGCCCAGGTTCTTGATGTTCCCCTCGGGAGCGTCCCGCTCCACGCTCAGCACCGCCAGCGAGCCGAACATCAGCAGCCCCACCACCGCTCCGGCCACGTACGTCGTCAGCCGGATCTGCGGAGCCATCCGCGCCCGCCGCCCCACCAGCATCAAGGTGGCGACCAGCCGCAGCAGCCGCAGCGGCTGGACGAGCGGCAGCACCACCGCGGCCAGGTCCAGCCAGTGCGTGCGCACGAAGTGCAGGCGGTTGCCCGTCAGACCCAGCCGGACGAGGTAGTCGGCGGCGAAGGCGCCCCACACCACCCACTCCACGTAGGTGCAGGCCCGGAGCACCTCCGCCCGCGCTTCCGGGGCGACGATGGGCACGGCGTACGCGACGGCGAACGCGACGGCGAGCACGAGCAGCGGCATCTGCGTCCGCCGCTCCCATGTGCGCTGGCGGGAGGGTTCCTTCATGCCGAGCATCGTAAGGACCCCGCGAAACGGAACGGACCCCGGTACTCCGGGGTCCGTTCCGCCGCTCCGTACGGGGCCGATCAGGCGGTGACTAGGCGTCGCCGCCCGCCGCGCCCGGGTCCGCCGCGCTCACGTCCAGCAGCTGGTACCGGTCGACGGCCTGCTTGAGCACCGAACGGTCCACCTTGCCCTCCTTGGCGAGCTCGGTCAGCGTAGCCAGGACCACCGACTGGGCGTCGATGTGGAAGAACCGCCGCGCCGCACCGCGGGTGTCCGCGAAGCCGAAGCCGTCCGCACCCAGCGAGGTGTACGCACCCGGCACCCACCGCGAGATCTGGTCCGGCACGGAACGCATCCAGTCCGAGACCGCCACGAACGGCCCCTCGGCACCCGACAGCTTGCGCGTCACGTACGGGACCCGCTGCTCCTCCTCCGGGTGGAGCAGATTGTGCTCCTCCACCTCGACGGCCTCGCGCCGCAGCTCGTTCCAGGAGGTCGCCGACCAGACGTCCGCCCGGACGTTCCACTCCTCGGCCAGGATCCGCTGCGCCTCCAGCGCCCACGGCACCGCCACGCCCGAGGCCAGCAGCTGCGCCCCGATGGTGCCCGAGGTGCCGGCCGCCACCCGGTGGATGCCCTTGAGGATGCCGTCCACGTCCACGTCGGCCGGCTCGGCCGGGTGCTGGATCGGCTCGTTGTAGACGGTCAGGTAGTAGAAGACGTCCTCCGCCTCCGGACCGTACATCCGCCGCAGCCCGTCCCGGACGATGTGCGCGATCTCGTACCCGTAGGCCGGGTCGTACGCCACGCAGCCCGGGTTCGTCGACGCCAGCAGCTGGGAGTGACCGTCGGCGTGCTGGAGCCCCTCACCCGTCAGGGTGGTCCGCCCGGCGGTCGCGCCGAGGACGAAACCGCGCGCCAGCTGGTCGGCCATCTGCCAGAACTGGTCACCCGTGCGCTGGAAACCGAACATCGAGTAGAAGACGTACACCGGGATCAGCGGCTCGCCGTGCGTCGCGTACGCCGAACCCGCGGCGATCAGCGAGGCCGTGCAGCCCGCCTCCGAGATGCCGTCGTGCAGCATCTGGCCGGTCGGCGACTCCTTGTACGCGAGCAGCAGGTCGCGGTCGACCGCCTCGTACTGCTGGCCCAGCGGGTTGTAGATCTTGGCGCTCGGGAAGAAGGCGTCCATGCCGAACGTGCGGTACTCGTCCGGCGCGATCAGCACGAAGCGCTTGCCGATCTCCTTGTCCCGCATCAGGTCCTTCAGGATGCGGACGAAGGCCATCGTCGTGGCGATCGACTGCTGCCCCGAACCCTTCTTCGCCCCCGCGTAGGCGGCGTCGCCCGGCAGCTCCAGGGGCTTGGCGCGCACCACGCGCGTCGGCACGTAACCGCCGTGCGCGCTGCGCTGGTCGTGCATGTACTGGATCTCGGGGGAATTGCGGCCCGGGTGGTAGTACGGCGGTGCGCCGCCCTCCAGCTGGGCGTCCGTGATCGGGATGTGCAGGCGGTCGCGGAAGCGCTTGAGGTCGTCGACCGTCAGCTTCTTCATCTGGTGCGTGGCGTTGCGGCCCTCGAAGTTCGGGCCGAGCGTCCAGCCCTTGACCGTCTGCGCCAGGATCACCGTGGGCTGGCCCTTGTGGGCCTTGGCCGCCGCGTACGCCGCGTAGACCTTCTTGTGGTCGTGACCGCCGCGGCCCAGGTGCTGGATCTGGTAGTCGCTCATGTTCTCGACCATCGCGCGCAGCCGCTGGTCCCCGCCGAAGAAGTGCTCGCGGATGTACGCACCCGACTCGGTGGCGTACGTCTGGAACTGCCCGTCCGGAGTGGAGTTCATCTTGTTGACCAGGATGCCGTCGCGGTCCTGCGCCAGCAGCGGGTCCCAGGAGCGGTCCCAGATCAGCTTGATGACGTTCCAGCCGGCCCCGCGGAACTGCGACTCCAGCTCCTGGATGATCTTGCCGTTGCCGCGCACCGGGCCGTCGAGGCGCTGGAGGTTGCAGTTCACGACGAACGTCAGGTTGTCGAGGCCCTCACGGGCGGCGATCGACAGCTGGCCGAGCGACTCCGGCTCGTCCATCTCGCCGTCACCGAGGTACGCCCAGACGTGGGACCTGGAGGTGTCCGCGATCCCGCGCGCCTGCATGTAGCGGTTCATCCGGGCCTGGTAGATCGCGCCGAGCGGGCCGAGGCCCATCGAGACGGTCGGGAACTCCCAGAAGTCCGGCATCAGCCGCGGGTGCGGGTAGCTCGAAAGGCCGTACGGGGCCTTCGACTTCTCCTGCCGGAACGCGTCGAGCTGCTGCTCGGAGAGCCGGTCCAGGAGGTAGGCGCGGGCGTAGATACCGGGGGAGGCGTGGCCCTGGAAGAAGATCTGGTCGCCGCCGTCGCCCTCGTCCTTGCCCCGGAAGAAGTGGTTGAAGCCCACGTCGTAGAGGGACGCGGAGGAGGCGAAGGTCGCGATGTGGCCGCCGACGCCGATGCCGGGGCGCTGGGCGCGCGAGACCATGACGGCCGCGTTCCAACGGGTGGCGTTGAGGACCTTGCGCTCGATCTCCTCGTTGCCGGGGAAGAAGGGCTCGTCCTTCGTGGCGATCGTGTTGACGTAGTCCGTGCTGCGCATCTCCGGCACGGCCACGCGCTTCTCGCGGGCCCGCTCGATCAGCCGCAGCATCAGGTAGCGGGCGCGTTCACGGCCCCGCTCGTCGACGGCGGCGTCCAGGGAGTCGAGCCACTCCTGCGTCTCCTCCGGATCGAAGTCCGGGACCTGACTCGGCAGGCCGCCAATGATGATCGGATTGCGATCGGATGCGGAAGCCACGCTGTTCCTTCGCTGTCGGGGGGAGTCGTGCTGATCCCGGATCTGAGGGGGGAGCCGCCTCCCATGGTCTTACGCGCGGCCCCGATCGTCACCTTTACCACTGGGTAATCCCTTGAGCCGCCGGGGAGTCCTCGGGCCGGGCGACGGGCCGGGGTACGGCCAAAACGCAACCTTACGCTCAAGTCGGGCAACGATTTCGTAAGGCCGTTCGTCCCTCAAACAGGTAGGAAAGTCCTCAAGCAATCCCGAATGAGCTGGAATGGTGTGGGATGAATCACCAGGGGCCCGGACGGGGAGGCTGAAAGTTGCGGCGAGACGGCCGCAATCGTCACCGTTTCGACGGTCTCGGCGGCCGGGTACTTGCGCGATCCGCCGCGCCCGTGTGGACTACGTCCAATGCTGCGCGTACGCGCGCCGCCAGAAGACATTCACCGAACATGAGCAGGAGGCACCCCGTGAGCGCGACCGCGGACCACGCGGAGAACCTGGCCGCCCGGCTGGGTTTCCAGTCCGAACAGGTGGTCCAGGAGATCGGCTACGACGACGACGTCGATCAGGATTTCCGTGATGTCGTTGATGAGCTCGTCGGCGACCTCGTCGACGAGGACTACGACGACGTCGCAGACGCCGTGTTGCTGTGGTTCCGAGAGGACGACGGCGATCTGGCGGACACACTGGTCGATGCCACCGAGCTGATCGAGGACGGCGCACTGATCCTGCTGCTGACCCCCAAGACGGGCCGTCCCGGCTACGTCGAGGCCAGCGACATCAAGGAAGCCGCAGAGACCGCAGGTCTCTCGCTGGCCAAGGGCGCCCCCGTCGGCAAGGAGTGGGCCGCCACCAAGCTGGTGACGCCCAAGACCGCCGTCAAGCCCAAGCGCTGAGCCGCGCCCCGCAGCCGAGCGGACACGTATGCACACCCCGTCGACCCCGGTCGGCGGGGTGTGCGCGTTCACCGGACTAGGGTTGTCCGGGGCGTCTCACCCGAACGGCCCAACCGAGGGATGCAGGAACGAAGGGAAGCGAGACATGGCGATCGAGGTCGGCAGCAAGGCCCCGGACTTCGAGCTCAAGGACAACCACGGCGCCACCGTGCGGCTCTCCGACTTCCGGGGGGAGAAGGCCGTCGTGCTGCTCTTCTACCCGTTCGCCTTCACCGGCGTCTGCACCGGCGAGCTGTGCGAGCTGCGGGACCAGCTGCCGCGGTTCCAGAACGCCGACGTCCAGCTCCTCGCGGTCTCCAACGACTCCGTGCCGACCCTGCGGGTCTTCGGCGAGCAGGAGGACCTGGACTACCCCCTGCTGTCGGACTTCTGGCCGCACGGGGAGACCTCGCGGGCCTACGGCGTCTTCGACGAGGACAAGGGCTGCGCGGTCCGCGGCACGTTCATCATCGACAAGGACGGCGTGGTGCGGTGGACTGTCGTCAACGCACTGCCCGACGCGCGTGACCTGAACGAGTACATCAAGGCCCTCGACAGTCTCTGAGGGCCACCGCACGATTGCGTGCGAAAACCCGCTTACAGGCGGGGAACCCGTCACTAGGATCGAAACGTTGATCCGGTAGCAACCTGCACGACGGGGCCCCGCCCCACACATGAACCCAATGGAGGACCCGTGGGAGTCAGCCTCAGCAAGGGCGGCAACGTCTCGCTGACCAAGGCCGCGCCTAACCTGACGGCGGTCATCGTCGGTCTCGGCTGGGATGCTCGCACCACCACCGGTGTCGACTTCGACCTCGACGCCAGCGCGATCCTGACCAACGACCAGGGCAAGGTCGCCAGCGACGCGAACTTCGTCTTCTTCAACAACCTGAAGAGCCCCGACGGCTCCGTCGAGCACACCGGTGACAACACCACCGGTGAGGGCGAGGGCGACGACGAGGCGATCAAGGTCAACCTCGCCGGCGTGCCGGCCGATGTCTCCAAGATCGTCTTCCCGGTCTCGATCTACGAGGCCGAGAGCCGTCAGCAGAGCTTCGGCCAGGTCCGCAACGCGTACATCCGCGTCGTGAACCAGGCCGACAACACCGAGCTCGCCCGCTACGACCTCTCCGAGGACGCCTCGACCGAGACCGCCATGGTCTTCGGCGAGCTGTACCGCAACGGCGCCGAGTGGAAGTTCCGCGCCATCGGCCAGGGCTACGCCTCGGGCCTGCGCGGCATCGCCCAGGACTTCGGCGTCAACGTCTGAGCCGAAAGCAGTTCACCCGTCCGGCGCCGTGCACTGTGTGTACGGCGCCGGACCGGCTTTACCCGCTCCATCGGTTCCGCCTGCTCCACCCGCACCCGTTCCACCCGCTTCACCTGCTTCACCCGCTCCAGTCACACCGTCGTCCGGGGAGGACCACATCATGGGCGTCACACTCGCCAAGGGGGGCAATGTCTCCCTCTCCAAGGCCGCACCGAACCTCACCCGGGTCCTGATCGGCCTCGGATGGGACGCGCGCTCGACCACGGGAGCCGACTTCGACCTCGATGCCAGCGCGCTGCTGTGCAACAGCGGCCGGGTGCTCGGGGACGAGTACTTCGTGTTCTACAACAACCTGAAGAGCCCCGAGGGCTCCGTCGAACACACGGGGGACAATCTCACCGGCGAGGGTGACGGCGACGACGAGTCGATCATCATCGACCTCACCAAGGTGCCGGACCGCGTGGACAAGATCGTCTTCCCGGTCTCGATCCACGAGGCGGACACCCGCCGCCAGAGCTTCGGCCAGGTCAGCAACGCCTTCATCCGCGTGGTCAACGAGGCCGACGGCCAGGAACTGGCCCGGTACGACCTGTCCGAGGACGCGTCCAGCGAGACCGCGATGATCTTCGGCGAGGTCTACCGGTACGGGGGCGAATGGAAGTTCCGGGCGGTGGGGCAGGGGTACGCGTCGGGCCTCAGGGGCATCGCTCTAGACTTCGGGGTCAACGTTTCGTAAAGCCGTACAACACGATGGGGTGCCAGTGGTTCTCAAAACCTTCGGCTGGTCGTTCGCAGTCACTGCGCTCGGTCTGGTCGCAGCGGTGTTCTACGGGGGGTGGACCGCCTTCGGGATCGTGGCGATCCTGTCGGTCCTCGAGATCTCGCTGTCTTTCGACAACGCGGTGGTCAACGCCGGAATCCTGAAGAAGATGAATGCCTTCTGGCAGAAGATCTTCCTCACCATCGGTGTCCTCATCGCCGTGTTCGGTATGCGACTGGTCTTCCCCGTCGTGATCGTCGCGATCAGTGCCAAGATCGGTCCTATTGACGCCGTTGACCTCGCGCTCAACGACAAGGACATGTACCAGCAGATCGTCACGGACGCTCACCCGTCCATCGCGGCCTTCGGTGGCATGTTCCTCCTGATGATCTTCCTCGACTTCATCTTCGAGGACCGGGACATCAAGTGGCTCGCCTGGCTCGAGCGTCCGCTCGCCAAGCTCGGCAAGATCGACATGCTGTCCGCGTGCATCGCCCTGATCATCCTGGCCATCACCTCGATGACCTTCGCCGCCAACGCCCACCAGCACGGCGGCGCCCACGTCGACAAGGCGCAGACCGTCCTGATCTCCGGCATCCTCGGCCTGATCACCTACATGGTCGTCGGCGGTCTCTCCGGCTACTTCGAGAACAAGCTCGAGGAAGAGGAGGAGGCCGAGCACGAGGCCGAGGAGGCGGCGAAGAAGGCCGGCAAGCCCGTCTCGGCGGTCGCCATGGCCGGCAAGGCCGCCTTCTTCATGTTCCTCTACCTTGAGGTCCTCGACGCCTCGTTCTCCTTCGACGGGGTCATCGGCGCCTTCGCGATCACCAACGACATCGTGCTCATGGCCCTGGGCCTCGGCATCGGTGCCATGTACGTCCGTTCGCTGACGGTCTACCTGGTCCGCCAGGGCACCCTCGACGACTACGTGTACCTGGAGCACGGCGCGCACTACGCCATCGGCGCGCTCGCCGTGATCCTCCTGGTCACCATCCAGTACGAGATCAACGAGGTCATCACCGGCCTCGTCGGCGTCGTGCTGATCGGCTGGTCCTTCTGGTCCTCGGTGCGCCGCAACAAGCGCCTCGAAGTGGAGGGTGCCTCCGCCGAGGCATGACCGCGGCGGTAATGCGGAACGCTCCATGGCGGGGCGGCCTGCAGGGTCCACGGACCCGGCGGGCCGCCCCGTTTTCCGTACGTACGCAGCAGGGGGGTAGGGGTATGGGCTTCTTCGACGGCATCCTGGGCAGCCGCGCCGTGCAGTTCCAGTCGGGCAGCGCCTCGTCGAACGCGATCGAGCTGAACAAACGACATCCGACGGTGTCGCTCACCAAACAGGGGGCGGTCCACGGCAACCTGCGCGTCAACCTGTCCTGGCGCATGCGCACCTCGGACATCAGCGGCCGCCGCTCGGGCCAGAGCGGGCAGCTCCTGCGGCATCCGTTCAAGCTCTTCAAGCCCGACATGGTGCAGGCGCACACCCAGGGCATGGTCAACGTCGACCTCGACATGGGCTGCCTGTACGAGCTGACCGACGGCACCCGGGGCGCCGTGCAGCCGCTGGGCAACCTGCTGGGCGACCTGAACGACCCGCCGTACGTCAAGCTCAGCGGCGACGACCGCTTCGGCTCGGCCTCCGGGGAGACCCTGTACGTCAATCTCGACCATGCGGACGAGATCAAGCGGCTGCTGGTCTTCGTCTACATCTACGACCAGACCCCGGCCTTCGACCGGACGCACGCCATGGTGACCCTCTTCCCGGTCACCGGGCCGCGGATCGAGATCCCGCTGGACGAGCGGCACCCGCAGGCCCGTTCCTGCGCGGTGGTCTCCCTGGAGAAGGTCAAGGGAGAGCTCGTCGTGCGGCGCGAGGTGAAGTTCGTCTACGGGTTCCAGGCCGAGCTGGACCGGCTGTACGGCTGGGGGCTCCAGTGGGGGCGGGGCTACAAGAGCACCAAGGCCTGACGGCCCGGCCGGGGCGGGCGTGCCGCCCTGGCCGGGCCGTCAGGCCGCCCGGGCCGGCCTCAGCGGCGGATGAGCCGGGCTCAGCGGCGGATGAACTGGGGGCCCTGCGCCGGCAGCCGGAAGGCCGGGTCGCCGCCCGGGCCGGGCACCGGGGCCGGGGACACCGGCTGCGGGTACCCGTAGGCGGGCTGGACGGCCGGCGGGGCCTGGGTGGGCGGGGCCGGGGTCCGGGGCGACGGCGGGGCCATCGCGGCCGTCTGGTCGGCGGTCGGCCCGGCGGTCGGCCCTGCGGCGGCTCCGCCGCCGCTCGCTCCGGCTCCGGCCTCCGGCGCGTTCTCGTCGACCGAGATCCCGTGGTCGGTCGCCAGGCCCACCAGTCCGTTGGAGTAGCCCTCGCCGAGCGCGCGGAACTTCCACCCCTCGCCCCTGCGGTACATCTCCCCGCAGATCAGGGCCGTCTCGGCGCCGGTCTCGGGCCGTACGTCGAAGTAGGCCAGCGGTTCGGAGCCGCCGGTCGCGGTGGCGTCGTAGAGCAGGATCCGCAGGTCTCGCACATGCTCGAAGGGGACGTCCTCGGCCGAGGCGACCACCAGGATCCGGTCCACCGCCGGGGTCACGGCGCGCAGGTCGGCCTGGACGGCGTCGGTGATCCCGTCGCCGAGCTGCTTCTTCCCCAGCCTCCACACGGCTCCAGAGGGGTGCCGGGGCTGGTTGTAGAAGACGAAGTCCTCGTCCGACCGGACCCGCCCGTCCGCTCCCACGAGCAGGGCGGAGGCGTCCACGTCGGGTACGTCCGGGCCGTCGGTCCAGCGCAGTACCGCCCGGACCGCCACGGCGGACACCGGGATGTTCGAGCCCTTCTGCATCGCGTGCGTCATGCCCGTCATCCTGCCCTCCCGGGGTCGGGCGGGACAATGCGGCCCCCCGTAGGGCCTTGTATCGAACGGGAGACCTGGGCATGGTGCAAGAGGGTTACCTGAACTTCATGTGCTTGAGGAACTCTTGACTCACGTTCGTACGTACTATTACCGGCCACGCCAGTTGGGCCGCCGAGGCAGTACGGGGGAAGCACATGCGTCACTTTGGGCATATATCGCCCGTGGTCCGTAAGGACCTCTTCCACCAGGAACCGGCCGAGTTCACCGCCGCCTCGCCCGCCCGTACCCTCGCCGCCGCACTGGGCGCCACGCTCTACAGCCCGGCGACCCGCCCCCAGCTCGCCGCCGACATCCGCAAGCAGGCCGGCCGCGGAGTGGTCTCCATGGTCCTCTGCCTGGAGGATTCCATCAGTGACGGCGACGTGACCGGGGCCGAGGAGAACCTCGTCCGGCAGTTCGCCGACCTCGACGCGGAGGCCGACGAGCTCCCGCTGCTGTTCATCCGGGTGCGCACGCCCGAGCAGATACCCGACCTGGTGCGCCGCCTCGGAGGCTCGGCGCGCCTTCTGGCCGGATTCGTACTCCCGAAGTTCACCGAGAGCCGCGGTACGGCCTTCCTCGACGCCGTCGCCCAGGCGGAGGCGGCCCACGGGCACGCCCGCCTGTATGCCATGCCCGTCCTGGAGACCCCCGACCTCCTGTACCTCGAAACCCGCGTCGAAGCCCTCGCGGGCATCTCGCGCACGGTCAACGCGTACCGCGAGCGGGTCCTGGCGCTGCGGCTCGGCGTCACCGACTTCTGCTCCGTCTACGGCCTGCGGCGCACCCCCGACATGACCGCCTACGACGTCCAGATCGTGGCCGGAGTGATCGCGGACGTCGTCAACGTCCTCAGCCGCGCCGACGGCACCGGCTTCACCGTCACCGGCCCGGTGTGGGAGTACTTCCGCAGCCAGCAGCGCCTCTTCAAGCCCCAGCTGCGCCGCAGCCCCTTCCTTGAGGAGGGCGTGGAGGAACTGCGCACCGCGCTGATCGAGCACGACCTGGACGGGCTGCTGCGCGAGATCGAACTCGACCGGGCCAACGGACTGCTCGGCAAGACCTGCATCCACCCCGCGCACGTCACGCCCGTGCACGCCCTGTCGGTGGTCTCCCACGAGGAGTTCAGCGACGCCCAGGACATCCTGCGCCCGGAGCGGGGCGGCGGCGGCGTGATGCGTTCCGTCTACACGAACAAGATGAACGAGGTGAAGCCCCACCGGGCCTGGGCCGAGCGCACCATGCTGCGCGCCGAGGTCTTCGGTGTGGCGAAGGAGGAGGTCGGCTTCGTCGACCTCCTGACGGCCGGGCTGCAGGTCTGAGCCGTCCTTGAAGAAGGCAGCGAAGGCAGCGAAGGCAACGAAGGCTATGAGGAAGGGCAAGACGATCGAAGCAGTGTGGTCGGGAACCTGGGTCGCGGACCGGCTGGGCGTACGCCTGCAAGAGGCCGACGGGCCGGGCTCACCGCAGCTCGCGGACCTGCTCGGGCTGGCGCTGCGCCGCAACCCCAAGCGGGCGCACCTGCTCGTCTCGCAGGTGCTCGGCAAGCACGTCCCGCAGTCCCCGCGGACCGTGTACGCCGCCGGGTACGGGCTCGGCGAGCGGGTCCGGGCGCTGCTCGGCGACGAGGCCGCCGCCTCGGCCGTCGTCCTCGGCTACGCGGAGACCGCCACCGGCCTCGGCCACTGCGTCGCCGACGGCCTGGGGCCCGCCCCGTACCTGCACTCCACCCGCCGGCCCGTGCCCGGCGTGGAGCCCGCGGGCGGCTTCGAGGAGGCCCACTCGCACGCCACCTCGCACCTGCTGCTGCCCGAGGACCCCGCGCTGCTCGCGGGGAGCGGGCCGCTGGTCCTCGTCGACGACGAGTTCTCCACCGGCAGCACCGTCCTGAACACCATCCGCGACCTGCACGGCCGCCACCCGCGCGGGCACTACGTGGTCGTCGCCCTCGTCGACATGCGCTCCGCGGCCGACCGCGACCGGCTCACCGCCTTCGCCGCCGAGATCGGCGCCCGCGTCGACCTCATCGCCCTGGCCTCCGGCACGGTCCACCTCCCCGAGGGGGTCCTGGCCAAGGGCCAGGCCCTGGTCGAGGAGTACGAATCCGGGCACCCGGACCGGCAGGGCGCCGCGGCGGAGGGGCTCCGGCCGGGGCCCGTCGACGGCGCTTTCGTGCGGGTCGCGCTCGGCTGGCCCGCAGGCCTCCCCGACGGCGGGCGGCACGGCTTCACCCCCGCGCACCGTGCCACCCTGGAGGCGGCCCTGCCCGCGATGGCCGCCCGGCTCGCGGACGCGCTCGGCGAGCGGCCCGGACGGGTCCTGGTCCTCGGCAACGAGGAGCTGATGTACGCGCCGCTGCGCCTCGCCCAGACCCTGGAGGAGACCGGCGCGGCCCCCGAGGTCCGCTTCTCCACCACCACCCGCTCGCCCGTCCTGGCCGTGGACGACCCCGGCTACGCCATCCGGACCCGGCTGGTCTTCCCCGCCCACGACGAGCCCGCCGACGGCCCGGGCGACCGCTACGCCTACAACGTGCGCGCCGCGACGGCGGACCCCGGCTTCGACACCGTCGTCGCCGTCGTCGACTCCGCCGCGGACACCCCCGCCCTGCACACGGGGCTCCTGGCGGCCCTGGCCCGGCACACCGGCCGCGTCCTGCTGGCCGTCGTGCCTTCCTACGTACCCGACGTACACGACGCACCCGATGTACCCGACGTACCCGACCGGCGGGAGCCGATCATGACCGAGCCCCTGCGCGGCCCCGCCTTCTCCTCGTACGCACCCGAGGACGTCGGCTGGCTGCTCCAGGACTTCTCCGACGTCGAGCTGGAAGCCCCCACCGAGGAGCGCGAGGAAGCGATCCAGGCGGGCGGCGCCCACTACGCAGAATCACTGCCCGTCGAGTACCAGCCGTCCCCGCAGTACCAGGAGCTCTACCTGAGCGCGCTGGGCGCCTCCGCCGCCCGCATAGCCAGGGCCGTCGGCACGGTCACCGAGACCGTCCTGGCCGAACGCTCCCCGTCGCCCGTCCTGGTCTCCCTGGCCCGCGCCGGAACCCCCGTCGGCGTGCTCATGCGCCGCTGGGCCCAGCTGCGGCACGGCCTGGACCTGCCGCACTACGCCGTCTCCATCGTCCGCGGCCGCGGCATCGACGCCAACGCCCTGCGCTGGCTGGCCGCCCACCACGACCCGGCCGACGTCGTCTTCGTCGACGGCTGGACCGGCAAGGGCGCCATCACCCGCGAGCTGAAGGCCGCCCTGGGCGAGTTCCCCGGCTTCGACCCGGAGATCGTCGTGCTCGCCGACCCCGGCTCCTGCGTGTCGACCTACGGCACCCGCGAGGACTTCCTCATCCCCTCGGCCTGTCTCAATTCCACCGTCTCCGGGCTCGTCTCGCGTACGGTTCTGAGGTCCGACCTGGTCGGACCCGCCGACTTCCACGGCGCGAAGTTCTACCGCGAGCTCGCCGGGGCCGACGTCTCCGCCGACTTCGTCACCGCCGTCGCCGCCCACTTCGACGACGTGGCCGAAGCCGTCGACGACGAGGTCAAGGAACTGCTGGCGGCCGACCGCACGCCCACCTGGGAAGGCTGGGCGGCGGTGGAACGCATCAGCGAGGAGTACGGCATCCACGACGTGAACCTGGTCAAGCCCGGCGTCGGCGAGACCACCCGGGTCCTGCTGCGCCGCGTGCCGTGGAAGATCCTGGCGCAGCGCGGCGCCGGGGCCGACCTGGACCACGTACGCCTGCTCGCCGAGCAGCGCGGCGTCCCGGTGGAAGAGGTCGACGGGCTGCCCTACACCTGCGTGGGACTCGTTCACCCCCGCTTCACGCGCGGCGCCACCGGCGCCGACGGAAAGGCCGTGGCCTCGAAGTGACTGTCCTGATAGCCAGCGACCTCGACCGCACGCTCATCTACTCGGCGGCCGCCCTCGGCCTGACCATGCCCGACCCGGTGGCCCCGCGGCTGCTGTGCGTCGAGGTCCACGAGAGCAAGCCGCTGTCCTACATGACGGAGACGGCGGCCGGACTGCTGGCGGAGCTGACGGCCGATCCGTCCGTGGTCTTCGTCCCGACGACGACCCGGACCCGCAAGCAGTACCAGCGGATCCGCTTCCCCGGCCGCCCGGCCCCCTACGCGATCTGCGCGAACGGTGGCCAGCTGCTGGTCGACGGGGTCCCCGACCGGGACTGGCGCCGCCAGGTCGCCGCCCGCCTCGCCGAGGAGTGCGCCCCGCTGGAAGAGGTCCACGCCCACCTGCTGGCGACGGCGGACCCGGCCTGGCTGCGCAAGGCACGCCTGGCGGAGGACCTCTTCGCCTACCTGGTCGTCGAACGCGCCCTCGTCCCCGACGAATGGCTCAAGTCCCTCTCCAGCTGGTCCGAGACCCGGGGCTGGACCGTCTCCCTCCAGGGCCGCAAGATCTACGCCGTCCCGCGCCCGCTCACCAAGAGCGCCGCGATGCACGAGGTGGCCCGCCGCACCGGAGCGAGCGTCACCCTCGCCGCGGGGGACTCCCTCCTCGACGCCGACCTGCTGCTCGCCGCGGACGCCGGCTGGCGCCCCGGCCACGGCGAACTGGCCGACGCGCAGTGGACGGCGCCGACGGTCACCGCCCTGCCCGAGGCGGGCGTCCTCGCGGGCGAGGAAATCGTCCGCGCGTTCACCCGGGAAGCGGCCCGGCTGGGCACACTGGACGCATGACCAAGGGCAACAGCACCAAGATCACCGATGAGCTCTACCGGTACATGCTCGACCACAACCCCCCGCTGGACGCGGTCCAGCGGGGGCTGGTGGCGACCACGTACGAGAAGTTCCCGCACGTCGCCGGGATGCAGTCCGCCGAGGAACAGGGCCCGCTGCTGGCCTTCCTGGTCCGGCTGACCGGCGCCCGCCACATCGTCGAGGTCGGCACCTTCACCGGCTTCTCGGCCCTGTCGATGGCCCAGGCCCTGCCCGCGGACGGCCGCCTCATCGCCTGCGACGTCTCCGAGGAATGGACGGCGTACGGCCGGCAGGCCTGGGAGGAGGCGGGCGTCGCGGACCGCATCGAGCTGCGGATCGCACCGGCGCTGGAGACCCTGCGCGCGATGCCGGCCGAACCGCACATCGACCTGGCCTACGTGGACGCGGACAAGGAGAGCCAGATCGCCTACTGGGAGGAGCTCGTGCCGCGGCTGCGCCCCGGTGGCCTGATCGTCACCGACAACACGCTGTACCACGGCACGGTCCTCGACGAGTCGGCCACCGGCTCGGCGGCCGGGGTCCGCGCCTTCAACGACCACGTCTCGGCGGACCCGCGCATGGATTCCGTCCTCCTGGCGATCTCGGACGGCCTCACCTTGTCGCGCAAGCGCTGAGCCCTGAGCGCTGAGCTTTCGGCCCTGAAACCGGCTCAGCCGCAGCCGCCACCACCGCAGCAGCCGCCTCCGCCCCCGCCGCCCATCGCGGGCGCGGGGGCGCTGCTCGACCCGCCGACGGCGACCGCCGACAGCAGCTTGACGGTGTCGGCGTGGCCCGCCGGGCAGTCGGCGGGCGCGGAGGACTCGGCCATCGGACGGCTCACCTCAAAGGTGTCGTCGCAGGTCCGGCAGCGGAATTCGTATCGAGGCATGCGCACAGGCTAAGCGCGCCCGGCGGCCGTGCGCTACGTACCGCTCCGGCTCGCGCTACGTACCGCTCCGGCCGTGGGCCACGGGCCGCAGCCCCGGTGACTGCCGCGGCCCGGTCCGGCGTGCCCGGTCCTCCCGGGCAGCCTGCTCGGGGTGACGGGCCCGCCAGTACGGATTGTCGTGCGGCAGGGCGCTGCCCACCCGCCCGTACATCCCGAACCACATCAGCATCACGCCGACGACGAAGCTGAACAGCACGTTCTGGATCCTGAAGGCCAGGAAGTTCAGCTCCGTGTCCAGCAGCGCCAGGTTCACGAACCCGCTCGCGATGAAGAGCACGCCCAGCACGATGTTCAGGGTCGAGGCGAAGGTGCCGCCGATCACCATCCCGACGAAGAGCAGCGCGCCGATGCAGATCGACAGGACGCTCAGCGCACCGTTGGTGTTCAGGGCGAGCACCGTGTCCCCGCCGGTGTCGAAGAACCCGATCTGGTCGATGAGCCCCAGGATCCCGAACGCCACCAGCAGCAGACCCGTCAGTCCCGCTCCGACCCGGTACACCTTGCTGAGCTTGTGGTCGGTCGGCAGGTGATCGTCGAGCTGGGCGTTCACGGGGTGCAGCACGCGCCCCATGCGACGGGAGAGCGTGTCGGCGAAGTGCGGCGCGGGGGGCGCGTTCGGATCGGGCTCATGGGCCACGTACGGCGCGTAGTGGTCGTGCGGCTCGGTGCACCCGTACGCCGCGTGAGGCGCGTAGGGCTCACGGGCCGCGGGAGGCTGGTGGGTGGTATGGGCAGCCATGGTGCCCTCCTCTGCTCCGTTGCCGGCACTCCCAGCATCCGCCGCCACCCCCCACGAAACAACCGGGCCGGTCAGGGGCGGCGGCTCGGGCGGCCTGGACCGCCGGTCCTGGCCGCCCCGGCCGGGCGGCGCCGGCGACCCGGGCCGGCGGTTCCGGCCGCCTCGGGCCGGTGGCTCCGGCAATCCGGGCCGGCGGTTCCAGCCGCCCCGGCCGGCGGTTCCAGCCGCCCCGGCCGGCGGCTCCGGCCGCCCTGCCCAGTCTTTCCGGCCGCCCTGCCCAGCGGCTCGGCTTTCCCGGGGGCTCCTGTGGCTCTTTCCGGCTCCGGCGGCCCGGCTCAGGCCGACCGTCCTGCCCGGCTGTCCTGCCTCTCGCCCTGGCCGGTGGCTCCGGCAGCCCAGCCTTGCCCGGCGGCGGCGCCGCGGCTCGCCGGGCGGCCCGGGCAGCGGGCTCAGCCAAGGCCGTCCGTCCTGCGCGCCCGTTCTGCCAGGCGGGCTCCGCGCGTCAGCCGTGGCCGAGCTCGGCGCGGATCTCGTTCACCACGCGGTTCACGGCTCCCCGTACGTCCTCCATCTCCAGCAGGAACGCCCAATAGTCCGGGTGCCGCTCCTCCAGAGCTGCCCGCGCGCGCTCCACCCGCGCCACCGCCTCGTCCAGCGGACGCGCGTGCCGCGGCTCGGGCACGCTGCGGCCCGCCATCGCCAGCCGCTGCGCATCCCGGATCGCGAACCGGGTCCGGTCCACCTCCGCCTGCGGGTCCCGCGCGACCGCCTCCAGCCGCGTCAGCCGGTCCTGCGCCGCCGAAACCGCCTCGTCCGTGGCGTCCAGGGAAGCCCGGACCGCTTCGATCAGCGCCGTCACGTCGGCCCAGCGCTGCTCATCCCGCGCCCGCCCCGCGTCCCGCAGCTGTTCCTCGGCCCGCGCGACATCCCGCACCGCCTCGTCCGGTACCTGCTGCAGGTCCTGCCAGCAGGCCGCACTGAAGCGCCGACGCAACTCGCTGAGCACCGGATCCACCCGGTCCGCCCGGTTGCGCAGCGCCTGCGCGCGCGTCCGCAGACTCACCAGCCGCCGGTCGATCTCCGCGGCCCGCTCCGGCAGCCGCGCCGCCTCCGCCCGTATCGCCTCCGCGTCCCGCAGGATGCGGTCGGCCCGCTGCACCGTCGCCTGCACGCCGTGCAGAGCAGCACCCTGGTTGAGCAGCGTCAGCTCGGGACCCAGCGCCGCCAGCCGCGCGGCCAGGTCGTCGGCCCGCATCCCCCCGGCCCGCGCCCCGTCCAGCGCATCGCTCGCCGCCAGCAGCGCGGCCCTCGCCCGCTCCCGGGCCGGAGCCACCCGCGCCAGCTGCGTCTCGGCCTTGTCCAGCAACGGCTGCAACTGCTGCGCGAACCGGTCCAGCTCCGCCTTGACCCGGTCCAGCTCCTCCCGGGCCCGCGTCAACTGCTGCGTGGCCCGTGCGGCGACCGAGGCCTCAAGCTCCGGACGGTCCAGATCGTGCGCGTCGACCGCCTCGATGTAGGCGTGACTGACCTGGTCGATGCGCTGCCCGAGCGCGGTGAACCCCTCGCCGACCTGCCGTGCGGCGGGCGACCCGTCCGCTGCGGCGATGGTCTCGACCGAGATCCGCAGATCCCGCTGCGCGGTGTCCAGCTCGTAGAAAGCGGCCGCGGCGGCATCCTTCGCCGCCTGCGCATCCGCCCGCCGACTCTCGTCCCGCCCACCGAACCACCGCCGGGATGCCGTCGTCACAATCCCTCTCCCGTGCCGCGTCGTCCGCTCATGCCCCGCTCCATTCTCCCCCACACGAACGGGTTTGCGTGGGGGGTAGGCCCGCCATGTAGGCTGTCCACTCATCCACGGGTGCGTAGCTCAGGGGTAGAGCGCTGCTCTTACAAAGCAGATGTCGGCGGTTCGAAACCGTCCGCGCCCACCAGTGCAGAGGCCCCCAACCGATCTTGGTTGGGGGCCTCTGACGGCTTCAGGTGACGGCAGTTGCCTACTCGGCCGGGCGCCGACGGCGCAGCAGCCGGTCCATGTGCCCCATCGCCTCGCGCCTACTGCCGTCGGTCACATGGGTGTAGATGTTCATCGTGACGGCGATCTGCGAGTGCCCCAGGATCTCCATCACCACCCGCGGCGGCACCCCGGCCGCGAACAGCAGCGTGGCGCAGCCGTGCCGTGCGTCGTGCAGCCGGATCCGCGGCAGGCCGGCGTCCAGCCCGATCCGCTCGAAAGACCGGCTGAGGTTGCGTGGCTCGACTGGGTGGCCGGACCGGGTCGTGAACACGTAGTCGCTCTCCTCCCACTCCTTGGCGGCAGCCCGCAGTGCGGCCTGCCGCATGCGCTGCCACCGGAGCGGGGCCACGCACATGCGCGGGATCGGGATGGCTCGGGTGCGCCGGTTCTTGGTGGAGTCCGCGTACAGCTCCTTTTGTACGCGCGGGATCTGGTTCCGCACGGTGAGGGTGCGGCGCTCCAGGTCGATGTCCGACCAGCGCAGCCCGAGGATCTCGCCCCGGCGCAGCCCCAGAGCCACCGCCAGCACGAACGCGGCGTACAGCGGGTCGTGCCGCGATGCCTCCAGGAAGGTCAGCGTCTCGTCGAGATCCCACGGCTTCAACTCCCGCTGGACCACGCGCGGCGCCGGTACGAGCATCACCACGTTGCGGCTGATCAGCTCTTCCCGGTTCGCGGCGGTGAGCGCGCTGCGCAGCACCCGGTGCGACTCCTTGGCCGTGGCTGCGGACGCCTGCGCGGTCACGGCGGCCAGCATGCGCCGTACGTCCGGCACCCCGAGCGTCTCCAGGCGCTTGGAGCCCAGATTCGGGATGAGGTACAGGCGGACGTGGGTCTCGTACTTCGCGTATGTGGTCTTCTTGCGGTCGTTCTTGACGAAGGTCTCCAGCCAGAAGGGTAGCCACTCGGAGAGCTTGGCCGAGCGCGTGGGCGTCGGGATGCCCTGGCGGTCCCGGAGCACCAGCTCCTGACGCTTCGCGTCGCACTCCGCCCAGGTCTTGCCGTACACGGTCTTGCGGCTGCGGGTACCGTCGGGCTGGGGGACGTAGACGCGGGCTTCGTAACGCCCGTCGCTTCGCTCCCAGATGCTGCCTGCGCCGTTCGGGTTTCTCTTGCGTGCCATCAGGCTGCTTCCTCCAACTTGGTTTGCAGGTAGGCCCGAACGCTGTCGGCGGGGATGCGTCGGGAACGTCCCTCGGTGAAGCTCGGGAGGGCGCGGGAGCGGATCAGGTTGTAGACGGTGAAGCGGCTGAGCCGCAGCGCCTCCATGACCTCGGGCACGGTCAGCGCCTGGTGTGTGGTGGGCAGGGCCGAACTCAATGCGACCTCCGGGAGCGGGGTGTCTTCCTTCGCCTTGGGGGATCCGCAACAGCCGCAACACCGCAACAGCACAGGTCAGAAGCCCGGATCTGTTGCGGATTCGGGTCTTGTTGCGGATGGGTGCCGCCACGCCGGCGGACGTGGCGGCACCGAGACGGGATGCGTCAGGCGCCGGCGGGGGCGGCGGCCGTGGCGGATTCCGAAGCGCTGTTGCGGATGCCGTGAGGGGTTCCCGCCACAGACTCACTACCGCTGACCTGCGGTGTTGCGGACGTTGCGGATGTTGCGGACTTTCCGGGGGGAGGGGGCAGTAGCGCGTCCAGGCGTCGGCAAGGTCATCCGCCAGGTAGCCCTTCGGCGTACCCGATGCGGTGCGGACCGACTGAGGCTTGATCGGCTTGTTCTTGGGGGTGACGTACTGGCCGAGCATCTTGGCCAGGGTCCGGGAGGTGATGGGCTTGTCGTTCAGGTCGCTCCAGGGGCCGTCGTCCATGCCGAGGAGCTGTTCGAGGATGACGGCGGTCGGCATGCGGTCGGCGCCGCAGAACACCTTGTCGCGCAGGTCGGTCAGCAGCCGGATGCCGAGAGAGGCTTCGTCGCTGTCGTGTGCCGCGTTGACGAGCTCCAGACAGGCCGCGCGCGCCCGCTCGGGCCAGGTACCGCCGGCCGCTTCCGCGACTGCGAGGAGCGGTTCCCATACGTCGGCGGGCCGATCTACGACCCCTTCCGGCAACACCGGCCAGGCGCCGCTGAGCTGTTCCCGTACGGAGTCGGCCCACGTGGCGAGGCGGTCACGCAGGGCGTGGCCGACCTTCTCGTCGGTGCGCTGTCGGTAGGGCTCGCACTTCTCGTTGGGGGCGCGTCGCCGCATGCGGATGATGACGGAGCGGGTCAGGATCGTGTCGGGTAGCGAGCCAAGCCCTGCCATGGCGACGGCGCAGTAGGACGAGAACTTCTGCACGACCTGGTTGGAGCCGTCGCCCACACACCGGTGCATACCGCCGATGCGTCGGTAGCCGGTGTTCAGGAACCCGCGGACGGGCTCGTTGTCGCCCGCCTTGGGTCCAAAGACGGTGTCGATCTCGTCGAAGAGCAGCGTGGGGCGCCCCTCGGGCGCGTCGACCAGCCGGAACAGCGAGTTTGAGGATGCGTTGACGGTGGTCTCAGCGCGGGGAGTGAGCGTCTCCACGATCTCCAGTGCGCGGGACTTCCCGGATCCGGGTTCGGGGGAGAGGAACGCGAGACGCGGGGTGGCCTCGAAGCAGTCGAGGAGGTGGGCGTGCGCGTCCCACAGGGTCACGGCCACGTAGGCGGCTTCGTGGGGAAACACGTTGAAGCGGCGGTGGAACGCCTCCACGTCGTCCAGCAGGGCGGCACCGTCGATCGGCTCGGCGGGCGTGGCCAGGGTGTTGGGCATCAGGCTGCCTTCCCTTGGGTCGGGTTGAGCTGGGGGCAGGCGGAGCGGTGGTGTTCGTCATCGGTGATGAGGGCCAGGGCTTTGCGGTGGCCGGCGGCGAACAGGTCGCGGCCGCAGCTGCACGACGACCGGACGGTCGGGATGACACCGTGGCCAGGGGCGACGATGTGGAGCCAGGCCACGGGGCGACGCCCGTCATCGGTCGTACGCGGGTCAGGGCGAACGGCAGAAGGGACGCCCTGACGGGCGACGACCTTCGGCGCGCTACCGGCAGATGGCGTGGGGGCATGTTCGGCGGGGCTGACGTCGGTGGTGGCTCTGGGAAGGCTCTTAGTTGGGGGGCGTTCGCGGCCGGTCATACCGTCGCCCGGCCGTGCGGGTTGTTCGCGATGGACCAGTTCAGGGCGCTGGTGATCGCGGAGCGGGACTCGTACGGCTTCAGGCCGGCCGCTGCTGCCCCCCAGCTAAGAGCCTGCTCGACTTCCGCGCGGTCGAGGTCGCCGGCTGCGATCAGCCGCCCCAGGGCTCGCGCGGCACGCACGAGCGCAGCGTTACGACTGCCCTCCACCGCCGTTTCGACGTTGCGTCGCTCGTTGCGCAGGGCTGCCCCAGCGTATGCGGCCCGCCGGCCCCTGGCGGAACCGGTGACGTCCGGGTGGAGCGGGGTGGCCGTGATCCGAGGCGGGGCGCTCAGTCGAGCGTGCACCCAGTCAGGAAGCGGAGCGGGGGACCGGTCGTCGGTGACGGCGTAGGAACCGGCGGGGGTGGTGCTGCCGGGGGCAACGACGTACCCGCCCCAGGCCCTGGTGTCGATGTGCCGGCCGAGGATGTCTTGGGTGCTGCGCATGGTGGTCTCGGCCGGGGCGCTGAAGTACAGGTGACTACCTCCGGACGGGGTGGTCACTGTGTATGTGGGTGAGATGTCGCGGCCGGTGGTGTGGCAGAGGGCTTCGAGGATCTGGGCACCGCTGTGGGTACCGGGCGGGTCGGAGGGTTTGGGTGGGTCGAGGTCGATGACGACCAGCCCGGCCGGACCGGTGGCCAGGCCCACGTTGTACGGGGCGTTGGCCCACGCCGTACGGATCCGGTCGGGATCGGTGGTGGCCCTCACCTCCGGCTTGGCATGACCGGCGGCGCAGTCTCCGGTGCGCGGGCAACGGATCTCGCCGTGGAGGGCGGGAACCTTCGATCCCGGACGGAGCGGGAAGACGGGCCATCCGCGGGCGGCCGCGGCGAGGGCTGCCTGAAGCAGTCGTAAGCCGTGGTCTCGCTGGGAGTTGGGGGGATGGGGCATGCTGAAAACCTCCAGGTCTTGAGTGGATGTGGAGACAGGGCGGCCCCGGTCTTTGGCGAGAGGGGGCCGCCCGCTTGCGTGGTCCCGGAAATCGGGTGCCGGGATGTCGGTTGGGCTGCTTATGGTCGTGACCATGACGACGTTTGAGCTTGTGCCCGGAGTGATCACGACGCGTGACGAGGTCGTGGCAGCGTTCGGCGGTGGGAAGTACCAGGGCATCGAGCCGGCCAACGAGGCAAAGAAGGTGTTCGTCTACTCCGACCCGTCCGCGGGCGAGGAGTACGGGTACACCTTCGACGGCCGCGCCGAGGATGACGAGTACGGTCCGCTGTACCTGTACACCGGCTACGGCGCCAAGGGCGACCAGGAGATGAAGAGCCGCAACAAGTCCCTGCGGTACCACGTCGAGGACGGCCGCGAGCTGCACCTGTTCGTCGCACACGGCAAGGTGCAAGGCGGTAGCGGCGCGATGCGTCAGCGCTACATCGGGCAGATGACGGTGGACCCGATCAACCCGGTGGAGATCCGCCGCGGACCGGGTCAGGACCACAAGATGCGTAACGCCCTGGTGTTTCGGCTTCGGCCGGTTCCGGGGTCGACGCCGGCCTGGACGGAAGAAGACTGGCTCAAGCCGGCGCCAGGCAACGACGTCGAAGACGTCGACACTGTCCCGGTGATCCCTGCGCAGACCAGCGTTAAGGACAAGAAGTCCGAGCAGCACACGACCTCGGAGACGATCGCTGACGTTCCCGGTGGGCCGCGCACGGTTCTGCGCCGTGAGGGCCTGCTGATGGAGGCGTTCAAGAAGGACCTTGAGGCCGCGGGCCACGTGCACAAGTCGTTCCAGATCACCATCGCCGGTGAGGTGGGTGCTCTCACCCCGGACCTGTACGACATCACCGATCACGTGCTGTACGAGGCCAAGGGGCTGACCACCCGCACCAACATCCGTATGGCGATCGGTCAGCTGGCCGACTACCGCCGGCACCTCCCGAACCCGGAGGGGCTGCGGGCGGCTGTGCTGCTGCCCAGCGAGCCGAGCAAGGACGTGAAGGATCTGCTGGCCTCGCAGAACGTTCACCTCGTCTACCAGGACGAGGACGGCTTTGCCGGCTTCCCCCTGACCACCTGAGCCCCGATATCGGGATTAGCGGCCGCTGTTGTGGCGACCGTGGTCGGTTGCCATCGCACCGAGCCGCTTGGCCTCATCCGGAGTGACGTTGCGGTACCGGATACGGACACCGCAGCTGGGATCCGGGCAGCGCACCGTGCGCTGCCCGATGAGACGGGCGAGCACGTCAAGTAAGCGCTCGATGAGCGTCTGTTGGGCCATGGACGTTCCCTTTCAGCGGTGGTGGACGGTGCCGTGGGCACGGCCGAACAGGCCGGTCGCGCTGATGTTCTGCGTGATGTGCATCGCAGGCCTGCTGCGGCTGCGGCCGGTGCGGGCGAGGAGGGGGAGGACGGCGCCGGCGGCGATGAGTGCGACCAGCGCCCACAGGGCGTTGGCCATGGCGACCAGTCCAGGGGCGGCGTAGGAGATTCCGATTCCGGCCGCCCCGATGCCCCCGCCGAGCGTGGGGGCCAGAAGTGCAGTCGTCTTCGCCCACCGCGGCACAGCCCCCGCGGGTGCCGGGGCGGGGGCGGGTTCGATCGGGGCGGAGTGGGTGTAGGCGAGGGTGCGGGTTCCGTCCGGCAGGGTCACCAGCCGGATGTCCGCTCCGGCCGGTACGGCCGGGAGGAGCGCCCCCGACACGAGCGTCGGGGGCAGGTCGGTGGTGATCGGTTCGGGGTGGTGGATGGCGGGCTCGTACGGCATGGAGATGCCTCCCGAGGCATGGGGCGCCCGCGCCGTGGTGGGTGGCGCGGGCCGGGTGGGTGAGGTGTCAGGCAGACCTGTCAGGGGTGCCAGACCATGGGTGTCACGGGTTCTGACAGGGGGTTTGCCTAGGGGTTTGGGTGTCACGCCGCCGTGACACTGTCAGGGGGTGTCAGGCGTCAGGCGATCTTGAGGGTGGGGACGATCCGCCACCGTCCGGTGGTCGAGGTCGCCTCCAGCCTTCCGTCCAGGGCGGCGTCTTTGAGGCGGGCGGAGACCCAGGGGCGTGAGAGCTGGTGGCGGTCGCACCAGTCCATGAAGTCCTTCGGCCCGACCACCATCTGCCCGGCGGTCTCGAAGTCGTTCAGCGCGTAGGCGAACAGCTCCCGCGCCTCCTCCGGGGAGGGCTTGTGCCCCGGGGACTCCCACAGCGGGATGTCGTCCCCGTCCTGTCCGGCGGCCAGTTCGGCCTCAGGGTCGATGCCCGCGTCGTCCGGGTCGACGAAGAGCCCAGACGATTCCGCCTCCATCTCCGCCTCCTCTTCGCCGGCGATCGGACGCGGGGCCGGGGCGGCTCCGGGGGCGAGGCGGCCGGGGTAGTTCTGCCCGGCCAACGAGCGGGCGGCGCCGCCGGTGATCGGGTCCGCGGTAGGGCCGTTGGACTGGGCCCACCGGGCCAGGGCTTCCATGGTGGGGGTGGCGGTGTGGGGGATGGCGAAGGTGCGGCCCGGGGAGGGGTAGCGGTCTTCGGGGATGCCGGGTGAGACGACGTAGCAGTAGCCCGGCCGCCGGTTCCCCCACGCCCCAGGGTGAGCGCCCGCGTTGATGACCGTGTCGGGAAGGGAGAACCCTTCATCGCGGGGATCGCAGCCGAGCGCGATCACGGATGGCAGGGATGCGCGGGTGGAGGTGGACATCTGGTCGTATGAGGGCCGCTGAAGCGAGACGATCAGGGCGAGACCTGCGGAGCGGGCCTCCTGAGAGATGCCAGTGAACGCGTCGTCGCCCATCAGGCGGAGGGTGCTGGCAGCCTCCTCCATCCACGTGACCAGGAACGGCATGCCCTCACAGCCGCAGGGCCGGCCGTCGGGGCGGCAGGTGTGATCGCGGCTGGTCTGCTGCTGCGCGGCCTCGGGGATCCACTGCCGGTAGGAGTGGGCTCCGAGCCAGCGGGTTCGGGCGGGGATGACGGCCTTGATGGCCTCCACCATGACCTCGGTGTCCGGCCCGCCCTCAGCGGCCCAGTCGATGCCGGGCAGCAGCGGGCGGAAGTCCTGGAACATCTTCGGATCGGACAGCCACAGGAGCACGTCGCGGCGGGAGAGGATCTCCGCCATCAGGTTCAGGGCGGCGTCGCCCTTGCCGGAGCCGGTCCCGCCCGCGATCAGCACATGGGTGCCGTTCCGCTCGATCTCCGGGTCACCGGGGAGCCACAGCAGGAGCGGGGCGCCGTCGTCGTATCGGCCGATGATCAGCGGCTCCGCAATGGACCCGCCCAGGTTCGACGGCTCCTCCCACTTCACCACCTGCGCCAGCATGTCCTCGGGGACGATGACCAGCTCACCACGGCGGGCGGAGCTGGGGTCCCCCATGTACCGGACCGCCGAGGTCGGCAGATCCAGCGCAGACGCGATCCGCGGCAGGACCTTGGAGACGTCCTCGTTGGTCTGCTCGCCCGCTTCCAGAGCCATCTTCGCGGTGACCCGGTTCGGCTCCACCGAAGTGGCTCCGATCTGTGCCCTGGCCAGGCCGACCTTTTCCAGCAGCCCTTTGTCCGTCCCGCCAGCGGTGGTGCCATCGACGTTGCGGCGCAGGACCATGCGGATGTTCCAGGACAGGGCGAGCGCGGGTGTGCCCATCAGGTACAGGTCGGGCAGGGCTCCGGCGGTGGGTCCGGCGAGGCAGGCGCCGGTGAGCCAGGCGGATCCGGCGGCCACGGTGATGGCCGAGTGCAGGCGCCGCTGCTGCCCGGTCGCCTTACCGGCCCACCAGGTCAGCCCGGTCAGGGCAACCGAAGCGAGGGTGAGGCCCACGCCCGCCGCAGCACTGCCCTCCCACTGGAGACTGCCCAGGGCCCCGGCCAGACCCACGCCGCCGGCGCACAGCCACGGCGGGAGGTGGGGCTTGGCGCGGTGGAGGATGTAGGCGGTGATCCCGTTGCCGTCGGAGGCTCCGCGGAGCTGGTCTTCGTACTGCTGCTCAACGGTGGTGCGTTCAGTCGTGGCCATGACTCACTCCCTTCTTAGAGCTGGCCCCAGTCCATGCGCGGTGTCGCGGCGGGACGGGCGCGGTGGCGGACACGGTTGATCTCTTCCTCGTACTCCTGCTGGAACGCGGCGTAGGTGGCGGCGGCGTTCTTCGCGGCGTCGCGCAGGGCGTCGGCGGCGCGCTGCATCTTCCGCGAGACCTTCGCCGCCCTGAACCGCGAGCCGCCGATCCGGCCGTCGGGGTCGGGGACCTGTACGAGGGTGGCCTTGAGGATCTCGGCGCCCATGGCGACCTCGATCGAGAGGGCGACGCCGGCGGCGCGGACGGCGTTGCAGTACTGGCGGACCTGCGCCGGGGAGGTGAACTCCGGCGCCGGCAGCAGCGACCGGCCCCCGCCCTGACCGCCCGCGGACGAGGCGGCGGCGTGGCGGCTGCCGCCGTTGCTGCCGCGGCCGCCGGCGTTGACGTTCAGGGTGAAGCCAGGCGAGAACGTCTTGTTGTTGACCTTGGTCTGAGAACCGTTCGCACCGGCCCGCGGCGCGGACCGGGTCCGCTGGGTCCGGGTCTGCTGCCCGCCGCCCGGCTTCCATCCGGCGGCGTTGGTGGGGTTCGCCATCAGGCGCTCTCCTTCTCAGACGGGGAGGTCATGCGGCGGGCAGCGATCCATGCCACCTGCCCGGCCAGCGTCAGGACGGTCCAGGCGGTGAACAGGGCCGGGTGGGTGGGAGCGATCCATACGGCCAGCGCGATCCACGTCGCGATGACGGTGGCGAAGACGGCGAGGACGGCCCGCCAGAACGCGGCGGCCCGCCCGCAGGCCGTGCGGCGGAACTTGGCCCACGCCCACACGCCAGCCGGGGCGGTGGCCAGGGCGGCGAGGAACCACGCGGTGCGGGGCTCGATCAGGTGCACCGCCCCGGTCACGATCAGCAGGGCGGTGGCGAGGCCGGTGGGGGCCCAGGAGCGGCGGTGCTTCTACACCCACCGGCCCGTAGCCGCGGCGGCGCGGGAGGTCAGGGTGGGGGGCTCGGGGTTGACGACGAGGATGACCGGCTCACGCCGGCCGCCGCGCTGACGCGGGATGTGGATCGTGGATGCGGCCTGCGGCCGCGTGCGGCGAGACACAGCAGAACTCCCTACGGAGGCGGGGCGGTTCAGGCGGCGCACGGTTCGGAGTCGGGGTAGGCGCACGGGATGCACTCGCCGAGACGGGCGGGGATCACGTAGCCCGCGTCGCGGCGGCAGGTCGGGCAGGTGCGGCGGGCCGTGTTCGCGGCATCGAGGGCCGTCTGTTTGGCCGCGGTCATCGGCCGGACGGCCAGAGCACGGTCTACGCGGTACAGGAACGCGACCAGGGGGCCGCGGCGGTAGCGGGGCCGCTCCAACTGCGCGACGACGTCCTGACCACCGGGCCGTAACCCGGCCGCCCGCAGCTGCCGGCGCGTCGCCAGCCCGTCCGGGGCGAGACGCCACGGATAGACGGGCAGGCCGCTCACGGGGTGCTCTCTTCCTGGGACATGAGTGCGCCCCAGGCGGTGCGGATGCGCTGCTCGCCACCGACGAACCCGGCGTCACGGAAGGCTGTGACGGCCTGCCGGTAGGACAGCGGCGGATCATCCGAGTACCGAAGATGCCGCAGCACCACCACGAGCTGCACGTCCGACAGCGCCTCGGCCGGGCGGGGCGTGGACACGCCCGCGACGGTGGCGACCTCGTCCAGCGTCACGGGCGTGACGGCCCCCGTGAAGCCATCCGCCTCAGCATCCGGCGCGGTGGCGTTGACCTGCGTGTCTTCCCCGTCACGGGCCACCGTGACGGTCTCACCCTCGACCACCGTCGGGACAGGCCCGGTGCGGGGTTCCGGGGCCGGGAGAAGGGCGGGAGCCACGGAGGCCGTGACGGCGTCACGGCCGGGTGCGACGGCCACGACGAACATGTCCGCCAGCGCGACATCCGCACCCCTGGTGACCCGCTCCCGCTGCACCTCCAGCAGCCGCGACCCCAGCGAGGCATCCCCCGCTCCGACCCTCCGAGCCAGGCGCCACGACGTCCGCTCCGAGGACTTCCGGATCCGCGCGTCGGGGTGGTTCGCGGCGCGGGCCCGGTGGAAGGCCAGCGACCTGACCACCGCGGCCGCGCGGTGCTCGGCCTCGGCGTCCCGGCCGTCGGTGTGGACCACGATCCGTCGAGCCAGGAACGCCATCCCCTCCGCGGCCACGCACATGCCCATCGGCGTCACCGCGTAAATCACCGTGCGACCCGGCCCGTCTGCGGCCATCGCTGCCATGACCGACGCAGCGGCCGGCAGCAGCCACAGACCGGCCCGCACCACGAGAGGAGCGGCCTGCCCCAGCATGGTCAAGCCCAGCAGCACCAGCGCGAGAACAGCTGTGGCACCTTCGCCCGCGGCGACCGCGCCGAGCGCAGTCCCGGAGCCGTAAGCGCCGTTGATGTTGGAGAACGTGCCCGCCCCGCCGGCCGCGCCGGTGGCGAGCATCGGCACGAACGCGGCGGTGAGCACGATCCTCTGCGGGCGGGTCAGAGCCCCGCCGGCGCTCACGCCGCTTCCAGCGGGGTACGGTTGGCCAGGTCCCGCCGGGCGGCCAGCACCCGGTTGTGCGCCCGCCGGATCCGCCGCGCGTCGAACTCCGACGCCGGCCGGTCCAGCAGCGCGATCAGCGCGTCCAGCAACTCGACCTCGGCCAGAACCACCGGCATCTCGGTCTCGATCACATCCAGCTCCGCGTCCGACGGCTCAAGGCCGTCCGACCACGGGGTAACACGGTCCTGAAGTGCAGCGATGGACTCCACGGGTCTTGCTCCTTCGGTAGAGGAACGGGACCCAACAGCAGCCCCGGTGTTCCAGCACCGGGGCTGCACTGCGTTGGGGGGTGAAGCGGAAGAAACTCCGGCTCCCCTCAACCCCGCCCGTACGCCGCAGAAGCGACGGACGGACGAGGGAGGCAACCGGCCGCCGCAGGACACTGCGGTGGACGCCGAACGTGTCTCCTTCAGGACTGCGACTCCCGTATGAGGTAGAGCCGCCATGCCTGGCGAAGGCGTATGGAGACATGACCTTTCGGTCTAAGCCCTCCGGAATGACCAGGGTCCGGAATGCGCCCTCGGCCCGCTCTGCCCCGGGCCCCTTGCCATGCGGCTCGGGCAGCCCAAAGAAGACCCTCCCGAGAGATCGGCCCCGATGTCCTAGGACTGCGTTGCCGTCTGGGAAGACCATGCGCTATCAGTCCTAGGACTGTCAATGTCCTAGGACTGTGCGAAACTGGCTGCGTCGAGAGGAGAGCTTGGTGGCACCGAAGTGGCGCGCGCTGGCGGACAAGCTGGCCGAGCAGATCAAGAACGGCGATTACACGCCTGGCCAGCGACTTCCCCAGATTCGCGATCTGGTCGAAGCGGGTGAGGGCTCAAAGGCGACGGTGCACGCGGCTTACAAGGCTCTTGAGGCAGAAGGGCTCGTGACGTCCTCGCGTGGCGTAGGGACGATCGTCCGTGCGCAGACGCCACTGAAGCGGTTGGGGATCAGCCGCTACGACAAGGCAAAGTGGCGCGACGGGGACGAAGTCGTGTTCATCGCGGACCGCGTCGCCTCAGGGCGCTCCTACCAGCGTGGCGAGCAGACGCAGACGGTCGGCCTGGTCGAGGCACCTGCGGCGGTGGCGGCGGCTCACGATCTCCCGATCGGAGCCCCGGTCTATGCGCGCGCCCGCCTGGTGCGAGAGGGCGAGCAGCCCACACACACACTGACCAGCTACTACCGCCCCGAACATGTCGAGGGGACGCGTCTGGTCGACCCCACGCCGGGACCCGCCGGCCGAGGCGGCGGATTTCGAGTGCTCTACGACGCCGGGTACGAGATCGACCACATGAAGGAGCACCTGTTCGCCCGCGTCCCCACCGGCGAAGAAGTGAAGCTGCTGAAACTGCCGACGGGTGAACCGGTGGTCGAGTTGCACCGGACCACGTACACCGCGGACGGGACCGTGGTCGAGTTCGCCGTAGGCGTGCACGCTGCTTCGCGGTTCGCCTGGGAGTATGACTTCAAGGTTCCGGACTCGGCACATGGAGAGAAGTAGCGGTGATCTCTGAGCGCGCATGGGCGGATGCCGAGATCATCTGGGACTTCCACCAGATGCATCACGAACCCCGCCCATGCTCCGTAGCCGTGGGGCTGGGCAGCCACGACCTCGGCGTCGCGGACACCACCGTCGACCTCTACCAGCGCGGCATGGCACCCCTGATTGTCTTCACGGGCGACACCAGTCCCACGACGCAGACCCGCATGCCCCGCGGCGAGGCGGTCCACTACCGCGAACGCGCCCTCGAACTCGGCGTTCCGCCGGCCGCTGTCCTCGTGGAGCCAAGGGCGACGAACACTGGAGAGAACATCCGCTTTGCCAAAGAGCTGCTGGACGAGCGTGGCACGAAGGTCGAGTCGGTCCTACTAGTCAGCAAGCCCTACGAGGAACGCCGCGCTTACGCCACGGCCCGCAAGCTATGGACCGAAGTCGAGATCGTCAGCGCTTCTACACCCATCACACTTCGCCAGTACAGCCACTCGATCGGCGACCCAGGCTTGGTCATCGACATGTTGGTTGGCGCCCTTCAACGTCTTGTGCTCTACCCGGCGCAGGGCTTCATGATCGCCGTCCCTGTACCCGGCGAAGTCTTGGCCGCGTATGAGCGCCTATGTGCTGCAGGTTTCGTCAGTCGGCTAGCACGCACGCCGGTTCTATAGCTGCTTCACGGGCGCTGCCGCCATCTATGCCGCGCCGGATGGGGCATGGATTCGAAACCGGCTGGTCGAGCTGCTTCTGGCGAACGGATGCATCCGGCGGGGGCTGGCTCGGGAGTGACGGGACGTCCTGCCAGGGCTGGTGCCACGTGGGCAGAGCTCGAATTTTCCTGCGCTAGAGGCCTGCTGGCCCTACTCTCTATGCCGGTACAGCATGTTCGGAATCGCTGCAAGGGGAGTGGGGCGGAGTGGCCATCTCAGCGAGCTCAGGACCAAGGGACCTGCCGAGTCCCGTTCGCAAACTGATCGACTCCACTGACGACTTCTCTGCCCAGATGGTGGCGTTGATCGACATCAACAAGACTGCCCTTCCGGGGCTCGAAACTAAGTGGTCCGGGGATGTAGGGGTGCCTGACCTATCTCACCTCTTCGCGCATCTAGGTCGAGAAGAGCGAAATTCAATTCAAGATGGATTTCGCGAACTGGCAGAGGAAATGCAGAAGGCTATCGATGCCTCCAAGAAGGCGAAAGAGGATGGACTCGATGGCGAGCCCTGGGAAGGAGTTGTTGTAAGGCTCGAAGGGCCCGCCAGTACGGCTATGGATGAGTTTTTCGCCAGCATGTTCCAACATATCAGGGCGGGGTCTAGGAGTGATCTCATGCGTCGATCACTACTAGTTTCGACGATATCGGGATTTGAAGTCCTGTTTGCAAGTATCGCCAGGTCGATTTATGACGTCAATACCTCAGCTCTAAATGACTCAGACTACTCTTTCACGCTCCAGCAGATCTCTGAATTTTCCTCCATCGAGGATGCGCGAGAGTATCTTGTTGAGCGCAAGGCGGCGGCGCTAATGCGAGAAAGTATCGATGGCTGGGAAAAGTGGCTGAAGAAAGCCGGAGGCGGTCTCTCAATGACAGGGCTTCCGGCTGAGTGGCCGACCATCCGAGAGGCGTTTGCCCGACGTAACCTGGTGGTGCATGCAGGCTCAAAGGTGAATCATCTGTATCTAGAAAGCATTCGAGGACTCGCGCTCCCGGAGTCTCTTCAGGGAAAATGTGTTGGAGATGTGCTCGAAGTTTCTGATCGCTACTTGACGAATTGCCTAGAGAATATTCTCGCACTGGGGCGGCTTCTCTCTACTTCGGTCGGTCTAAAGATGCATAGGCCTCATCGCTCAACGTTCTTGAACATGTTGATGGGGGAGGCGAAGCGCTGCTCTCGGTTGGGACTATGGACGGCCGCTCTTCCTCTTGTGAAATATGCCCTGTCTCTTGGTCTGTCGAGGCGGGATGAGCTAGAGATGCAGGCGATTCACTGGCTAGCAGTGAAGAAGCTCCACGGGGTGGATGCGATCCGTAGCGATGTGGAAGCTTGGGATACGGGTGGGCTGTCCCTAGTGTATTCGCATCGAAAATACGTCTTGCTTGACCTGAAGGAAAAGGCTGTTACCGAAATGCGGAAATTGCTTGATGATGGGGAGCTTAATGCTCTTCATCTGCTGCTCGATCCCCTCTATTTTGAAATGCGGGAAGAGGTGGTCGAGCTAATTAAGGGCAGGAATATTGACGCCCCGACTTTGACCTGAGGGGGCGCGCTGGAGGACCGGCCATGCGCTGCTTGAGTGGCGCATCGGGCCTTGCGACGCGAGGGTTCGGGAGTTCGGGGGTGGGGCGCCAGCCGGGACGGTGGCAAGCATCAGTGAGCACCGTCCGCCCTGCCGTGCGATTCACAACTCTCCATAGTTCCGCTCTGGATCGCTCGACCAGTGCGCTACATCTGACGGCGACGGTTGACGGCAACACTGGCGAACGTCGGCGGATTTATGCGGGCAAGGGAGCGCTGCCATGTCAGGGGTGAGCGTCGGAACATGAGGTCAAGCCCAAAGGCCGGGCGAGCTTACAAAGCAGATGTCGGCGGTTCGAAACCGTCCGCGCCCACCAGTAGGAAGACCCCCCGCCGGTCATGGCGGGGGGTCTTTTCGCGTCCAGGGCCCGCGGTGTGCCTGGGTAGGGCCACCTGGGTCATCGGGGCGGGCGGGGGCGGGCGTTGAGCGGCAGGCTGGTGGGGTGAGCCATGAAGGACCGGGTCGTTCACCCTCCTCCACCGACCCCGAGCGCCGCGAGGACAAGCGGAAGCTGGTGGGGATCGGCATCGTCCTGCTGGTCGCAAGCTCCGTCCTGCTGGCCGGTGTTCTCTTCAGCACCTTGTCCGACCGGGCTGCCGGGCCGGTGGAGGTTCCCGTCGCGTCCGCATCCGCGTCGCCGAGTGCCTCGGGCCCGCCGGGGCTGTTGCCGTCGTCGCCCGTGAAGGGGCACGAGCCGTCGGCGAGTGCTTCGGCTTCGGGGCCGGTGGAACAGCCCGTCGCGTGTGCGCGGGCCGGCGGGGCCGACGGGTGGACCCAGGCCGCGACGATCGGGGGCGTGGTCTCGGCTCTCGCGGGTGCCACGTCAGCCGGGGTCGGGTTCCGCAGGCGCGAGCGGTAGAGGGGGCGGCGCGGACGTGCGCAGGCCCCCGGCCCGGGGAGGGCGGGGGCCTTGTGGCGTGGACGGGTCAGGCGTTGGGGCGCTTGCCGTGGTTGGCCTTCTTCTTCTTGCGGGCGCGCCGCTTGTTGCCTCGCTTGGCCATGGTGCACCTCTCCCTCGTACGGGAACTGCCGTGCCTTCGTCAGTCTAGGTTCCGCCCGGAACGCTCGCATCAGCGGCGGCGGGAGCGGGATAGTGGGGGTATGTGCCGTTCCATTAAGACCCTGCGCCCGCCCGCCATCCCCGAGAAGGCCACCGAGGAGGAGATCCGCGCCGCTGCGCTGCAGTACGTGCGCAAGGTGTCCGGCTTCCGGGCGCCCGCCGCGCACAACCGCGAGGTGTTCGACGACGCGGTCGACGCCGTCGCCGAAGCCACCCGGCTGCTGCTCGACGGGGTGCACGTGCGGGGCCAGGCCGCCGCCGTCTGACCCCCGCGGGGCCTCAGGCCGCCGTGTGGGCGCGGCGGCGCAGCAGCCACACCCCGGCTCCGAGCGCGCCCGCGGCGAGGGCGCCGCCAACGGCGATCTGCCCCGGGCTCATCGAGCCGACGCTGCCGCCCGTACCGCCGCGCGCGGCGCCCGGCGTGACCTGGAGCGAGACGGTCACGCGCTGGCCGCCCGCACCGCCGCACTCGAAGATGACGCGGTGCGTGCCCGGGCTGGCGTTGTTGTAGACGGTGGCGCTGCCGAAGAGGTTGGTGGCCTCCAGGTTGCCGGGTGTCAGCTGTACGTCGCCGAACGCGCTGGACGTGGCCCGGCCGGTCTTGGTGCCGCAGCCCGCCACGTTCAGGCCGACCCGGCCGCCCGGGGCGACCGTGCTCGGCGAGACGGAGGCGGAGGGGGCTGCGTGGGCGACGGTGGCCGGGGTCGCGGCGGCGACGACGAGTGCCGCGGCGGCGGCCCGCAGCAGGCGGCGGGACACGGCGTGGGCGGTGACGTCGGCGGTGACGTGGGTCGGGGTGTGCGGCTGTGCGTGCGTCTTGGCGGGCATGGAGAGAACTCCTCGGGCTCCTCGAAGCGGCGGCGCGGCCAGGGCACGGATGTGACGCGGATTCGGTATCGCACCGTGCTGTGGACGCTAGGAGCCCGACCCGGCTGCGGCGATCGGGGCCGGGTGAACGGGTGAGGCACTGCTCCGTCCGGGGGACCCCGCGCGGCGGACTGCACCCCGGAGTCCGGGGGCCCGCGCGGACCGCGGAGTCCGGGGCGGCGTCCGAGTGGAAGGTGGAGCATGGGGCGGCTCCCGCGCGGACCGCGGAGTCCGGGCCGGCCCCCGTGTGCACCTCGGAGTCCTGGGACCCCGCGCGGACTGGGGCGTCTGGGGCGGCTCCCGCGCGGATTGTGGACTCCGGGCCGGCCCCCGTGTGCATCCCGGAGCCTGGGACCCCGCGCGGACTGGGGCGTCTGGGGCGGCTCCCGCGCGGATTGTGGACTCCGGGGCAGCCCCCACGTGCATCCCGGAGCCTGGGACCCCGCGCGCCCCGGAGCCCCCGGGCGGCGTCCGACGCGGCGCGCCGGGAGCGGGCAGTGGGGTTACGCCGTCGGGGTGGCCGCGGCGGCGGGGAGGGGGCGGCGTACGAGGAAGGCGGCCAGGGCGCCCGCCGCGAACAGGGCGACGAGGGACACCGAGGTGCCGAGCCACTGGGTGCCGAGCCACTGCGTGCCGAAGTAGCCCAGGGCCACGCTGTAGCCCGCCCAGGCCATGCCCGCCAGGACCGACCAGGGCAGGAACTCCTTCACCTTGCGGTGGGTCTTGCCCGCGCCCAGGGAGACCACGGAGCGGCCCGCCGGGGCGAAGCGGGCGATCACCACCAGGGCGCCGCCGCCGCGGGCCAGGGCCGTGCCGAGGCGCTCGTGGGCCCGCGTCAGCCGCCGGGAGCGGGCGATGGCCCGGTCCAGCCGGGCCCCGCCGCGGCGGCCCAGCCGGTACGCGGCCATGTCACCCAGCACCGAGGCCGTCGTGGCGATCACCAGCAGCGCCAGGATGTCCGGCACCTGCGTGGGCACCGGCACCGGGCCGGCCGCCCCGGCGGCCGCCGCGGCCGCGGCCGCGGTGATCACCAGCACGCCGCTCGGCAGCACCGGCAGGAAGACATCGAGCACCACGGACACCGCCACCACGGCGTAGATCCATGGACTCGTGGTCAGCGACCCCAGCGTCTCAAGCAAAGCGGGACTCCCCAGTCCGGTTGACGTTCTGCGGCACGAAGCGCCGCGACGTCGCGGGGGAGCGGCAAGAGCGGCCTGACAGCCATACAGCGTACGCCGCACGTCCGCCCACCGGACGCCCGGGGCCGCTCCTGCGCACCGCCGCGCACCGTCCGGACGCAGCTCACCGCGGCGCGGTCAGCTCCCGGTCAGCTCCCGGTCCAGCACCGTCACCAGCGTGGCCCGCTTGCGCTCCCGGCGCGCCTGGTCCAGCCGGAGCCGGGCCGTACGCCCCGCCAGCGCCAGCGTCATCAGCTGGTTCCCGAACCACGGACCACCCGTACGCCGCCAGCTCAAAGGAGGCCGGCCCGTCCGCCCGTGCCGCGAGAAACCGCGTCCCAGCCATCGCCCCGTACGCGACCAGCCCAGTCGGAAACCCCACTTCACCGCGGTGTGGATGGAGTTGTGCACCGGCGAACACGTCAGCTGGAACACCCGCGCCGTACTCGGTATGCGGGGCTCGGCCACATACGCGTGGTGCACGTCCCCCGACAGCACGCACACCGTCGCCGGAGCCCGCGGCCCCGTCCCCACCTCCTCGATCAGGTCGCTGAGCGCCGCGAACGACGCCGGGAACGCCGCCCAGTGCTCCAGATCGCTGCGCCGCCGCAGGTTCTCGCCGATCCGGGCCCAGCGCGGCCCCCGCTCCCCGCGGCACAGCGCCGCATTCCACGTCTCGGCGTCATGGATCAGCGGCGGCATCAGCCACGGCAGCGAGGACCCGATCAGCAGGTGGTCGTAACTGCCGTGCCCCGCGAGCGCGTTCTCCCGCAGCCACTCCTGCTCCGTCGGGTCGAGCATCGCCCGCCCGTCCTCGGCCAGCACCCGCGCCGCCCGCGTGTCCACCATCAGCAGCCGGCTGCGCCCGAAGTCACGCCGGTAGCTCCAGCGCACCGTGCTCGGATCGGCATCCGCCCGCGCCGCGAAGGCCCTCAGCAGGTCCGTACCGTCCGGGGCTTCGCGGACCGCCCCGTAGAGCGGATCGGACTCCAGTTCGGCGGGCGAGAGATTGCCCAGGTGCTGGTACACCCAGTACGACATCAGCCCGCTGAGGACCCGCTCCCGCCACCACGGGGTCGCCCGCATCTCGGCGAGCCACGCCGCGCTCGTGTTCCAGTCGTCGATGACGTCGTGGTCGTCGAATATCTGCAGGCTGGGCACGGTGGACAGCAGCCACCGGATCTCCGGGTCGAGCCAGGACTCGTAGTAGAGGCGGGTGTACTCCTCGTAGTCCGCGACCTGGGCGCCCGGAGCCTCCCGCAGGTCCCGCCGGGCCGCGAGCCACCGCCGGGTCTCCTGCGACAGCGCGTCCGCGTACACCTGGTCGCCGAGGAGCAGCAGGACGTCCGGCCGCTCCGCCCCCGGATCGGCGGCCAGCTGCGCCGCGAGGGTGTCGAGGGCGTCCGGGCCGTGCGGCCCGTGCCGGCCGGGCGTCGGTACGGCCTGGCGGCAGGAGCCGAAGGTGACCCGCAGCGCGGCCTCGGGCCGCCCCGGGCCCGAGAGGGACGGCGCGGTGATCGTGCTCGGCGGGAAGCCGCTGTCGGGCAGGGGCCACACCCGCACGCCGTCGAGCAGCACCTCGTACTCGGTCGTGGTGCCCGGGGTCAGGCCCGTCACCGTCACCAGGGCGTAGTGGTGCCCCTCTATCTGGAAGGTGCGCACGCTGCCGCCCGCACCGTCCGTGCACCGCACCTCGGCGGTGCACGGACGGTCCGTCTCGACCCATATCGTGGCCGAACCACCGGTGTCCCAGTCGACCTGGCGCAGCAGTGGTCCCAGCCGCAGTCCTGCCATGCGACTCCCCCTCCTTCGTGTCCCCTGCGGTCACGGTACGACGGGGAGCGGGAGCCGCGCCTCCCCCTGGCGGGGGAGAGATCAGCAGGCGTTCAGGACGTTGGTCAGGGCGGTCTTCTCGCCGGCGTCCATGCTCAGGCCCCAGTACTGCTTCACGTGGACCCACATCCGTGCGTACGTACAGCGGTAGGCGGTGCGCGGCGGCAGCCACTTGCCGGGGTCGAGGTCGCCCTTGGCCTGGTTGACGTTGTCGGTGACCGCGATGAGCTGCGGGCGGCTGAGGTCGTTGGCGAACTGCTGGCGCTTGGTGGTGGTCCAGGAGGCGGCCCCGGAACGCCAGGCCTCGGCGAGCGGGACCATGTGGTCGATGTCGATGTCCGAGGCGGCGGTCCAGGTGGCGCCGTCGTACTCGGAGTACCAGCTTCCGCTGACCGCGGCGCAGGCGGAGTCCTGGACGACGTTCACGCCGTCCCGCTTGAGGACGGTCTCGCGGGTGTTGCAGCTGCCGGAGACGGTGCTCCAGTGCGGGAAGAGGTCGCGGCTGTAGCCGCTGGTGGAACCTTCCGCCTTCGGCGTGACCGTGGCGAGGTAGGAGCGGGCGGCCGCGGCGCTGATGGGGGCGGGCGGGGCGGCCGCGGCGGTGGGGGCGTTGACGAGGGCGGTGAGGGAAGCGAGGGCGAGCGCTGACGTGAGCACGCCAACTCGACGCGCGTAGACGGTGGGTATGAGTGCCATGAGGGGCTCCCTGGGTGCGGGGGGTGTGGCCGTACGGCCCCGGCGGGGCGCGGCCATGGTGGCGGCGCCAGGTGTCGCGGGGATGGGCGCCGGGTGACAGCTTGGCGACATGGGCACGTCACATCAAGTCGACCAACAGGGCCTTTTCAATCGGAAGTTGAGATTCCGTGCCGTGTGAGGCAGTCGGTGGCCGGTGGGACGGGGGCGGCGTGGCGGCCCGCGTCGGGACCAACGGCCCATTCCGGACCGCCCGCGGCGTCGCGTACCCTTGCCGGAGCAGAAGGGGAGTAGCTCTTCGCCGGACCGTCGACATACTGCTGGGTCACACCAGCCGGCGCCCGGAGGCAGGCCGCGGACAGCGGCCGGCCAGCGAGACCTTCGGCCGCAGTGTCCTGTTCAGGCGTGGGCGCGCTCGTGCGCGCATACGTCAGCCAGGGCGCCGCCGAGCCGAAGCGACCCCTGAAGAACCCCAGGTCTCTCGGTCCCGATGGCGTCCTGCCCGACCGATTGAGGTTCCACCCCGTGTTCAGCTTCAGCGTCACGGCGATCGCCTTCGGCGTCGTCTTCCTCGCCGAGCTCCCCGACAAGACGGCCCTCGCCGGGCTCATGCTCGGCACCCGCTACCGCGCCTCGTACGTCTTCGCCGGTGTCGCGGCGGCCTTTGCCGTGCACGTCGCGCTGGCGATCGCCGCCGGAAGCGTGCTCACCCTCCTCCCGCACCGGCTCGTCCAGGCCGTCGTCGGCGTCCTGTTCCTCGCGGGCGCAGCCATGCTGCTCCTGAAGAAGGACGACGGGGACGAAGAGGTGAAGCCGCCCGCCGACCAGTCCTTCTGGAAGGTCTCCGGGGCGGGCTTCATGCTGATCCTGGTGGCCGAGTTCGGTGACCTCACGCAGATCATGACCGCCAACCTCGCCGCCCGTTACGACAATCCCGTCTCCGTCGGCATAGGCGCGGTGCTCGCCCTGTGGGCGGTCGCGGGCATCGGCATCCTGGGCGGGCGCACCCTGATGAAGTACGTGCCGCTGCGGCTGATCACCAAGATCGCGGCCGCGGTGATGGCGGCCCTGGCCGTGTTCTCGCTGTACGAGGCGATCGCGGGCTGAGCAGGAGCCGCCCCGGCAGCGCCGGGACGACGTACGCCCCCGCGGCCCGTGCAGGGCGGCGGGGGCGGCGTACGTCGGTCCGTGCGGGCCCGTTCAGGCCTGCGGCTGCACCGTGACCCGGATCGAGCCGTCGGGGGCCGCGGTGACCCGCAGGGCCGTCAGGTCGGGGACGTGGGCCGTCGGGGCGTGGGCGGCGGCACGGGGGCCGACGCCGATCACGCGCATCCCGGCGGCACGGCCCGCGGCGATGCCCGCGGCCGAGTCCTCGAACACGATGCAGTCGTCCGGCGCGACGCCCAGCGCGGCGGCGCCCTTCAGGAAGCCCTCCGGGTGCGGCTTGCTGGCCGCGACGGACTCGGCGGTGACCCGGACCTCGGGCATCGGCAGGGCCGCCGCGGTCATCCGGGCCTCGGCGAGGGCGGCGTCGGCGGAGGTGACCAGGGCGTGCGGGAGCCCGTCGAGCGAAGCCATGAACTCGGGGGCGCCGCCGACCGGCACCACCCCGTCGGTGTCGGCGGTCTCGCGGGCGAGCATCACCGCGTTCTCCGCGAGGTTGACCTCCATCGGGCGCTCCGGCAGGAGGACGGCCATGGTGGCGTAGCCCTGACGGCCGTGGACCACCTTGAGGGCCTCCTGCGGATCCAGCCCGTGGGAGACGGCCCACTCGCGCCAGCAGCGTTCGACCACCGCGTCGGAATTGACGATGGTGCCGTCCATGTCCAGGAGCAGGGCCTTGGCGGTCAGGACGACGGGTGCGGTGGTGGTGCTGGCCGGCATGGGCGGGGCTCCAGACGGGGCGGGAAAAGAGAACAAGTGGTTCCGTCCACCGGTCAGGGATTGAGGACGGAACCACTTTGTTCCCACAGAATACAAAATGGAGTGCGGTCTACGCCAATCGCCCGGGTGTGACCCTCATCCCTCCAGCGCGCGACGGGTCACGGGACCGTAGACGCCCCACTCCTCCTCGATGCCGTTGTCGTACTGGAAGGTCGACAGTGCGTTCTCCACGCGCCAGTCGAACTTCCCGTTGAACCTGCCCTGGTACAGCCCCTGCGCCGCCAGCAGCCGCTGGAGCTTCTCCACCTCCGCGCCCGTGTCCCCGTACCGCAGCGTCGGCCCCTGTACGGGCTTCGGCGGCGGCGAGGCGCTGGGGGAGCGGCTCGCGCTCGGCGACGGGCTCGGCGAAGGCGGCGCGGAGGACCGGGAGGCACTCGGCGAGGGCGAAGGGGACGCCGACGCCGAGGGCGAGGGCGAAGGGGAGGCGCTCGGGGAGGCCGACGCAGAGGCCGAGGCCGACGGGGACGCGCTCCCCGGCCCCGGGGACGCCGACCGCGAGGGCCCGGCCGGAGCCGTGCTCGCCACCGGCGGCGCGGCCGACGGCACCCCGTCGAGCATCGTGAGCTCGCCGCCCGACGAAGCCGGGAACGCCCACAGCGCCAGCGCCGTCCCTGCCACGCCGATCAAAGTGGCCGCAGCGACCATCAGCGGGACCACGCCCTGGAAGGCCCGGTGGGCGCCCTTCCTGCTCCTGGGGGCCCCGCCCCTGCTCCCCGGGCGGCCGGGGCCGCCGGGGGCGCCAGGGCCGCCGACGCCGGCCGGTGAGGCCTGGGCTGCCGGGACCGCCGGGACCGCCGGGACGCGCGCCGTGCCGGACGCGTACGGGCCGCCGGCCGGGCCCTGCGGCCACGGCTGCTGCCCCGGCGCCACGGGCATGCCGTAGGCCGGGGTACCGCCCGGGTCGGGCGGTACGGGCATGCCGTACGCCGGGGTGCGGCCCAGATCCGGATCCGGGGCCACCACGCCCAGCATCGGCGGCGCCGCCGGCGCGGGCTCAAGCCCGTCATGCCCCGCCGGGTCGGGCAGGGTCACGTACGGACGGATGCGCAAGGGGTCGAAACCCGCACCCCGATCACACCCGCAGGCAGCACCGACGGCGCCGCAATCTGGACAGTGCTCACGGCTCACTGGAATCCCTCCCCTGGCAACTGCCTGCGATTATGCAGACCCGCAAGGGCCCTCCCAACCCTCCGAGAGGCCATAACCGGACACACCGCTCAGGATGGAGAGGTGATCGGCCTGAGGAGGAACGGATGGCTCAGGATGTGACCCGCAAGGCCGTGGACCCCGGTCCCGGTCCGCACCCGTCCGGACCCGCAGGCGAGCACGCGCCCCGCGAGGTGATCGTCTCCATCGGCGCCCTGCTGCTGGGCCTGCTGATCGCCGCACTCGACCAGACCATCGTCTCCACCGCCCTGCCGACCATCGTCAGCGAGCTCGGCGGCATGGCCCACCTCTCCTGGGTCGTCACCGCCTACATGCTCGCCTCCACCGCGGCCACTCCGCTGTGGGGCAAGCTCGGCGACCAGTACGGGCGCAAGAAGCTCTTCCAGTACGCCATCGTCCTCTTCCTCATCGGCTCGGCCCTCTGCGGCCTCGCCCAGGACATGCCCCAGCTCATCGGCTTCCGCGCCCTGCAGGGCCTCGGAGGCGGCGGGCTGATCGTGCTCTCGATGGCGATCGTCGGCGACATCGTCCCGCCCCGGGAACGCGGCAAGTACCAGGGCCTCTTCGGCGCGGTCTTCGGTGCGACCAGCGTGCTCGGCCCGCTGCTCGGCGGACTCTTCGTCGACCACCTGTCCTGGCGCTGGGTCTTCTACATCAACCTCCCCATCGGGCTCGTCGCGCTCGCCGTGATCGCCGCCGCTCTCCGCATCCCGTCGCGGTCCTCGAAGCACACCATCGACTACCTCGGCACCCTCCTCATCGCCTCCGTCGCCACCTGCCTCGTGCTCGTCGCCTCCCTCGGCGGCACCACCTGGGCCTGGGGCTCGGCCCAGATCATCGGCCTGACCGTGCTCGGCGCCGTCCTGCTCGTCGCCTTCGTCCTCGTGGAACGCAAGGCGGCCGAACCCGTGCTGCCGCTCAAGCTGTTCCGGATCCGCACCTTCACCCTCTGCTCGGTGATCAGCTTCGTCGTCGGCTTCGCGATGTTCGGTGCGATGGTCTACCTGCCGACCTTCCTCCAGGTCGTCCAGGGCGTCTCGCCGACGATGTCCGGCGTCCACATGCTGCCCATGGTCATCGGCATGCTGATCTCCTCCACCGGCTCCGGCCAGATCGTCAGCCGCACCGGCCGGTGGAAGGTCTTCCCCATCCTGGGCACGGGCGTCACCGCGATCGGCCTGCTCCTCCTGCACCAGTTGCACCGCACCAGCTCCACCTGGGAGATGAGCGCCTACTTCTTCGTGTTCGGCGCCGGCCTCGGCCTGGTCATGCAGGTGCTCGTCCTCGTCGTGCAGAACGCGGTCAGCTACGCCGACCTCGGCGTCGCCACCTCCGGCGCCACCTTCTTCCGCTCCATCGGAGCCTCCTTCGGCGTCGCCCTCTTCGGCACCGTCTTCACCCACCAGCTCGACGACGACCTGACCACCGCCCTGGCCCGTGTCACCCTGCCGCCCGGCGTGGACATCGCCCAGCTGGAGGCCGACCCCCGGGCCATCAGCACACTCCCCGCCGAGCAGCAGCCCCTCGTGCTCGACGCCTACGCCGACTCCATCACCGACGTCTTCCTCTACGCGGTGCCCATCGTCCTCGTCGCCTTCGTGATCGCCTGGTTCCTCAAGGAGGACAAGCTCCGCGCCTCGGTCACCGCGCCCGACGTCACCGAGACCCTCGCCTCCAACCCCGTCGAACGCTCCTCGCACGACGAGGTCGCCCGCGCGCTGTCGGTCCTCGGCACCCGCGAGGGCCGCCGCCACGTCTACGAGAAGATCACCGCGAAGGCCGGCTACGACCTCCTGCCCGCCGCCAGCTGGCTGCTGCTGAGGATCAACAAGTACGGCTCCGCCGAGCCCGCGGTACTCGCCGAGCGCACGGTCGTCCCGCTCAAGGCCATCACCGACGCCGCCCGCCAGGCCGAGGAACGCGGCCTCGCCGTACGCGAGGGACTCGCCCTGGTCCTCACCGACCGGGGACGCGAGGCAGCCACGAAGCTCGCTGCGGCCCGGCAGGAGTCCCTCGCCGAACTGCTGGGCGACTGGTGGGGCCCGGACCGCCCCACCGACCTGATCAAACTGGTCGCCGAGCTCAACGAGGAGCTGTGCGGCTCCGACGACGAGGAGCCCTACGACGCCCCGGCGCGGCGGGACCACGCCCTGCACTGACCCGGGGATGCCGTCCCGTCAGACGAGGCGCTTCTCGAACCAGTGCTGCGCGTACGGACCGGAGTTGTAGGCGGGGATCTCCGCGTACCCGTGGCGCGCGTACAGGGCGCGGGCCTCCACCAGGTCCGACCGGGTGTCGAGGCGGACCCGCTCGGCGCCCATCGCCCGGCCCGCGTCCTCCAGGACCGCGAGCAGCGCCGCCCCGCCGCCGGTGCCGCGGGTGCGCGGATCCACGTACACCCGGGTGAGCTCGGCGGTGGCCGCGTCCAGCAGCCGTATCCCGCCGCAGGCCAGGGGAGCGCCGCCGAACCGGCCGACGACGAACAGCCCCGTCGGGGGGACCAGTTCGTCGTCCGGGAAGTCGAGGAGGCCCTGGTCGATCTCGGCCTCGGTGACGGTCCGGTCCCAGAACCGGCCGGCGACCTCGGCGTAGTAGGCGCGGCGCAGGGCGGTGGCGTCCGCGGTGCCGAAGAACTCCGCGGCCACGACCCACGACGACGTCGCGGCCGGGGCTGCTGGGCTGATCACTGTGCTGTCCATGACGTGGTGACTCCGATCCGTAGGCTGGCGAGCCTACGGCGGCGGCGCGGGCGCTCGCGGCCGGTTTTTCGCGAGCAGTCCCTAGCGGCCGAGCGTGGTGGGGCCGAGGTCGGGGGGTAGGTGGCGTACTGCTGTTGCCACGGCTTCCCGTGCCGTGGTGAATCGGCCGAGGTCGTCGCTGATGATGCCCGTGCCCACCCCGTACGTGCCGTCGCTGTTCGCGCCCAGGCAGGGTCCGACGACGGTGAGGGCCGGGCGGGGGGTCGTCGAGAAGCGCAGGGCCCAGTGGCTCGTGAACGGGTAGAGGGCGCGGAGCGCCGGTTCGGCGTGCGCTGCCTCGATCAGGTTCTGGTGCGTCTCCTGCCAGGCGTACTCCAGCTCGGCGGCCTGCCGCCGCAGGCCCTGCCACTCCGATTCCGTCAGGAGCGCGGGATCGTTGTCGGGCACCTCGAACCGGCCGGTCAGGTGCACGAAGGGCGCCGCCCGGCGGATGTCCTCCAGGGCCGTCCCGTCGCACCACGCCCGCACGGCCCGGGCGACCTCGGCCAGGTCGTCCGTCCCGCCGTCGACGAGGGCCAGGCCCTGGTGCGGCTCCGTACCGCGGATCGACCACTGCCGTTGCCGCGACGAGGCGCTGATCCGCAGCGGCTCGCGGTGCGGCGGCGCCCCTGCGGCGGTCGCGTAGAGCAACGGAGCGGAGTCCGGTGACGTGACGGGGACGGCGTCCAGGCGGCTCCCCGCCTCGGCCCGCAGGGCCGCGGCGAGGCTGCCGCGGGCCGCGACGTCGGGGTACAGGGCCGCGGGATCGGGAGGAGTGTGCACGGCTCCCGATTGTGCCCGAGCCGACCGTCGGCGTGGAATATCCGCAGGGACGGGCTGATGATGGGAAAAAGGACAATCCGCCCACGTCGAGAGTGTGAACCGTCATGTCGGAGCATCCGGACTGTGCCCTGATCCGCCGCGGCTACGAGGCCTTCGGCAAGGGCGACATGGAGACGCTGAGCACGCTGATGACGGCCGACGTCATCCACCACGTGCCCGGTAGCAGCCCGCTCTCCGGGCACCACAAGGGGCGCGAGGCCGTCCTAGACCTCTACCGCAGGCTCGGGGAGGAGACCCGGGGCACCTTCCAGGTCGACCTGCACACCGTCCTCGCCGACGGCCGCGGCCACGTGATGACCTTCCACACCACCCGGGCCGACCGGGGGGACCGGGGCATCGAGATCCGCGGCGGCCTCTTCTTCACGATCATCGGGCACAAGATCACCGACATCGACGAGTGCACCGAGGACATCGAGGAGGCCGACGCCTTCTGGAGCTGAACCGCTGAACCGCTGAACCGCAAAACAGGGGCCCGGGGCATAGCCCCGGGCCCCTGTTGCTCATCCGCAGGTCAGGCCTGCTTCGGCGCCGCCTGCTGCACGACCTCGAAGGACCACACCGAGGAACCCGAGGCGGCCGGCTTCGGGCGCTCGCCGCCACCCGCCCCGCCGCCGCCCTGGTGGGCAGCCTTCATCGGCCCCTCCATCCACGCCTGGAAGTCCTCCTCGGAACGCCAGCGCGTGTACACCAGGTACTGGTCGGTGCCCTCCACGGGACGCAGCAGCTCGAACCACTCGAAACCGTCCGAACCCTCCACGGCCCCCGCCCTGGAGGCGAAGCGCTGCTCCAGCACTTCGCGCTGCTCAGCGGGGACGGTCAGCGCGTTGATCTTCACGATGCTCATGGAAGCCATCCTAGGTATCCCATGGGGGATATCGTCGTCCCAGGTAATGAAGCGGTGCATCAAACGCGGCAGCCAGGCGAAGTCAGGGTTGCGGTCGACACGGCGGGAGGCCTGCGAGGCGTGGCTAACGCGGCGGAGCACAGGAGTGCGAAGGGACATGCCGGAGTCATAGGCGTAGGCGTGGGCGACAGCGGCAGACTCGGAGCAGTACGCCTGCTGCTGTGGGCCCTGGCCGGAGCCCTCGCGGTCCGGCAGGCCGCCGCAGTGCTGCGCGTGCCGCCCGCGGAGTGGCTCAGCGGCTTCCACCTCCCCGGCAGCCTGCCGGGCTCGCTGTACGACGCCGGCCAGTTCACCGGTACCCCCTTCGCAGGGCTGGTCCTCAAGCCGCTCACCGGCTTCGCGGCCCCCTCGCTGGAGGTCGCCTGGACCTGCGCGACCCTGCTGTTCGTCGCCGCCATCGGGCTCGTCGCCGCACGGGCCCTGCCCGACCCCGTGCCACGGCGCACCGCGCTGTTGGCGGCGCCCGTCCTGGTCGCCCTCATGATGGTCTCGCTGCCCGTCCGCGAGGCCGCCTCACCGGGACAGACCGCCGTGCTGCCGGTGCTGATGGTGCTCCTGGCCGTCTTCCGGGTGCCCGGCGACCGGCCCGCGGGCGTCCTCGTCGGCCTCGCCGCAGCCCTCCAGCCCGCCCTGCTGCTCTTCGCCCCGCTGCTGTGGCGCTCGGGCCGCCGGCCGGCCGCCGCGTCCGCCGCCGCGTCCTTCGCCGGGGTCACCGCACTGTCCTGGGCGGCCATGCCGCGCGACTCCTGGACGTACTGGGTCGACCACCTCGCCGGAGCGGGCCTCGGCGGCGCGCCCGACGGCCTCGCCAACCAGTCCGTGCACGGAGCGCTGCTGCGCCTCGGCCTGAGCGGACCCGCCGAGACACTGCTCTACGCCGCCCTCGCGGCCGCGATCACCTGGACCGGCCTGCGCCGCGCCACCCGCTACGCCCGCGACGGGCAGCTGCTGCTCGCCGTCGCCGTGACCGGCTGCGTGGCCGTCGCCGTCTCCCCGGCGGGCTGGCGCCACCAGCTGCTGTGGGTGCTGCTCGCCGTCGCGGGCAAGGTCGGCAAGCGGGCCGCCGACCGGTCCGTCTGGCCGGTGGCCGTCGTGCTGGCCATGACCCTGCCGAGCGCGGTGCTGTTCCCGAACCTGGCGGCGCTGGCACCCGTGCGCGACAACGTGCTGCTGCTCGCCGCGCTGGCGGCGGCCTGCGCCGTGCCGTTCCTGCCGCGCTCGTCGCCGTACTGGCGCGAGCCCGTGCCCACCGCCTACGGGCGCCCGGCCGGGTCCCGTTGGGCGCGGGTGCCGCTGATGCCGTTCTGGCGGCGCGTGCTCTCGCGCCCCAACCTGCTGCTGGAACTGCTGCTGATACGGGTCGGGTACTCGCTCTACTCGCACATCCGGGCCGCCGCGCCCACCAGCCGCAGCCTCGCGGAGGACAACGCCGCCCAGATCCACGGCATCGAGCGCGCGCTGGGCATCGACATCGAGCACGCCGTGAACCACGCCGTGGTGAACAGGCCCTGGCTGGAAGCCTTCTTCAACTTCTACTACACCTCCTTCCACTTCGTGGTCCCGCTGACGATCCTCGCCGTCCTGTACTGGCGCCGCCCCGGTGACTACCGCTGGGCCCGCGCCTCGCTCGGCCTGGCCACGGTCCTCGCCCTGGCCGGCTTCTGGCTCTACCCGCTCGCACCGCCCCGCCTGATGCCCGCCCTCGGCTTCGTCGACACCGTCCACGGGCCGCAGGACCTGGCGAACCCCTCGTACGGGGCCATGACCGCGATCTCCAACCAGTACGCGGCGATGCCCTCGCTGCACTTCGGCTGGTCGCTGTGGTGCGGCATCGTGATCGTCGTGCTCGCACCGAAGGGCTGGCAGAAGCTCCTCGGGGCCCTGCACCCGCTGATCACGGTCTGCGCGATCGTCGCCACCGCCAACCACTGGGTCCTGGACGCGGTCGGCGGGGCGGCCGTCGTGACGGCCGGCTTCGGCCTCGTGCACGTCCTGTCGGGGCCGAGGCGGCTGCAGGTCGACCTGCCCGCGCAGCGCACGGACGGCGGGAAGGGACAGGAGCAGGAAGAGGACCGGGACCGTGAGCGCGGGGTGAGGTCCCCGGCGCGGAGCCGTTAGCCGGCGGGCGGGACGTTCTGGTTGAGGCGGAAGAGGTTGCCGGGGTCGTAGCGCCGCTTCAGCTCCTGCAGCCGCCGGTACTTGTGCTCCCCGTACGCCTGCCGGACGCGGTCCTGGCCCTCCTCCATCAGGAAGTTCGTGTACACGCCCGTGTGGTGGGGGGCCAGCGCCGACCACAGGCCCCGCGCCCAGGTGCGTTCCGCCTCGAATCCCTCGGGGCCCTCGGTGGTCGCGTTGATGTTGAAGGTGTGGCCCGCGTTGCGGCCGCCGAAGGCCGTCGCGTCCTCCGCGACCCGTGCGATCGCCCCGCCGAGCTGGAAGATCGGGAAGGCGGTGAGCGGCGAGACGATCCGCGCCGCGTGCTCGGCGGTGCGGTCGATGACCTCGTCGGTGAGCCGGTCCACGTCGCAGGACTTGAAGTAGTACCAGCGGCCGTGGGGGAACGACGGGTCGAACATCGCCTGGTGCTCGGTGAACGGCTTGGGCGCGCACAGGTCCACCAGCGGCGCGGGCCCGGACTCCCGCAGCGGGCGCAGCACCTCCTGCCCCTCCTCCACCGGTCCGGCGTAGCAGCAGATCACCATCACCACGGGTTTCCCGTGCAGTTCGGGCGGCAGGTACGCGGCCTGCGGAGCCTTGCGGTGGACGACGGCCGTGGTCAGCTCGTCCGGTACGGCGGTGATCCATTCGCGGTAGAAGCGCAGCAGCCGCGCCGATTCGGCCATCGGCCAGATGACCGGGCCGGCCAGCACCACCGGGCCGAGCGGTTGGAGCCGGAACTCGAACTCGGTGACGATGCCGAAGTTCCCGCCGCCGCCGCGCACGCCCCAGAAGAGGTCCGCGTTCTCGTCCTCGCTCGCCTTGACCCAGCTCCCGTCGGCGGTGACCAGGTCCACCGAGAGCAGCTGGTCGACGGTGAGCCCGTACTTGCGCATCAGCCAGCCGATCCCGCCGCCCAGGGTCAGCCCGGCGACGCCGGTGTGCGTGACGATCCCGGAGGGGACGGCCAGCCCGAACGCCTGCGTCTCGCGGTCCAGTTCGCCGAGCAGCACCCCGGCCTGGACCCGGACGGTCCGGGCGTCCGGGTCCACCCGGATGCCCCGCATGAGGGAGAGGTCGATGACGGTGCCGTCGTCGCACACCGACTGGCCGGGGAAGCTGTGCCCGCCGGAGCGGACCGCGAGGGGGAGCCCGGAAGCGGCGGCGAAGCGCACGGCGTCGATGACGTCCGCGACGCCCGCGCAGTGCGCGATGAGGGCGGGGGAACGGTCTACGGATCCGTTCCAGACCCGCCGGTCCGCGTCGTACTCGGGGTCCCCGGGCCGCACGAGCCGCCCCCGGAAGGACGGGCTGAGCGTTGCCGTGGCCATGGGTCCAGTCTGACACCGGGCCGTACACCGCGCAGGGCGGCCGGATCCGCTACGAGCCCCCGTACGGGCCGAAGGGGCGCCGGGGCAAGCACTGCCCCGGCGCCCCTTCGGCTGGATCGTCGCTGTCAGTCAGGATCACCCCGTTCCGGCGGGGCCGCCACTCGAACGGGCGCGGGCGGGCCGGTGGACGGCAGGGGCCGGGGCGTGGGAGAGGGGCCCCTGCCGTCCTGGGTCACGGGTCAGGCGTGACTGACCCGCAGTTCCTTGATCCCGTTGAGCCAGGCCGCGCGCAGCCGCCGCGGGTCCTCGCCGGTCAGGCGCAGGTCGGGCAGGGCGTCGGCCAGCGCGTTGAAGATCAGGTCGATCTCCATGATCGCCAGGGATTTGCCGAGGCAGAAGTGCGGACCGCCGCCGCCGAAGCCCAGGTGCGGGTTCGGGTCGCGGGTGATGTCGAAGACCTCGGGGTCGCGGAAGACCTCGGGGTCGTGGTTGGCGGAGGAGTAGAACATCCCCACCCGGTCGCCCGCCTTGATCTTCTGCCCGCCCAGCTCGGTGTCCTGGGTGGCGGTCCGCTGGAAGGACACCACCGGGGTGGCCCAGCGCACGATCTCCTCCGCGGCCGTGGCCGGCCGGGTCGCCTTGTAGAGCTCCCACTGCTCGGGGTGGGTGAGGAAGGCGTGCATGCCGTGGCTGATCGCGTTGCGCGTCGTCTCGTTGCCCGCGACGGCCAGCAGCAGGACGAACATGCCGAACTCGTCGGAGCCGAGGTTCCCCTCGCCCTCGGCCGCCACCAGCTGCGTCACGATGTCCTTGGCCGGGCACTCCTTGCGCTCGGCGGACAGGTTCATGGCGTAGCCGATGAGCTCCATCGCCGCCTCGGCGCCGACCTCCTCGGTGATCGCGTACTCCGGGTCGTCGTAGGCGATCATCTTGTTCGACCAGTCGAAGATCCGCGACCGGTCCTCCTGCGGTACGCCGATCAGCTCGGCGATGGCCTGGAGCGGGAGTTCGCAGGCCACCTGGGTGACGAAGTCGAAGCTGCCGTCGGCCGAGGCCGCCACGGCCTCCTCGACGATCTTCAGGGCGCGGTCCCGCAGGGCCTGTTCCAGCCCGCGGATGGCCCGTGGGGTGAAGCCGCGCTGCACGATCTGGCGGACGCGGGTGTGCTCCGGCGGATCCATGTTCAGCATGATCAGACGCTGGGCATCTATCTGTTCGCGCTGGATGTGCTCGTTGAAGCGGATGATCGCGGTGTTGGTGGTGGAGGAGAACAGTTCCGGGTGCGTGGAGACGTATTTGACGTCCGCGTGCCGGGTCACGACCCAGTAGCCCTCGTCGTCGAAGCCGGTGATGCCCCGCCGCTGCGGGCACCACCACACCGGTGCCGTCTGCCGCAGCTGAGCGAACTCCGGGAGCGGGACGCGGCTTTGGAGCAGGTCGGGGTCGGTGGCGTCGAAGCCGTCGGGCAGCGCGGGACAGGGCATCGGGGCAACTCCAAAGTCTGACGGACCATCAGAAGTTGGCTTGAAGGTAGTAACGAGTTCTAGAAGTGACAAGGGTCGGCGCACCAACTGTTGCGTGTGGAATCCGTGCAGGCCGCGTGCAAGACCCTTGCGTGACGGGGCTCCGGGTCATAAGACTGCGGGGAGAACTAGAACGCGTACTAGTTCAGGGCGGGGCGCCGGGACGGCCCGCCGCGCTGGCGCTGTGCAGGAGAGGACGAGCTCATGGCCGCGGAACCCGTCATCGTCGAAGCCGTACGCACCCCCATCGGCAAGCGCGGGGGCGCGCTCGCCAACCTCCATCCCGCTTACCTGCTCGGCGAGACCTACCGCGAACTGCTCGCCCGGACCGGAATCCAGCCCGACTGCGTCGAGCAGATCGTCGGCGGCACCGTCACCCACGCCGGCGAGCAGTCGATGAACCCCGCCCGCAACGCCTGGCTCGCCATGGGGCTCCCGTACGAGACGGCCGCCACGACCGTGGACTGTCAGTGCGGCAGCTCCCAGCAGGCCAACCACATGGTCGCCAACATGATCTCCGGCGGCGTCATGGACATCGGCATCGCATGCGGCGTCGAGGCCATGAGCCGCGTGCCGCTGGGCTCCGGGTCCAAGCACGGCCCGGGCAAGCCGTTCCCGGACGAGTGGAACGTCGACCTCCCGAACCAGTTCGAGGCCGCCGAGCGGATCGCCCGCCACCGCGGCCTGTCCCGCGAGGACGTGGACCGGCTCGGCCTGCTCTCCCAGGAGAGGGCCGCGGCCGCCTGGGCCGAGGAGCGGTTCAAGCGGGAGACCTTCGCCGTGCAGGTCCCCACCACCGAGGAGGAGCAGGCCGCGGGGCAGGGGATGTGGCGCCTGGTCGACCGGGACGAGGGGCTGCGCGACACCTCCATGGAGGCGCTGGCCCGGCTCAAGCCGGTCATGCCGACGGCCGTGCACACCGCCGGGAACTCCTCGCAGATATCCGACGGGGCCGCCGCCGTGATGTGGGCCTCGCGCAAGATGGCGCGGGCCCTCAAGCTCAGGCCGCGCGCCCGGATCGTCGCCCAGACCCTGGTCGGCGCCGACCCCCACTACCACCTGGACGGGCCGATCGACGCGACGCGGGCCGTGCTCGGCAAGGCCGGGATGTCGCTGAAGGACATCGACCTCGTGGAGATCAACGAGGCCTTCGCCTCCGTGGTCCTCAGCTGGGCCCAGGTCTTCGACCAGGACCTGGAGAAGGTCAACGTGAACGGCGGCGGCATCGCGCTGGGTCACCCCGTCGGCGCCACCGGCGCCCGGCTGATCACCACCGCGCTGCACGAGCTGGAACGCCGCGACAAGGAGTTCGCCCTGATCACCATGTGCGCGGGTGGCGCACTGGCGACCGGGACGATCATCCAGCGCCTGTGACCCCGTAGGGGCGGCGCACACCGAACCCAGTGGGATGGGAAGCCGAAGGCCCCGGGGGCCGGACCTGGGGAGGCCGGCCACCGGGGCCTTCGCATGCGTACTGCTTCTACCGCTGGCGCGGGCGCAGTGACGGGTGGTGCTGGTGCGGCGTCTGCTGCCACGGGATACCGAGCCGGACTGCCAGAAGTCCCAGGCGCCGACGGGGCTGCCGTAGCGGGAGTTCATGTAGTCCAGGCCCCACTTGATCTGGGTGGCCGGGTTGGTCTTCCAGTCCGAGCCCGCCGAAGCCATCTTCGAGGCCGGCAGCGCCTGGACCAGGCCGTACGCGCCCGAGGAGGAGTTCGTGGCGGTGTGGTTCCAGCCGCTCTCACGGGAAACGATGTTGTTGAACGCCGCGAACTGCGCC